>NZ_SLWY01000009.1 GCF_004341245.1 Plasticicumulans lactativorans | reverse complement strand
TCGCCATGGCGTTCCAGCGCGTGTACGAGCGGATGCGGTGCTCCAGCGCCTGGTCACCCGGAATGCGCGCCTGCTGCGCCAGCGGCACCGTGTTCTCACGTACGGCGTGGTGGCGCTGTAGGGCAGCGTCACCCCCTTCAGCCGCGCCTTCTCGATCAACTGCTCGATCAGAAAGTGCGCGCGCTCGCTGCCGCCGGTTTGCACCACCGCATCGAGCGCCGCCAGCCACTCGGCGGTTTCCTGCGGGTCGATGTCGTTGTAATTGTCACTAGCCATGACTGACCTCATGAGCGTGGGCTTGTCGAACGCCGCTGACCTGCCGCACCCGCGGGTGCGTGCACGTGAACGGCTTCCCTTGGTAGATGAAATGTCGCCAGCGCAACATCGGCCGACTACAACCCTTCGTGTTCAGGGCTGCGGAACTGCGGCGGCCGAATGGTAAAACTTCATGACTTCAAAATTCCACAATGTGGAGTTCCATCGATTTCGCTGTTATTCCGTATTATGAAAAAACGAGGCCCAGGCCCAACGTCCGGGTAACTATAGACAGCCATCCGGCGCAAGCCAGATTGCGACATACGCAAGCCTTCGCGCAATGCGACGTTCGCGCCGGTGCCTGTAGTAGGCTGCCGCGATGAACCTCGCCCAGTCCTTCGCCACCGCCACGGCTGCGCTCGGCCCGATCTTCGCCCTGATCCTGCTGGGCCAGGCGCTGCGCCGCGCCGACTTCCCCGGCTCGGCGTTCTGGCCGCCGGCCGAGCGGCTCGCCTACTACCTGCTGCTGCCGGCGCTGCTGTTGAAGGAACTCGCGCTCGCCGACCTCGGTGGCTACGCCTTCGCCCCGCTCATCGCGGTGATCGTCGTGAGCCAGCTGCTGATGACCGCGCTCGCCTACGCGCTGCGGCCGTGGCTCGCCGCCGACGGTGCCGGCTTCGGCTCGGTCTACCAGGGGGTGATCCGCCTCAACACCTACGTCGGCCTCGCCGCGACGCCGGCGCTGTTCGGGCGCGCGGGCGCGCCGCTCGCCGCGCTCGCGCTGGCGATCATGGTGCCGCTGGTCAACCTGCTGTGCGTGGCGGTGATCACCCACGCGCAGGGGCGCGTGGCGCCGTGGCACCTCGCCGCCGCCGTGCTGCGCAACCCGCTGATCGTCGCCTGCGCGCTCGGCCTCGTGCTGAACCTGGGGCAACTGGGGCTGCCGTGGGGCAGCGCCGGGCTGCTCGACATCCTCTCCCGCGCCGCACTGCCGCTCGGCCTGCTGACGATGGGCGCGGGCCTGCGCCTCACCGCCGTCGGCGGCCGCGCCGCGGCGGTCGGTGCCGCGGTGGCGCTCAAGCTGGTGGGGCTGCCGCTACTGGTGTGGGCGGGCAGCGCCGTCGCCGGCCTCGCCCCGCTCGAGCGCGCCGTGCTGACGCTGTTCGCGGCGCTGCCGGGTGCGCCGTCGGCCTACGTGCTGGCGCGGCAGATGGGCGGTGACGCCCCGCTCGCCGCGGCCATCGTCACCGTGCAGACGGCGGCGGCGATGCTCACCCTGCCGCTGCTGGCGCTGCTGCTCGCGCCGGGGCTCGCCCGGTGAAGCGCCGCCACGCCTACGCCCTCAGCGTGCTGCTCGCGCTCGCCTTCGCCGGCGTGCTGTGGCAGGCCGCAGCGATCAGCCGCGCCGCGGCGCTCGCGACGGTGCGCGAGGACGCCCAGCGCGCGCTCGAACGCTACGGCACGAGCCTGCAGGGCCTGCTCGAAACCTACGCGGTGCTGCCGCGCCTGCTGGCGCAGGAGGAGCGCGTCACCCGCGCCCTGCTCGCCCCCGACGACGTCGCGCTGCGGGCGGCGCTGAACCAGCGCCTGAGCGCATTCAACACCACCGCGCAGGCTACCGATACCTACGTGATCGCAGCCGATGGGCTCACCATCGCAGCCAGCAACGCTGATACGCCGGTCAGCTTCGTGGGCATGAACTTCGGCTTCCGGCCCTACTTCCAGAACGCGCTCGCGGGGGGCAGCGGGCTCTACTTCGCACTCGGCACCACCTCGAACCGGCCGGGCTTCTACTTTTCGTACCCGGTGCGCCACCGCGGCCAGGTGATTGGTGTGTGCGTGGTGAAGATCGACCGCGACCGGGTGGAGAACTCCTGGTCGCAGACGGCCATGCCGGTGATCGTCACCGACGCCGAGGGCGTGGTGTTCATCACCAACCGCGCGGACCTGCGCTACCGCACGCTGCAGCCGCTGAGCCGCGCGGCGCGCGAGCGCATCGAGGCAGCGCGGCAGTACGTCGACCAGCCGCTGGAGCCGCTGCCGCTGGCCGACGGGCGCTGGCTGGACGGTGCCCTGCGCAGCATCAGCCTGCGCGAGACGCGCGCCGAGGCGGACGGCCGCCGATCGACCGTCACCACCGGGTACCTGGTCGAGACCAGCCAGGTGAACGAGGCCGGCTGGCACGTGCACGTGCTGGCGCCGCTCGCGCCGGTCGACGAACGCGTGCGCTACACGCTGCTCGGCGTCGGCTCGGCGCTTGCCGTGGCGCTCTCGCTCGGCCTCTTCTGGCGCCAGCGCCGGCACCGCCTGCGCGACCGCCTGCACTACCAGGCACGCGTCGAGGAGACGCTGCGCCGCGCGCGTGACGAGCTCGAAGTGCGCGTCGCCGAGCGCACCCGCGAATTGCAGCGGGCCCAGAACGACCTGATCCAGGCGAGCAAGCTGGCCGCGCTGGGGCAGTTGTCGGCGGGCCTCGTGCATGAGCTCAACCAGCCGCTGGCGGCGATCCGCGGCTACGCCGACAACGCCGTGGTGCTGCTCGAGCGCGAGCGCTACGCCGAGGCGCGCACCAACCTCGCCACCGTGGTCGAACTCACCGACCGCATGAGCGTGCTCACCGGCCAGCTGCGCGGCTTCGCCCGCAAGACCGGCGACGAGGTCGAGGCGGTCGAACTCGGCCGCTCGATCACCAACGCGATCGCGCTGATCGAGCCGCGCCTGCGCGAGGACCAGGTGGCACTCACGGTCACGCGGCCGCCGCAGCCGGTGTGGCTGCGCGGCAACGCGATCCGGCTCGAACAGGTGCTGGTCAACCTGCTGAAGAACGCCTGCGACGTCCTGCGCGACGCCACCGAGCGGCGCATCGAACTCACCCTCGACGCCGACGGCGCGCGCGCGCGTATCGGCGTGCGCGACACCGGGCCGGGCATCGCGCCCGACGCCCTCGAACGCCTGTTCGACCCCTTCTTCACCACCAAGCCGGTCGGTGAGGGGCTGGGGCTGGGGCTGTCGATCTCCTACGGCATCGTCGACGCCTTCGGCGGCACGCTGCGCGCCACGCACCACCCCGACGGCGGTGCGCTGTTCACCATCGACCTGCCGCAGGCACCGCCGCCATGAGGCCGTCCGCCGCTGCGGCAGCGCACCGCACCCGGCCCCCGACCCGCCGCACGCGAGGAACCCACCGATGAACGCCTCCGGCCCCATCCTGCTGGTCGACGACGAACCCCACGTGCTCGCGATGGGCGCGCAGACGCTGGAGCTGGAGGGCCTGACGGTGCGCCCCTGTACCTCGGCCGAGGCGGCGCTCGAACAGCTCGACCGCGACTGGCCGGGGATCGTCGTCAGCGACATCCGCATGCCCGGCCTCGACGGCCTCGCACTGCTCGCGCGGGTGCGTGCGTTCGACGCCGAGCTGCCGCTGGTGCTGGTCACCGGCCACGGCGACATCGCCACCGCGGTGCAGGCGATGCGCGACGGCGCCTACGACTTCCTCGAAAAGCCCTATCGCCGCGACACCCTGCTCGACACCGTGCGCCGTGCGCTGGCGATGCGTGCGCTGACCCTCGAGAACCGCCGCCTGCGCGCCGAGATCGAGGCGAGCCGCACGAGCGAGATCCTGCTGCTCGGGCGCAGCCCGGCGATCGTGCGCCTGCGCGCGGCGATCGCCGACCTCGCCGACAGCGGCGCCGACATCCTGATCGAGGGCGAAACCGGCGCCGGCAAGGAGGTGGTGGCGCGCAGCCTGCACCGGGCGAGCAGCCGGCGCGACGCGCCCTTCGTCGCCCTCAACTGCGGCGCGATCCCGGAGACGATCTTCGAGAGCGAGCTGTTCGGCCACGAGGCCGGCGCCTTCACCGGCGCGTCGAGCAAGCGCATCGGCAAGCTGGAGTACGCGCACGGCGGCACCGTGTTCCTCGACGAGATCGAGAGCATGCCGCTCAACCTGCAGGTGAAGGTGCTGCGCGCGCTGCAGGACCGCTGCGCCGAGCGGCTGGGCTCGAACCGCGCGATCCCCTTCGACATCCGCGTGGTCGCGGCAACCAAGGTCGACCTGCGCACCGAGGCCGATGCCGGGCGCTTCCGCGCCGACCTCTACTACCGCCTGAACGTGATCAAGCTGACGATCCCGCCGCTGCGCGACCGGCGCGAGGACATCGCCCCGCTGTTCCAGCATTTCGTGCTGCGCGCCGCCGAGCGCTACCGCCGCCCGGCGCCACCGATCAGCGCCGAGGTGCTCGCCGGGCTGCTCGCCGAGCGCTGGCCCGGCAACGTGCGTGAACTCGCCAACGCCGCCGACCGCTTCGTGCTCGGGCAGCTCGTCGACAACGGCTACCAGCCGGGCAGCGGCGCGACGCTGTCGCTGCCCGAGCAGGTGGCGGCGTTCGAGCGCGCGGTGATCGTGCAGGAGCTCGAACGCCACAAGGGCAGCGTCGGGGCCGCCTGCGAGGCGCTCGGCCTGCCACGCAAGACGCTCTACGACAAGCTGAAGAAGTACGGGCTGCGCCGCGGCGAGGATTGACCCGCCGCGCGTTCACGGCGCGCCGTCCTGCGGCCCGCCCGACAGCCGCTCGCGCACGAACGCGACGAACGCCCGCGCCGCGGCGGGGCGATGCCGCCCCGGCGGGTAGACGGCGAAGATGCCGCCGCGCGGCAGCCGCCAGTCGGGCAGCACCCGCACCAGCCGGCCGTCGCGCAGTTCGTCCGCCGCCTGCAGCAGGCTCACGACCGAGACTCCGGCGCCACCGACGAGCAGGGCACGCAAGGCGACGGGCGAATCGGTGCGCAGGCGTGCGCGCATCCGCACCGTCACCGCATCGCCGGCCGCGGGGGTGAAGGTCCAGGTCAGCGGCGCCTGCAGCAGCGTCAGGGCGATCCAGCGGTGCGCGGCCAGTTCGCCGGGATGCGCCGGCGTGCCGTGCTGCGCGAGGTAGCCGGGCGCGGCCACCACGCCCTGCTCGAACGCGCCGAGCGGCGTGGCCCTGAGGCTCGAATCCCGCAGCCAGCCCATCCGGATCGCGACGTCGATCCCTTCCGTGACCAGGTCGGCGAGCCGGTCGCTCGAGCGCAGTTCGATCTCCAGCGCCGGATGCTGCGCGGCGAAGTCGGCGACGACCCCGGCCAGGAACTGCACGGTGTGGTCCACCGTGGCGCTCACCCGCAGCCGGCCGCTGAGGACGGGCGCCCCGGCGCCGACGCTGCCCAGCGCCGCGAGCAGCCCGTGCAGCAGGGGCGCGCAGGCGTCCAGCAGCCGCTGCCCGGCGTCGGTCAGGCCGACCCTGCGCGTGGTGCGGTTGAACAGGCGCTCGCCGAGGGCCGTCTCCAGCCGGGCGACCTGCAGGCTCACCTGCGCCTTCGCCAGCCCCAGGCGTTCCGCGGCGGCCGTGAAGCTGCCCGCCTCGGCGACCGCCACGAAGATGCGGATGTGGTTCAGATCTTCCGCCGCAGCGTCCGCCATGCCCAGATTGTTCCTGGATCAATTCCAATGAATTTCAATTGTGCACCTTTTTACAAACAATGGGGCGCCCGATGATGCCGCCCGTGCAAGCGCTTGCATGGCGATACCGACATCCACACCTTTCGGAGAACAGCACATGAAAGTTGCCATCATCGGGGCCAGCGGCTTCATCGGCTCGGCCCTGCGCGCCGAGTCCCTCGCGCGTGGGCACGCGGTCACCGCACTCGTGACCCGGCCCGACAGACTCGCACCGGAGCCGCGGCTGACCGCGCTTAAAGCGGACGTGCCCGACGCGGACGCGCTGGCCGGGCAGCTGCGCGGTCATGACGCCGTGCTCAGCGCCTTCAGCGGCCACGCGCAGGCGGACGTGCGGGACTACTACCGGCAGGGCATCCGGAGCATCGTGCGTGCCGTGCAGGCCGCCGGGGTCCCCCGACTGCTGGTGGTCGGCGGCGCGGGCAGCCTCGAAACGGAGCCCGGGCGGTTGCTGATCGACAGCCCCGACTTTCCCGCGCAGTGGAAGGCCTCGGCCGAAGGCGCCCGCGATGCCCTCGAACTGCTGAGGGGCCTCGAAGACCTGGACTGGACGATGCTGTCGCCGGCCGCCTCGATCGCCCCGGGCCGGCGCACCGGGACGTTCCGGCTCGGCCGGGACCGGCTGCTCACCGACGCCGCCGGCAACAGCGCGATCTCGCTCGAAGACTACGCGGTGGCGATGCTCGACGAACTGGAGCGGCCGGCCCACCGCCGGCAGCGCTTCACGGTCGCCTATTGACGCGGCAGCCGGCCGCGCCCCGGCGAGGGCGCGGCCAGTCGCTCCTCCGCACCGGCTGCCTCCGCCGCACCGCCCATCGGCAACGGCGCGCCCTGTCGCCCGCCCGCGGCCATCCTCCGCGGCAACCGCGCGGGTCCACCCTGCCCCGTGAGCCATCGGCGGCGGCGGCGCACCGCCGGGCATCGGGACCACCCTGCCCGCTGGGATTCCACCAGCCGATCCTCTAAGGTGCGCGGCCCGGACGGCATCCGGTCGCGCCGCCGTACGCGTTCGCCCCGCCATCCAGCCGCCCCGCCGCCAGGAATACGCCACGTGCCGGCATCGGTGCGATGGTCGTCACCGGCCGCATCACCACGGCGCAGCACCGGGCCCCGCGCGCACGCCGGCCCCTGTTGCGTCATCCGGATGAATCGATTTTGCTGCAACGCAACAAAGCGCGACAAAAGGCTTTTGTTCACTGCAACATAGCGCCTGGATCACCAGGGCATGGGCCGTGCATTGCCAGGAAACGCCGCCGCATGCCGAAAAGCAGAACGCGCCCCGGAGGGCGCGTTCAGGTCTCGGCCGATGGCGTGGAGACGAGGGGCCGCGAACGCGGCGCACGCTCAGTCACGCCAGCACGGCTTGAGGGCCTCGGCCAGGGCATCGGCACGGCTCAGGCCGATGTCGGAGAGCATGCGGTCGTCGAGGCGCGCGAGTTCCAGGCGCTGCTGGCGACGCTGCAGCCAGCGGCCGAGACGGGCGACGAGCGACTGCCGCACTTCGGTATCGAAGCGGCTCATGCCCTGGGGAATGAACAACCCGGTCGAGCTGACCGCGTTGACGAGATGACTGCTAGCCGGATTGAGATCGAACGACTTGAACATGATGTCTACCTGTAGGTTGCCTCGGATGTCCCTCGGTTGCGCCCTGCCGCCGACTGCCCATTTTTTGGGCAAGACATTCAGGGCGGGCCTTCAGCGGGACATCCACTTAACGATGAGCGCACTTTTTGAGTGCGTCGCCGTTCCAATACGGTGCAGATTGTGGGTGCCGTGTCGGCCGTTCTCAATTGATTTATTGTTCACTGCAACATGAACTGGATTCATTCGAGGCTGCCATGGCTTACCGCCTTCCTCCCCTTAATGCACTGCGCGCCTTCGAGGCCGCGGCGCGCCACCTGAGCTTCAGCAAGGCCGCCGAGGAGCTCTTCGTCACCCCGGCGGCGATCAGCCACCAGATCAAGTCGCTCGAAGAGCACCTCGGCGTGCAGCTGTTCCGGCGCATGAACCGTGCACTGGCGCTCACCGAGGTCGCCCACGCCTGCCTGCCGCTGCTGCGCCAGGGCTTCGACTGCCTCGCCGAGGCCGTCGAACTCGCGCGCGCGCAGGACGAGACCGGCATCCTCACGGTGAGCCTGACGCCGTCGTTCGCGGTGAAGTGGCTGGTGCCGCGGCTCGACAACTTCATGAGCCGGCACCCGGAGATCGAGATGCGCATCGCGGCGAGCAACGACCTGCTCGACGTGCGCCGCGCCGGCGAGCGCGCCTCCGCCACCGATCCGATGGATTTCCGCCGCGAGGACGTCGACGTCGCGATCCGCTTCGGCACCGGCCACTACCCCGAGTACCACGTCACCAAGCTGTTCTCGGTGCAGGTCACGCCGCTGTGCAGTCCGCAGCTGCTGACCGGTGAGCACCCGCTGCTGACGCCCGACGACCTGCGCTACCACACGCTGCTGCACGACGAGACGCCCTACGGCTTCGAGACCGAGTCGCACTGGGTGCAGTGGCTGCGCGTCGCCAACGTGGAGGGCGTCGACCCCGCCCGCGGGCCGCGCTTCAACCACGCCTCGCTGGCGATCGAGGCCGCGATCGACGGCCAGGGCGTGGCGCTCGGTCTGCCGGTGCTGGCGCTGCCCGACATCCACGCCGGACGCCTGGTGATCCCGTTCAAGCTGGTGGCGCCGCTGGAGTTCGGCTACTGGATCGTGTGCCCGGCGCACACCGCCGAGCGCGCCAAGGTCAGGGCCTTCCGCGAATGGCTGCTCGAAGAGGCCCGCGCCGACGAGCTCGCGCTCGCCGCGCTGCCGCAGATCGCCGGCGCCGACACCATCCACGCGCACGGCGTGTGAGCGCGACCGCGCGGGGCGGCCTTGCGTTTGGCGCGGCGGCGGCTATGCCGATGGGGTGACGCCGCGCCCCCATTCCGGAGAACGCCCATGCCCCGCGACCTCGTCCTGTGCTTCGACGGCACCTGGAACACGCCCGACGAAGACCCCGCCCTCGGCCACTTCCGCACCAACGTGGCGCACCTGTACGAGGCGGTCGACGCCGACCCCGTCGACCGCGCCCTCCCGGTCGCCGAGGTGCTCAAGGCCACGGCGCCGGGCCAGGGCCTGAAGTGGTACGACCCCGGCGTCGGCAGCCAGACCGTCGGCCACCTGCTGGGGGGCCTCACCGGGCTCGGGCTGTCGGTGAACGTGCGCCAGGGCTACGAGTTCCTGGTCCGCGCCTGGCGCCCCGGCGACGCCATCTGGCTGTTCGGCTTCAGCCGCGGCGCCTACACCGCGCGCAGCCTGGCGACGATGATCGCCACCGCCGGCCTGCTCGGCCCGGCGACGATCGGCCAGCTCGATGCCGCCTACGACGTCTTCCGCCAGTGGGGCAACCGCGGCGGTGACGGCCGCGAGGCGCGCGACTTCCGCGATCTCTACAGCACCGAACGCCCGCGCCTGCGCTTCCTCGGCGTGTGGGACACGGTCGGCGCGCTCGGCTTCCCGCTGGAGGTGCTGTCCGACCTCAACGCCGCGGCGTTCGGGCTGAACGACGACTGGGTGCTCGCGCACATCGACACGGTGCGCCACGCGCTGGCGCTCGACGAGCACCGCGCGACCTACGCCGCCAAGCTGTGGAATCCGTCCACGCCGGCGGCGAACCTCGAACAGCGCTGGTTCGTCGGCGCGCACGCGGATGTCGGCGGGGGCTACCAGGAACGGCGCCTCGCCGACATCACGCTCGCGTGGATGATGCAGGAGGCCGCAGCCGCCGGCCTCGCGCTCGCCCCGCCGCCGGCGCTCGGCGCGGCGAACTACGCCGTTCGCCCCACCGACTCGTACGCGCATTTCCTCAAGGGCGCCTATGCCCGCACGCACGCGCCGTTCACCCGCGGCGCCTGCGCCAGCGCGCACGGCGGCGAGCGCCTCGACGCCTCGGTGGCAGAGGTCGAGGCGGCGAGCCCCGGCTACCGGCCGGGGGCCTACCCGCTTGCCTGAGGCGCGCGCCGCCGGCCCTCAGGCGGCGATGCCGCTGTGGCGCAGCAGTGCGTCGATGCGCGGCTCGCGACCGCGGAACTCGGTGAAGTTGACCAGCGCCGGACGCGAGCCGCCCACCTCCAGCACGCTCTTCAGGAAGCGCTCGCCGGTGGCGCGATCGAACACGCCGGCCTCCTCGAAGGCACTGAAGGCATCGGCCGAGAGCACCTCGGCCCACTTGTAGCTGTAGTAGCCGGCCGCATACCCGCCCGAGAAGATGTGCGAGAAGCTCATCGGGTAGCGGTTGAACGCAGGCGGGATCACCACCGCCACCTCGGCGCGCACCTCGTCGAGCAGCTCGAGCACGCGCGGGCCCTGCGCCGGCGCGTACTCGCGGTGCAGGCGCAGGTCGAACAGCCCGAACTCGATCTGCCGCACCGTCTGCATCGCCGACTGGAAGTTCTTCGCCGCGATCATCCGCGCGTAGAGCGCGTCGGGGATGCGCTCGCCGCTCTGCCAGTGGCCGGCGATCAGGTCGAGTGCCTCGCGCTCCCAGCACCAGTTCTCCATGAACTGGCTGGGCAGCTCGACGGCGTCCCATTCGACGCCGTTGATGCCCGACACCGGCGCGTAGTCGACGCGCGTCAGCATGTGGTGCAGGCCGTGGCCGAACTCGTGGAACAGCGTCTCGACCTCGCCGTGGGTGAACAGCGCGGGCGCCCCGCCCACCGGCGGGGTGAAGTTGCAGACCATGTAGGCGACCGGAACCTGCACCCCGGCGGCGGTGCGCCGGCGCGCCACGGCGCTGTCCATCCAGGCGCCGCCGCGCTTGTTCGGCCGCGCGTAGAGGTCGAGGTAGAACTGTGCGCGCAGGCTGCCGTCGGCATCGACGATGTCGTAGGCGCGCACGTCCGGGTGCCACACCTCGACCGCCGGGTTGTCGCGGATGCCGACGCCGTAGAGGCGCTCGACCACCGCGAACAGCCCCGGCACCACGCGCGTCGCCGGGAAGTACGGCCGCAGCTCCTCCTCGGAGATCGCGTAGCGGTGCTCGCGCAGCTTCTCGCCGTGGTAGCCGACGTCCCAGGCCTGCACCTCGCCGCTGCCGCCGTGCTCGCGCGCGAAGGTGCACAGCTCGGCGAACTCGCGCTGCGCCTGCGGCCGCGCGCGGCGGTTGAGGTCGCGCAGGAAGTCGAGCACCTGCTGCGCGCTGTCGGCCATCTTGGTCGCGAGCGAGTACTCCGCGTAGTCGGGAAAGCCCAGCAGCCCGGCCAGTTCGTGGCGCAGTTCGAGGATGCGCGCGACCACCGCGGTGTTGTCCCACCGCCCCGCGTGCGGCCCCTGGTCGGAGGCGCGCGTGGCATAGGCCGCGTACAGTTCGGCGCGCAGCGCGCGGTCGTCGGCGTAGTTCATCGCCGGCAGGTACGACGGGAACTCCAGCGTCAGCAGCCAGCCGTCGAGCCCGGCCTGCTGCGCACTCTGCCGCGCCAGCGCGAGCGCCGACTCGGGCAGCCCGGCGAGCACGCCCGGCTCGGTGACGTGCTTGCGGAAGGCCTGGGTGGCGTCGAGCACGTTCTCGGAGAACTTGGCCCCGAGCTGCGACAGCTCCTGCATGATCTCGCCGTAGCGCGCCTTCTGCGCGGGCGGCAGGGCGATCCCGGAGAGGCGGAAATCGCGCAGCGCGTCGTCGATCACCTTGCGCTGCGCCGGCTCGAGCCCGGCGTAGTCCGGCCCCGCGGCGAGCGCCTCGAAGGCGTGGAACAGCGCCTCGTGCTGGTTGTACCAGGTGTAGAAGGCCGACAGCTTGGGCAGGCAGGCGTTGTACGCGGCGCGCAGGGCCTCGGAGTTCATCACCGCGTTGAGGTGGCCGACGGGGCCCCAGACGCGGTTGAGCCGGTCCTGCAGGTCTTCGAGCGGCGCGGCGAGGCTGCCCCAGGTGTAGGGGCCGCCGCCGGCGAGCAGGGCCTCGATCGCCGCGCGGTTGTCGGCGAGCACCTGATCGACGGCGGGCTCGACGTGCTCGGGGAGGATCGCGGCATAGCGCGGCAGGGCTTCGATCGCGAGTAGCGGGTTGCTCATGGCGGTGTTCCGGGGGGGGCGACGTGACATGTGGTTACGATAGGGTCGCGCCCGGCGCATTCCAAGCGCCCGGCGCGGCACGGCCGCGGCGGCAGGCCCTACACTGCGCGCCCATCGCCTTCGGCCGGGAGCCCGCCCCATCATGCACGCCCTCGCCCCCCTCGGCCTCGCCGGCACGCTGCGCTGGCAGACCTTCCGCACGCTCGAACGCCTCGCCGCGCTGCGCGCCGCGCCGGCCGCCGCCGCGCCGCTGCCCACCCCCCGCCCCGGTGCACGCTGGCTGTGGCTGTACGTGTCGACGATCGGCGAGCTCAACGCCATCCACCCCTTCCTCGACGCCCTGCTCGCGCGCCTCGGCGCACCGCCGCTGCTCTTGCTGACCGACCACACGCTGTACCGCACGGCCTACCTCGGACGCCTCGGCGGGCACGAGGTGGAGATCGTCGACATCGCCGCGCCGCTCGACTACGCCGCGCTCGCCGCACGCTGCCCGCCCGCGCTGCTGCTGATCGCCGAGATCCCCGGCCTGCTGCACGACGCGCCCTGCCGCTTCCCGTTCGCGCTGCCGCTCGCCGCCGCGCGCGCCGGTGCGCCGCGGGTGCTGGTGAACGGCTGGCTCTACGGCGCCGGCCCGTCGTGCCGCATGGACGCGATCGAGCGCGACTGGTTCGGCACCGCCTACCCGCGCCTGCTCGACCTCTGCCTGGTGCAGAACGCCGCGGTGCGCGAGCGCCTGCTCGCCGCCGGCGCCGACCCGGCGCGCGTGGAGGTGACCGGCAACATCAAGTTCGACGCCCTGACCACCGCGCCGCGCACGCCACCGGCCGAACGCGCGGCGCTGCTCGACGCCATCGCCGCGAGCGGGCGGCCCTGCATCGTCACCGGCTGCGTGACCAACGTCGCCGAGCAGCAGGCGGTGCTCGACGCCCACGCCACGGTGCTGGCGGCGCACCCGCAGGCGCTGCTGGTGCTCACCCCGCGCCATCCGGAAAAGCCCGAGCGCATGGCCACCCTCGCCGAACTGCTCGCCGCGCGCGGCCTCAGCGCCGCCTGGCGCAGCGGGCGCCATCCCGGTGCCTGGCACGACGCGCAGGTGCTGGTGCTCGACACCTTCGGCGAGCTCGCCGACTTCTACCGCATCGGCCACGTCTGCTACGTCGGCCTCAACCACAACGTGCTCGAACCGCTCGCGGTCGGCCGGCCGGTGCAGGTCACGCCGGGCTGGGAGCCGCTCTACCCGAGCTACCCGGTGTACGTGGCGCTGCGCGACGCCGGCGCGATCGAGGAAGTCCCGAGCGAGGCCGCGCTCGGCGCCGCCTGGGTGCGCGCGCTGGCGGCCCGCGACACCGGTGCCGGTGCCGGCGTCGCCGCGGCGCTCGCCGCCGCGCGCGCGCTCGCCGGCGCGACCGCCCGCGACCTCGCCGCGCTGGAGCGGCACGGCCTGCTGCCGGCGACGGCCTGAGCGGCCGCGGGCGCCGGGCTGCTATCCTGCGGCGCGGACCAGTCAGCGGGGGGATTCGGCATGGACCAGTACGACCTGATCGCCATCGGCGCCGGCAGCGGCGGGCTCTCGGTGGTCGAACGCGCGGCGAGCTACGGTGCGCGCTGCGCGGTGATCGAGTCCGGCCGCCTCGGCGGCACCTGCGTCAACGTCGGCTGCGTGCCGAAGAAGGTGATGTGGTTCGCCGCCCACCACGCGCACGCGCTCGCCGAGGCCGCCGGCTACGGCTTCGACGTCGAGCTGCGCGGCCACGACTGGGGCGCGCTCAAGCGCGCCCGCGACGGCTACGTGCACGGCATCAACGACTGGTACGCGGGCTACCTCGAACGCACCGGGGTGACGCTGCTGCGCGGCCACGCGCGCTGCGTCGACGCGCACACCGTGGAGGTCGACGGCCGGCGCCTCGGCGCCCCGCACATCGCCATCGCCACCGGCGGGCGGGCGCAGGTGCCGGCGGTGGCCGGCGCCGAACTCGGCATCACCTCCGATGGCTTCTTCGAGCTGGAGGCACTGCCGCGGCGCGTGGCGGTGGTCGGCGCCGGCTACATCGCGGTCGAGCTCGCCGGCATGCTGCGCGCGCTCGGCGCCCGCACCTCGCTGCTGCTGCGCAAGGACGAGCCGCTGCGCGAGTTCGACGCGCTGATCCGCGAGAGCCTGCTGGCGGCGCTGCGCGCCGACGGCATCGAGGTGCTCACCCGCACCCGGCCGACGCGCCTCGAACGCCTGCCCGACGGCAGCCTGCGCGTCGAGCGCAGCGACGGCGCGGCGCTCGAGGTCGACTGCCTGCTGTGGGCGGTGGGACGTGCGCCGAACACCGCGGGGCTCGACCTCGCCGCCGCCGGCGTGCACGTCGCGCCCGACGGCACGATGCCGGTCGACGACTACCAGAACACCAACGTGCCCGGCGTATACGCGCTCGGCGACGTCACCGGCCGCGCCGCGCTCACCCCGGTCGCCATCGCCGCCGGCCGTCGCCTCGCCGACCGCCTGTTCGGCGGCCAGCCCGAACGCCACCTCGACTATGCGAACATCGCCACCGTGGTGTTCAGCCACCCGCCGATCGGCACCGTCGGCCTCACCGAGGCGCAGGCGCGCGCCGCGCACGGCGACGCGGTGCAGGTCTTCACCACGCGCTTCACGCCGATGCTGCGCGCGTTCAGCGCGCACCCGCGCGAGACCGCGATGAAGCTCGTCTGCCTCGGCCCGCAGCGGCGCGTGATCGGCGTGCACGCGATCGGTGACGGCGTCGACGAGATGCTGCAGGGCTTCGCCGTGGCGGTGCGCATGGGCGCGACCAAGCGCGACTTCGACGACACCGTCGCCATCCACCCGACCAGCGCCGAGGAGCTGGTGACGATGCGCTGAGGCCGGCGGCGGCTCGACGCTCCACCGGGTACCCGTTTAGGCTGCCCGCACGCGCCCCCCGCCCGCCCGCCGACGGAACCCGCCCGATGCTGAAGCGCCTGCCCGCCCTCGCCCTCTTCGCCGTGCTCGCGGCCTGCTCCAGCCGCCCCGACGACGCGCTGATCAGGACCCAGCTCGTCGAGGCGCTGACCCGCGACGCCGGCGGCCTGTTCACGGTCGAGAACGTGGTCAAGACCAACGGCTTCGAGGCCTCGTCCAACGTCTACCAGGCCGACGTCGAATACGACCTGGTGTTCCAGAAGTCGCTCAGCGGGGTCACCGCCGGCGTCAGGGACGCCCACAACCCGCTCGCCGCCGGCCTCGGCACCGTGCTGCTCGGCGCCCGCTACGGCGACTTCCGCGCCGGGCAGCGCCTGCGCCAGCAGGAGAAGCTGACCTTCCACAAGACCGAGCGCGGCTGGCAGCTGCAGCCGCGCGAATGAGCCCGCTGCCGCTGCGCGCGGGGGTGGCGCCGAGCAGCACGTGGCTGGCGGACGGCGCGGAAGGAGCATGCTCGACGGGTGCGCGCGCTGCCAGTGGCGCCCCGACGGCAACTGGCCGTACCGAATGCTGCTCGCCCTCCCGCTCCCGTCAGACAGGTGACGCCCGATGCCCCCGAACGAACGCTTCCACGAAATCGACGTCCTGCGCTTTCTCGCCGCGGCGGCGGTGATGCTCTATCACCTCGCGTTCCGCTTCTGGATCGAACACGCCTCGGGCTACCTCGCCTACCCCGCGCTGGCGCCCTTCGCCAAGTACGGCTACCTCGGTGTCGACCTGTTCTTCATGGTCAGCGGCTTCGTGATCCTGCTGACCGCTCTCGGGCGCGGGCCGCGCGCGTTCGTGGTGTCACGGGCAACGCGCTTGCTGCCGACCTACTGGTTCGCCCTGTGCGTGACCTTCACCTTCGTGCTGGTATGGCCATGGCCGATACCCGACTACCAGTCGGTCGGCGTGACCGATTTCCTGGTCAACCTGACGATGTTCCAGGAGTTCCTCGGCTTCCCGAACGTCGACGGCGTCTACTGGACCCTCGCGGTCGAACTGCGCTTCTACCTGCTGATGTTCGTCGTGCTGCTGTGCAGCCAGACCAAGCACATCGAGTGGCTGCTCGGCGGCTGGATCGCCGCCTGCGTGCTGATGGACCAGTTACCGCATCCGGCCTGGCTGCAGCGTGTGCTGATCCAGGACTGGGCGCAGTACTTCGTCGCCGGGGCGATCTGCTACCTGATCCGCGCCCGCGGCATGAGCCTCTACCGGCTCGCCGTCTTCGGCGTGTGCTGGGTGCACGCGCTGCGCCACGGCTACTGGTTCGGGCTGCTCAAACAGCACCTGACCGGGGTCACGTTCGAGCCCGCGGTGGTGTTCGTCACGATCACGGCGTTCTTCGGCGTGTTCCTGCTGATCGCCGCGCGCCGCATCCCCGACTGTTTCCAGCGTTTCGCGTTCCTCGGCACGCTGACCTATCCGCTCTACCTGCTGCACACGCAGATCGGCAAGGCGCTGCTCAGCGTCGGCTACCCGCACCTGCCGCCCGTCCTGCTGCTCGCCGCGGTTTGCGCGCTGCTGCTGGGCCTCGCCGCCGCCACCCACCATTGGGTCGAGCGTCCGTTCACGCCGCGCCTGCGCGCCGCGCTGCTGCGCGCGCTCTACGGCCGCGTGGCGCATCGCGCCGAATCCGCCGCGTGAACGCGACGCCCCGTCACGCGTCCGGCTGTCGCGCCGCTCAGAACGCGGCGCGGAAGAACGCCACCATGTCGGCGAACGCCTGGTCGGTCGCTTCGGGGTCGTAACGCGGCCCCTCGTCGCGCATGAAGGCGTGCTCGGCCGGGTACAGCCGCTGCGAGAACGTCGTGCCGCTCGCGCGCAGCGCGGCTTCGATGCTCGCGCGCCCGTCCTCGGGGATGTGCGGATCATGCGTCCCCCACACCAGCAGCAGCGGGCCGCGGATCTCGCCGGCGCGCTGCAGCGAACCGGCGTCGGCGTCGCGGCCGAGCTTGCCGTTGTGGATGCCGGTGCCATAGAAGCACACCGTCGCCCTGACGTCGGGCTGCAGCGCGGCGCGGAAGGACAGGTGGCCGCCGATGCAGAACCCCGCCGCCCCCAGGCAGCCGGCGCGCACCGACGGGTGCGTGGCCAGGTAGTCGAGCGCGTGGCGGCAGTCGGCGTCGAAATCGGCGACCGGCGTCTTCAGCGCATCCTCCAGCCCGCGGGTGCGCCCGGCATCGTCGAACGGGATCACCAGGCCGGCCGGCTCGATGCGGTGGTAGATCTCCGGCGCCGCGACGACGAAGCCGTAGCCGGCCAGGCGCACGCTGGCGCGCAGCATCGGCCCGGTGAGCTGGAAGATGTCGGAGTAGAAGACGATGCCCGGGTACGTCCCCGCCGCCTTGGGCATCGCGACGAAGCTGCGCATGCGGCGCTCGCCGGCGGGGATGTCGACATACTCGGTGGTGACGATCAAGGGCAATCCTCCGGAAGGCGGAATGGAGCGGTGCGGCGCAGCCGGTGGCCCCTCGCCCCGGCCGCGCCTGCCACAGCGTAGCCGTGCCGGGCGCACGGCGAACCTCGGATGCCACCCTGCCGACACTGGCGCGCGCGGACGACATAAATCAAGCTTGCCGACCGCTGAGGCACCCCGAAGCATCGGCAAAAATAAAAAAGCGAGAGTGTAGACGCGCGATGAAACCCGGGAATTCCAAAAAACACCGTGATTGACCAACAGGAAAAATTGCTGGCACAGCTCGGCTTTCGTTTCGGCATCAACGGCCCGCACGCGGCGCGGACCATGATGCTCGACGAGTTGCGCATCCTGTTAGCGCACGTGCCAACTGACGCGACGCGTGCGAACTACGCCGCGGCTGTAATGAACGGGAATCTGCTGGGCAAACCGACCAAGAAGGCCCGGGAGCTTTCTCTGCGCCACCTGACTACGCTCTATGGCTTGGACCCTTCAAACCCGATTTTTCGGGCGCTACGCCGACTTTGGCCGTTGGAGGAGGCGGCTCAGCCGATGCTGGCACTCTCGGTCGCCCTGGCGCGTGACCCCTTGCTCAGAGGGTCTCAGGCGTTCTTCTTGGCTCATGCCCCAGGTGCCATCGTCACCCGTGAGTCGGTGACGGCGTTCCTCCGCTCATCCTATCCCGACCGCTTCAGCCCGGCCTCATTGAAGTCCTTCGCACAGAACGTATCGGGCACGTGGACGGCCGCTGGCATCCTAGCGGGACGGGTTCGGAAGATCCGCTCAATACCGTGGGTTTGCCCCGAGGTGATGGCGATACTGCTGTTTTTGGGCTACCTCGAGGGACGCACCGGACAACGTCTTTTTTCATCTGGCTGGATAAGCCTGACAGGTAATTCACTTGACGAGCTAGAGGCGCTTGCAAACTCAGCGTCTCATCGTGGCCTCCTCGTCTTCATGAATGCAGGTGGCGTGAAGGAAGTGCGGTTCCCCGACTACCTCACGCCCGAAGAAGAACGGATTCGACAGGAGGCGTCACATGTCGTCTAAGGTTGCCAAGTTGGTGTCCGCGTATCGCCAACACCTCACCGTGCCATGGCAGACCAGCCTCGCTGCAATTCAGCGGGTCATCTTCGCGGTCTACGACAAGGCTGACGAGTTACGACTGCGTGCGAATGTCGACGAGTTCGCACTGGCCACGCAGCAGGCTGGCAAACAATGGCTCCTGCTGGACGTGACGAACGCATTCCCGGAGTGGATGGCCGCGCAGGAATACCGCGACGCCTACTTCGAGTCACCGGAAGACCTGGCTGGCTACCAGACCGGCGAACTTACAGAGTTCATCGCCGACCTCAACGCCACGCTAAAGGCTCGCATCAGCGCCGAAGCAGGCCCGGACACCGTGGTGGCTCTGCTTGGCGTGGGCGCCCTTTTCGGTCTGGCCCGCGTGTCATCGGTAGTTGAGGGCATCAAGGAAGCCGTCGAAGGCAGGCTCCTGGTGTTCTTCCCCGGCGAGCACCACCCCGAGAACCATACCTACCGCCTGCTGGACGCGCGCGACGGCTGGAACTACTTGGCCGTGCCTCTGCTGGCCAAAGACTGAACCTCGAACCCAAAAATCTTCACTGAGACCACCATGCTGAACAGGGACATCTACAACAAGGCCCCCCAGGAAAACCGCCTCGTCAATAATGGCGTGGCCGAAGTGTCTGAAGACCACTCCGACGCGGCACAGGCCATCCTGCGCTACGAATTGGAGTCCTTTGTCTGCAATGGCCAGTACGAGAAGGGCCTGGAGACCATTCTCGACAAGTTCCTGTTGAACCTGGACGCCGGCACCGAACAACCAGGCGTCTGGATTTCGGGCTTCTACGGCAGCGGTAAGTCACACTTGGCCAAGATGCTGCGCACGCTTTGGACGGATTATCAGTTCGCCGATGGTGCCGCGGCTCGAAGCATCGCCAAGCTGCCCATGGGGGTGGGCGAGCACCTCAAAGAACTTTCCACCCACGGCAAGCGCCACGGCGGCTTGCACGCCGCGGCGGGCAAACTGGGCGCTGGTGCGGGCGACAAGGTGCGCCTGGCCCTGCTGGGCATCGTGTTCAAGTCCAAGGGGCTGCCCGAGCAGTACAACCAAGCCGGGTTCGTCCTGTGGATGAAGCGCGAAGGCATCCTGCCCACGGTCCAAGCCGAGCTGAAGGCGGCCGGGCGCTCCCTGGCGCAAGAGCTGCCGCACATGTACGTGTCCGGCCACCTTGCCAAAGCACTGCTGAAGGCGCGGCCTGATCTAGCCCACACCGAAGCCGACGCCCGCAAGCTGCTTAAAGAACAGTTCCCCCAGGTCACCGACGTCACCAGCGAGCAAATGACCTCGGCGATTGAGGCCGCGCTGGCCGAGGGCAGCAAGTTCCCGCTGACGCTGGTCGTGCTGGACGAAGTGCAGCAGTACATCGGCGCCGACGCCGAGAAGGCCTTCCAGGTGCAGGAGGTCACCGAGACCCTCTCCAAGCACTTCAACGGCAAGCTGCTCTTCGTCGGCACCGGGCAATCGGCCCTGTCGGGCATGCCCAATCTGCAGCGGCTGATGGGCCGCTTTCCGGTGCAGGTGATGCTGGGTGACTGGGACGTCGAGAACGTCACCCGCCAGATCATCCTGGCCAAGAAGCCCAGCGCGCAGCCCGAGGTCGAAAAGCTCTGGCGCGCCAACCTGGGCGAGATCTCGCGCCACCTGCGCGGCACCAAGCTCGAGCACGTCACCGACGATGAATCGGTGATGACCAGCGACTACCCGCTGCTGCCCGTGCGCCGCCGCTTCTGGGAACGGGTGCTGCGCACGATCGACACCACCGGCACGGTCTCGCAGCTTCGCAGCCAACTGCGCGTGGTACATGAAGCCGTGTTGGCCACGGCCGAGGCACCGCTAGGCCATGTGGTCTCCGGCGACTTCCTGTACGACCAGATTGCCGCGAGCCTGGTGTCCACGGCACAACTGCCCAAAGAGGTGTTCGAGAACGTCCAACGCTTCGCGGTGGGCGACGAGCATGCCCAGCTCAAGGGCAAGCTTCTCAAACTCATCTACCTCATCAACAAGCTGCCGACCGATGCCGCGCTGGACATCGGCTTGAAGGCGACTGAAGAGGCTTTGGCCGACCTGCTGGTGACCGACCTGTCCGCCGGTTCCTCCGAGCTGCGCAAGAAACTGCCTGACCTGCTGGGCGAACTGCAGAACAAGGACCGCTTGGTGATGGCCCTGACCGGCGGCAGCGGCACCGAATACCGTCTGCAGACGCGCGAGTCCAGCGCCTGGTATGACGAGTTCCGGGCGCAAGAGGCCGAACTCAAGGCAGCGCCACAGCGGGTGGAACAGAAGCGCGCCGATTTGCTGAAGGGCCGCTTTGGCGAAGTGCTAAAGAAAGTCCGCGTCGTGCAGGGCAAGGACAACGTCGAGCGCCGGCTCTCGCCCACCTACGACGACAGCCTGCCCAAGGACCACGACAAGAACCTCTACCTGTGGATTCAGGACGGCTGGCAGACCGAAGAGAAGTCCGTCATCGCCGAGGCCAAAGCCAAGAGCGCCGACAACCCGACGCTTTTCGCCTTCCTGCCGGCCCAGCACAAGACCGAGCTGACCAACGCCATCGTGGTGCTGGAGGCAGCACGCACCACGCTGCAGAAGAAGGGCAGCCCCTCCACAGAGGAAGGCCGCGACGCCCAGCGCTCGATGGAGAGCCGCCAGCGCACCGCCGAGAAGGAGCTGGCCGAGTTGCTGGACAAACTCCTGGCCGGCGTGCGCGTGTTCCAGGCGGGTGGCCAGGAGGCCGTGGACGGCAACGATCTGGCCACCCGCATCAACCGCGTTGCCAAATCCTCGGCCATTCGCCTCTACAGCCAGTTTGACACCGCCGACCACGACCAATGGAGCAAGGTGCTCGACGAAGCCCGCAAGGGCAACCTCGAAGCGCTGAAGGCCGTGGGCCACGTGCAAGAGGCCGACAAGCACCCCGTCTGCCAGCGCCTGCTGGCCTACATCGGCCCCGGCAAGAAAGGAGCCGAAGTCCGCGACCAGTTCGAGGCCCCCCCCTTCGGCTGGCCGCGCGACGCCATCGACGGTGCGTTGTACGCACTGCTGGCCGCCGGCCACCTGAAGGCCAGCGACGCCAGCAGCAAGCCGGTGGATGCCAAGAGCCTGGACCGCGCCAAGCTCAGCCAGGCCAGCTTCCGGCGTGAGTCCATCCACATCACACCGATGCAGCTGATCAAGATCCGGCAACTGTTCGACGCGGTGGGCGTTCCCTGCCAGCCCAAGGAAGAACAGGCCAAGCTGCCCGCGCTGCTGGCGCGCTTGCGCGAGCAGGCGGCCAAGGCGGGTGGCGCAGCACCCGCGCCGGAAGCGCCCAAGCTCACGGTGGTGGAAGCCATCGAAGGCCAATCAGGCAACGCGCAGTTGCTGGAGGTCTACACCCGCGCCGATGAGATCACCGCGCTGTCCAAGGCCTGGGTGCAGACCGCCGAAGGCATCGCCAAGCGCCTGCCGGCGTGGCACCAGTTGCAAGACCTGCTGCGCCACGCCAAGACCCTGGGCCCCTATGCAGCACTGAAGACCGAAGCCCAGGCCATCGAAGCCCAGCGCACCCTGCTGGCCGAACCCGACCCGGTGCGCCCGCTGCTCGACAAGGTGGTGGACCTGCTGCGCCAGGCGCTCAACGCCAAGCTGGCGGCCTACAAGCAAGCCTTCGATCAGCAACAACAACAGCTGCAGAGCCAGGCCGAGTGGAACAAGCTCAGCGACGCCCAGCGCACTGACCTGACCGGCCGCCACCACCTCAGCGCCCAGGCCGACCCGCCCCTCGGCACGCCCGAACAACTGCAGGATGCGCTGGACGACTGCGACCTGGACCACTGGGTTTCCAAGGCTGACGCCCTGCCCAGCCGCTTCGAGGCCGCGCGCATGGCAGCGGTGCAGTTGCTCAAGCCCAACGTCGTGCACGTAAGCCTGCCCAAGCGCACGCTGAACAACGCCGACGAGTTACAGGACTGGCTGGCGGAGGTGCAACAGCTCGTGTCGGCCAAGCTGCTGCACGGACCGGTCAGCCTTTGAAGGAGCCCCTTGACCATGCTCGACTCTGCACAACTCGCCCGCGCCGCCGAACGCTTGGCGTCGGCCGCTTCGCGCCCGGCCACCGTCATCGTGTTCGGCTCCTACGCCCGAGGTGACGCCTCCGAGGCTTCAGATCTCGACCTGGTGGTGATCGAGTCGGAGTTGCCCGACAAGGCCGGGGAATACCTGCGCCTGAAGGCCGCACTGGGGCGCATCGGCGTGGGCGTGGACCTGCTGCTGTACGCGCGGCCCGACTTCGACCGCCGCAGCCAGGTGCCCGGCACGCTGCCCTACTGGGCCAAGAAGGAAGGCAAGGTGCTGCATGACGCCGCAGCGTGAAGAGGCAGCGCGCCTTCTGCGCCTGGCAAGGCGCGACCAGGCCGCGCTGCAGGCCTTGCTAGGCGCACCGGGTGTCGGGATTGCGGTGGCGTTCTTCCACGCCCAGCAAGCGGCCGAGAAAGCGCTGAAGGCGGCGATGTGCCTGCACGCACTGGAGTACCGCCGCACGCACGACCTGGAAGAGCTGGCCGGGCAGTTGGCCGACGCGGGGCACCCGCCCAGCGTGGCCGAAGCCGACCTGCGCCTGCTCACGCCCTACGCCGTCGAGTACCGCTACGACGATGAAGCCCCTGAGCTGCTGACCGCAGCGCAGGCCCTGGCCATCGTCGCCGCCGTGCTGGCCTGGAGCGACGAACACATGCAGGTGCAGCCATGACCGCAACCCTGCCCAAGCCCCTGCGCAGCCAACTGGAAGCCACCGTCAAGGCCGCCCGCGACGTGGCCGAAAAGGCAGCCGGCGCGGCGCTGGCGCAACTGGCCGTGGCCGAGGCCAAGCCGCCGGACTACCTGGCCGACGAGACCCTGCGCTCGCTGCGCCGCCGCCTGCGCGCGCACGCCAAGGCACTGGGCGATGCGCGGCAAGGCAACGGCCAGCAAGGCACGCAGCGCCTGGTGTGGGAAGTGGCCTATGAGCACTGGCACCGCATGCTGTTCGCGCGCTTCCTGGCCGAGAACGGGCTGCTGCTGTGGGAGCCCGGCGCGCCGGTGTCGCTGGAAGACTGCCGCAACATCGTCGACAACCACCCCGAGATGCTGCAGGGCGCGCTGGCCGCCAAGACGCATTGGGAACTGGCCGGCAAGCTGGCCGCCCGCATGCTGCCGCAGGTGTTCAAGCCGCAGAGCCCGGTGTTCGAGCTGGCTTTCGCGCCCGAGCACCAACGCGAGCTGGAGCGGCTGCTGGCCGCCTTGCCGAGCGAGGTGTTCCAGGCCAGCGACAGCCTGGGCTGGGTCTACCAGTTCTGGCAGGCCAAGCGGAAAGACGAGGTCAACGCCTCGGAAGTGAAGATCGGCGCCGACGAGCTGCCTGCCGTCACCCAGCTCTTCACCGAGCCCTACATGGTGGACTTTCTGCTGCACAACTCGCTGGGCGCCTGGTGGGTGACGCGCCACCCCGGCCAGCCCTGCCCGGTGCCGCTGACCTACCTGCGCACCATCGACTCCCCTCTCCCAGAGGGAGAGGGGCAGGGGGTGAGGGCAATCCCCGCCGCAGGCAAGTTCGAAGGCTGGCCCAACCACCTGAGCGAATTCAAGCTGCTGGACCCCTGCTGCGGATCGGGCCACTTCCTGGTGGCGGCCTTCCTGATGCTGGTGCCGATGCGCATGCAGGCCGAATCCTTAAGCGCGATGGACGCGGTGGACGCCGTGCTGGCTGACAACCTGCACGGGCTGGAGATCGACGCGCGCTGCGTGGAGATTGCGG
The DNA here is from genome assembly GCF_004341245.1 of Plasticicumulans lactativorans. GTDB lineage: Bacteria > Pseudomonadota > Gammaproteobacteria > Competibacterales > Competibacteraceae > Plasticicumulans_A > Plasticicumulans_A lactativorans. The sequence continues at coordinate 183,185 of NZ_SLWY01000009.1, read as the reverse complement.
TGTTTGCGCTGGCGCTGGCGGCGTGGCGCTTTCCGGACGAGAACGGCGACCCGCTCGGTGTGCGCGCCGACATGCCCGCGCCGCAGATTGCGTGCTGCGGGCTCAAGGTGGCGGCCAAGCCCGAGGACTGGATGGCGCTGGTGCCGGACGATGCGCCGAATGCGCAACTGCTGCGGCAGGAACTGCGGCTGCTGCATGCGAGCTTTGCGCAGGCGCCGCTGCTGGGCAGCTTGCTGGACCCGGCACGGAGCTTGAAGAATGACCTGGCGACGTCGAGTTTCGAGACGCTGCGGGAGCTGCTGGGGCGGGCATTGGCGACGGAGCGGCCGACGACGTTGTGGGGGCAGGTCAGTGAGTTGCAGGACGACAGTTGGGATCTTGCCTTGACGGCCAAGGACCTACTGGATGCGGCGCGAATCCTGGACGATCGGTATCACCTCGTTGTGACGAACGTGCCGTACCTTGCACGAGGTAAGCAAGACCCTCAGTTGCGAGACTATGCGGATGCCCATTACCCAGAGTCACGAAATGACCTGGCGAACATGTTTCTTGAGCGAGGAATTGAACTCGCGAATGACCGTACCGGTGTAGTACAGGTGGTAATGCCGCAGAACTGGCTCTTTCAAGCAACAGGCGAGAGCCAGCGAGTGAGTCTGCTTTCAGCCAATGGCTGGCTTCTGATGGCTAGGCTGGGAGCAGGTGCGTTCGAAACGATCTCGGGCGAGGTGGTCAACGTTATCCTCCTTTCGGTAGCCAGATCGAAGCACGCCGGCGCATCGATTCTCCGGGGCATTGACTGCGCATCTAGCAAAACCGCTAGTGAGAAGAGAAGTGCTCTTGTAAGCGATGAACTGCTAAGCGTCTCGCAGACCGCGCTGCTCAGAAATCCTCGTGCCGTGGTCACCTTCGAGGATCTGAGTGTGTCGGTGCCTAGGTTGGGAAACTGGATTGAGGCCTATCAGGGACTGGTCACCGGCGACATCGAGCGCTTCTCTCGGGGCTTCTTCGAACTGCCGCTCCCCACATTGCACGGGGATTGGCTTCCGCTGAAAGCTCCGATCTCAGACTCGGTCGACCAAGGCTGTACTGACGTCCTTCTTTGGGAAGGCGGAGTCGGAAGCCTCCACAGATACGCCGAGGCGACTCGAAGTCAACTTCATGACATGCACGAAAGCGGCAATCTAGCTTGGGGCCGCTGCGGAGTTGCCGTGAATCGCGTCAAGAACCTTCGCGTGGGCCTGTATTTCGGTGAGGCCTTTCACAACAGCGTCGCTGTAGCTGTACCAAAACGAGGCCAGGAGTCACTACTACCCGCAATCTGGTCATTCCTCGCTTCGGACGACTTCGTCTCGGAGGTTCGCAAGCTGGATTCAAAACTCAGTCTTACCAACAGAGTGCTGCTTCAATTGCCGTTTGACCTATCGAGGTGGAGCGCGGAAGCAAAGGCGCGCGGTCTAGGCCTCCTGAAGGCACCGAACTGCAATCTGCCCACTCAATGGCTGTTCCACGGCCACCCGCAACCCTCCACCGACCCGCTGCAAGTCGCCGTCGCCCGCCTGGCCGGCTACCGCTGGCCGGCCGAGACCGACGCGGCGATGGAACTTGCCGACGAGGCCCGCGCCTGGATCGCCCGTTGCGAGCAGCTGGCCGAGCACACCGACGACGACGGCATCCTCTGCCTGCCCTCGGTGCGCGGTGAAACGCCGGCCCACGAGCGCCTGCTCAAGCTGCTGATCGCCGCCTGGGAAACCGTGCAGCCCGGCAGTTGGAAACCCGCGGTGCTCGACAAGCTGCTGGCCGATGCCGACTGCGCCGGCAAGGGCCTGGACGTGTGGCTGCGCGACAAGTTCTTCGAGCAGCATGCCAAGCGCTTCCACCACCGCCCCTTCATCTGGCATGTGTGGGACGGCCTGAAGGACGGCTTCGCGGCGCTGGTGAACTACCACAAGCTCGACGCCAAGAACCTGGAACGCCTGATCCACCTGTACCTGGGCCGCTGGATCAGCGACCAGGAAGACGGCGTGCGCAACGGCGTGGACGGCGCCCCCACCCGCCTGGCCGCAGCACTTGACCTGAAGCGCCGGCTTGAGCTGATCCTGGAAGGCGAGAAGCCCTACGACATCTTCGTGCGCTGGAAGCCGCTGGCCGAGCAGCCCATCGGCTGGAACCCCGACCTCAACGACGGCGTGCGGCTGAACATCCGCCCCTTCATGACCGCCGAGGTGCTGCGCCACAACAAGAAGCCCAAGCTCAACATCACCTGGGACAAGGACCGCGGCAAAGACGTGGAAAGCGCGCCCTGGTTCAAGGTGTTCAAGGGCGACCGCATCAACGACCACCATCTGACGCTGGCCGAGAAGCGGGCGGCGCGCGGGAAAGCACCATGAAGGTACGCTCCATCGAGCTGACCGATTTCCGCGGACTTCAGCATCTCGCGGTGGACTTCACGCAGCAGACCACCGCGTTCGTCGGCGTCAACGGCGTGGGCAAGTCGACGGTGCTGGACGCGCTGGCGATTGCACTGTCACAGCTGACCTGGCGCATCAACGGGCAGCCCCTCCGCGCCCGGCCGATCGCGCATGACGACATTCGGCACGGTGCAGAGTTCGCCCGCATCAAGATCGTGGCCGAGGTGCGTGGTCAAGCCGTCAGGTGGGCCATCGCGACCAATCGGAGAAAGGGCAGCTACGCCGAGCCTGAGCGCAAGAGCGACCTGGAAGCACTGAACGCCGCGGTCAAGGCGCTGGATGCCGAATGGAAGCACGTCGAGACCGAGCGCCAGGAGCCCTACGACCTGCCCATGGCGGTTTACTACGGCGTGAACCGTGCGGTGCTGAAAGTGCCGATGCCCGTTCGCGAGAAGCTCATCCACAATCCCAACTCGGTGTATCAAGATGCACTGGACCACGGCGGCGCCGACTTCAAGCGCTTCTTCATCTGGTTTCGCAACCGCGAAGACCACGAAAACGAGCAGCGACGTGATGAACCGACCTTCCGCGACCGCGCGCTGGAGGCTGTGCGGGCGGCAGTGGCCACGTTCACGGCTTTCCGCGACCTACGCATCCGACGCTCTCCGCTGCGCATGATGGTGGTGAAGCAAGGCACCGAGCTGAACGTGGCGCAGTTGTCGGACGGCGAGCGCAACATGCTGGCGCTGGTGGGCGACATGGCGCGGCGCCTGAGCGTCTTGAACCCCAGCCTGGCCAACCCGAATGCGGGCCAGGGCGTGGCGCTGATCGACGAGATCGACCTGCACCTGCACCCGCGCTGGCAGCGCGAGATCGTCGCCAAGCTGCAGCGTACGTTTCCGAACTGCCAGTTCATCATCTCGACGCACTCGCCCCAGGTGCTGGGTGAACTGGCTGCCGAGTCGATCTTCCTTCTGCGCGAGGGCCAAGGGTCGGCGCACCCCCAAGTCAGCTACGGGCTCAACTCCAGCCAGGTTCTGGAAGAGCTGATGGATGCCCGGGCGCGGCCTGAGGCGGTCGAGAACCAGCTGAACTCCATCTACGAGAACATCGAACGCAGCAACCTCGGGCAGGCCAAGGCATTGCTGGCTGAACTGCAAAAGAAGGCCCCAGGCATTCCGGAGATTGCCGGCGCCGAAGCCCTGTTGCGCCGAAAGGAGGTGCTGGGCCGATGAAACGAGTCTCGAAACAAGCGTCGCCCGCGCCGTTCGAGGCCTGGAAGGCCCAGGCCAACGCCGACTGGCAGCCCACCTATGCCGCACTGCAGAACCCTCAGAAGCGCGTCCTGCACGACGCCTTGTTGGCAGAGCAAGGCCATGTGTGCTGCTACTGCGGGCGATCGGTCGATCGCGATGACAGCCACATCGAGCACTTCCGGCCCCAGGAGGGCCACGATGACCTGGCGCTGGAGTACTCGAACCTGTTCGCATCCTGCATTCGGGAGACTCAGCCCGGAGCGCCGCTGCACTGCGGGCACGCAAAGGGCCACGATTTCGACGAAGCACGAGCCATCTCTCCGCTGGACGAGGGCTGCGAACAGAGGTTTCTGTACGTCGCCGGCAGCGGCGAGATCAAGGCAAAGGACTCGGCGGATGCCGCTGCGGACTACATGATCAAGCTGCTCAAGCTCGACCTTCAGTTCCTCTGCAATCGACGCGAAGAGGTGCTGAAGCTGGTGTTCGATGAGGCCTTCATGGCAGCCGCAACCGACGACGAGCTCGAACGCCTGGCCCAGGCCTACCGTCAGCGCCGCGCCGACGGCAAGCTGGACGGGTTCGGCCACGTGCTTGCGCGCTATGCCGAGCAGTTGTTGGGCAGGCCGGTCGCCGAGCCCGCCGGAGGGGCGGCGTGATCGAGCGCGACGCAGCTCTGCAGCAGTTGCGCGTTGCCATGGGCCATGGCGGCGCAGACTTCCGCGACGGCCAGTGGGAAGCCATCGATCACATCGTCAACAAACGGGGCAAGGTGCTATGCGTCCAGCGCACGGGCTGGGGCAAGAGCATGGTGTACTTCGTTTCGGCCAAATTGATGCGCGCCCAAGGACACGGGGTCACGCTGATCATCTCGCCGCTGCTGGCGCTGATGCGCAACCAGATCGAGGCCGCGCAGCGCCTGCAACTGCGGGCGCTGACGATCAATTCGACCAACCAGGACGAGTGGGACGACGTCCGGCGAAGCTTACTGGCTGATCAGGCTGACCTGCTGTTGATATCGCCTGAGCGCCTGGCGAATGATGACTTCGTGGCCCATACGCTGCAGCCGATCGCCGCGCGCATTGGCCTGTTGGTGATCGACGAGGCGCATTGCATCTCTGACTGGGGGCACGATTTCCGGCCCGACTACCGCCGCATCGGCCAGGTGTTGGCGCGGCTGCCCCGCAACATCGCTGTCTTGGCCACCACCGCCACCGCCAACCACCGCGTCGAGCACGACGTGTCCAGTCAACTGGGCGATGGCGTGCAGATACAACGCTGGGTCTTTAATCATCGCTGCTCAGTTGAGGTGAATGACCATGGGGCGCATCACCACACTCGCGCAGCATCTTTCGAGTGCAGTCAGCGAAGCGGCCAAGGTCAATCGCTCTGTGCAGGTCAAGCCCGCCACGGTGCTCTGGACGGACAAAGACGGCATGTGGCGATCGGCCATCCCCGCGCTCAGGAAACACCTCCCTGGCCTATGCACCCTCGGCCCCTATAAGCCCGAGGAATGGACCGGTCCGGCGGTGTGGCTCAAATGCATGATTGTCGGTGTGCTGCCGGAGGCCAAACTGTCGGGCCTGCCGGTGGTGTATCTGCCAGGGGTAAGCAGGGCCGAACTTCGAGCCATCGAGAGTTGTACCCGGGACCTTCAACCCTTGGCCGAGTTGCAATACCGAGGGGTGTTCTGGAGCCAAGCCAACTCCAAGGATTGGACGCTCAGCGCTTACCTGTCGTCCAAGAATGGAGGTCTCGGCTTGGATGTTGCGCAAGACAAGGCGACCCAGGAAGCACTGAACCAAGCGCTGGAAGCCGGTGTGCTGTTGGACCGGCCGCTTGATGAGCTGAAGGGGCGGCAAATCAACGCCGAATGGCTCCTCAACCTGATGGCGCCGAATCCCACCCGTGACCTGCTGGTGTGGATGGACGCCCCTGCCGCTGCGCGGAGCCAGTGGGGCGGCGTTCGATGGGATGTGTTTGCCAAGCGCTGCAAGGCGGACTTTGGCTTTGACCCCATCGCTGACGGTGTGCTCGTGGCAGCCGAGATGCTGGCCAACGCCGGGGGCAAGTGGGCTGCCGTGGCTGAGCTTTACAAGGATTCCTACACCAGCTTCCCGCAGGTATTCGACCTGCTGGCCAAGGTTCAACCACCGCAGATGGGGCTCTTCCCTGATCTGGACCAGTTTTCGGGCTACCCGCAAGCCAACGAGCAGAGCGAGTCCACTTTGCGCTACGCGCTGTCCGCCTGTGCGGCCATGGAAGCGCCCCAGGCGCGGGCGGCTGTACGGGCGGCCGAGAAGGAGCATGGTGTTCGTCGTGCTTGGCTATGGAACCGGATGGGACGCTCACCGCTGGCCGCAGCGTTGGCACACCTGGCACGCGTTGCCGAATTGAGCGCAACCGCGCCAATTGGCACAACGCCCGCTGAGTTGGCCACCAGCTATCGGCAGTCGGGCTGGCTGGTGGATGAGGCTGCTTTGCGTGCACTGGCTTGCGTGCATGCCAAGGCGGATATAGCCGCGATCTCGGCTGCGCTGCGAACGCTCTACCTGCCGTGGCTTGCGGAGGCGGCCAAACGCCTGCAGGAAGCTGCCAAGGTAGCGGGGGGATTGCCTCCACTGCCGGCGACCGACGAGATGTCAGCCGAGGAAACAGGCGTCTGCACCTTGTTCGTCGATGGCTTGCGCTACGACGTCGCGTCACACCTGAGCACGCGGCTGTCTGAACTCGGCGAGGTGAAAACCTCGGCCTGTTGGACCAGCATGCCGTCGGTCACCGCCTCAGGGAAGGCGTGGTGTTCTCCAGTCGCCAAGTGGGTCTCGGGGACGCAGGGCGATGTGGAGTTCGAGCCTCGGGTGACAGCGGATGGCAAGCCGCTGTCTGGTTACAACTTCCGCAAGCTGCTGAACGAGAAGGGCATCCAGTCCCTGGACAAGCACGAGTCCGGCGACCCGAAGGGGCGTGCGTGGACCGAGGCGGGTGATCTGGACCACTACGGCCACGCACATGGCATCCGCCTCGCGCGGGATTTAGACGCCCAGCTGGCTCAAGTGGTGGAGCGCGTTGACGAACTCTGCCAGGCAGGATGGCGCAAGGTGCGCATTGTGACCGACCACGGATGGCTGCTCGTTCCTGGGGGACTGCCCAAGAGCGAGTTGCCCAAGCGCCAGGCCGAGACGCGGTGGGGGCGCTGCGCGGTGCTGAAGGACACGGCTTATGGAACGCCACTGACCTTCGGCTGGGATTGGTGCAAGGACGTGCAAGTGATCTATGCGCCGGGTGTGTCGTGCTTCACCGCAGGCACCGAATACGCGCATGGCGGCATCAGCTTGCAGGAATGTCTGGTGCCCGTGCTGAGCCTGGAAGTGTCGGAAACCGCAGCGCCATCGGTCAACGTTGTCATCAAGGCAGTGACCTGGAAGGGGCTGCGCTGCATCGTCGAAGTGGAGTCTTCGGCGAGGGATCTCATAGCTGACATTCGGAGCAAACCCGCGTTGGCTTCCACATCCTTGGCCGCCAGCACGAAACCTGTGGAATCGGGCAAAGCCAGTCTTGCCGTGGCGAATGACGAGCACATGGGGTCGGCCGCCGTGGTGGTGGTGCTAGGGCCGTGCGGCGAGGTCTTGCGGAAGGCCCCCACCACAGTGGGAGGGTAACGGGTCTGCGTTATCTCCGTTACCCCGCTACCTCCTATGCAGCGCAAACAACAGAACGGCAGAGCGGGCTGGCATCGGCCCGCGGAAAGGTAGAACACATGCAACTCGATGACCTGGACCGAAAAGCCACCACGGCCTTCGAAGGCTATGTGGTGCGCAAGGATCTGGTGCGCACCTTCAGCCACCAGTTCCCAGTGCCCACCTACGTCGTGGAGTTCCTGCTAGGCCGTTACTGCGCAACCACGGACGAGACTGAAATTCAGGAGGGTCTTGACATTGTTCAGCGGCAACTCAGTTCACGGACGGTCAAGGCCGGCGAGGAAGAGCTATTCAAGGCCCGAGCCCGCGAATCGGGTCCCGTGAAAATCATCGACATTATTACGGCACGACTCGACTCGAAAACCGACTCCTACATCGCCACGCTGCCAAGCCTGCGGCTGAACGACGTACGGCTGACGCCGGAGATGGTCAAGGACAACGAGCGCATGCTGACCGGCGGCTTTTACGCCGAGGTCACCCTCGGCTACGACGCGTCGATTGCCCAGGAAAAGGGGGGGCGACCATTTGGCGTGGAGTCGCTGCGCGCCATCCAGTTATCCAAGCGCGAGGTGCTGGACGTGCTGGCCACGGGCCGGGAGAGCTTCAAGACGGCCGAGTGGCGCGACCTGCTACTGCGCAGCGTGGGATTTGAACCGGCGACGCTACCCGAGCGGGCCAAGGACGCACTTCTACTGCGCATGGTCCCGTTCGTCGAGCGCAACTACAACTTGGTGGAGTTAGGACCGAGGGGTACTGGAAAATCGCACCTGTTCCAGCAGGTGTCGCCTTATGCGCACCTGATTTCTGGCGGCAAAGCTACCGTCGCGCGCATGTTCGTCAACAACGCCACTGGCCAACGCGGCTTGGTGTGCCAATACGACGTGGTGTGCTTCGATGAGGTGTCCGGCGTCTCTTTCGACCAGAGAGACGGCGTGAACATCATGAAGGGCTACATGGAGAGCGGCGAGTTTTCCCGCGGCAAGGAAAGCATTCGTGCCGACGGCTCCATTGTGTTGGTGGGCAACTTCGATGTCGATGTGGAGCACCAGCAACGGATAGGCCACCTGCTCGGACCACTGCCGCCGGAGATGCGGGACGACACCGCCTTCATGGACCGCATCCACTGCTTCCTGCCTGGATGGGACGTCCCGAAGCTCAACCCGGGCCTGTTCACCGAGCACTTCGGCCTAGTCAGCGACTTCCTGTCGGAGTGCTTCACGCAACTGCGCAACCAGAGCCGCGTCTCCACGCTACAGGGGCGCGTCTACTGGGGCGGAGCGTTGTCCGGCCGAGACCTGAACGGTGTCAACAAGACGGTCAGTGGCCTGTTGAAGTTGCTCTATCCCCATCCTGACGCACCGATCAGCGATGAAGATCTAGAATGGGCCGTTCGGCTGGCGCTTGAGGTTCGTCGCCGCGTCAAGGAGCAACAAAAGCGCATCGGTGCTGCCGAGTTCCGCAACACTCATTTCAGCTACACGATGGGCGCCGAAGGGGTCGAGAAGTTCGTTTCGACTCCCGAACTGCAAAGTCAGGACGGCATCGGCGACGAACCGCTCGAGTGCGGCCAGATTTGGACACTGAGCCCCGGTGGCCAGGACGAGCATCCTGGTCTATTCCGACTCGAAGTCACCGAAGGGCCTGGTAGCGGTGTACGGGTCTTGAACAACCCTGTTCCCGCGGCGTTCAAGGAGTCGATTCGCTGCGCCGAGCAGAACCTCTATGCCCGGGCGCAGCGGTTGGTCGGCGACCGAGACCCTAGGGCGCATGAGTTCTCGGTGCAACTCCGCGGATTTGACGCTGCCAAGTCAGGCTCCAAGACGGCTGTGGCGGCGCTGATCGCGCTGTCCAGCGCGCTGCTGAAGAAATCAGTGCGTGGTGGACTGGTGGTCGTCGGCGAGGTCACGCTGGGCGGCACCATCGAGCCGATCCATAACGCAGTGACCCTGGCTGAATTGGCAGTCGAGAAGGGTGCGAAATCGCTACTACTGCCCGTGGCCTGCCGCAGGCAGCTTTTCGACTTGTCGGATGAGATGGCGACCAAACTCGATATCGAGTTCTATCAGGACGGCCGGGACGCACTGCTGAAAGCATTGGCTGACTAATTGGACGCCCGAAGGGATCGCTGCTACCCGAACAGCGCGTTCCTGATGTTGTTCTCGCGGTAGTGCTGGCGAATCATGTCGAGGATCGCATCGACCTCGCGCGGGGCGCCCTCGGCGCGGCAGTACATGATGATCGGCGACACCGCGCGGGGGTCGTCGATCGGCCGGAAGAAGACGTCGTCGCGGCGCAGCCGCTGCACCGACTCGGGGACGATGCAGATGCCTTCCGCCGCCGCGACCAGGCCGAGCGCGGTCTGCACGCCGCTCGCCTCGTGCACGGCGGCGGGTTCCAGCCCGCAGTCGCGGTAGAGCGTCAGCACCTGGTCGGCGTAGCTCGGCCGCGGCGTCTTCGGGTAGATGATCAGCGCGTCGTCGGTGAGGTCGGCCATCTGCAGGCGCACGCGGTCGAACAGCGGGTGGCCGATCGGCAGCACCGCCAGCAGGTTCTCCTCGCGCAGCAGCCGGCGCGTCACCGCCGCGTCGTCGATGGCGATGCGGCCGAAGCCCACGTCGATCCGCCCGTCCTTCAGCGCCGCCACCTACTCGATGCTGCTCAGCTCCAGCAACTCGACCATGAGCTCCGGAAACGCCACCCGAAACCGGCGGAACAGGTTGGGCAGGGCGCCGTACAGCGTCGAGCCGACGAAGCCGATGCCGAAGCGGCGCCGTTCGACGTGGCCGAAGCGCTTGGTCATCGCGACCACCGCCGCCACGCGCTCCAGCACGTTGAGCGCCTGTTCGTAGAAGAAGCGCCCGGCCTCGGTGGGCTGCAGCGGGCGGCTCTGGCGGTCGAGCAGGACGACGCCGAGTTGCTCCTCCAGCTGCTGGATCTGCCGGCTCAGCGGCGGCTGCGCCATGTGCAGCTTCTCCGCGGCACGGGTGAAGCCGCCTTCCCTGACCACGGTCACGAAGTAACGCAGATGACGCAGTTCCACGACGAGGTTCCGCCTGCTGTACGTGAGCGGACGCGTGCCCCTGGGCACGCCTGACGACGGCCCCGACACCCGAGCGACCGTCGCACAAGCATAGGCCCCCGCCCGGCACGGCGACACGCCCCGACACCCCCGAAGCCTCCCCGCCGCCTCGCCATTCCCGCCGTAGCCGGCCGCCGCGCATGCGTGCCGGCACCGCGCCATTACGTGCATACCCGCCACGACGGTTTTGCCGATACCGCCAGAGTATCGAAGCGTACCGAATCAGTCTTTGACCCATTAGGCCGTGGCGACGAAGATGAATTCACGAAATCGCCACCGCTTCAAAGCGAAAGCCAGCCGAACTAATTAATTAAATTAGGCGGCATCAAATGGCAGTCGAGCAGGCGATCAGCGTGCCATGTCACTCGACCCACCAAACGAGGAGATCACCCGCATGACCGACACACTGGCCGAACGCATCAGCACCGCGCTGGTCGAGGATACCGAACGTGGCATCTATCGCGCGCGCCGCGACATGTTCACCGATCCGGAACTGTTCGAACTCGAGATGAAGCACATTTTCGAGGGCAACTGGATCTACCTGGCGCACGAGAGCCAGCTTCCGAACAACAACGACTACCTGACCACCCACATCGGCCGCCAGCCGATCTTCATCGCCCGCAACAAGAACGGCGAACTGAATGCGTTCATCAATGCCTGCAGCCATCGCGGCTCGATGCTGTGCCGTTTCAAGAAGGGCAACAAGGCCACCTACACCTGCCCGTTCCACGGCTGGACCTTCAGCAATTCGGGCAAGCTTCTGAAGGTCAAGGATCCGGATGGTGCGGGTTATCCCGAATCGTTCAACCGTGACGGTTCGCACGACCTGACCAGGATCGCGCGCTTCGAGTCGTATCGCGGCTTCCTCTTCGGCAGCCTGAATCCCGACGTGCTGCCGCTGGCCGAGCACCTCGGCGAAGCCGCGAAGATCATCGACATGATGGTCGACCAGGCCCCCGACGGCCTCGAAGTGCTGCGCGGCTCGTCGACCTATGTCTTCGACGGCAACTGGAAGCTGCAGGCCGAAAACGGCGCCGACGGCTACCACGTCAGTTCGGTGCACTGGAATTACGTCGCCACCACCTCGCGGCGCAAGACCGGCGAATCGGCCGACGACGTCAAGGCGATGGATGCCAGCTCCTGGGCCCGGCAGCAGGGCGGTTTCTACGCCTTCGAGCACGGCCACATGCTGCTGTGGATGCAGTGGCCGAACCCGCAGGACCGCCCGCTGTACGAGCGCCGCGACGAACTCGTCGCCCGCTTCGGTGCCGCCAAGGCCGACTGGATGATCGGCAACCTGCGCAACCTCTGCCTCTACCCGAACGTCTACCTGATGGACCAGTTCAGCTCGCAGATCAGGCAGTTGCGGCCGATCTCGGTGGACAAGACCGAGGTCACGATCTACTGCATCGCACCGAGGAACGAGAGCGCCGAGGCGCGCGCACGCCGCATCCGCCAGTACGAGGACTTCTTCAACGCGACCGGCATGGCGACGCCCGACGACCTGGAGGAATTCCGCTCCTGCCAGATGGGGTACATGGGCAAGGCGGCGAAATGGAACGACATGTGCCGCGGCGCGAAGCACTGGATACACGGCGCCGACGAGCGCGCGCAGGAAATCGGCCTGGCCCCCGTGCTGAGCGGCGCCCGCACCGAGGACGAAGGCCTCTACCCGATCCAGCACGGTTACTGGGTCGACACGATGCAGAAGGCCGTCGCGGCCGAAACCCATGCACAGGAGCGGGAGTGAGACCATGAGCATCGCCATCGAAACCGTACGCGAATTCCTCCACCGCGAGGCGCGTCATCTCGACGACAAGGAATGGGACAACTGGCTGGAACTGTATGCGCCGGATGCCGAATTCTGGATGCCGGCGTGGGATGACGACGATCGCCTGACCGTCGATCCGCAGCGCGAAGTGTCGCTGATCTATTACGGCCGCAAGGACGGGCTCAATGACCGCGTCTACCGGATCAAGACCGAGCGTTCGGGTGCGACCAGCCTGCCGGAGCCGCGCACCTCGCACAACATCAGCAACGTCGAGATCGTCGAACAGGATGCCGACACCTGCAAGGTGCGCTTCAACTGGTTCACCCTGTATTACCGCTACAAGACGGTCGACACCTATTTCGGCACGTCCTGGTACACGCTCGACATCTCCGGCGCGCAGCCGCTGATTCGCAGCAAGAAGGTCGTGCTGAAGAACGACTGCATCCACCACGTCGTCGATATCTACCACATCTGACGGGCGGAGCACGCGGAGGAGAGAGAGCCATGAGCCATCAGATCGCCTTGAGTTTCGAGGACGGCGTCACCCGCTTCGTCGAATGCCGGTCCGGCGACACCGTCGCCGACGCCGCGTATCGCGCCGGCATCAACATTCCGCTGGACTGCCGTGATGGCGCCTGCGGCACCTGCAAGGGTTTCTGCGAATCGGGCCGCTACGACGGCGGCAGTTACATCGACGAGGCGCTGAGCGACGCCGAGGCGGCCGAGGGTTACGTGCTCGCCTGCCAGATGCGGCCGCAGTCGGATTGCGTGGTGCGCATCGCCGCCACCTCCGACGTCTGCAAGACCGGCGCGGCGACCCACAAGGGCCGCGTCAGCGCGATCGAACGGCTGTCGGAGACCGCCGTCGCCTTCTCGATCACGCTGGCGGACCGCGCCGCGCTCGGCTTCCTGCCGGGCCAGTACGTGAACATCCGCGTGCCCGGCACCGACCAGCGGCGCTCGTACTCGTTCAGCTCCGGGCCGAACGCGGCGGCGGTGTCGTTCCTGCTGCGCAACACCACGGCGGGGCTGCTGCCGACCTGGCTGCGCGAGCGTGCCGAGGTCGGCGCCGAGATCGACTTCAACGGTCCGCTCGGCAGCTTCTACCTGCGCGAGATCAAGCGGCCGCTGCTGTTCCTCGCCGGCGGCACCGGGCTCGCGCCGTTCCTGGCGATGCTGGAGACGATCGCCGCGCAGGGCAGCGCCCACCCGATCCACCTGATCTACGGCGTCACCAGCGATGCCGACCTGGTCGAGGTCGACAAGCTCGAAGCCGCCGCCGCGCGCATCGCCAACTTCACTTTCGCCTGCTGCGTCGCCGACCCGGCGAGCGCCTACCCGCGCCAGGGCTACGTGACGCGCTACATCGAGGCCGGTCACCTCTACGACGGTGACGTCGACGTCTACCTGTGCGGTCCGCCGCCGATGGTCGACGCGGTGCGCCAGCACATGCAGACCCACGGCATCGAGCCGGCGAACTTCTACTTCGAGAAGTTCGCCACCAGCGGCCTGGTCACCGCGATCAGCGAGAGCCACGGGGGGCGGCCGTGATGGTCCACGCCGGACGTTTCAACGGGAAGGTCGCCGTCGTCACCGGCGCGGCGCAGGGCATCGGCCGCACCGTGGCCGTGGCGATGGCACGCGAAGGCGCGCGGCTCGCGCTGGTCGACCGTTCCGCACTGACCGCCGAGGTCGAGGCCGAGATCGTCGCCGCCGGCGGCGAGGCGCTCGCGATCAGCGCCGACCTCGAACGCTACGACGACGCCTGCCAGGCGCTGGCGAGCGCCCATGCGCGCTTCGGCCACATCGACATCCTGATCAACAACGTCGGCGGGACGATCTGGGCGAAGCCATTCGAGCACTACGCCGAGCACGAGATCGAGGCCGAGGTGCGCCGCTCGCTGTTCCCGACGCTGTGGGGCTGCCGCGCGGCACTGCCCTACCTGGTCGCCCGGCAGCGCGGGGTCATCGTCAACGTTTCCTCGGTGGCGACCCGCGGCGTCAACCGCGTGCCCTACGGCGCGGCGAAGGGCGGGGTCAACGCGCTGACCGCCTGCCTCGCCTTCGAGTACGCGGCGCAGGGCATCCGCGTGGTGGCCGTCGCCCCCGGCGGCACCGAGGCGCCGCCGCGGCGCATCCCGCGCAACGCCGCACAACCGAGCGCACAGGAACAGGCCTGGTACCAGCAGATCGTCGACCAGACCGTCGAGTCCTCGCTGATGAAGCGCTACGGGACGCTGGAGGAGCAGGCCGCCCCGATCCTGTTCCTGGCGTCCGACGAGGCCTCGTACCTCACCGGCGTCGTGCTGCCCGTCGCGGGCGGCGACCTCGGCTGAATCCGCGGGGCGGAGCCCCGCACCCGACCGGCGCCCGGCCGCCCCCGCGGCCGGCGCCCCACCACCAACCGTGTCCAACCGACCCACCACCACCTGAAAACTGGAGAGACATCATGGCCGAACTTTCGATGGAAGCCTTCACCGATACCGTCATCGGCGCGATCGGGCCCAAGACCACGCCGCGCACGCGCGAACTGATGACGGCACTGATCCGCCACATGCATGACTTCGCCCGCGAAGTGAAGCTGACCACCCCCGAGTACCTCGCCGCCTGCGACTTCGTCGTGCGCATCGGCCAGATGTCGGACGACAAGCGCAACGAGGCGATCCTCGCCAGCGACGTGTTCGGGCTGGAGAGCCTGGTCGACTTCCTCGACCACCACAGCGCCGAGCGCGGCGCCGCCACCGAGAGCGCGGTGCTCGGCCCGTTCTGGCGCGAGAACTCGCCGCTGCTGCCGAACGGCAGCAGCATCGTGCAGGGCGGCAAGGAAGGCGATTCCGTGCTGGTGCAGGGCCGCGTGCTCGGCGTCAACGGCCGCCCGGTCAAGGACGCGCTGGTCGCCGTCTGGGAAACCTCGCCGAACGGGCTCTACGAGCAGCAGGACCCCGACCAGCCCGAGTTCAACCTGCGCGGCCAGTTCCGCACCGACGAGAACGGCTACTACGCCTTCCGCGCGCTGCGCCCGATCGCCTACCCGATCCCCTTCGACGGCCCGGCCGGCGAGCTGCTGCAGATGATGGACCGCCACCCCTTCCGCCCCGCGCACATCCACTTCCGCGTGCGCGCCGCCGGCTACCACGAGCTGGTCACGCAGATCTTCGACCGTGACGACCAGTACCTCGACAGCGACTCGGTGTTCGCGGTGAAGAACTCGCTGGTCGTCGACTTCAAGCCGGCCCCGGCCGGCGCGGACACCCGCTTCGTCGTCGATTACGACATCGTGCTGGAGCCGCTCGCGGGCTGAGCCGCGCCCTGGTCCGGCCGCCGTGCCCGCAACCGCGGCACGGCGGCCGGCCGATCGATCCCTGCGCCGGGCGCCCCCGCCCGGCCGGACTGCCCGGAGATACCCGCATGTCCGCAAACCTTCCCCCCCTGCGGCCCGCCGCGGACCTGGCGCGTGACCTGACGGTGCGCGCGGTCAGCAGCCACATCGTCGACGTGCCGACGGTGCGCCGCCACAAGCTGTCGTCACTGTCGGTCAGCGCGCAGAGCTACGTGATCGTGCGCGTGCGCCTCGACAACGGCGTCGAAGGCATCGGCGAGGCCGCCACGCTCGGCGGGCCGCGCTGGAGCGAGGAGTGCGTCGAGAGCATCAAGGCGACCCTCGACGCCCACCTCGCGCCGGCGCTGATCGGCGCGCGCGCCGACCAGTTCGAGCGCGCCGGCGCACTGCTCGACGCCGCCGCGAAGCGCAACAACGCCGCCAAGGGCGCGCTGGAGAGCGCGCTGTTCGACGCCGTCGGCCGCACCCTCGGCGTGCCGGCGGCGGCGCTGCTCGGCGGCACGGTGCGCGAGCGCATCCCGGTGCTGTGGACGCTCGCCTCCGGCGACGCCGGCCAGGAGATCGAGGAGGCCGGGCAGAAGCTCGCCGCGCGCCTGCACGACACCTTCAAGGTCAAGATCGGCGCGCAGGCGCCGGAAGCCGACCTCGCCCGGCTGCGCCGGCTCGCCGTCGCGCTCGAAGGGCGCGCGCGGCTGATCGTCGACGCCAACCAGGCCTGGGACGAAACCATCGCCAACCGCTGCCTGCCGGAGCTCGCCGAAATCGGCGTGCGCCTGGTCGAGCAGCCGGTGCCGGCGTGGAACCTGGCGGGGCTGGCGCGGGTGCGGGCGCGCTCGGCGGTGCCGCTGCTGGCCGACGAGTGCGTGTTCAGCCCCCACGACATGCTCGCCGTCGCCCACGCCGGCGCGGCCGACGCGGTGTCGCTGAAGCTCGTCAAGCACGGCGGCCTGCTCGGCACGCGCAAGGTCGCCGCGGTCGCCGAGGCGGCCGGCATCGGCCTCTACGGCGGCTGCCTGCTGGAGAGCTCGATCGGTGCGGCCGCGCACCTGCAGGTGTTCGCCGGCCTGCGCGAGCTCGCCTGGGGCTGCGAGCACTTCGGCCCGCAGATCCTCACCGACGACCTCGTCACCGAGCCGCTGCACTACGCCGACTGCCACGTGCACCTGCCGAGCGGGCCGGGGCTCGGCGTCACCCTCGACGAAGACAAGCTGCGCCGCTACGCGCGCGCCTGAGTACGGAGGACACCCCCATGCTGTATTGCGTCCGGATGGATGTGCGCGTGCCGCACGACGTGGACCCGGAAACCTTCGAGCGGCGCAAGGCCGCCGAGAAGGCGCGTGCGCAGGAGCTGCAGCGCCAGGGCAAGTGGCGCCACCTGTGGCGCGTCGCCGGCTGCTACGCCAACGTCAGCATCTTCGACGTCGACAGCCACGACGAACTGCACGAACTGCTGTCGACGCTGCCGCTGTTCCCGTACATGGAACTGAGCGTCACGCCGCTCGCCCGCCACCCCTCGGCGATCGGAGACGCGGCGTGAGCCGCGTCGCGCTGGTCACCGGCGCGAGCGCCGGCTTCGGCGCGGCGATCGCGCGGCGCCTCGTGCGCGACGGCTACCGGGTGATCGCCGCGGCGCGGCGCGCCGAACGGCTCGCCGCCCTGCACGACGAACTCGGCGACGCGCTGCTGCCGCTGCCGCTCGACGTCACCGATGCCGCCGCCGTCGCGGCGCTGCCCGGCAGCCTGCCGCCCGGCTGGCGCGAGGTCGACGTGCTGGTCAACAACGCCGGCCTCGCGCTCGGCATGGAGCCGGCTTACCAGGCGCGGCTCGACGACTGGGACCGCATGGTGGCGGCCAACGTCAGCGGGCTGATGCACATGACCCGTGCCCTGCTGCCCGGCATGGTCGAGCGCAACCGCGGCCACGTCGTCAACCTCGGCAGCCCCGCCGGCAGCTACCCCTACCCCGGCGGGCACGTCTACGGCGCCTCGAAGGCCTTCGTCCGGCAGTTCAGCCTCAACCTCAAGGCCGACCTGGCCGGCACCGGGGTGCGCGTGACCAACGTCGAGCCCGGCCTCGCCGGCGGCACCGAGTTCAGCCTGGTGCGCTTCCACGGCGACGCCGACAAGGCGGCGCAGGTGTACGCGGGTACGCAGCCGCTGACCGCCGACGACGTCGCCGAGGCGGTCGCCTGGGCGCTGGGGCTGCCGCCGCACGTCAAC
Source organism: Plasticicumulans lactativorans (assembly GCF_004341245.1). GTDB lineage: Bacteria > Pseudomonadota > Gammaproteobacteria > Competibacterales > Competibacteraceae > Plasticicumulans_A > Plasticicumulans_A lactativorans. Next base: position 165,416 of record NZ_SLWY01000009.1, on the reverse strand, counting down.
GTCAACCGCATCAAGCTGATGCCGACCTGCCAGGGATCGGGGCCGTTCCTGGTCAAGCGCCAGGGCGCCTGAGCAGGGCCGGTACGGCCCGCCGCCGCCAGCCGACGCCCTGAAAGGGGCGACGGCCGCACGGCTCGACACACCACGAAACCCGTCCCCGCGGTGGCCCGTCCGGCACCGCGCGGCCCGCTGCTGCCCGGTTTCGGCCGCGGCCCGGCAGCCACGCCACGGGAAACCGGCGCCACGACGCCGATTACGATAACCAGAGGAGAAAACCGTCATGACCCGCAGCATCGACGTCCAGGACTTCATCAACGCCCATCCGCTATCGCGTTTCCAGGCACTGATCGTCGCCCTGTGCTTCATCATCGTCGCCATCGACGGCTTCGATACCGGCGCGATCGGCTTCATCGCCCCGGCGCTCAAGGCGCAGTGGCAGGTCACACCGGCCGAGCTCGCGCCGCTGTTCGGCGCCGGGCTGTTCGGCCTGATGATCGGCGCCTTCGTGTTCGGCCCGCTGGCCGACCGCATCGGCCGCAAGTACGCACTGCTGATCACCGTGACCTTCTTCGGCCTGGCGAGCCTCGCCTCGGCCTGGTCCACCTCGATCACCGAACTCACCGTGCTGCGCTTCCTGACCGGCATGGGCCTCGGCGGCGCGATGCCGAACGCGATCACGCTGACCTCGGAGTACTGCCCCGAGCGGCGGCGCTCGTTCCTGACCACGCTGATGTTCTGCGGCTTCACGCTGGGCTCGGCCTTCGGCGGGCTGGCCGCCGCGCACCTGGTCGCCGACTACGGCTGGACCTCGGTGCTGCTGCTCGGCGGCATCGCGCCAGTCGTGCTGCTGCCGGTGCTGGCCTGGGCGCTGCCGGAATCGGTGCGCTTCCTGGTGATGCGCAACGCCCCGGCCGCGCGCATCGCGGCGATCCTCGCCCGCATCGCCCCGCACGCCGACCTCGCCGGCGCGCAGTTCGTCGGCGTGCACAAGCCCAAGGGCTCGCCGGTGCGCCAGTTGTTCGCGCCCGAGCTGGTGCGCGGCACGCTGCTGCTGTGGCTCGCCTTCTTCATGAGCCTGCTGGTGTTCTACCTGCTGGCGAGCTGGCTGCCGACGGTGATCAACGGCGCCGGGCTGTCGCTGAAGCACGCCGCGCTGATGACCATGCTGCTGCAGATCGGCGGCACCGTCGGTGCGCTGCTGCTCGGCGCGCTGATGGATCGCGTCGACCCGCACCGCGTGCTCGGCGTCGGCTACGTGATGGCGGCGGTGTTCGTCGCGGCGATCGGCAGCGCCACCGGCTCGGTGTGGCTGCTCGGTGCGGCGGTGTTCGGTGCCGGCTTCTGCCTCGCCGGCGCGCAGGTCGGCGTCAACGTGCTCGCCGCCGGCTACTACCCGACCGCCAACCGCGCCACCGGCGTGGCCTGGGCCAACGCCGTCGGCCGCAGCGGCTCGGTGATCGGCTCGATGGTCGGCGGCGCCGTGCTCGCCAGCGGCCTCGGCCTGCCGACCGCGTTCGTCGTCGTCGGCCTGCCGGCGGCGATCGCCGGCCTGTGCATGTTCCTCAAGGCCGGCCTCGCCCCGCAGCCGCACCACCAGACGATGAGCGCCGCGGACGACGCTCCCGCCGCCCCTGTCGCCATCGCCACCGGCACCCCGGCTCGCGCCGCCGGCTGAGCCTGCCGGCTCCGCCACCGCTCTCCGCCTCACCCTCGCCCTTGCCCCCCTCTCCCTCCGGGAGAGGGGCCGGGGGTGAGGGTGTCTTTTTTCCCCCGCCCCCCACCCTTCCCAGCCACCTGATCAGAAACTACTTTTCGATCACCCCCGAGGCCCCACGGGCCGCCGGCCCGCGCACGTCCTGCTCCGTCGGTCGCACCATGAAAAAGCTCCTGCTCGTCACCTCGCACCTGCCGGCCATCGCCGTCGGCTTCGCGCTCGGCGTGTAGCAACTTCAACGCATACAGGGACAACGATCATGCAGATCAAGCTATTGGCGACAGCGACGACCAAGACCGACAAAGGCGGCCAGCGCGTGATCGCCAACCCCCAGAAGGGCCCCACCTGCTGGTATTACGCAGCCCGCATGATCCGCGAATCCTACGGACGGACCTATTCGAACCTCCACGATGTGCCCACGGAATTGCAAGGCGCCCGGGAGATCGAAAAACGGATTTCAAGCCTGCGCAAGATCGAGACCCGGATCGACTGGCTGGTGGGGGAGGAAGGCCTGCAGCAACAGATGGTGAACAAGCCATCGCCCCTGCCCGACACGCTGCTGAACAAGCTGCATCAGGCGACGCAAGAGATGTTCCCGAGCAAAACGGAATGGAAGCAGGTGCTGGACAAGTTCCTGATCAAGGTCATCAGCGAGGACGATTTCATCGACATCAGCCCCATCCCCCCGATCAGCAAGCAGTTCGTCACCTACATCAGCCGCACCGCGCCGCGGATGATCCTGATGGGGCTGACCGATTTCGAAGACGAAACGCTGCTCCAGCAATACGGTTTTCGGCCCTATCCATTGAGCCCCAACCTGATGGTGGACGCCATCGGCAAAAACATCTTGCTGTTGGGCAGCGGGCATTTCTCGCATGGCGACACCGCCCATGCCAGGACGAATACCGTCGAGTACAACAGCTCGAACGGAACGCCGTCAGCGCTGGACGTGTACACGGTGCAGCAGTTCGAGGCGGGCGGGCATGCGATCGTCATCAATGGCATCGGCCTGGGCGACACGCTGCACCTGATGTACCGCGACCCGCAGTACCCGCAACTGCAGTTCATGTTGCCTTATCCTGCGTTCGCCGAACGGGCCGCGGAGAAATGCCCCTTGATGTACCTGTCGTGACTTGCGCATTCGCCCATGCGACCCGCATCGCCACGGCACCCATGCCGTTGGCATGAAGGTACCGGGCGTCATCCCACCCCGCTCACACAGGAGCGCCGCCATGAGCGATTCCACTCCCAAGGTCCAGAGCGTTCGGCCCGATGTCGAAGTCGCGACACTGCAGCGCCTCCCCTACTTCATCGGCATCTCGGGGCAGACCGTCAACGCCACGGGGCTGTCGATGCACCTGGTGGTGATTCCGCCCGGCGCCCGCTCGGAGCCGCACCTGCACGTCGGCTACGAGACGGGCATCTACGTGCTGGAGGGCACCGTCTGCACGCGCTGGGGGCCGGCGCTGGAGCACGAGGTGATCAGCACCGCCGGCGAATTCCTGTTCATTCCGCCGGGCATCCCACACGAAGCGATCAACCTCAGCGCAACCGAACCCGCCCGCGCGGTGGTGGCGCGGAACGACCCCGCGGAACAGGACAAGGTCCAGCCCTTCGCCCCCGGCGCCGGCGAGTAACCTTGCGACCGGGAGGACGCCACCCGGATATCAGGAGGCACCGTGCGCCTCGACCGGGCGCCTGATCAGGTAGCGCCAGCAAGTACTGGTCCGCATAACACACGAAAAGTTCCCGGACGGAGACTTGCTAAATAACTGATCGACCGTTACCTTTCGTGGAATATTCTGAGATCGTAGGCGTGTTTAGGTGACCGATAGGTCACACAATTGTAATTAGACAGATCGGCTCGGCTGTCAGATCAGCGAGCCTGAAAAGGGAAGGCGCAGCCATGAGTGCGTTTCGAGACGTTGTAGGCATCCTGCTTCGCGAATACGACACCGACCTCGAGCGGAACTTGCGTGCGATCGAGACGAACCGCACGGTCATAAGCGGAGAGGATCAAGAGGAACAGCTTCGCATAGTATTGGAGTTGCTAATCAACTTTCAAATGCCTGGATCGTTAGCAGTACGTTGTTCGCATGACATGAAGTCTAAGGGGCTTCTGCAAGACATAAAGCGCCTGCAGAACGCTTACACCGCTCGAACAGCGCTGGCTGGCGTCCGCTTTGGGGAGAAGAAGGCTGCGCTCGTGTCGAAGGCGTTCCGAGACATCGACCATGCGGGCTCAGTCAAGCGCTGGTTGGAGCAAGTGCGGACCGGCCACACCTTGATCGGAAAGGGAGCACCGAAAGTAAGATCCAACCTACTGAAACAGACGGGGTACTTGGACGAGGCGCCAGTCGACGTTCATGTGGAGCGATTTGTGAGACGCGTCGTGGGCGTTCACCTAACCTGCGACAGGCGAGGAGAGAGGGAGCTGAAAGCACTTTGCAGCACGCACCTGAACGGGCTACGCTATCGCGAATATGATCTTGGGACTAGCGTGGGCGTGCTTGACAAACTCATACGCATTCATTGCAGCCCTGACAAGGACGAGTATGGGATATCCTACAGTGACATTTGCGGGGTCACGCCTCGCTGCGAGGTGTGCCCCGCTAGAGGTCCATGCCCCAAGGTCGATTGAAGTGACATAATCTTGAACCAAGGCGACATCATCAAAGATGGTCCACCGACACATGCCCTCGACTCCGAGGATTGTGATCTACTGATTAGATCGGGCTTTACAACTGCCTAACAATCGCGTGCAGCAGACGATCCGGCCCGTTACGTTACGTCCGTTGCAAGGCAACGGCCGCGCCGGGCCGTCCCGCAGTTGACGCTTGAACGTTAGCCGGATAGATCATGAATGCCTAAGATCAGATTTGCTGCGGCGAGTTCGGGTAAAGCGATAATGCTTGACTCGCCGAGGCCGGGTTATCCCGACAGAACCGTCGCCGCGTCTGTCGTGGATGAATGGATAGCGGACATGAAGCGCGCCGGCGTCGGTCGCCTGTGCTGCCTCCTGCCATCGAACCAATTCGAGTATTACCGCGCCGATCTGCTGGCCGCATACCGCAATGCCTTCGGACCATCGAATGTGTGCTGGACTGAGGTCGAAGGCTACCACTTGTGCGATCACGCAACGTTAGAGCGGCGTATTCTGCCGTTCCTCCACGAGTCCGAACAAATCAGGAATACCGGCTGATCACCCGCCGCGCAGGTTGGTGCCCGTGGAGTTCTGTGCTCCGGCACCATTGCCCACCCGCGTTTGCGCCATTACCTCAAGCTATTGATCTTCAATGAGTTACATATCAAACGCCGGACGTCCGACGGCACATCGGCGATGTGCGTGCCGGAATGCGTGCTTGGCCAGATCGATGGCAACAGTAGTAGCATCCGCCGCGGATTCCTTCTCCTTGAAAACCGGTCCTCATCCCGATGAGGACCGGCGGCGCCCCTTCGGCGCGGCAAAGGCGAAAGAATCCATTTCATATAACGCTAAGGGAGAAACGGCATGTCCAGCACCGAGATCGAAGCCCATCTGGTCGACTCCATCCGCCTTGCCATGACGAACGTGCGTGAGCGCAAGACGTGGCCCTTCGGCGCCGTGCTCGTCAAGGACGGCCAGGTTCTGGCGCGCGCGGTCAACGAAGTGGATGCCACCTGCGATCCCAGTGCGCACGCGGAGATGCAGGCCGTACGCGCCGCCAGCAAGGCACTGGGAAGCACGGACCTGAGCGGCAGCGTCGTCTATGCCAGCGGTTACCCCTGCCCCATGTGCCTGACCGCGATGTACCTCGCCGGGGTGAGCCAGGTCTATTACGCCTATTCCAACGAAGACGGTGCACCCTATGACCTGTCGGCCGAGCGCGGCTATGTGGAACTGGCCCGGCCGCTCGAACAGCGGGAAATGAAGCTGGCCTATGTGCCCGCCCGCGATGCGGGGCAGGATCTGTACGAGGCCTGGAAGGACGTGCAGGGCCAGTAGACGGCGGGCCGGGGTGAGGCCCTGGCGTCCGGCGTCCCGTTACGCGGGGCCGGCACACCGTGCCCGCCCATCCCTCCTGTACGTCGAGCGTCGTGACATGGGTTATTCGCTTTCCTGGCTGGCGTGTCGCGGGCTTCCGTTCGAAGCCGTGACGTCCCGGCTTTCTCTCCGCGCCACCGACCGCCATGACGCGTTTTCGCGGGCCGCGATTTCAGCGCAGACGCTCGGCGATGCCTGGCACCTGGTGATTGCCCATCGCTGCAACCACCGGATCATCGCGGCGCCATCGCTCGCGGCGCTCTCCGCCGGCGCCGAGGTCGTCGCTTGCGCCATCGAGGAGCACGTCATGTATGCCTCGGCCGAGCATTGGCGCGACGGGCAGCGTATCTGGCACATCGAGCACTGCAGCGAAATGGGCGAAAACCATCTCGCCGTCGAGGGCAGCCCGCCGGCATGCCTCGCGCAATGCGTTGCCGAGACGCAGCGCCTGCAGGCTGAAGACCGCGAAGTCGGCTGGTACTTCGAAATTCCACTGGACTGCGCCAAACGGCTGGTCGGATTCAAGCATGATGAAGACGACCCCCACATCGATTACGACCGGTTCCAGGCATTGGAACCATCAGCCCCGGAACGGAGGTGGTGGCAGTTCTGGAAATAGCGCACGGCACCTGCGGGCCGAACCGTCAGGACGTCGACGCCACCGTATCCCGCGCGGGCGAAGCACCAAAACCGCTTGATCCCCTCATCGAACGGGCAGGCCCCGCCCCCTTCGAGCCCGCCGGCCAGCGTCTGCCGGCAGGCGCCTTCATGACGCGCGGCGGTGGTAACGCAGCGCATCGACCAGCAGTGCGAAGGCCGGTGAGGACTGGCGGCGGCTCGGGTAATAGAGGTGATAACCCGGAAACATCGGGCACCCGTCTTCGAGCACCCGTTCGAGACGCCCTGCGGCGAGATGCGCCATGTCCTCCGGCAGACTGGTCGCCGAGGCGTATGCCGCCGGCCGTGTCCGCCCCGCCCCTGGCGAGGGGCGGCCGGAAGCCCCGGCCTTGCTGCGCCTTGTCCTAGGCTTGCACCCAGCCCCGCCGGCCCGCGCAGGCCACGCCGGCGGGGCCGGTCGGCTCGCTGCTCCGTCGGGCTTCGATGCTTCCCCGCCAACCGAAGGTGTCCCACGTGTTCTCGCTGATCCTGAAGTGCCTGCTCGGGGCCGTCGCGGTGCTCCTCATCGCCCTGCTGTCGAAGTCCCGGAATTTCTTCATCGCGGGCCTGGTGCCGCTCTTCCCCACCTTCGCGCTGATCGCGCACTACATCGTCGGCACGGAACGCTCCGCCGCCGATCTCCAGGTCACGGCGCTGTTCGGGCTGTGGTCGCTCGTCCCCTACGCCATCTACCTGCTGGCGGTCTACGCGCTCAGCCCGCGGCTGACGCTGGCGCCCACGCTCGGCCTGGCGACGCTGGCGTGGCTGGCGGCGGCCGGCGTGCTGCTCGCCGCCTGGACCCGCTGGTATCCATCGGGGGCGTGACGCGGGCGCAGGGCTCGGCCCCCTCCGCGAGGAATGCCATCGCCGATCGGCTGACGGTCGGCAGGCGGGTGCAGCTCGTCGACCAGGCGGACAGGCGCTGAGGCGACGGCCTGCGCCGCGCCGGGCCTCGCCGGTTCAGTTCCAGCCGCGCTCCAGCACGTAGCGCACCAGCGCGGCGGCGCCGTCGAGGTCGAGCTTGCGCATGATGTTGAGGCGGTGGGTTTCGACGGTGCGCGCGCTCAGGCTGAGCTGCGCGGCGATCTGGCGGTTGCTCAGGCCGCGGGCGACCAGCGTGGCGATCTCGCGTTCGCGCGGCGACAGTTCCACCGCGGCGACGCGGTCGAGCCCGGCCGGAGCCTGGAAACCGGCGCCGGCCAGCACCGCCTCGATCGCCGCGACGATGGCCTCGGCCGGGGCATCCTTCAGCACGTAGCCGCGGGCGCCGGCGCGCGCCGCCTCGGCGACGTAGCCCGGGTCCTCGTGCATCGTCAGGATCAGCACCGGCAGTTCCGGGCGCGCGGCGAGCAGCCGGCGCGTCGCCTCCAGGCCGTTGACGCCGCGCATGCCGATGTCCATCAGCACCAGGTCGGGCGCGTGCTCGACCACCGCCTGCAGCGCCGCCCCGGCGTCGCCGGCCTCGGCGACGACGCGAAAGCGCGCGGTGGCTTCGAGCCGCGCGCGCAGGCCGTCGCGCACCAGCGGGTGGTCGTCGACCAGCAGCAGGCGCACCGGCGCGGCCGTCATGCCGGCGCTCCGGGCGCGCGCAGCGCGCGGCGCGGGACGTAGCCCTCGATGCAGCAGCCGCGCCCCGGTGCGGTGTGCAGTTCGAGCCGGCCGCCGAGCGCCTCCAGCCGCTCGCGCATGTTGCGCAGGCCGAGGCCGCTGCGCTCGCCGGCGTGCATCACCGCCGGGTCGAAGCCGCAGCCGTCGTCCCGCACGCGCAGGCACAGCCCGCCGCGGTGCGGGCCGAGTTCGAGCACGAGGTGGTGGGCGCCGGCGTGGCGCACGGCATTGGCGACCGCCTCCTGGGTGATGCGGAACAGCGCCGCGGCGACCGCGTCGGGCAGCGCCGCACCGCCCGCCGCGTGCACCTCGACCGCGAGGCCCGAGGCCGCCGCGGTGTCGCGGCCGAGGCGTTCGAGCGCGGCGTCGAGGCCGAGGTCGTCGAGCAGCGTCGGGCGCAGCGCCTGGGCGATGCCGCGCAGGTCGGCGAGCGCCTCCTGCAGCCCGGCGAGCGCGCCGGCGAGCGGGGCACCGGCGGCGGTGCGCGGCTGCGCCGGATCGGCGAGCCTGGCCGCGGCCGATTCGAGCACGAACTTGACGGCGACCAGTTGCTGGCTCAGGCCGTCGTGCAGCTCGCGGGCGACGCGCGTGCGCTCCTCCTCCTGCGACTGCACCACGCGCTCGGCGAGCGCGCGCAGGCGCGCGTCGGCGAGGCGGCGCTCGCTCAGGTTGAGCGCGACCCCGCTGCCGGCCACCGCCAGCACGCCGCACAGCGCGATCGCGGCGATCGTCGCCTGGGTGGTGCGGGCGCTGTGCGCGACCTCCTGCTCGACGCCGGCGAGCGCGGCCTGCACGTCGTCGAGGTAGATCCCGGTGCCGAGCATCCAGCGCCAGCGCTCCAGCGCGATCACGTAGCCGAGCTTGGGCGCGACCGGCGCGCCGCTCGACGGCTTCGGCCACGGGTACTCGACGGTGCCGCCGCCGGCGCGCGCGCGGGCGATCAGCTGCTGGATCGTCGCCCGCCCCGCCGGATCGCGCATCTCCCACAGGTTGCGCCCGACCAGCTCGGGCTGGCGCGGGTGCATCAGCACGTTGCCGTCGAAGTCGTAGAGGAAGAAGTAGCCGTCGACACCGTAGTCGAGCGCGGCGAGCAGCGCGCGCGCCTCGGCCTTGGCGGCATCGTCATCGCGGCCGGCGTCGTAGAGGCGGCCGACCGCCGAGCGCGCCAGGCCGACGTAATGGCGCAGCTCCGCCTCCTTGCTCGCCATCAGCGCCGGGCGCAAGGCCGCACTCGCTTCGCGCAGCAGTTGTTGCGCCTGGTGCTGCACCGCCCAGCCGACGCCGAGCGCGACCAGCACCAGCGGAGCCAGCGACAACAGCAGGATCTTGTGGCGGAGTTCCATCGCGGTGCCGGAAAGCGGGGACGGGGCGGCAGTTTACGTAGTTTTGCGGATGGTGGCGGTGGATACACATGCTAAGAATCCACACGCCGACAGGCGCAGTGTTTTTCCATATAACGAAATATAGTCGCCATCAGGATTCGCCATCCGGTTGGCAGGAGGATGCTCCACGTGAACCGCATCACATCCCATTTCGGCTGGGCCGCGCTCGCCGCGCTCGGCGCCGGTGCGCTCGGGGTCGTCGCGCTGTCGCGCGGCGAAACCATCAACGCACTGTGGCTGGTCGTCGCGGCGGTCTCGGTCTACCTGATCGCCTACCGCTACTACAGCCTCTACCTCGCGCGCGAGGTCGCCGGCCTCGACGCCACGCGGATGACGCCCGCCTGGCGCCACAACGACGGCCTCGACTACGTGCCGACCAACCGCTACGTGCTGTTCGGCCACCACTTCGCCGCGATCGCCGGCGCCGGCCCGCTGGTCGGCCCGGTGCTCGCCGCGCAGATGGGCTACCTGCCGGGCACGCTGTGGATCCTCGCCGGCGTGGTGTTCGCCGGCGCGGTGCAGGACTTCCTGGTGCTGTTCGTGTCGACGCGCCGCGACGGCCGCTCGCTCGGCGACCTGGTGAAGTCCGAACTCGGCCTGATACCGGGCGTCATCGCGCTGTTCGGCACCTTCATGATCATGGTGATCATCCTCGCGGTGCTGGCGCTGATCGTCGTCAAGGCGCTCGCCGAGAGCCCCTGGGGCACCTTCACCGTCGCCGCGACGATCCCGCTGGCGATCTTCATGGGCATCTACACCCGCTACATCCGCCCCGGGCGCATCGGCGAGGTGTCGGTGATCGGCTTCGTCGTACTGATGGCGGCGATCATCTACGGCGGTGACGTGGCGGCCAGCCCGACCTGGGGCCCGCTGCTGACCTTCGACGGCAAGTCGCTGACCTGGATGCTGATCGGCTACGGCTTCGTCGCCTCGGTGCTGCCGGTGTGGCTGCTGCTCGCGCCGCGCGACTACCTGTCGACCTTCCTGAAGATCGGCACCATCGTCGGCCTCGCGATCGGCATCGTGATCGTCGCGCCCCAGATGAAGATGCCGGCGCTGACCCGCTTCATCGACGGCAGCGGGCCGGTGTGGTCGGGCAGCCTGTTCCCCTTCCTGTTCATCACCATCGCCTGCGGCGCGGTGTCGGGCTTCCACGCGCTGATCTCCTCCGGCACCACGCCGAAGCTGCTCGAAAACGAAACCCAGGCGCGCTTCATCGGCTACGGCGGCATGCTGGCCGAGTCCTTCGTCGCCATCATGGCGCTCACCGCCGCGTCGGTGATCGAGCCCGGCGTCTACTTCGCGATGAACAGCCCGGCCGCGGTGCTCGGCACCACGCCGGAAAGCGCCGCGCAGGTGATCAACGGCTGGGGCTTCATGATCACCCCCGAGGTGCTGACCAGCACCGCGCAGGCGGTCGGCGAGCACAGCATCATCTCGCGCGCCGGCGGCGCACCGACGCTCGCCGTGGGCATGGCGCAGATCCTGTCGCAGGTGTTCGGCGGCCATTCGATGCAGGCCTTCTGGTACCACTTCGCGATCCTGTTCGAGGCGCTGTTCATCCTCACCGCGGTCGACGCCGGCACCCGCGCCGGACGCTTCATGCTGCAGGACCTGCTCGGCACCTTCGTGCCGGCGCTGAAGCGCACCGAGTCACTGCTCGCCAGCCTGATCGCCACCGGCCTGTGCGTCGCCGCCTGGGGCTACTTCCTGTACCAGGGCGTGGTCGACCCGCTCGGCGGCATCAACACGCTGTGGCCGCTGTTCGGCATCGCCAACCAGATGCTGGCCGCGATCGCGCTGACGCTGTGCACCGTGGTGCTGTTCAAGATGAAGCGCGAGCGCGCGGCGTGGGTCACCGTGGTGCCGACGCTGTGGCTGCTGACCTGCACCCTCACCGCCGGCTGGCAGAAGATCTTCCACGCCGACCCGAAGATCAGCTTCCTCGCCCGCGCCGCCAAGTACTCCGATGCGCTCGCCAACGGCAAGGTGCTGGCGCCGGCCAAGTCGCTGGGGGAGATGAGCCGCGTGATCTTCAACGACTACCTCGACGCCGCGCTGTGCGCGCTGTTCATGGGCGTGGTGATCAGCGTGCTGGTCTACGGCGTGCGCGCCTGCCTGCAGGCGCGCGCCTCGCATCGCCCGACGGCGAACGAGACCGCCTTCGAGCCGCTGCCGGCCGAGGCCCGCGCCGAGGCCACGCCCTGAGATGTTCCGGGAACTGGCGAAGGCCGGGAAATACCTCGGCCAGGCCGCGCGGCTGATGGTCGGCATGCCCGACTACGACACCTACGTCCAGCACATGCGGCTGAACCACCCGGAACGCGAGCCGATGAGCTACGAGGCCTTCTTCCGCGAGCGGCAGGATGCCCGCTACGGCGGCAAGGGCGGCTCCGGCCGCTGCTGCTGAGCGGCCCCGCCCGCCCCCGCTCCCCGGAGCCGGGGGCGGGCAGATCGCACTGGTACTGGAAGGCACCCTCACCCCCAACCCCTCTCCCAGAGGGCGAGGGGAGGAAGCGCCACCCCTCTCTCCCTCTGGGAGAGGGGCAGGGGTGAGGGTACTTTCCAACGAGCACCCTACCGATAACGCCACCACCCCCGACGCCCCCATGCACCCGATTCCCGTCACCGTCCTCACCGGCTTCCTCGGCGCCGGCAAGACCACGCTGCTGAACCGCCTGCTCGCCGCCCGTCCACACGAGCGCATCGCCGTCGTCGAGAACGAGTTCGGCGCCACCGGCATCGACGGCGCGCTGGTGGACGGCGCCGTCGAGGTCGTCGAACTCGCCGGCGGCTGCGTCTGCTGCAGCGTGCGCGGCGAACTCGGCGCCGCCCTCGCCGACCTGCTGGCGCGGCGCGACGCCGGCACGCTCGCCTTCGAGCGCCTGATCCTCGAAACCACCGGCCTCGCCGACCCGGCGCCGGTGGCGCAGACCTTCTTCGTCGATGAGGTGCTGCGCGAGCGCCTGCGCCTCGACGCCGTGGTGACGCTGGTCGACGCCGAGCACGCCGCGCGGCAGCTCGACGAGCACCGCGTCGCCGCCGCGCAGGTCGGCTTCGCCGACCGCCTGCTGCTGAGCCGGACCGACCGCGTCGACGCCGCGGCCGTCGACGCGCTGTGCGCACGCCTGCGCCGCATCAACGCGCGCGCGCCGATCGTCGCCAGTCCCCACGGCGGCGCCGACCCGCGCGACTGGCTCGACATCGGCGCCTTCGACCTCGACGAGCGCCTCGAACTGCCGCCCGCGGCCTTCGCCGTGCGCCCCGCCGGCGCGGCCGCAGCGGCGCTCGGCCGCGCGCCGGCGCACGACGACGACATCGCCTCGCGGGTGTTCGAGCACCCGGGCGCCGTCGACCTCGACCGCATCGGCGCCTTCATGGAGCAATTGATCGAGACCCGCGGCAACGACATGCTGCGCTACAAGGGCGTGTTCGCGATCCGCGACGAGCCGCGCCGCCTGATCGTGCAGGGCGTGCACCGCATCGCCGGCTTCGACTACGGCAGCGCGTGGCGCGCCGACGAGCCGCCGGGCACGCGCCTCGTCGTCATCGGCCGCCGCCTGCCGTTCGCCGAGATCGCCGCGGCCTTCGCCGCCGCCTGCGCCTGAGCCCCGCCGGCGGGCACGGCTAGCGGTTCAGGCGGGCGTAGGCGTAGCGCAGCGGCTCGGCCGAGACCTTGATCAGGCCGTCGAACGGCCGGTCCATCTCCAGGATCAGGAACACCGCCGAACCGACGCAGAAGGCGCACACCACCAGCACCCCGATGACGGTGGGATTGTGCGGGGCCAGCAGCCCGAAGCAGGTGAAGGTGATCGTCAGCCACAGCACCAGGATCACCAGAAACGGCGGCGGGACCGAGGTGCCGGCGCCGGCCACCACGATCCAGCGCGCGCCCAGCAGCGCCTCGCCGAACTCCAGCGCCCGCGCCTGCAGGCGCCGCTGCGATTCGCTGTGCGGCGTCAGCGCCGCGATCCGCTCCATCAGCGTCTCGACCATCGCGGTCGTCGCCACCGGGTCGAGCTGCGCCGCGCGGCCCGGGTCGCTGGGCCAGGTCATCTCGATCTTGACCGCGACGGCGCGCTTCAGCTCCTCGCGCAGCGGCGCCGCCTCCGGGCCGTAGCGCGCCAGCGCGCGGTCGAACGCGAGCAGGTCCGCCGCCGCGTGCTTGACGGTGGAGTCGAGCGTCTCGAAGGAATTCTTCGCCGACGCGGTCACCAGGCCGAGCACCAGCGCGGTCATCGTGGCGACGAGCCCGATGCCGAGCTTCACGGTGTCGCGGGAATCGTCGCTGACATGATGCTCCGGCAGCCAGCGGCGCAGCCGGCTGCCGGCCAGCGCACCGCCGAGGGCGCAGGCGAACACGATCAAACCGATGACGGTGGGATTCACGATGCTCCAGCCGACCTCTCCGGGAGTTCACACAGCAGGGGCGCCCCGCGCCGGCCACCGCCCGGGGCGTGCACCGGCACGCCCCCGCCACCGGCCGCAGAGGCGAGCGCAGTGTGCATGCGCTCGTCCGCTTCGGCCATGCCGCCGCCGGCAGCGGCGCGCATGAGCACGCCCCCTGCACCGCTGCCGCTGCGCGCGGGGGTGGCGCCGAGCAGCACGTGGCTGGCGGACGGCGCGGAAGCGCGCGTGCTCGAACGCCTGGTGGCGCGCTTCCCGGCGATCGCGCGCGCCGACTGGGCGGCGCGCATGGCGCGCGGCGAGGTCGTCGACCGCCACGGCACGCCGCTCGGCCCCGACAGCGTCCACCACGGCGGGCTGCGCGTGTACTACTACCGCGAGCTCCCGCCCGAGGCGCCGATCCCCGGCACCGTCGAGGTGCTGTACCGCGACGCGCATCTGCTGGTGGTCGACAAGCCGCACTTCCTGCCGGTGATCCCGGCCGGGGCCTACCTGCACGAGACCCTGCTGGTGCGGCTGCGCCAGGTGCCCGGGCTCGAACACCTGGCACCGCTGCACCGCCTCGACCGCGACACCGCGGGGCTCGTGCTGTTCTCGGTGAACCCGGCGAGCCGCGCCGCCTACAGTGAACTGTTCCCGCAGCGGCGGGTGCACAAGGTCTACGAGGCCCTCGCCCCGGATCGCCCCGGCCTCGCGTGGCCGCTGCTGCGCCGCAGCCGGCTCGCGCCCGGCGAGCCCTTCTTCCGCATGCGCGAGGTCGACGGCGCACCGAACGCCGAAACCCTGATCACCCGCCTCGACGGCGACGGCCGCCTCGCGCGCTACCGGCTCGAACCGCACACCGGCCGCAAGCACCAGTTGCGCGTGCACCTCGCCGCGCTCGGCATCCCCATCGTCAACGACCGCTGCTACCCCGAGCTGCTGCCCGCGGCACCCGACGATCCCGCCCGCCCGCTCAAGCTGCTGGCACGCACGCTGCGTTTCACCGACCCGCTGAGCGGCGCCCCGCGACGCTTCGACAGCCACCGCTCGCTGTGACCCGCGGCGGCCGTCGGGCCGTGCAAGCCGCCGTGCAGGGGCCCGGCAGCGAGCACCCGGGCCTCCCCTGCCCGGCCGCCGCCGGCGCGCAAGCGCCGGAGCGGCGGCGTGCACCGGCCCCGTTCCGGCGCCTTCGCACACGCGCCAGGGCACTGGATCGTCAGATAGATAATCTCATGCTGCGTTTGCACATAACTCATTCGTCGAAAACCGATGCCTGCAGTATGCTGCAACGCATCAAAGCTGCACCGGCGTGCAGCACGCAGTAAGAGGTGATTCAAAATGTTCCTGCTCATCCAACTGTTCAGCCTGGCCCATAACCGTTTCGAAAACCGCGCCGCCAAGCGCCAGCTCGCCGCGCTCAGCGACCGCAACCTCGCCGACATCGGCATCGAGCGCGCCGAAATCACCGCAGTGGTCGAGGCGGCCGACGCCGCCGCCAGCGGCCGCCGCCTGCGCTACGCCCGCGACATCGCCTCGCCGGCGCAGCAGTTCGCCTACATGCGTGCGCACCTCGGCGGCACCGGCTCGCAGCTCGCCTGAGCCCGCCGCCCCGACCGGGGCGCGCAACGACGGCAGCCAAGCACCGCCGCCCGCGGGCGGCGGTTCGTTTTCCGGGATCGGACGGCGGGACGCCGTAACGCCTGCGGGCCGGGGCAGTGCCCGCCGCCGGCGCGTGCCATGGACGGCCATCCCTCCCCCTGCCTTACCAGTTCCACCACTCGCGCGGCAGCTTCTGCCACGCGGTCGGGCGCACCGGGTCGCCTTCGGGCACCACCAGCGAGCCGATGAACTCAGCGTGGTCGTAGACGTCGCGCAGCGCGCGCTCGATGCCGTCGAGATCGGCGTCGGCGACCACGCCGTTGCTGGTGGCCTTGTAGAACTGCACGGTGACGCGGATCGGGAAGCGCGGATCGCGCTCCAGGCGCGCCTCGACGCCTTCGCGGTAGGGGCCGAGGCGCGGACCGTGGCCGAGCACGGCCTGCTCGACGTCGCTGCGCGCGCGCTCCGCCGCCGCCGACGAGGGAGCCGGCGCGGGCATCGCCGCCATCGGTACCGGCAGCCCCGGCAGCACGCCGCGATCGCGGTGCTTCAGCGGCACCTGCACCAGCATCAGCATGTCGGCGCCGCGGGCGAGCGCGCTGCGGTCGCCTTCGCTGCGCGGCCCGCCCTGGGCCTCGATGCGCTCCCTGACGTCGCTCAGGCGCTCGGCGGTGAAGGCGGTGCGGTTGCCGTGATCGTTGAAGTACAGCTCCTGGCCGTGGCCGAAGGCGCTGTCCTCGCCGGCGTTCTCGATCACCTTGATGCTGGTGCCCTCGCGCGTGACCAGCAGCGTCAGCACCGCCGGCGAGCCCGGCGCCGACTGGTAGTTGAACACCACCGGGTTGAAGGTCGCCTCGCCGCGCCTGGGCACCGGCAGGAACACCGCCTGCGCGGCCACCAGCAGGTGGGTGTCGCGCGCATCGGTGAGGTCGGTCTCCCCCTGCAGGCTGTCCGGCGCCGACGCCCAGGCGCGCAGGTCGCGCAGCACGTCGAGCAGCGGCACCGAGCGCAGCGGCCCGCCACGCTCGTTGCCGACGCGCACGAAGAACTGCCCGGCGGGTACGTCACCGGTGCGGTCGGTGAAATTGGGCTGGCGGATCACCGGCATCAGCGCCGTCTGCCAGCCGCGCCGCGGGTCGGGGCGGCGCACCTGCAGCGTCAGGTCGGTGATGTTGGGGCCGAGCGCCGAGCCCTGCGCGCGGCCGGTGTCCTCCCAGGCGACGTTGACCACCGCCAGCCCGCGCCGCTGCACGCGGGCGACCAGGTCGCGGTCGCCGACCATGCCGACCACGCGCTCGATCGCGCGCGCGTACTCGGCATCGATGCGCGCATCGGGCGATCGCGCAGCATTGTCGTCGACGATGCCCCAGTCGGTCGACTCGGCGGCCGACGCCGCGGTGAGCGCGAGCAGCAGGGCGAGGCTGGAAGCGATGGGGCGTACGGACATGGACGGCCTCGCGGCGGTGGCGGACGGAGGCGCTATCCTGCGCCAGACGCACCGCCCCGGCCACCGCAGCGCCCGCCCCCTGACCCGCACCACCCCGCCACCTGCCGCGGCACGCGAGTCCGCGAGTCCGCGAGTCCGCGAGTCCGCGAGACGATCATTGACAGGGGAGTCGTCCCTGCTATCATGGGTAAACGTTAACTCAACCGGACATTCAAGTTCATGCGCGTCTCGCTCGAAGACATCGCCCGTGCCGCCGGCGTGTCCGTCAAGACGGTCTCGGGGGCCCTGCATGGCGGGTCGGCCCGCATGGCCGCCGACACGCGTGAACGCATCCAGGCACTCGCCACCGAGCTCGGCTACGTGACCAACCTGCCGGCGCGCGGCATCCGTCAGGGCTGGCTGCCGCTGATCGGCGTGGTGGCCGACGGCGTCATCACCTCACCGTTCGCGACCCACATCATCCGTGGCCTCGACGGCGAGGCCAGCAAGCAGCAGATGTCGGTGTTCGTGACGACGGTCAGCGCCGCGCGCGATGCGGCGGCCACCATCGCGGAAGTCGAGCGCTTCCGCCCGCGGGCGATCGCCTACGCGACGATGTACCACAAGTTCGTCGACCTGCCCGAGGCCGCCGACCGCGCGGTCGGGCTGCTGATCAACTGCCGCAGCCGCGATGCGGCGCGCGCGGCGCTGGTGCCCGCCGAGCGGGACGCCGCGTTCACCATCACCGATTACCTGCTCCGGCACGGGCGCCGGCGCCCGGCGTTCCTGAACCTGCCGGGCCTGCTCGCGGGCGAGCTGCGCGAGGCGGGTTTCCGCCAGGCGCTGCGCGCACACGACCTCCCGGTCGTCGAGGAGCGGATCGGCGCCGCCGTCAGCGGCGGCTTCTACAGCGACAAGGCCGAGAGCCTGGTGCAGGCGCGCATCGGCGCCTGGCTCGCCGGCGCCGACGCGCCGGACGCCATCCTCTGCGGCAACGACCGCATCGCGCTGGAGGCCTACAACGCGCTGCGGCGGCTGGGGGCGCGCATCCCCGACGACGTCGCGATCGCCAGCTTCGACAATCAGGTGGACATCGCCTCGCGCCTTGATCCGCCGTTGACTACGATGGCCTTGCCGCATCGCGAAATGGGCCAGCTTGCCGCGGACATCCTGCTCGGGCTCACCGAGACCCCGGAAGGTGTCCTTGAAGTCCCGTTCCGCCTCGTCGAGCGCCGCTCGGTCTAGCGCGGAACGCATAACCCACCGCAGTGAAGGAGATGACAGATGCTGAAGTCCGGCTTTTTGGGTAAACGGTTACTCATCGTTGCGGCGCTGGCTGCCGCTACCGCCGCCACGCTGCCTGCCGAGGCGAAGACCAAGATCACGATGATGCACCAGGGCACCGCCGACTGGGTACAGACCTACAAGCAGGTCGCCGCGGAATTCGAGGCCGCGAACCCCGACTACGAGGTCGAGCTGATCTACGCCCCGCACGATTCGTACAACGAGAAGCTGGGCGCGGCGATCACCGCCAAGCAACTGCCCGACATCATCGAGCTCGACGCCCCGTTCCTCGCCAACTACGCCTGGTCGAAGTACGTGGTGCCGATCTCGCCGTACATCGACCCGGCGATCCTCGCCGACATGACCGCCTCGAACGTCGCGCAGGGCACCTACCCCATCGACAACAAGCTCTACGCCATCGGCCTGGCCGACAGCTCGATCGTGCTCTACGGCAACCGCAAGTACCTGGAGCAGATCGGCGCCCGTATCCCCACCGGCGTCGACGACGCCTGGACGCGCGAGGAGCTGGAGGCGGTGATGGCCAAGCTCGCCAAGGTCGACGGCGTGAAGTGGCCGCTGGACCTGTTCCGCGGCTACGGCATCAAGAGCGAGTGGGTGACCTACGCGTTCTCGACCGTGCTGCAGTCGATGGGCTGCGACCTGATCGACCGCAAGACCTGGAAGGCCACCGGCACGCTGGACAGCGAGCCCTGCGTCAAGGCGACCAAGATGCTGCAGGACTGGGCCAAGGCCGGCATGGTGGTGCCGCAGTCCGCCGGCACCAACCAGTTCTATGCGGCGGGCAACCCCGCCGCGCTGGCGATGGGCGGCCACTGGTTCTACGCCGAGGCGCAGAAGACGATGGGCGACAACATCGTCGTGATGCCGCTGCCGAAGTTCGGCGACAAGGCGGTCAGCCCCAACGGCACCTGGATCTGGGCGATCACCTCGGCGGCCAAGAACCCCGAGGCGGCCGGCAAGTTCCTCAGCTACTTCCTGGCCAGCAAGACGCTGCGTGACCAGGCCCGCTCCCAGAGCGCCTACCCGGGGCTGAAGTCCTTCGCCGCGTCCTCGCCGCTGTACGCGCCGGGCGGTGCGATGGCGGTCGCCTTCGACCAGGCCGACAAGACCGCCGTGGCCCGTCCGCCGCACCCGGCGTACCCGACCATCACCGTCGCCTTCATGGAAGCGATGGACACGATCTTCAACGGCGGCGATCCGAAGAAGGCGCTGAACAAGGCGGCCCGCAAGATCGACGAGGAGATCGAGGACAACGCCGGGTATCCGCCCTTCGGCACCAAATGATCCGCGCCCAGCGCGCCCGGATGGACGGCGCCTGACGCCGTCCATCCGCCAACAGCCATCAGGCGAGGATTTGCAAGATGAGCGAAATGGCTTTGCCCACCACCGACAAGCGCACCAAGCTGCGCATCGCGAACCGCGAGTTCCGCCAGGAACTCGGCATGCTGATGCCGGCCCTGGTGCTGCTCGCGATCTTTCTCGTCGTCCCGTTCCTGCTGTCGTTCTGGTTTTCGCTGACCAACGAGCGCCTGGTACCGCGGCCGGTGCCGGCGAGCTTCATCGGGCTGCAGAACTTCCAGCGGGTGCTGAGCGATCCGTCGTTCTGGAATTCGCTGTGGAACGTCATCCGCTTCACGCTGATGGTGCTGCCGATCCAGTGCGGCTTCGCGCTGCTCACGGCGGTGCTGATCAACCAGAAGCTGCCGTTCCGCAACCTGTTCCGCAGCCTGCTGTTCCTGCCGGCGATCTCGTCGATGGTGATCGTCTGCGTGATCTGGTCGACGCTCTACCAGTTCCCGACCGGGCCGCTGAACAGCCTGCTGCAGGGCCTCACCTTCGGCCTCGCCGGGCCGGTCGACTGGCTGGGTGATTCCGCGTGGTCGATGCCCGCCCTGGTGCTGCTCTCGGCGTGGCAGGCCTACGGCTTCCAGATGATCGTCTACCTGGCCGGGCTGCAGAACATCTCGCCCGAGCTCTACGACGCCGCCAAGATCGACGGCGCCAACGCCTGGCAGCGCTTCTGGCACATCACCATGCCCGGCCTGAAGCAGACCCACGTGTTCGTGATCCTGATCACCACGATCCAGGCGTTCAAGCTCTTCACCCAGGTCAACATCCTGACCCAGGGCGGGCCCGACGGCCGCACCGATACCGTCGTCCATTACATGATCCACTCCGGCTTCGTCGAACAGAAGGTCGGCTACGCCTCGGCGGTGTCGATCATCCTCTTCGTCATCGTTCTCGCCGTATCGCTGGTACAGCGGCGGCTGATGAGGGACGCGTCATGAGCGCGAGCACGCTTCTGCAGAAGTTCGGCTGGCGGCGCCTGTCGAGGCTGGAAATCGTCCAGTTGGTGAGTCTGACCATCATCGCGATCGTCGTGGTGTCGCCGCTGATCATCCTGGTGGTCGCGAGCCTCAAGCCCGACCGCTTCGCGATCCTCGCCGACATGGGCAGCATGCGGGCGTTCTGGGTCGACGACCCGACGCTCAACAATTACCGGGAGATCCTGAGCTTCGACGGCGCGCTGCCCTTCGGCCGCTACCTGGTCAATTCGGTCTTCATCCTGCTGACCACGGTGACCGGCGGCCTGCTGATCAATTCGATGGCGGCGTTCGTGCTCGCCTGGGGGCAGATGCGCGGACGCGCGGTGATCCTCTCGGTGCTGATCGCGCTCTACATCATTCCGCAGGAATCGATCGTCATGCCGCTCCTGGTGCTGGTCAACAAGCTCGGCATGTCGGACGGCTTCTCGGCGCAGATCCTGCCGTGGATGGCGAGCCCGATCTACATCTTCCTGTTCTACCAGTTCTTCAAGCAGGTCCCGAAGGACATCGTCGAAGCCGCGCGCATGGATGGCGCCTCGCTGTTCCGCATCTACTGGTCGATCTTCGTGCCGCTGAGCCTGCCGGTGATGGCGACCGTGACGATCCTGCTCGGCATCGACATGTGGAACCAGTACCTGTGGCCGATGCTGGTGACCCAGAGCGATTACGCCCGGCCGATTTCGGTGGCGATCGCCGGCTTCTTCGGCCAGGACACGGTGTTCTGGAACACCGCGATGGCGGCCTCGGTGCTGATGATGGTGCCGGTCCTGGTGTTCTACCTGTTCTTCCAGAAGTGGTTCATGAACTCGTTCGCTGGCGCCGTCAAAGGATGAAACCCGTGAGTACCGAATTGAACATCGATTTCCACGCCGGGGACGTGCTGCACCTGTGGTTCCGCCCCCGCGACGCGCAGCACGAGAACGGCGTGCGCATCCACCGGGACGGCGCACAGCCGGTGACGCTGCGCTCGGGCGCGAGCGACGACCCGGTGTTCCACGCCTGGACGGCGCCGGCCGACGGCCGCTACCGCCTGGCCTGGGATGCCGCCGACTGCGAGATGTCGGTCGCCTACGCCTACCGGCCCGACACGGTGCGCGAGCGCGGCATCGAGGTGCTGTGGACCAGCGAGGCCGCGCGGCTGTCGCCGGCCGGCCCGCGCTTCCACTTCTGCCCGCCGTTCGGCTGGATGAACGACCCCAACGGCCTGTGCCAGGCCGGTGACACCGTCCACCTGTTCTACCAGCACTACCCGCACCGGCAGCGCTGGGGGAGCATGCACTGGGGCCACACGATCAGCACCGACATGCTGCGCTGGACCCACCTGCCGGTGTTCCTGTTCCCGGACGACGGCCGCGTGCGGCGGCACGAGCTGGTCGGCGGCGCCTTCTCGGGCACCGCGCTGCCGCTCGCCGACGGCCGGGGCCTGCGCGTGTTCTACACCGACCGGGCCGACGAGCGCCTGCCCGAATGGGAATGGCAGATGACCGCGGTGTCCGCCGACGGCGTGGTCGCCGGCGCGGCGACGCCGATCATCGACGCCCGCCCGCAGGGCCGGCAGTTGCAGCCGGATTTCCGCGACCCCTACGTGTTCAAGGGGCCGGACGGCGAGCTGAAGCTGCTGCTCGGCAGCCGCGACGAGGCCGGCAGCGCCGTGCTGCTGTACACCACCGCCGACCCGACCGGTGCCTCCGGCTGGCGCTTCGTCGACGTGATCCACCGCGACGCGAGCTTCGGCAGCGGCCCGGCGGAGTGCCCCTGCATGATCGCCCTCGACGGTGCCGGCCAGGGCCTGTGGGTGCTGATCTACGGGCTGCTGAAGTCGCGCGACCCGGCGACCGGGCGGCGCAACCTCACCACCGCGCTCGTCGGGCGCTTCGACGGCCACCGCTTCGAGCCGGTGGTGGCGCAGGAACTCGACATCGGCACCGACTGCTACGCCTTCCAGGCCTACCCGTCGCCGCACGGCCCGCGCGGCCTCGCCTGGGCCGCCAACTGGCGCGACGTGCACAGGACCGAGGGCAACTTCCCGACCGCGATGACGCTGCCGCGCGCGCTGGTGTGGCGCGACGGCGCGCTGGCGACGCCGCCGATCCCCGAGACGCGGACGCTGCGCCAGGCCGTGCTGGCGGACGAAGCCGGCGCCTTCGCCGACGGCTTCGCGCTGGACGACGGCACCGCCGAACTGCAGTTGCGCTGGCAGCGGCCCGGCGTGCCGTTCCGCCTCGACTTCGAGCATCCGGAGCTCACGCTGGCGCTCAGCTACGACGGCAGCGAACTGCGCCTGCATTACGCGACGCCGGACGGCGCCGAGCACCCGCGCTACGGCACCGCGCCGGTGTCGCTGTCGAGCGTGCAGGTGTTCGTCGATGTCGGCGTGATCGAGGTGTACGCCGACGACGGCCGCTGGTGCATCACCAAGCGCCTCGCGAGCGAGCAGGGCGTGCGCTCGATCCGGCTCGCCACCGACGCCGCGGCCCTGGCCGAGGCCCGCGCCTGGCGCGTCGGCCTCGACTGACCCATCCCCCGCGCCGCCGGCGCCCGCCGGCGGCACGACCCCGAATTCCAGAACCTGATCAGAGGATTGAGGAGAACACCATGGCTGCACTGACTCTGCGCAACATCCACAAGCGTTACGGTGGCGTGCACATCATCAAGGGGGTGGACCTGGACATCGCGCACGGCGAGTTCGTGGTCTTCGTCGGCCCGTCGGGCTGCGGCAAGTCGACGCTGCTGCGCATGATCGCGGGGCTGGAGGAGATCAGCGAGGGCGACCTCGCCATCGGCGGCACGCGCGTCAACGACACCCCCCCGGCCGAGCGCGGCATCGCGATGGTGTTCCAGAGCTACGCGCTGTACCCGCACATGTCGGTGCGCGACAACATGGGCTTCGCGCTGCGCCTGGCCAAGGTGCCCGAGGCGCAGATCAAGGCCAAGGTCGACCGCGCCGCCCAGCTGCTGCACCTCGACCAGTTGCTCGAGCGCAAGCCCGCGGCGCTCTCCGGCGGCCAGCGCCAGCGCGTGGCGATCGGCCGCGCGATCGTGCGCGAGCCGAAGGTGTTCCTGTTCGACGAGCCGCTGTCGAACCTCGACGCCTCGCTGCGCGTGCAGATGCGCATCGAGATCGCGCGCATGCACGAGCGCCTGGGGGCGACGATGGTCTACGTCACCCACGACCAGGTCGAGGCGATGACCATGGCCGACAAGATCGTGGTGCTGCAGGGCGGGGTGGTCGAGCAGGTCGGCTCGCCGCTGGAGCTGTACCACCACCCGCGCAACCGCTTCGTCGCCGGCTTCATCGGCTCGCCGAAGATGAACTTCCTGGCGTGCACGGTGCGCGCGCTCGGCGCGCAGGGGGTCAGCGTGGAGCTGCCCGGGGGCAGCCGGGTGACGGTGCCGGTGGAGGCGGCCGGGGTGCAGCCGGGGCAGGCGCTGACGCTCGGCGTACGCCCCGAGCACCTGGTCGAGGGCGAGCGCGCGGGCAGCGGCACGCTGAACGGTCAGGTGCTGGTGGTCGAGCGCCTGGGCGGGTCGACGTTCCTGTACGTGGACGTCAACGGCGAGACGCTGACGCTGCAGGTGGACGGCAACAGCCGCACCGGGGTGGACGATCGCGTGGCGATCGCGGTGGACGGGGCGGTGTGCCAGCTGTTCGACGCCACCGGCGTGGCGCTGGCGCGCCACGACCGCCACCCCCTCGCCGACCTCGGCCGCCACCGCGCCGCCTGAAGGCGGCGCCGGCTCACTGCCGGGCGCAGCGCACCCGCGGCGGCTGCGCGCCGGCATCGGTCGAGCGGAACGGGTTGATGTCGAGCCCGCCGCGGCGCGTGTAGCGCGCGTACACGCTGAGCTGCGTCGGCGCGCAGCGGCGCAGCACGTCGATGAAGATCCGCTCCACGCAGGGCTCGTGGAACTCGTTGTGGTTGCGGAACGAGATCAGGTACCTGAGCAGGCCGGCGTGGTCGATCGGCGGCCCGGCGTAGGCGATCTGCACGCTCGCCCAGTCGGGCTGGCCGGTGACCCTGCAGTTCGATTTCAGCAGGTGCGAGACCAGCACCTCGCGCACCGGCGCGGCGCCTGCCGCGGCACCGAGGAAGCCCGGCTCCGGGGTGTAGGTGTCGGTGACGATGTCGAGCCCGTCGAGGCAGTCGCCGTCGAGTTCGGCCAGGCGCTCGTCGGCGAAGCGCTCCGGGCCGACCAGCTCCACCGCCACCGGCGCGCCGAAGCCCGCGCCGAGGTCGCGTTCGAGCCGCGCGCGCAGCTCGGCAGGGCCGTCGAGGCGCGTCTGGTTGAAGGAATTCAGGTAGAGCTTCAGCGACTTCGACTCGACGATGCACGGCGAGCCCGCCGGCACCGCGATGCGCGCCAGCGCCACCTGCGGCTTGCCCGAGGGCGCGAGCCACGACAGCTCGTACGCCGTCCACAGGTCGACGCCGTGGAACGGCAGCGGCGTGCCGATGCCGAGCGCCTCGCGCTGCGGCGCGCGCGCGATCGGGAACAGCAGCCCGGGATCGTACTCGCTGACGTAGGCGACCGGGCGGCCGAGCGGGGCGTGCTCGAGTTCGTGCATGACGGCCTCGCCGACTGAACTCACGCCGCCGCGGCGTGCTTGTCGAACCAGATCGCCAGGCCCTGGGCGTCGAGTTCGATGTCGAGCGCGAGCAGTTCGCGGATGCGCGCCGTCTCCAGCGTGCAGCCGTGCGCGCGGGCGCGGCGCAGGAACAGCTCATCGAGCCCGGCCATCAGCTTTTCGTGGCGGTCGGGCGGCGTGCCCACCGCGTACGCGAGGGCGACGAAGGCGTCGATCTGCTCGCAGAGCTCGGCGGCGAGCCGCGCCACGTCGGTCACCCGCGAGTAGTGGGTGAGGAACATCGCCTGCGGGTCGTAGCCGAGCATGCGCGCGATCGAGGCCTTCATCGCCTCGGGCTCGAACTGCACCGGCGTGCTGGTGGGGATCGCGAAGGCGCCGCGCGCGCTGTCGAACTCGCGGTACGACAGGCCGAAGGTGTCGCCGGTGAAGAAGGCGCGCGCACGTGCGTCCCACACGCAGAGGTGGTGGCGGGCGTGGCCGGGGGTGTCGAGGCACACGAGCGCGCGCCCGGCGAGGTCGACGAGGTGGCCCTCGGGCGCCTCGACGACGCGCGCGGCGGGCACCGGCACCAGCTCGCCGTAGCTGCGGCGCACCGTCTCGGCGCCGTACACCGCGGTGGCGCCGGCCACCAGCGCGGTGGGGTCGATCATGTGGCGCGCGCCGCGCGGGTGCACCACCAGGCGCGCGTTCGGCAGATGCTGCATCAGCGCGCCGGCGCCGCCGGCGTGGTCGAGGTGCACGTGGGTGACGATCACGTGGTCGACCGCCTCGGGCGTCAGGCCCTTGTGCGCGAGCACGCCGAGCAGCGCCGACACCGAGTGGTTGGTGCCGACGTCGATGAAGGCGGCGCGCCCGTGCTCGACGATCAGGTGGCTGGCGGCGAACTGCGGACGCTCGAAGCCGGTATCGATGGTGCTGATGCCGTGCTCGAAGTCGAGGTAGCTGAGGACGCCGGCGTCGGCGTCGGTGATGGCGACGGCGGTGGGGTGGTTCACGCGGAATTCCCGATGACGGCCTGATGACGCCGCGATTGTACGCGGGTGACACCGCCCCCCGCGACCGCCCCGCCCGCGCCGCCTCAGTCGGCGCGCTCGACCTCGAGGATCACGCCGCTGGCGGCGACCACGCGCACGCGGCTGCCGGCCGGGGCGTCGGGGCCGCGCACCTTCCACACCGAGTCGCCGACGCGCGCGCGCCCCTCGCCGTTGACGATCGCGGTTTCGAGCGTCAGCACGCGGCCGATGTAGCGTGCGGTGCGGCGGTTGGGGCCGCCGCCCTCCACCTGCGCCGGGTGGCGGCGCGCCCAGGCGTACCAGCCGGCGACCGAGGCCACCGCGAGCACCGCGAACAGCAGCCACTGTCCGCTCGCGCCGAGCGCCGGCACGATCCAGGCGATCACCCCCACCAGCAGCGCCGCGACGCCGAGCCAGAGGAAGTAGAAGCCCGGCGCCAGCACCTCGACCACCATCAGGCCGACGCCCAGCAGCCACCACTGCCAGTAGTCGAAGCTCGGCAACCACTCAGCCATGGCGCTGCGCGCCGCGGCCGAGCGCCTCCTGCGCGAGCTCGGCG
The DNA here is from genome assembly GCF_004341245.1 of Plasticicumulans lactativorans. GTDB lineage: Bacteria > Pseudomonadota > Gammaproteobacteria > Competibacterales > Competibacteraceae > Plasticicumulans_A > Plasticicumulans_A lactativorans. The sequence goes on along the minus strand of NZ_SLWY01000009.1, from coordinate 138,825 downwards.
ATGCCGGCGATCGAGCCCATCACGCCGGTGGTGTCGAGCGGCAGCACCAGGGTCTTCTGGTTCGGCGAGGCGGCGAGCGCGCCGAGCGCGTCGACGTACTTCTGCGCGATGAAGTAGTTGATCGCGCGGGCGTCGCCCTGCGCGATCGCCTGCGACACCATCACCGTGGCACGCGCCTCGGCCTGCGCCAGGCGCTCGCGCGCGTCGGCATCGCGGAATGCCGCCTCCTTGCGCCCCTCGGCTTCGAGGATCGCCGCCTGCTTGAGGCCCTCGGCGCGCAGGATCTCGGCCTGGCGCTTGCCTTCGGCTTCGAGGATCGCGGCGCGCTTGTCGCGCTCGGCCTTCATCTGCCGCCCCATCGAATCGATCAGGTCGGCGGGCGGGGCGATGTCCTTGATCTCGATGCGGGTGACCTTGATCCCCCACGGCGCCGTCGCCTCGTCGACCACGCCGAGCAGGCGCACGTTGATCTCGTCGCGCTTGGACAGCAGTTCGTCGAGGTCCATCGAGCCCATCACCGTGCGGATGTTGGTCATCACCAGGTTCAGGGTCGCCAGTTCGAGGTTGTTGACCTCGTAGGCCGCGCTGGCGGCATCGACGACCTGGTAGAACACCACGCCGTCGACCGTCACCATCGCGTTGTCCTTGGTGATGATCTCCTGCGAGGGCACGTCGAGCACCGTCTCCATCAGGCTGAGCCTGCGCCCGACGCGCTCCACCACCGGCACGATGAAGTTGAGGCCGGGCTTGAGCGTGCGCGTGTACGCGCCGAAACGCTCGATCGTGTACTCCATGCCCTGCGGCACCGACTGCACGCCGAGGAAGATCAGCGCCAGCGCCAGCACCACGAGCGCCAGCACCACCACCGCCGAACCACTGATGACCATCGCACTACTCCTTGCCATTGCCGATGCACGGAGTCTAAAGCCCCGCGCGGCCGGGCGGGAAACGGCGCACGCCGGCGATGCGGGGTTATCATCGGCGGGCATCCCCGGAGCCCACGCCATGCCTTCGAGCGCCGAACAGATCCGCTTCACCCCCGACGGCTATCTCGCCTGGGAGGCACAGCAGCCGACCCGGCACGAATACCTCGCCGGTGACATCTTCGCGATGACCGGCACCTCGCTCGATCACAACCGGCTTGCGCTCGGCCTCGCCGCCCGGCTGCTGGCCCATCTGCAGGGCTCGCCCTGCCAGGTGTTCATGGCGGACGTGAAGGTGCGGGTCGAGGCGGCCGACGCCTTCTTCTACCCGGACCTCGCGGTGACCTGCGCACCGGAAGACCTGCGCGAGCGGCAGTTGATCCGCGCCCCCGTGCTGATCGTCGAAGTGCTGTCGCCATCGACCGCCGGCTACGACGCCGGCGCCAGGTTCGCCGCCTACCGGGCGCTGCCCAGCCTGCGCGAATACGTGCTGATCGACAGCGAACGCCCGCGCGTGGACGTGTTCCGGCGCGATGCGAGCGACCACTGGGTGCTGTGGCCCTACGCGGCGGGCGACACGGTGGAGTTGCCGAGCCTCGCCTTCAGCGTGGCCCTGGAGGCGCTCTACGCCCCCGTGCGTTTCGGCAGCGACGGCTGACGGCGCTCACTCGGGCCGGAACTCGAAGCGGAACTGGCGGAAGCGCTCGGCCACCGCGGGGTCGGCCGGCAGCGGCAGCGGCGAGGCCTTCTTCACCGCGGTGACCGCCGAGGCGTCGAACAGCGCCTCGCCGCTGCTCTTCGCCACCACTACCTCGGCCACCGCGCCGCCCGGACCGAGCTTGATCGCGAGCGTGCAGGCGCGGTCGCGCGGCGTGCTCGGCGGCGCCTGCCAGCGCGCCTCCACCGCCTGCCTGATGCGCAGCGCGTGCTGCGCGACCAGCTCGCGCAGCACCGGGTCGGTGTAGGTCTCCCACTCCGGCAGTTGCGAGCGCGTGCGCAGCACCTCCTCGAGTTCGGCGGTGCGCCCCCGCAGCTTCTCGGCGTCGGCCTGCGCCTCGGCCAGCCGCTGCGCCAGCGCCGCCTGCTCGTGCTCGGCGGCCAGCCGCGCGGCCTGCGCCGCGCGCGCGTGCGCCTCGGCCTCGCGCGCCTCGCGCACCAGCGCGACGCTGTGGAACCAGCCGACGGCATTGCCGGCAGCGAGCACCAGCAGCACCAGTGCCAGGATCACACCCTTCGCGTCCATCGCCGGCCCCGCTCAGTCCGCCGGGCCGAGCACGAAGTAGGCGCCGTCGCTCCACACTCCGAACACCGCGCGCCCGTCGACCTCGCCGGGCTCGGCGTGCGCGGCGAGCTCGACGAACACCGCGCGCGCGAGCAGCGCGCGCAGCCGGCCGCGCACGTGCACGTAGGGGGCGGGCTCGTCGCCGCGGTACTCGACGCCGAGCGGGTGCGCCGCGCCGGCCTGCACCTCGTCGCCGAGGTTGGTGACGAAGCGCAGCCGCTGTTCGCGCCCGCTGCCCTCGACGTGCATCAGCACCGCCACGAAGGGGGCGTCGTCGACCTCGATGCGCCACTTCTCGACCGGCGTCACCAGGTAGTGCGCGCCGTCCTCGTCGCAGCGCAGGATGCTGGCGAACAGCCGCACCAGCGCCTCGCGCTCGATGCGCCGGCCCGCGTGCCACCAGCTGCCGTCGCGGGCGATGCGCAGGTCCATCGCACCCGACAGCGGCGGGTTCCAGCGCTCCACCGGCGGCAGGCCGGGGCGACGCAGTTGCGCCAGCAACTGCTGGGGATCGGGGGTCGTCATGCGCTCTCCTCGGTAGCGGGTGGTCCGGCGCCGGGCATTCTCGCCGCGGTGCGGAGCGGCTAAGCTTGCGCGTCCGCGGGCAGTCGCCCGCCCCAACCAAAGGTAGCCCGCATGGCCAAGGCCCGCGCCCGTCACATCCTGGTGAGTTCCGAACAGGCCTGCCTGGACCTGAAGTCGAAGATCGAGGCCGGCGCCGACTTCGCCGAACTGGCGCGCCAGCACTCGAGCTGCCCGTCGGGCCGCAAGGGCGGCGACCTCGGGGAATTCGGCCCCGGGATGATGGTCAAGCCTTTCGACGACGCCGTGTTCAGCGGCGAAGTCGGCAAGGTGCTCGGTCCGGTGCAGACGCAGTTCGGCTGGCACCTGATCGAAGTCACCGAACGCCGCTGAAACCGGAGCCGCCCCATGAAGCGCCACGTCCGCAGCCTCCTCGTCGCCTCCCCGCTGCTGCTCGGGCTCGCCGCCTGCGGCACCGGCGGCGGCCCGTCCGCCGTCGGCAGCGCCAGCAACGTCCCCGATCCGGTCGCGCTCGCCAAGCTCGAAGGCCCCTGGGTCGGCACCGGCGCCGTGCAGGGCGTGCGCGTGCTGATCAACCGCGCCGGCTCGTCCGCACCGATGGTGAAATACGCCTTCCGCGACGAAGCACCGAGCACGCCGAACTGCGTCGCCGCCGGCGCCTCGCTGCGCTGCGAGCATGCGAGCGGCCTGACCACCACCTACACCGCGACCGCCGAAGGCGCCGACTTCACCGCCAAGGGCGCCGCCAAGGACGACAAGACCATCGAGGCCAAGCTGGTCCGGCCGCCGCGGCAGTAAGCCGCGACGCGAGGCGCAACGCCGCGCAGGGAGGTGAGCTTGCGCCGATCGCCCTCGCCGGCCGCGACATCACCCGGCGTGACCCGCGTCGCGGTCCCGGCAGCCGCGGCGGTCCGGCATGCCACGCCGAGCCGCCGGTTCGGCTCTCTATCCACCCGGTTCGGATTGCGACCGACTCAATTCGGTTTCTGACCGACCCGGTTCGATCGGCGACGGACTCGATCCAGTTTCCGACCCAACCGGTTCGCCTCGCGACCGAGTCGGTTCGGTCGCCGACCGAACCCGGTTGGATTTCCGACCGACTCGGTTCGGTTGGCGACGAGCCCCGTTAGGTTTTCGACCTACCCGATGGGGTCGGCGACCGACTCAGTTAGGTTTTCGACCTACCCAGGTCGGTGGCGACCCAAGTGCGCCCCGTGGGGGACCGGCGATGTGCCATCCCACGCCGGCCCCCCCCACGGGACGACCTCCTCACGGACGGGTCGGGTCGGCGGCGGCGCGGCGGCCCTGACCGGCGAAGCGCCGCCCGACGCGGTCGAGCAGCGTCTCCAGGCCCTCGGCGCGGTCGGCGGCCTTGAGGTAGCGGTAGGCTTCGAGGCAGGCGAGGTAGAGGTCCGACGAGAGCACGTCGCGGGTGTCCTGCATGCGCTCGCCGAGGCTCTCCATGCGCTTGCACAGCGGCGCGAAACGCCGGTACAGCGCGAGGTCGCGGTCGACCTCGGCGAGGTCGAAGCGCCGCGGCAGGTGCTCGGCGGCGAGGTGCGCGACCTGCAGCGTTTCCTGCACGAAGGGCGTGTTGCGGTCGCCCATGCGCGGCAGGCGGCGGCTTTCCTCGGCGGTGAGCGACAGCAGGAAGGGCAGGTGCTGCTCGATGGTGTCGAATGCGGCCAGCACGGCGGCTACGGCTTCGTCGGTCAACTCGGCGGAAATGCGGTTTTCCATCGGTGTGTCCTCCAGGACGGTTCCTTGACGAACAGTGGGTCCATGCGCCGGGTGTCCTGCCCCTCGGGAGGCTCTCCGGCGCCGCCCGCGGGCAAGTATGGCCGGGCGCCACGACGATGCCAGGGCGGCAGCGGGAAAATCCCCGCCCGACCCGCGCCCCGAGCGCCCCTCCCCTTCGCACGACAACCCCTCTCCCTCGGGGGCAGGGGTGAGGGTTCCTTCAGGCGACACCCGCGGTGGTGCGCCGTGCAGGGAATGCCGTCCGGCACGCAGCGATTGTGATTTTTCCGTGTCGACCGCTATTTTTGCCAATCGGCAGTTGATCAATAAGCGGCAGAATTCGCGCGCTGCCTCCGCCTTCCCGCATACGTCGATCGCCATGGAGCCCATCGCCGATGGATGTGTTTGCCTTCCGAGAGAAACTCGTCTCCGACTACGCCGCGTTCACGCGCAGTTTCACGCGCATTTGCGCTGCCGACATCAAGGCGTTCGTCGACGGTGAATACGGCTCCGAACGCTATTGGCCGGCGCCGCTGGTGCAGATCAATCCGAATTTCCAGGCTGGTCGCCGTGTCGAACATCTGCTCACCGATGGCGCGTTGCATCCGGAATGCGCACGAATCTTCCGCGCCGGTAAGACCTCCTCGAACCCGGGCACGTCACTGACGCTGTTCAAGCATCAGGAAGAAGCGATCGGCCTCGCCCAGCGCGGTGCAAGCTACGTGCTGACCACCGGGACGGGCTCGGGAAAATCGCTCGCCTATTTCATCCCGATCGTCGATGCGATCCTCAAGGCCAAGGCGATCGACAAGTCGCCGCGCACCCGCGCCATCGTCATCTACCCGATGAATGCACTCGCCAACAGCCAGCTCGAAGAGCTCGGCAAGTTCCTTTCCGGGTACGGCGACCATCCTCCCGTGAGCTACGGTCGCTACACCGGCCAGGAAAGCGATGACGAGCGCCAGCGGCTGGCGGCCAACCCGCCGGACATCCTGCTGACCAATTTCATGATGCTCGAACTCCTGATGACCCGTCAGGACGACAAGGACAAGGCGGTCATCCGCAACGCCAAGGGCTTGCGCTTTCTGGTGCTCGACGAACTCCACACCTACCGGGGCCGGCAAGGCGCCGATGTCGCCTTGCTGGTGCGGCGCGTGCGCGAGGCCCTGGCCGATGACCTGCAATGCATCGGCACATCCGCCACCATGGCCACCGAGGGCTCCGAACGGGAAAGAAACGAAAAAGTCGCCGAAGTCGCGAGTCGGCTTTTCGGAACACACATCGCCGCCACCCACGTCATCACCGAAACGCTGCGGCGGGTGACGCCGGAGCACCTGCTGATCGCGCACGTGTCCGCGCAGATCGGGCCGGCGATTCATGCCGGGGTGCCCGCGCAGGCATCGTTCGAGGAACTCGCACGGCACCCCCTGGCGATCTGGATCGAACTGACGCTCGGCCTGTCCCTCGACGAGGCGAAATGGCGCCGGGCACGGCCCATGACGCTCGACGACGCGAGTTCGCGTCTCGCGGCCGATGCGGGGGTCGAACAGGCGGCGGCCCGCAAGGCCCTCGCCGAATTCCTGCTGCTCGCCTACCGGACGACCGACAAATCGCTCGACGCGGGCGGCCGCAGCCTCTTCGCCTTCAAGTTGCATCAGTTCATTTCCGGCGGGAGCAAGGTGTACGGGACACTGGAAGCCGAGGGACGACGCTTCCTGACCCTGGAGGGCAGTCAGTTCGTGCCCGGTGATCGCAGCCGTCGCCTGTTTGCCCTGCACTTCTGCCGTGAATGCGGGCAGGAATACATACCGGTCTGGGACGAACAAGGCCCGGACGGCCGCACCTTCAATCCGCGTGATATCGAAGAGCGCAGCCACGACGACGAGGACGTCAAGAGTGGCTACTTCATGCCCGACGCCGGCGGCGTCTGGAACGACACGCTCGACCGTTATCCGGAACCCTGGCTCGAACGGAAACAGAACGGCGATCTCAAGCTGAAAGCGAATTACCGGAAACGCCAGCCATCCTGCGTGCGCGTCGACGCGGAAGGTCGTCATGCCGCGGACGGCACCCCCGGCTGGTACATTCCGGGGCGCTTCGGCTTCTGCCTGCGCTGCGGGGTCGTCCACCAGGTGTCCGGCAAGGAGTCGTTGCGACTCAGGGGGCTCTCGGGCGAAGGCCGGAGTTCCGCCACGACCATGCTCACGCTGTCGGCCTTGCGTTACCTGTATGAGGAAGACAGGCAGCTCGGGGACGAGGCGAAGAAGGTTCTCGGTTTTACCGACAACCGCCAGGACGCTTCCCTGCAGGTCGGACATTTCAACGACTTCCTGCAAGTGCTGCTGCAACGCGCCGCCCTGCTCGCGGCAGTGGACAACGCGGGCGGCAGCCTGACCGAAAGCGACGTCCCCGATGCCGTCTTCCGGGCCCTCGGCTTCAACCGCGACGACCCCGGCGTACGCGCGGAGTACATGCAGGAGCCCGACGTCAAGGGGAATGCCCGGCGCCAGGTACAGGACTTCATGCGGGCGATCCTGGGCTACCGGGTGTACTTCGATCTGCGCCGTGGCTGGCGCTTCAACAACCCCAACCTCGAACAGCTCGGCCTGGTGTGCATCGGCTACCAGGATCTCGACGATCTCGCCGCCGACGCGCACGAATGGCAGGACGCCCCTCTTGCGCTGCAGCACGCCTCCCCCGACGTACGCAAACGTCTGCTAGTCATGCTGTTCGACGCCATGCGCCAGGGCTTGTGCCTGGCCTCGCGCTACCTCGACCGCGCCGAGCTCGACAAGCTCAAGACCTCCAGCTACGCGAACCTGCGCGAACCCTGGGGCTTCACCGAAGACGAAACGCCCGTTGCGGCGAACTGGTTCATCACCACCGGCAGGCCCCGCGACGAAGACCGCCGCAACGTCGAATACCTCGTCTCCGGCAGCGCACGCTCCAAGCTCGGCCGGGAAATCAAGAAACCCGGCACCTGGCGCGAAGCGGACGGCGCTGACAATCCGCATGCCGTCGAGATCAAGGACGAGCAGTACGAGGACATCGTCAAGGCCCTGTTGCGGGCGGCGAAGTCTTACGGGCTAGTGGTTGCCGAGGAAACCGAGTTCGGCATGCCCGGTTACCGGCTCAACGGCACGGGGCTGCTGTGGACGCTCGGCGACGGCAAGAGCCGGAAGGGCTCGGACGACAACGTCTTTTTCCGCAACCTCTACGGCAACGTCGCCGCCATGCTGGCCAATCCGGTCCATCGGTTGTTCGAGTTCGAGGCCCGCGAGCACACCGCGCAGGTCGAACAGGACGACCGCCTGGAACGTGAGGCACGCTTCCGCTTTTCCGCCAAGGATCGCGCAGAGTGGCTGCAGGCCAAGGGGAAACCGCTGGAGTGGCTGCCGGTCCTGTTCTGCTCGCCGACGATGGAGCTGGGGGTGGACATCGCCTCGCTGAACACGGTCTATCTGCGCAACGTCCCCCCCACGCCGGCAAACTATGCCCAGCGCAGCGGCCGCGCCGGCCGTGCCGGCCAGCCGGCGCTCGTGATCACGTACTGTGCAGCGCAGTCACCTCACGACCAGTACTTCTTTCGTGATCCGGCGCGGATGGTGCACGGCCAGGTCAACCCGCCGACGCTCGACCTTGCCAACCGGGAGCTCATCCAGAGCCACCTGCACGCCCTCTGGCTGGCCGAAACCGGCAAGAAGCTCGACAACAGCGTGCGCGGGCTGCTCGACATGAACGATCCCGCGGCCCCGCTCACCGAGGCACATCGCACCCAGATGGACGCCGATGCGCCGCAGCGGCGCGCCCACGAACGGGGCCTGCGCGTACTGGCGATGCTCCGCGACGAACTTACCGCCGACCAGGCACCGTGGTACGACGAGCGTTTCGCCGAGCAGATCTTCCGGCGCGCCTTCGCATCCTTCGACCGTGCACTCGATCGCTGGCGCGACCTCTTCGCCGCCACCAAGCGGCAGATGGCGATCAACCAGAAGGTCATGAACAATCCGGCGGCGAGCGAACGCGACCGGCGCGATGCCAAGCAACGCCACGACGAGGCCTTCCGCCAGCAATCCCTGCTGCTGCAGGAGTCCGGTTCGGCAAATTCGGACTTCTACACTTACCGCTACCTGGCGAGTCAGGGCTTCCTGCCCGGCTACAACTTCCCGCGCCTGCCGCTGATGGCCTACATCCCCGCACGCAAGGGCAGGATCGGTCGGGAAAACTTCCTGTCGCGCCCGCGTTTCCTCGCGCTCGCCGAATTCGGACCGTACAGCCTCATCTATCACGAAGGCAGCCAGTACCGCGTCACCCGCGCCATGCTCTCGGTGGGGGCCGAAGACCAGGTATCGGTCGGTGCCAGGCTCACCACCGACGTAGCGCGCATCTGCCCGGCCTGCGGCTACGGCCACTTTCGCAGCCAGCGCGACGCCGAACGCTGCATGTCGTGCAGTGCAGCGCTGGCCGACGCCGTCCCGGTGCAGAACCTCTACCGCATCGAAAACGTCTCGACCAAGCGCTCCGAGCGCATCACCGCCAACGAGGAAGAGCGGGTGCGCCAGGGCTACGAGATGCAGACCACCCTCCAGTTCGGCGAACAGGAAGGCAAGCTGCAGGTGATGCGCAGCGTGCTGGACGACGCCGACGGCCAGGTGCTGGAACTGCAATACGGCCCCACCGCCACCGTCTGGCGCATGAACCTGGGCTGGCGCCGCCGCAAGGAAAAGAGCCTGCAGGGCTTCATGATCAACCCCGTCACCGGTCACTGGATGGGGGGCAGCGAGGAAACCGGCGAACCCGACCCCGACGCACCGCCCGACAAGACACCACCGCAGCGCATCGTCCCCTATGTGGAGGATCGCCGTAACGTGCTGATCGTGCGTCCGCCCGAAGAACTCGACATCAAGACGATGGCGACCCTGCAGTACGCGCTCAAGCGCGGCATCGAGGCGCTCTACCAGCTCGAAGAAACCGAACTGATGGCCGAACCGCTACCCAAGGCCGACCTGCGCCGCTCCATCCTGTTCTACGAATCGGCCGAAGGCGGCGCCGGCGTGCTCACCCGCATCGCCACCGAACCGGCGGCGCTGGCCCGGGTCGCGGCCGAAGCGCTATCCATCATGCACTTCAGGCTACCGGGCGACGGGCTCGGGGATGGCAGTACGCTGACCGAGGAAACCGACGCCGACGGCCATCCCATCTGCGAGGCCGGCTGCTACAGGTGCCTGCTCTCGTACTACAACCAGCCCGACCACCTCCACATCGATCGCCAGGACAAGGACAACCAGGGCCGAGTGCTCGATATCCTGTGCCGGCTGGCGCGTGCACGCGGTGAAGTCGGCAGCTTCGGCCGCGACCCGGCGCAGCAGCGGGGCGAACTGGAACGCCTCGCCGCAAGCTCGCTGGAACGGGCCTGGCTCGCTTACGTGCAGGCGCACGGCTACCGCCTGCCGGATCGCGGCCAGCACGTCATCGAGCGCTGCACCACGTGCGCGGATTACTTCTACGACGACTGGAACGCCGCCGTCTTCATCGACGGTCCGCATCACGATGCAGCCGAACAGGCGCGCAGGGATGCGGCCATCGACGCCTGCCTCGATGCCGGTGGGTTCTACGTCGTCCGTTTTTCCAGGGAAACCGCCGCCTGGCCGGCGGTCTTCGAGGCTCACGCGGCCCTGTTCGGCACCGGAAACACGCGACCATGACGCTCACCGTTTCGTTTCAGCCTGGCAGTCTCGTTTCCGCCCGCGGTCGCGAATGGATCGTGCTGCCGCAGTCCTCGGACGACACCCTGCATCTGCGCCCGCTCGGCGCCACCGAAGGAGATGCCACGCTCATCTACCTGCCCATCGAGCCTGGCCCGGTCGGCCCTGCGACCTTCCCCTGGCCGACGGTCGGGCAGGCCTCGAACTTCGCCGCCGGGCAACTGCTCGGCGACGCACTGCAACTGAAGCTGCGCAGCGGTGCCGGCCCTTTCCGCAGCTTCGGCAACATCGCGGTCGAACCACGCGCCTACCAGCTCGTTCCGCTGCTGATGGCGTTGAAGCAGGACGTGGTGCGCCTGCTGATCGCCGACGACGTCGGCATCGGCAAAACCATCGAGGCCGCGCTCATCGTCCGCGAACTGCTCGACCGCGGCGAGATTTCGCGCCTCGCCGTCCTCTGTCCGCCGCACCTTTGCGAACAGTGGCAACGCGAACTGAAGGAGCGCTTCCACATCGATGCGGTGGTCGTGCGCAGCACGACGGCCGGCCGCCTCGAGCGCGGCCTGCCCGCCAACCAGTCGATCTTCGAAGCCCACCCCTTCACCGTGGTGAGCCTGGACTACATCAAATCGGATCGCAGGCGCGACGAATTCCAGCGCGCATGCCCGGAATGCGTCATCGTCGACGAGGCCCACACCTGCACCCACAGCGGCCAGGGGCGTCAGCAGCGCTACGCCCTGCTCAAGGGATTGGCCGAGGACGCCACACGACACCTGGTGCTGCTCACCGCCACGCCGCACTCCGGCGACGAGGACGCCTTCTACAACCTGCTCGGCCTGCTCAAGCCCGAGTTCCGCGACCTCAAGGACATCCCGTCCGATGGCCGCAAGCCGCTGCGCGAGCAGCTCGCCGGCCATTTCGTGCAGCGCCGCCGGCCGGACATCGACGAATGGCAGGACCGTCAGGTCTTCCCCGAGCGGCTGAGCACCGAGATCACCTACCGGCTCACCGGCGACTGGGGGCGGCTCTTCGACGACGTGCTCGATTACGCCCGCGAACTCGTCGCCCGTGCCGAAGGCCAGGCCCTCCTGCAGCAGCGCATGAGCTGGTGGGCGGCGCTCGCGCTGCTGCGCTGCATCTCGTCATCACCCGCCGCAGCGGTGAACGCGCTGCGCACGCGCCTCGCCGGCGGCGACTTCGCGGCAGCCGGCGACGACGCGGCGCTCGCGCTGGAGGAGGCCGACGCGCAGGGCCGCGAGCGCGTACTCGACGGCAGCGAAGACGATCTCTCCACCCAGGACATCGAGCCCGGTGCCCGCACCGAGGACGGCGCGCGCCTGACCGACCTGATCGACCGCGCCGAGGGGCTTGCCGGCACCGCCCGCGATCCCAAGCTCAGACGCCTCGTCGAGCACCTGCAGGAACTCACCGGCGCCGGCTTCCAGCCGGTGGTCTTCTGCCGCTACATCGCCACCGCGCACTACGTGGCGGAGCACGTGCGCGCCGCCTTCCCGGACCACCGGGTCGTGCCGGTGACGGGCGCGCTCGCCTCGGCGGAACGCGAAGCCGAGGTCGAGGCGATGGGTGACAGCGAGCGACGCATCCTGGTCGCCACCGATTGCCTCTCCGAAGGCATCAATCTGCAGAACCTGTTCACCGCCGTGGTCCATTACGACCTGTCCTGGAACCCGACCCGCCACGAACAGCGCGAAGGCCGTGTCGACCGCTTCGGCCAGGAGGCGCGCGAGGTACGCACCACCATGCTGTTCGGCCAGGACAACCCGGTCGACGGTGCGGTGCTGCAGGTGATCCTGCGCAAGGCCGAGAGCATCCGCAAGGAACTCGGCGTACTGGTACCGATGCCCGACGACACCGGCAAACTGACCCAGGCCCTGGTCGGTGCGGTACTGCTGCGCAAGGGGCAAACCGGGGCGATGGCCCCGCAGATCGCCCTGGACTTCGGCGAGCCCGAACAGGCCATCGCCACCGCCTGGCAGTCGGCCCGCGAGAAGGCGGCGAAGAACCGCACGCTGTTCGCCCAGCGCCGCCTGAAGCCCGAGGACGTGCTGCCCGAATGGCGCAAGACGCTGGCCGTGCTCGGCGGCGAAGCCGAGGTCGAGCGCTTCGTCAGACGGGCCGCCACGCAACTCGGGGCGCCGCTGGAAGCCACCACCCGGGCCGGCGTCACCCACTGGAAGCTCCATGCCTCCGGGCTGCCGGCCGCGGTACGCGAACGGCTCGTGGGCGAGGGCCTGAGCGGCACGCTGCGCATCGACTTCCACCAGCCGCCGGCGTCCGGCGCGACCTTCATCCACCGCACGCACCCGCTGGTGGCGGTGCTGGCGGACCACCTGCTGGAAACCGCCCTCGACGCCGATGGCGGCAACGATGCGGGGGCACCCGAGCTGGCCGCCCGCACCGGCGCCCTCTTCACGGCAGCGGTCGACACCCGCACCACCGTGCTGCTCGTCCGCCTGCGCCATCAGCTCACCGTGGTGCATCGCGGCCGCTCCCGCCTGCTGCTGTGTGAAGAAGCGCTGACCCTCGGAGTGCCGGCCGGCCAGTCCGCCACGCCGCTCGACGATGCCACCGCGCGCGCGCTGATGGTTGCCGAAGCCGCGCGCAACATGCCGCCGCCGCTGCGCGACCAGCACGTCCGGCGCGCGCTCGACCAACTGCCGGACCTGCAACCGATGCTCGAAGCACTGGCGCACGAACGCGCCCGGCAACTGCTCGATGATCACCGCCGCGTGCGCGAAGCCGCGCAGGGCCGGGGCGAATACCGCGTCACCGCCAGCCTGCCGGTCGACGTGATGGGCGTGTTCGTGCTGCTGCCCGCCTGATGAGGCGTGTGTGCTAATAATTGCGTACACAACTGCTTGAGCACCTGCCATGAGCCTGCGAATCGGGATGCGTGAACTGCGCGAGAAGCTGGCGGAATACCTCGAATCCTCGGTCCCCATCGAGATCACCCGCCACGGCCAGACCATCGGTTTCTACATCCCGGTGCCGAAGCGCCCCAACCAATCGGAGCGCGACGCTCTGCTCGAAGCCGGCCGCCGGATGCAGGAGGAGATGACCCGCCTCGGCATTACCGAGGAGGAACTGGCGGCCGACTTCACCGCCTGGCGCAGAATGCAAGATGCAGGGTAAGCGCTTGGTCATCGATGCCAACATCCTGATTCGTGCAGTCTTCGGGCAACGCGTTCGGCAACGGATCGCCGCGGCCAGCGAACAGGTGGCGTTTTACGTGGCCGAAGCGAACTTCGAGGAAGCCCGTCGCTACCTGGCGCAACTGGCCCCCCGGCGCGGCATTCCGGAATCGATCTGGAAAGCGTCGCTGGACACGGTGATGAGCGCCATCCAACTGGTCGGCCAGGAAGAACTCGCGCTCGTCGAAACCGAGGCCCGCGCCCGCATCGGCCGGCGCGACGAACGGGACTGGCCGGCGCTGGCCGCCGCCCTGTTGATGAATTGCCCGATCTGGACCGAAGACCAGGATTTTTTCGGCACCGGGGTGCCGACCTGGACCACCGCCACCGTGGACATCTACCTGGACACGCCCTGAGCCACCGGCTCGGCTTCGACCCGCACAAGAAAAAGGGAAGACCACATGGCCCGCCGTTCGCACCGGGAACTCGCCTTCACCGCCCTGCGCCTCGAAGGCGGGCTGCTCGCACCCGATTTCCTCGACAAGGTCGCCCACCTCGAAGCCGCGGAGCAGCATGACGCCGATTACGACGTCCCCCGCGGCCTCAAGCTGCGCGACGAGATCGGCCGCTACTGGAAGATCGCCCAGAACCTCTGGCGGGACTTCGGCATCCGGCGGCAACGGACCGACGTCGACGCGTACACCCTCACCGTGCGCGAGTTTCTCGAACCCTTCTGCCGCCAGGTGCTCGGATTCACCGACCTGAAAGCCATCGGCCAGCTCACGCTCGGCGAACGCAGCTTCCCCATCGGCTTTGCCGCAGGCGATGGTCGCGTGCCGCTGGTGTTCGCGGCCCACGATCAGGGGCTGGACCAGCCGGGCAGCCGCCACGGCGACGGCGGACACCGCCGCTCGCCCTTCCTGCTCGCCCAGGAGTTCCTGAACGCCAGCCCGGCGTGCCGATGGGCGCTGGTCAGCAACGGCCTCAGGCTGCGCGTGCTGCGCGACAACCCCAGCCTGACCCGCCCGGCCTACCTCGAAGCCGACCTCGAAACCCTCTTCACCGAGGAGCTGTACCCCGACTTCGCCGCGCTGTGGCTGCTCGCCCATGCCAGCCGGTTTCTCCCCGCTCCCGCGGGCGCGAGAGGGGCCGGGGCTGAGGCCGACCCCGCCGATTGCCCGCTGGAGCGCTGGCACAACACCGCGCAGGAGGACGGCATCCGCGCCCGCGAGCGCCTGCGGGTCGGCGTCACCGAGGCGCTGCGCAGCCTCGGCACCGGCTTTCTCGCCCACTCCGGCAACACCGCGCTGCGCCGCCGCATCGAGGCCGGTGAGCTCGACGCCCGCGCCTGCTTCGAGCAACTGCTGCGGCTGGTCTACCGCCTGATCTTCCTCGCCACCATCGAGGACCGCGAACTCGTCTTCGCGCCCGATGCCGGCACCGAGGCCAAAGCCCGCTACCTCGCCGGCTACAGCCTGCAGCGCCTGCGCCAGCTCGCCGCCCGCCGCCGCGGCTACGACCGCCACGCCGACCTGTGGCAGGCCCTCATCATCACCTTCGCCGGCCTCGGCTGCGGCCAGCCGGCGCTCGGCCTGCCGGCCCTCGGCGGGCTGTTCGACGCCACGCAGTGCCCTGACCTCGACGCCGCGCAACTGGAAAACCAGGCGCTGCTATCGGCGTTGTTCAGCCTGTGTTTCTTCCGCGACGGCGCGGCGCTCTCACGAGTCAACTACCGAGACATGGGCTCCGAGGAGCTCGGCAGCGTCTACGAAAGCCTGCTGGAGCTGGTGCCGGTGCTCACGCTCACCGGCGGCGCGCGCCGCTTCGGCTTCGTCGGCGACGAGACAGACGATCTCCCCTCTCCCACCGGGAGCCGGGCCGGGGGTGAGGGTGCCGCTTCGTCCAAGGGCAATGCGCGCAAGCTCACCGGCTCCTACTACACGCCCGACGGCCTGGTGCAGGAACTCGTCAAGAGCGCGCTGGAACCGGTCATCGCCCAGACCGTGGCGGCCCATCCGCAGGAGCCGGTCAAGGCGCTGCTCGACCTCACCGTCTGCGACCCGGCCTGCGGCTCCGGTCACTTCCTGCTCGCCGCCGCCCGCCGCCTCGCCGAGGACATCGCCCGGCTCGACGCGCCCGACGGCAACCCGCTGCCCGAGGACGTCCGTCGCGCGCTGCGCGCCGTGGTGGCCCGTTGCCTCTACGGCGTCGACAAGAACCCGCTGGCGGTCGAACTCGCCCGCACCGCGTTGTGGCTGGAGGCCTACACGCCCGACCGGCCGCTGAGCTTTCTCGACCATCACCTGCGCTGCGGCGATGCGCTGCTCGGCGTGCTCGACCCCGCCATCCTGGAGAACGGCATCCCCGACAAGGCGTTCAACGCGCTCTCCGGCGACGACAGGGACGTCGCCAGGGCGCTCAAGAAAGCCAACCGCGACGCGCTGAAAGCGATCGCCAGGGCGAAGGCGCGCTCCCGCTACCTGCCGGGCCTGGAGTTGCGGGTGGACCTGGACGGCCGTGCGCTGGAGGCGATGCCCGACGACACCCTCGAAGCGCTCGAAGCCAAGCGCGCCGCCCACCGCGAGCACGAAGCGAACATCGCCGCCTCGCGCGCGCAGCTCGCGGCCGACCTGTTCGTCGCCGCCTTCGTGCTGCCGAAGACGCCCGAACACGCGCCGCGCGTGCCGACCAGCCAGGACCTCTGGCTCACGCTGAATGACGGCGCCCCCCGGCCGGGCGTGGCGGACGCGGCGCACGAAGCCGCCCGCGCGGCGCAGGCCCTGCACTGGCACCTGGCATTCCCGCAGGTTTTCCCCCCTCGCCCACCTGCAGGCGAGGGGCCGGGGGTGAGAACCGGCGGCTTCGACGTGCTGCTCGGCAATCCGCCGTGGGAACGCATCAAACTGCAGGAGGAGGAGTTTTTCGCCTCTCGCAGTCCGCTGG
Organism: Plasticicumulans lactativorans; assembly: GCF_004341245.1. Classification (GTDB taxonomy): domain Bacteria; phylum Pseudomonadota; class Gammaproteobacteria; order Competibacterales; family Competibacteraceae; genus Plasticicumulans_A; species Plasticicumulans_A lactativorans. The sequence continues at coordinate 122,537 of NZ_SLWY01000009.1, read as the reverse complement.
TGGCCGAAGCGCCGCACAAGGCCGAACGGGGACGGCGCATCGGTCTGTTGGCCGAGGGCATGCTGCTGCACGCCCTCTATCCGGAACGGGAGTCGGCGCAGGGGCTGACACCGCCGAATACGGCAGAACAAGCGTTGTACGCCGAGTTCCTGTCGGCACGGCGCAACGCCGAAGCCGCGAGCCTGTTCGCCCACGATGCCGGGCGCTACCCGCTGACCGGCGTGGGCGACGTGAACACCTATGCGCTGTTTGCGGAAACCTTCGCCCAACTGGTGAACGCGACCGGGCGGGCGGGCTTCATCGTGCCGACCGGCATTGCCACGGACGATACAACGAAACAATTCTTTCAATATCTCGTTTCAACTGGGCGTCTTGAAAGCTACTACGGATTCAAGAACGAGCGCTTCCTATTCCCTAAACCTGTTGAACATACAGTGACATTTGGCTTGATGACGATTGCCGGCTCCATTACGCCAGTTCAGCAAATGGAGTTTTGTTGGTTTGCGTACACCGTTTCCGAAATGCAGGACGCGCGGCGCAGAATACGAATGACGGCGGAAGACATGGGCAAGGTCAATCCTAATACCCTTACGTGTCCGATCTTTCGGACTGAACAAGACGCCGAACTGACCAAGAAACTCTACCGCGCCGCGCCGGTGCTCATTGCCGAAGGGCCACCGGAGCGAAATCCGTGGAACATTCGCTTCATGGCCATGATCCATATGTCCAACGACAGCCACCTGTTCCACGACACCCCCGCCCCCGACCGGCTTCCGCTTTTTGAAGCCAAGATGATTCACCAGTTCGACCACCGCTGGGCGACCTACGGGGCGGACAGGGTGAGTCGCGACGTGACGGTCGACGAGAAACGGCAGCCCGATTTCACCGCCACCCCGCGTTACTGGGTGAGCGCCGCCGAGGTGAACCAGCGCCTCGCCGACAAGCACTGGCAACGCGGTTGGCTGATGGGCTGGCGGGACATTTGCCGATCGACGGACGAACGCACGGTGATCGCGTCGGTGGTGCCGAGGGTGGGCGTGGGGCACAAGATGCCGCTCATGTTCTGCAACGCAGCGCCATCCGTGCAGCATGTAGCCGCGCTTTATGGGAGTCTCAATTCATTGACGCTCGACTACGCTGCTCGACAGAAAGTCGGTGGAACATCTCTCACATATTTTTATCTCAAGCAGCTCCCCATACTCCCCCCCGACCGCTACACCGAAACCGACCTCGCGTTCATCGTCCCCCGCGTGCTCGAACTCACCTACACCGCCCACGATCTCCGGCCCTGGGCGGAAGACCTCGGCTTCGAGGGCCCGCCCTTCCCGTGGGACTCCGAGCGCCGCGCCCGACTGCGTGCCGAACTCGATGCCTACTACGCCCGCCTCTACGGCCTGAGCCGCGACGAGCTGCGCTACATCCTCGACCCCGCCGACGTGATGGGCGAGAACTACCCTTCCGAGACCTTCCGCGTGCTCAAGAACAACGAGCGCCGCACGTTCGGCGAATACCGCACCCGGCGGCTGGTGCTGGAAGCGTGGGATCGGCTAAGCGGAAACCATGCCCATCAGATGGAGAACGGCCGATGCTGACCAGCCTGCAACTGAAGAACTTCAAGGCCTGGCGCGACACCGGAGAGGTCACCTTGCGGCCGGTGACGATGCTGTTGGGCACCAACTCCTCGGGCAAGTCTTCGCTGATCCAGAGCCTGCTGCTGCTGAAGCAGACGGTGCAGTCCCCCGACCGGACGATTCATCTGAATCTGGGGGGTGACGAACTCAACGATTATTTCAACTTCGGCGACTTCGACGATGTGTTGACGATCGGCTGCACCGATCCACGCCGATTCGAGCTGGCGTTCGCGTTCCGGCGGCCGGCGGGGGAACGCATCCAGGACGGTCACTTTCACTGCAGTTACGGGAAAACCTCCAGCGGCGCGGTGGCGGTGCAGGAACTGGAACTGCTCACCGACGGTCGGCGCCTGCGCGCGGTGCGGCGGGAAAAGGGCGCGTATTCGCTGTTCGTCGACGACGAGGCTCAGCCGCGGGGTAAAAGCCGCGACTTCGCGCCGGAGCGCTCCATCGCGCTTTCGGCCGAGGCCATCGTCCAATTGGGAGCGGAGGGCGCACTGGCGCAGGATTTGAGCCTTGCGATCCGCCGTGAGCTGGAGAACGTGGTGTATCTCGGTCCGCTGCGCCGCAAGCCGGAACGCGATTACGTGTGGAACAAATCGAACCCCGGCGAAATCGGCAGCGACGGACACAAAGCCATCGACGTACTGCTCGCCAGTGCGCTGACGAAAAATGGCGGGCAGGGCGAGATCGTGGCAGGTGTCTCCAGGTGGCTGACGTGTATGAAAATCGCGGACCATCTGGAGGTGCGCCAAGTGGGGCGCTCCACCCGTTACGAAGTGGTGGTCCATAAGGACGGCGTGCAGGCCAACCTGCGCGATGTGGGAATCGGCATTTCGCAGGTATTGCCCGTGCTCACCGTAGCCCATTTCGCACCGCCGGGCAGCACGGTGATCCTGGAAGAACCAGAAATCCATTTGCACCCCTTGGCACAAGCCGTGCTGGCGGAACTGTTCGTGGAAGTCAGCCAGAAACGCGGCATCCAGTTCATCGTCGAAACTCATTCGGAGCATGTTTTCCGCCGCATGCAGACGCTGATCGCACAACAGCGGACGCAGCCCGACCAGTGCGCGCTGTACTTCGTCGAACGTGACGAGGCCACCGCCCGGTTGCGCCCCCTCGCCGTGGACGACTTCGGCACCGTCAGCAACTGGCCGCCTCATTTCTTCGGCGACAGCGTCGGTGAAGCCCGCGCGCAGGCACAGGCACGCGCCCAGCGCATGCGGGATCACCCCTATGGCTGATGCCCGGGTGGTGGATACGAACGTGCTGATCGTTGCCAGCGCTGCCGATGACGGTTCGCCCTTCCGGCCCGATGCCACGCCGATTCAGGAAGCGGCGCTGCGGGAGCGGGTACTGCGCTGGCTGGAAGCATTCGAGCAGGACCCCGAGCGATCGGTGGTGCTGGATTGGGGTTGGCGCCTCTGCGGCGAGTATCTCCACAAGCTGACGGAGCAGGATTACGGCTGGCTGGCGCTGATGACCAAGCGAGACCGCAACGAGGTGGTGTGGGTCGGCCTGAGCATGGACGAGAATGGCCACGCGATCCTTGCGGACGAACTGGCAGCCGCAGTCACGGATCGTGCCGATCGCAAGATGGTGGCGGCAGCGCTGGCCGCGCAGGACGCCGGACATGCCTGTCGGCTCACCAACGCCTGCGACACCGACTGGCTGGGCTGCGGCGATGCCCTCGGGAAGGCGGGGCTGCAGGTGGAACATCTGCTCGAAGAATGGTTGCGCGCAAAATGGCTGAGCAAGAAGGGCAGCGCATGACCGATTTTTTCCGTTTCCCCCACACCCCGCACCTGGCCTGGCTCGGCCGCGGCACGCCGCGCGACGACAAGGTGCTGTCGCCCGCCGAGGTCCGGGACCTGCTGCAGGGGCCGGTGGTGGTGGAAGAGAAGCTCGACGGCGCGAACCTCGGCGTTTCCGTTTCCCGCGAAGGGACGCTGCGCGCGCAGAACCGTGGGCAGTACCTGCACCCTCCCTACGCCGGCCAGTTCGCGCGCCTGGGCGAATGGCTGGCCCGGCGCGAGGACGCGCTGTTCGATGCGCTGGGCGAGCACCTGATCGCCTTCGGCGAGTGGTGCGCGGCCCGTCACTCGCTCGACTACGCCGCCCTGCCCGACTGGTGGCTGCTGTTCGATGTCTACGACCGGCGCGCCGGCCGCTTCTGGAGCACCCGCCGGCGCGATGCCTGGGCGCAGGGGCTGCGCGTGGCGGTGGTACCGGCCGTCGCGCGGGGGCGCACCAGCAGCGCCGGCCTGCAGGAACTGCTGCGCTCGCAGCCGAGCCGGTTTCGCGACGGCCCGATGGAAGGGGTGGTGGTGCGGGTGGAGGACGACGACTGGCTGCTGCAGCGGGCGAAGCTGGTCCGGACCGACTTCACGCAGCAGATCGAGGCTCACTGGCGGTCCCGCACGCTGGAGTGGAACCGCCTGCAGGCACGCCCATGAGGGCGGGTACCGGGCACGCCACCCAACGTCGCCCGCCGGTTTCGTGAGGAGTGCTGCCGATGTCCCCGGCCCGCATCGCCGTCCTGACCACCCTCGCGATGATCGCCTTCGCCGGCAACTCGCTGCTGTGCCGGGTCGCGCTGAAGGCGACCGCCATCGACGCGGCGAGCTTCACGACGATCCGGCTGCTCGCGGGGGCGCTCGTGCTCGCGCTGGCGGCACGGCTGCACCGGGGCGCACACGGCGCGGGCAACTGGCCGTCGGCGCTCGCGCTGTTCGCCTACGCGGCCGGTTTTTCCTACGCCTACGTGAGCCTGCCCGCGGCGAGTGGCGCGCTGCTGCTGTTCGGCGCGGTGCAGGCGACGATGATCGGCTACGGCCTGTGGCGCGGCGAGCGCCTGGGCACGGCGCAGCTCGGCGGGCTCGGGCTCGCCGGCGCCGGGCTGGTGGCGCTGCTGCTGCCCGGCCTGTCGGCCCCGCCGCTCGCCGGTGCGCTGCTGATGCTCGGCGCCGGCGTGGCCTGGGGCGTGTACTCGCTGCGCGGGCGCGGCGCCGGTGACCCCACCCACGTCACCGCGGGGAACTTCCTGCGCGCGGTACCGATCGGCATCGCCCTGAGCGCGCTGACCTGGGCGCACCGCTCGCTGGACGGCGCCGGCGTCGGCTACGCGGTGGCTTCGGGCGCGCTCGCCTCGGGGGTCGGCTACGCGATCTGGTACACCGCGCTGCCGGCGCTGAAGGCCACCAGCGCCGCCACCGTGCAGCTCAGCGTGCCGGTGATCGCCGCCGTCGGCGGCATCATCTTCCTCGGCGAGCCGCTGACGCTGCGCCTGCTGCTCGCCTCCGCCGCGATCCTCGGCGGCATCGCGCTGGTGATCCTGAACCGGCGGCCGGCCGCCGGCGTCCCCCCCGCCGCGACCTCAACGAACCGGTAAGCCGGCCATCACGGTTCCGGGGCCGCAACGCTCCCGATGGGCGACGCCCGGCCGTATCGCTGTGACGCATCCGATCGGGCAACGCAAGGCATGCGTGCCGGGCATTCCGTTTCGGCAATTGCCCATTCCGGATTGTCCGACACAATGAACACCGCTCGCTTGTTGACCGGTAATGCAATCGAATCAGTCACCGTCGAGGCATGACCGAAAACCTGCGGCTTTTGCCGTGGCGCAGGCTCATCTTTTCCGTAATGTCGTTTCACCGACACGCTGACGGTCAGCAGCGCTGCCATCACTGCGCATCGCCAGCGGCATTATGCTTCAGACGCTTTCCGGGCCCGCACCGCATTTCATTGCTCTGCCGCACGAAATGACGCCATCCGCCGCTCCTCTCACGCCCTCTATTTGATGCCCTGCTCCCGACCAGCGACGGTTTTCAGTTGGCGGAGAGACTTCTCACCGACCCAATCCGTCAATAGTTTTTACATTTTTTTGGCCCTGCCCGTTTTGTACTTTTCAACTCGTTGCTCGCGAAATGATTTTGCATCATGGTGCAAATTTTGCGTCATGAACGGCCCGCACGAATCCCCCCCGCTCGCGATACGGATCGTGTGTCCACGCGCATGAGATTGCCATCTGAGCGCTTTGGCGATACCCCCGTGTGCGGGGTGCACGGGTTCTTGCTACCGGTCATGTGGAGGAAGAAAGGGCCATGCAGATTGCACCCGATGTGGTATTTCCCGACCGGAAACCAGGATGGCTATCCAGAGGAATCGCGACGACGCTGGCCTCGCTGCTCGGAGGGGTTCTCGTCGTCAGCGACGTTCAGGCCGTCAACCTCTTCTCCGGAGGTGGCGCCACGGTGACCAACAGCGTGGCGTCCCCGAACGGTGTAACGCGCACGGGTGGAGGCGGAACGTTCGACCTGCATGCCGTGGCGGAGGTTGCGGGCGCGCTTCCCACGCCGATCGCCGTGGCCCACTTTCCGAGCCAGTCCGATCCGTTCTTCCGGACGTTCTTTCCCCTCAAGTCGACGGCTCGGGCTTACAACCCGATCAATCCGCGCGTACCCAGCCAGGGCATCAAACTGATTGGCGGTTATTCCGTCGAGCAGAAACCACCGGCGGGCAAAAGTTACGATACCGAACCCAAGTCGGAAACGGGGCCCAATGGCGAACTGATCCTGCACGATCCGGCCATCGCGGGGCCCGTGCGCCGATCCAGGACCATCGTCAATCCGACGTTCGGTCCCTTCTCGTCATCGGCCGAGGCGCAGGCCAAGATCACCTTCACCGATCTCGGCAATAACCGCATCCGCGTTTCGGCGGCCGGCTCCTATGCCACCGTGGACAAGAGCGGCTCGCGCTTCGATCCGACGATCCGCGATTTCGTGCGGGCGCCGGAGGCGAGGGCGGCGTCGCTGGTACGGGACCCGATGTCATTCAACGACATCCAGGCCGACGACTTCCTGGAGGGCGACGTGTCATTGAAGGCCAGCGATTTCAACGTCGTGTTCGAGCCCGACTCGATCACCGGCGATATCGCTTCTTCGGTCCTGGAGGTCGGCACCGATATCGCCGGCGCTGTTCCGGGCGCCATTGGCCTGGACAGCGACGGTCATCCGCTGCTGTTTCGCCTGGGCATGACGTTCAACCCCGACGGCTCGATGGGGGCACTGCTCGACCTCAACGAGGAACTGCTGAACAGCGGTAACCTGCTGTTTCTCGATCCGCTCACGAACAGCCTCGCGTTCTCCAGCGCGAGCGAGGCCAGCACCTACATCGCCGACAAGTTATTGGGTGAACTGCAGTTCGATACGGCGACCTCGGCGTTTTCGCTCGCCCATGACCTTGACCTGTTCAAGTATCAGGTCCGGGCGGCAGCGGCGATGCCCGTGGGCAACGTCGGCGTCCTGATGGGGAACGCCGTGTTCGTGAACGAGGTCCCCGAGCCCGCGTCGCTGCTGCTGATGCTCAGCGGCCTGTCGTGGGTGTACGGGATGCGGCGCCGCAGGCACTGATCGTCAAGGCGCATCGGGCGCCGCCGAAGCGTCCGCACGACACCCACGGCAGGCAGGCCGTGGTGAATTTCGACGCTGCTGCATCCACCGCCGTCGTGATCACCCTGGATGACCACGACGGCGGCATGTCAGCCGCGGGCTCGCGCTGCGATGCACGCCGGCCTGTCCGCGACGCAGTCCTGCCGCGCAAACGCCGCTTGCCCGATCTCAGATATATCCGAGCAGCTTCCACCAGATGGCGCCCACCCCCACCAGGATCAGCAGATTGACCACGCTCATCACCGCCCCGGCCGCCCACCATTCATTGAGGGTGGTGTAGCCCGAGCCGAAGATGATCGGGGCGGTGCCGGTGCCGTAATGCGTCAGCGACATCATCAGCGAGGACGCAAATGCCAGCAGCAGGGCCAGCGGTGCCGGCGGTGCGCCCAGGGCCGTGCCGGCGGCGAAGAAGGCGCCGAACATCGCCGTGATGTGCGCCGTGGTGCTGGCGAAGAAATAGTGGGAATAGAAGTAGACCAGCACCAGCAGGATCGTGGCACTGACCCAGCCCAGGTTCAGGTAATTGATCGCATTCTGGATCGACAGCGAAAACCAGCCGACCAGCCCGAGCTTGCCCAGGAACGTGGCCATCATCACCAGCGCGGCAAACCAGATCAGGGTGTCCCAGGCGCTCCTGGCCTTGAGGATGTCCTCCCACTCCAGCACCCCGGTGAGCAGCAGCAGCGACAGGCCGACCATCGCGGTGGTGGTGGCGTTGAGTTCCGCCGCGGGGCCGAGGAGCATCGCGGGAACCCCCGCCCACATCAGCAGCATCAGCGCCAGCACGCCCAGGGTGACGAATTCCGCAGTGCTCATCGGCCCCATCGTGTTCAAGCGGGCCTCGGCCATGCCCTTGGCATCCGGCGTATCCCTGACTTCGGGCGGAAACAGGACGTAGAGCACCAGCGGCATCAGCACCAGCATGCACAGGCAGGGCAGCAGGGCGGCCAGTGCCCACTGGCCCCAGGTGATCGAGAGCGAAGGGTTGGTGGCCTTGGCGATCAGCGCCACGATCAGCGGATTGGGCGCGGTGGCGGTGACGAACATCGCCGAGGTGATCGGATTGGCGTTGTAGTTCACCAGCGCCAGGTAGCGCCCCATCCTGTTCTGCGTGCCCAGCTCGGGGCTCGAACCGAAGCCGTCGGCAATCGAACGCATGATGGGGTGGATGATGGCGCCGCCACGCGCCGTGTTGCTCGGCGTGACCGGTGCGATGACCAGTTCGGACAGCACCAGGCCGTAGGCGATGCCGATCGTCTTCCTGCCGAACAAGGCAATGAAGTGGTAGCCGATCCGCGTGCCCAGCCCGGTCTTGACCAGCGCCACGGCGATCATCACGGCGATCCCGATCAGCCAGATCAGCGGATTGGAAAACCCGCTCAAGGCATCGGCCAGCGCCCCCTCGGGGTTGCCCGGGCGGGTCACCTCGGTGATCGCGACCAGCGCGATGGCCACCATGGACACCGCGCCGATCGGCAGCGCCTTGCCGATGATGGCGGCGATGCTGCCGGTGAACAGCGCCAGCATGTGCCAGGCCTCAGGCGTGACCTGGTCCGGCACCGGAATGACGAACCAGATCAGCAGCGCGAGCCCGACCGCGAGGGCCGTCGGCACGGGCTTGGGAAAGGTGAGCCTGCTCATCAGGGTTTCTCCACTACCTGGGGGCTGAAGGCTTGTCCGTGCCAGGGAGGCTCGGAACGGGGGGCGGGCGCCCGGCCGTCGGCTTCAGTGTCATCCGCGATCCGCCGGCATGCCACCGGGAGTGCTGCCGGAAAATGCGCGGGAAACGATGCGCCGCCCACAATGGGCGGCGGTCCGCGGCAGCGCCGGCATGCGCCGCGGTCGCGGATCGGGACACGACGATCGAATCCCAACGACAAACCCGACGGAGATCACAGGATGGCCGACGTTCGCGAAACGGCTTGGTGGAAGCAGGCCGTCGTCTACCAGATCTATCCGCGCTCGTTCAGCGACTCGAACGGCGACGGCATCGGCGACCTGCCGGGCATCACCGCCAGGCTCGACTACCTGAAGACGCTCGGCGTCGACGTGATCTGGCTCAGCCCGCACTTCGACAGCCCCAACGCCGACAACGGCTACGACATCCGCGACTACCGCAAGGTGATGAGCGAATTCGGCACGATGGCCGACTTCGACCGCATGCTGGCCGGCATGAAGGCACGCGGCATGCGGCTCATCATCGACCTGGTGGTCAACCACACCAGCGACGAGCACGCCTGGTTCGTCGAAAGCCGCGGCAGCCGCGACAACCCGAAGCGCGATTACTACATCTGGCGCGACGGGCGGGGCGAGGCCGGTGAACGGCCGCCGAACAACTACCCGTCGTTCTTCGGCGGCCCGGCCTGGAAGCGCGACGACTCCACCGGCCAGTACTACCTGCACTATTTCGCCGAGAAGCAGCCGGACCTGAACTGGGAGAACCCCGAGGTCCGCGCCGAGGTCTTCGACCTGATGCGCTTCTGGCTCGACAAGGGTGTGTCCGGCTTTCGCATGGACGTCATCCCGTTCATCTCGAAGCAGCCGGGGCTGCCCGACCTGGCGCCGGAGCAGATCGACCACCCCGAATTCGTCTACGCCAGCGGCCCGCGAATCCACGAGTACCTGCAGACGATGCACCGCGAGGTGCTGGCGCCCTACGACGCGATGTCGGTCGGCGAGGCCTTCGGCGTGGACTTCGAGCAGGCGCCACTGTTCACCGACGCGCGCCGCGGCGAACTGAGCATGATCTTCCACTTCGACATCGTGCGCCTGGACCGCGACAACTGGCGCAAGACCGACTGGACCCTGCCGCAGTTGAAGGCGACCTACACGACGATCGACCGCACCGCCGGCGCGCACGGCTGGAACACCAGCTTCCTGTGCAACCACGACAATCCGCGCGCGGTCTCGCACTTCGGCGACGATGACCCGGCCTGGCACGCACGCTCGGCGAAGGCGCTGGCCACGCTGATGCTCACGCAGCGCGCCACGCCCTTCCTCTACCAGGGCGATGAGCTCGGCATGACCAACTACCCGTTCGAGCGCATCGAGCAGTACGACGACGTCGAGGTCAAAGGCCTGTGGCGCACGCTGGTCGAGACCGGCCGGGTGCCGGCCGCCGAGCTGCTGGCGCACCTGCGCCAGACCAGCCGCGACCATGCGCGCACGCCGATGCAGTGGAGCGCCGACGCCCACGGCGGCTTCACCACCGGCACGCCGTGGCTGGCAGTGAACCCCAACCACCGCGAGATCAACGCCGCCGCGCAGCTCGGCGAGCCCGACTCGGTGTACCACCACCACCGCCGGCTGATCGAGCTGCGCCACCGGACCCCGGCGCTGGTGTACGGCGCCTACGCGGACATCGACCCGGAGCATCCCCGCGTCTTCGCCTACACCCGCACCCTCGACGACGAGCGCTACCTGGTGCTGATCAACTTCGGCCGCGAGCCCGTCACCTACGCGCTGCCGCCCGACATCCGCATCGCCGACACGCTCATCGACAACGGCGCCGGCGCGAGCACCGCGAACGGGCAGGCGTCGGTGTCGCTGGCGGGCTGGCAGGCGACCGTCTACCGCCTGCATTAGCCCAGCGCCCCCCGGCGCCGCCGTGGCGCCCGCCCCCGCCGCACCTGCCGTGCCCCGGGGGCGGTGCGGCGTCAGCGCGGGAGCGGCAGCATCGTCTGCGACTCCAGGTGGGCGTCGACGTCGGCGGCGTCGAACCACACCGGCTTGTGGCCCTCGTCCTCGTAGAGCCCGAGCTGGTCCTCGTAGTGCGGCGAGCGGCTGCCGTCGGGGGCGATGAAGCCGCTCTGGCCGGGTGCGACCACCTCGACGGCCTGCACGCGGCCGTCGCTGCCGAACACCACGCGGTTGTTCTCGGTGCCGCGGTTCTGGGCGATGCGGGTGCGCCGCTCCTCGCCGGCCGGCGCCTGCGGGACGCCCATGAAGTTGTTGGCGAAGAACACCTGCGGCACGGTCGGCAGCGACCACTTCGCCGGCTCCGGGCCCTGCGTGCGTTCGAGCTGGTCGAGCGCGGCGGCGAGCGTCTCGCGCAGCAGCACGGCCGGGTCGACGCCGTTGAATAGGTCGTAGGGCTGCGCGGTGCCGGCGCGCTTCGCCAGCAGCGCCTCGACCAGCACCTTGGTGCCGATCTGCAGGTTGAGGCTGCCGCGCATCGGCGACTCGGGGCTCGGGTAGCCGGCCGAGGCGTACCACTTGAGGAACTCGGCCGGCACGTCGTCGGCGAACACCCGCGCGAGCAGCAGCGGCAGCCAGGTCTGCATGATCGCCGGGGCGGCGCCGTCGTAGCGGCCGTCGCGGTCGGCGTCGCGGCTGACGCGGTCCCAGCCGGCGAGCAGCCCGGCGGCGCGGCGCAGGCGGTCGTCGGCCGGCAGCGCGGCGGTGGCGGTGAGGGCCTCGGGCACCAGGTACTTGGCGTTCACGTCGACCAGCGCGGCGTCCATCATCAGGCGCCAGGAGGCGTCGGCGTCGAGGCGCGGGGTGGCGGCGACCAGGTCGGTGAGCGCCTCGACGCGGTCGGCGCGGGTCCAGGCGTAGTAGTACAGCCCGGTGCCGAGCGGGGCGTCGCCGGGCTTGTTGTTCCAGTTGGCGATGTAGCCCGAACTCGGGTTGAACACCTGCGGGTTCTCGGCGAAGGGCCGCAGCCGCAGCCACTCGGCGCTGCCGTCGCCGGGCGCCGGCAGGCGGCCGTCGTGGCGGCGTTCGGGGTAATGGCCGCCGAGGGCGTAGCCGATGTTGCCGTCGGCGTCGGCGTAGTAGACGTTGATGTTGAAGCCGATGCGCGCGACCTGCGCCTTCCATTCGTCCCAGTTGCGCGCCTGGCCCTGGCGCAGCCAGCCGAGCAGGGTGTCGAGCTCGTGCCCGGCCCAGGCGCGGCGCTTGGCGTAGGCGACGCCGGCGCCCTCGTCGAGCGCCGTCACCAGCCCGTGCACGGTCTTCAGCACCTCGAAGCTCACCGCCTCGCCGCCCTTGACGCGGAGGGTCTCGCGGCGCGCCTCCATCGGCACCCAGATGCCGTTGAGGCGGTACTCGCGCGGATCGGCGGGGTTCAGCGTCTCGCGGTAGATGTCGACGTTGTCGACCGCGCCCCAGGTGCTGCCCCAGGCGATGCGGCCGTTGTGGCCGAACATCACCGCCGGGTAGGCGAAGGCGGTGTTGCCGACGATGTCGAAGCCGGCACCGTGCAGGCCGACCGAATACGTGTAGGCGGGGTTGAACCAGCCGAACTGCGGGCCGTTGTTGAGGATGGCGCGGGCGCCGGCGACGTGCTGCGGGCCGAGCACCAGCATGTTGCTGGTGCTCGGGTAGCCGGCGCTGCCGCTCAGCCCCCAGGCGGCGAACTCGCTGTCGAGCCAGGCCTGCGCCGCGGCGGGCGGCAGGTCGCGCACCGCGCCGTCGCGCCCGAGCGGCACGCGGCGGATGTCGGCGAGCACCTTGGCCGAGACCGGCGCGAGCGCCGCCGCCGCGCGCGCCGGTGCGCGGGCGTTCCAGTCGGCGGCGGGGATCGTGGTCGGCGCGCCGGCGGTGTCCGGCGGCAGCAGCAGGTCGAACAGCGCGCGGCCGGCGGCCTCGCCGTGCCGGGCGACCAGCGCGTTGAGCAGCGCCTGGTTCTCGATCTCGGTGTTGAAGTCGCCGAAGCGGTTGCCCATGGTGCCGATGAACACCATCGCCACGTCGAAGGCGGTCCACGGCTGCGGCGTGAAGCCGAACTCGGTGAAGGGCCGCGGCAGCAGCGTGTCGGGCCTGGCGGCGACCTGCTGCAGCCAGGCGTTGAAGCCGGCGGCGTAGCCGTCGAGGATCGCGCGGTCGTCGGCGGGCAGCGCGGCGAGCTGCGCGGCGATCGCCGCCGGGTCGTAGTTCGCGCGGGTCTTGCGGTCGTAGTCGACGAACGTCGCGCCGAGCACCTCGGCCACGCGCCCCTGGGTGCTGCGTCGCGCCATCTCCATCTGGAACAGGCGGTCCTGGGCGACCGCGTAGCCGTAGCCGTAGAACAGGCCGAAGGTGCTGTCGGCGTATACGTGCGGCACGCCCCAGCGGTCGCGCTTGAGCGTGACCGCCTCGTCGGCGGCGTGGGCGGGGGTGAAACAGGCGGCGCACAGCGCGAACGCGAGCGCCCGCAGCCGCGCGGGCGGCAACGGATGGTTCATAAGGCTTCTCCCGATGGCGGCGGGCCGGGGCCCTGTCGTTATGAGTCCGCGCGGCGCACGCCCCCGGCCGCGCGCCGCATCGCCGGGGCGACGGCTCAGCGGTGGCGGAACACCGGCTTGCGCTTGTCGACGAAGGCCTGCATGCCCTCGACGCAGTCCTGCAGCGCGAAGGTGGCCTCGAACGCGCGCCGCTCGAAGCGCCGGCCCTCGGCGAGGCTGCCCTCGTAGGCGACGTTGACCGCCTCCTTGACCGCCCAGACCACCGGGCGCGACAGCGCGGCGATCTTCGTCGCGGTGCTCACCGCCTCCTCGATCAGCAGCTCGGGCACCACCACGCGGCTGACCAGCCCGCTGCGCTCGGCCTCGCGGGCGTCCATGGTGCGCCCGGTCAGGCACATCTCCATCGCCTTGCTCTTGCCGACCAGGCGCGTCAGGCGCTGCGTGCCGCCGGCGCCGGGCAGCGTGCCGATGGCGATCTCGGGCTGGCCGAACTTCGCGGTGTCGGCGGCGAGGATGAAGTCGCAGGCCATCGCCAGCTCGCAGCCGCCGCCGAGGGCGAAGCCCGCCACCGCGGCGATCACCGGCTTGCGCACCACGTCGAGCGCGGTCCAGACGTCGCCGCGCACGTGCGGGAAGTCGGCGAGGAACAGGTCGACGTAGGCCTTGCCCTCCATGTCCTTGATGTCGGCGCCGGCGGCGAACACGCGGGTGCCGCCGGTGATGACGATGGCGCCGACGTCGGCGTCGGCCTCGAGCGCCAGCAGCGCCGCGCCGAGTTCGCGCACCAGCTGCGCCGACAGCGCGTTGAGCGCCTGCGGGCGGTTCAGCGTGATCAGGCCGACGCCGCCGGGGCGCACGTCGACGAGCAGGGTTTCGTAAGCCATCTCAATCCCCGAACTTCTGTTTGGTCTTGTACAGCGGGTCGATCTCGCCCACCGGCATGTGCTGCGCGAGCCGCGCGGCGTCGGCCGCGGCCAGCGGCGCGCACTCGTGCAGCGTGGCGAGGCTGCGCACCGCGAGCGTGTGGTAGGTGGCGGTGCCCTCGGTCTTCCACGCGATCTCCTGCTCGGAGAGCTCGCGCAGCACCCGCGCCGGGCTGCCGACGGCGAGGCTGCGCGGCGGGATGCGCATCTGCGCTTTGACGAAGGCCATCGCGGCGACGATCGCGCACTCGCCGACCTCGGCGCCGTCCATCACCACGGCGTTCATGCCGACCATCGCGTTGCGGCCGATGCGGCAGCCGTGCAGCACGGCGCCGTGGCCGACGTGGCCGTCGACCTCGATCACCGTGTCGGTGCCGGGGAAGCCGTGCATCACGCAGGTGTCCTGCAGGTTGGCGCCCGCCTCCAGCACCAGGCGACCGAAGTCGCCGCGCAGGCAGGCGGCCGGGCCGATGTAGCAGTGCGGACCGACGATGACGTCGCCGATCAGCACCGCGGTCGGGTGGACGTAGGCGGTGGGATCGACCACCGGGCGGATGCCGTCGATTTCGTAGCAGGGCATGGGGCTGTCCTCGCGGGTGGTGCGCTGCGGGGGGCTCCTCCCCCGCAGCGGACGGCCGGGCCTCAGACGTGGCGGCGCGACTGCACCACGCGGAAGCGGTTGGCGACGAAGGCGCTGTCGGTCAGCGCGGCGTTCGCGGCCGGGTTGGCACCGGTGGCGTGGAAGTCCGAGTACGCCGCCGACTGGTTGACGAACACGCCGCCGGTGAGGTTTTCCGACAGCGCCACGCCGGCGTCGAGCATCGCCTCGCGCATCGCCTCGATGACGGCAGCGTCGGCCGCGTACACCGCCGCGGTGATCGCGCCGTGCTGCTGGATCACGCGCTTGCAGAGCTCGATCGACTGCGCGGTGCCGTCGGTGGCGATGCAGAAGGCGATCGGACCGAAGTGCTCGTGGGTGAACACCGCCTCGTCGCGCGCGGCGTCGAGCGCGAGCAGCACCGGGGTGCGCACCGTCGCGGCGGGGAACTGCGGGTGCTCGATGGCCCGCGAGGCCAGCACCACGCGGCCGAGCTCGGCGGCCGATTCGAGCCGCCGCACCACGCCCTCGTTCTGGATCGCGCCGAGCACCTCGACCGCGCGCGCGGTGTCGCCGAGCAGCTTGTCGACGCCGGCGGCGAGCGCCTGCGCGACCTCGTCGAAGCGCTTGTGGCCGTCCTCGGTGTCGATGCCGTCACGCGGGATGTAGAGGTTCTGCGGCGCGGTGCACATCTGCCCCGAGTACAGCGCCAGCGAGAACGCGAGGTTGCGCACCAGGCCCTTGAAGTCGTTGGTGGAATCGATCACCACCGAGTTGACGCCGGCCTTCTCGGTGTAGACGACCGCCTGCGTGGCGTTGCGCTCCAGCCAGTCACCGTTCGCGGTCGAGCCGGTGAAGTCGATGATGCGCACCTCGGGGCGCAGCGCCAGCGTGCTCGCCAGCGGGCTGCCGGGCTCGTTGACGGCGAGCGCGACCAGGTTGGGGTCGAGCCCCTGCTCGGCCAGCACCTCGCGGCAGACGCGCGCGGTGATCGCCATCGGCAGCACCGCGCCGGCGTGCGGCTTGAGCAGCACGGCGTTGCCGGTGACCAGGCTGGCGAACAGCCCCGGGTAGCCGTTCCAGGTCGGGAAGGTGCAGCAGCCGATCACCAGCCCGACGCCGCGCGGCATCACCGTGTAGGTCTTCTCCATGCGCAGCGGGTCCTGCTTGCCCTGCGGCTTCTCCCACAGCGCCGACGGCACCTGTTCGGTCATCGCCCGGTAGGCGTAGGCCACGGCTTCGAGCCCGCGCTCCTGCGCGTGGGGGGCGCCGGCCTGGAACGCCATCATGAACGCCTGCCCGGTGGTGTGCTGCACCGCGTGGGCGATCTCGAAGCTCTTGCGGTTGAGGCGCGCGAGGATCTCCAGGCACACGCCGGCACGGCCCTCGGCGCCGAGGCGCCGCCACGCCGGCATCGCCGCCTGCATCGCCGGCAGCAGCACGTCGACGTCGGCCCGCGGGTAGGTGATGCCGAGGTCGAAGCCGAACGGCGAACGCTCGCGGCCGACGCGGCCGACGGTGCCGGGCTGGTCGAGCTCGAAGGCGGTGTTCAGGTGCGCCTCGAACGCCGCCTGGCCGTCGGCCGCGGCGGTCTCGCCGTAGGCGCGCGGCGACGGCATCTCCGGGTAGGCGCTCCAGTAGCCACGCTCGCGGATGGCGACGAGGGCGGCGTCGAGGGTGGCACGGTGGCGTTCGAACAATGGGTGACTCATCGGTGTTGCTCCCCTTGGGCTGGTGCTCTGCTGGTCTGGGGCCACGGCCCCGGCGGCCGCTGGCCGCGTGTCGTCGTCGATACCCCTTGTGGGCCGCACGCGGGCGCACCGGGGCCGCTGCTCATCCGATGCCGGAACGGCGCAACGCCATCCCTCCTGCACGGGACTACGCTCGTTTCCAAGGTAGTCGCGCGCTCGCCCCTCTGCGTCGACGGCGACGACGCGGGGTGACACCGGCCTGTCAATCACCACGATTGACTTGGCGCAACAAGATACCGCAAACTTTGTGATACTCAAAGTGAAGACTTACACGACAACAGTGTATCTCTTTACGAGGCAACAGGGATGAAGCAGAGGTAGGCGCCGGCGCTCGTCGACTACCGCCAAGGGCGTAAAAGCGGTGATCACGCGCCAGACAGCGCGGCATGACAGGCCGCTACGGCACCACGATCGCCAGCGCCGGAACCGCCGGGCAGGCACCGCCGGCACGCCACGGATGGATAACAAACAGATTCACTACAAAGCCTGCTCATGTATCAAAACGAGAGCAGACAGGCACCTGAGGAGGACGCTGCATGACCAGCCCCAGCGACATCGTCGTCGATCGCCCGAGCCCGGGCGTGCTGGCGATCACCCTGAACCGCCCCGACGCGCTCAACGCGCTGCGCAACGCGCTGCTGGCCGAGCTGGCCGCGACGCTCGACGCGGCCGCCGGCGACGACGACGTGCGCTGCGTGGTGCTCGGCGGCGGCCCGAAGGTGTTCGCCGCCGGCGCCGACATCAAGGAGATGGCCGCGCTCGACGTGGTCGGTGTGCTCAATGACTGCCGCCCCGGCTACTGGGCGGCGATCCGCCGCTTCCCCAAGCCGATCGTCGCCGCGGTCAACGGCTTCGCCCTCGGCGGCGGCTGCGAGCTGGCGATGCTGGCCGACATCATCGTCGCCGGTGACAACGCACGCTTCGGCCAGCCCGAGATCAACCTCGGCATCATCCCCGGCGCCGGCGGCACGCAGCGCCTGGTGCGCGCGGTGGGCAAGCCGCTGGCGATGAAGCTCGTGCTCACCGGCGAGTCCATCGACGCCCGCACCGCGCTCGCCGCCGGCCTCGTCGCCGAGGTCACGGTGCCCGAACTCACCCAGGAGCGGGCGCTGGCGATCGCCCGCGGCATCGCCGCCAAACCCCCGATCGCCGTACGCCTCGCCAAGGAGTGCGTGCTGAAGGCTTTCGAGCTCAGCCTCGAAAGCGCGCTGGACGCCGAGCGCAAGGCCTTCGCCCTGCTCGCCGCCACCGAGGACCGCCGCGAGGGCATCGCCGCCTTCGTCGAGAAACGTCAACCCGAATTCAAAGGACGCTGAGCCGATGAGCTACGAAACCATCCTGTTCACGCTCGAAGACGCCGTCGCGACGCTGACCCTGAACCGTCCCGATCGCCTCAACAGCTTCAACGCGCAGATGCACGAGGAGATCCGCGACGCCCTGAAGCAGGTGGTCCGCGGCGGCGCGCGCGCGCTGCTGATCACCGGCGCCGGGCGCGGCTTCTGCGCCGGCCAGGACCTGTCGGACCGCAACGTCGCCGCCGATGCCGCGATGCCGGACCTCGGGCTGTCGATCGAGCGCGGCTACAACCCGCTGATCCGCACGCTGCGCACGCTCGAGCTGCCGGTGATCTGCGCGGTCAACGGCGTCGCCGCCGGCGCCGGCGCCAACCTCGCGCTGGCCTGCGACATCGTCTTCGCCGCGCGCTCGGCGAGCTTCATCCAGGCCTTCTGCAAGCTCGGCCTGGTACCCGATTCGGGCGGCACCTGGTTCCTGCCGCGGCTGGTGGGTACGGCCCGCGCGACCGCGCTCACCATGCTCGGCGACAAGATCGGCGCCGAGCAGGCCGAGGCCTGGGGGATGATCTGGAAGTGCGTGGACGACGCCGAGCTGCTGCCGACGGCGCAGGCCGCCGCCGCGCACCTCGCCACCCAGCCGACCGCCGGACTCGCGCTGATCAAGCGCGCGCTGGTCTCCTCGGCCACCCACACGCTCGACCAGCAGCTCGACCTGGAACGCGACTTCCAGCGCATCGCCGGGCGCACCGAGGACTACCGCGAAGGCGTGGCGGCGTTCATGCAGAAGCGCGCGCCGCAGTTCAAGGGGCGCTGAGATGGGGGCGCTGCCGACTTCCGCCACCGTCGCCGTGATCGGCGCCGGCACCATGGGCGCGGGCATCGCGCAGGTCGCCGCGCAGGCCGGGCACCCGGTGCTGCTCTACGACGCTGCCGCCGGTGCCGCCGAGCGCGGGGTGCAGGGCATCCTGCGCACGCTCGGCAAGCTGGTCGACAAGGGCCGCCTCGGCGCCGACGCGCTCGCCGACATCCGCGGGCGCCTGCGCGCGGCCGCCACGCTCGAGGAACTCGCGCCGGCCGGGCTGGTGATCGAGGCGATCGTCGAGAACCTCGACGTCAAGCGCGAGCTGTTCGCGCGGCTCGAAGCCCTCGTCGCCGCCGACGCCATCCTCGCCACCAACACCTCGTCGATCTCGGTGACGGCGATCGCCGCCAAGCTCGGGCGGCCGGGGCGGCTCGCGGGCATGCACTTCTTCAATCCGGCGCCGCTGATGAAGCTGGTCGAGGTGGTGTCGGGGCTCGCCACCTCGGCCGAGGTGGCGGCGCGCGTCCACGCCACCTGCGAGGCCTGGGGCAAGGCGCCGGTGCACGCGAAGTCGACGCCGGGCTTCATCGTCAACCGCGTGGCGCGCCCCTACTACGCCGAGGGCCTGCGCCTGCTCGGCGAGGGCGCGGCCGACGTCGCCACGCTCGACGCGCTGCTGCGCGAGGCCGGGGGCTTCCGCATGGGGCCGTTCGAGCTGATGGACCTGATCGGCCACGACGTCAACTTCGCGGTGACGAGCTCGGTGTTCGCGGCCTACTTCAACGACCCGCGCTTCACCCCGAGCCTGATCCAGCAGGAGCTGGTCGCCGCCGGCTACCTCGGGCGCAAGAGCGGGCGCGGCTTCTACGACTACGCCGAGGGCGCCCCGGCGCACACGCCGGCCACGCTCGCCCCCGGGCCGGCGCCGCAGGCGGTGCACATCGCCGGGCCGCTCGGCGTCGCCGAGCCGCTCATCGAGCGCCTGCGCGCCGGCGGCGTCGTCGTCACCCATGGCGAGGGCAGCGGGCTCATCGTCGCCGACGGCGTCACCCTCGCCCTCACCGACGGGCGCAGCGCCACCGAGCGCGCCTGGGCCGATGACCTCGGCGAGCTGGTGCTGTTCGACCTCGCGCTCGACTTCGCCAGCACGCCGCGGCTTGCGCTCGCCGCCGCCGAGCAGGCCGCGCCGGGGGCGATCCTGCTCGCCGCCGGGCTGCTGCGCGCCGCCGGCATCGCCACCTCGCGCCTCACCGACGTGCCCGGCCTGGCGGTGATGCGCACCGTCGCGATGCTCGCCAACGAGGGCGCCGACGCCGTCAACCAGGGCGTGTGCTCGGCGGCGGCGGTCGATGTGGCGATGCAGGGCGGCGTGAACTATCCGCGCGGACCGCTCGCCTGGGCCGACGCGATCGGCCTGCCCGAGGTGCTCACCGTGCTCGACAACTTGGCCGCGAGCTACGGCGAGGACCGCTACCGCGCCTCGCCGCTGCTGCGGCGCCACGTCTATGCCAAGCGGAGGTTCCATGACTGATCCACGCCCCGTCAGCGACGCCCAGCGCCTCGCCGAGGCCTGCGCCGAAGCCATGCACGCACGCGACTGGTGCGCGCAGGCGCACGAGATCCGCCTCGCCGAGGTCCGCCCCGGCTACGCGCGGATGACCATGCCGGTGCGCAAGGACATGGTGAACGGCCACGACATCTGCCACGGCGGGATGATCTTCACGCTCGCCGACACCGCCTTCGCCTACGCCTGCAACGGCCGCAACCAGGCCACCGTGGCCTCGGGCTGCACGATCGACTTCGCCGCCCCCGGGCGGCTCGGCGACACGCTGACGGCGGCCGCCGAGGAGCGCGTGCTCGCCGGGCGCACCGGTGTCTACGACGTCGCCGTCAGCAACCAGGACGGCACGCTGATCGCGCTGTTCCGCGGCAACTCCTACCGCATCAAGGGCGAAGTGCTGCCCGGCCAGGAAATCGAATCATGACCCACGCCTATCTCTGTGACGCCGTGCGCACCCCGATCGGCCGCTACGCCGGCGCGCTCGCCACGGTGCGCGCCGACGACCTCGGCGCCGTGCCGCTGCGCGCGCTGATGGCGCGCAACCCCCGCGTCGACTGGGCCGCGGTGGCCGACGTCATCTACGGCTGCGCCAACCAGGCCGGCGACGACAACCGCAACGTCGCGCGCATGAGCGCGCTGCTCGCCGGGCTGCCGGTCGAGGTGCCCGGCACCACCGTCAACCGCCTGTGCGGTTCGGGCATGGATGCCGTCGGCCTGGCCGCGCGCACGATCAAGGCCGGCGAGGCCGAGCTGATGCTCGCCGGCGGCGTCGAGAGCATGAGCCGCGCGCCCTTCGTGATGGGCAAGGCCGACAGCGCCTTCTCGCGCAAGGCCGAGGTCTTCGACACCACGATCGGCTGGCGCTTCGTCAACCCGCTGATGAAAGCACAGTACGGCGTCGACTCGATGCCGCAGACCGCCGACAACGTCGCCGAACAGTTCGGCATCGCCCGCGCCGACCAGGACGCCTTCGCGCTGCGCAGCCAGCAGCGCTGGGCCGCGGCCCACACCGCCGGGCGCTTCGCCGACGAGCTGGTGACGGTCGAGATCGCGCAGAAGAAGGGCGCGCCGCGGCGCTTCACCACCGACGAGCACCCGCGCCCCGACACCACGCCGGAGATGCTGGCCAAGCTCAAGGGCGTCAACGGCCCCGACAAGACCGTCACCGCCGGCAACGCCTCGGGCGTCAACGACGGCGCCTGCGCGCTGCTGCTGGCGAGCGAGGCCGCCGCCGCACGCCACGGCCTGACCCCGCGCGCGCGCGTGGTGGGCATGGCCACCGCCGGCCTGGCGCCGCGGATCATGGGCTTCGGCCCGGCGCCGGCGACGCGCAAGGTGCTGGCGCTGACCGGCCTGACGCTCGCGCAGATGGACGTGATCGAGCTCAACGAGGCCTTCGCCGCGCAGGCGCTCGCCGTCACCCGCGACCTCGGCCTGGCGGACGACGCCGCGCACGTCAACCCGAACGGCGGCGCCATCGCGATGGGCCACCCGCTCGGCATGAGCGGCGCGCGCCTGGTGACCACGGCGATGTACGAGCTGCACCGCCGCGGCGGCCGCTATGCGCTGTGCACGATGTGCATCGGCGTCGGCCAGGGCATCGCGCTGGTGATCGAGCGCGTCTGAGCACCCGAGGCGCGCGGCGGGCTGCCGCACGCAAACCCAGCGGGCGCCGAGACGCCCCCGACCGATACGCCCCGGCCGCCACCGCGGCCGCGGGCACCCCGCCTGACCCTGGAGGAGAGAGCCCGATGAGCAAGTACAACACCGCCCCCCGCCGCGAAGAACTCGACCCGCTGGAGCGCGCGAGCATCGACGAGCTGCGCGCCACGCAGCTCGAACGCCTGAAGTGGTCGGTGCGCCACACCTACGACAACGTGCCGCACTACCGCGCCAAGTGCCAGGCCGCCGGGGTGCACCCGGACGACCTGAAGTCGCTCGCCGACCTGAGCCGGTTCCCGTTCACCACCAAGTCCGACCTGCGCGAAACCTACCCCTTCGGCATGTTCGCGGTGCCGATGGAGCAGGTGGTGCGCGTGCACGCGTCGAGCGGCACCACCGGCAAGCCCACGGTGGTCGGCTACACGCAGAACGACATCAATCACTGGGCCGACCTGGTCGCGCGCTCGATCCGCGCCGCCGGTGGCTCGCGCCGCGACAAGGTGCACATCGCCTACGGCTACGGCCTGTTCACCGGCGGCCTCGGCGCGCACTACGGCGCCGAGCGCCTCGGCTGCACGGTGATCCCGATGTCCGGCGGGCAGACCGAGAAGCAGGTGCAGCTGATCCAGGACTTCAAGCCCGACATCATCATGGTCACGCCGTCGTACATGCTGACCATCGCCGACGAGTTCGAGCGCCAGGACATCGATCCGCGCGAAACCTCGCTGCGCCTGGGCATCTTCGGCGCCGAGCCGTGGACCGGGGCGATGCGCGAGACCATCGAGACCCGCTTCGGCATCGACGCGGTCGACATCTACGGGCTGTCGGAGGTGATGGGGCCGGGCGTGGCCAGCGAGTGCATCGAGTACAAGGACGGCCCGCACATCTGGGAGGACCACTTCCTGCCGGAGATCATCAACCCCGAGACCGGCGAGGTGCTGCCCGACGGCGAGTACGGCGAGCTGGTGTTCACCTCGCTCAGCAAGGAGGCGCTGCCGGTGATCCGCTACCGCACGCGCGACCTCACCCGCCTGCTGCCGGGCACCGCGCGGCCGATGCGGCGCATGGACAAGATCACCGGCCGCTCCGACGACATGCTGATCATCCGCGGCGTGAACGTGTTCCCGACGCAGATCGAGGAGCAGATCCTCAAGGTGCCGCAGCTGTCGCCGCACTACCAGCTGGAGGTCAGCCGCGACGGCAACCTCGACCGCCTCGACGTGCTGGTCGAGCCGCGCCAGGAACTGGTCGCGCACCTCACCGACCGCGAGGCCGAGCAGCTCAAGAAGGTGCTGGCCGGGCACATCAAGTCGTACATCGGCATCTCGACGCGCATCCACATCGTCGACGTCGGCACGCTGGAGCGCTCGGTCGGCAAGGCCAAGCGCGTCATCGACCGTCGCCCGAAGCTGTAAGGCCGTCGGCGGCCGGCACCCGGCAGCACGCCGGGTGCCGCGCGCTATAGTGCGCGCTCGCCCACCGAGGAGGCCGCGATGCAGCACCCCTTCCAGCGCCCGCGCGGCGCGCGACGCCCACCGCGGGCCGCCGGCCTCGCGCTGGCCCTGAGCCTGGGCGGCTGCTCGTGGCTGCCCTGGGGCTGGGGCACGCCGACGCCGGCCGCGGCCGCGAGCCCGGTGCAGATCGAGCACGCCGGCCTGCTCGCCGCCCGCAGCGGTCGCGCCGAGATCGGCCTGACCCTGGCGAGCGCGGCGACGCGCACGCTGTGGCTGTCGGTACGCTTCCAGACCCCGGGCGGCGAGCACGACTGCCTGCAGGTGCGTGAACTGGCGCCGCAGAGCCGGCAGAGCTTCGCCTGCCCGCAGGCCCGCCTCAGCGCCGACGCCGACTACCGCGTGACCATCACCGCCTTCGAGGACGCCGAACTGCTGCGGCCGCTCGCGCCGCTGGGCACGACGCTGCGCTTCACCCCCGCCGACCTGCACGCCGCCGGCCAGCGCTGAACGCGCGCGGGCCCGGCCGGACATGACGCCGGTCAATGAAAACCTTCCCGAATCGTGGCACAAAGTTACACAGAGGCCGTCAGAGGAACGGCAAACCCTTTGATCACCGAGCATTGAGGAGAGCGGCCATGATCACCTTCGACTCCCCGTTTGAACGCTGTCCGGTCTGCAACGAATACGTGCTGCTGGACTGCACGCAGGTCGAATGCGCCAAGGAACACCATTGCGCCGTCGGCCAGAAGTGCCCGCTGCTGCGCTACTTCGAAGGCAAGGCCTTCGTCGCCGGCGCCGTCGGACCGCAGCGCATGGAGGACGACGCGTCGGCCGGAGACACCGACTGCGCACCCGCCGGCGGAACACCGCCGGCCGGCCGCGGGCAGGGCGCCGCAGCCCTCGAGCGCCGGGTCGCCTGACGCAGGGGCGGAACGTACGCGGGGAAGGGGCGGTCTTCGTCCGGGCGAAGGCCGAAAACGGAAAACGGCGGGAGGGCATCCCGCCGTTTGCGTTTATGGACGCAGCGCCCGCGTCGTCCTCAGTGCGTTTCGCTCTCGGGTTCGCGCGCCTGCGCGCGCCGCGCCAGCAGGCGCGCACAGACGATGCCGAGCTCGAACAGCAGCCACATCGGCACCGCGAGCAGGGTCTGCGAGATGACGTCGGGGGGGGTCAGCACCGCACCGACGACGAAGGCGCCGACGATGACGTAAGGTCGCTTGCGCGCCAGCGCATCGGGGGTGGTGACACCGATCAGCACCATCAGCACGGTCGCCACCGGCACCTCGAAGCAGACACCGAAGGCGAAGAAGATCGTCAGCACGAAGTCGAGGTAGTGGTTGATGTCGGTCATCACCGCCACGCCCTGCGGCGCGGTCTGCGTGAGGAAGGCAAAGAACACCGGCAGGATCACGTAGTAGGCGAACGCCATGCCGAGGTAGAACAACGCCGAGCTCGCGGCGAGCAGCGGCAGCGCCAGGGCCTTCTCGCGCTGGTACAGGCCGGGCGCCACGAACGCCCACGCTTGGTAGAGCACCCACGGCATCGCGATGAAGATCGCCAGCACCAGGCAGAGCTTGAGCGGCGTCAGGAACGGCGAGATGACGTCGATCGCGATCATGCTGGTCGAAGCCGGCATGTGCACGAGCAGCGGCTGGGCGAAGCGGCTGTAGATCTGGTTGGCGAACGGCAGCAGGCACAGCAGCACCACGAACACGCCGGCGCAGGCCCGCAGCAGGCGATCGCGCAGCTCGATCAGGTGGCTCAGCAAGGGTTGTTCGACGTCGTTCACGGCGTGCTCAGGTCTGTTTCGACGACTCCGCCGGTGCCGCCGCCGCAACGGGCGCCGGCGTCACCGGCGCCGCAGGTGGCACCACGGGCGGCGCCTCGGCCGGCGCGGGTGCCGGCATGCGCGCGTCGGGCTCGGCGACGGGCGGGGTTTCGGCCGCGGCGGGCGGCTGCGCGACGTTGCGCAGTTCGGTTTCGAGACCGCGGATCTGGTCGTGCAGGCGCCTGAACTGGTCGGCGGTCTCCTCGTGGATCAGCGAGCGCTTGAGTTCGTCGACCTTGAATTCGCGCTCGACCTCGGCGCGCACGTTCGACACGATGCTGCGCGCGCGCGCGATCCAGCGCCCCGCGGTGCGCGCCACCTCGGGCAGGCGCTCCGGCCCGATCACGATCAGCGCGACCAGGGCGATCAGCACCAGCTCCCAGAAACCGATCTCGAACATCTGCGGCAGCCGCCAGGTGTCAGGTGCGCGGCTTTTCGCTGTCGCGACTGGCCTCGCCCTCGATCACGCGTCCCTGCTCCGACTGGGCGAGCTTGCGTTCGCCGCCGGTCTCCTCTGTGGTGCCTTCTCCTTCCTTCATCGCGTCGCGGAAGCCCTTCACCGCGGCGCCCAGGTCGGAGCCGACGTTGCGCAGGCGCTTGGCGCCGAAGACGAGCAGCACGATCAGCAGAACGATCAGCCAGTGCCAGATACTTCCGAAGCCCATGAGCATCACCCTGTATGGAAGGTTGGAGCGTCGGCGCAGCGGGGAACACCCCCGCGCCGACGGATCAGCGCTCGCCGCCGCGGGCGGCCTTTTCGGCCAGCCCGGAGAGCCCGAAGCGGCGCTGCAGTTCGGTGAGGACCGCCTCCGGCCCCAGTCCCTGGTGCGCGAGCAGTACCAGCGTGTGGAACCAGAGGTCGGCGACCTCGTAGACCAGGTGCTCGGGGTCGCCGTCCTTCGCGGCGAGCACGGTTTCGGTGGCTTCCTCGCCGACCTTCTTGAGGATCGCGTCCAGCCCCTTGGCGTACAGCTTGGCGACGTAGGAGGCGTCGGCGGTGGCCGCCTTGCGCGCCTCCAGCACCGCGGCGAGCTGGGCGAGGATGTCGTCTTCGCGCAGTACGCTCATGCGCCGTAGATCGCGTCGGGGTCCTTCAGGACCGGTTCGACCACCGCCCAGCCCCCGTCCTGCAGGCGGTTGAAGAAGCAGCGATGGCGCCCGGTGTGACAGGCGACGCCGCCGATTTGTTCGATCTCGATCAGCAGCACGTCGGCGTCGCAGTCGAGGCGGATGTCGAGCACCTTCTGCACGTGGCCCGAGCGCTCGCCCTTGTGCCACAGCCGGCCGCGCGAGCGCGACCAGTACACTGCCTCGCCGCGCTCGACGGTGAGGCGCAGCGCCTCGCGGTTCATCCACGCGAACATCAGCACCTCACCGCTGCCGCTCTCCTGGGCGATCACCGGCACGAGCCCGTCCGCGTTCCAGCGGATGGCGTCGAGCGCCGCCGCGCCGATGCCGCCGGCGAGGCTCACAGGCGCACCTCGACGCCGCGCGCCTGCAGGTGGCGCTTGGCCTGCTCGATGGTGAACTCGCCGAAGTGGAAGATGCTCGCGGCGAGCACCGCGTCGGCGCCGCCGAGCAGCACGCCGTCGGCGAGGTGATCGAGCGTGCCCACGCCGCCCGAGGCGATCACCGGCACGCTGACGGCATCGCTCACCGCGCGGGTCAGCTCGAGGTCGAAGCCGATCCGCGTGCCGTCGCGGTCCATGCTGGTCAGCAGGATCTCGCCGGCGCCGTACTCCGCCATGAGCCGCGCCCAGGCGATGGCGTCGAGCCCGGTCGTGCGACGCCCGCCGTGCGTGAACACCTCCCAGCGCGCCGGCTCGCCGGCGGCGCTCACGCGCTTGGCGTCGACCGCGACGACGATGCACTGGTTGCCGAAATGCTCGGCGGCCTCGCGTACCAGCTCGGGGCGCTGCACCGCGGCGGTGTTGATCGAGACCTTGTCGGCACCGGCGTTGAGCATGCGGCGCACGTCGGCGACGCTGCGGATGCCGCCGCCGACGGTGAGCGGGATGAACACTTCGCCGGCGACCTGCTCGACCACGTGCACGAGCGTTTCGCGCGCGTCGGAACTGGCGGTGATGTCGAGGAAGGTCAGCTCGTCGGCGCCCTCGTCGTCGTAGCGGCGCGCGATCTCGACCGGATCGCCGGCATCGCGGATGTCGACGAAGTTGACGCCCTTGACCACGCGGCCGGCGTCGACGTCGAGGCAGGGGATGATGCGTTTGGCGAGTCCCATGGTGGCTCCGCGGCGGCGCTCAGGCCAGGTCGTCGACGTAGCGCTGGGCTTCGCCGAGATCGAGCGTGCCCTCGTACAGCGCGCGCCCGAGGATCACCCCGGAGATGCCCTCGCCCCGCGCCGCACACAGCGCCCGCACGTCGTTCATGTCGGTGACGCCGCCCGAGGCGATCACCGGGATCGACACCGCCCGCGCGAGCTTCACGGTGGCGTCGACGTTGACGCCCTGCAGCATGCCGTCGCGGCCGATGTCGGTGTACACGATCGCCTCCACGCCGTCGCGCTCGAAGCGCTGCGCGAGGTCGACGACGTCGTGCCTGGACAGCTTGCTCCAGCCGTCGATTGCGACCCGGCCGTCGCGCGCATCGAGCCCGACGATCACGTGCCCCGGGAAGTTCAGGCAGATGTCGCTGACGAAATGCGGCTCCTGCACGGCCTTGGTGCCGATGATGACGAACTGCACGCCGGCATCGAGGTAGGTCTCGATGGTCTCCTCGGTGCGGATGCCGCCGCCGACCTGGATCGGCACCCCCGGGCAGGCCGCGGCGATGCGGCGGACCACGTCGGCGTTCTGCGGCTTGCCGGCGAAGGCGCCGTTGAGATCGACCAGATGCAGGCGACGCGCACCGGCCTCGACCCAACGCTCGGCCATCGCCACGGGGTCGTCGGAAAACACGGTGGAGTCCTCCATCCGTCCCTGGCGCAGCCGGACGCACTTGCCGTCCTTCAGATCGATGGCCGGAATCAGCAGCATACGATGTCCTCGAAAGCCCCTCTTGGCGATGCGAATCGCGGGTGACGTGCCTAGGCGGGATTCCAGGCAACGAAATTGGCGAGCAGACGCAGCCCGGCGCGGGCGCTCTTCTCCGGGTGGAACTGCACCGCGAAGAGGTTGTCGCGCGCGATGGCCGTGGCGAAGTCGATGCCGTAGGAAGTTTCGCCGACCACGACCGCGGCATCGGCTGGCTGCAGATAGTAACTGTGGACGAAATAGAAACGGCTGCCCGAGGCGATGCCGTCCCAGAGCGCATGGGGGCGCGTCTGCCACACCTGGTTCCAGCCCATGTGCGGAATCTTCAGGCGGGCGCCGCTCGCGGCGTCGGTCAGGTGTTCGTCGAAGCGCACGACGCGCCCGGCGAACACGCCGAGCGCGGCGACGCCGCCGTTCTCCTCGCTGAAGTCCATCAGCGCCTGCGGCCCCAGGCACATGCCGAGGAACGGCTTGCTGCGTGCCGCCGCGCGCAGGGGCTCGACGAGGTCGAGGCGGGCGAGTTCGTGCATGCAGTGGCCGATCGCGCCCTGCCCGGGGAACACCACGCGATCGGCGGCCCGCAGCGCCTGCGCATCGCGCGCGAGCGTCACCTGCGCGGCGGGCGCGACGTGCTCCAGCGCCTTGACCACGGAGTGCAGGTTGCCCATGCCGTAGTCGATGACAGCGATTCGCGACATCAGCGTGCTCCCGCCGGCCCCGTCAGAGGGAGCCCTTGGTGGAGGGCGTGATGCCCTGCATGCGCGGGTCGGGCTCCATCGCCATGCGCAGCGCCCGGCCGAAGGCCTTGAAGATGGTCTCGGCGATGTGGTGGGCGTTGCGCCCGCGCAGGTTGTCGATGTGCAGCGTGACCTGCGCGTGGTTGACGAAGCCCTGGAAGAACTCGCGCAGCAGGTCGACGTCGAACCGTCCGATCCGCGCCCGCGGGTACTCGACGTGGTATTCGAGCCCGGGACGTCCGGAGAAGTCGACGACGACGCGCGACAGGGCTTCGTCGAGCGGCACGTAGGCGTGCCCGTAGCGGCGGATGCCCTGCTTGTTGCCGAGCGCCTGGCGCACCGCCTGGCCGAAGGTGATGCCGATGTCCTCGACCGCGTGGTGGTCGTCGATGTGCAGGTCGGCGCGCGCGTCGGCGGTGATGTCGATCATGCCGTGGCGGGCGACCTGGTCGAGCATGTGGTCGAGGAAGGGCACGCCGGTGTCGAAGCGGCCGGTCCCGGCCCCGTCGAGGTCGACGGCGATGCGGATCTGCGTTTCGAGGGTATCGCGTTGAACCTCGGCGTTACGGGAAGGCATGGAGGGCGTCTCGGGGCGAGCGACTGCGGAAAGGGTAGAATAGCGTGCGCCCCCCCCGGATTAAACCGCCCGCGCACGCTGACGGCAGTTGCCGTGCACGTCACTTTCATTGCGTGGGGTCAATGATTCTGCTGCAATGGCCTGCGCCGCGTCGTCCGGAATCCGCCATGACCGATTGTTCGCCTACGCCGATCAGCCTCGCCAAGCTCAGGCTGGCCTGCGGCAACTGCAGCCTGCACGAGCTCTGCCTGCCGGTCGGCATCGGACTGGACGACGTCGATCGCCTCGACCGCATCGTCAAGCGTCGTCGCCCGTCGTCGCGTGGCGACCACGTGTTCCGCCTCGGTGACGAGTTCCGGGCGGTCTATGCGATCCGCGCCGGCTCGGTGAAGACCTACACCACCACCGAGGGCGGCGGCGAGCAGGTCACCGGCTTTCATCTGCCGGGCGAACTGATCGGCCTCGACGCCATCCACACCGGCACCCACCCGTCGAGCGCCAAGGTGCTCGAAACCACCAGCCTGTGCGAGATCCCCTTCGATCACCTCGAGGAGCTCTCGGCGGTGATCCCCTCCCTCGGCCGCCAGCTGATCCGCATCATGAGCCGCGAGATCCACTCCGATGACGAACTGCTCACGCTGCTCGGCAAGAAGTCGGCCGAGGAGCGGCTCGCCGCGCTGCTGATCAGCCTGTCCAACCGCCTGCAGCAACGCGGCTTCTCGGCGCGCGAGTTCCACCTGAGCATGTCGCGCAACGACATCGGCAACTACCTGGGGCTCGCCGTCGAAACCGTCAGCCGGCTGTTCACGCGCTTCCAGCAGCTCGGCCTGGTGACCGCCAACAACAAGCACATCCGCATCGAGCGGCTCGAAGACCTGCGCGCGCTCGCCACCGGCAGCAGCTCCTGCCAGCCGCGCGGGTGACGAGCCTTGCCGCGCGGCGTTCCTCCGCGAGCGGCTGAACGGTCGTACTACCAACGGGGAAGTTGACCCCCGTCATTTCTGCGCTTCACCCCTGCCCCCCATAGTTCGGCCGGTTCCTTCAAACCGACCGAGAAGGGGGACACATGCGCATCGCCTTCGTCCCGCATCCGACCTCCGGGCGCGCGCGGCCATGCCCGCGCGCGTGCATCCCCCCCGTTTTGGCTTCCCGCGATTCGAGGTAGCGCTATGGATGCAGCAGCGACGTACAACTACACAGTGGTGCGCCAGTTCACGATCATGACGGTGGTATGGGGCATCGTCGGCATGGCCGTCGGTGTGCTGATCGCCGCGCAACTGGTCTGGCCGGCGCTGAACTTCGATGTCCCCTTCCTCACCTACAGCCGCCTGCGTCCGCTGCACACCAACGCGGTGATCTTCGCCTTCGGCGGCTGCGCGCTGTTCGCGACCTCGCTGTACGTGGTGCAGCGCACCTGCCAGACGCGCCTGATCTCCGACGGCCTCGCCGCCTTCGTGTTCTGGGGCTGGCAGCTCGTGATCGTGCTGGCGGCGCTGACGCTGCCCTTCGGCATCACCACGAGCAAGGAGTACGCCGAGCTCGAATGGCCGATCGACATCCTGATCGCGGTGGTCTGGGTGGCCTACGCCATCCTGTTCTTCGGCACCCTCGTCAAGCGCCGCACGCCGCACATCTACGTGGCGAACTGGTTCTACGGCGCCTTCATCCTGACCGTGGCGATCCTGCACATCGTCAACAGTGCCGCGCTGCCGGTGAGCCTGACCAAGTCGTACTCGGTCTACCCGGGCGCGATCGACGCCATGGTGCAGTGGTGGTACGGCCACAACGCGGTGGGCTTCTTCCTGACTGCCGGCTTCCTCGGGATGATGTACTACTTCGTGCCCAAGCAGGCCGGCCGCCCGGTGTATTCGTACCGGCTGTCGGTGGTGCACTTCTGGGCGCTGATCTCGCTGTACATGTGGGCCGGTCCGCACCACCTGCATTACACCGCGCTGCCCGACTGGACGCAGTCGCTCGGCATGCTGTTCTCGCTGATGCTGCTCGCGCCGAGCTGGGGCGGGATGATCAACGGCATCATGACGCTCTCGGGTGCCTGGCATAAGCTGCGCACCGACCCGATCCTGCGCTTCATGATCGTCTCGCTGTCGTTCTACGGCATGTCGACCTTCGAAGGGCCGATGATGTCGATCAAGACGGTCAACGCCCTCTCCCACTACACCGACTGGACCATCGGCCACGTCCACTCCGGCGCGCTCGGCTGGGTGGCGCTGGTGTCGATCGGCTGCGTCTACGCGCTGATCCCGGCGCTGTTCAACCGCCAGATCTGGAGCACCCGGCTGATCGAGGTGCACTTCTGGACCTCGACCATCGGCATCGTGCTGTACATCGCCTCGATGTGGATCGCCGGCGTCATGCAGGGCCTGATGTGGCGGGCGGTGAACGAGGACGGCACGCTGACCTACAGCTTCGTCGAGGTGCTGGCGCGCATGTACCCGTACTACGAGGTGCGCTTCCTCGGCGGCCTGGTGTTCCTGCTGGGCATGGTGGTGATGGCCTGGAATGTCTGGAAGACGCTCTCCGGCGCCGAGAAGCCGGTAGCCGCCACCGCGCCGCAGGCCGCCTGAGGAGACCCGATCATGGCTCAAGACACCCACGTCCCGACCGGCCACGAGAAGGTCGAACGCAACATCGGCCTGATGGCCATCCTGATCATCGTCGTCGTCGCCTTCGGCGGCCTCGCGGAGATCGTGCCGCTGTTCTTCATCAAGGACACGACCGAGCCCGTCGCCGGCCTCAAGCCACTCACCGCGCTGCAGCTCGAAGGCCGTGACATCTACGTCCGCGAAGGCTGCTACACCTGCCACTCGCAGATGGTGCGGCCGTTCCGCGCCGAAACCGAGCGCTACGGCCACTACTCGGTGGCCGGGGAGTTCGTCTACGACCACCCGTTCCAGTGGGGCTCCAAGCGCACCGGCCCGGACCTCGCCCGCGTCGGCGGCCGCTACTCCGACGACTGGCAGCGCGTGCACCTGATCAACCCGCGCGACGTCGTGCCCGAGTCGAACATGCCGGGCTTCCCCTGGCTCGCCCGCAACCTCCTCGACGGCGACCTGACCGGGCGCAAGCTCGCGGCGCTGCGCACCCTCGGCGTGCCCTACAGCGACGCCGACATCGCCGGCGCCAAGGCCGCCGTCGCCGGCAGGAGCGAGCTGGACGCGCTGGTCGCGTACCTGCAGAACCTCGGCACCGTGATCAGCAACAAGAGGTAAGCGCCGTGGACCTCCTGACGACGATACGCAGCGTGTTCACCGTGCTCATGTTCGTGAGCTTCGTCGGCATCGTGCTGTGGGCGTGGAGCGCGCGCAGCCGCCGGCGCTTCGACGAAGCCGCCGCCCTGCCCTTCGCCGACGAGGAACGTGCGCGCGCGTCGTCGGCGGCCCCGCGGCGCTGAGGAGAATTCACCATGAGTCTGACCATCAGCCTGTTCATCATCCTGATCGTGGTCGGCAACACGCTCGCCATGTGGTGGCTGATCCGCTGGACCAGCAAGCCCAAGGCCGGCGAGGTCGCCCAGGGCGAAGCCACCGGCCACGTCTGGGACGGCGACCTCAAGGAACTCAACAATCCCATGCCGCGCTGGTGGCTGTGGATGTTCTACCTGACCATCGTCTTCACCGGCCTGTACGTGGTGCTCTACCCCGGCCTCGGCAGCCTCGGCGGGCTGCTCGGCTGGAGCCAGCAGGGCCAGTGGAACGAGGAGGTCGCCGAGGCCAACGCCAAGTACGGCCCGCTGTATGCGAAGTACGCGGCGATGGAGATTCCCGCCGCGGCCCGCGACCCGCAGGCGGTGAAGATGGGCCAGCGCCTGTTCGCCACCTACTGTTCGAGCTGCCACGGCTCGGATGCCCACGGCGCGCCCGGCTTCCCCAACCTCGCCGACAACGACTGGCTGTGGGGCGGCGAGCCGGCGCAGATCGAGGCGAGCATCCTCGGCGGTCGCGCCGGCATGATGCCGGCGTGGAAGGCGCTCGGCGACCAGAAGGTCGAGGAGGTCGCGCACTACGTGCTGACCCTCGCCGGGCGCAGGGACGGCGTCGATGCCGCCAAGGCCGAAGCCGGCAAGGCGGTGTTCGCCCAGACCTGCGCGGCCTGCCACGGTGCCGAGGGCAAGGGCAATCCGCTGCTCGGCGCGCCCAACCTGACCGACAACGTCTGGCTCTACGGCGGCTCGCTGAAGACCGTCATCAAGACCATCGCCGAGGGGCGCCAGGGCCAGATGCCCGCGCACCGGGAGTTCCTCGGTGCCGAGAAGGTCCGCCTGCTCGCCGCCTACGTCTACAGTCTGTCGCAGGGCAAGCCGTAGCACCCGCCGCGAGCGGCGCCGCCCGCGCCGCTCGCGCGCGTCCGGTCCGGGCCCGCGCGGCCCGGGTCGGGGCACGGTTTTCGCCGCCCTGCCCACCGCCATCCGGGGCTCACGCCACATGACCATCAGCAAGGTCCAGCACGCCGTTTCCGTCCTCTGGCCGTCGTTCCTGCTCGCGAGCGCCGCCACCGTCGTCCTCTTCACGGTGTTCGATCCGCAGGCGATCGCCGCGTGCATGGGCATCGAACACCTCGAGCGCACCGCCGCCTACACCGTCGGCTTCTTCGTGCTGTGGACCATGAACCTCGCCTCGTCGATGCTGACGCTCTACTTCCAGCGCCCGGTGCACGTGCCGGTGATCGTCGAGCCGCGCGATCTCGACCTCGACTGAAGCGCGCCCGCCGCCGGGCAACATCCCCCGCGATTGACCGTCCGCAATGCCGGGCGCGCCCGCGCCGCGCACACTGCGAACCTGCCGAACCCCGGAGCATCCCCGCGATGACCGCCCCCAACGCTTCCGAGCCCGCCGGCACGTTCTACGTCAAGCCGGCGAAGATCTACCCGCGCGAAGCCCACGGCCGCTTCGCCCGCCTGCGCGTGTTCGCGGTGCTCGCGCTGCTCGGGCTCTACTACCTGACGCCGTGGCTCGACTGGGGCGGCCGCCAGGCGGTGCTGTTCGACCTGCCGGCGCGCAAGTTCTACATCCTCGGCCTGGCGTTCTGGCCGCAGGACTTCTTCTTCCTCGCGCTGCTGCTGATCATCGCCGCCTTCAGCCTGTTCTTCTTCACCGCGCTCGCCGGGCGGCTGTGGTGCGGCTACGCCTGCCCGCAGACGGTGTGGACCGAGACCTTCATGTGGATCGAGCGCTGGGTGGAAGGCGACCGCGGCGCGCGGATGAAGCTCGACAAGGCCCCCTGGGACGCCCGCAAGCTGCGCCTGAAAGCGGGCAAGCACGCGCTCTGGCTGCTGTTCGCGGCGTGGACGGGGTTCACCTTCGTCGGCTTCTTCACCCCGATCCGCGAGCTCGGCGTGCGCCTGGCGGGGTTCGCGCTCGGCCCGTGGGAGCTGTTCTGGATCGTCTTCTACAGCTTCGCCACCTGGGGCAACGCCGGCTTCATGCGCGAGCAGGTGTGCCTGTACATGTGCCCGTACGCGCGCTTCCAGAGCGCGATGTTCGACAAGAACACGCTGGTGATCTCCTACGACGCCGAGCGCGGCGAGCCGCGCGGCTCGCGCAAGCGCGGCGTCGACCCGCGCACGCGCGGCCTCGGCGACTGCATCGACTGCACGCTGTGCGTGCAGGTCTGCCCCACCGGCATCGACATCCGCAACGGGCTGCAATACCAGTGCATCGGCTGCGCCGCCTGCGTCGACGCCTGCGACGAGGTCATGGACAAGATCGGTTCGCCGCGTGGACTGGTGCGCTACACCACCGAGAACGCCCTGCTGCACCACCAGCCGCACGTGATCCGCCCGCGCATGCTGGTGTACGCCGCGCTGCTGCTCGCGCTGACGGGTGGCCTGGTCTACGCGATCTCGGTGCGCACGCCGCTGCAGCTCGACGTGATCCGCGACCGCAACGCGCTCTACCGCATGACCGACGACGGCCTGGCCGAGAACGTCTACACGCTGAAGATCCTGAACATGGACGAGCACCCGCACCGCTTCGCGCTCGCCGTGCACGGCGCCCCGGGCATGCGCCTGGACGCCGCGGCCGACGCCATCGCGGTCGCCGCCGGCGAGGTGCTGACGCTGCCGGTGCGGGTGAGCGCCGATCCGCAGGACCTGCCCGCCGCCTCGAGCGACATCCGCTTCGAGTTGCGCGCGCTCGACACCCCCGATCTGCGCACCGCCACCACCGGCCGCTTCCTCGGTCCGGCGCGGCGCTAACCCCCGGAGAAACCCCATGTCGTCGCTGCCCGATCTACGTTCCCCCGCCATCGAACCGCGCTGGTATCGCCAGTTCTGGCCCTGGGTGCTGATCGCCCTGCCGGCCACCGCGGTCGTCGCCAGCCTCGTCACCGCGTACCTGGCGCTGCGCGCACCCGACGGCCTGGTCGTCGACGACTATTACAAGGAGGGGCTCGCGATCAACCGCCGCTACGAGCGCAGCCTCGCCGCGCAGGCGCTGGGACTCGAAGGCGAGCTGCGCCTGGCCGGTGGCGGCGGCACGGCGGAACTGGTGCTGAAGGCCGCGAGCGGCGCGGCGCTGCCCGACACCGTGCGGCTGCAACTGCTGCACGCGACCCGCGCCGGGCTGGACAGGGAAGTGGATGCACGCCGCAGCGCGCCGGGGGTCTATACCGTGAACCTGCCGGCCCTGGCGGCGGGGCACTGGTCGGTCCAGGCCGGAGCCGCCGACTGGCGGCTCGACGGTGTCATCGAAATACCGGGAGAAACCCGCGTGTCGCTGCGGGCCGCACGCTGAACCCGCGCCACGCCGGCCGGCGGCGCGCACCACCCGCCCCGGTCGTGGCCCCTTGCAGGCAGGTCGCGCGGATCACCGCCACCGGCTCCGGACCGCCTCAATAACGGCGCATCGCCTGGGGCAGGCGCTTCGGGCGCACGGCCTTGGCGGGGCGCAGGTTGTAGGTGGGATGGGTGGCATCGAAGCGTTCGAGCACCCCTTCGAGTTGCTGCGCCTTCTCGGTACGGCCTGCGGCCTGGGCCTGCTCGATGTCCTCCATGATGTAGCGCTTGATCAGCCACTGGCCCGCATGGGTCTGCACCAGGCACTGTCCGAGTTCGGCCGCCACCACCTCCGGCACGTGTTCATGCTCGGCGATCGCGCGGATCTCCTCCTCGCTCAACTCACAAAGGTCGATACATTCCTGTTCGGTCAACATGGCTCCACACTCCTCCGTACCGCCGCTACGTGTAGTCGGCGCTTGATTATGGTGCGCGATGAGCCGAATTGGTGCGAAACCATCGTTCACAATGTTTGAACGAATACCCGCCACCCAACCCGTGCCGTCGCCGTCAATCAGGCCCGACCCGCCCGTGGTGGGCGCCAAACACCTTGCCGGCAAGCGCTTCGCAACCTTGCAAAACACTGAAGCGCCACCTCATGCGAGCCAAGGCATCGGACCCATCGACGTACCGTGCAACATCCGCGCCGTGCACGCCCCGGGTTTACAGGGCGGCACGACTGGTGTCTAATCCGCGCCCGCGCTGGGCCGTTAGCTCAATTGGTAGAGCAGTTGACTCTTAATCAATTGGTTGTAGGTTCGAGTCCTACACGGCCCACCATCTTCCCCTCCCCCGCTTCTCCCGCCTGACCCCTGACGGCCTCCCGGCATCGCCCTTCGCGCGACCGGGGGAACACGGCCGCGTCGGCCTGCGCCTTCCCTCGCCTGCACCTTTCCCGCGGCTGTCGCCCCGCGGCGGATGCGCCCGTGTCCGCCCAGCCGCGGCCGGGTGTCCGCCCGCACCCGCCGACCGGCGGTATGCGCCGGTCGCTGACCGTCGCCTGAATTTTTCTCATCGCCCGCGCTATAAACCCTAGCTTGCTGCAGTGCGTCATGCGCGCTATTGTGCACCGCAACATCTTCGGATGTTTCTCCTCTCCTCTGGTGGTTTGGCCGGGACTTCCATCCCGGCCATTTTTTTTGCGCCGGCGGCAGCCGGTCACGGCAGCGCCAGGGTGCGCGCGTCGCGCTCGCCATCGAAGTAGCGGTCGAGCGCCTGGCCGAACAGCGGCTCCTGCGGCGCGACCTGTTCGAACAGCGTCAGCGACGAGCGGAGCTTGAGGTCGTCGGGCGAGCCGAAGATCTGCCGCGCGCTCCGCCCCTCGACGGCGAGCACGAGTTCGACGCACGCCTTCAGGCGCGGCCCGAGCACCGGGTGCTGCCAGTAGGCGCGGGCCTCGGCCAGCGAGCCGATGCCGTAGCGTTGCGCCATCGCGCTGTAGCCGAGCCCCTGGCGCTGCGGGAACACGAACCACATCCAGTGGCTGGCCTTGGCGCCGCGGCGCAGTTCCTCGGTCACCCGCGCGTAGACCGGGGCCTGCGCGGCAACGAAGCGCTCGAGATCGTAGGGATCGGCATTCATGGCGGGCACCGTGCGGGTGGGGGGATTTCGACGACGTGGCGGCGGCGAGCCGCCGGGGCGATGCGCGGCCGCCGTCAGCCGGCGGCGCTGTCGGCGACGCGGCAGAGGTCGTGCAGCGCGTCGGTGACCGTCACCGGGTAGGCCGCGGCCGGCTCCAGCCCGCGCAACGCGGGCGGCAGCCGCGCGATCGCCCGCAGCGCGTGCGCGCGCACCTCGGCGAGCGCGGGCGACGGCGCCAGCCGCCTGCCGCCGCGCATCACCGGCTGCAGCAGGGGTTCGCCGAGCGGCTCGTCGCCGAGCACGGTCAGCGTATCGCCGAGCATCACGCCGTCGGCACCGTAGCGGCGGAACACCTGCTTGCGCCCGGGCCAGGTGGCCTTGCCCTCGGAGCGCTTGCGCCGCGGCCGGCCGGCGTATTCCTGCAGCTTGTAGGCGCAGTCGAGGTAGGGCTTGTCGGCCGAGGTGTTCATGCGCGTGCCGACGCCGAAGCCGTCGATCGGCGCGCCCTCGGCCATCAGCCGGGCGATCTCGTACTCGTCGAGATTGCCGCTGGCGAAGATCCGCACCTGCGTCAGGCCGCCGCCGTCGAGGATGGCGCGCACCCGGCGCGCGTGCTCCCCGAGGTCGCCGCTGTCCAGACGCA
Source organism: Plasticicumulans lactativorans (assembly GCF_004341245.1). Taxonomy (GTDB): domain Bacteria; phylum Pseudomonadota; class Gammaproteobacteria; order Competibacterales; family Competibacteraceae; genus Plasticicumulans_A; species Plasticicumulans_A lactativorans. The sequence goes on along the minus strand of NZ_SLWY01000009.1, from coordinate 84,091 downwards.
CCGCGCCGACCGGGATCCCCTCCGTGGCCAGGCGCTGCACCAGGCCGAGGAGGTGACGGGCCGCGGCCTCGGTGTCGTAGGTATCGATCAGCAGCGTCGTACCACCGGGATGGGAGCGCGCGAAGTGCTCGAAGGCGTCGAGCTCGCTGTCGTGTGCCTGCACGTAGGAGTGGGCCATGGTGCCGTAGAGCGGGATGCCCCAGCGCATGCCCGCGAGCACCGTGGCGCTGCCGCCGAAGCCGGCCAGGTAGCTCGCGCGCGCCGACAGCAGCCCGGCTTCGGCGCCGTGGGCGCGGCGCAGCCCGAAGTCGACCAGCAGGCGCCCCTGCGCCGCGAGCGCACAGCGCGCGGCCTTGGCAGCGACCATGCTCTGGAACTGCAGCAGGTTGATCACCCGTGTCTCCACCAGCTGGGCCTCGGGCAGCGGCGCGGTGATGCGCAGGATGGGCTCGTCGGGGAAGAACGGCGTGCCCTCGGCCATCGCGTCGACGTCGCCGGTGAAGCGCCAGCCCGCCAGCGCCTCGATGCAGCGCGGGTGCAGGCGGCCACTCGCGGCCAGCCAGTCGAGTTCGGCGTCGGTGAAACGGGCCCGCCCGAGGAAGTCGAGCACCTGCTCGAGCCCCGCGGCCAGCAGGAAGTTGCGCGGCTGCGGCAGCTTGCGCACGAAGAACTCGAACACCGCCGGCGCCGTCATGCCGCGGTCGTAATACGCCTGCAGCATCGTCAGCTGGTACAGGTCGGTCAGCAGCAGCGGCGCGTCGCTCATCGCGGCCCGTCGTCCAGCCACGCCGTGACCGCACCCGCCGCCTGCATGCGCGCGATCGCCGCCGCGCCGTCGCCGGGGCTGAGCTCGACCGCGCGCACGGCGTCGAGCAGCAGCACGCAGGCGAAGCCCGCCGCGCGGGCGTCCAGCACGGTGTTGAGCACGCAGTAGTCGGTCGCGAGCCCGCCGACGAACACGCGCCCGACCCCGCGCCCGCGCAGGCGCCCGGCGAGGTCGGTGCCGGCGAAGCCCGAGTAGGCGTCGCGCTCGGCGGTGGTGGCCTTGGGAATCACCTCGGTGCCCGGCGGCAGGGCGAGGCCGGCGGCGAGGTCGGCGCCCGCGCTGCCGGCGATGCAGTGCGGCGGCCACGGGCCGCCGGCGGCGGCGAACGAGCAGTGGTCCGGCGGGTGCCAGTCGCGGGTGGCATACACCGGCAGGCCGCGCGCGTGGAAGCGCCGCGCCCAGGCGTTGAGCGGGGCCACGACCTCGTCGCCGTGCGGGACGGCGAGCGCGCCCCCGGGCAGGAAGTCGTTCTGCACGTCGACGATGATCAGGGCATCGCCGGCCCCCAGCCCGTCGTGCGAGGTTTCACCACCCATCGCCCCCTCCCGCGTCGTCACCTTCCGTCACAAAGCATAGCCCCGGGGGGCTCGGCGGGCGCCCCGCGGGTCGCCACCGCTCAGGCGTCGGCCCGGTTCAGCACCCCGAACTCGACCGGCCAGCGGGCGAAGAACAGGTTGAGGTCCTCCTCGGCGAGCCGCGCGCGCAGGCGGCTCTCCTCGTCGGCACTCAGGTAGAAGGCCACGCACACCGGGTTGTCGCCGGCGAGCTCGAAGAAGTGCGCGGCGCGCAGCCCGTGGCGGCGGCTGTAGCCCTCGATCGCGCGGAACACCCCGCCGCCCTCGATGCCGAGGCGCTGCGCCTCGCCGAGCAGCCACTCGTAGAGCAGGCGGCCGTGGTGGCGGCGGTTCTCGGCCATGTACAGGCTCAGGCAGACGCCCGCGTGCACCTTGTCGTTCATGTGCGACCCCTCGCGCTCAGGCGCCACGCAGCGCCTGCAGCAGCAGGTTGACGGTGAGGATGCCCAGCCAGGTCAGCACGAAGGAGCCGCCGCCGTGGGCGAGCACGGCGAGCGCCGCCCAGGCGGCCTCGCCGCGCAGCAGCAGGGTGACGACCTCGGCGGAAAAGGTGGAGAAGGTCGTCAGGCCGCCGAGGAAGCCGGTCGCGACGAACAGCCGCCACTCCGGCGGCAGCGCCTGCCAGTGGCCGAAGCCGCCGAGGGCGAGCCCCATCAGGTAGCCGCCGGCCAGGTTTGCGGCGAGCGTGCCGAGCGGCAGCGTCGCGAACAGCGGATTGAGCCGCAGGCCCAGCCACCAGCGCAGCCAGGCGCCGAGCGCGGCACCGACACCGACCGCAACGAACCCCATCAGGCCCATGTTCCACCCCGTGCCCGGAAACCGCGCCACGATGCGGCGGCGTCCGGTCGCCGGTCAAGGCGCGGCGATGGGGTCGCCGACCGCCCGGGCCCCGTCCGAAGGCGAACAGGTTCGGTCGTCGACCCTGCTGGCCTCGTCCAGAACCTAACCGGTTCGGCTGCCAACCCCGCGGACTCGATTCAGGACCGGGCGGGCCTGCTCGCCGCCCCCACCGGCCCGGCTCGATACGGGGCCGGCCCGCAACCCGGGCCGCGGGGTGGACGCCGGCGCCGCGCTGCCGGCACCTATACTCCGGGGGCATTCCCGCCGACCGGGGAGGGCTGCCGCCGATGCCGACCGATCCCGCCCTGCAGCAGATCCTCGATGCCGCGCTGGACTGCGCCGAGCGCAGTTCGTGGGAGCAGGTGCGGCTGCACGAGGTCGCCGCCGCCGCCGGGCTGACGCTCGAAGACCTGCGCGTCCACCTCCGCGAGAAGGAAGACCTCACCGATCCGTGGTTCGACCGCGCCGACCGCGCGATGCTGCTCGACGCCGCCAGCGCCGAGTTCCGCAGCCTGCCGACGCGGGCGCGCCTGCACCGCGCGATCATGACCTGGCTCGACGCGCTCGCCGCGCACCGGCGGGTGACGCGGCAGATGATCCTCGCCAAGCTCGAACCCGGCCACGTGCACATCCAGGTGCCAGCGGTGATGCGCATCAGCCGCACCGTGCAGTGGCTGCGCGAGGCGGCCGGGCTGCGCGACGCCGGGCTGCGCCGCGCGCTGGCCGAATCGGTGCTGACCGGCATCTACCTGGCGACCTTCGTGCACTGGATGGGCGACGACTCGCCCGGCTCGACGCGCACCCGCCAGCGGCTCGACCACCTGCTCGGCCAGGCCGAATGGCTCGCGCTGCGGCTGCCCGGCTTCGCGCCGCCGCCGGCGCGGCACTGACGCGGTGGACCTCGTCACCCATGCCCTGAGCGGCGCGCTGCTCGCCCGCGCCGCCTGGCCACACGCCAGGCACGGCCGCGCCCGCACCACCGCGGCGCTGCTGGCGGCGGCCTTCCCCGACCTCGACTACCTGCTGTTCTGGCTCGCCCCGTCGCTGTTCCTCAACGCCCACCGCGGCGCCACGCATTCGCTGCTGATGCTGCCGCTGTGGGCGGCGCTGCTCGCGCTGCCGCTCGCACGGCTGCTGCACGCGCCGTGGCGCCGGCTGGTCGGCCCCTGCGCGCTGGGGATCACCGCGCACATCGCCGGCGACCTCATCACCGTCTACGGCACGCAGTGCCTGTGGCCGCTGTCGACGCAGCCGTGGGCGCTCGGCTGGTCGTTCGACGTCAACCCCTGGGCGGCGCTGATCGTCGGCCTCGCCTGCCTGCCCGCCCGGCGCCGGCCGCGCGCGGCGCTGGGCGCGGCCGTGCTCGCGCTCGGCGCGCTGCTGGTGCTGCAGGTGCAGTTGCGCGAACGCGCACTGGCGCTCGTCGACGGCAGCGGCGTGCGGCGCGTGCAGGCGCTGCCGCAGCCGCTGTCGCCGTTCCACTGGCTGCTGCTGGTCGACGTCGACGGCACCCAGGGTCGCTACGCCCACCTGACGCTGTGGCCGCCGCCGTGGCCGTGGCCCGTGCTCGCCGGCTTCGACGCGCGCGGCTACCACGCCGCCGATGGCCTCGACTGGCAGCCGTACACGCGCTTCGGCCGCGACGCCGGCACACGCGCGCTCGCCGCCGACGCCTGGGCATCGCCGGCGCTCGCCGGCCTGCGCCACTTCGCGCAGTGGCCGGCGCTGTACCGCCTCGACACCGACGGCGACGAGACCTGCGCGTGGTTCACCGACCTGCGCCACACCCTGCCGGGCCAGCCGCCGCCGTTCCGCTACGGCGCCTGCCGCCGCGGCGCCGACGCCCCCTGGCGCGCCTACCGCCTGCGCTACTTCAGCAGCGACGGGCGCCAGGCGCTGTAACGGCACACGGTTGACCGCCATCGCCCGCTGGTGGCACCCGGCCGACCTGCCCGAGTACCCCTGGGGTGAAAGGGGGCCGGGCGGCTAGACCTTCTCCAGCTTCGCGTAGGCGGCCACCAGCCACTTGGCGCCGGCGGCCTTGAAGTTGACCTGCACGCGTGCGTGGGCGCCGGCGCCTTCGAGCGCGAGCACCACGCCCTCGCCGAAGCTCGGGTGGCGCACGCGGCCGCCGAGCTGCAGGCCGGTGTCGCTCTCGGCCTGCACCAGCGGGCCGGGGTTGTACAGCGGCCGCGACACGGTGGCGCGGGCGCGCACGTCGCGGGTCAGCTCGGCGGGGATCTCGCGCAGGAAGCGCGACGGGCGCGGGTAGATCTCCTGCCCGTGCAGGCGCCGGCGCTCGGCGAAGGACAGCGTGAGGTGGCGCTGCGCGCGGGTCAGGCCGACGTAGGCGAGGCGGCGCTCCTCTTCGAGCTTCTCGGGGTCCTGGCTCGACAGGTAGTGCGGGAACAGATCCTCCTCGAAGCCGGCGATGAACACCTGCGGGAATTCGAGCCCCTTGGCGCTGTGCAGGCTCATCAGTTGCACGCAGTCCTCCCAGGCCTCGGCCTGGCCCTCGCCGGCTTCGAGCGCGGCATGGGCGAGGAAGGCGTCGAGCGGGCGCATGCCTTCGAGCTCCTCGGGCAGGGTCTCGAAGGCGCGCGCGGCGTTGACCAGCTCTTCGAGGTTCTCGGCGCGGTCCTCGCCCTTACCGTCCTTGTCCTTGCGCACGTGCGCGAGCAGGCCGGCGTGCTCGATCACGTGCGCGGTGACCGCCGACAGCGGCCGCTCGGCGGTATCGCGCGCGAGGCGCTCGACCAGCGCGAGGAAGGCGGCGAGGGCGTTGGCGGCGCGCGCGGCCAGGCGGCGCTCGGCGAGCAGGCGCTCGGCGGCCTGCCACAGCGCCACGCTGCGTTCGCGCGCGACGCCGCGCAGCTCGTCGAGCGTGCGCTCGCCGATGCCGCGGGTGGGGGTGTTGACGACGCGCTCGAACGAGGCGTCGTCGTCGCGGTTGGCGAGCAGGCGCAGGTAGGCGAGCGCGTCCTTGATCTCGGCGCGCTCGAAGAAGCGCAGGCCGCCGTAGACGCGGTACGGCAGCGCGGCGGCGATCAGGCTTTCCTCGAACACGCGCGACTGGGCGTTGGAGCGGTAGAGGACGGCGCACTCGGCGCGCCGCCCGCCCTCCTCCACCCAGCGCTGGATGCGCTCGACGACGAAGCGCGCCTCGTCGTAGTCGTTGTAGGCGGCGTAGACGTCGATCGGCTCGCCGCGGCTGCCGTCGGTCCACAGGCGCTTGCCGAGGCGGCCGCGGTTGTGCGCGATCAGCGCGTTGGCGGCGTCGAGGATCACCGCGGTGGAGCGGTAGTTCTGTTCCAGGCGCAGCGTCAGCGCGCCGGGGAAGTCCTGCTCGAAGCGCTGGATGTTCTCGATGCGCGCGCCGCGCCAGCCGTAGATCGCCTGGTCGTCGTCGCCGACGACGAAGACGTCGCCGCGCTGGCCGGTGATGAGCTTGAGGAAGGCGTACTGGACCTGGTTGGTGTCCTGGAACTCGTCGACCAGCACGTGGCGGAAGCGCGCGCGGTAGTGCTCGCCGAGAGTGGCGTCGTCGCGCAGCAGTTCGACCGTGCGCAGCAGCAGCTCGCCGAAGTCGACCACGCCGTTGCGCTCGCAGGCGGCCTCGTAGGCGGCGTAGATGCGCACGTGCGTGCGCAGCAACGGGTCGTCGCGGTCATCGATGTGCGCGGCGCGCAGGCCGTCGTCCTTCCAGGCGTTGATCCGCCACACCGCCTGCTTCGGCGCCCAGGTCTTCTCGTCGAGTTCGAGCCCGCGCAGCACCCGGCGCACCAGGCGCACCTGGTCGTCGGCATCGAGGATCTGGAAGTGCTGCGACAGGCGCGCCTCGCGCCAGTGGTAGCGCAGCAGGCGGTGGGCGATGCCGTGGAAGGTGCCGATCCACAGGCCGCTGGCGCGGAATTCGAGCAGTTGCTCGATGCGCGCGCGCATCTCGGCGGCGGCCTTGTTGGTGAAGGTCACCGCCAGGATGCTCCACGGGTTGGCCTGCTCCACCGTCAGCAGCCAGGCGATGCGCTGCACCAGCACGCGGGTCTTGCCGGAGCCGGCGCCGGCGAGCACGCGCAGCGGGCCGGGCGGCGCGGTGACCGCCGCGCGCTGCGCGTCGTTGAGGTGTTCGAGGATCGGGGTGATGTCCATGAGCGGCGATTGTACCGGGCGCGCGGGCCGTCGCCGCGCGGCGGTCTATGCTGGTGCCGGGGGACGCGCCCGGATGCGGCAGCGGGCAGGCGTACGCACCACGCCCGGCCGCCGCACCGGCCGCGAACCCCCGCACCGGCGCGGGCCCGCCCCGGTGCGCGACCGTCTGTCACGGGCCCGCCAGCCGGAGAACCATCCATGAGCAACCACGTATACAAGAAGATCGAACTCACGGGCTCGTCGCCGATCTCCATCGAGGAGGCGATCCAGAACGCCATCGGCAAGGCCGCGAAGACGCTGAACAACCTGCACTGGTTCGAGGTCGTCGAGACCCGCGGCTACATCCAGGACGGCAAGGTCGCCCACTGGCAGGTCACCATCAAGGTCGGCTTCACGCTCGAAGACTGAACCTCGGCACCACCGGCGGCTCTTACCCGGCCGGGGCCCGCCCCGGCACCGGGTGGCGGCACGGCGCCGCCGCCCCACCCGTGCGCCCGGCACGCCCGGGCGCCCCCGTCACCCGTCCAGGAGATCAACATGAAGGTATCCGCAATGCTCGGCGGCCTGCTGCTGTCGGCCCTGAGCTTCGCCGCCACGGCCGGCGTGAGTTTCGTCGAGCCCAAGGATGGCGCCAGCGTCGGCCAGGAGGTCAAGGTGGTGATGGCCGTCGACGGCATGACCATCAAGATGGCGGGCGACATGACGCCCGGCACCGGTCATCACCACCTGATCATCAACGGCGGCCCGGTACCGAAGGGGCAGGTGATCCCGGCCGACCCGCAGCACCTGCACTTCGGCAAGGGGCAGACCGAGACCACCCTGACGCTCGCCCCGGGCCGCCACCTGCTGACGCTGCAGTTCGCCGATGGCGAGCACAAGTCCTACGGCCCGGAATGGGCGCAGACCATCACGATCGAGGTGAAGTGACGCCGCCGACGGCGTGCCGGGCGGCCGCTCAGCCGAACACCGGCACGCCGATCAGCCAGCGGTGCAGGAAGCTCGCGAAGGCGAGCCAGACGCCGGCGCCGGCGGCGACCGCGAGCACGGTGGCGGCGACCGAGCCGGCCGCCGGCATCACGCCGGCGCGGCGGTCGCGCTGGCGCGCGGCACGGAAGTCCAGCACCGCCCAGAGCAGGAAGGCGCCGAACAGCAGCACGTCGCCGAGCCGGCCGTTGGCGAGCAGGTGGGCGAAGGCCCAGAGCTTGACCCCCGCCAGCATCGGGTGGCCCAGCGCCGCGCGGATGCGGTTGGCCGGCCCGTAGGCCGCGGCGACCAGGATCAGCGCCGGCAGCATCAGCAGCGCCGCGAGGTGGCGTGTCCACAGCGGCGGCTGCCACAGCGCGACGCCGTCGAGCCGCGTCTGCCCGTAGCCCCAGACCAGCAGCACGAAGCCCAGCGCCGCCACCAGCGCGAACAGGCCCTGCCAGCGCCGGGGGCCGAGCCGCGCGAGCTGCCGCGCGCGCCAGTCCTCGGCGACGATGCGCAGCGAGTGCGTGCCCAGGAACAGCAGCAGACCGAATACCAGTGCGCCCATCGGAGAAGCTCCCGGTGTTGGCCGCGCGCCGCGACGCGCGCTACTCGGCCGACTTCTGCGGCCGTTCCCAGTCGCTGACCACGCGCTGGCGCGCGCGGGTCAGCGCCAGCACGCCGTCGGGCACGTCCTTGCCGATCACCGAGCCGGCGCCGACCGTCGCCCCGGCGCCGATGCGCACCGGTGCGACCAGCGCCGAGTTGGAGCCGATGAAGGCGCCGTCGTCGATCACCGTGGTGTGCTTGTTCACGCCGTCGTAGTTGCAGGTGATGGTGCCGGCGCCGACGTTGACGTCGGTGCCGATCTCGGCGTCGCCGATGTAGCTCAGGTGGTTCACCTTGGAGCCGCGGCCGATGCTCGCCTTCTTGATCTCGACGAAGTTGCCGACATGGGTATCGGCGGCGAGCACGGCACCGGGGCGCAGCCGCGCGTACGGGCCGATGCGCGCGGCGCGGCCGATCACCGCCTCCTCGATCACGCTGTTGGCGAAGACCTCGACGTCGTCGGCGATCTCGGCATCGCGGATCACGCAGTTCGGGCCGATGCGCACGCGGTCGCCGAGGCGCACCCGCCCCGCCAGCACCACGTTGACGTCGATGGTGCAGTCGCGCCCGGTGCTGACCTCGCCGCGCACGTCGACGCGCGCCGGATCGAACAGCGTGGCGCCGCCGTCCATCAGCGCGTCGGTCTGGCGGCGCTGCCAGGCGCGCTCGAGCTCGGCGAGCTGGCGGCGGTTGTTGACGCCGGACACCTCCAGCGGGTCGGTGCAGAGCACCGCCTCGACCGCCACCCCGTCGGCCACCGCCATCGCGATCACGTCGGTGAGGTAGTACTCGCCTTGGGCATTGGCGTTGCCGAGCCGCGCCACCCAGGCGCGCAGGCGCCCGGCGTTGACCGCGAGGATCCCGGTGTTGCCTTCGCGGATGCGCTTCTGCGCGGCGTCGGCGTCCTTTTCCTCGACGATGTGCTGCACGCGCCCGGCGGCGTCGCGGACGATGCGGCCATAGCCGGTGGGATCGGGCAGCTCGACGGTGAGCAGCGCGAGCGCGCCGGCGCCGGCGCGCTCGACCAGCGGCGTCAGCGTCTCCAGCCGGGGCAGCGGCACGTCGCCGTAGAGCACCAGCACGACGGCGGCGTCATCGATCCCCGGCAGCGCCTGCGCCACCGCGTGACCGGTGCCGAGCTGCTCGGCCTGCTCGCACCAGACGACGTCGCCGGCCGCGGCGAACGCCTGCAGCACCTGCTCGCCGCCGTGGCCGTAGACCACGTGCCGGCTGCGGGCGCCGAGGCGGCGGGCGGTGTCGAGCACGTGCGCGAGCATCGGCCGGCCACCCACCGGGTGCAGCACCTTGGGCAGATCGGACACCATGCGCTTGCCCTTGCCGGCGGCAAGGATGACGACGGACAGGTTCATGTCCCGGGCAACCTCCGGATGCGGGAGGGGCGGTCCTGCCGGCGCCACGGCCCGGTCGCGGGACACGGCGAGCGCCTGCAGGCGACCGCCCGTTGCGGCACCGGAACGGCGCCGCGGAAGCCATCCAAAACGAAAGGCCGTGCGGGGCACGGCCTCGGTAGTGCTTACCTGCGCATCCTGCGCAGCTTCTCGATCGCCTGGAGCTGCGCCATCGCCTCGACCAGTTCGGCCTGGGCACGCGCGTAGCTGATCTCGTCGACCTTGTTGCGCATCGTGTCCTCGGCGCGGCGCTTGGCTTCGAGCGCGGCGGCCTCGTCGAGGTCGGCGGCACGCTCGGCGGTGTCGGCGAGCACCGTCACCACGTGCGGCTGCACCTCCAGCAGGCCGCCGGAGACGTAGAACACCTGCTCCTCGCCGTGCAGCAGCTTGACGCGCACCTGGCCGGGCCGCAGCCGCGTCAGCATCTGGCTGTGGCGCGGCAGGATGCCCAGCTCGCCCAGTTCGCCGGTGGCGCTCACCATCTCCGCGGTACCGGAGAAGATCTGCTTCTCGGCACTCACGATGTCGACATGCAGCGTCATCGCCATGACGTCTTACCTCTTGATCGGTCGGTAACGGGACCCCGCGCCGCGCGCGGCGCGGGGTCTGGACGTCATCAGAGCTTGGACGCCTTCTCGACGACTTCGTCGATCCCGCCGACCATGTAGAACGCCTGCTCGGGCAGGTGATCGTACTCGCCGTTCAGGATGCCCTTGAAGCCGGCGATGGTGTCCTTCAGCGACACGTACTTGCCCGACGAGCCGGTGAACACTTCGGCGACGAAGAAGGGCTGCGACAGGAAGCGCTGGATCTTGCGGGCGCGGTACACCACCAGGCGGTCCTCGTCGGACAGTTCGTCCATGCCGAGAATCGCGATGATGTCCTTCAGCTCCTTGTAGCGCTGCAGGATGCCCTGCACCGCACGCGCGGTGTTGTAGTGATCCTCGCCGATGACCAGCGGGTCGAGCTGCCGCGAGGTCGAGTCGAGCGGGTCCACCGCGGGGTAGATGCCGAGCGCCGCGATGTCGCGCGACAGCACGACCGTGGCGTCGAGGTGCGAGAAGGTCGTCGCCGGCGACGGGTCGGTCAGGTCGTCCGCGGGCACGTACACGGCCTGGATCGAGGTGATCGAACCCTTGGTGGTCGAGGTGATGCGCTCCTGCAGCACGCCCATCTCCTCGGCCAGCGTCGGCTGGTAACCCACCGCCGAGGGCATGCGGCCGAGCAGCGCCGACACCTCGGTACCCGCCAGCGTGTAGCGGTAGATGTTGTCGATGAACAGCAGCACGTCGCGGCCTTCGTCGCGGAAGAACTCCGCCATCGTCAGGCCGGTCAGCGCCACGCGCAGGCGGTTGCCCGGCGGCTCGTTCATCTGGCCGTAGACCAGCGCCACCTTGTCGAGCACGTTCGACTCGGTCATCTCGTGGTAGAAGTCGTTACCCTCGCGGGTACGCTCGCCCACGCCGGCGAACACCGAGTAACCGGAGTGCTCGATCGCGATGTTGCGGATCAGCTCCATCATGTTCACGGTCTTGCCGACGCCGGCGCCGCCGAACAGGCCGACCTTGCCGCCCTTGGCGAAGGGGCAGAGCAGATCGATGACCTTGATGCCGGTTTCGAGCAGTTCGGTGGAACCCGACTGCTCCTCGTAGGCCGGCGCCTTGCGGTGGATGACCCAGTGATCGTCGGCACCGACCGGACCCTTGTGGTCGATCGGCTCGCCGAGCACGTTCATGATGCGGCCCAGCGTCGCCTTGCCGACCGGCACCGACAGCGCCGCACCGGTGTTGTTGACGACCACGCCGCGGCGCAGGCCCTCGGAGGTGCCGAGGGCGATGGTGCGGACGACGCCGTCGCCGAGCTGCTGCTGGACTTCCAGGGTCAGGCCGCTGCCTTCGATCTTCAGCGCGTCGTAGACCTTCGGTACCGACCCGCGCGGGAACTCGACGTCGACCACGGCGCCGATGACTTGCACGATGTTTCCAGAACTCATTGAGGGTTCCCCTTAAACTCTCGAAAACGGCGACCTAGACCGCCGCGGCACCTGCCACGATCTCGGAAAGTTCCTGCGTGATCGCCGCCTGGCGGGCCTTGTTGTAGACCAGTTGCAGCTCGCTGATGATCGTGCCGGCGTTGTCGGTGGCACTCTTCATGGCGATCATGCGTGACGCCATCTCGCAGGCGACGTTCTCGACCAGGCCCTGGTACACCAGTGATTCGACGTAGCGGATCAGCAGGGTGTCGAGCAGCACGGTCGCGTCGGGCTCGTACAGATAGTCCCAGCGGTGCGGCGCATCGACCTTCTCGACACGCGCCGTGATCGGCAGCAGCACCTCGACGCTCGGCTTCTGCGTCATCGTGTTCACGAAGACGTTGTGCACGAGGTAGATGCGGTCGATCTCGCCGGCGGCGAACTGGTCGAACATCACCTTGACGGAGCCGACCAGGTCCTCGAAGTGCGGCGCGTCACCCAGATGCGTGGTCTGCGCCAGGATCTTGATGCCGAGCCGCCGGAAGAACACGCTCGCCTTGCCGCCGACCGTGCACATGACGCTCTCGACGCCCTGCGCCTGCCACTCGCGCATCGACTGCACGGTGGCCTTGAACATGTTGGTGTTCAGGCCACCGCAGAGCCCGCGATCGGTGGAGATCACGATGTAGCCGACACGCTTGGTGACCGGACGGTCGCTCAGCGCCGGCGGGCGGTACTCGGTGTAGGCATGGGCCAGGTGCGAGATGACGGTCCGAATCTTCTCGGCATAAGGCCGGGCCGCGAGCATGCGGTCCTGCGCCTTGCGCATCTTGCTCGCCGCGACCATCTGCATGGCGCGGGTAATCTTCTGAGTACTCTTGATACTCTTGATCTTCGTTCGAATCTCTTTGGCACCGGCCATGCTGACACCCGCTTACCAGACGTGGTTGGCCTTGAAATCCTCGACGCCCTTGGTGAAGGTCGCCTCGATCTCGCCGCTGTAGTCGCCCGTCTCGTTGATCTGCTTCATCAGCTCGCCGTACGCGCCGTTCATGTAGGCGATCAGTGCCTTCTCGAAGTCACCGATCTTGCTCAGCGGGATGTCGTCCAGATAGCCCTTGTCGGCCGCGAACAGCGACAGCGCCATCTCACCGACGGACATCGGCGAGTACTGCTTCTGCTTCATCAGCTCGGTGACGCGCTGGCCGCGTTCGAGCTGCTTGCGGGTGGTCTCGTCGAGGTCCGAGGCGAACTGCGCGAAGGCCGCCAGTTCACGGTACTGCGCAAGCGCCAGACGCACGCCGCCGCCGAGCTTCTTGATGGCCTTGGTCTGCGCCGCACCACCGACGCGCGACACCGAGATACCGGCGTTGATCGCGGGCCGGATGCCGGAGTTGAACAGGTCGGTCTCCAGGAAGATCTGGCCGTCGGTGATCGAGATCACGTTGGTGGGCACGAAGGCCGACACGTCGCCCGCCTGCGTCTCGATGATCGGCAGCGCCGTCAGCGAGCCGGTCTTGCCGGTGACCTCGCCGTTGGTCAGCCGGGCGACCTCGTCGGCGTTGATGCGCGCGGCGCGTTCGAGCAGACGCGAGTGCAGGTAGAACACGTCACCGGGGTAGGCTTCGCGACCCGGCGGACGGCGCAGCAGCAGCGAGATCTGACGATAGGCCCAGGCCTGCTTGGTCAGATCGTCGTAGACGATCAGCGCATCCTCGCCGCGATCGCGGAAGTACTCGCCCATCGCGCAGCCGGAGTAGGCCGCGATGTACTGCATCGCAGCCGAGTCCGAGGCGCCGGCGGCGACGACGATGGTGTGATCGAGTGCACCGTGCTCCTCGAGCTTGCGCACGATGTTCGCGATGGTCGAGTTCTTCTGACCGATCGCGACGTACACGCACTTAATGCCGGTGCCCTTCTGGTTGATGATCGCGTCGATCGCGACGGCGGTCTTGCCGGTCTGGCGATCGCCGATGATCAGTTCGCGCTGGCCGCGGCCGATCGGCACCATCGCGTCGATCGCCTTCAGGCCGGTCTGCACCGGCTGCGCCACCGACTGGCGCTCGATCACGCCCGGCGCGACCTTCTCGATCGGCGAGCTGAGCGCGGCGTTGATCGGCCCCTTGCCGTCGATCGGCGCGCCGAGGGCGTTGACCACGCGCCCGAGCAGTTCCGTCCCGACCGGCACTTCGAGGATGCGGCCGGTGCAGTGGCACTTGTCGCCCTCGGACAGGCCTTCGTAGGCCCCGAGGATGACCGCGCCGACCGAGTCGCGTTCCAGGTTCAGCGCAAGGCCGAAGACCTCGCCGGGGAACTCGATCATTTCACCCTGCATCACGTCCTGCAGGCCGTGGATGCGGGCGATGCCGTCGGTCAGGCTGACGATGGTCCCTTCGGTACGCGCCTCGGCGACCGCCTCGAACTTCTCGATGCGGCTGCGGATCAGTTCGCTGATTTCGGATGGATTGAGTTGCATGAGCCTATTTTCCCCTTACTGGCGCAGGGCGGTGGCGAACTTGGCCAACTGGCCCCCCACTGAACCGTCGATGACCACGTCCCCGGCCCGGATGACCGCGCCACCGATCAGCGACTGATCGACGCGACATTCGAGTGCGACGTCGCGGTTGAAGCGCTTCTTGAGTGCGGTGACGATCCGCGCCTTCTGCTCGTCGTCGACCTCGAAGGCGGAGATGACTTCGGCATGGATCGTCTTCTCGGCCTCCGAGCGGAACACCTCGTAGAGCGCCGCGATGTCCACCAGGCTGCGCAGGCGGCCGTTGTCGGCCAGCAAGCGGACGAAGTTGCAGAACTCATCGGAAATGGCCTTGTCGCCAGCGGCAGCGCGGCACAGGTCGACGAGCAGCGACGTCTTGTCGGCGGCGGAAAGGGTGGGGCTCGCGAGCAGAGCCTGCATGCCGGCATCCGACGCGATCGTGGCAGCCGCCGACAGCGCCTCCGACCACTTCTTCAAGCCGCCCTTCTTGCTCTGGGCGTACTCGAAAGCGGCCCGGGCGTAGGGCCGAGCTACTGTTGTCGTTTCAGCCATGGGATGGTCCTGTCCGGATTAGAGCTGCGACACCAAGTCGTCGAGCAACTGGGCATTCGCCTTGGCGTCGATTTCACGCTTCAGGATCTTGCTCGCGCCGGCGACGGCGATACCCGCCACCTCGGTGCGCAGGTGCTCGCGCGCCCGGTTGACCTCAAGCTCGATCTCCGCACGGGCGGCGTGGAGCTGGCGCTCGCCCTCCGCACGGGCCTCGGTCTTGGACTGTTCGACGAGCTCGACGGCCCGCCGCTGCGCCTGGGCGATGATCTCGGCGGCCTGCTGCTTGGCATCCTTGAGCATCTCGGCAGCCCTGGCCCTGGCCAGCTCCTGCTCGTGGACGCCGCGTTCCGCTGACGCCAAGCCTTCGGCAATGCGCTTCTGGCGATCCTGCATGGCCTTGATCAGCGGCGGCCATACAAAGTTCATCGTGAACCACACCAGAAGGCCGAACGTGATCATCTGCCCGATCAGAGTGGCATTGATATTCACGCTAGTACCCCCGTAAACACGTTAGCCGTGGTTGCCCGGCGAGCCCGGCACACTTACTTGACGAGCGCCTGGACCGGGCCGAGGAAGGGGTTGGCGAAGGTGAAGAACAGCGCGATACCGACACCGATCATCGTCACGGCGTCGAGCAGGCCGGCGACGATGAACATCTTCACCTGCAGCGTCGGGATCATCTCGGGCTGGCGCGCGGCGCCCTCCAGGAACTTGCCACCGAGCAGGGCGAAGCCGATGGCGGTGCCGAGCGCACCGAGACCCAGGATCAGAGCCACGGCAATGACGGTCATGCCCTGGACGTCAGCAACGAGCTTGGCGATTTCCATGATTCCTCCAGATTTTCAAGTCGGATTGAGGTTGGACGACAGGTGAAGCGAAACAGACCTACCGGACGACGGGGTGGCGCCGGGGATCAGTGATCCTCGTGCGCCATGCTCAGGTAGACGATGGTCAGGGTCATGAAGATGAACGCCTGCAGGGTGATGACCAGGATATGGAACACCGCCCACGGCCAGCTCAGGAGGGGCTGTACCCACCAGGGCAAGAGAGCGATCAGGATGAAGATCAGCTCACCGGCGTACATGTTGCCGAACAGACGCAGAGCCAGCGAGATCGGCTTGGCCAGGTCCTCGACGATTCGGAGCAGCAGGTTAGCAGGCGCCGCCTTGATACCGAACGGGTGCCCCAACACCTCGTGCGCAAAACCGCTGCCACCCTTGACCTTGATGCTGTAGTAATAAACCAGAAACAAAACACTGATCGACAGCGCGAACGTCGAATTCAGATCGGTCGACGGCACGACGCGCAGATAATGCACACCGAAGACACTGGCGAGCGCCGGCAGCAGGTCGACCGGAATCAGGTCCATGAAATTCCACAGCCACACCCAGACGAAGATCGTCAGTGCCAGCGGCGCGATCAGGGGGTTGTGGCCGTGGAAGGAATCCTTGACCTGACCGTCGACGAACTCGACGAGGATCTCGCAGAAGTTCTGCAGGGGGCCGGGCACGTCCGAGGTGGCGTTGGCCGCCGCCTTGTAGAACAGCCAGGCGAACAGGGCGCCAAGACCGCCGCCGAACAGCAGGGTGTCGAGATGGACGGACCAGAAACCGTGGCCGACGCTCAGCGGGGTCAGGTGATGAACGATGTATTCGGAAGCCGTTTGGGGACCTGCACCAGCACTCATAGCGTCTTCACCGAGCATCCAAGGTAAGAAGAAGGGCCAACCAGTACACCATCAGCGTCGCTGCATACGTGAGGATGAGGGGTACGAACGACACATCGATCAGGACGAAGGCGACGGCGAACAGCGCGATCGTCAGCAGGAACTTCACCACCTCGCCGAGATACAGCGCCCGCGCCACCCTTGCCGCCGTCGCTCCGGGACCGGCGGCGAGGGCCAGGCCCGCGAACACCGCCGTCACCACGACGCTGATTCCCCCACCCACGCCGGCCGACAGCGCCGCCCTGGGCCCCGCGACGAACCCAGCAGCCACCACCGCCGACAGCGTAACCAACAACTGGAAAACCAAGACTCGGCGCGCTGCCTTAATTGCACCCATGACCGCATTCGTGTCGTTATTCACAGGAAGCCGCTCTACCCACGAATTGCGACCGTTCTGCATGCTAAAACTGCAATCTCGGATCGTAATCTCGTGCTTGGGCGAGCACCCGCAGCGCGCGGCGCATTATAGAAATGAGTATCTGGACGGTCAATCGGCAACTTAATCGCCAAAAGCGTCAATGGAGATGCTTGAGTATCCCGTCGAGTTCATCCAAATCATTGTAATGAATCACCAATCGCCCGCGGCCGCCGGCGCCGTGCTGCACTTGCACACGCGCCCCCAGGCGCTGCGCGAGATCGTCCTGCAAACGGTTGATGTCAGGATCAGGAAGGCTCTTCGGCGCCACCGGCGCCGCGCCGCCCTGCGCCAGCCGGCGCGCGAGAACTTCGGTTTCGCGCACCGAGAGTCCACGCAGGCAAACCTGGCGTGCGGCTTCGAGTTGCAGCGCCGCCGGCAACGGCAGCAAGGCACGCGCATGCCCCATTTCGAGCTTGCGTTCCTGGACCAGTTTCTGCACCTCGGCGCTGAGATCGAGCAGGCGCAGCAGATTGGTGACGGCGGTGCGGGAACGACCGATCGCCTCGGCGGCGCCCTGGTGGGTGAGGTCGAACTCCTCGATCAGCCGCTGCAGGGCCGCGGCTTCCTCCAGCGGGTTCAGCGCCTCGCGCTGGATGTTCTCGATCAGCGCGATCGCCACGACGGCCTGGTCGGGCACGTCGCGCACCAGCGCCGGCACCTCGGCCAGGCCGGCGAGTTGCGCGGCGCGCCAGCGGCGCTCGCCCGCGATCAACTCGTAGCGCCCGCCGGGCAGCCCCCGCACGACGACGGGCTGCACCACGCCCTGGGCGCGGATCGAGTCGGCCAGCTCCTGCAAGGTCTCGGCGCGCATGTCGACGCGCGGCTGGTAGCGCCCGCGCTCGATCAGCTCCACCGGCAACTGCTTGAGCACGCCATCGCCGGTCGCCGGCACCACGGCACTGGCACTGCTGCTGCCGAGCAGCGCATCGAGACCACGCCCCAGGCCGCCCTTGCGTATCGCCATCGCTGCTCTCTCCTTCACACCGGGGCGCGGGCGCCGGCCGCGCGGCGCGTGCGGCGCAGCATCTCGCGCGCGAGCGCCTGGTAGCTCTCGGCGCCACGCGAGGACGGGTCGTAGATGATCACCGGCTGCCCGTAGCTCGGCGCCTCGGCGAGGCGCACGTTGCGCGGGATGGCGGTCTCGAACACGGTGTCGCCGAAGTGATCGAGCAGCTGCTGCGACACCTCGTTGGCGAGCCGGTTGCGGTTGTCGAACATCGTGCGCAGCAGCCCCTCGATGCGCAGCGCCGGGTTCACGGTGCGGCGCACGCGCTCGACGGTGTCGAGCAGCGCCGTCAGCCCCTCCAGCGCGTAGTACTCGCACTGCATCGGGATGATGAGGGTCTCGGCCGCCGCGAGCGCGTTGACCGTCAGCATGCTGAGCGACGGCGGGCAGTCGATGAAGATGAAGTCGTAGGTGGCGGCCACCGGCGCCAGCGCCTCGGCGAGGCGGTACTGCGCGCGCTCGGCGTTCAGCAGCGCGACCTCGGCGGCCGCGAGGTCGGTGTTCGCCGGCAGCACCTGCAGGCGATCGGGCACGCCGCGCTGCACGGCCTCGGCGATGCCGGCCTCGCCGAGGAGCACGTCGTAGCTGGTGCGGTACATGGCGTGCTTGTCGACGCCGCAGCCCATGGTGGCATTGCCCTGCGGGTCGAGGTCGACCAGCAGGACCTTCTTGCGCGCCAGCGCGAGGCAGGCGGCGAGGTTGACGGCGGTGGTGGTCTTGCCGACCCCACCCTTCTGGTTCGCTAGCGCGATGATCTTGGCCATGACGGCAACCGTTCGCTGTTGAGTCAGGGCGCCGCCGCGGCGGCAGGCCGCGTGGCCACGAGTTCGACGAGATGACGCTGCTCGCCTTCGAGTCCGGGCACGGTGAGCCGGTGCACGCCGGCGATGCGCCAGGCGGCGGGCACGGCCGCGAGTTCGTCGGCCGCCAGCTGACCCTTCATCGCGAGCAGGCGGCCGTCGGCCGCGCACTGCCGCCCGGCGGCCTCGACGAATTCCGCCAGCGCCGCGAAGGCACGCGAGATCACGCAGGCGAAGGGCGCGGGTGCACGCCAGTCTTCGACCCGCGCCTGCACCACCGTGACGTTGTCGAGCCCGAGTTCGAGCACCGCCTGGGTCATGAAGCGGCTGCGCTTGCCGTTGCCGTCGAGCAGCGTGACCGCCAGGTCCGGGCGCGCGAGCGCCAGCGGGATGCCGGGCAGGCCGGCGCCGCTGCCGACGTCGAGCAGCGACGCGCCGCGTAGCCAGGGCAGCACGCTCAGGCTGTCGAGGAGGTGGCGCGGCACCATCTGCGCGGGCTCGCGCACGGCGGTCAGATTGTAAGCGCGGTTCCACTGCTCCAGCAGCCGCAGGTAGGCGGCCAGACGCGCGGGTAGCGCGGGCGGCAACGCGAAACCGAGTTGCTGCAGACCGTCGGCGATGGCGTGTTCGGTGGTCATGGCGGGGCGGGCGATTCCGCGCAGGCTGGCGAAGCGGGCGGAGTGTATCACGGCCGCCCCGGGCGCCCGTGTTTACGGAACCTTAACGGCGGCTGCGACGACGATGCCAGGCAACGACACCGCGCCCGGACGGGCGGGTTTGCGCCGTCCGGCAGGGCGCCGGGCGAACCCGCGGAGGCGCTCCGCACCAACCTGATAGCGGAGATCGTCCATGGCTGTCCTGCATCTGCTCGCCGCGGTGGTGGCGGTCGCGCTCGCCGGCTTCCTGCTGGCGGCGCTTCTGTGGCCCGAACGCTTCTGAGGTGCCCGTCATGACGGCCAACGGCATCGCCCAGATCAGCCTCTACCTCGTCACCCTGGTGCTGGTGGCGGTACCGCTCGCCGCCTGGCTGGAACGCGTCGGCGACGGCCGCGCCGGCCCGCTCGAACGGGCGTTCGGGCCGCTGGAACGGGCGTTCTACCGGCTGCTCGGCACGGCGGCGGACGCCGAGCAGGACTGGCGCGGCTACGCGGCCGCCGTGCTGGTGTTCTCGGCCTTCAGCGTGCTCGCCGTGTTCGCGCTGCAGGAGCTGCAGGGCGCGCTGCCGCTGAACCCGCAGGGCTTTGGCGCGGTGGCGGCGGACTCGGCGCTCAACACCGCAGTGAGCTTCGTCACCAACACCAACTGGCAGGGCTACGGCGGCGAGTCGACGCTGAGCTATCTGACGCAGATGCTCGGCCTCGCGGTGCAGAACTTCCTGTCGGCGGCGGTCGGGCTGGCGGTGATGCTGGCGCTGTTCCGCGGTTTCAGCCGGCGCGAGACCGCCACCCTCGGCAACTTCTGGGTGGACCTGACGCGCGCGACGCTCTACGTGCTGCTGCCGCTGGCGTTCGTGCTCGCGCTGGCGCTCGCCGCCCAGGGCGTGGTGCAGACCTTCGCCCCCTACGTCACCGCCACGCTGCTGGAGCCGACGGTCGACAGCGCCAGCGGCCAGCCGCTCACCGGGCAGGTGATCGCGCTCGGCCCGGTCGCCTCGCAGCTCGCGATCAAGCACCTCGGCACCAACGGCGGCGGCTTCTTCAACGCCAATGCCTCACACCCCTACGAGAACCCCACCGCGCTCACCGACTTCCTGCTGGTACTGGCGCAGACCGCGCTCCCGGCCGCGTGCGCGCTGCTGTTCGGGCGCGTGACCGGCGATCGCCGGCAGGGCTGGGCGATCCTCGCGGCGATGCTGATCGTGCTGGCGGTCGCGCTGTTCGCGGCCTACGCCGCCGAGAGCGCCGGCAACCCGCGCATCGCCGCGCTCGGCGTCGACCAGCAGGCGGGCGACGCCAGCCCCGGCGGCAACCTCGAAGGCAAGGAGGTGCGCTTCGGCATCGCCCGCTCGGCGCTGTTCGCCGTCACCACCACCGCCACCTCGTGCGGCGCCGTGAACGGCATGCACGACTCCTTCACGCCGCTCGGCGGGCTGGTGCCGCTCGCGCTGATGCAGTTCTCCGAGACCATCCTCGGCGGCGTCGGTGCCGGCATGTACGGCATGCTGGTGTTCGTGATCGTCGCGGTGTTCGTCGCCGGGCTGATGGTGGGGCGCACGCCGGAGTACCTGGGCAAGAAGATCGAGCCCTTCGAGATGAAGATGGCGGCGATCGTGGTGCTGCTGATGCCGGCCGTGGTGCTGCTGCCGACGGCCGTCGCCGCGGTCACCCCGGCGGCGCTCGCCTCGCTCTCCAACCCCGGCGCGCACGGCTTCGCCCAGGTGCTCTACGCCTTCACCTCGATGGGCAACAACAACGGCAGCGCCTTCGCCGGCCTCAACGCCAACACGCCGTTCTACAACCTGCTCGGCGCCGCGGTGATGCTGCTCGGGCGCTTCGGCACGATCGTGCCGGTGCTGGCGATCGCCGGCAGCCTCGCCGCGAAGAAGACCGTGCCGGCCGGCCCCGGCACGCTGCCGACGCACACCCCGCTGTTCGTCGGGTTCCTGATCGGCACCGTGGTGATCGTCGGCGCGCTGACCTTCTTCCCGGTGCTCGCGCTCGGCCCGCTGGTCGAGCAGCTCCAGCTCGCCGCGCACTGAGGGCCGCCACGATGTCCCGCAAACCCCACCCGCGCTTCGATGCGGCGCTGGTACGCCAGGCCCTGGTCGACGCGCTGAAGAAGCTCCACCCGCGCCACCAGCTGCGCAACCCGGTGATGTTCACGGTGTACGTCGGCAGCGCCCTCACCACGCTGCTGTTCCTGCAGGCGCTCAGCGGCGCCGGCGAGGCCCCGGCGGGCTTCATCCTCGCGGTGACGCTGTGGCTATGGTTCACGGTGCTGTTCGCGAACTTCGCCGAAGCGATGGCCGAGGGCCGCGGCAAGGCGCAGGCCGAGAGCCTGCGCCGCACCCGCACCCACGCCCGCGCGCGGCGGCTGCAGGCGCCGCAGCGCGGTGCGCCGCAGGAAGCCGTGCCCTCCGACCGCCTGCGCAGCGGCGACGTGGTGCTGGTCGAGGCCGGCGAGATCATCCCCGGCGACGGCGAGGTGATCGAGGGCATCGCCTCGGTCAACGAATCGGCGATCACCGGCGAGAGCGCGCCGGTGGTGCGCGAGAGCGGCGGCGACCGCAGCGCGGTGACCGGCGGCACCACGGTGCTGTCCGACTGGCTGGTCGTGCGCATCACCGCCAACCCCGGCGAGAGCTTCCTCGACCGCATGATCGGGCTGGTCGAGGGGGCGAAGCGACAGAAGACCCCCAACGAGATCGCGCTGGCCATCCTGCTCGCCTCGCTGACGCTGATCTTCCTGCTGGTCACCGCCACGCTGCTGCCGTACTCGCGCTACGCGGTCGAGGCCAGCGGCAGCGGCCAGGTGGTGCCGCTGACGGTGCTGATCGCGCTGTTCGTCTGCCTCGCGCCGACCACGATCGGTGGGCTGCTGTCGGCGATCGGCATCGCCGGCATGGACCGGATGATCCAGGCCAACGTGATCGCCACCTCCGGGCGCGCGGTCGAGGCGGCGGGCGACGTCGACGTGCTGCTGCTCGACAAGACCGGCACGATCACGCTCGGCAACCGCCAGGCGACCGAGTTCGTGCCGGCCCCCGGCGTCGGCACCGAGCGCCTGGCCGATGCCGCGCAGCTCGCCTCGCTCGCCGACGAGACCCCCGAGGGCCGCTCCATCGTGGTGCTCGCCAAGGAGCGCTACGGGCTGCGCGGGCGCGAGATCCACGAGCTCGACGCGCACTTCGTGCCCTTCACCGCGCAGACCAGCATGAGCGGCGTCGACCTCCCCGGCCGGCAGATCCGCAAGGGCTCGGTCGAGGCGATCGAGCGCTGGCTGCGCGCGCAGGGCCGCGGCCTCGCCCCGCTGGTGCGCGACGCGGCCGATGCCATCTCGCGCCAGGGGGCGACGCCGCTGATCGTCGCCGAGCGCGGCGCCGACGGCGGCGAGGTGCTCGGCGTGGTCCGCCTCAAGGACATCGTCAAGGGCGGCATCCGCGAGCGCTTCGCCGAGCTGCGGCGCATGGGCATCCGCACCGTGATGATCACCGGCGACAACGCGCTGACCGCCGCGGCGATCGCCGCCGAAGCCGGCGTCGACGACTTCCTCGCCGAGGCCAGGCCCGAGGACAAGCTCGCGCTGATCCGCCAGCTGCAGCAGGAAGGGCGGCTGGTGGCGATGACCGGCGACGGCACCAACGACGCGCCGGCGCTGGCGCAGGCCGACGTCGCGGTGGCCATGAACAGCGGCACCCAGGCGGCGAAGGAAGCCGGCAACATGGTCGACCTCGACTCCAACCCGACCAAGCTGATCGAGATCGTCGAGATCGGCAAGCAGTTGCTGATGACGCGCGGCGCGCTGACCACCTTCAGCCTCGCCAACGACGTCGCCAAGTACTTCGCGATCATCCCGGCGGCCTTCGCCGCGACCTACCCGGCGCTCGATGCACTGAACGTGATGGCCCTCGCCTCGCCGCGCAGCGCGCTGATGTCGGCGGTGATCTTCAACGCGCTGGTGATCGTCGCGCTGATCCCGCTGGCGCTGCGCGGCGTGAGCTACAAACCTACCGGCGCCTCGCAGATGCTGCGCACCAACCTGCTGATCTACGGGCTCGGCGGGCTCGCGGTGCCGTTCGTCGGCATCAAGGCGATCGATCTCGTGCTGACCGGGCTCGGCCTGGTCTGAGCACACACCTTATATAAAAGGAGGCCCCCGATGCTCCGTACCTGGCTGTGCGCCTGCCGTCCCGCGATCGTCGCCCTGGCGGGGCTGACGCTGCTCACCGGGCTCGTCTACCCGCTCGCGGTGACCGCGCTCGCGCAGCTCCTGTTCCCGCACCAGGCCGGCGGCAGCCTGATCGTCGTGCAGGAGCACGTGCGCGGCTCGCAACTGCTCGGCCAGGCCTTCACCGACCCCGGGCACTTCTGGTCACGCCCCTCGGCGACCGCGCCCTTCCCGTACAACGCCGCGGCCTCGGGCGGCTCCAACCTCGCACCGAGCAACCCGGCGCTGGCCGCGGCGGTGGCGGCGCGGGTGCAGGCACTGCGCGACGCCGACCCCGGCAACCCGCGGCCGATCCCGGTCGACCTCGTCACCGCCTCGGCGAGCGGCCTCGACCCGCACATCTCGCCGGCCGCCGCCGACTACCAGGTCGAGCGCGTGGCGCGCGCGCGCGGGCTCGCGCCGCAGCAGCTGCAGGCGCTGGTCGCCGCGCACACCGAGCCGCGCGTGCTCGGCGTGCTCGGCGAGGCGCGGGTGAACGTGCTCGCGCTGAACCTGGCGCTGGACGGGCTGCAGCCGTGACGGCGGCGCCGGCCCGCGGGCGCGCCGCGTGAGCCTGGACGAGCGCCGCCCCGACCCCGACGCGCTGCTCGCACTGGCACAGCAGGAGGAGCGCCGCCAGCGCGGCGGCCACCTCAAGGTCTTCCTCGGCGCCGCGCCGGGGGTGGGCAAGACCTACGCGATGCTCGAAGCCGCGCGCGTGCAGCGCGCCGCCGGCACCGACGTGGTCGCCGGCGTGGTCGAGTGCCACGGCCGGGTCGAAACCGAGGCGCTGCTCGCCGACCTGGAGCTGCTGCCGCGCCAGAGCCTCGACTACCGCGGCCAGGCGCTCACCGAGTTCGACCTCGACGGCGCGCTCGCGCGCCGCCCGGAACTGCTGCTGGTCGACGAGCTCGCGCACAGCAACGCGCCGGGCTCGCGCCACGCCAAGCGCTGGCAGGACGTGCAGGAGCTGCTGGCGCGCGGCATCGACGTCTACACCACGCTCAACGTCCAGCACCTGGAGAGCCTCAACGACGTGGTCGCCGGCATCACCGGCATCGTCGTGCGCGAGACCGTACCCGACGCGGTGCTGGAACGCGCCGATGCGGTCGAGCTGGTCGACCTGCCGCCCGAGGAGCTGATCGTGCGGCTGCGCGAGGGCAAGGTGTACCTGCCGGCACAGGCCGAGCTCGCCCGCGAGCACTTCTTCCGCGAGGCCAACCTGAGCGCGCTGCGCGAGCTCGCGCTGCGCAGCGTCGCCGCCAAGGTCAACGAGCAGGTGCTGACGCTGAAGGAGGGCGAGGCGCCCGACGCCATCTGGCGCAGCGGCGAGCGCGTGCTGGCCTGCATCGGCCCCGGCGCGGGCGGCCTGCGCACGGTGCGCGCGGCGCGCCGGCTCGCCGCACAGCTCAAGGCCGAGTGGTCGGCGATCCACGTCGAGACCCCCGCCCACGTGCGCCTGCCGGCGGCGCAGCGCAGCACCGTGGTCGACGCGCTGCGTCTCGCCGAGCAGCTCGGCGGCGAAACCGTGACGGTGTCGGGGCTGTCGGTCGCCGACGAGGTGCTGGCCTGGGCGCGCGCGCGCAACGTCACCCGCATCGTCGTCGGCAAGCCGCACCGGACGCGCTGGCGCGCACGCCTGCACCGCAGCTTGGTCGACGCGCTGCTGCGCGCGAGCGGCGACATCGAGATCCACGCCGTGCCCGCCGCCGCCGACGCCCCCGCGTCCGCCACCAGTCCCGCCCCTGCGGCGCCGACGCCCTGGCGCGGCTACGGCATCGCCGCGCTGGGGGTGGCGGCCGCCACGCTGGTGTGCTTCGCGATGGCGCCGTTCTTCGAGCTCGCCAACCTGATCATGGTGTACCTGCTCGGCGTGGTGCTGGTGGCGCGGCGTGGCGAGCGCGAACCGGCGATCTTCGCCGCAGTCGCGGCGGTGCTCGCCTTCGACTTCTTCTTCGTGCCGCCGCACCTGACCTTCGCCGTCAGCGACACGCAGTACCTGGTGATCTTCGTGGTGATGCTGCTGGTCGGCCTGATCATCAGCCAGCTCACCGTGCAGTCACGCGAACAGCTCGCCCACGCGCGCCTGCGCGAGCGCCGCACCGCGGCGCTGCACGCGCACTCCAAGGCCCTCGCCACCTGCCGCGGTGTCGACGAGCTGCTGACGGTGGCGGTGCGCCACATCGGCGAGGTGTTCGAGGCCCAGGTGCTGGCGCTGCTGCCGCAGGCGGACGGGCGGCTGCTGGTGCGCGCGGGCTTCCACGCCGAGTTCACGATGAACGCCAAGGAACAGAGCGTCGCGCAGTGGGTCTATGACCTTGGCCGCATGGCCGGCCTCGGCACCCAGACCCTGCCCTTCGTCGACGCCGTCTACGTGCCGCTCGCCGGCAAGCGCGGCGCGGTGGGCGCGCTGCGGGTGAAGCCCGCCGACCCGCAGCGGCTGGTGCTGCCCGAGCAGTTGCTGCTGCTCGAAGCCTTCGCCAACCAGACCGCGCTGGCGCTCGAGGTCGACCGCCTGCAGGAACAGGCGCGGCAGGCGCAGGTGCAGATCGAGACCGAGCGCCTGCGCAGCTCGCTGCTGTCCTCGGTGTCGCACGACCTGCGCACGCCGCTGGCGGCGATCATCGGCTCGGCGAGCAGCCTGGCCGAACTCGGCCCCACGCTCGACGCCGCGGTGCAGCGCGAACTCGCGCTGAACATCCACAGCGAGGCCGAACGCCTGTCGCGGCTGATCGCCAACCTGCTGCAGGCGACCCGGCTCGAAGCCGGCACGCTCGCCGCCGCGAAGGAGCCGCACGACCTCGAAGCGGTGATCGGCGCGGCGCTGGCGCGCCTGGTCCGCGCGCTCGACGGCCGCGAGGTGCAGACCCGCATCGCCGCCGATCTGCCGCTGGTGCCGATGGACGCGCTGCTGGTCGAACAGGTGCTGGTCAACCTGCTCGAGAACGCGCTGCGCTACACCCCGCCCGACAGCGCGATCGAGGTCGAGGCGCACGCCGAACCCGGGCAGGTGGTGATCGAGGTCGCCGACCGCGGCCCGGGCCTGCCGAGCACCGAGCTGGAGCGCGTCTTCGACAAGTTCTGGCGCAGCGCCGGCAGCGGCCAGCCGAGCGGGGTCGGCCTGGGGCTGGCGATCTGCCGCGGCATCGTCGAGCTGCACGGCGGCCAGATCCGCGCGCTGAACCGCCCCGGCGGCGGCGCGCGGTTCCGCTTCACGCTGCCGCTCGCGGCCACCGCCGCGGCGCCCGGAGACCGCGACGATGGATGAACCGCGCCGCACCGTGCTGGTGATCGAGGACGAACTGCCGATCCGCCGCTTCCTGCGCGCCGCGCTGGGCGCGCAGCAACTGCACGTGGTCGAGGCCGCGAACGGCGCCGACGGCCTCGCGCTGGCCGCCAGCGCCGCACCCGACGTGATCCTGCTCGACCTCGGCCTGCCCGACATCGACGGGCTGGAGGTGCTCGCGCGCCTGCGCGAATGGAGCACGGTGCCGGTGATCGTGCTGTCGGCGCGCGGGCAGGAGGCCGACAAGGTGCGCGGGCTCGACGCCGGCGCCGACGACTACCTCGGCAAACCGTTCGGTGTCCCCGAGCTCGCGGCGCGCATCCGCGTGGCGCTGCGCCACGGCGACCGCGAGGCCGCGCCCGCCAGCGTGTACGCGAACGCGGGACTGCGCATCGACCTGCACAGCCGCGCGGTGACGCGCGACGGCGTCCCGCTGCACCTGAGCCCGCGCCAGTACCGCGTGCTGGCGGTGCTGGCGCGCCACGCCGGGCGCGTCGTCACCCACGCGCAACTGCTGCGCGAGGTCTGGGGCGAGGCCAGCGACGCGAGCCCCGACTACGTGCGTATCGCCATCCACGAACTGCGCCACCGGCTGGAGCCCGATCCGGTGCGCCCGCGCTGGCTGCGCACCGAGCCCGGCGTGGGCTACCGCCTGATCGACGACGCCGGCGGCTGAGGCCGCGCAGCCTTCCGCCATGCGGACGGCGCGCCGAATCCTTTCACGATGTGGCGTCGACCCGTATCATCCGCGGGCGCCCTGGAAGCGCGCCCCGTTCGGCAGGAACCCCATCGACGCGATGCGCCGTCCGCAAACGATGTCCGTGATCACGGCCCTGGTCGCCGAACTCGCGCTGGCGGCCTGCGGCCCGCCACCCGCGGCGGCGATGGCCTGCACCGTTCCACGCGCGCCCTGCCGGGCGCTTCCCGGCGCCTCCGCCCGGCCACGCCACCGCACCCGCCCCTGCCGCTCCGCGGTGCCGCGCGCCGGCGACGCCCCGCCCCTCCCGCTGCAAGGATGCCGACCCGTATGACGCCGCTGGCCAACGCGCGCGGTTCGCTGCGCACCCGGCTGGTCCTGCCGCTGCTCGCCCTCGGCACACTGGTCTCGCTCGCCGTGCTCGCGGTGGTGTCCATCGTCGTCTGCAAGGAACTCGACGCCCAGTTGCTGGCACGCGCGCGGGCGATGGTCGAGATCGTCGACCATGCCAGCGCCAACCTGGAGCCGGCCGATCGCCTGCAGCTCCTGGTCGCCGCCCTCGGCAGCAGCGCCGACATCGACTGGGTCGCCGTGAGCGCGCACGAACCCGCACGGGTCATCGCCAGTTCGCGCCCCGCCTGGCGCGACCGCGAGGTCGCGGCGCTGCCCGAACTCGCCCGCCTCGTCGACGGCGACGGCGACGGCGCGAGCGACTGCAGCGACGCCACCGCGGCCGCGCTGTGCGTGGCCAGCCCGCTCGACCTCGCGCGCGGCGCCGGGCTCATGGCCGCCGCGGTGGCGCTGCGCCTCGACGCCACCGCGCAGCGCGCGATGGTGCGCACCACCGTGCTGCAGATCGCCGCGGTGCTCGTCCTCGGCACCGTGCTGCTGCTGGCGGTGTACTACCGGCTGCTCACGCGCCGCGTGCTGCACCCGCTCGACACGCTGCAGCGCGCGCTGGAGCGGCGCGCCCACGGCGATGGCGGGGTCCGCACCCGCCTCGGCGGCGACGACGAGATCGCCACGGTCGCCGCGGCGCTCGACGCGCTGTTCGACACCCTCGACGAGCGCAACGCGCACCTGCGCCGCCTGTCGCGGCTGTACGCGACGCTGAGCGAATCCAACCAGGCGATCATGCTGCTGCGCGACCGGCGCGCGCTGTTCGAGCGCATCTGCCGCCTCGCGGTGGAGCTGGGCGAGCTGCCGGCGGCGTGGATCGGCGTGCCCGATGCGCGCGGCGAGCACATCGAGATCGCCGCCACCTGGGGCACGGAAGCGGCCTTCATCGCCGGGCAGGAGCGCCTGCCGCTCGACCCGACGCAGCCGCGCGGGCGCGGCCCGAGCGCGACCGCGCTGCGCAGCGGCGAGACGGTGGTGATCGACGACTACCTGGGCGACCCGCGCACCGCCCCCTGGCACGCGCGCGCGCGCGAGCACCGCATCCGCTCGACGGCGTCGGTGCCGGTGCACGTGGGCGGCACGGTGGTCGCCGTGTTCACGCTCTACGCCGGCAGCGTCGGCTTCTTCGACCGCGACATGCTGCTGCTGCTCAGCGAGATGGCCGACGACATCGGTTTCGCGCTGGAGAACCTGGCGCGCGAGAACGCCCGCGCCAGCACCGAGGCGGCGCTGCGCGAGAGCGAGGCGCGCTACCGCCAGCTGTTCGATGCCAACCCGACGCCGATGTGGGTCCTCGACCCCGCCAGCCTCGCCTTCCTGATGGTCAACACGGCGGCCGTGAACGCCTTCGGCCGCACGCGCGACGCCTTCCTCGCCGCGACCCTGCACGAACTCTGCGCGCCGGCGTCGCTGCGCCCGCTGCTCGAACACCTCGCCCACTGCGGCCCGGAGGCGACCACGACGGCGCCGCTGCCGTGGCAGCCCGAGGTCGCCGGCGGGCGGGCGCTCGCCTTCGAGGTCCACGCCCACGCGATCGTCTTCGAGGGCCGCCCGGGGCTGCTGGTGCTGCTGAACGACGTCACCGCGCGGCGCCAGGCCGAGGAGCGCGCCGCCTACCTGAGCAGCCACGATCCGCTCACCGACCTCCCCAACCGCTCGCTGCTCAACGACCGCCTGCGCCAGGCGCTGGCGATGGCGCGCCGCCACGGCCGCGGGCTCGCGGTGCTCTACATCGACATCGACCGCTTCAAGCTGGTCAACGACTCGCTGGGTCGGGCCGCCGGCGACCGCCTGCTGCGCGTGCTCGCCAACCGCCTGCGCGGGACGCTGCGTGCCGGCGACACCGTCTGCCGCATCGCCGCCGACGAATTCGTGGTGCTGGTCAACGACATCCGCTCGCCCGAGCAGGCCGGCCTGGTCGCCGAGAAGCTGCGCGCGATGCTGGCCACGCCGCTCACGCTCGACCACGAGGAACTACGCCCCTCGTGCAGCGTCGGCGTGGCGCTGTTCCCCGACGACGGCACCGACGTCGAGACGCTGCTGCGCAACGCCGACATGGCGATGCACCTCGCCAAGGAGTCGGGGCGCGACGGCTACCGCTTCTTCACCCGCGACCTCGACCGCCGCGCCTCCGAGCGCCTCGCGCTCGAGAACGGCCTGCGGCGGGCGCTCGAGCGCGGCGAGTTCGTGCTCCACTACCAGCCGCAGGTGAGCCTGGTCGACGGCGGGCTGACCGGCTTCGAGGCGCTGCTGCGCTGGCAGCACCCGGACTGGGGCCTGGTCGCGCCCGGGCGCTTCGTGCCGGTGGCCGAGGAGACCGGGCTGATCGTGCCGATCGGCGAC
Source organism: Plasticicumulans lactativorans (assembly GCF_004341245.1). GTDB lineage: Bacteria > Pseudomonadota > Gammaproteobacteria > Competibacterales > Competibacteraceae > Plasticicumulans_A > Plasticicumulans_A lactativorans. The sequence continues at coordinate 54,158 of NZ_SLWY01000009.1, read as the reverse complement.
TGGGTGATCCGCGAGGCCTGCCGGCAGAACCGCGAGTGGCAGGACACCGGCTTCCCCCGCGTGCCGGTGGCGGTGAACATGTCGGCGGCGCAGTTCCGCCAGGCCGACCTGGTCGAGCGGGTGGACGCGGCGATCGCGGCGAGCGGGCTCGCGCCCATCTGGCTGGAGATCGAGCTGACCGAGAGCATCCTGATGGGCGAGTCCGAGGCCACGGTGACGACCATCGACCGCCTGAAGGCGCTGGGCGTGCGCCTCGCCATCGACGACTTCGGCACCGGCTACTCCAACCTCGGCTACCTCAAGCGCTTCGCGGTCGACACGCTGAAGATCGACCGCTCCTTCGTGCGCGACCTCGCCGGCAACACCCCGCAGGACGAGGCCATCGTCGCGGCGATCATCGGCCTCGCCCACAGCCTGGGCCTGGGGGTCACCGCCGAAGGGGTGGAGCAGCCGCAGCAGGCCGAACGCCTGGTGGCGCTCGGCTGCACCCATGCGCAGGGCTTCCACTTCGGGCGCCCGCAGGCGGCGGCGGCGATCAACGCCCACCTCGCCTTCCCCCCGGTCGCGACCGCGAGCTGAGCCCGCCGCGGGCCGAAAAGGAAACGGCCGCGACGGTTCACACCGTCGCGGCCCTAAGCCGCGCGCCGTGCCGGCGAATCCGCGCCGGCCGTGCGCACGGGAGGAGCGCGGTCAGATCACATAGAGGTCGACGTACTCGTTGACCGGCATCGCTTCGAGCGTAGCCTGATCCAGCGAGGCGGCGAGGATCGCGGCCTGCTGCCGGGCCGGGAAGCGCCGCGCGAGGTTGACCTTGAACTTCTCGACCAGCAGCGGGATGCCCTCGGCGCGCCGGCGCTTGTGGCCGATCGGGTACTCGACGACGACCTCGGGCAGCCGCGTGCCGTCGGCGAGTTCGACGGTGAGCGCGTTGGCGATCGAACGCTTCTCGGGGTCGTGGTAGTCGGCGGTGAACTGCGGGTCCTCGACGCAGACGATCTTCTCGCGCAGCGCATCGATGCGCGGATCGGCGGCGACGTTGTCCTCGTAGTCGGCGGCGGTCAGGCGGCCGAACAGCAGCGGCACGGCGACCATGTACTGGATGCAGTGGTCACGGTCGGCGGGGTTCGCCAGCGGCCCCTTCTTGTCGATGATGCGGATGCACGCCTCGTGGGTGCGGATCGTCACCTTGCGGATGTCGGCCGCGCTGCGGCCCATCCCGGTGAGCTGCCGGTGCAGCGTCATCGCCGCCTCGACGCCGGTCTGGCTGTGGAACTCGGCCGGGAAGCTGATCTTGAACAGCACGTTCTCCATCACGTACGAGCCGTACGGGCGCTGGAAGCTGAACGGGTTGCCCTTGAACAGCACGTCGTAGAAGCCCCAGGTCTTCGCCGACAGCACGCCGGGGATGCCCATTTCGCCCTTCATCGAGAACAGCGCCAGCCGCACCGCGCGCGAGGTGGCGTCGCCCGCCGCCCAGCTCTTGCGGCTGCCGGCGTTGGGGGCGTGGCGGTAGGTGCGCAGCGCCTGGCCGTCGACCAGCGCCTGCGAGATCGCCGCCATCACCTCCTCGCGGTTGCCGCCCATCAGCGCGCAGCACACCGCCGCCGACGCCAGCTTGACCAGCAGCACGTGGTCGAGCCCGACCTTGTTGAAGCTGTTCTCCAGCGCGATGCAGCCCTGGATCTCGTGCGCCTTGATCATGCCTCCGAGCACCGCGCGCATCGTCAGCGGCGCTTTGCCCTGGGCGACACGGTTGCGCGACAGCCAGTCGGCGGTGGCGAGGATGCCGCCCAGGTTGTCCGACGGGTGCCCCCACTCGGCGGCGAGCCAGGTGTCGTTGAAGTCGAGCCAGCGGATCATCGCACCGATGTTGAACGCCGCCTGCACCGGGTCGAGCTGGAACTGCGTGCCCGGCACCTTGGCGCCGTTCGGCACCACGGTGCCGGGAACGATCGGGCCCATCAGCTTGGTGCAGGCCGGGTAGGACAGCGCTTCGAGGCCGCAGCCGAGCGTGTCGATCAGGCAGTTGCGCGCGGTGTCGAGCGCCAGCGCCGAGTCGATGCGGTGGTTCAGCACATAGTCGGCGATGTCCTGGATCACCGAGTCGTAATCGGGGCGCTTGGCGTCGCGGAAGTCATGGGAAGACATGCGGTTTCCTCGTGGTTCGCGGTGGTCGTGCGGGCGTTCAGCGGCGTTCGGTGATCGGCACGAAGACCTGGTCCTCGGGGCCGACGTAGTTGGCGCTCGGGCGGATGATCTTGCCGTCCTGGCGCTGCTCGATGACGTGGGCGCTCCAGCCGGTGGTGCGCGCGATCACGAACAGCGGCGTGAACATCGCCGTCGGCACCCCCATCAGGTGGTAGGACACCGCCGAGAACCAGTCGAGGTTGGCGAACATCTTCTTCGCCTCGTCCATCACGGTTTCGAGGCGCTCGGCGATGTTGAACAGCTTGAAGTTGCCGGCGTCCGCGGCGAGGCGGCGCGCGACCTCCTTGATCACCTTGTTGCGCGGATCGGCGATCGTGTAGACCGGGTGGCCGAAGCCGATGATCACTTCCTTGGCCTCGACGCGGCGGCGGATGTCGGCGGCGGCCTCGTCCGGGTTGTCGTAGCGGCTCTGGATGTCGAAAGCGACCTCGTTGGCACCGCCGTGCTTGGGCCCGCGCAGCGCACCGATCGCACCGGTGATCGACGAGTAGATGTCGGAGGCGGTGCCGGCGATCACGCGCCCGGTGAAGGTGCTCGCGTTGAACTCGTGCTCGGCGTAGAGAATCAGCGAGGTGTGCATCGCCCGCACCCACAGCGCGCTCGGTGCCGTGCCGTGCAGCAGGTGCAGGAAGTGGCCGCCGACGGAGTCGTCGTCGGTCTCGACCTCGATGCGCTTGCCGTTGTGGCTGTAGTGGTACCAGTACAGCAGCATCGAGCCGAGCGAGGCCACCAGGCGGTCGGCGATGTCGCGCGCGCCGGCGGTGTTGTGGTCGTCCTTCTCCGGCAGCACGCAGCCGAGCGTCGACACGCCGGTGCGCATCACGTCCATCGGGTGCGCGGCGGCCGGGATCTGCTCCAGCACCGCCTTGACCGGGTTGGGCAGGCCGCGCAGCGCCTTCAGCTTGGCCTTGTAGGCCTTGAGCTCGCTCGCCGTCGGCAGCTTGCCGTGGATCAGCAGGTGGGCGACCTCCTCGAATTCGCAGCGGTCGGCGATGTCGAGGATGTCGTAGCCACGGTAATGCAGGTCGTTGCCGCTGCGCCCCACGGTGCACAGCGCGGTGTTGCCGGCGGTGATGCCCGACAGCGCGACGGACTTCTTCGCCTTCGGCAGCACGGGCTCGACGATCTCGCTCATCTCAGCGTTCCTCCTTCGCGAACAGCGCATCGAGCTTCTGCTCGTACGCGTGATAACCCAGGTAGTCGTACAGCTCGGCGCGGGTCTGCAGGGTGTCGAGCACCGCCTGCTGGGTGCCGTCACGGCGCAGCACCTGGTAGGCGTTGAGCGCCGCCTTCGCCCCCGCGCGGATCGCCGTCAGCGGGTAGAGCACCAGCGCGACGCCGTGCGCGCCCAGCTCCCCGGTGGTGTACATCGGAGTGGCGCCGAACTCGGTGATGTTGGCGAGCACCGGCACCCGTACCGCCTCGCTGAACTGCCGGTACATCGCCAGCTCGGTGATGGCCTCGGGGAAGATCATGTCGGCACCGGCCTCGACGCAGGCGCAGGCGCGGTCGATCGCCGACTGCAGGCCCTCGACGGCGAGCGCGTCGGTGCGCGCCATGATCACGAAGTCGCGGTCGCTGCGGGCATCGACCGCGGCCTTGATGCGATCGACCATCTCGGCCTGCGACACGATCGCCTTGTTCGGCCGGTGGCCGCAGCGCTTCTGCGCCACCTGGTCCTCGATGTGCACCGCGGCGACGCCGGCGCGGATCATCTCGCGCACGCTGCGGGCGATGTTGAAGGCGCCACCCCAACCGGTGTCGATGTCGACCAGCAGCGGCAGGTCGGTGACGTCGGTGATGCGGCGCGCGTCGATCAGCACGTCTTCCATCGTGGTGATGCCGAGATCCGGAATGCCGCAGGAATACGCGGCGACGCCCCCGCCCGACAGGTACAGGGCACGGTAACCGGTGCGCTCGGCCATACGCGCGAAATAGGCGTTGACCGTCCCCACCACCTGCAGCGGACGCTCGGCCTGCACGGCCGCGCGAAAGCGGGCCCCGGCGGATCTGATGTCACTCATGCGCAGCACCTCGAAAACTCCGGACGCGCGGCGCGCGCCCTGCTGAGCCGTGGAAAAGGCGGCCCCCGTCGCCTCCGACGGGGGCCCCCACCAGCCACCGTGCGCGCCCCCCGCGCCCGGCAACCCCCCGGAACCGCCCGCCCCTGTTTCGGCCGGCCCGGTTGCGGGTCTCGCGCGCCGTTGGAATCGGCTGTATCCGGCGCGGTCCCGCTCATGCGCACCGGTCATGGCCGGCGCGTCCCCCCCGATGCGAGTCGCCGGTGGTCAGTGCCCCGTGGAGCCCACCGCGCGCCGCACTTCTTCGAGTGAATTCGGATCGTCGAGCGTCGACAGATCGCCCGGGTCACGGCCCTCCGCGAGCGCCTGGATCGAGCGGCGCAGCAGCTTGCCCGAACGCGTCTTGGGCAGGGCGTTGACGAAGTAGGCGTGCTTGGGGCGCGCCACCGGGCCGAGCAGCTCGACCACCTTGGCCAGCACCTCCTTTTCGAGCCGGGCACGGCCGGCCTCCTCGGCGACGAGGTTCGGGTCCTTCAGCGTGGCGAACACGACCGCCTCCTGGCCCTTCAGCGGATCGGCGATGCCGACCACGGCGACCTCGGCGACGGCCGCGTGGGCCTGCACCGCCTCCTCGATCTCGCGGGTGCCGAGGCGGTGCCCGGCGACGTTGATGACGTCGTCGGTGCGCCCGAGGATGAAGAAGTAGCCGTCGTCGTCGCGCACCGCCCAGTCCGACGAGGTGTACAGCAACTCCTTGAACTGGCTGAAGTAGCTCTTCACGAAGCGGTCGTCGTTGCCCCACACGGTGGAGAGGCAGCCCGGCGGCAGCGGCGGCACCACGACCAGCACGCCCTTCTCGTTCGGCGCGGCGTCGGCGCCGGTGGCCTCGTTGATCACGCGGATGTTGAAGCCGTAGTTCGGAAAGCCCGGCGAGCCGAAGCGGTTGGGCTTGAGCTCGACGCCCGGCAGGTAGGTCAACATCGCCCAGCCGGTCTCGGTCTGCCAGTAGTGGTCCACCACCGGCACGCCGAGGGCGTCGGAGATCCAGCGCGAGGTCGGCTCGTCGAGCGGCTCGCCGGCGAGGAACAGGTAGCGCAGGCTGGAGAGGTCGTACTGGCGCAGGTACTCCGGGTCCTGCTTCTTCAGCACGCGCACCGCGGTGGGCGAACTGAACATCGTCGTGACCTTGTACTCCTCGACGATCTTCCACCAGATGCCGGCGTCGGGGCGGGTCGGCAGCCCCTCGTAGCAGATCGTGGTCATGCCGTGGATCAGCGGGCCGTAGACGATGTAGCTGTGGCCGACCACCCAGCCGATGTCGGAGGTGGTGAACATGGTCTCGCCGGGGCGGGCGTCGTAGACGTACTTCATCGACGCGGCGAGCGCGACGCAGTAGCCGCCGGTGTCGCGCTGCACGCCCTTCGGCGTGCCGGTGGTGCCCGAGGTGTAGAGGATGTAGCTCGGCGCGTTGGACTCGACCCAGGTCACCGGCACCTCGGCGTCGAGGTGCTGCGCGCGCAGCGCGGCGTAGTCGAGATCGCGGCCCGGGGTGCGCGGCATGGCCTGATCGAGCCCGCGGTCGACGATCAGCACGTGCGCCGGCGGGTGTTTGGCGACGCGGCAGGCCTCGTCGACCAGGTGCTTGTACGGCACCGGCTTGCCGTTGCGCATGCCGGCGTCGGCGGTGATCAGCAGCTTCGGCTGCGCGTCGTCGATGCGCACCGCGAGGTTGTGCGCGGCGAAGCCGCCGAACACCACCGAGTGCACCGCACCGAGGCGGGCGCAGGCGAGCATCGCGACGATCGCCTCGGCGATCATCGGCATGTAGATGACGACGCGGTCGCCCTTGCCGACGCCGAGCGCGGCCAGGATCGCCGCGGCGCGGTTGACCTCGCGGTGCAGTTCGGCGAACGAGTAGCTGCGGGTCTCCCCGGTTTCGGTCGAGAGGTAGACCAGCGCGGGCTGGTCGGCACGGGTCGCGAGATGACGGTCGACCGCGTTGTAGCAGAGGTTGGTTTCGCCGCCGACGAACCACTTGCGCAACGGCGGCCGGGAGTAGTCGAGGATCTGCTGCGGGCGCTGGTGCCAGTGGATCAGTTCCGCCTGCTCGGCCCAGAAGCCTTCGGCGTCGTCGATCGACCGACGATGAAACGACTCGTACGTCATCTCTGCTCCTCCTCCGACGATTTTCCGCTCCGCCGACACGCCGTCCGGCCGGCTGTTTTTTCGTGACGCGAAATCAGACTTCGCGCTGCGTGAATAAGACTACTCAATCATGACGCATTCGTCATATGAGAAATGCCAATCAACTGGATAGGGACCGGCACCGATTGACGTGCACGGAAGACCGCTACCCGACCCCCGAAAAGCAGAAGGGGCGCCGCAGCGCCCCTTCCGTTCACGATGCCGGCCGTGCCGGTCAGCCCAGCAGGTGCTCCACCGCCGCGCGCTCCTCGCGCAGCTCGGCGTCGGTCGCGTCCATCTTCTGGCGGCTGAACTCGTCGACCGGCAGGCCCTGCACGATCTCGTACTTGCCGCCCTTGCAGACGCACGGGTAGCCGTACATCACGCCCGGGGCGATGCCGTACGAGCCGTCCGACGGGATCGCCATCGACACCCAGTCGCCGTCGGGCGTGCCGAGCGCCCACGAACGCATGTGGTCGATCGCCGCCGAGGCCGCCGAGGCCGCCGACGACGCGCCGCGCGCCTTGATGATCGCCGCGCCGCGCTGCTGCACCTCGGGGATGAAGGTGCTGCGGTACCACTCGGTGTCGACCAGCGAGGCGGCCGGCTTGCCGTCGACGGTGGCCTGCGAGATGTCCGGATACTGGGTGCTGGAATGGTTGCCCCAGATGGTCATCTTGCGGATGTGGTTGTAGTGCACGCCGGTCTTCTCGGCGAGCTGCGACAGCGCGCGGTTGTGGTCCAGGCGCACCATCGCGGTGAACTGCCGCGGATCGAGGTCCGGCGCGTTGCACTGGGCGATCAGCGAATTGGTGTTGGCCGGGTTGCCCACCACCAGCACGCGCACGTCGCGCGCGGCGTGGTCGTTGATCGCCTTGCCCTGGGGGCCGAAGATGGCGCCGTTGGCGGTCAGCAGGTCCTTGCGCTCCATGCCGGGGCCACGCGGGCGGGCGCCGACCAGCAGCGCGAAGTTGACGTCCTTGAAGGCGACGCTGAGATCGTCGGTGGCGACCACACCGGCGAGCAACGGGAACGCGCAGTCGTTGAGCTCCATCACCACCCCCTGCAGCGCGGGCAGCGCCGGGGTGATTTCCAGCAGGTGCAGGATCACCGGTTGATCGGGGCCCAGCATGTCGCCGGCGGCGATGCGAAAGGCCATGGCGTAACCGATGTTGCCGGCGGCGCCGGTGATGGCAACGCGAACTGGGTTCTTCATGTGGCTGGGCTCCTAAAGATTGCGACTGCAGGTGTTGCAACGGTCAGTGCATGCAGGATTCGTCGCGCACCGGTGCCAGGCGCGGCGAGCCTTGCTGAAGACGGCGAGCCGACCCCCCTCGAGTCGTTGTCGTCATGTATGCCCCCCGCTGGGGAGGCGGCCTATCGTGCCTGATGCGCCGGTGATTGGGAACCGAACGCAGCCGCCACACGCTTCAGGTGTGCAGGTGCGGGCGCTGGTGCTTGAGCTTGCGCCGCTCCAGTCCGGCCATGTCGATGATCGTGGTGGCGATCTCCTCGACCGACTTCATCGTCGTGCGCAGATAGGGAATGCCACGCTTGCGGAACAGCGCCTCGGCCTGGCGCGTCTCGTAGTCGCACTGTTCGAGCGAGGCGTACTTGCTGTTCGGCATGCGCTCCTGGCGGATCTGCGCCAGGCGCTGCGGATCGGTGGTCAGCCCGAACAGCTTGCCCTGGTGCGGTTCGAGGCTCCTCGGCAGCTTCATGTGCTCGAGGTCGTCCTCGGTCATCGGGAAGTTCGCCGCACGGATGCCGTAGTGCAGCGACAGGTACAGGCAGGTCGGCGTCTTGCCGGTGCGCGAGATGCCGACCAGGATGACGTCGGCCTCGTTCAGGTGGCTCACCGTGCTGCCGTCGTCGTGGCTCAGCGAGAAGTTCACCGCGTCGATGCGCATCGAGTACTCCTCGATGTCGGTGAGGCCGTGCGAGCGGCCGGTCGCGTGCGAGGAGCGCACCCCCAGCTCGGCCTCGATGCCGGGGATCAGCGCATCGAAGAAGTCGATGAACAGGCAGTTCGCCGCGCGCACCACGTCGCGCGTCTCCGGCTGGATCAGCGTGCTGAACACCAGCGGCCGCAGCCCGGTCTCCTCGGCGGCGCGGTTGATGCGCTCGCGCAGCGCCTCGGCGCGCTCCGGCGTGTCGACGAAGCGCACCGCCTCCTTCTCGAACGGCACCGCCTCGAACTGCGTCAGCAGGCTGTGCCCCAGCGCCTCGGCGGTGATGCCGGTGCGGTCCGACACGAAGTACGCCTTGCGCCTGACTGTGCTCATGCTCCGTCTCCCGGAAAGTGCCGCGCGCCGATTGTAGGCGCGGCGCACGCGGCCGGCCTAGCCGGTGGCGGTACCCTCCACCGTACCGAGGTAGGCGCGCAGCGGCGGGCAGGCGGCAGCGCCGAGCACGGCGGCGGTCGCGCCGACCTGCAGCACGTGGCCGGCATGGACGAAGGCGGTGCGGGCGGCGATGCGCAGGGCGTCGTCCGGGTGGTGGCTGACCATCAGCACCGTCAGCCCGCGGTCGCGGCGCAGCGCGTCGACGAGGTCGAGCATCTCGTTGCGCAGCGCCGGACCGAGCGCGGCGAAGGCCTCGTCGAGCAGCAGCAGCGGACGACGGCGCACCAGCACGCGGGCGAGCGCGACGCGCGAGCGCTGCCCGCCGGAGAGCTGCGCCGGCAGCCGCGCGCCGAGACCGTCGAGGCCGACACGCGCCAGCGCCGCCGCCACCTCGGCGTGCTGCGCGCGGTCCAGCCGCAGCCCCGGGTGCAGCCCCAGGCCGACGTTGTCGGCGACGCTCAGGTGCGGGAACAGGTTGTGCTCCTGGAACACCGTGCTGACCGGGCGCAGCGCCGGCGGCACCTGCGTGACGTCGACGCCGTCGAAGCGCACGCACCCCGACAGCGCGCGCTCGAAGCCGGCGATCAGACCGAGCAGCGTGCTCTTGCCGGCGCCGCTCGGCCCGAGCAGCGCCAGGCACTCGCCCGTGGCCACCGAGAGGTCGAAGCACATCTCCAGCGCCGCGTAGCGAAAGCGCAGCGCCTCCAGCTCAACGCGCATCGCCGCCTCCCAGCACGCGCTCGATGCCGTGGTAGAGCGCGAGGCACAGCGCCAGCAGCAGCGCCGCGCTGAGCGCGGCGGCGTCCATGCGGTAGGCGCCGAGCTGCTGGTACAGGAGCAGCGGCAGCGTGGTCGTCGCCGGCGAGCCGAACAGCGCGACCGCGCCGAGGTCGCCGGCGGCGAGCGCGCAGGCGAGCGCCAGCGCCTGCGCCACCGGGCGCCGCAGCAGCGGCCACTCGACCAGCCGCGCGCGCTGCCAGCCGGTGACACCGAGGCTCGCGCAGAGGCGGTCGTAGTGCGCCGCCACGCGCTCGCAGGGCGGGCCGAGCACGCGCAGCACGTAGGGCAGGCCGAGCAGCGCGCCGAGCAGCGGCAGCAGCGCGGGCGCCACCACGAACACGTCGACGTGCGGCGCGAGCCACATGAACAGCCCGGTGCCGAGCACCAGCGGCGGTGTCGCCAGCCCGGCGAGGCCGACGCCCTCGAACGCCGCCGCCACGCGCGGCCGCCCGCGCCGCAGGCGCAGGTCGCGCGCGGCGAGCAGCAGGCTCCAGCCGAGCAGCAGCGCGGCGAGGCCGGCGCCGAGCGCGAGCGCGAGGCTCAGGCCGGCGGCGCGCCACAGCCGCGCATCGGCGAGCAGTTCGGCCGGCACGCGCAGCGCCGCGGCGGCGAGCGCCGCCACCGGCAGGCCGACGAACAGCGCCGCGGCGGCGATGCAGATGCCGTCGAGCGCAGCGGCGAGGCGCCCGGCGGCGTCCGGGCGCGGGTAGGCGCGCAGCTCGCCGCCGCCGAGCGCGAGCGGGCGCCCGGCACGCGCGGCGAGCGCCGCGAGCCCCAGGCACAGTGCGAGCTGCGCGAGCGCGAGCGCCGCCGCCCGCGCCGGCTCGAAGTCGAAGCGCAGCGCCTGGTAGATCGCCACCTCCAGCGTCGCCGCCGCCGGCCCGCCGCCGAGCGCCAGCACCACCGCGAAGCTGGTGCAGCAGAGCACGAACACCAGCAGCGCCACGCCCGGCAGCGCGCGCGCCAGCAGCGGCCACTCGATCAGCCGCCACACCGCGCCCGGGCCCATGCCGAGCTGCGCGGCGAGGCGCCAGACCTCGCCCGGCACCGCCTGCCACTGCGGCAGCAGCAGGCGCACCGCGAGCGGCAGGTTGAAGAACACGTGGCCGAGCAGGATGCCGGCGAGGCCGTAGGGAAAGCCGAAGCCGGGCCGGCCGGCGGCGGCGGCGAGCCGCGCCACCCAGCCCGCGCGCCCGTACACCTCGATCAGCCCGAACACCGCGATGATCGTCGGCATCACCAGCGGCAGGCCGAACAGCGCGAGCAGCGCCGCCCGCCCCGGGAACGCCGCGCGCCGCGCCAGCGCCCGTGCCACCGGCAGCGCCAAGCCCACCGCGAGCAGCGTCGACAGCGCCGCCTGCCCCAGCGTGAAGCCGGCGATGCGCAGCAGCCGCGGCTCGGCGAGCGCCCCCAGCGCGCCGTCGCCGGCGCCGAGCAGCGCCAGCAGCGCGCCGCCGCAGGGCAGCAGCACCACCGCCGCCGCGCCCGTGCCGGCGGCGAGGCGCAGGCTCATCGGCCGAGCACCTCCAGCCACTCGTCGAGCCAGGCGCGGCGCCCGGCGGCGAGCGCGTCGGGGGCGTAGAGCAGGGACTGCAGCGGCTGCGGCTGCGCGGCGAAGCCCGCCGGCAGGCCGTCGGGCAGCTCGATCACCGGGTACATCCAGTTGCCGGTGGGGATCGCGGCCTGGAAGCCGGGGGTCAGCACGAAGGCGAGGAAGCGCTCGGCCAGCGCCGGCTGCGGCGCCGCGGCGAGGCGCGCGGCGAGCTCCACCTGCAGGTAATGGCCCTCGCGGAACAGCGCCGCGGCGTACTGGTCCTTGCCCTCGGCGATCAGGTGGTAGGCCGGCGAGGTGGTGTAGGACAGCACCAGCGGCGCCTCGCCCTTGAGGAACAGGCCGTAGGCCTCCGACCAGCCGCGGGTGACGGTGACGATGCGTGGCTTGAGCTTGGCCCAGGCCTGCGGCGCGGCGTCGCCGTAGACCTGCCGCAGCCACAGCAGCAGGCCGAGCCCCGGCGTGCTGCTGCGCGGGTCCTCGATCAGCAGCTGCCAGTCGCCATCGACCAGCTCGTGCAGGCTGGTCGGCGGGTTGGCGAGCCGGGTGCGGTCGTAGACGAAGGCGAACCAGCCGTAGTCGAACGGCAGGAAGGTGTCGTCGGTCCAGGCGATCGGCAGGCGCAGGTGCGTGAGGTCCTGGCGGTGCGGCGCGAACAGCCCGCTGTCGCGCGCCGGGGCGAGCAGGCTCGCGTCGAGCCCGAGCACCACGTCGGCCTTGCTGCGCGCGCCCTCCAGGCGCAGCCGCGACAGCAGCGCCACGCCGTCGTCGACCGCGACGTACTCGACGCGGCAGCCGCAATCGGCCTCGAAGGCGCGGCGGATCGCCGGCCCCGGTCCCCAGTCGGAGACGAACGAGCCGTAGGTGTACACGGTGAGCACCGGTGGCTCGGCGCGCGCGACGCAGGCGCACAGCAGCAGGGCGAGGCAAGTGAGCAGACGACGCATGGCGGTTTCCTTCGTGCAGCCGGCGCCGCGAGCGGTCGATCCCTACGCCGGCACGACCCGGATCAGGTTCAGCGGGTTGGCGCGTGCGCCTCTCGGCCCCCTCGCAGGGCACCCCGTCGAGCGGCGCCAGTGTAGGCACAGCCGCCCGCGGGCGGAAAGCCGCGCCGCAGCACGCCGCCCGTGCGAGGCCCCGGGGCGTCCCGGCCCGGAGCAGGCGCCGGCGGGCGCGGCATCGCCCCGACCCTCCGCGGCGGACGCCGCCGCCATGGGTCCGGCCGGCGTGCGCCGATGGGTACTGGCGCACACCCCGGCGTTTGTGGTTTCTGTCGCTTCCCCGCAGCGCCAGCCCCCCGGACGACGGCGATGACGCAACCGACGCAGACCCCGGCCACCCCGGCCCCCTCCCCGCTGGCCCCGCTGCTCGGGCGCCCTGCCGCGCTCGTCCCCGGGCTGCTGGCCAGCGGCACCATCGGCATGGCCGCGGCCTTCATCGCCGATCACTACGGCGGGCCGACGCTGCTCTACGCGCTGCTGCTCGGCATGGCCTTCCACTTCCTGTCGGAGGAGGGGCGCTGCGTCGCCGGCGTGGAGTTCGCCTCGCGCAGCGTGCTGCGCTTCGGCGTCGCCCTGCTCGGCGCGCGCATCACGCTGGGCCAGATCGGCTCGCTCGGCGCCGGCACCCTGCTGATGACGGTCGCCTCGGTGCTCGCGACCCTCGCCGTCGGCTGGCTGGTGGCGCGGCTGCTCGGCCTGCGCCGCGAACTCGGCCTGCTCACCGGCGGCGCCGTGGCGATCTGCGGCGCGTCGGCGGCGCTGGCGATCGCGGCGGTGCTGCCGCGCCACGCGGACAGCGAGCGCGACACGCTGCTGACCGTGGTCGGCGTGACCACGCTGTCGACGCTGGCGATGATCATCTACCCGATGGTCACGCGCGCCTTCGACCTCGGCCACGTCGAGGCCGGCATCTTCCTCGGCGGCACCATCCACGACGTCGCCCAGGTGGTCGGCGCGGGCTACCTGCTCGCGCCGGAGACCGGCGACATCGCCACCGTGGTCAAGCTGCTGCGGGTGTCGCTGCTGGTGCCGGTGGTGGTCGGCGTGAGCTGGCTGTTCCGGCAGCGGCACGCCGGCGGCGGGCACCGGGCGCCGCTGCTGCCCGGCTTCCTGCTCGCCTTCGTCGCGCTGGTCGTCGTCAACAGCCTGGGGCTGATCCCGGCGCGCATCGCCGGCGGGCTCGGCGAGCTGTCGCGCGCCTGCCTGGTCGCGGCGATCGCGGCGCTCGGCATCAGGACCTCGCTGAAGCGCCTGGCGCTGGTCGGCTGGCGGCCGATCGCCGCGCTGGTCGCCGAAACCGTGTTCCTCGCCGCGCTGGTGCTGGCAGGGCTGCACTGGGGCATCTGAACGGCCGCCGCGGCGCCCGCTCAGGCCGGGCAGGAACGCGACGCCGGCGCGAGCGGCACGACCGCCGGCGGGCGGCGCAACTGCAGCGCGGTGTGCAGCAGCAGCGCGCCGATCACGATCGCCGTGCCGAGCAGTTCGTGCGGCGCCGGCGTCGCGCCGCGCGCCACGCTCATCGCCAGCGCCGACAGCGGCACGACGTTGATGAACGCGGTGCCCGTCACCGCCCCGAGCGCGCGCACGCCGACGTTGAAGCTCACGATCGCGATCACCGTCGGCACCAGCCCGATGTACAGCAGCGCCGGCCAGGCCGCGCCGAGGGTGGCCGTCGTCGGCGCGCCGGCGATGCCCGCCGCGGTGCCCAGCAGCGTCGCGAGCAACAGCAGCGGCCATGCCGCGAGCGCGGTCAGCGTGGTGTATTCGAGCGCGTCGAACGCCGGCAGCGCCGCGCTGCCGCGCGTGTACCAGACCCAGCCCAGCGTGCCGGCGAGGATCGTCAGGTCCCCCGCGAGCGTCGCCAGCCCGCCCCCGGCGGCACCGGCGAACAGCCCGGCGACGACCGCCACGCCGCACAGCGCCAGCAGCGCGCTCAGCAGCAGCGTGCGCGACGGGCGGATGCCGTCGATCCGCCAGCGCAGCAGCTGGGTGGTGAGCGGCATCGTCGCCATGATCACCGCGCCGTGCGCGGGCAGCGTGTGGCGCAGGCCGTGGAGCAGCAGCATGCTGAAGACGCCGTAGCCGACGAAACCGTACAGCGCGAGCGGCCGCAGGTGCGCCCGCAGCCGGGCCCAGGGCAGCGCGCCGCGGCGCGCCAGCAGCAGGGCGAACGTGAGCGTGGCGATGGTGTAGCGCAGCAGCGTGAACCACGCCGGGTCGAGGTGGGCGAGCAGGTCCTTGCTGACCAGGAACAGGCTGCCCCAGGCCGAGGTGGCGACGAGCAGCGCGGCGATGCCGAGCGGGCGGGACGGTGCGGGCATGGCGTGACCCTCCAGCGGGATGACGATGGTGCAATCGTCGTCGCCGGCGGGTCGGCGGACCATTCGTATCTTTGGAGCGGGCGCTCGGTTTTTCCGAACTGACAGCGTGCGGCTGCCGTCGCACACTGGCGGCCATGGAACTCTATCAACTCAAGACCTTCGTCGCCGTCGCCGAGGAGCACAGCCTGACGCGCGCCGCCGAGCGCGTGTTCACCAGCCCGCCGGCGGCCAGCGCCCAGATCAAGGCGCTCGAGGACGAACTCGGGGTCAAGCTCTTCAGCCGCAGCGCCCGCGGCATGGTGCTGACGGAGGCCGGCACGCGCCTGCTCGAGGAGGCGCAGCGCACGCTGGCCTCGGCCACGCGCCTGCGCTCGACCGCCGCGCAGATCCGCGGCGCGGCGCAGGGCGTCGTGCGCTTCGGCACGGTCAGCGACCCGGTGGCGCTGCGCCTCGGCGAGGTCTTCGTCAGGCTCGCCGAGCGGCATCCGCAGGTCACGCTGCAGATGCAGCAGGGGCTGTCGGCGGCGACGCTGCAGGCAGTGCAGCAGGGCAGCCTCGACTGCGCCTACATCATGACCGACGCGGCGGCCGTCGACGGCCTGGAGATCGTCCGCCTGGGCGCGCTCGACACCGTCGTCGCGCTGCCGCCGGCGCTCGCCACGGCCTACCCCGACCCGACGCTGGATGCGCTGACGCGCCTGCCATGGGTCGGCACGCCGCCCACCTGCGTGCTGCGCAGCCAGCTCGACGCCCTGTTCGCCGCCGCCGGTCGCCCCTACCAGCCGGGGGCGATCGCCGACACCGAAGGCGGGGTGCGCAGCATGGTCGCCAGCGGCCTCGGCCTCGGCATCGTCCGCCTCGACCAGGCCCTGCAGGCACAGCGCAACGGCGAGCTGGCGATCTGGGACGGCTGGCGCGGCCACACCTGGATCTGCTGGGTCGCGCCGCCGGAAAACCGCCTGTCACTCGCGGTGGCGGCGGTGCGCAACGCCGTCCTCGACGCCTGGAGCTGAGCCGCGGGCGCGGCTCAGGTGCCGCTGCGGAAGCCGAAGCGCGCGATGCGCTCGACCATCTCCGGCCACGGGTAGGCCGGCACCGGCGTGGCGCCGCCGCCGGCCCAGGCCGAGGCGATGCGGTCGAGCACCGCGGGCGCCTCGGGGCCGAGCGCGTCGACCGCCTCGGCGAGGCCCGCCGAACCCGCGCGCAGCAGGTGGAACAGCGCGTCGGCGGACTGCGGCGCGCCGATGTTCGCGGCGAGCAGGCACAGCGCCTGGCGGTGCCCGGCCCCCGGCAGTTCGCCGAAGAAGCGCTCGCGCTCGTCCTCGCGCACCGCCGCGCGCAGCACCCGGTAGGTGTTGACGAAGCGCTTGAGCCGCCGCGGCGAGCGCCCCAGCGCGCCGCACTGCGCGAGCAGGCGCATGAAGCCCTCCTCCGCGGCCGACAGGTCGGTGACCACCGTCGCCCCGTCGGCCGCCGCTGCCGGCGTCGCCGCGCCACCGGACGGCGTAGCGCCGGCGCCGGCTGCCCCCGCCGCGTCCGCTGCGGCGGACGGCGCGGTCGCGGTGCCGTCCGTGGTGATGGCCGCCGCCGGCGCCCCGGCCGCCACGCCCGGTGGCGCGGCCGCGGCGGGCACGGCGGCATCGCCCGCCGCCGGCGCGCTCCACGGCCGCAGCAGGCCGTCGAGCATCTCCTCGCCGCCACCGGCATCCAGCGGCGGCAGCCAGAAGGCGAGCTGGAAGATCTTCTCCAGGTAGTCGAGCGCGCTCGCCCGCTCGCTGCCGCCGTCGCCGCTGCTGTCGAGCTGGTCGGCGAAGCGCTGGTGCAGCGCGTTGACCACCCAGCGCATGTCCACGCCGACGACGACCACGAACAGCGGCAGCGCGAGCAGCAGGTGGATGGCTTCGAGCACCTGCACCACGCGCTCCGGCGGGCAGCGGTCGAGGTCGTCGATGAACAGCACGATGCGGTCGACCGGCCGCGACTCGACCGCGATGCCGGCCGCCTGCAGCCGCGCGCGCGCGTTCTGCTCCTCGGCGCTGGCCCGGGCCCCGGGCGGGTTGAGGAAGGCGCCGAGCAGGGTCAGGTCGCGGCGGATGGTCGAGATCAGCCCGAGCTGCTTCTCGTAGTCCTGCGCATCGAGCCGCTGCTGGATGAACTGCGCCAGGCGCACCGCGCGCAGCCCCGCCTTCAGCGCCTGCGCGGCGCGCTGGCGCTCGGCTTCGGCCTCGGCGACGCGTGCGCGCGCGGCCTCGACGGCGAGCCGCGCGGCGTCGAGCTCGCACTGCGCGGCCTGCACCGCGGCATCGCTGCGCACGCGCTGTTCGATGCGCGCGGCAACCTGCTGGCGCAGGCCGTCGAGCGCATCGAGCGCGCGCCCGACCGTCGCCAGCTTGTCGCGCGCCCAGCCGACGCCGAGCACCAGCGCCGCGGCGACCTCGCCGAAGGCCGTGGTGAAGCGCGCGAGCGTCGGATCGAAGGCGAGCACGCGGTAGAGCCCGTAGCCGCCGGCCCCGAGCGCCAGCACGCCGAGGACCAGCAGCGCCCATTCGCGTGCGCGCAGCGGCGCGCGCAGCAGCCAGTCGAGCGCGCCGCGCGCGCGCAACTGCGCGGCACGCGCCTCGTCGAGCAGCACCTGCACCTCGGCGTGCGTCGCCTGCCCGCTGCGCACCGCCTGCGCCAGCCCGCCGAGGCCGAGCGCATCGGCCGCCGCGGCCACGCGCGCGACGTCGTCGCTGCCGCCGAGTGCCTGGCGGAAGGCGACGACGGCGCCGTCGCGCGCCAGCTGCTCGAACGCCTGCGCGCGCGCGCGGGCGGTCCGCTCGGCCTCGGCGAGCCCGGCCTGGGCCGAGTCGACGCGCGCCGCCGCCAGCGCCTGCGCCACCTCGGCCTCGGCCTGCAGTACGCCGGCGACCTCGAAGGTCTGCAGCAGCCGGCCGAAGTCGGCGCGCGTCGCCGCGTCGGCATCGGCCTGGCGGCCGCCGACGTGGTGGTCGAGCTCCTCGAACAGCGTGAACACCAGGCTCGCCCACAGGTTGGCGTCGGCGTAGTGCCAGGCGTTGAACCACACCGGCACGACGTGGCCGCAGTAGGCGAGCTCGCCGCCGCGACCGCGCGCGGCGAAGGCGGCGAGCTCGCCTTCGAGCAGGTGCATGAAGGTGCTCTTGCCCGAACCCCAGTCGCCGAACACCGCGATCGACAGCGGTGGCTCGACCGCGCGCGCCGCGGCGGTGGCGGCGAAGGCACGCGCGAAGCGCAGCACGTCGAGGCGGTCGTCGTCGGCGCTGACGTGGTCGACGCGGTCGGCGCAGTAGCGCACCGGCGCCGCCGGGCGCTCGTCGAGCAGCCAGGCGGCGAGGCGCTCGCGTGCGAGCGGCCGCGGCGCGCGCCGCAGCAGGCGGTACAGGCGCTTGCGGAACTCCGCCGGGCGCAGTTCCAGCCGTTCGGCGAGCGCGGCGAAGCCGGGCGCCGTCGCCAGCGCGATCGCCAGGTGTTCGGGGCCGACCGTGCCATCGGCGTGCGGCGCCGCGGCGGCGAGCTCGACCGCGCGCGCGAGCACCGCCTGCAGCTCGGCGTCGGCGCCCGGCAGCGTCTCGCCGGCGGTAAACGGCGGCGACGGGAACGCCGGCGGCGCGTACGCCGCGGCGCGCAGCCGCAGCTGGTCGAGTTCCGCGGCGTAGCGCGGGCGCCGCGCGAGCTCCTCGCGCAAGGCCGCGCCGAAGGCGAAGGGCGGCGCGGCGAAGCCCGATTCGGCCAGGCACAGCAGCGCCATCACCGGCGTGGCCGCCGGGGTGGCCGTCGGCGCAGTGGCCGCGTCGGCCCGCTTGGTGGCGGCGAGTCGCGGCGACTCGCGCGGCAGCGCGAGCGCCAGCGTCGCGCGCAGCACGTGGCGCGCCTCGTCGCTCCAGCGCGCACCGAGCGGCCCGGCCGGGGCCGACGGCAGGTCGGGCGCGCGCAACACCGACTCGATGTCGGCACCGGAGTGCACGTAGGCGGGCGCGTCCTCTCCGCCTTCGGGCACTCCGGTGCCCGCCGCCGGGGCGGCGGCGGGCGCTGCGCGCAGCAGCGCGAGCAGTTCCTCGCGGTCGATGCCCCAGGCGAGCAGGTCGCGCTCGTGCCCGGCGTGCGGCAGCGCGAAGGCGCGCAGCAGTTGCCACGCGCCGATCACCGGGTGGTCGTCCTCGCGCGCGGCCTGCGCGGCGGCGGCGAGCACCGCCTGCGCCGAGGCCGAGTACGGCGCCTTGCCGCCGGGCGGCCAGGCGCCGCTGTCGTAGGCCTTCTCCACCTCGCCGGCGCGCCCGCCGGCGAGGCGCAGGCGCTCGAACAGCGCCGGCAGGCCCGGCTTGCAGCGCTCCAGGTAGCGTTCGAGCGACACGCCGAGCGGCGTGCGCGCGAAGGCGAGGCCGAGCAGCAGCGCGGTGAAGTGCACGTGGGCGTCGAGGCCGCCGAGCGCACCGACCCACGCCGCGTAGCGCAGCGCCTCGCGGGCGTCCGCGGCGAGCGGCAGGCCGTCGTAGCCTTCGAACAGCGCGGCGGCGTCGGGGGCGTCGCTCATGCGGCCGCCCCCTCTTCCCAGCCGCTGACCGCGCGGTACAGCGCGGCGTCGAAGTAGCCGTCGATCAGTCCGATCGCCTCGTCACGCTCGTCGGCCTCGAACACGGTGTCGACCAGGTCGTTGCGACGCACCCAGCGGACCAGCAGGGCGCGGGCGAGCGTCAGCGCATGCACCAGCGTCGCCACCGGCACCCCGGCACGCCGCTGCGCCGCGCCGAGCGCCCACCAGGCCGCCGCGCACGCGGGGTCGGCGCCGCGCCCGAGCTCGTCGGCGAGCTGCGCGTACACCGCCCCCAGCCGTTGCGCCAGCGCCCCGGCCGCCGCGGGGTGCAGGCAGCCGGTCTGCGGACTGCGCCCGACGGCCTCGCGCCACGCGCCGACGAGCGCCTCGGCGTGCTGTTCGAGCAGGTGCAGCAGCGGTCGGAGATGCACGGCGGAACCCTCGCAGCTCAGGAGCGTCGACCGGCCTCCCGGTCGCCCCCCTCGCAGCGTAGACCGCACCGGCGCCGCGCGCGGCGCCACAGCCTGCGGGGAGGGCCGGTGGCCCTCGCTTGAGGCTCTGCGCCGCGCGCCGCGGCTCAGAGGATGAAGCGGCTGAGGTCCTCGTCCTGCACCAGGCTGCCGAGCTGGGCGTCGACGTAGGCGGCGTCGATCGTCAGCACGCTGCCGGAGCGGTCGGCGGCTTCGAAGGAGATCACCTCCAGCAGCCGTTCGAGCACCGTGTGCAGGCGCCGCGCGCCGATGTTCTCGGTGCGCTCGTTGACCTGGAAGGCGATCTCGGCGAGGCGGCGCACGCCGTCGGCGGCGAAGCTGAGGCTGACGCCCTCGGTGGCGAGCAGCGCGGCGTACTGCTGGGTCAGCGCCGCGTGCGGCTCGGTGAGGATGCGCACGAAGTCCTCGCTGGTCAGCGCATCGAGCTCGACGCGGATCGGCAGCCGCCCCTGCAGTTCGGGGATCAGGTCCGAGGGCTTGGCCAGGTGGAAGGCGCCCGAGGCGATGAACAGGATGTGGTCGGTCTTCACCGTGCCGTGCTTGGTGCTGACGGTGCAGCCCTCGACCAGCGGCAGCAGGTCGCGCTGCACGCCCTCGCGGGAGACGTCGGCGCCGCTGTACTCGCCGCGCCGGCAGACCTTGTCGATCTCGTCGATGAAGACGATGCCGTTCTGCTCGACCGCCTCCAGCGCCTTCTGCTTGAGGTCCTCGGGGTTGACCAGGCGCGCGGCCTCCTCCTCGCGCAGCACCTTGAGCGCATCGACGATCTTCATCCGGCGCGACTTGGTGCGGCCCTGGGCGAGGTTGGCGAACAGCCCCTGCAGCTGGCTGGTCATCTCCTCCATGCCGGGCGGCGCCATGATCTCGACGCCGGGCGGCTGCGCCGACAGTTCGATCTCGATCTCCTTGTCGTCGAGCTCGCCGCGCAGCACCTTCTCGCGCATCTTCTGGCGCGCCACCGAGGTGTCGGGCGCCGCCGGCTCGTTGCCGAAGCCGATCGGGCGCGGGCGCGGGATCAGCGCGTCGAGCACGCGGTCGAGCGCGGCCTCCTCGGCGCGCGCACGCACCTTGTGCAGCTCGCCCTCGCGCGCCATCTTCATCGCGTTGTCGACGAGGTCGCGGACGATGGTCTCGACGTCGCGGCCGACGTAGCCGACCTCGGTGAACTTGGTCGCCTCCACCTTGATGAACGGCGCCTTGGCGAGCGCCGCGAGGCGGCGCGCGATCTCGGTCTTGCCGACGCCGGTCGGGCCGATCATCAGGATGTTCTTGGGCGTGATCTCGCCGCGCAGCGCGGGGTCGACCTGCATGCGCCGCCAGCGGTTGCGCAGGGCGATGGCGACGGCGCGCTTGGCGGCGTCCTGCCCGACGATGTGGCGGTCGAGTTCCTGAACGATTTCGCGGGGGGTCATTTCGGTCATCGTGGCGGTATCCGGGGAGGGGCCGAGCCTCACAGCTCCTCGATGGTCAGGTTCGAATTCGTGTAGATGCAGATGTCGGCGGCGATCGCCAGCGACTTCTCGACGATCGCGCGGGCATCCAGCGTGGAGTGGTCGAGCAGGGCCCAGGCCGCGGCCTGCGCGTAGGCGCCGCCGGAGCCGATCGCGACGACGTCGCGTTCGGGCTCGATGACGTCGCCGTTGCCGGAGATGATCAGCATCGATTGCGCGTCGGCGACGATCAGCAGTGCTTCGAGCCGGCGCAGCAGGCGGTCGGTGCGCCAGTCCTTGGCCAGTTCGACCGCCGCGCGGGTGAGGTTGCCGCCGTGCTTTTCGAGCTTGGTCTCGAAGCGCTCGAACAGCGTGAAGGCGTCAGCGGTACCGCCGGCGAAGCCGACGATGACCTTGTTCTGGTAGAGCCGGCGCACCTTGCGCGCGTTGCCCTTCATCACCGTGTTGCCGAGCGTGACCTGGCCGTCGCCGCCGATCACGACCTTGCCGTCGCGCCGCACGCCGAGGATCGTGGTGCCGTGGAACTGTTCCATTGCGGGGGGTGCCTCTCGCGTCTGCCCAATGGGCCGGAAAGCGCGCCGCCGGCTCGATGGCAGCGGCCCGGGGACGGCGCGCGCAGACTGCAGTTGTGGGTGCGGCGGCGCATCATTTCAAGCGACCGGCTGCCGCGGGCATAAAAAAACCCCGGAAGGGGGGGCTCCGGGGTTAACTGGCCCGGCAGGGGGCCGGGTCGAGCCTGCCCAGGGAGAGGGGACAGGCAAGCGCAGCAATTGCACTCGTATGATGAGACGCCGCGGCGGCGGAAAAGTTCGATGCCCTCAGCCTGCCTTCGGCTCGAAGATCGCGTAGAGCTTGCGGGCCGGTTCGAGCACCTCCCAGGTGCCGCTGAAGCCCGCCGGGATCACGAAGCTGTCGCCGGCGGCGAAGGTCGCGCTGCCGCCGGCCTCGTCGTGCAGCGCCACGCGGCCTTCGAGCAGGTGGCAGAACTCGTGCTCGGTGTAGTGCACGCGCCAGGCGCCGACCTCGCCCTGCCAGACGCCGGCGAAGAACTGCCCGGAGGCGTCGGCGTAGTGGTTCCACACCGCCTGTGCACCGCTGCCGCGCACGCGCCGCTCGGCGGCGACCGTGGAATGCTCGGCCGGCGTGGCGGCGCCTTCGAAACGGACCAGCGCAGTGACGTCGAGGCTCATCGCGGGCTCCTGCGGCGGGGGTGGACGGCGGCTCAGTGCAGTTGCGGCAGGCCGGCGGCCGGCGGCACGCCGCTCCAGTCGAGCGCGCTGCGCACCGCCGTGCCGCCGAAGGCCGGACGTTCGACCGCGCCCGCCGGCGGCGGCTCGGCGGTGCTCGCGACCTGCGTCGCCACGACGCCCGGTTCGGCCGGACGCGGCGGCGCGGCCGGCGGCGGCTCGGCGCGATCGAGCCGGCCGTAGATGTCGGGGTAGTAGACCACGTGCCCCTCGCGCACGTCGGCGAGCCAGTACACCAGGTACACCGGGATCTGCGGCGCAGGCTCGACCACGGTGCGGCCGCGGCGGATGCGCTCCTCGATCGCGGCTTCGTCGCGCTGCATCAGCCACGCGGCGAGCGGCAGGTAGCGCTGCACGCGCACGCAGCCCGAGGACAGCGCCCGCACCGGCTTGCCGAAGTCGTTGCGGTGGTTGGTGTCGTGCAGGTAGACGCTGTCGGTGCTGGTGATCTCGAACTTGAGCCGGCCCAGCGCGTTGCGCTCGCCGGCCGGCTGGTACAGCTTGTAGCCGGCGGCGTGGAAGCCGCGCGGGCTCATCGCGCCGAGCCCGGCGGGGTCGATCTGGCGGCCGCGGCTGTCGAGCACCACCAGGCCGCGCCGGCCGATCGCGCCGGGGTCGCGGCCGAGCAGCGGGATCAGGTCCTCCTTGAGGATCGTCGGCGGCGGCGTCCAGGTGGGGTTGTACTTGATCGCGCGCATGTTCACGGCCATCTCGGGGGTCGGCCGCGTGGGCCGGCCGACCACCACCGGTGACTGCAGGAACACCTGGCCGAGGTCGAAGGCGCGCAGTTCGTAGGCCGGCACGTTCACCACCACCAGGCGCTCGGCGCTCCAGTCGACCGGCCGCGCGGCGTCGGCGTCGAGGCGCTGGCGCAGCCGCGCGAGGCGCGAGGCGCGGTCGCGCACGAGTTGCGCGCGCGTCGCGGCGTTGAGCACGCCGCTCTCGGCGAGGCCGTGCGCGCGCTGGAAGGTGCGCAGCGCGGCGGCGACCGACGCATCGTCGGCGCCGGCCGGCGCATAGCCCATCTCGTTCAGGCGCTCGTACAACTGCTGCGCGGCCCTGGGGCCGGAATGCGGCTTCCAGGCGCCGGGGGTGGCCGGTTCGGGGGCGTTGAGGGCACTCAGGCGATCGAATTCGCGCTGCACCACCTCACGGTCGTCGGCGCGGGCGCCGGAGGCACAGAACACGGAAGCAGCGAGTACGACTAGGGAAGGCAGCAGACGCGGGTACATGAGGGGACTCGTGGCGGTGCGCGGCGGTTTACTCCGAGTTTAACCGTTCCGCTTTCCGAATCCGATACATGCGTGCATATCGCCGGTACGGCGCAGGAGCCGCGGCAGCGCTGCGTGCATGGGCTATGTTTGCGGCGGCTTCACCGGCGCGTCATCGCCGCGTGCTATCCGTCGCCGCACGCGGCGGTTCGACCCCGCCGCCCCCCATCCTTCGGAGGCCCCATGCAACAGCTACGACGCAGTGGTATCGATCGGCGGACCTTCCTCAAGGCGGGGCTGGCGGCGGGCGCCGTCGCCGCCCTCGGCCCCTGGGTGGTGCGCGAGGCGCACGCCAGTTCCGGCGAGGTGCGGGTGTTCGGCTGGGCCGGCTACTTCACCGACGAGCTCCTCGCGAAGTTCCGCCAGGACACCGGCATCACCGCCCGCTACACCCCCTACGGCACCAACGACGAGCTGCTCAACCAGCTCAAGGCGGTGCAGGGCGAAGGCTTCGACGTGATCATGCCGACGCTCGACCGCGTGCCGAACTACGTCGAGCTCGACCTGGTGCGCCCCATCGACGAGCGCGAGGCGGCGCTCGACAAGGTGCTCGCCGGGCCGCTGGCGGGCTCCGCCGGCAAGGCCGGCGTGGGCAGCGGCGCGCGCTACCTGGTGCCGGTGCACTGGGGCACCGAGGCGCTGCTGTTCGACCGCAAGGCCGCCCCGCTCAGCTACGGCGCCTCGCTCGGCGAGCTGTGGAAGCCCGAGTACCGCGGCCGGGTGACGGTGCGCGGGCACTCCGGCCTCGCCGGCATCGGCCGCTGGCTCGACGCCCAGGGCCGCCTGCCGCACCCGTTCAGCGACGGCTTCCGCGACCCGGTGCGGATGAAGGCGATCTGGGATGCGATCCTCAAGGTCGCGATCGCCAACAAGCCCTCGGTGGGGCAGTTCTGGTCCAACGGCAACGAGGCCACCGCCGCCTTCGTCACCAACGGCTGCGTGATCGGCCAGAACTGGGACGAGACCGCCGCGGCGCTGATCGCCGACGGGCGCGACATCGGCTACCTGGCGCCGGCCGAGGGCGCGTTCGCCTGGATGGAGGGCTTCTGCATCCCGAAGAAGGCGAAGAACGTCGCCCAGGCCTACGCCTGGATCAACTGGTTCCTCGACCCGGCCAACGGCGCCGCCTTCGCCGCCGCGCGCGCCTCCAACTCAGTGGCCAGGGGGGCCGACGCGCACCTGCCCGAGGCCGCCCGACGCTTCTTCGCCGCCGCCTACCCCGGCGACGCGCTCGACAGGCTGTGGTGGTGGCCGGTGCAGGAGGCCTGGTACGTGAAGCTGCGCAACGAGTACCAGGACCGCTACCTCGCGGCCTGAACGGTGCCCCGCGCCGCCGCGCCCGCATGAGCCAGAACGTCGAGCTCGACCACGTCAGCCACCGCTTCGACGACTTCGTCGCGGTGCGCGACGTCGCGCTCGACATCCGCGCCGGCGAGTTCTTCTCCTTCCTCGGCCCGTCGGGCTGCGGCAAGACCACGCTGCTGCGGCTGATCGCGGGCTTCATCGAGCCCGCCGCCGGGCGGATCCGCATCGGCGGGCGCGACATGCACGGCATCGGCCCGAACCGGCGGCCGACGGCGATGATCTTCCAGAACCTCGCGCTGTTCCCGCTGATGAGCGTCGCCGACAACATCGCCTTCGGCCTGGAGGTGCGCGGCGTCGACCGCACCACGCGGCGGCGACGCGCCGAGGCGCTGCTGGAGCTGATCGCCCTGCCCGGCCAGGGCGACAAGCGCGTCGCCGAGCTGTCGGGCGGCCAGCGCCAGCGCGTCGCCATCGCCCGCGCGCTCGCCGTCGAGCCCGCGGTGCTGCTGCTCGACGAGCCGCTGTCGGCGCTCGACCTCAAGCTGCGCCAGCACCTGCGCGCCGAGCTGCGCGCGCTGCAGCGGCGCACCGGGGTGACCTTCGTCTACATCACCCACGACCAGGGCGAGGCGCTGGCGATGTCCGACCGCGTCGGCGTGATGAACGCCGGCGTGCTGCAGCAGGTGGCCGCGCCCGAGGTGGTCTACGCCGACCCGGCCACGCCCTTCGTCGCGAGCTTCGTCGGCGAGAACAACCGCATCGACGGCACCGTGCGCCACTGCGCCGACGGCCGCGCGCTGCTCGACACCGCCCTCGGCCCGCTGGTCGGGCGCTGCCCGGCGGCGCTCGCCGCGGGCAGTCGCGCGGCGCTGTTCGTGCGCCCCGAGCGCCTGCGCCCCGACCCCGCAGGCGCCTGCGACAACCGCCTGGAGCTGCGCGTGCGCACGCGCAGCTTCGAGGGCGCCAGCGTGCAGGTGGGCGCCGCCGGCGCCGACGGCACGCCGCTGACGCTCGCGCTCGGCAACCTCGGCGAGCTGCCGGCGCTCGCCGCGGACAGCGCGCTCGCCGTCGGCTTCGCCGCCGCCGACGCCACGGTGCTGGCGCCGTGAGGGCTCTGGCGCGCCGCTACGGCTGGCCGCTCGCCGGCCTCATCGTGCTGCTCAGCACCTTCTGGGTGGTGGTGCAGGTGCTGCTGCCGCAACTGCTGATGCTCGACTTCTCGCTGCGCCCCAACCTGCTGCCGGCCGAGCGCGGCGGCGCGCAGGACGTCTACACGCTCGCCAACTACGCCACGCTGTGGCGCAACCCGGTGCACTTCGGCATCTTCGTCAAGACGCTCCTCGCCTCCGCCGCGGTGACGCTGACCACCTTCGTCGTCTGCTACCCGGTCGCCTTCCACGTCGCCCGCCTGGCCCGCGCCGGGCGCGCCCGCCGGCTCCTGCTGTTGCTGGTGGTCCCGTTCTGGATCAACGAGATCCTGCGCACCTTCGCGTGGTTCATCCTGCTCTCGTGGAGCGGCCCGCTGAACGCGCTGCTGCTCGCGCTCGGCCTCGTCGACGCGCCGGTGCGCTTCCTCGACGGCAACGCCGGGGTGATGCTCGGCATGGTCTACGCCTACCTGCTGTTCATGGTGTTCCCGCTCTACCACGCCATCGAGAGCCTGGACCCGCACCAGGTCGAGGCCGCGCGCGACCTCGGCGCGTCGTGGTGGCGCATCCACTGGCGCATCGTGCTGCCGCACGCCAAGCCGGGCATCGCCACCGGCTGCATCATGGTGTTCATGCTCGCCGCCGGCAGCTACGCGGTGCCGGCGCTGCTCGGCTCGCCGAAGAGTCGCTGGTTCACCGAGATCATCTACAACTGGTTCTTCGAGGGCGGCGACTGGCACCAGGGCGCGGCCTACGCCTTCATCCTGCTGCTGCTGTGCGTGGGCTTCATCGTGCTGATGCTGCGGCTGTTCCGCGTGCGCCTGGGCGAGCTGGCGCGATGAACCGCGAACGCCTGCCGCGCTGGGCGCTGCGCGCCTACCTGCTCGTGTTCTTCGCCTACCTGTTCGCGCCGCTCGCGATCATGGCCGCGGCCACCTTCAACGACAGCCGCTTCCCGACGGTGGTGCCGTGGCGCGCGTTCACGCTGAAGTGGTTCGACGCGCTCGCCGGCGACGCGCAGCTGTGGCAGGCGCTCGCCACCAGCCTGCTGGTCGGCGCCGGCGTGGTCGTGCTGGCGCTGCCGGTGGGGCTCGCCGCGGCGCTGCTGCTCGCCGCGCTGGCGCCGCGCGCGCGCGGCTTCGTCTACGCGGTGATGGTGTCGCCGCTGCTGACGCCGGGGGTGATCATCGGCATCGCCACGCTGATCTTCTGGCGCGAGCGCTTCGGCCTCGGTGGCGGCGCGCTGCTGACGGTGATCGCGCAGGCGAGCTTCATCAGCGCCTACGTGATGCTGCTGGTGCAGGCGCGGCTGGAGCGCTTCGACCCGAGCCTGGAGGAGGCCGCGCTCGACCTCGGCGCGAGCCAGGCCCAGGTGCTGCGCCGCATCACCCTACCCTTCCTTGCCCCGGCGCTCGGCGCGGCGGCCTTCCTGGCCTTCCTGCAGAGCTTCGAGAACTACAACACGACGCTGTTCGTGCGCGGGCTCGACACCACGCTGACGATCTACATCGCCTCGAAGGTGCGCACCGGGGTCACCCCCGCGGTCAACGCGCTGGGGCTGATCCTGATCGCGCTGACGGTGGCGGGCGCGGTGCTGCACGAGTGGCGCACGCGCGTGCTGGCGCGCCGCCGGCAGGCCGCCGAGGCCGGCGGCTGAAGCCGCCACGGCTTTCCCCCCACGGGGCGGCCGCGCCGCCCCCTGCATCCCGAGGTAACGCGATGTCTGCGAAGAAGATCCTGCTGCTGGTCGGCGATTTCGGCGAGGACTACGAGATCATGGTGCCGTTCCAGGCGCTGGCGATGGTCGGCCACAGCGTGCACGCGGTGTGCCCCGGCAAGCGCCCGGGCGACACCGTGAAGACCGCGATCCACGACTTCGAGGGCGACCAGACCTACAGCGAGAAGCCCGGCCACCGCTTCACGCTCAACGCCGACTTCGAACAGGCCGCGGCCGGCGCCTACGATGCGCTGGTGATCGCCGGCGGCCGCGCCCCCGAGTACCTGCGCCTGAACCCGGCGGTGCTCGCGCTGGTGCGCGACTTCGCCGCCGCCGACAAGCCGATCGCGGCGATCTGCCACGGGGCGCAACTGCTCGCCGCCGCCGGGGTGATCGCCGGCCGGCGCGTGTCGGCCTACCCGGCGTGCGCGCCCGAAGTGCGCCTGGCCGGTGCCGAGTACGCCGACATCGCGATCGACGGCGCCGTCACCGACGGCCGGCTGGTCACCGCCCCGGCGTGGCCGGCGCACCCGGCCTGGCTCGCGCAGTTCCTCGCCGTGCTCGGTACCCGCATCGAGCCCTGAGCGCGCCGCTCACGCCGGGGCGGACGCCGCCGCCGCTTCGGCCGGCGCAGCCGCCGGCGGCAGCGGGGCTTCGCCGAGCAGGTGGACGAAGGCGGCGATGAAGGCGGTGCGCACCGCCTCGGGCGGGCTCGCGTAGAAGGCCTCCCAGGCCTGCGTGCGCTCGGTGTCGTAGCGCGCGGCGCGCGTCGCGTCGCTGCCGATCCAGGCGAGGCGCACCGCGTGGCCGATCAGCACGTCGAGGACGATCGCGTCGGCCACGTGCAGCCCCGGGTTGGCGACGCAGATCTCGGCCAGCGTCAGCAGCGCCTCGATGCAGAGCTGGCGGTACTCGGGGCTGTGGATGTCGCCGAGCAGGCGCTCGACGGTCAGCGCGAAGTTGGTCTCGGCGGCGGTCATGTCGGCGCGCAGGCTGGCGCTGTCGAGGCGCCGCGCGATGTCGAGGCGCTCGCCGATCACCAGCCCGCCGCAGTGCGCGAGGACCTCCCAGACCTGCTCGTAGAAGCTCGGCGGCAGCCGCGTGAGCACGCCGCTGCGCTGGCGCCGGGCCAGCCAGTCCACCTCCGCGGCGGCCTCGGCACCATCGCCGGGCACCGCCGCCGCGGCGGCATAGCCGCCGGCGCCGGGGGCCGCCAGCGTGCCGGCGGCGTCCTCGCGGCGCAGCGCTTCGAGCCGCTCCAGGCGCCCGACCGAGTCGTCGGGCGTGTGCACCACGGCCTGCAGCCGCGCCATCAGCTTCGACGGGCTCAGCGCCTGCACCTGCTGGTAGGCCTCGGCCTGCGACACCTTGGCCTCCCAGGCGTGCTGGCCGACGATCAGCAGCAGCAGCTGCCAGGCGCGCAGCGTCAGCGTGTGGCGGAACGACTCGGGGTCGGCCTTCAGCAGCATGGCGAGGAACAGCACGATCTCCTGCAGCAGCATGCGCCCGGCCGGGTCGTCGCCGCCGAGCTGGCGCAGCTTCGCCATCAGCTCGTGGTTGGGCAGCGCGCTCGCCACCACCGACTCGGCGCTGAACGCACGCCCCAGCGCGAGCTGCTTGCGGTGGCCGACGATGTTGGCGACGGCGTCCTCGAACTTGGGGTCGTGGCGATCGAGCAGGCCGGCACAGCGGCGCAGCAGCCCCCAGTGCCGCGCCTCGGCGGCGAGCGCGTAGGCGCGGGCGAGCGCGCCGCGCAGCGTGCCGCCGGCGGGCAGCGGGTGCTCCGGGCCGTGGCGGCGCACCAGCGTTTCGAGCACCGCCACGCGCTCGTGGAGGTTGCGGCTGGCAGCGAGCGTGGCGAGCAGCTCGTCGTCGGTGCGCTCACCCAGGCGCTGTATCGTGCCGACGTCGAGCGGATGGCTCGCGGCCTCGTCGTCATCGGCCGCCTCGGCGCGGGCAGCCTCGACATCGAGCGCCGGGCGCTCGAAGTTCAGGCTGCCGAGATCCTTGCGCCCGGCGCTGGCGAGCAGCATCGACAGCGGGCGCACCCGCACCGGCAGGCCCTCGCAATTGCCGGCGCACAGCTCGCGCAGGAAACCGAGCAGCTCGTCGGCCCCCTCGCCGGCGAGCATCGCCGGGGTGATGCGCAGCGTGAACACCGGCTGGCCGGGCTGGTCCCAGTGCCGGCGCACGTGGCGGAACTCGGCCTTGCAGCGCTCCACCAGCAGGCGGTTGTCGAGGCTCAGGTAGAAGTCCTGCGGCGCCATGAACTGCGGCAGGAACACGACGGTCTCGCCCCCCAGCGTGAACACCTGGCAGGTCACCAGGGTGCCGACGCCGCGCCGCGGCCGGCCGGAGAGGCCGAGCTTGGCGTTGCGCCCGACGCGGGCGAGCGCGCGGGTGAGGTCGTCGGCGTGGCGCACGCTGACCGGGGCGATCTCGGCCGCGGTCTGCGCCGGCACCCCGGCGGCGGACAGCGTCGCCTGCACCTCGCGGCTCGCCGCCACCAGCACCACTTGCACCAGGCACTCGCGCCGGTGGCCGATGCGCTCGCGCCGCGCCAGCGGGTCGATGTCGGAGGGGTGCAGCCAGCCCTCGTCGAGCAGCGTGGCGAGCCAGTACAGGCTCTGCGCCCAGTACAGCGGCACGTTGTCGTTGGGCAGCCGCTTCTGCGAGCCGGGGCGGGCCTTCTCGGCCTCCACCGCGGCGTGCGGCACGTAGTAGAGCTCGGGTAGCAGGCGCAGGCCGTCGCGCTCGACGCACAGCCCGGCGAGCCGCCCGGCGTAGTTCTGCGCCTGCTGCTCGCGCCCGCGCACCAGCCCGTCGAGCATCAGGTAGGTGAAGAACAGCGGCCACTCCGACTCGATGCCCTCAAAGCGCGCCAGCTCGCCGCTCTCGTAGTGCAGGCGGCCGGGGTCCTCGAGCACGGTCTGGTGGCCGTCGCGCAGGAAGCGCTTGCAGCCGTAGCGGCCCTGCAGCTTGGTGACGATCTCGGCGAGGGTGCGCTCGACCAGGTCGACGTCCTCGACCGCGTAGGCGGGATAGCCGATCACGCTGAGCAGCGCGGCGTCGACCTCCTTCGAGCGCGACTCGCGCGGCAGCGTCGCCTCGAGCAGGTTGCGCATGCGCGCGATGTCGTCGGCCGACACGTGCAGCACCGACTCCGGGCCGCCCTCGGCGCCGAACAGGTCGAAGCCGCGCAGCGCCTCCAGCGCGGCCTTGGCCATGCCGACCGAGCTGGCGTTGATCTCCGGGTCGCCGGTGTTGGTCTTGTCGCCGCGCTCCCAGATGCCGTAGTCGGGGGTGCGGTGGGCGAGCGCGATGTAGTGCACCAGCCCCTGGACGAAGTCGACCTCGTCGCGGGTGAAGACGATGCGCAGCCCCGAGGCGGTCATCTGCGCGAGCATCAGCAGGAACACCGAGGTGGCGTCGAGCTGCAGGTGCCCCCAGCCGTCGTCGGCGACCACCGGGTCGCCGGTGCGGCTGCCATACTTGGCGTGCAGCGCATCGTGGGGGTGCAGGGTGTGCTTGAAGCGCTCGACCTTGTGCGCCTGGCGCATCATCGCCGTCAGCAGGCCGCGCATGGTCTTCACGACGCTCTGTTCGAACAGGTACGCGCGCGCGTCGCCGCGGCAGTGGCGGCGCAGCGCGAGCCCGCAACCCCAGACGCAGAGGATCGAGTAGACGTTGTCGCGCACCCAGGCGTCGGTGTAGTCACCGTGGCTGGTGACGGCGGTGCTGGCGGGCAGCAGGCCGGTGACGGCGTCCTGGCGCTGCAGCATCAGGTTTTCGACCTGATCGCAGATCTCGCGCAGGCGCATCGAATCGATCGGGCGTGGAGTCAAGGGTGATCCTCCTGCGGATTCGACGGTGGGCGGCGCCATCGGGAACCCTGTGTCGGGTTGCACCCGTTGCCGGCCTCTTCAGTGTCTGCGGATTCATCCACAGCCCCGCGGCGAAAGCAAAGCGCGGTTGACATCGGCGGACGCGCTTGCATTATACGGAACGAACATTTCGAAATGTGATGTAACCTTGCACGCCAGCCGTCCCGCGCGCCCGCGGGAGGCGTGCGCGCGTCGGACCAGAACAGCATGAGGAACCCATGATGAGCATCGTTCCGTCCGCCGAAACCATCCGGGCGATCGTCGATGGGCGCGCGCCGGACCCGTTCGCCGTGCTCGGCATGCACGCCACCGCGGACGGCAGGATCGTCGTGCGCGCCTTCCGCCCCGGCGCGGAAGCCGTCGGCGTGGTGCAGACCTCGACCGGGCGCCTGCTGGGCTGGCTGCCGTGCGTCGACGATGCCGGTTTCTTCGCCGGCGCGCTGCCGCGGCGCAAGCAGCGCTTCGACTACCGCCTGCGCGTGCGCGATGCCGGCGGCGAGCGCGACGTCGACGACGCCTTCCGCTTCCCGTCCACCTTCGGCGAACTCGATCTGCACCTGCTCGGCGAGGGCCGGCACTGGCGCGCCTGGGAGCTGCTCGGGGCGCACGTGGTCGAGTGCGGGGGCGTCAGCGGCGTGCGCTTCGGCGTGTGGGCGCCGAACGCGCAGCGGGTGTCGGTGGTGGGCGACTTCAACCACTGGGACGGCCGCCTGCATCCGATGCGCCGGCATCCCGGCATCGGCTGCTGGGAGATCTTCGTGCCCGGCATCGGCGAGGGCGCCGTCTACAAATACGAGCTGGTCGGCGCCCACGGTGGACTGCTGCCACTGAAGGCCGACCCCTTCGGTTTCGCCGGCGAACTGCGCCCGCAGACCGCCTCGGTGGTACGCCGGACCGACCACCACGCCTGGGACGACGCCGAGTGGATGGCCGGCCGCACCGAACGCCAGCGGCGCGACGCGCCGGTCAGCATCTACGAGGTGCACCTGGGCTCGTGGCGGCGCAGCCCCGAGCACCCGGAGCGCCCGCTCGGCTACCGCGACCTCGCCGACGCGCTGGTGCCCTACCTGCTCGACATGGGCTTCACGCACCTCGAACTGCTGCCGGTCTCCGAGCACCCCTTCGACGGCTCCTGGGGCTACCAGCCGCTCGGCCTGTTCGCGCCGACCTGCCGCCACGGCAGCCCCGAGGACTTCCAGTACCTGGTCGAGCGCTGCCACCGCGCCGGCATCGGCGTGATCCTCGACTGGGTGCCGGCGCATTTCCCGAGCGATGCCCACGGCCTCGCGCAGTTCGACGGCACCAACCTCTACGAGCACGCCGATCCGCGCCAGGGCTTCCACCCCGACTGGAACACGCTGATCTACAACTTCGGCCGCACCGAGGTCGTCAACTTCCTGGTCGGCAACGCGCTGTTCTGGCTGGAGCGCTACCACATCGACGGCCTGCGCGTCGACGCGGTGGCCTCGATGCTCTACCTCGACTACTCGCGCAAGGCCGGCGAATGGGTGCCGAACCGCTACGGCGGCAACCAGAACCTGGAGGCCATCGAGTTCCTCAAGTGCGCCAACACCGAGGTCTACGGCCAGCACCCCGGCTGCATGACCATCGCCGAGGAATCCACCGCCTGGCCGGCGGTGTCGCAGCCGATCGAGGCCGGCGGGCTCGGCTTCGGCTACAAGTGGAACATGGGCTGGATGCACGACACGCTCGCCTACATGGGCCGCGATCCGATCTACCGCAGCCATCACCACCACGAGATGACCTTCGGGCTGCTCTACGCCTTCAGCGAGAACTTCGTGCTGCCGCTGTCGCACGACGAGGTCGTGCACGGCAAGGGCTCGCTGCTGGCGCGCATGCCGGGCGACACCTGGCAGCAGTTCGCCAACCTGCGCGCGTACTTCGGCTTCATGTGGGCGCACCCGGGCAAGAAGCTCCTGTTCATGGGCTGCGAGTTCGCCCAGGGCCGCGAGTGGAACTTCGAGGCCAGCCTCGACTGGCACCTGCTCGACAGCCCCTGGCACGCCGGCGTGCAGCGCCTGGTGCGCGACCTCAACCACCTCTACCGCGAGCTGCCGGCGCTGCACGCGCTCGACTGCGAGCCCGCGGGCTTCGCCTGGGTGAGCGCCGACAACGCCGCGCAGTCGATCTACGCCTGGCTGCGCCTCGGCCCGGACGGCAGCGCGCCGGTGCTGGTGGTCAGCAACTTCACGCCGAACACCCACCACGGCTACCGCATCGGCGTGCCGCACGCCGGCCGCTGGCGCGAGCGCCTGAACACCGACGCGGCCGACTACGGCGGCAGCGGCCAGGGCAACGGCGGCGGCGTCCACAGCGAGCCCGAGCCGATGCACGGTCACCCGCAGTCGCTGGCGATCACGGTGCCACCGCTGGCGACGGTGGTGTTCGTCGCGGACCTCTGACGCATGCCGCCCGTCCCCGTCCCCGAGCCCGGCAGCCCCTGGCCGCTGGGCGCCACCCCCGACGCGCACGGGGTCAACTTCGCGCTGTACTCGGCGGTCGCCGAACGCGTCGAGCTGTGCCTGTTCGATGCGCAGGGCGAACGCGAGACCGCACGCTTCGCGCTCGCCGGGCCGAGCGACGGCGTCTGGCACGGCCAGGTGCCGGGGCTCGCCGCCGGGGCACGCTACGGCTACCGCGTCCACGGACCCTACCAGCCGGCGCACGGGCTGCGCTGCAACCCGCACAAGCTGCTGCTCGACCCCTACGCGCGCGCCTTCGACGGCCCGCTGCTGCTGCGCGACGAGCACTGCGGCTACACCCCCGGTGATCCGGCGGCCGACCTCGGCTTCGACCGCCGCGACAGCGCGCCCTTCACGCCGAAGGCCGTGGTGTGCGCGCCCGAGGCGCCGGCCGCCGACACCCGCCCGCGCACGCCATGGGCCGACACGCTGCTCTACGAGGCGCACGTGCGCGGCTTCACGCTGCGCCACCCGGCGCTGCCGCAGGCCGCGCGCGGGCGCTTCGAGGGCCTGGCGCACGCGGCGGTGATCGACTGGCTGCGCGCGCTCGGCGTGACCGCGGTGGAGCTGCTGCCGGTGCACGCCTACACCCACGAGCGCGCGCTGCTGCGCCGCGGGCTGGTCAACTACTGGGGCTACAACACCTTCGGCTTCTTCGCGCCGCACCTCGACTACGGCACGGCGACCTCGCTGCGGGCGATGGTGCGCGCGCTGCACGAGGCGGGCATCGAGGTGATCCTCGACGTGGTCTACAACCACACCGCCGAGAGCGACGAACTCGGGCCGACCTGCCTGTTCCGCGGCATCGACAACCGCAGCTACTACCGCCTGCAGGGCGAGGGCCGCTACTACGTCAACGACACCGGCTGCGGCAACACGCTGAACTTCTCGCACCCGCGCGTGGTGCAGCTCGCCGCCGACAGCCTGCGCCACTGGGCGGAAAGCTTCGGCGTCGACGGCTTCCGCTTCGACCTCGCCACCGTGCTGGCGCGCGAGGACCACGGCTTCGACGCCGGCGCCGGCCTGCTCGACGTGCTCGCGCAGGACCCGCTGCTCGGCCGCCTCAAGCTGATCGCCGAGCCCTGGGACATCGGCCCGGGCGGCTACCGGCTCGGCCAGTTCCCGCCCGGCTGGCGCGAGTGGAACGACCGCTACCGCGACTGCGTGCGCCGCTACTGGCGCGGCGACCCCGGCCTGCTCGCCGAGCTCGCGCAGCGCCTGCACGGCTCGTCGGAGAGCTTCCAGGCGGCCGGGCGGGCGCCGTCGGCGAGCGTGAACTTCGTCACCAGCCACGACGGCTTCACGCTCGCCGACCTGGTCAGCTACGCCACCCGCCACAACCTCGCCAACGGCGAGGACGGCCGCGACGGCCACAGCGACAACCTCAGCGACAACCACGGCGTCGAGGGCCCGAGCGACGACCCCGCGG
This sequence comes from Plasticicumulans lactativorans, assembly GCF_004341245.1. Classification (GTDB taxonomy): domain Bacteria; phylum Pseudomonadota; class Gammaproteobacteria; order Competibacterales; family Competibacteraceae; genus Plasticicumulans_A; species Plasticicumulans_A lactativorans. The sequence continues at coordinate 18,768 of NZ_SLWY01000009.1, read as the reverse complement.
TCGACGCCGCGCGCCTGCGCACCCGCCTCAACCTGCTCGCCACGCTGCTGCTGGCGCAGGGCACGCCGATGCTGCTCGCCGGCGACGAGTTCGGCCACAGCCAGGGCGGCAACAACAACGCCTACTGCCAGGACAACGCCACCACCTGGCTCGACTGGACGCGCGCCGAGGCCGAGGCCGCCTTCACCGCCGCGCTGCGCCGCCTGGTCGCGCTGCGCCGCGACTGCGCGGCGCTGCGCGGCGCGCGCTACCTGCACGGGGTGCGGGCGCCGCAGCGGCCGGGCCCCGGCCAGCTGCGCTGGCTCGCGCCGTCGGGCCACGACATGACCCACGCCGACTGGCACCAGCCGGCGGCCCGTGCGCTCGGGCTGTGGCTCGGCGCGGGCGACGACGGCAGCGAACTCGTACTGCTGTTCAACGCCGGTGCCGCGTGCGACTTCCGGCTGCCGGCGGAAGCCGACGGCGGCTGGAGCTGCGCTTTCGACAGCGCCGAACCCGGTGCCGATCCGGCGCCGGCGCACGGCGCGGTGGCGCTGGCGGCACGCTCGGTGCGCGTGCTGCAGCGCGATGTCCACGCATCCGGCCCCACCACGAGAAGCACAAAGGGAGAACACCAATGAGTGCACAGGCACACCACAGATTCGTCAGTCGGCTCACGCGCGAGACCCTCGCGCTGGTGCTCGCCGGTGGGCGCGGCTCGCGTCTGTACGAACTCACGCAGTGGCGGGCCAAGCCGGCCGTCTACTTCGGCGGCAAGTTCCGCATCATCGATTTCCCGCTGTCGAACTGCGTCAACTCCGGCATCAACCGCATCGGCATCCTCACGCAGTACAAGGCGCACTCGCTGATCCGCCACCTGACCGCCGGCTGGGGCCACGTGCTGTCGCCCGAACTCGGCGGCTTCGTCGAGATCCTGCCGGCCTCGCAGCGCACCTCCGACGACTGGTACGCCGGCACCGCCGACGCGATCTACCAGAACCTCGACATCCTGCGCGAACGCGCGCCGCAGTACGTGCTGGTGCTGTCGGGCGACCACATCTACAAGATGGACTACGGCCCGATGATCGCCGCGCACGTCGAGCGCGGTGCCGACATGACCGTGTCCTGCCTGGAGGTGCCGCTCGCCGACGCCCGCGGCTTCGGCGTGATGAGCGTCGACGAGAGCAACCGCGTGGTCGCCTTCAACGAGAAGCCCGCCGACCCGCAGCCGGTGCCGGGGCGCACCGACGTGGCGCTGGCGTCGATGGGCAACTACGTGTTCAACGCCGAGTTCCTGTTCTCGCAGCTGGAGGCCGACGCCGCCAACCCGGAGTCGAGCCACGACTTCGGCAAGGACATCATCCCGTCGATCATCGAGTCGCGGAAGGTGTACGCCTACCCGTTCCGCGACCTCGAAACCGGCAAGCAGGGCTACTGGCGCGACGTCGGCACCGTCGACGCGTTCTGGGAGGCGAACCTCGAACTCGCCTCGGTGACGCCGGAACTGAACATGTACGACCTCGACTGGCCGATCCGCACCTACCAGGTGCAGCTGCCGCCAGCGAAGTTCGTGTTCGATGAGGACGACCGCCGGGGCGTGGCGCTGAATTCGCTGGTGTCGGGCGGCTGCGTGATCTCGGGGGCCACGGTGCGCCACTCGGTGCTGTTCTCGAACGTCAGGGTCCACGAGCACGCGCTGGTCGAGGACTCCGTAGTGCTGCCGAACACCCAGATCGGCGCCGGTGCGCGCATCAGGCGCGCGGTGCTCGACCGCGGCTGCGTGATCCCGCCGGGCATGGTCATCGGCGAGGACCCCGAAGCCGACCGCGCGCGCTTCCGCGTCACCGACGCGGGCGTCATCCTGGTGGTGCCGGAGATGCTCGGCCTGGCACACACCCACGGCGCCTGACCCGGCACCTCCATCTTCCCCGACCGGCATCAGGCAACGTGGAGCCCCCATGACCATCCGCACCGTCCCCACCACTCCCTTCGCCGGGCAGAAACCCGGCACCTCGGGCCTGCGCAAGAAGGTGCGCGAGTTCCAGCAGCCGCACTACCTCGAGAACTTCGTGCAGAGCGTGTTCGACACCCTCGAAGGTGCCGCCGGCACCACGCTGGTGCTCGGCGGCGACGGCCGCTACCACAACCGCGCCGCCGCGCAGACCATCCTGCGCATGGCGGCGGCGAACGGGTTCGGCCGCGTGCTGGTGGGGCGCGGGGCGCTGCTGTCGACGCCCGCGGTGTCGTGCGTGATCCGCCGCAGCGGCGCCTTCGGCGGTCTGGTGATGTCGGCCAGCCACAACCCGGGCGGGCCCGACGCCGACTTCGGCATCAAGTACAACATCGGCAACGGCGGCCCGGCGCCGGAGAAGATCACCGAGGCGATCCACGCACGCACGCAGACGATCGACGCCTACCGCATCCTCGACACCGCCGACATCGACCTCGACCGCCTCGGCAGCCACCGCCTCGGCGAGATGAGCGTCGAGGTCATCGACCCGGTCGCCGACTACGCGGCGCTGATGGAGTCGCTGTTCGACTTCGACCTGATCGCCGCGCGCATCGCCAGCGGCAAGCTCACGCTCGCCTTCGACGCCATGCACGCGGTGACCGGCCCCTACGCCAAGGCGATCCTCGAGGAGCGCCTCGGTGCGCCCGCCGGCAGCGTGATGAACGGCGTGCCGCTCGAGGACTTCGGCGGCGGCCACCCCGACCCCAACCTGGTGCACGCGCACGACCTGGTCGAGAAGCTCTTCGGCGCCGCCGCGCCCGACCTCGGTGCCGCCTCGGACGGCGACGGCGACCGCAACATGATCCTCGGCCGCCACTTCTACGTGACGCCGTCGGACAGCCTCGCGGTGCTCGCCGCCAACGCCACGCTGGTGCCCGGCTATCGCGACGGCATCCGCGGCATCGCCCGCTCGATGCCGACCAGCCAGGCCGCGGACGCGGTCGCCAAGGCGCTCGGCGTGCCCTGCTACGAGACCCCGACCGGCTGGAAGTTCTTCGGCAACCTGCTCGACGCCGGCCGCATCACGCTGTGCGGCGAGGAGTCCTTCGGCACCGGCTCGGACCACGTGCGCGAGAAGGACGGCCTGTGGGCGGTGCTGTTCTGGCTCAACATCCTCGCCGCGCGCGGCGAGTCGGTGGGCGACATCGTGCGCGCGCACTGGGCGCGCTTCGGCCGCCACGTCTACACCCGCCACGACTACGAGGGCATCGACAGCGCCGCCGCCGCCGAGCTGATGGCGCACCTGCGCGCGAGCGTGCCGACGCTGGTCGGGCAGGGCTTCGGCGGCGACACCGTGGTGCTCGGCGACGACTTCGCCTACACCGACCCGGTCGACGGCAGCCGCTCCAGCGCGCAGGGCGTGCGCGTCGGCTTCGCCAGCGGCGCGCGCATCGTCTACCGGCTGTCGGGCACCGGCACCGAGGGGGCGACGCTGCGCGTGTACATCGAGCGCCACGAGCCCGACGTCGCCCGCCACGGCCTCGATCCGCAGGAGGCGCTGGCCGACCTGGTCACGCTCGCCGGCGAGCTGGCCGGCATCCGCGCGCGCACCGGGCGCGAACGCGCCGACGTGATCACCTGAGCGCACGCGCATGGAGCCCCGGCTCAGCTTCGTCACGCTCGGCGTCGGTGACCTGGCGCGCGCGACGGCCTTCTACGAGCAGGTGCTGAAGCTGCCGCGCATCGCGCTGCCCGACGGCGCGGGCGTGGCCTTCTTCGAGCTCGGCAAGACCTGGCTCAGCCTGTTCCCGCGCGCCGAGCTCGCCGCCGATGCCGGCGTGCCGGCGGCCGGCAGCGGCTTCGCCGGCTTCACGCTCGCGCACAACGTGCGCTCCGCGGCCGCGGTCGACGCGCTGCTCGCCGAGGTCGCCGCCGCCGGCGGGCGCATCGTCAAGCCCGGCCAGCCCGCCTTCTGGGGCGGCTACACGGGCTACTTCGCCGACCCCGACGGCTTCCTCTGGGAAGTCGCGTGGAACCCCGACTTCCCGCACGTCTAGACCGCGGCGCCGCGCCGCCCCTCCCCCGCCAAGGACATCCGACGCCATGAACCAGGGCCCGCACATCCTGATGCTCGCCGCCGAGAACGACGCCCTGCCCGGCGGCAAGGTCGGCGGCATCGGCGACGTAGTGCGCGACATCGCACCGGCGCTCGCCGCGCTCGGCTGCACCGTCACCGTGCTCACGCCGGGCTACGGCTTCCTCGCCACGGTGCCGGGGGCGCAGTGCCTGGGCCCGCAGGCAGTGGACTTCGGCGGCAGCCCGCACAGCGTGATGCTGTTCGAGGTGCCGGGGCGGCGGGCGCACCCCGGCGTGCGCCACTGCGTGATCGAGCACCCGCGCTTCGACGCCGGCGGGCGCATCTACTGCGACGACCCGCCGGATGCGCCGTTCGCGAGCGATGCGACGCGCTTCGCGCTGTTCTGCGCCGCCGCCGGGCGCGCGCTGCTCGACGGGCGCTTCGGCCGCGTCGACGTGCTGCACCTGCACGACTGGCACGCGGCCTTCCTCGCCATCCTGCGCCGCTTCCACCCCGCCTACGCCCCGCTGCAGGGGCTGCGCTGCGTGCTCAGCCTGCACAACCTGGCGCTGCAGGGGGTGCGCCCGCTCGGCGGCCACCCCTCCTCGCTCGCCGCGTGGTACCCGGGGCTCGGCTACGAGCACGGGCTGCTCGCCGATCCGCGCTGGCCCGAGTGCGTGAACCCGCTGGCGGCGGCGATCCGCCTCGCCGATGCGGTGCACGCGGTGTCGCCGAGCTACGCCCGCGAGATCCTCGAACCCAGCGAGGTCGACAACCGCGGGCGCTACGGCGGCGAGGGCCTCGAAGGCGACCTGCGCCACGCCGAGGCCCAGGGGCGGCTGTTCGGCATCCTCAACGGCTGCGAGTATCCGGACGCTCCGCCGCCGGCGCCGGGCTGGGCGCAGCTGCTCGGCGCCGCGCACGACTGCGTGCTCGGCTGGGCGGCCGCGGCGCCGGGCGTGCCGAGCGCGCACTTCGTCGCCCAGGCGCGGCTCGCCGAGTGGCGCGCGCGCGCGCAGCGCCCGCCGCTCGTGCTGACCAGCGTCGGGCGCGTCACCGACCAGAAGGTGCGCCTGCTGCGCCAGCCCGGCAGCGACGGCCGCCCGGCGCTGGTGGCGCTGCTCGACGCCCTCGGCGACGCCGGCGTGCTGCTCGCGCTCGGCAGCGGCGACCCGGCGCTCGAGGCCTGGCTGACCGCGACCAGCGCGCGCCACGCCAACTTCGCCTTCCTGCGCGGCTACTCCGACGCGCTGTCGGCGCAGCTCTACGCCGGCGGCGACCTGTTCCTGATGCCGAGCTCGTTCGAACCCTGCGGCATCAGCCAGATGCTGGCGATGCGCGCCGGCCAGCCGTGCCTGGTGCACGCGGTCGGCGGGCTGCGCGACACCGTCGAGGACGGCGTGACCGGCTTCGCCTTCAGCGGCGACAGCCCGGCGCAGCAGGCCGACGCGCTGGTCGCCACGCTGAAGCGCGCGCTCGACTGGCACCGCGACGCCGCGCGCTGGCAGGCACTGCGCGACGCCGCCGCCGCCGCGCGCTTCGGCTGGGAGGCGAGCGCGCGCGCCTACCTCTCCCAGCTCTACCGCGTCACCCCGGCCGCCTGAGCCGGGAACGCGCGCCACCGCAGCCGTGATCGCGCGCGGCCGCACGACGGCGGGAGGCCGGGCGCGATGAAGCTCCTGGTGTGGAGCGACCTGCATCTGGACCACCACCCTCCGGCGCGCGCCGCCGAGCTCGGCGCGTACGCCGCGCACAGCGATGCCGACCTGCTGCTGGTCGCCGGTGACGTCGCCGACGGCCCGCACGCGCTCGATGCGCTGGCGCCGCTGCTGCCCGCCGGGCTGCCGGTGCTCTACGTGCCCGGCAACCACGAGTTCTACGCCCCGGCGCCGGGATGGACGCACGCGCGCATCCGCGCGCACCTGCGTGCGCGTGCCGCCGCCCTCGGCGTGACGCTGCTCGACGACAGCGCGGTACGCATCGGCGGCGTGCGCTTCCTCGGCGCGACGCTGTGGACCGACTTCGCGCTGTTCGGCGCGCCGGCCCCGGCGCAGGCGGCCGCCACCGCCTGCATGCCCGACTACCGCTGCATCCGCGTCGGCCGGCGCAGCCTGCGCGCGGGCGACACCGTGCGCTGGCACCAGCGCAGCCGCGCCTGGCTCACCGGGCGGCTCGCGCGGGCGCAGCCGGGGCCGACCGTGGTGCTGACGCACCACGCGCCGCACCCGGCCTCGCTCGAACCGCGCTACGCCGACGACCCGGTCTCCGCCGCCTTCGCCTCGGATCTCGGTGCCTGCCTCGACGGCGTGCGGGTGACGCTGTGGGTACACGGGCACAGCCACTGCGCCTGCGACTACGCGGTCGGCGGCACCCGCGTCGTCGCCAACCCGCACGGCTATCCGCGCGAACGCCCGGGCTTCGCCGGGGCCTTCACGGTGACCGTTTAGCCGCGGCGGCGGGGAGCGGCGGCGGCAGACAAGCGGGTCCGATTCGGGTATTTCTGCTCCGCTTCGGAGCGGCCCGCCGCCCGCCCCCGTCATCCACTCCCGGGCCACCTACCATGAACGGCATTCTCGGACGCACCCTCGGCATCCTCGAGCACCTCGCCGCCCATCCCCAGGGCCTGCCGCTCGCCAGCCTCGCCGACGACCTCGACATCCCCCGCAGCGCCGCGCACCGCCTGCTCGCCGAACTCGCCCAGCACGGCTACGTGCGCCAGCTGCGTGCGCAGGGCGACTACGTGCTGACCACCAAGCTGGTCTCGCTGGGGCTGAGCTTCCTGTCGCGCTCCGGCGTGGTCGACATCGCCCAGCCCCTGCTCGAACGCCTCGCCGAGGCCTCCGGCGAGCTGGTGCGTCTCGCCGTCATCGACGGCGACACGCTGACCTTCGTCGCCAAGGCGCAGGGCGCGCGCAGCGGCCTGCGCTACGACCCGGACATGGGCACCGAGGCGCCGCTGTCCTGTTCCGCCTCCGGCCACGCCTGGCTGATGACGCTGTCCGACGAGCAGGCCCTCGAACTCGTCGCCCGCCAGGGCTTCGGCAGCCGCGAGCAGTTCGGCGTCAACGCCCCGGTCACCGTGGCGCAGTTGCTCGAACACCTGCACGCGGCGCGCGCGCGCGGCTTCAGCCTGACCCGCGAGACCTTCGCCCCCGGCATGGCGGCGATGTCCGCGCCGGTGCGCCGCCCCGGCCAGCCCGCCATCGGCACCCTCAGCATCGCCGGTCCGCACGTGCGCCTCACCGAGGAGCGCATGCTCGCGCTCGGCCCGACGCTCATCGCCGTCGCCGACGAACTCGCCGCCGCCAGCGGCGCCTCGCCGCTGTTCAGCCGCGCCGCGGCCGGCCCGCGCCAGCCGCCGTCGGCCTGAGCCGCCGCCGCGCTCAGCGGCAGACCAGCACCGGCACCTTGCAGAGGGTCAGCACGTGCTGGGTCTCGCTGCCGACCAGCAGGCTGGCGAGGCCGCGCCGGCCGTGCGAGGCCATCACGATGAGGTCGCAGCCGCGGCTTTCCGCAGCGCGGATGATCTCCTCGTGCGGGGTTTCGCCGTGGACGTAGAAGCACTCGCAGGCCACGCCGGCGGCCTGCGCCGCGGCGCTGATCGGGGCGAGGAAGGTCTGCGCGAGCGCGTTGGTGTGCTCTTCGGTCTCGGGGATCATCGACTTGTTGAGGCCGCCGGCGATGCGGCTCTCGGCCTGCACGTACAGGCCGGTGACGCGCGCGCCGAGGCGCCTGGCCAGCTCGATGCCGGTGCTGATCGCCCGTTCCGAGCGCTCGGAGCCGTCGGTGGGCAGCAGGATGTGGGTGTACATGGGTTCCTCCGTCGTGCGCGATGGCGGATGCGGCGCGGCCGCGACGCGGCCGGCCGGCGTGGGGTGGCTCAGGGCTGCGCGGCGTTCCCGGCCGGCAGCGTCGCGATGAACTCGTGGCGGCCGCCGCTGATCCGCACGATGTAGCTGGTGCGGGCGAGATCGCCCTTGTCGTCGTACTTCACGTCGATCAGCACGCCGGGGTGGTCCTTGGCGCTGAGCGTGAGGTTCTTCATCGCCGCGGCGAAGGCCTTGCGGTCGAAGCTGCCGATCTTCTCGGTGACCGCCTTCAGCACGTACACGGCGGTGTAGCCCTTCATGCCGTTGTGGTCGCTGCGGTAGCCGTATTCGCGCAGGAAGGCGTTGTCGAAGGCGCGGATGGTCGGCGACAGCGCGTGCGGGGTGAGGCCGACGTGGCCGCGGATGCCGTTCGCGGCCTCGCCCGCACGGGTGAGCACGCTCTGCCCGATCAGCGTGGTCTCGCCCACCACCCAGCGCTGGTAGTCCTGGCGCCTGAGCGCGCGCAGGAAGTCGGCGGACTCGTCCTCGGTGAGGTAGACGAAGGTCGCGTCGGCATTGGCGGCCTTCACCTTGGCGGCGGCGTCGGCGAAGTCGCTCTGCCGCGGCTGGGTGACGATGTCGGCCACCAGCCTGATGCCTTCCGCGGCCAGGGCCTTGCTCATCGCCTCGTGGCCGCCGCGGCCGAAGGCGCTGTCGACCCACACCATCGCCGCCGTCTTCGCGCGCAGGCCCTGGCGCATGTAGCGCGCGAGCTTGGGCATCGAGTCGGACTGGCGCAGCGAGGTGCGGAACACGTAGGGGTTGCCCTGCGCGGTGATCTCGTCGGCCTCGCCGCCGATGAAGTTGGGGATCTCGGCGCGCTGCGTTTCCTTCATGCTTTCGAGGATGGAACCGGAGAACACCGGCCCCATCACCGCGTAGGTGTCGCCCGCCGCGGCCTGGCGCGCGAACGCGCTCGCCAGTTCAGGCTTGCTCTGGGTGTCGAAGGTCTGCACCTCCAGCCTGCGCCCGAGGATGCCGCCGGCGGCGTTGATCTCCTTGACCGCGAGGAGCACGCCGTCGTTGAAGCGGGTGCCGGCGACCTTGCCGTCGCCCGAGAGCTCCACGATGTCGACGATCTTGACGGGGGGCTGCTGCGACCACGCCGCCATCGGCGCGAGGGCGACGAGCCCGGCCGCCAACAGGGTGCCGAGTGTTTTCATGTGCTGCTGTCTCCTGAGCGGGGCGCCCGCACCGAAAGCGTCGGTGCGGGCCCCGGGTCTGCGTCGATGGCCGCGGGGGCCGTCCGCGGTGCCGCCGCCCCCGGCGGGGCGGCGGCCCGGCATCACTTGGCCGCGCGCATCTTCTCGAGCGCGGCGTTGATCTCCTTGACCAGGTCCTCGCCGACTTCCTTGCTGTACTTGTCGATCACCGGCTGGGCCTTCTCGCGCATGCGGGCGATCTCGGCCGGCGCCACCTCGTTGACGGTGACGTGCTTCTTCAGCTCCTCCAGCGACTCCGCCGCCTTCTTGCGCGACACCTGGCGCTGGTAGTCACGCGCCTCGTTGGCGGCGTCCTGGATGACCTTCTTCTCCTCGTCGTTCAGCTTGTCCCAGGTCTTCTTGCTGATCATCAGCAACTGCGGGTTGTACATGTGGTTGGTGAGCGACAGGTACTTCTGCACCTCGTAGAACTTCTGCACCACCATGGTGATCGTCGGGTTGGTCGCGCCGTCGACGGTCTTGGTTTCGAGCGCGGTGTAGACCTCGGGGAAGGGCAGCGGCACCGCGTTGGCGCCCATCGTGTTCATGAAGTCGATGTAGATCGGCGTCTGGATCACACGGATCTTCAGCCCCGCGAAGTCCTCGACCTTGTTGATCGGGTGCTTGCTGTTGTGGACCTGGCGGAAGCCCAGCTCCCAGTAGGCGAGCCCGACCACGCCCTTCTCCGGCAGCGGCGCGAGCAGCTTCTGGCCGATCGGCCCGTCGACGATGGCGTCGGCCTCCTTGGCGGTGTTGAACAGGAAGGGCAGGTCGTAGACCGCCATCGGCTTGCTCAGGCCCTGCAGCAGGCTCGCGTTGGTCAGCGTCATCTCGATGGTTCCGCCCTGCAGCGAGGACAGCACCTGCAGGTCGCCGCCGAGCGTGCCGCCCGGGAACAGCTTGACGTTCAGCTTGCCGCCGCTCTTCTCCTTGACCAGGCTGGCGAACTTCTCGACGCCGTCGTACTGCGCGGTGCCCTTGTCGACGACCAGCGCGAGCTTGAAGTTGCGTTCGTTGATCGCCGCGTGGCTGACGCCCACGGCCAGCAGCAGGCCCGCGGCCAGGGTGCCGATGCAGGTCTTGAGGTTCTTCATGGTCGATTCTCCGTCAGTGCCCGGTGGATGTCTGGGCGTTGTGTTTTTGGTCCGGCACGGTGCCTGGCACCACGGCCGCGAGGCCGGATGCCGGTACCGCGGGGTACGGCGGTGCCGGCGACGCCCAGGACGCCGCCCTGCTGCGAGACACCCGCCGCGTGCACCAGGCGCGGCGGGCCGATGAGACGCTTCCTCAGCCGCCGAACCAGCGGGCCGGCACGATCACCAGCGCGGGGAACAGGACCAGCAGGCCGAGCACGATCAGCTCGGCGAGCATGAACGGCCACACCCCCTTCATGACGTCGTCCATGCTGACCTTGGAGACCCCCGCCACCACGTTGAGCACGGTGCCCACCGGCGGCGTGATCAGGCCGATCGCGTTGTTGATGATGAACAGCACGCCGAAGTAGATCGGGTCGATGCCGGCTTCCTTGACCACCGGCATCAGCACCGGCGTGAGGATCAGGATGGTCGGGGTCATGTCCATCGCGGTACCCACGACGACCACCAGCAGCATGATCATCAGCATCAGCAGCGTCTGATTGCCCATGAACGGCGCCAGCAGCTCGACCACCTGGCCGGGCAGGTCGGCGACGGTGATCAGCCACGCCGACACCAGCGAGGCGGCCACCAGGAACATCACCACGGCGGTGGTCTTGGCGGCGGTGACGAACACCGCGTAGATCGCGGACGGCTTCAGTTCGCGGTAGATGAAGGTGGCGACGAACAGCGAGTACACCGCGGCGACCACGCCGGCCTCGGTGGGCGTGAACACGCCGAGCTTGAGGCCGAAGATGATGATGCCCGGCAGCATCAGCGCCCAGATGCCGTCGACGAAGGCCTGGAACACCTCCTTGGGTGACTTGCGCGGCGGGGTTTCCAGGTCCTCCTTGCGCGACACCCACCACCAGGCGGCGCACAGGCCCATGCCGATCAGCACGCCGGGGAAGATGCCGGCCAGGAACAGCTTGGAGATCGACAGCCCGCTCGCCACGCCGAAGACGATGAAGCCGATGCTGGGCGGGATGATCGGGCCGATGATGCCGGCCGAGGCGATCAGGCCGGCGGAGCTCGCGCGGTTGTGGCCGGCCTTGACCATCATCGGCACCAGCAGCGCCGACAGCGCGGCGGCGTCGGCGACCGCCGAGCCCGACAGGCTCGCCAGCACCACGGCGGCGAGAATGGCGACGTAGCCGAGGCCGCCCTTGATGTGGCCGACCATGGTCAGCGCGAGGTGCACGATGCGCTTGGACAGGCCGCCGGTGTTCATGATTTCGCCGGCGAGCATGAAGAAGGGCACGGCCATCAGCGGAAAGCTGTCGGCACCGTTGATCAGGTTCTGCGCGATGATCTGCGCATCGAACATGTCGAGCTGAACCATCAGCGCGACGCCGCAGAGCAGCAGGGCGTACGCGATCGGCATGCCGATCGCCATGGCCCCGAGCAGGGACCCGAGAAAGACGAGAATGGTCATGGGCGGATTCCTGGGCGGTCGTGCTTAACGGCGCGAATCGGTGGCGTGGGCGTGGCGTTCCTGCTCGTCGAGTTCCTTCTGCAGTTCCTCGACCTCGGCCAGCTCCTCGGACTCCTTGACCATCACCAGCTCGGCCTCGCTGAGCTTGCCGGACACCACGCGGTAGAGGTCATAGAACAGGATCAGGCCGGCGGAAACGCTGAAGACGACGCCGACGCCGTAGAAGATGCCCATCGACAGCCCGGACGCGGGGGCCATGACGTCGAGGTTGATCACGGTCTGCTGCCAGCTGCCCTGCAGGAACAGCCAGGTCGCGTAGAGCATCAGCAGCTGGCTGGCGATCAGGCAGGCCTTCTTGCCGGTCGGCGCCAGCCGCGACACCAGCATGTCGACGCCGAGGTGGCCGTACTCGCGCAGGCCGATGATGGCGCCGAGGAAGGTCAGCCAGACGAAGAACCAGCGCGACAGTTCTTCGGAAACGGAAATGCCGGTGTTGAAGGCATAACGCAGCACGACGTTGCCGAACACCAGGATCACCATCATCGCCAGGCAGGCGGCGATGATGAATTTCAGCAGGTTGAAGTACCCGTCGACGATTCTCTTCATGACTCTCCCTCGGGTGGTTTCGGGTCGGTCCGCGCACCTGGGTGCGGGCCGGATGCGGTATCGCTCGGGGTGCCCCTGGCCGTTCGCGCGAGCGGCGCTCCCCTTGAGTTTTCTTTGCGCCCCATGCGGGCGGGCCGTGTACACCCGCCCGCACGGGGCAGGGCGTCAGCGCGGCAACGTGCGGGTGGCGGTGTGCGTCGCGGTGGCGAGCAGGCGGCCGAAGGTCACCTGGGCAGGAAAGCGGTGGCTCATCTTCTCCTCCTGTGTGCGATTAGCGCACTTATGATTGATAATAGAACTTCTAAGGGGGAAATTTACCTGAGCTAATCTGAGCGTCAAGTTCGATTAGCGACTTTATGTTCTTTAATCGCACAAACTGCGCATTCACATGACCAGCACGAGCCGCAATCCGCTGCTGGCCCCCCCACGCGCCTTGTGTGCGCGATGCCTTTGTGTCGGCCCGCGCGCTGGCAGAACCCGCTGCAAGGCTAGTCCGCGCGTCGCCGCGGATCGCGGGTGCGCGGCCGCTCGGCACCGCGCGAGCCCGCACCGGCATCCGGCGCTTGCGTTATTTTGAATGTTGTTCCAATATTGAACAACGTTAACAACACGCCGCGGGACGGGACCGACGATGACGAGTGCTGCGATCGAATGTGATGTGCTGGTGATCGGCTCCGGCGCCGGCGGCATGGCCGCGGCGATCACCGCGCGCCACCACGGACTCGACGTGCTGGTGATCGAGAAGGCGCCGGTGTTCGGCGGGACCACCGCGGTGTCGGGTGGCTGGTCGTGGATCCCGGGCAACCCGGTGGCGCGCCGCGCCGGCGTGCAGGACGACGTCGACGCCGCGCGCGAGTACCTGCGCCACGAACTCGGCGAGCACTTCGACGCCGAACTGGTCGAGGCCTTCCTCAGCAACGGCCCGCGCATGGTGGCGTTCTTCGAGCGCGAGACGTCGATCGCCTTCGTGCCCGGCACCGCCACGCCGGACTTCCACCCGCAGTCGGCGGGCTGCGGCATCGGCCGGCCGCTGTGCGCCGCCCCCTTCGACGGCCGCGCGCTCGGTGCCGACCTCGCGCGGCTGCGCCGGCCGCTGCCGGAGATGACCTTCCTCGGCATGGGCCTGTCGGCCGGCGCCGACCTGCAGCACTTCTTCAAGGTCACGCGCTCGCTGCGTTCGGCGCTGTACGTCGCCGGGCGCCTCGCGCGGCACCTGCTCGACGTGCTGCGCCACGGCCGCAACCGGCACCTGGTCAACGGCAACGCGCTGGCCGCGCGCCTGCTCAAGTCGGCCAACGATCTCGGCGTGCGCACGCTGCTGGCGACGCCGGCGCGGCAACTGCTGATCGAGGACGGCGTGGTGCGCGGCGCCATCGTCGCCGGCGCCGACGGCGAGCGGCGCATCACCGCGCGGCGTGGCGTGGTGCTCGCCTGCGGCGGCTTCCCGCACGACATCGAGCGGCGCCGGCAGCTCTACCCGCAGACCCCGAGCGGGCGCGAGCACTGGACGGCGGCGCCGGTCGACAACACCGGCGACGGCCTGCGCCTCGGCGAGGCGGCCGGCGCGCGCGTCGATACCCGCGTGGGCCAGCCCGCGGCGTGGGCGCCGGTGTCGGAGGTGCGCCGCGGCGACGGCACGCGCGGCGTGTTCCCGCACCTGATCGACCGCGCCAAGCCGGGCATCATCGCGGTGAACGCCGGCGGCCGGCGCTTCGTCAACGAAGGCGAGTCCTACCACGACTTCGGCGCGGCGATGTTCCGCGCCACCGCGCCCGGCGCCGAGGTCGCCGCCTGGCTGATCTGCGACCACCGCACCCTGCGCAAGTACGGCATGGGCTACGCCAAGCCCTTCCCGGTGCCGCTCGCCCCCTACCTGCGTTCGGGCTACCTGCTGCGCGGCGCCACCCTCGAAGGACTGGCCGCGCGCGCCGGCATCGACCCCGCCGGGCTCGCCACCACCGTCGCGGAGTACAACCACCACGCCCGCGAAGGCCGCGACCCCGCCTTCGGCAAGGGCAGCACGGCCTACAACCGCATCATGGCCGACCCCGAACACACGCCCAACCCGTGCCTGGCGCCGCTGGAACGCGGCCCGTTCTACGCGGTGAAGCTGCTGCCGGGGAGCCTCGGCACCTTCGCCGGGCTGAAGACCGACGCCGCCGCGCGCGTGCTCGGCGACGGCGGCACGCCGATCGCGGGGCTCTACGCCGTCGGCAACGACATGGCGAGCGTGATGGCCGGCCACTACCCGAGTGGCGGCATCACCCTCGGCCCGGCGCTGACCTTCGGCTACATCGCCGGACGCCACCTCGCCGGCGTGACCGAACCCGCGCCGATCCCGTCCGTCACCGGGCGGGCAGCCATTCCCGAGGCGGCGCTCTGAGCGCGCCCAGCCCGACCACCCCCTGCAGGAGATTGCCGATGAAGCGCTACGAACTGATCACCCTGACCTTCCCCATCGTCGCCCTGGCGCAGGCCCTGCCGCGCCTCCGCGACCAGCTGACGGCGCCCGAAGCCGGCGGCACCTTGCTCGGCTGCTGGACGTCCGACATCGGCACGCTGAACCAGGTGCTGGTCCTGCGCGGCTACGCCGACGCCGCCGCCCTCGATGCCGAGCGCGAGCGCGTGCTGCTCGCCGCCGACCCGTTCGGCGTCGCCGAGCTGCTGAGCGACATGCGCATCGAGACCTTCGCGCCGTTCCCGTTCATGCCGCCGATCCAGCCGGGCGAGTACGGCCGCTTCTACGAGCTGCGCAGCTACCAGCTCAAGCACGGCGAGCTGGCGCCGACGATCGAGGCCTGGCGCGACGCGGTCGGCCCGCGCAGCGCGTTCTCGCCGCTGCTCGGCGCGATGTACGCGCTCGACGGCACCACGCCGCGCATCTTCCACCTCTGGCCCTACCAGAGCCTCGACGCGCGCCTGCAGCTGCGCAGCGACTCGGTCGCGCAGGGGGCGTGGCCGCCCAAGGGCGGCCCGGCGCGGCTGCTCGCCATGCACTCGACGATCGGCCTGCCGACGGCGTTCTCGCCGCTGAAGTGACCGGGGAGAACCGACGATGAACCGACCGATCGCCCTCGCCGCCCTGACGGTGCTCGAACTCACCCCGCCGGAGATGGTGACCTGCGCCGCCGAGGCCGGATACAGCCACGTCGGCCTGCGCCTGATCCCCGCCACCCCGGAGGAGGTCTACCGCCCCTTCGTCGACGACACGCCGCTGCGCCGCGAAACCCTCGCCCGCCTCGCCGACACCGGCGTCAAGGTGTTCGACACCGAGATCCTGCGGCTGCGCCCGGACACGCGCGTCGCCGACTTCGGCCCGGTGCTGGAAACCTCGGCGCTGTTCGGCGCGCAGTGCCTGCTGGTCGCCGGCAACGACCCCGACGAGGCCCGCCTGATCGAGCGCTTCGCCGCGCTCTGCGACGCCGCCGCGCCCTACGGCCTGACGCCCAGCCTGGAGTTCATGCCGTGGACCGACGCGCGCGACCTGCGCCAGGCGACGCGCATCGTCACGGCGGCCAAGCGTGCCAACGCCGGGCTGCTGATCGACGCGCTGCACTTCAGCCGCTCGCGCAGCCGCATCGAGGACATCGCCGCGATCCCGCCCGGGCAGTTGCGCTACCTGCAGCTCTGCGACGCCCCGGCCGAGCTGCCGGCGGACCTCGACGCGATCCTCACCGAAGCCCGCGGCGAGCGGCGCTTTCCCGGCGAGGGCGGGCTCGACCTGCTCGGCCTGCTGCGCGCCGTGCCGCGCGACCTGCCGCTCAGCGTGGAGATCCCCACCGTCGGCCTGGCACGCAGCGTCGGTGCGCTCGAACGCGCGCGGCGCGCGCTCGCGGCGACCCGCGCACTGCTGGCCCGGCTCGACTGAACCGCATCAAGGGCGGTTATCGGCCAATAAATCGATAATCGCCCTTGATGCTTCCCGCCTCCTGCCGCTAGAGTGCCTTCCGCGCCCCACTCCAGCGGCCGGCCGGCCGCGGGGACGGGCGCCTCACAAGCACACGCCCCCCACCCCCACCGCCAGGAGACCCGCATGGACGAGCAGGAACGTTACGCGCAGGGCATGCAGGTGCGCCGCGCCGTACTGGGCGATGCCCACGTCGACCGCACGCTGGTCAACCGTACCCCGTTCAACGAGGAGTTCCAGGAGCAGATCACGCGCCACGCCTGGGGCGAGATCTGGACCCGCCCGGGACTGCCGCGCCACACGCGCAGCCTGATCACCATCGCGATGCTGATCGCGATGAACCGCGAGGATGAACTGCGCATGCACCTGCGCGCCGCCGCCAACAACGGCGTGACCCGCGACGAGATCAAGGAGCTGCTGATGCACAGCGCCATCTACTGCGGGGTGCCGGCCGCCAACGCCACCTTCCACATGGCCGAAGCGGTGTTCGCGCAGCTCGACGCCGCCGCGGCGGGCTGAACGCGCCCGTCCCGCCGCCGCGCACCGGCGCGCGGCGCCAGGCCCGCCCCGCCGCGCACGTCCGCGGCGGGTGCCGCCGGGCCGTCAGCGGGCGAAGTACCCGCTCGCTTCGATCAGCCACAGGAAGCTGCTGATGGTCACGAACGAGGCCGTCGTGGTCGCCATCAGCGCGGCCGAGCAGAAACCCTCCTGGCCGTATTTCTGCCCGAGGATGGGGTAGATGCTCATCATCGGCGAGCAGGCGAACATCACCGCCGCGCGCTGCAGCGTCGGGTCGAACGCCGGCACCAGCTGCAGCGCCGCGAACACCGCCAGCGGGTGCAGCAGCAGCTTGCCGACCATGATCAGCGCGACGTCGCCGAACATGCCCTTGACCTCCAGCCCGACCAGGTTGCCGCCGATCACGAACAGCGCGACCGCGCCGGATGCCGCGGCGAGCATGTCGATGACGCGCGCGACCGGCGCCGGCGGGTGCAGGTCGAAGCTCGCGAGCAGGAAGCCGGCGACGATGGCGAGGATGATCGGGCTGCGGAACAGCCGCGCGAAGGCCGCCAGCGCCACGCGGTAGGCCTTGTCGCCGCTGCCGGCGCGGCTTTCCATCAGCAGGATCGCCAGCGGCATCAGCACCATGTTCTCGACGATCATCGTCAGCGTCAGCGCCACCAGCCCCGGCGCCCCGAGCACCTGCAGCACGATCGGGTAGCCGATGAAGCCGCTGTTGGGGAAGGCCATGCCGGTGCCGTACAGCGCGCTGACCGGCAGGCTGCGGCGCCTGATGAAGTAGGCGACGGCGACGCCGCCGAGCATCACCGTCACCGAGCCCAGCGCGTAGACCGCGAGGTAGGGCACGTTGAGGATCTCGGCGATCGGGCGCTGCGACAACGCCTTCAGGATCAGCGCCGGCAGCGCGAAGTTGATGACGAACTTGCCGAGCGCGCGCAGCTCCGCCTTGGCGAGCAGGTCGGCACGCACCGCGGCGTAGCCGATGGCCATGATGATGAAGATCGGCGCGGTGACCGCGATGACGTCGAGCATGACAACTCCGGTGGCCGGCTAGCGTGGGCGGGCTTCGCTGCGCGCCTGCGCGCGGTGGCGGCGCGCCAGGTACAGCCCGCTCGCGGCGATGATCCCGATGCCCGCGAACGAGGCCGCGTCCGGCAGCGTGCCGAAGACGGCGAAGCCGAGCAGCACCGCCCACAGGATCTGCCCGTAGCTGAACGGCGCCACCACCGCCGGCGTGGTGCACTCGAAGGCCCTGGTCAGCAGGTAGTGCCCGCACAGCCCGGCGACGCCGGCGCCGACCATCAGCAGCGCGTGCGGCAGCGTCGGCGTGTGCCAGCTCCACGGCAGCGTCACGCTCATCACGAGGGTGCCGACCAGGCCGGTGATGAAGTTGGTGACCACCGGGGTCTCGGTGCTGCTGAGCTTGCGCGTGACGATCTGGTAGAGGCTGTTGCAGATCGCCGCGGAGAACGGCAGCAGCACCGCCGGCGTCATCAGCGCGCCGCCCGGGCGCACGATCACCAGCACGCCGATGAAGCCCGCCAGCATCGCCAGCCACTGCGGCCGGCCGACGCGCTCGCCGAGCAGCGGCACCGACAGGCCGGTGACGATCAGCGGCGTCAGGTAGTTGATCGCCGTCGCCTCGGCGAGCGGGATGTAACCGAGGCCGCTGACGAACAGCAGCGTGGTGGCGAGCAGCAGCAGCGCACGCAGGGTCTGGGCGCCGGGGCGCGCGGTCTGCAGCAGCCGCCCGCGCAGGCGCGGCCCGAACATCACCAGCAGCAGCAGCATGTGCACCGCGTAGCGCGCCCACACCACGGCGGCCACCGGGTAGTGCCGGGTCAGCAGCTTGGCCATCGCGTCGAGCGCGGCGAAGCAGAGCACCGCGAGCGACATCAGCACGATGCCGCGCAGGCGCCGGGCCGCCGAGGCGTGCCCGGGCGGCGGCGGCGCGACGCCGGCGGGGATCGCCTTCACGCGTCCTGCCCGTGCGCGGCGGCCCGTCCCGCGCGCCGCTTCTGGGTGGCCCAGAGGTTGAGCACCTCCACCAGCACCGAGAAGGCCATCGCGAAGTACAGGTAGCCCTT
>NZ_SLWY01000008.1 GCF_004341245.1 Plasticicumulans lactativorans | reverse complement strand
CCCCCGAGGCCAGCTCGATCTCCACCTGCACGGTGGGGTTGCCGCGCGAATCCAGTATCTCGCGACCATGAATCGTCTTGATGGCGGACATGCGATGAACTCCTTTAAGTGGTTTTGGTTGCGCGTCTGCCGGGACGCGCGTCAGTTCAGGCTCAGCAGGGTCAAGCCGTTCATCTCGTCGGGCTGTGGCAGGCCCATCAGGTACAGCAGGGTCGGCGCGACGTCGCACAGCGAGCCCGACGGCGCCGGCACCGCGCTGCGCCCGGCGTGCGAGAGGTACACGAAGGGCACGACATTGTTGGTGTGGGCGGTGTTGGGCTGGCCGCTGCTGGCGTCCCACAGGCTCTCGATGTTGCCGTGGTCGGCGGTGATCAGCATCTCGCCGCCGACCTTGGCCAGCGCCGCGTCGAGCCGGCCGAGGCAGGTATCGATGGTCTCGACCGCCTTCACCGCGGCATCGTAGAGGCCGGTGTGGCCGACCATGTCGGGGTTGGCGTAGTTGACGACGATGAGGTCGTAGCGCCGGCCCTCGATCGCCGCGACCAGCTTGTCGGTGACCTCCGCGGCGCTCATCTCGGGCTGCAGGTCGTAGGTGGCGACCTTCGGCGACGGCACCAGGATGCGGTCCTCGCCGTCGAAGGGCTGCTCGCGCCCGCCGTTGAAGAAGAAGGTCACGTGCGCGTACTTCTCGGTCTCGGCGATGCGCAGCTGGCGCTTGCCGTGTCCGGCGAGCACCTCGCCGAGCACGTTGGTGAGGTCCTCGGGGGAGTAGGCCACCGGCGCCGGGATGCCCTTCTGGTACTGCGTCAGGCACACGTAGGCGGCGAGGTGCGGCGTGCGTGCGCGCGCGAAGCCGCTGAAGCCGGGCTCGACGAAGGCGCGGGTGATCTCGCGGGCACGGTCGGCGCGGTAGTTCATGAAGATCAGCGCGTCGCCGTCGGCCACCGGCGCCGCTGCGCCGATCACCGTCGCCTTGACGAACTCGTCGGTCTCGCCGCGCGCGTAGGCGGCGTCGAGGCCGGCCTGCGCGCTCGGCGCGTCGAATTCGGCCGCCGCGCCGGTGATCAGGTCGTAGGCGACCTGCACGCGCTCCCAGCGGTTGTCGCGGTCCAGCGCGTAGTAGCGCCCCACCAGCGAGGCGATGCGCGCCACACCGGTGGCGGCGCACACCGCCTCCATCGCCTGCAGCGACGCCGCCGCGCTCTTCGGCGGGGTGTCACGCCCGTCGAGGAAGGCGTGCACGTACACCCGCCGTGCGCCGCGCTGGGCGGCGAGCTTCACCATCGCCTGCAGGTGCTCCTCGTGGGCATGCACCCCGCCCGGCGACAGCAGCCCCATCACGTGCACCGCACCGTCGGTGTTGATGGCGGCGTCGACCGCATCGCACAGCACCGGGTTGCTGAAGAAATCACCGTGCTCGATGGCCAGCGAGATGCGCGTGAGCTCCTGGTAGACCACGCGCCCGGCACCGATGTTGGTGTGGCCAACCTCGGAATTGCCCATCTGGTCACCGGGCAGGCCGACGTGCAGCCCGGAGGTGTGGATCAGCGTGCGCGGGCAGCTCGACCACAGGCGGTCCCAGTTCGGGGTGTCGGCCCCGAGGATGGCATTGTTCGCGGGGTCTTCGCTGTAGCCCCAGCCATCGAGAATGGCCAGGACCAGGGGGGGCGAGGCGGTGGACATGATGGGCGTGCTCTCCTGGGGGCGTCGCTGGGGTTCCCGACTCAAACGCGCACGATGCGCAGCAGGTTGGTGGTGCCGGAGTTGCCGAAGGGCATGCCGGCGGTGACGACCAGGTAGTCACCGGCCTGGGCGAAGCCTTCGCGCAGCGCCACCGCGCCGGCCTCGGCCACCACCCGCTCGATGTCGGTGAAGGCGCCGTCGTTGCCGAGGTGCACCGGGTGGTTGCCCCACACCAGCGCCAGGCGCCGGGCGACGTTGGCGTCGGGCGTCAGGCTCAGGATCGGCGTCGCCGGGCGCTCGCGCGCCGCGCGCAGCGCGGTGCTGCCCGAGGTGGTGAAGGTCACGGTCGCCGCCGCGCCCAGCAGGTCGCCGGCCTGGCGCATCGCCCCGCAGATGGCGTCGGCCACCGCCGGTTCCGGCGCCGGACGGTTGGCGTCGATCACGGTGCGGTAGTAGGCGTCGCTTTCGACCTCGCGGATGATGTTGTTCATCATCGCCACCGCCTGCACCGGGTACTGGCCCGAGGCCGATTCGGCCGACAGCATCACCGCGTCGGCGCCGTCGTAGACCGCGGTGGCGACGTCGGAGGCTTCGGCGCGGGTCGGCACCGGCGCGGCCACCATCGATTCGAGCATCTGCGTGGCGACGATCACCGGCTTGCCGGTGCGCCGGCAGGCCCGCACGATGCGCTTCTGGATCGCCGGCACCTGTTCGGCGGGCATCTCCACGCCGAGGTCGCCGCGCGCCACCATCACCGCGTCGGTGCGCTCGACGATCGCCTCGAGGGCGTCGATCGCCGCCGGCTTCTCCAGCTTGGCGATGATCTTCTGCGGCCGCGCGCCGATCAGCTCGCGCAGTTCGTCGATGTCCTCGGGGCGCTGCACGAACGACAGCGCCACCCAGTCGACGCCGATCTCCAGCGCGTAGGCGAGGTCGCGGCGGTCCTTCTCGGTCAGCGGCGAGATCGGCAGCACCACCGAGGGCACGTTGACGCCCTTGCGGTTGGACACCGGGCCGCCCACCGTCACCCGCGTCTCGGCGAAGTCGGGGCCGCAGCTCTGCACTTCGAGCCAGACGCGGCCGTCGTCGATCAGCAGCTGCGCGCCCGGCTTGAGCGCGGCGAAGATCTCCGGGTGCGGCATCGGCGCGCGCACCGCGTCGCCGGGGGTGCTGGTGTCGAGGTCGAGGCGGAAGCTCTGGCCGGCTTCGAGCACGACCTTGCCTTCGGCGAACACGCCGAGGCGCAGCTTCGGGCCCTGCAGGTCGGCGAGCGTGGCGACCGGCCGGCCGACCTCGGCTTCCACCGCGCGGATGGTGTCGAGCCGCGCCTTGTGGTCGGCGTGGTCGCCGTGGCTGAAGTTGAGGCGGAACACGTCGGCGCCGGCCTCGACCAGCGCGCGGATGGTGGCGTGGTCGTTGCTCGCGGGGCCGAGCGTGGCGACGATCTTGGCGTTACGGTCTCTGCGCATGGCGGTCTCTGGTCTTTGCCCCCGCCGCGGCGGGGTCTGGCATCTCGGGAGGGCGGACCGCGCGGCGCGGTCCACCCCGACTCCCCGCCCGCGCGGGCGGGGACACAAGCTCTCGGCTCACCCCGCCACCCCCCGCGCCGCAGCCGGTCGCGGGCGGCGGCGGCACGGCATCAGAACACGAAGCGCGTGTTCACGAACTTGGACTTGTGATCGGTGACGATCGCGTCCAGCAGCTTGGTGTTCGCCGGCGTCTGCTTGGTGGCGACCATCGAGCGGATCGAGAACGAACGCAGCGCGTCGTGCACCGACAGCGTGCCCTCGGCCGAGTCCTTGCGCCCGGTGAACGGGAACACGTCGGGGCCGCGCTGGCACTGGCAGTTGATGTTGACGCGGCAGACCTGGTTGACCAGCGGGTCGACGAGGTGGCCGATCTGGTCGGGGCTGGAGCTGAACAGGCTGACCTGCTGGCCGTGATCGGAGGTGATCACGTACTCCAGCGCCTCCTCGACGTCCTCGAAGGCCACCACCGGGATCACCGGCCCGAACTGCTCCTCGCGGTAGAGCTTCATGCCTTCCTTGACCGGGAACACCAGCGCCGGGCGGAACAGCGAGCCGGCGCGCTCGCCGCCGCCCTTGTTCAGCACTCGTGCGCCCTTGGCGACGGCGTCGGCGACCAGCGAGGCCATGAAGTCGGCCTTGCCCTCGGGCAGCGGCGTGACCATCACGCCCGGCTCCCACGGCATGCCGATCTTGATCTTCGCCAGCTCCTCGCCGAAGCGGCGCAGGAAGGGGTCGACGATCGACTGGTGCACCAGCAGCATCTTCAGCGCGGTGCAGCGCTGGCCGTTGAACGACAGCGTGCCGAGCAGGCATTCCTTGACCGCCAGCTCGATGTCGGCGTCGGGCAGCACGATCGCCGCGTTCTTGGCGTCGAGCCCGAGCACCGCGCGCAGGCGGTTGCTCTTCGGGTGCATCTTCTTCATCTGGTCGGCGATCTTGCTCGACCCGATCAGCGTCAGCACGTTGATCTTGCCGGTCGCCATCACCCGCGGCACCACCACCGAGCCGCGCCCGTAGACGGTGTTGATCACGCCGCGCGGGAAGGCGCTGCGGAAGGCCTCGAGCAGCGGGTAGAACAGCAGCGTGCCGAAGCGCGGCGGCTTGAACAGCAGCGTGTTGCCCATGATCAGCGCCGGGATCAGGGTCGCGAAGGTCTCGTTCAGCGGGTAGTTGTACGGCCCCATGCACAGCACGACGCCGAGCGGCGCGCGGCGGATCTGTCCGATCGTGCCCTCGACCACGGTGAAGCGCGAGCAGTTGTTGTCGAGCTGCTTGAGCTCGGCGATCGTCGCGCGGATGTACTCGACGGTGCGGTCGAACTCCTTCTCGGAATCGGCGAAGCTCTTGCCGATCTCCCACATGATCAACTGCACGATCTGGCGCTTCTGCGCCAGCATCTGCCGCGTGAACTCCTCGACGCAGGCGATGCGCTCGGCCACCGACATCGTCGGCCACTCGCCGCGGCCCTGGTCGTAGGCGGCCACCGCCGCGGCGAGCGCGGCATCGGCCTCGGCCTCGGAGCTCTCGGGGTAGCTGCCGAGCACGACCGGTTCCAGCTCACCGTCGGCGTTGCGCACGCACACCGGCGAGCGCACGGTCTGCACCGCACCGGCCCAGGTGCGCAGCTCGCCGTCGACGAGGTAGGTGCGCTGGTGGATGGGGGCGAGCGGGCGGTACTCGTCGGGGATCTGGTCGGCGAGCGGGAAACGCTGCGCCAGTTCTGCGGCGTCGGTCATCGGGGTCTCCAGTGGCAGTCTTGTCGGGGGTACGGCGGGTCAGACGGTAGCGGCGCGGGCGAGCTGGGTGATGCCGTCCCAGTCGCCGGCCTCCACGAGCTGCTTCGGTGCCACCCACGAGCCGCCCACGCAGAGCACGTTCGGCAGCGCGAGGAAATCGCGGAAATTCTCCGGGGTCAGGCCGCCGGTCGGGCAGAACACGAGCTGCGGCAGCGGGCCGGCGAGTGCCTTGAGCATGCCGATGCCGCCCGCCTGCTGCGCCGGGAACAGCTTCAGCGCGGTGAAGCCGTACTCCATCGCGATCATCGCCTCGCTCGCGGTGGCCACGCCCGGCAGCAGCGGGATGCGGCTGGCGCGGGCCGCGGCGGCGAGCGACGAGGTCAGGCCCGGGCTGACCGCGAAGCGCGCGCCGGCGTCCTCGGCCTCGCGCAGCTGCTCCGGCGTGGTCACGGTGCCGACGCCGACGATGGCACCGGGCACCTCGGACATCGCGCGGATCGCCTCGATCGCGACCGGGGTGCGCAGGGTGATTTCGAGGACCGGCAGGCCGCCGGCGACCAGCGCGCGGGCGAGCGGGACGGCGTGGGCGAGCTCTTCGACGACGATCACCGGGATCACCGGCGCACTGCGCATGATGCTGCGAATATCCATGGTGGGCTCCTGGCGCCCCCGTCCGGGACGCGCGTGTCGTGTGGGTCGTTACAGTGAGATGCGGGCGCCAGGCGCCCGCGTCGGAAAGCTCATTGGCCGCCGAAGAAGATGCCGCCGCCGGATTCGGCCGGAGCCGCGAGCTGGCGGAAGCCGGCGAAGAGTTCGCGGCCCATGCCGTGCTCGCCCTCGGTGGAGTCGAAGCGGACGGGTTCGCGCGCTGCCCACTCGGCGGCGTCGACCAGGGCTGCGAGCGTGCCGGTGTTGCTGTCGAGGCGCACCACGTCGCCGTCGCGCAGCCGCGCCAGCGCCCCGCCGGCGACCGCCTCGGGCGAGACGTGGATCGCCGCCGGCACCTTGCCCGAGGCGCCGGACATGCGCCCGTCGGTCACCAGCGCGACCTTGAAACCCTTGTCCTGCAGCACCGTCAGCGACGGCGTCAGGTGGTGCAGCTCCGGCATGCCGTTGGCGCGCGGTCCCTGGAAGCGCACCACCACGATCACGTCGCGGTTGAGTTCGCCGGCCTTGAAGGCGTCGATCACCGCTTCCTGGCTCGCGAACACGCGCGCCGGTGCTTCGACCACGCGGTGCGCGTCGGCCACCGCCGAGGTCTTGATCACCGCGCGGCCGAGGTTGCCGGCGAGCAGCTTGAGGCCGCCGTCGGCGGCGAAGGGCTCGGCCACGCCGCGCAGCACCGAGGTGTCGCCGCTCGTCGCCGGCGCCGGGCGCCAGCCCAGGCGTTCGTCGCCGAGCCAGGGTTCCTCGGCGTAGTGGGCGAGGCCCTGGCCGGCGACGGTGAGCACGTCGTCGTGCACCAGGCCCGCGGAGATCAGCTCGCGCACCAGGAAGCCGAAGCCGCCGGCGGCGTGGAAGTGGTTCACGTCGGCCTTGCCGTTGGGGTAGATGCGCGTCAGCAGCGGGATCACATCCGACAGCTCGCTGAAGTCGGTCCAGTCGATCAGCACGCCGGCGGCGCGGGCGATCGCGACCAGGTGCATCGCGTGGTTGGTGGAGCCGCCGGTGGCGAGCAGGCCGACCAGGCCGTTGATGATCGTGCGCTCGTCGACCACGCGGCCGATCGGCGTGTACTCGTCGCCGAGCGCGGTGATCTGCGCCACGCGCCGCGCGGCCTGCTGCGTCAGCGCCTCGCGCAGCGGCGTGCCCGGGTTGACGAAGGCGCTGCCCGGCAGGTGCAGGCCCATCAGCTCCATCAGCATCTGGTTGCTGTTGGCGGTGCCGTAGAAGGTGCAGGTGCCGGGGCTGTGGTAGGACTTGGCCTCGGCCTCGAGCAGTTCGTCGCGCGACACCAGGCCTTGCGCGAAGCGCTTGCGCACCTCGGTCTTGGCGTCGTTGGACATGCCCGACACCATCGGCCCGGCGGGCACGAAGATCACCGGCAGGTGGCCGAAGCGCAGCGCGCCGATCAGGAGGCCGGGGACGATCTTGTCGCACACGCCGAGGCACAGCGCGGCGTCGAACATGTCGTGCGACAGCGCGATCGCCGTCGACAGCGCGATCACGTCGCGCGAGAACAGCGACAGCTCCATGCCCGGCTGGCCCTGCGTGACGCCGTCGCACATCGCCGGCACGCCGCCGGCGAACTGCGCCACCGCGCCGACCTCGCGCGCCGCGGCCTTGATCAGCGCGGGGTAGGTTTCGAGCGGCTGGTGCGCCGAGAGCATGTC
Source organism: Plasticicumulans lactativorans (assembly GCF_004341245.1). Lineage (GTDB taxonomy): Bacteria > Pseudomonadota > Gammaproteobacteria > Competibacterales > Competibacteraceae > Plasticicumulans_A > Plasticicumulans_A lactativorans. The sequence continues at coordinate 200,278 of NZ_SLWY01000008.1, read as the reverse complement.
GTTGTAGGCCGAGACGATGCCGATGTTGGCCTGCGGGCCGGAGCGCAGCGCCTGCTTGTCGCCGCTGGGGCAGGCGGCGAAGCCGTGCGCGAGGTTGGTACACGACAGGCGCTGACCGCGCTGGGGCCCCTTGCCGGCGGCGGCGTCACAGGCGGCGAGATAGTCGCTGCGCGTCGCCGCGCTGCGGGTGCGGATGCGCTCGGTGACGGCACGGACGCGCGGATCGAGGGGCATGGCGATCTCTCCATTTGGCGGGTGGGCAGAAATGTAGTACAACTACAAAAAAAGTCAAGCGGCTGTAGCGGTCCCCGCGACGCCGCACTTTAGAGCATGCCGCTGTTAATGGATTATTTCAGATCAATTTCATGGCATTACTGAAAATAATCTGTGCCGGGGGCTTCACAATTGCCTGTAGCTTGACTACAGTTCGCGCACCCACGGCCCAACCCTGAGAACGCAAACGTGCAGGCGATCCCCAACTTCGATCTGGTCATTTTTGGCGGCAACGGCGACTTGGCGATGCGCAAGCTCCTGCCTGCGTTGTTCCACCGCCATCGCGATGGCGACCTGCCCGTCGACGGGCGCATCCTCGCCGTTTCGCGCACCGAGCTGACGCGCGAAACCTTCGTCGCTCAGGTACACGATGCGCTCGCCGATTACGTCGCGGAGCACTTCGACGCCGGGCTGTGGGCGACCTTCGCCGAGCGCCTCGACTACCTGCGCGTCGACGCCAACACCGCCGAGGACTATGCCGCGCTCGCCGACGCGCTCGGTGATGATCCCGCGCGCGTGCGCGTGTTCTATCTCTCCACGTCGCCGGACCTGTTCAGCGCGATCTGCCGCAACCTCGCCGCCAAGGGCATGGTGACGCCGGCCACGCGCGTGGTGCTCGAAAAGCCGCTGGGCCGCGACCTCGCCTCGGCGCAACGCATCAACGAGGACGTCGGTGCGGTGTTCCAGGAACACCAGATCTACCGTATCGACCACTACCTCGGTAAGGAAACCGTGCAGAACATGATGGCGCTGCGCTTCGGCAACTCGGTGTTCGAGCCGCTGTGGCGCCGCACCTGGGTCAGCCACGTGCAGATCACCGTCGCCGAGCAGCTCGGCGTCGAGGGCCGCGGCGAGTTCTACAACCGCGCCGGCGCGATGCGCGACATGATCCAGAACCACCTGCTGCAGCTCCTCTGCATCGTGGCGATGGAGCCCCCGGCGCGCATGGACCAGGACGCCGTCCGCGACGAGAAGCTCAAGATCCTGCGCTCGCTGCGCCCGATGAGCGGCGCCGAGGTCGGCGCCCGCACCGTGCGCGGCCAGTACCGCGCCGGCGTCTCCGCCGGCAAGCCGGTGCCGGGCTACCTCGACGAGCCGGGCATCCCCTCGGGCAGCCGCACCGAGACCTTCGTCGCGCTCAAGGCCGAGATCACCAACTGGCGCTGGGCCGGCACCCCGTTCTACCTGCGCACCGGCAAGCGCATGCAGGAGGGCGTGGCCGAGATCGTCCTGTACTTCCGCGACATGCCGATGACGCTGTTCCCGACCGTCGGCGGCGTGCCCAACCGGCTGGTGATCCGCCTGCAGCCCGATGAGGGCCTGCGCCTCGACCTGATGGCCAAGCAGCCGGGCGACGACATGCTGCTGCGTCCGGTGGGGCTGAACCTGAACTTCGCCGAGACCTTCCGGCAGCGCCCGATGCAGGCCTACGAGCGCCTGCTGACCGACGTGATCCGCGGTCGCCTGGCCCTGTTCATGCGCCGCGACGAACTCGAAGCCGCCTGGACCTGGGTCGAGCCGATCCTGCACGCCTGGGAAGCCTCCAGCGATTCGCCGAAGTCGTACACCGCCGGCACCTGGGGCCCGGCCGCCGCCACCGCGCTGATCAGCCGCGACGGCTTCGCCTGGCACGAGGACTACTGAGGTGGCGGCGCTGCGCAGCTGGGCCGACCGTGCCGCGCTCGACGCGGGGTTTGCCGCCGAGGTCGCCGGCCACCTCGCCGCCGGCATCGCCGCGCGCGGCGCGGCGAGCCTGGTGGTGTCGGGCGGACGCACGCCGGCGGGCTTCCTGCAGGCGCTCGCCACGCACCCGCTCGACTGGTCGCGGGTGTGGGTGACGCTCGCCGACGAGCGCTGGGTCGACGCCGACCACGACGCGAGCAACGAGCGCCTGCTGCGCGCCAGCCTGCAGCAGGGGCCGGCGGCGGCCGCCCACGTGGTCGGCCTGAAGACCGCGGCGGCGAGCCCGCAGGCAGGGCTCGCCGAGGTCGCCGAGCGCCTGGCGGCGCTGCCGCGGCCGTTCGACGTCGTGGTGCTCGGCATGGGTGACGACGGCCACACCGCCTCGCTGTTCCCGGATGCGCCCGAACTCGCCGCGGCGCTCGCCAGCACCGCGGCGGTCGCCGCGCTGACGCCCGGCGCCGCGCCTCACGCGCGCATCTCGCTGACGCCCGCGGCGCTGCTCGACACCGGTGCGCTGTACCTGCACATCGTCGGCGCCGACAAGCAGGCCGTGCTCGAGCGCGCGCTGGCCGACGGCCCGGTCGAGGAACTGCCGATCCGCTTCGCTTTGCGCCAAACGCGCGTACCCTGCTCGATCCAGTGGGCCCCGTAGCGGGCGACGAGGAGGAGCGGGCCGGCATGTTGAACCAGATCGAGACGCTGAAACCCCGCATGCGCAAGTCCGAGCGCAAGGTCGCGGACTGCGTGCTGGCCCAGCCCGATACCGTGATCAGCGACTCGATCGCCGCGCTCGCCGCGCGCGCCCAGGTCAGCGAGCCGACCGTGATCCGCTTCTGCCGCGCGCTCGGCTGCGACGGCTACCAGGACTTCAAGCTGCGCCTCGCGCAGAGCCTGGCGAGCGGCGTGCGCTTCGTGCACAGCGTGGTGGCGCCCGACGACGCGCCGCGCCAGGTCGTCGCCAAGGTGTTCGACAGCGCCGTGGCGTCGCTGCTGCGCACCCGCGCGCAGCTCGACACCGCGGCCATCGAGCGCGCCATCGACCTGCTCGCCAGTGCGCGCAAGATCGAGTTCTACGGCCACGGCGCCTCGGGCATCGTCGCGCTCGACGCGCAGCACAAGTTCTTCCGCCTCGCCGTGCCGACGGTCGCCTACATCGACGCGCACGTGCACAGCATGTCGGCCGCGATCCTCGAACCCGGCGACGTCGTCGTCGCGATCTCGCATTCGGGGCGCAGCAAGGACCTGATCGCCAGCGTCCAGGTCGCGCGCGCCGCCGGCGCGGCCGTGGTGGCGATCGCCGCGGCCGGCTCGCCGCTCGCCGAGCTCGCCCACGCGACGATCTCGCCGGCGGTCGACGAGGACACCAGCACCTACATCCCGATGAGCTCGCGCATCGTCGATCTGGTGATCGTCGACGTGCTCGCCATCGGCGTCGCCCTGCGCCGGGGTCCCGACCTGGTGCGGCGGCTGGAAAAAACCAAAACCACCTTGATGGAGAAGCACCTGTCGTGAACGCCCCTGCCCGTCCCGACCTGACCTCCCTGCCCGCCTGGCGGGCGCTCACCGAGCACCACGCGGCGATCGCCGAGGTGCACATGCGGGAGCTCTTCGCCACCGATCCGGGCCGCGCCGGGCGCTATGCGCTCGAGGCCGCGGGGCTGTTCCTCGACTACTCGAAGAACCGTATCACCGACGACACCCTGCGCCTGCTGGCGCAGCTCGCGCGCGAGGCCGGCGTCGAGGATCTGCGCGCGCGCATGTTCCGCGGCGAGGCGATCAACGCCACCGAGGGCCGCGCGGTGCTGCACACGGCGCTGCGCCGCCCGCGCGGCGACGTCGTCGTCGTCGACGGCGAGAACGTGGTCGAGGCGGTGCACGCGGTGCTCGAGCGCATCGAGACCTTCACCGAGTCGGTGCGCAGCGGCGCCTGGCGCGGCCACACCGGCGAGAGCATCCGCCACGTCGTCAACATCGGCATCGGCGGCTCCGACCTCGGCCCGCTGATGGCCTGCGAGGCGCTGCGCCCCTACGGCCACCCGGGGCTGACGATGCACTTCGTCTCCAACGTCGACGGCACGCACATGGCCGAGACGCTGAAGCGCGTCGACGCCGCCAGCACGCTGTTCATCGTCGCCTCGAAGACCTTCACCACCCAGGAAACGCTGACCAACGCCCACACCGCGCGCGCCTGGCTGGTCGAGCAGCTCGGCAGCGACGCCGCGGTGGCCAAGCACTTCGTCGCGGTGTCGACCAACGCCAGGGAGGTCGGCGCCTTCGGCATCGACACCGCGAACATGTTCGGCTTCTGGGACTGGGTCGGCGGGCGCTATTCGTTGTGGTCGGCGATCGGCCTGCCGATCGCGCTGTACGTGGGCATGGCGAACTTCCGCGAGCTGCTCGCCGGCGCCAACACCCTCGACCGCCATTTCGAGAGCGCGCCGCTCGAAGCCAACCTGCCGGTGATCCTCGCGCTGCTCGGCGTGTGGTACTCGAACTTCTTCGGCGCCGCGACCCACGCGGTGCTGCCCTACGACCAGTCGCTGCACCGCTTCCCGGCCTACCTGCAGCAGCTCGACATGGAGAGCAACGGCAAGCGCGTGACGCGCGAGGGCGCGGCGGTCGACTACGCCACCGGCCCGGTGCTGTGGGGCGAGCCCGGCACCAACGGCCAGCACGCCTTCTACCAGCTGATCCACCAGGGCACGCGCCTGGTGCCGGGCGACTTCATCGTGCCGCTCGACAGCCACCACCCGATCGGCCGCCACCACACGCTGCTGCTCGCCAACTGCCTGGCGCAGACCGAGGCGCTGATGCGCGGCAAGACCGCCGACGAGGCGCGCGCCGAGCTCGCCGCCGGCGGCATGAGCGGCGCGGCGCTGGAGGCGCTGGTGCCGCACAAGGTGTTCCCCGGCAACCGCCCGAGCAACACCGTGCTGGTGCAGAAGCTGACGCCGGCGGTGCTCGGCGCGCTGATCGCGCTCTACGAGCACAAGGTGTTCGTGCAGGGCGCGATCTGGAACATCAACTCCTTCGACCAGTGGGGCGTGGAGCTCGGCAAGCAGCTCGCCAAGGCGATCGAGCCGGAGCTGGAAGGTCGCGCCGGCGGCAGCCACGACAGCTCCACCGCCGCGCTGATCGAGCGCGTGCGCACGCGCCGCAGCGCCTGAGCGGCGCGCCTCAGGCCGGCGCGAAGCGCGGCTCGGCGGCGGCGAGCGCCGCGCCGAAGGCCGCGGCGTCGTCGAGCGGCGCCGCGCACTGCGTGCCGCTGCACAGGTAGGCGCGCACCCCGTGCGCCGGCGGCGTGCGCGCCGCCAGCGCCTCGGGCAGCGCGCCGGCGCTGGCGGGGATCGCCAGCGTCCAGCGGCGCGGCGCGTAGGCCTGCAGCGCGCGCGCGTGCCAGGCGTCGAGCGCGGCGCCGTCGCCGCGCAGCAGCACCGTGGTGTCGGGTTCCAGGTAGCCTTCGAGCGCGCGCAGCAGCGCGCAGGCGCCGAGCGGGTGGCGCTCGATGCCGGGCCAGGCCCATTTCAGCGTGCGCTCGGCGGCGACCAGCCACGACAGGTCGCCGAGCAGGTGGCCGAGGCGCAGCAGCGACTGCGCCAGCAGACCGTTGCCGCCCGGCAGGGTCTCGTCGTAGAGCGGCTTGGGCCGCTGGATCAGCGGCTCGTGGTCGGCGGCGGTGAAGAAGCAGCCGCCGCGGCGCGCGTCCTCGAAGTGCGCGAGCGCGGCGGCGGCGAGCGCGCGGGCAAAGTTGAAGGTGTCGGCGTCCCAGCGCGCCTGCAGCAGTTCGAGCGCGGCGTCGAGCACGCAGGCGTAGTCGTCGAGACAGGCCACCCCCTTCGCCACCCCCTGCGCGCTGCCGGCGAGCAGGCGGCCGTCGCGCCACAGCTCGCGACGCACGCAGGCGAACGCCGCCTGCGCCGCGGCGGTGAAGTCGGCGCGTCCGAGCAGCCGACCGGCCACCGCGAGCCCGCGGATCGCGAGCCCGTTCCACGCCGCGAGCAGCTTGTCGTCGCGCTGCGGCGGCACCCGCGTGGCGCGCGCGGCGAGCAGCTTCGCGCGTGCCGCCGTGAGCCGCGCATCGGCGCCGGCGGGGTCGAGGCCGAGCGCCGCGGCGACTTCGGCCGTCGCGCGGCGCACCCCCAGGTGCCAGCGGCCCTCGAAGTTCGCCGCCGCGTCGAGCCCGAACACCGCCGCGGCGAACGCGTATTCGTCGGCGTCCAGCACCGCGCGCGCCGCCGCCGGCGTCCACACGTAGTAGCGCCCTTCCTCGCCTTCGCTGTCGGCGTCGAGCGCGGCGGCGAAGCCACCGCCGGGCAGGCGCATCTCGCGCAGCAGCCACGCGCCGGTGGCCTCGGCGTAGCCGCGCAGCGCCGGCGCGAGCCCGCTGGCAACGGCTTCGGCGAGCAGCGCGAGCAGCGGCCCCTGGTCGTAGAGCATCTTCTCGAAGTGCGGGATGTCCCAGCGCGCATCGACCGAGTAGCGGAAGAAGCCGCCGCCGAGCTGGTCGAACAGCCCGCCCTCGCACATCCGCGTCAGCGTCAGGCGCAGCGCGTGCTCGGCGCCGGTGTCGACGCCGCCCTGCAGGCGCGCCGCCGCGGCGTGGCGCAGCAGGCGGTCGAGGCAGCCGGGCTGCGGGAACTTGGGCGCGCCACCGAAGCCGCCGTGTTCGGCGTCGAAGGCGCCGAGCAGGGCCTCGCACACCTCGGCGAGCGGGCGCGGCCCCGGCCCGTAGCCGCTGACCCCCTGGCGCGGCCCCTGGGCGCCGGCGGCGAGCGCGATCGCCAGCTGTTCGTTCTGCGCGCGCACGTCCTCGCCGCGCTCGCGGTACACCCGCGCCAGGCGTTCGAGCAGCTCGGCGAAGCCGGGCAGGCCGTGGCGCGGCGCCTTCGGGAAGTAGGTGCCGCTGAAGTAGGGCATGCGGTCGGCGGGGGTGAGGACCGCCGTCAGCGGCCAGCCGCCGCCGCGGCCGTTCAGCAGCAGGTGCGCCTGCTGGTAGACGCGGTCGAGGTCGGGGCGCTCCTCGCGGTCGACCTTGATGCACACGAAGAGCCGGTTCATCACCGCGGCGACCGCGTCGTCCGCGAAGCTCTCGTGCGCCATCACGTGGCACCAGTGGCAGGCCGAGTAGCCGATCGACAGCAGGATCGGCCGATCCTCCGCCGCCGCCCGCGCGAGCGCCTCGGCGCCCCACGGGTACCAGTCGACCGGGTTGTGCGCGTGCTGCAGCAGGTAGGGGCTGGTTTCGGCGGCGAGGCGGTTGGGCATGGCGGCGGCCCTCGGCGGGGAGGTTGCGAGTGTGGCGCCGGCACCGGCCGGCGCCCGGCACCCGGGGACCCCGGCGCCGCCGCGCGTCAGATGAACAGCAGCCCGACGCCGAGCAGCACGCCGAGCACCACGGCGAGGATCAGCCAGGTCAGCGGCGGGGTGCCGCGGGCGCTGCCCGCCGCCGCTGCCGCCGCGGGCGCGGCTGCTGCCGGGGCGGGCGGCGTGCGCGGCGGGGCCGGCGGCAGCGACGACGGCGGTTCGGTGCGGCTGCGCGCCGCCGCCGCGCCGGGCACCTCGAAGCGGAAGCGCACGGTGTGAAAGGAGATGTCGTCGCCGTTGACGAGTTCGGTCACGCTGACGCGGGTGCCGTTGACCAGCGTGCCGTTGGCCGAGCCGAGGTCGTGCAGAATCACCTTGCCGCCCTGGACTTCGAGGCGCACGTGCTGGCGCGACACCTCGGGGTAGGGCACGACCACGTCGCAGCGTTCGTCGCGGCCGATCAGCAGCCGCTCGCGGATCGGGAACTGCTTGCCGAACAGGTCGCCGCTGACGCCGCGCAGGATGCCGGCGGGCGGCAGTTCGATCGGCGGCGTGGCGCGGCGCAGGACCACGGTGGCATCGCCGCCCGGCGGCGGCGGCGGGTTGTTCGGGGGCATCGAGCACTTCCTCCTGGACGCGATGACGGGCGCCTCAAGCATAATGCGGCCGCGGCGAATTGATTGCCCCGGACGCCACCGGTGGTAGAGTCCACGCCTTTTTTGCGGAGCGCCGTCATGCCCCCCACCGATTCCTCCTTCGCCCCGCTGCGCCTGAAGAAGCAGGAGGAGCGGCGCCTGCGCGCCGGCCACCTGTGGGTCTACAGCAACGAGGTCGACACCGCCGCGACCCCGCTCGGCGCGTTCGCGCCCGGCGCGCCGGTCGAGATCCAGACCTCCAGCGGCAAGCCGGTCGGCACCGGCTACGTCAACCCGCACTCGCTGATCTGCGCGCGGCTGGTGAGCCGCGACGCCGCGCACCCGTTCGACGCCTCGCTGCTGGTGCACCGGCTCAAGGTGGCGCTGGGCCTGCGCGAGCGCCTGTACCCGGCGCCCTACTACCGGCTGGTGCACGGCGAGGGCGACGGCCTGCCGGGGCTCGTCGTCGACCGCTTCGGCGAGGTCTGCGTGGTGCAGCTCACCACCGCCGGCATGGAGGTGATGAAGGCCGAGGTGCTCGCGGCGCTCGACAAGGTGCTGAAGCCCGCCGCGGTGCTGTGGCGCAACGACAGCCCGGTGCGCGAGCTGGAGGGGCTGCCGGCCTACGTCGAGGCGGTGGGCCAGGTGCCCGACACCGTCACGCTGGAGGAGAACGGCGTGCGCTTCGTCGCGCCGCTCGCCGCCGGGCAGAAGACCGGCTGGTTCTACGACCAGCAGGACAACCGCGCGCGGCTCGCCAAGTACGTGCGCGGCGGCGCGCGGGTGCTCGACGTGTTCAGCTACGTCGGCGCCTGGGGCGTGTACGCCGCCACCTGCGGCGCGCGCGAGGTGATCTGCGTCGACGCCTCGGCCGCGGCGCTCGAACACGTCGGCGCGAGCGCCGCGCTGAACGGCGTCGCCGGGCGGGTGAGCGCGCTGCGCGGCGACGCCTTCGAGGTGCTCAAGGGGCTGCGCGAGGAGCGGCAGCGCTTCGACGTGGTGGTCGTCGACCCGCCGGCCTTCATCAAGCGCAAGAAGGACCTCGCCGAAGGCACGCTGGCCTACCGGCGCATCAACGAGGCGGCGATGCAGCTGCTCGAACGCGACGGCCTGCTGGTGGCGTGCTCGTGCTCGCACCACCTGACGCGCGAGGCGCTCGGCGGCGAGCTGCTCGCCGGCAGCCGCCACCTCGACCGCGGCCTGCAGTTCCTGGAGCGCGGCCAGCAGGCGCCCGACCACCCGGTGCACCCGGCGATCCCGGAAACCGAGTACCTCAAGGCGTTCTACGCCCGCGTGCTGCCGGCCTGACGCCATGCGCGCCTACCTCGACCTGCTGCGCCACGTGCGCGAACACGGCACCGAGAAGCGCGACCGCACCGGTACCGGCACGCTCAGCGTGTTCGGCCACCAGATGCGCTTCGACCTCGCCGCCGGCTTCCCGCTGGTGACCACCAAGAAGGTGCACTGGAAGTCCATCGCCCACGAACTCTTGTGGTTCCTGCGCGGCGACACCAACGTCGCCTACCTGCGCGAGCACGGAGTGACGATCTGGGACGAGTGGGCCGACGCCAGCGGCGAGCTGGGGCCGGTCTACGGCCACCAGTGGCGCTCGTGGCCGACCGCGGACGGCCGCCACGTCGACCAGATCGCGCAGCTCATCGGGCAGCTGCGGCGCAACCCCGATTCGCGGCGCCTGCTGGTCAGCGCCTGGAACGTCGGCGAGATCGAGCACATGGCGCTGCCGCCGTGCCATGCGCTGTTCCAGTTCTACGTGGCGCCGGCGGCGGCCGGGCCGGCACGGCTGTCGTGCCAGCTCTACCAGCGCAGCGCCGACCTGTTCCTCGGCGTGCCGTTCAACATCGCGAGCTACGCGCTGCTCACGCAGTTGCTCGCGCAGGTCTGCGGCTTCGCGCCAGGGGAGTTCATCTGGACCGGTGGCGACTGCCACATCTACCTGAACCACCTGCAGCAGGTCGACCTGCAGCTCACGCGCGAGCCGCTGCCGCTGCCGCAGCTGCGCCTCGACCCGACGGTCGACGACCTCTTCGCCTTCCGCTACGAGCACATCGAGCTGCTCGACTACTGCCACCATCCGGCGATCCGCGCACCGGTCGCGGTCTGAAGCCTGCCGTACGACGGCGGGCCGTTTCCTCACGCTGCCCTCGGGAGCACTGGATGCCGGCGTCGGCGCATCGCTGACACGCCGGCGCTGGCATCCAGCCGCTTGCTTTCAATTATATTTCTAATATAGTCGAAATATGGAAGAGAAAGATGTCGTTCGCGCCCTTGCCGCGCTGGCCCAAGCTGCCCGGCTGCAGGTGTTCCGCACCCTGGTGGTGGCCGGCCCCGAGGGGCTGACGCCCGGCGCCATCGCCGAGGCGCTGGAGGTGCCGGCCTCGACGCTGTCGTTCCACCTCAAGGAGCTGGCCAACGCCGGCCTCGTGACGCAGGAACGCGAGGGGCGCTACCTGATCTACCGCGCCGCGTTCGAGCGCATGAATGCGCTGCTGGCCTACCTCACCGAGAACTGCTGCCAGGGCCAGGCCTGCCTGCCCGCGGCCAGGAACTGTCCCAACTGCTGATGCATCCCGGAGGAAACCCGCGATGAAACGCTTCCACGTCCACCTGCACGTCGATGACCTGGCTACGAGCATCGCCTTCTACTCCCGGCTCTTCGCCGCCGAGCCGACGCGGGTGGCGCGCGACTATGCGAAGTGGATGCTCGACGATCCGGCGGTGAACTTCGCCATCTCCACGCGCGGCGCGCAGCCCGGCATCGACCACCTGGGCATCCAGACCGACGACCCAGCGGAGCTGGCCGCGATGAAGGCCCGCGCCGAGGCCGCCGGCATGGCGCTGCTCGACGACGGTGAAACCACCTGCTGCTACGCCCGCAGCGAGAAGCACTGGATCACCGACCCGCAGGGCATCGCCTGGGAGCACTTCCACACGCTGGAGAACATCCCGGTGTTCCGCGAAGGCGAGCAGGCGACCACCGCGACCTGCGGTACGCCGGCACCGCCCCCGACCCCCGCCACCGGGCCCGCGCAGGCCGCCTGCTGCGCGCCGCGCGGCAAGCCGCTGGCCATCCCGGTGAAGCCCTCGTCGTCGTGCTGCTGAAGGCCCCGCCGTGACCGTCCACGTCCTGATCCTGTGTACCCACAACTCCGCGCGCAGCGCGCTCGCGGAAGGCATGCTCAACCACTGGGCCGCCAGGCTCGGCCGCGACGTGCGCGCCCACAGCGCCGGCAGCGCACCCAGCGGGCGCACCCATCCGTTCGCGATCGAGGCCTTGCAGAACGCCGGCATCGACACGGCGGCGCTGCGCAGCAAGAGCTGGGATGAGTTCGCCACCGCGGGCGCGCCGCCGCTGGGCATCGTCATCACCGTGTGCGACAGCGCCGCGGCGGAAGCCTGCCCGGCCTTCTTCGGCGGCAGCGGCCAGCCGGTCAAGGTGCACTGGGGCTACCCCGACCCGTCCAGCGTCGAGGGCGGGGACGCGGGAAAGCGCCGCGCCTTCGAGCTGACCCGCCAGGCCATCGGCTACCGCATGCTGCAGCTGCTGGCCCTGCCGCTGGAGAGCATGGGCCGCGAGGCGCTGCACGCGGCGCTCGTCGCGATCGGCCGCAACTGACGCGGGGGCACGCGCATGAACACGTCGACCCTCGCCGCAGCGGCCGTCGAAGCGGCCCCGCTGAGCGCCTTCGAGCGCTGGCTCACGCTCTGGGTGTGCCTCTGCATCGTCACCGGCGTCGTGCTGGGGCAATGGCTGCCCGGCCCGTTCCAGGCCGTCGGGCGCCTGGAGGTGGCCCGGGTGAACCTGCCCGTGGGGCTGCTGATCTGGGTCATGATCATCCCGATGCTGCTGAAGGTGGACTTCGGCGCGCTGCACCAGGTGCGCCGCCACTGGAAGGGCATCGGCGTCACCCTGTTCGTGAACTGGGCCGTGAAGCCCTTCTCGATGGCGCTGCTCGGCTGGCTCTTCGTGCGCCACGTGTTCGCCCCGTGGCTGCCCGCCGGGCAGCTCGACAGCTACGTCGCGGGCCTGATCCTGCTCGCCGCCGCCCCCTGCACCGCCATGGTGTTCGTCTGGAGCCGGCTGACCAACGGCCACCCGCTCTTCACGCTGTCCCAGGTTGCCCTCAACGACATCATCATGGTGTTCGCCTTCGCCCCCATCGTCGCGCTGCTGCTGGGCCTGTCCTCCATCAGCGTGCCGTGGGACACGCTGGTCACGTCGGTGGTGCTCTACATCGTGATCCCGGTCATCGTGGCCCAGCGCTGGCGCCGTGCCCTGCTGCGGCAGGGCACGGCCGCCTTCGATGCGCTGCTCGCCAGGATCGGCCCGTGGTCCATCGCCGCGCTGCTGGCGACCCTCGTGCTGCTCTTCGCCTTCCAGGGCGAGGCGGTGCTCGGGCAGCCGCTGGTGATCGCGATGCTGGCCGTGCCGATCCTGATCCAGGTGTTCTTCAATGCGGCGCTCGCCTACGGGCTCAACCGGCACCTGGGCGAGTCGCACGACGTGGCGTGCCCATCGGCGCTGATCGGCGCCAGCAACTTCTTCGAGCTGGCGGTGGCGGCCGCCATCAGCCTCTTCGGCTTCGAGTCGGGTGCGGCCCTGGCCACGGTGGTGGGCGTGCTCATCGAGGTGCCGGCGATGTTGCTGGTGATTAGGGCCGTGAAGGCCTCGAAGGCGTGGTACGAAGCAACCTAGCGGCGACACCGCAGCGGTGGGGAGTCGAACATGGACGGGGTGATGACCGCGTTTCAGGGCGGCCTGGACAGCCTGGCCTCCTACCTGGCAGCCCACGTGCTGCTCTGCCTGGTGCCGGCGTTCTTCATTGCCGGCGCGCTCTCCGCCCTGGTGCCGCAGCCGTCCATCATCCGCTTCCTGGGGCCGGATGCGCCCAAGTGGAAGTCCTACTCGGCAGCCGCAGGCGCCGGCAGCCTGCTGGCGGTCTGCTCCTGCACCATCCAGCCGCTGTTCGCGGGCATCTACAGAAAGGGGGCCGGTCTCGGCCCGGCGGTTACCTTTCTGTTCTTCGCCCCTGCCGCCAATATTCTGGCCCTGGCCTATACCGGAGTCGCCCTGGGCGCCGAGTTCGCCATCGCCCGCATCCTGCTGGCGCTCTCCTTCGGCATCGGCATCGGCATGATCATGGCCATCGTCTTCCGCGAGACCGATGTCGCCCGTGTCGCTGACGCCCGGATCTTTGCCGGGGGCGACGGAATCCCCGGCAAGACCCTGGGGTTCATCGGCGCGCTGGTCGCACTGCTGGTTTCAGGGACCTTGAAGCTCGATTTCCTCACGGCCGTCCTGTTCGGTATCGATCTCGACTGGAGCGGCGCAGCGGCAGCCCAGCAAACCCTCGACCGCTGGGTGCCGGTCAACGAAGCCGTCGGCGCCGAAGGCCTCAGCCTGCAGGGCGCCATCCTGATCGGCCTGCTGGCCGGCATTGGCGCGTTCGCCTGGAAGGGCCTGGGCAGGGCCGATGAGGGTTTCAACCGCTTTACGCCGATAGCGCTGGGGCTGACGGCCCTGACGCTGGTTTTCGCGGCTCTTGGAATTCGGGTTGTTGCTACCGGCCTGGCAGTGACCATTACGGGCAGGACCCTGGCGGTCGCCTCGTTCTGCCTCGCCCTCGTTCCGCTGGCGCGGCGTTTCGATGCCTGGGATGTCCGGCAGTGGCTTTGGGAAACCTGGCGGTTCGTGAAGCAGATCTTCCCGCTGCTGGTGCTCGGCGTCTTCCTGGTCGGGGTCATTCGCGTCTTCATCCGGCCCGAGTGGATTCGCACGGTGGCCGGCGAGAACACCCTCCTGGCCAATCTGGCCGGCGTGGTGTTCGGTGTCTTCATGTACTTCCCGACCCTGGTCGAAGTGCCCATCGCCAAGATGTTCCTGTCGCTGGGCATGCACCCGGGGCCGCTGATCGCCTATCTGATGGCGGACCCCGAACTGTCGCTGCAAAGCATCCTGATCACCGCCGCCATCATCGGCAAGCTGCGGGCCTGGAGCTACGTGGGGCTGGTGGCACTGTTCTCGACCGTTTCCGGCCTGACCTACGGTGCCTGGATAAACGGGATGCCGCTCGGAGTGCTGGCAGCCGCGGTGGCGGGCTTTGTCGCCCTCATCGTCGGCACGCTGCACGTGATTGAAACCCGCCGCAAGGCGTGAACCGGGAGAACATCTTCATGCTGATCAAGATCCTGGGAAGTGGCTGCGCGAAGTGCAATCGCCTGGAGCAACTGACCCGCGAGGCCGTGGCCGAACTCGGCATCGACGCCACCTTCGAGCACGTGAAGGACATGGACGAAATCATGGCCTACCCCATCATGGCGACACCGGCCCTGGTCGTGGATGAGGAGGTCAAGGTGTCCGGGCGGATGCCGAGCAAGGACGAACTGTTGGCCTGGCTGGGCACTTGACCACGCGCTGCCCACGCAACCTGCGCGTGCAGGCCTGCGCGTTCGCGCCGGGGGTGCTGATGCGGACCGACCGCCCCCTGCCTGGACCACCGGCAGCAGGTCGACCGGCCGCTGCCGCAGATGCACCTCGACCCGACGTTCGACGACGTCTTCGCCTCCCGCCGCGCGCCCATCGGGCTGCCCGACTACCGCCATCGCCCGGTGATCCGGGCGCCGGCTGCGGTCCGGGGCGGCTGCGGACACGCGCAATTCACGTGCAAGCCGCGAATCCGCTGATACAGTTCGTCACAGTTTTTCGTGACCTCGGGGGGCGGACTTGATGCGCAGGGTCGAGATGGCCGATTTCCTCGTAGCGCCGGGCCGCGGCCTCGGCCTGCTCGGCGTGTTCGCGGCGGCGCCGGCGCTTGCCGCCAACGTCATCGTCAACTCGACGATCGATGCCGCGGACCAGACCGACGTCGCCGCCGAACCCACCGACATCGTGTTCTTCGAGGGTGGGCGGATCAACGCGCTGAGCCCAGGCTTCACCACCTACTCGCGCATCACCATCGTCAATCCGGCCGGCGGCACCTTCGCGGTACCCGATGCCGGCCACAGCGTCGCGTTCTCGGGGCCGGTCGGCGGCGCCGGCACGCTGACCCTCGCCGGGCCGGGCGTGTTCGACATCAGCGCCGGCGCGATGGCGGCGTTCGCCGGCACCCTCGACCTGGTGCCGGAGGTGCCCGACGTCGCCCCCGTGGTGACGATGCACGAGCTCAGCGGCGCCTTCACGATCGAGACCGGCAACGGCCTGGTGCTCGACAACCTCAGCGGCAGCACCTTCGACGGCAACATCGTCATCGCTCCCGACGCGGTGCTGACCAAGATCGGCAGCGGCACGCTGACCCTGAACGGCAGCCTCAGCGGCAGCGGTGCCACGCCCCCCGCCATCGCCACCGGCCTGCTCAACGTCACGCTCGGCAGCGTGGTGCTCGGCGCCGGCGCGAGCCTGCCGAGCTTCGCCGCCCCGCTGGTGGCGAGCGGCGCCACGCTCGACCTCGGCAGCGGCAACCACACCCTCGCCGGCATCCTCGGCACCGGCACCGTGAACGTCGACGGCACGCTGACGCTCACCGCCGACGCCGCGGCGTTGCCGGCGTTCGCCGCGACGATGACCGGCAGCGGCGACTTCACGGTGCAGCGCGACCTCAGCCTCGGCACGCCGCTCGCGATCACCGGCGGCCTCCTGGTGCAGTCCAGCACGCTGACGCTCACCGTCGCCGACGCCATCGCCGCGGCGAGCCGCGTGACCCTCGACGGCGGCGCGCTGGACGTCGCCGGCGGCGACCAGACCTTCCACAACTTCGGCGGCAGCGGCGTCGTCTTCGCCTTCGGCACGCCCACGCTCACCTTCGTCAACGACACCGACACCAGCTTCAGCGGCGACCACTTCGGCTCGGGCGAGGCGGCGCTGGTGAAGGAGGGCAGCGGCAGCCTGACGCTGAACGGCATCCTCTACAGCGCCGGCAGCCTCGCGGTGAACGCCGGCACCCTCGTGCTCGGCAGCAACGACGCGCTGCCCGGCGCGGCGAGCTTCCAGGCGCCCGAGTTCGACGTGGTGGTGACGGTCGCCTCGGGCGCCACGCTCGACCTCGGCGCCACCCAGCAGACCTTCGGCAGCCTCTCCGGCAGCGGCAGCGTCAACGTCGGTGCCGGCGGCCTGATCGTGTTCGACGCCAACGCCGGCCCGATCGCGGTCGGCACCGCGCTGAGCGGCGGCGGCGGGATGCTCACGCGCAACGGCGACGTCGACCTCACCGCGGCGAGCTACGGCCTGAGCGGCCCGGTCACCGTCGAGAGCGGCACGCTCACGCAGGGCGGCAACCAGCTCGACACGGCCGCGAGCATCACCATCGACGTCGGCGCCGAACTCGCGAGCTCCGGCGACACGGCGACGCTGAACAACCTGAGCGGCGGCGGCAGCGCGAGCTTCGACGTCATCGACGTGACCCTCGCCAACACCACCGACACGGTGTTCGACGGCACGCTGAGCGGCAGCATCGACAACCTGACCAAGACCGGCACCGGCGCCCTGACGCTGAACCAGACCGCGCCGCTGCCGGTGCTGGCCACGCTCACAGTCGACCAGGGCACGCTGCGCCTGAGCGGCAGCGACGTGCTCGCCGCCCACCTCGCCCCCTTCGTCGAGGTCGGCGCCACGCTCGACCTCGCCGGTGCGCAGCAGACGCTCGCCGGCCTGCAGGGCGGCGGCAGCGTGCTGGTCAACGGCACGCTGACGCTGGACGCCTCGCCGTCGGGCGCCGGGATCGACCCGGTGATCGGCGGCAGCGGCACGCTGGTGTTCAGCAATGCCTTCTACGACCTCAACACCGTTGCGACCTTTACGGGTGCGGTGCAGCTGGTCAACGCCACCGTGTCGCTGAACCCGACCGACGCCATCGCCAGTGCCGGTTCGGTCACGCTCGACGCCGCCTCGGTGCTCGAGATCCACTCCGGCTCGCTGCCGTCGATCGCGCAGACGCTGCACAACCTGAGCGGCAGCGGCGCGATCGACCTGTTCAACGCCGCGCTGACGCTCGACAACAGCGTCGACACCGTGTTCAGCGGCGACCTGAACGACACCGCGCTGTCGATCACCAAGACCGGCGCGGCGATGCTGACGCTGAGCGGCACGCTGCCGCTGTCGCTCGGCAGCCTCAGCGTTGCCGCCGGCACGCTGCAACTGACGCATGACGAGGTGTTCGCGTCGCTCGGGAGTGGCTTCACGCCGCAGGTCGACGCCGGCGCGACGCTCGACTTCGCCGCCTCCACGCAGACCCTCGGCAGCGTCGCCGGCAGCGGGCGTGTCAGCAGCGCGGGGCAGCTGACCTTCGTCGGCGACGGCAACGGCAACGCCGCGCTCGCGGTCGAGCTGGCCGGCCCGGGGCAGTTCGTGTTCGCGGCGCCGAATGCCAGCCTGCTGACGCCGGCGACGCTGAGCGGCAGCGTGGCGGTGGCGAGCGGCACCTTGACGCTCGTCGCCGACAATGCGCTCGCCAGCGCCGGCGGGCTCGACATCGCCAGCGGCGCCACGCTGGCCGCCGACGGCACGGTGCAGACGCTGCCCAACGTCACCGGCAGCGGCACCATCACCGTCGACGGCGCCAATCTCTACTTCGAGAACACCGTCGACACGGTGTTCGCCGGTGCCATCAGCGGCGGTGCCGGAACCCTCGGCAAGCTCGGTCCGGCGCAGCTCACGCTCGCCGGCAGCCTGCCCGGCTTCAACACCCTGGCGGTCGAAGCCGGCACGCTGCAACTGACGGCGTCGGCGAACGGCGTGCTCGACGGCAACCAGGCCGTCAGCGTCGCCGCCGGTGCGCTGCTCGACCTCACCACCACCACGCAGACGCTCGCCGACGTCTCGGGTACCGGCACGGTGCACACCGACGGCGTGCTGATCCTGCAGGGCCAGACCGAAGGCGAGCGCACGTTCGGCCTCACGATCAACGGCAGCGGCAGCCTGGTCACGGAGATCGGTGCGCTGCGCCTCGACAGCCCGCTCACGCTCACCGGTCCGCTGCAGGTCGCGAGCGGGCAGCTGACGCTGGGCGCGGACGATGCGCTGGCGACGCTCGCCTCGGTGACGATCGCCGCCGACGCGCTGATCGTCGCCGGCGGTACCCAGCAGACGCTGCACGAGCTGAGCGGTGCCGGCAGCCTCGACTACAGCGCGGCGCTGACGCTCGACCAGGCCGGCACGACGACCTTCTCCGGGGCGCTGACCGGCCTCGGTGGCGCGGCGCTGACCAAGACCGGCGCCGGTGCGCTCACGCTCGCCGGCAGCCTCAGCGGCAGCGGGCCGCTGACGGTGGCCGGTGGCACGCTGACGCTGGCTGGCAGTGGCAGCGGCTATACCGGCGCGGTCGGCGTCAGCAGCGGCAGCCTGGTGCTCACCGGCAACGACGTGCTCGCCAACAGCAGCGCGCTCGCCATCGCCAGCGGCGCCAGCGTCCTCGCCGGCGGTACCCGGCAGACGCTGCACGACTTGAGCGGTGCCGGCAGCCTCGATTACAGCGCGGCGCTGACGCTCGGCCAGGCCGGCACGACGACCTTCTCCGGGGCGCTGACCGGCCTCGGTGGCGCGGCGCTGACCAAGACCGGCGCCGGTGCGCTGACGCTCGCCGGCAGCTTCAGCGGCAGCGGGCCGCTGACGGTGGCCGGTGGCACGCTGACGCTGGCTGGCAGTGGCAGCGGCTACACCGGCACGGTGGTCGTCAGTGCCGGCAGCCTGGTGCTCGCCGCCGACGACGTGCTCGCCAGCAGCGGCACGCTCGCCATCGCCAGCGGCGCCAGCGTCCTCGCCGGCGGCACCCGGCAGACGCTGCACGATCTCATCGGTGCCGGCAGCCTCGACTACAGCGCGGCGCTGACGCTCGACCCGGGCGAGTCGGCGGTGTTCTCCGGTGCGCTCAACGGCCTCGACGGTGCGCCGCTGACCAAGGCCGGCAGCGGTGCGCTGACGCTCGCCGGCAGCTTCAGCGGCAGCGGGCCGCTGACGGTGGCCGGCGGCATCCTCGCGCTGAGCGGCAACGGCAGCGGCTACAGCGGCGCGGTGGCCGTCGATGCCGGCACGCTGGTACTCACCGGTGATGACGTGCTCGCCAACAGCGCCGGCGTCACCGTGGCGAGCGGCGCCGGGGTCGAGATCGGCGGTAACCAGCAGACGCTGCGCGGGCTCGCCGGCGCCGGCGGCGTCCTCATCGGCGGCGAATCGCGGTTCGTCCTCGACGTGGCCGGCGGTGGCAGCTTCGCCGGCACGCTCGCCGGCGGCGGCGTGTTCGAGAAGCGCGGCAACGGCGCCTTCAGCCTGAGCGGCGACAGCGGCGCGTTCACCGGGCTCACCGAGGTCACCGCCGGCCGCCTGGCGGTCAACGGCACGCTCGGCGGCCAGGTGAGCGTCGGCAGCGGCGGCGTGTTCGGCGGCGTCGGCACCGTCCCCGGCGCGATCGCGGTCGCCGGCATGCTCGACCCCGGCAACTCGATCGGCACGCTGACGGTGGGCTCGGTGAGCTTCGCGTCGGGTTCGGTGTTCCACGTCGAGGTCGACAGCGCCGGCAACGCCGACCTCGTGCACGCCACCGGCACGGTGCAGATCAACGGCGGCACGGTGCAGATCAGTTCGGTCGACGGCGGCTTCAAGGCCGGCACCAGCTACACCGTGCTGACCGCCGACCAGGGCATCACCGGGGAGTTCAGCAACGTCGTCTCGTCGCTGCCGCTGTTCGCCGCGAGCGCGAGCTACAGCGCCAACGCGGTGCAGCTCGGCATCCCGACGCCGAACCAGAACGCCGAACTGTCACCGGTCGACCTGATCGGCGGCAACCCGACCAGCCTGATCGCGCGCATGGTCTCGTCGGACGAGGCGGCGGGCTTCCTGCTCGACCCCACCGAGATCGGCTTCGCCCAGGGTGTCGCCGGCATCGACTACATCCACGGCCAGTTCTCGTCGAACGGCTTCAACCAGCACTACGAGCAGTTCCCGCTGCAGTACAGCTGGAAGCTTTCGAACGGCTGGACCGCGCTGCTCGACATGCCGATCACCACCATCTCCACCGAGGGCCACGGCGTCGACCGGCGCGACTACAGCGTCTCGGTGGGCGGCGGCGTGCGCATCCCGATGAACGAGGACTGGCAGCTCAAGCCGATCGTGCGCTGGGGCACGGTGGTCGACGACGACTACAACCACATCGGCTCGCTCGCCTCGGCCTCGCTGACCAGCCACTACCGCACCAAGTTCGGCGCGGGCGGGCGCTACGAGTTCGGCATGGACAACCAGCTCGGCTACTACACTTCGGTCGGTGGCGACGTGGTCGACCTCGACGCCCGTTACAACCTGCACGAGACCGCGCTGCGCAATGCGCTGCGGGTCGGCGGCCCGCTCGAAGGCACGCCGCTCGGCGGCGGCGCGCGCTGGTCGGCGTGGGTGGCCGACACCCGCTATTACGGCTCGGACCTCGCCGTCGACAACTTCCAGAAGCTCGGCTTCGCCGTCACCACGCGCGTCGGCGTCGGCAAGGCGGTGGGCGAGAACGTCAGCATGGGGGTCACCTTCACCCGTGCCGACGGCGACAACGGCTTCGAACTGAACTTCGGCTATCGCTTCTAGTTTTTGGCAGCCCGACCGGTGCGGCGCGGAAGGCAGGAAGTCTCCGCCCGCACCGTTCTTTTTGCCCGCCTCAGCCGTCGGCACCGCCGAGCAGGTGGATGCCGGGCAGCGTCAGGAAGCTGGTCTCGCGGATCACCGTGATGAAGTCCTGCACGTAGGGCAGCGTGGCGGCCGCCGGCAGCGTGGCGGCGTAGAGCTCGCCGAAGAGCCCCTCGGGGCCGATCGGCCGCTCGACCACGTAGCCGCGCTCGACGTAGCCCGCCACCGCCCAGCCGGGCAGCGCGGCGATGCCGCGGCGGCTGGCGACCAGCTGCACGATGGCGACGGTCAGCTCGCTGTCGCGCCGCCGCGGGAACACCCCGGCGGGGCGCAGCACGCGGCGGATCACGTCGATCATGTCATCCGGCGCCGGGTAGGTGATCAGCGTCTCGGCGGCGAAGTCGGCCGGCTCCAGCCAGGGCCTGGCGGCGAGCGCGTGGCCGCGCGCGAGCAGCGCGCGGATCTCGAAGCGGAACAGCGGGTGCAGCGCCACGTCGGTGTCGGCCGGGCGCTCGTGCAGGATCACCAGCTCGGCGCGGTCGCTGCGCAGCAGCCCCAGCGGCTCGGTGTGGAAGCCCGACACCAGGTCGAGCTCGACCTCGGGCCAGTGCTCGCGCAGGCGGTCCATCGCCGGCATCAGCCAGTCGAAGCAGGTGTGGCACTCCACCGCCACCCGCAACTGCCCGGCGCCGGCGCCGACCAGCTGCTGGATCTCGGCCTCGGTGGCGCGCAGCTCGGCGGCGACGGTGTCGGCGAGGCGCAGCAGGCGCTTGCCGACCGGCGTGAAGCTCGGCGGGCTGGACTTGCGTTCGAACAGCGCCGCGCCGTAGTGCTCCTCGAGCGCGCGCAGCTGGTGCGACACCGCCGACTGCGTCAGGCACAGCATCTGCGCGGCGCGCGAGACGCTGCCGGTCTCGCGCAGGGCGGCGAGCATGCGCAGGTGGCGGAGTTCGAGTGGCGACAAAGCCATGAATGTGCCTCATGTTGTTCAGAAAAATCCATCATTTGAATCATATTGAGCGCCGCCGAATCATCGCAAGCCCTATTCCCACGCCGCAGGGCCTGCACGATGAGCGTCACCCACGTCCCCGGATTCCCCCGCATCGGTGCGCACCGCGAGCTCAAGTTCGCACTCGAAGCGCACTGGCGCGGCGAACTCGACGCCGCCGGCCTGCACGCCGTCGGCCGCGACCTGCGCCGCGCGCAGTGGCAGGCACAGCGCGACGCCGGGCTCGACCGGGTCACGGTCGGCGACTTCGCCTGGTACGACCACGTGCTGCAGACGCTGGCCTGGCTCGGCGCGCTGCCGACGCGCTTCGAGAACCGCGATGCCGGGCTCGCCGGGCTGTTCGCCTGCGCCCGCGGCAGCGCCGCGCAGCCGGCGATGGAGCTGACCAAGTGGTTCGACACCAACTACCACTACCTGGTCCCGGAGCTGACGCCGGAGCTCGACTTCCCCGGCAGCGCCGCGGAGCTGCTCGGCTGGGTCGGCGAGGCGCAGGCGCTGGGCCACGCGGTCAAGCCGGTGCTGCTCGGGCCGGTCACGCTGCTGTACCTGGCCAAGGTGCGCCGCGGCGCGGGCCGCTCGCTCGACTGGCTGCCGCGCCTGCTGCCGGCCTACCGGCGCATCCTCGCCGCGCTCGCCGCCGCCGGCGTCGACTGGGTGCAGCTCGACGAGCCGGCGCTCGTGCTCGACCTCGATCCCGAGTGGCACGCCGCCTGCCGCGACGTCTATGCGGCGCTCGCCGGCGTCGGCCCACGGCGGCTGCTGGCGACCTACTTCGGCGGCGTCGCGGCGCAGCGCGAACTGCTCGCCGCGCTGCCGGTCGACGGCCTGCACCTCGACCTGGTGCGCGACCCGGCGCAGCTCGATGCCTTCGTCGCCGACTGGCCGGCGTCGCGGGTGCTGTCGGCCGGGGTGATCGACGGGCGCAACGTCTGGCGCGCCGACCTCGCCGCGCTGCTCGAGCGCCTCGCGCCGCTGCACGCGCGCCTCGGCGAGCGGCTGTGGCTGTCGGCCTCGTGCTCGCTGCTGCACGTGCCGGTGGACCTCGCCGCCGAGACCCGCCTGGCACCGGCGCTGCGCGATGGGCTCGCCTTCGCGGTGCAGAAGCTCGGCGAGCTGCGCACGCTGGCGCGCGGACTGGACGAGGGCGCCAGCGCGGTCGCCGCGGAGCTCGCGGCGGCGCGTGCCGGGCGCGCCGGCCTCGCCACGCTGGCGGATGCGCGCAGCCCCGCGGTGGCGCGGCGGGTGGCCGCGCTCGACGCCGCCGCGGCCGAGCGCCGCGCGCCCTACGCCGAGCGCCGCGCGCTGCAGCAGGCCGCGCTCGGCCTGCCGCCGCTGCCGACCACGACGATCGGCTCGTTCCCGCAGACCGGGGCGCTGCGCGCCGCGCGTGCGGCGTTCAAGCGCCACGCGCTCGGCCACCTCGACTACCTCGAACGCATGCGTGCGGAGATCCGCGAGGTCATCGCCCGCCAGGAGGCGCTGGGCCTCGACGTGCTGGTGCACGGCGAGCCCGAGCGCAACGACATGGTCGAGTACTTCGGCGAGCAGTTGCGCGGCGTCGCCACCACCGCGGCCGGCTGGGTGCAGAGCTACGGCTCGCGCTGCGTCAAGCCGCCGCTGATCCACGGCGACGTGCAGCGCCCGGAGCCGATCACGGTGGGCTGGAGCGCCTACGCGCAGTCGCTCAGCGCGCGCCCGGTCAAGGGCATGCTGACCGGGCCGGTGACGCTGTGGAAATGGTCGTTCTGCCGCGAGGACCTGGACGCTGCCACGGTGATGGCGCAGCTCGCGCTGGCGCTGCGCGACGAGGTCGCCGACCTCGAACGCGCCGGCATCCGCATCGTCCAGATCGATGAGCCGGCGTTCCGCGAGGGGCTGCCGCTCGCCGCCGCCGCGCGCGCCGCCTGGCTCGACGCCGCGGTGCGGGCGTTCCGCATCGCCGCCGCGGGGGCCGCGCCGACGACGCAGATCCACACCCACATGTGCTACTCGGAGTTCGGCGACATTCTGCCGGCCATCGCCGCGCTCGACGCCGACGTCATCACCATCGAGACCGCGCGTTCCGACATGGAGCTGCTCGACGCCTTCCGCGCCTTCGACTACCCGAACGGGATCGGCCCCGGCGTCTACGACATCCACTCGCCGCGCGTGCCGACGGTGGCGGCGATGCGCCGCCTGCTGGAGCGCGCCGCGGCGGCGATCCCGCCCGAGCGCCTGTGGGTCAACCCCGACTGCGGCCTGAAGACCCGCGGCTGGCCCGAGGTCGAGGCCGCGCTCGCCAACCTGGTCGCGGCGGCGCGCGCGGTGCGGCAGGCGCTCGCCGAAGCGGATACCAGTGGTAGTGGTCAGGCCGCGAGCCGACTACAAAATGTAGTGATCGAGGTTTGACGCCCGCGGCGCACCGCCCCTATAGTCCGCGGCCACGACGGTTCCTCGCCCCGCGAGGATGAAAAGGGAATCCGGTGAGGCTCGCCACCACGGCGGCCACGAAGCCGGAGCTGCCCCCGCAACTGTGAGCGGCGAGTCGAGCGCCCCAGCGAGCCACTGGGCAACCGGGAAGGCCGGCGCACGACGACGACCCGCGAGCCAGGAGACCTGCCGGCGTGCGTTTGCGTGTTCCTTGGGGCGGGGTGTCCCCACGGAGGAACGTGGCCACCGCCGCCGCCAGGGGCTCGCGCCCCGCTGCCGTCCGTGTGCGCCGCCTTCCCGCCGGCTCCCCGCCCCGCCACGGCCAGGGAGCCCCGATGATCCAGACCCCGCTCAACCCCTCCGTCCCGCCCACCGCCGCGCCCGCGCTCGAGGTGATCCGCCGCAACGGCAGCGTGGTCGCGTTCGACGCCGCGCGCATCGCGCTGGCGATCAGCAAGGCCTTCGTCGCCGTCGAAGGCGGCCCCAGCGCCACCTCGGCGCGCGTGCGCGAGGTGGTCACCCGGCTCACCGCGGCGGTGGTCGCGGCGCTCGCGCGGCGCCTGCCGGCGGGCGGCGCGGTGCGCCTCGAAGACATCCAGGACCAGGTGGAACTCGCGCTGATGCGCGCCGGCGAGCACGACGTGGCGCGCGCCTACGTGCTCTACCGCGACAAGCGCGCCGCCGAGCGTGCCGTGCGCGAGCAGGCGGCGGCCGAGCCGCCGCTGCACGTGCTCGACGGCGGCGAGCGCCGCCCGCTCGACCGCGTCGCGCTGCACGCGCACGTGGCGGCGGCCTGTGACGGGCTCGGCGAGGGCGTGGCGCCGGCGGCGGTGGTCGAGCAGGCGCTGCGCAGCCTCTACGACGGCGTGCCCGCCGCCGCGGTGCACGAGGCGCTGGTGCTCGCCGCGCGCACGCTGATCGAGCGCGAGCCGGCCTACGACGGCGTCGCCGCGCGCCTGCAACTGCACGCGATCCGCCGCGAGGTGCTCGGCGAGGAGGTCGCGCAGGCGGCGATGGCCGAGCACTACCCGGCGTACTTCCCGCGCTACGTGAAGCTCGGCATCGACGCCGGGCGGCTCGACCCGTGCCTGGCCGAGTTCGACCTCGAGCGCCTGGCCGCGGCGCTGTGCCCCGGGCGCGACCTGCAGTTCGGCTACCTCGGCCTGCAGACGCTCTACGACCGCTACTTCCTGCACGTCGACGAGCGCCGCATCGAGCTGCCGCAGGTGTTCTTCATGCGCGTGGCGATGGGGCTCGCGCTCGGCGAGATCGACCGCGAGGCGCGCGCGATCGCGTTCTACGAACTGCTGTCGGCGTTCGACTTCATGTGCTCGACGCCGACGCTGTTCAACGCAGGCACCCGCCACCCGCAGCTGTCGTCGTGCTACCTGAGCACCGTCGCCGACGACCTCGACAGCATCTACCAGGCGGTGAAGGAGAACGCGCTGCTGCAGAAGTACGCCGGCGGCCTCGGCAACGACTGGACCCCGGTGCGCGCGCTGGGCTCGCGCATCCGCGGCACCAACGGCCTCAGCCAGGGCGTGATCCCCTTCCTCAAGGTGGTCAACGACACCGCGGTGGCGGTGAACCAGGGTGGAAAACGCAAGGGCGCGGTGTGCGCCTACCTCGAGACCTGGCACCTCGACATCGAGGAGTTCCTGGAGCTGCGCAAGAACACCGGCGACGAGCGCCGCCGCACCCACGACATGAACACCGCCAACTGGGTGCCCGACCTGTTCATGCGCCGCGTCGCCGCCAACGCCGAGTGGACGCTGTTCTCGCCGCTCGACGTGCCCGACCTGCACGAGCGCTACGGCCGCGACTTCGAGGCCGCCTACACCGCCTGCGAGGCCGCCGCCGACCGCGGCGAGATCCGCCTGTTCCGGCGCCTGCCGGCGCAGCAGCTGTGGCGCAAGATGCTGACCATGCTGTTCGAGACCGGGCATCCGTGGATCACCTTCAAGGACGCCTGCAACCTGCGCTCGCCGCAGCAGCACGCCGGCGTGGTGCACAGCTCCAACCTCTGCACCGAGATCACGCTGAACACCTCCGACACCGAGACCGCGGTGTGCAACCTCGGCTCGGTGAACCTGCGCGCCCACCTGCGCGACGGTGAGCTCGACGCCGACAAGCTCGCGCGCACCGTCACCACCGCGATGCGCATGCTCGACAACGTCATCGACGCCAACCTCTACGCCACCCCCAAGGCGCGCCGCGCCAACCTGCGGCACCGCCCGGTCGGGCTCGGCCTCATGGGCTTCGCCGACTGCCTGCACGCGCTCGGCATCCCCTACGCGAGCGAGGCCGCGGTGGCGTTCGCCGACCGCTCGATGGAGCTCCTCTGCTACCACGCCTACCGCGCCTCGACCGAGCTCGCCGCGGAGCGCGGGCGCTATTCGAGCTTCGCCGGCAGCCTGTGGGAGCAGGGCGTGCTGCCGCCCGACAGCCTCGCCCGCCTCGCCGCGGCGCGCGAGCCCGGCGAGCTCGAGGTCGACACCGGCAGCAGCCTCGACTGGGAGGCGCTGCGCGCGCGCATCCGCGCCGTCGGCATGCGCAACTCCAACTGCGTGGCGATCGCGCCCACCGCGACCATCTCCAACATCGTCGGCGTCAGCGCCTCGATCGAGCCCGACTACCAGAACCTCTACGTCAAATCGAACCTGTCGGGCGAGTTCACCGTGGTCAACGCCGACCTGGTGCGCGAGCTGCAGCGCCGCGGGCTGTGGGACGAGGTGATGATCGCCGACCTCAAGTACTTCGACGGCGCGCTCGGGCGCATCGACCGCGTGCCGGCCGAGCTCAAGGCGCTCTACGCCACCGCCTTCGAGATCGACCCGAGCTGGCTGATCGAGGCCGCGGCGCGGCGCCAGAAGTGGATCGACCAGGCGCAGTCGCTGAACCTCTACGTCGCCGGCACCTCCGGCCGCCAGCTCGACGCGCTCTACCGCCTCGCCTGGCGTCGCGGCCTCAAGACCACCTACTACCTGCGCACCCTCGCCGCCACCCGCACCGGGCCGGTTCAGGCCGAGACCGAGGCCGCGCCGCGCGCCTGCGGCCTCGACGGCGCCGACTGCGAGGCCTGCCAATGAGCGCCGTGGAGCTGTTCGCCGACTGGGACGAGCGGCCCGCACCCGCGACGGCGGCGGTGCCCGCGATGCCGCCCGCAGCGGTGGCGGCGCAGGTGGTACCCGCCGTCGCCGTGCCGCCCGCGCCGGCGACGCTGGCACCGGTGGCCGCGGCCGACAAGCGCGTCGTCAACGGCCGCGCCGACATCAACCAGCTCGCCCCGTTCCGCTACCCCTGGGCCTGGCAGTTCTTCCTCAATGCCAACAGGAACCACTGGACGCCGCTCGAGATCGGCATGGCGCAGGACGTCACCGACTACCACCACCGGCTGACGCCGGCCGAGCGCCACGTGTTCGAGACCGTGCTCGCCTACCTGACCACCTCCGACGTGCTGGCGATGCGCAACATCGGCCTCGCGGTGATGGAGAAGATGAGCGCCCCCGAGCTGCAGCTCTACCAGGCCCGGCAGGTCTACGAGGAGGCGCTGCACACCTGGACCTACCAGCACTGCATCGAGACGCTCGGGCTCGACCAGGCCGAGATCTACAACCGCTACCGCGTGGTGCCCGAGCTGCACGCCAAGATCGCCCTCGCCAGCCGGCGCCTCGACGCCGTGCTGCGCCCGGGCTTCGACCTCGCCGAGCGCGAACACCTGCACGACTTCGCGCTGTCCTACCTGTTCTTCGCCGCGGTGTTCGAGGGCTGCTGGTTCTACAACGGTTTCTCGCCGATCTTCGCGCTGCAGCGGCGCGGGCTGATGAAGGGCACCGCCGAGCAGCT
This sequence comes from Plasticicumulans lactativorans, assembly GCF_004341245.1. GTDB lineage: Bacteria > Pseudomonadota > Gammaproteobacteria > Competibacterales > Competibacteraceae > Plasticicumulans_A > Plasticicumulans_A lactativorans. The sequence continues at coordinate 172,506 of NZ_SLWY01000008.1, read as the reverse complement.
GCAATACATCATGCGCGACGAGGTCATGCACTGCGCCTTCGGCATCCGCGTGGTCAGGCAACTGCTGCGCGAGGAGCAGCTGACGCTCGACCCCGCCGCGCTCACCGCGATGTGGCAGGAAGCCGACGCCACCGAAGCCGCCTACGCCCGCCACCTGCTGCGCGAGCCCATCCTCGGCTACAGCGCCGAGCTGCACCTCGGCCAGTTCCGCTTCGTCGCCAACCGCCGCGCCCGCCAGCTCGGCCTCGCCGAACCCTTCCCCGGCGCGGCCAACGTGCTGCCCTGGCTCGACGAGCAGGTGAACCTGCGCAAGGAGAAGAACTTCTTCGAAACCCGCGTCACCGAGTACCAGACCGGCGGCGCACTGGCCTGGGATTGAGCCGGCGGGCCGCCGTGCGGCGAATGGCCCGGTCGAGACCAGGCTGCGCCCCGCGGGGGCGCAGTACTGACTGCGAACGGGCCGGCCGGGATGCCGGCCGTGCGGAGCACGCGGCATAGCGGGCAGGAGCGTCGACGGCGCGCCTGCCCACGCAGCGCCGGCCGGACGGGAAGCGCGGCGCACCTTGCACCGTTAGCGGAGTTTTTCTGCAAAAGGAATGGATTATTGTCATGTGTACATGACAATAAAGTCATGAAAATGCCGGAGCGACCGCATGCAAGTTTCAAGGAAAGAACTCGTCGCCGTCCTGTCCCCCTTCAATCCATGGTGGCGGGGTGAGCCGATTGCCGACCTGCCGGCGTGGAAGCGCGCCGCCTGGAGCGAACTCGACCGCTGGGTCGCAAGCCCGCCCGTCCATCGGGCGATTCTGGTGTCAGGGGCACGGCAGGTGGGCAAGACGACCCTGCTGCTGCAGCAGGTCGACGCCCTGCTCAAACAGGGTGTGCCCTCGGCCAACATCCTCTACGCCACCTTCGACCATCCGTTGCTCAAGCTGGCCGGCATCGAGGCCGTGCTGGAGGCCTGGCGCGAGCGCGAACCGCGTGCTGACGGTCCGGAATACCTGTTTCTCGACGAAGCGCAGTTCATCCGCGACTGGGGCACCTGGGTCAAACACCAGATCGACTTCAACAAGCAGCGCCGCATCGTCTTCACCGGCTCGGCCATGCCGCTGGTGCAGACCGAGCCGGAATCGGGCGTGGGGCGCTGGCACACCATCCGGCTGACCACGCTGTCGTTCTACGAATACCTGCAGATCAAGCAACTGCAACTGCCGCTTCTGCCGCCGCTCGCGAGCCTCGTCGAGCTGTTCGAGTGGCCGCAGCCGCGGTTCTACCGGGCACGGGAACTGGCCGCCCCCTATGTCGGGCATTTTCACGAGTATCTGATCCGGGGCGGCTTCCCGCAGACTGCGCAGGTCGAGAGCATCACCCAGGCGCAGCGCCTGCTGCGCGAGGACATCATCGACAAGGTGCTCAAGCGCGACATGACGGCGCTGTTCGGCGTGCGCCGCGTGCTGGACCTGGAGCACACCTTCCTCTACCTGTGCATGCACGACGGCGGGTTGCTCAACATCAGCGACCTGTCCGGCAACCTCGAAGTCAAACGCCCCACCGCCCAGCACTTCATCGAGTTGCTGGAGGCCTGCCATCTGATCTACCGCCTGCCACCCTTCGGCTATGGCAAGGACGTACTGAAGGGCCGTTTCAAGATCTACCTGGCCGACGCCGCCATCGCGCCAGCGGTACTGCTCAAGGGCAAGGGCGTGATCGACGACCCGGCCCTGCTGGGTGTGGCCACCGAAACCGCCGTCTTCAAGCACCTGTTCGCCCGCTACTACGCCCGTAACGTGCGCTTCACCTACTGGCACGGCAAACGGGGCCACGAAGTCGATCTGGTGGCCGAGATCGGTCAGCAGCTGATCCCCTTCGAGGTCAAGTACCGTGCCCAGCACACCGGTGCGCGCGAGTTGAAAGGGCTGATCGAGCTATGTGCGCAGAAGGACATCGCCCGTGGCTACGTCGTCACCAAATCACTCGATGACTTCGGACCGATGACGGAACTGCCCCCGGCCAGCGCGGCGGTGACCCGAATCATGCGCATCCCCGCACCGCTGCTGTGCTACTGGATGGGGGCGTCGGAACTGCGCCAGCCCGACGCCGAGGACGCATGAACGCCGCCATTGAGCGTGCGGGTCGATGACTACGTCGTGGTGGTCGAACGGCCGGGCGGCACGGGCCAACGGCAGGGGTAGGGGTAGGGGCGGAAAGAACCCTCACCCCCGGCCCCTCTCCCCGGGGGAGAGGGGAGTAACAGCGGGCGAGGGGGTGAGTGCGGGGAGGCGGCGGTGCGTCGTCAGCCGAACTTGACGAGGTTCAGCGCCGGCAGCGGGCCGTCGGGGAACTGCGTCTGTTGCCGGCCTTCCTCGCGCGCTACCCGGGCACCCGCCCGGAGTGGCACTTCGAGAACCGCAGCGTCGACCTGATCGGCGAGGGCTACGACGCCGCCATCGGCGGCGGCTTCGCGCTGGCGCCGGGGGTGGTGTCGCGCCCGCTCGCCCCCGCCCACATCGTCGCCGCCCCGCGGTGGCTTGCCGGGCGCACGCCGCCGGCCGGGCCCGCCGACCTCGCCGCGTTCGCCGGCATCGTCATGCGCGTGCGCGGCAGCGGCCGCGTGCACCCCTGGACCCTGCGCGACGCCGCGGGCCACGAGCACGTGGCCACCCTCGCCGAAATCCTCGTGCTCGACGAACCCGCCGCGATGCGCGAGGCGGCGCTGCTCGGCCTCGGCGTCGCGCTGCTCGCGGTGGCGGACGTGCTGCCGTGGCTGGAGCGCGGGGAACTGGTGCGGCGGCTGCCGGGCTGGTACGCCGACGCTGGCGCGATCTCGCTCTACTACGCGAGCCGCACGCTGCTGCCGGCCAAGCCCCGTGCCTTCGTCGACTTCGTCAGCGGGCACTTCCGCCGCGAGCGCTTCACCGGTCATTCGCGCTGACGTTTCGCGGCGGGCACAAAGGAACAGGCCCGCTCGCGCGGGCCTGGGAGGCGGGGCGGTGCCGGCGGCGGGTGCCGCCGGGCGCGTCAGACGAAGGCGGAGAGCAGCATGATCAGGACGATGCCGACCACCGAGATCAGCGTTTCCATCACCGTCCAGGTCTTGAAGGTCTCCGTGACCGACATGTTGAAGTACTGCTTGACCAGCCAGAACCCGGCGTCGTTGACGTGGGAGAGGATCAGCGAGCCGGCACCGGTGGCGAGCACCAGCAGTTCGCGGTTGACGCCCGGGACCATGGAGACCACCGGGGCGACGATGCCGGCGCCGGTGATCGTGGCCACGGTGGCGGAGCCGGTGGCGATGCGGATCAGGCCGGCGACCAGCCAGGCGAGCAGGATCGGCGAGAGCTGGGCGTGCACGGCCATTTCACCGATCGCCTTGCCGACGCCGCTGGCGACGAGCATCTGCTTGAAGCCGCCGCCGGCACCGATGATCAGGATGATCGCCGCGGTCGGCGCGAGGCTGTCGTCGAGGAACTTCAGGATCTGCTTGGTACCGAAGCCGCGGGCGGTGCCGAAGGTGTACAGCGCGAGCAGCAGGGCGGCGAGCAGCGCGGTGATCGGGTGACCGATCATGTCCATCCAGGAGCGGAAGGCGCTGGTCTCGGGCAGGGCGACGTCGGCGAAGGTCTTCAGCAGCATCAGGAACACCGGCAGCAGCACGGTCACCAGCGTGACGCCGAAGCCGGGGAGCTCGCGGGCCTCGGGATCGTGGGCGAGCTGGTCCATCAGTTCCTGCGACGGGGTGCCGGGCACGTACTTGCTGATCAGCATGCCGAAGATCGGGCCGGCGATGATGGCGGTGGGCAGGCCGACGATCAGGCCGTAGAAGATGGTCTTGCCGATGTCGGCGCCGAAGATGCCGATCGCGAGCAGCGGGCCCGGGTGCGGCGGCACCAGGCCGTGCACCACCGACAGGCCGGCCAGCAGCGGGATGCCGATCTTGATCAGCGACACGCCGGTGCGCTTGGCGACGATGAACACGAGCGGGATCAGCAGCACGAAGCCGATTTCGAAGAACAGCGGGATGCCGACCAGGAAGGCCGCGAACATCATCGCCCAGTGCACGCGCTCCTTGCCGAAGGCGTTGACGAGGGTGCGGGCGATCTGATCGGCGCCGCCGGACTCGGCCATCATCTTGCCGAGCATGGTGCCCAGGCCGAGGACGATGCCGACGAAGCCCAGCACGCCGCCGAAGCCGTCCTGGAAGCTCTTCATCACCTGCGCGACCGGCATGCCCGAGGTCAGGCCGAGGAAGCCGGCGGCGATCGTCAACGCGATGAACGGGTGCACCTTGAAGCGCGTGATCAGGATGATCAGGCCGATGATCGAGACCAGCGCGTCCAGCAGCAGGAATGTTTCGGTACTCAAGCCAAACATGATGCCTCCTCCGGCGTTTGCAGCGGGGTAGCGGTATGCCCGTGACCGCCCGGGGCGTGCGTTGCGCGCACGTCTGGTGGGCTTGTCGGGTGGGGGTGGAGCGGGCCCTCAGCCGTCGATGCGCGCGATCAGCGCGCTGACGATGGCCTCGGGGGCTTGTGCGACGTCGAAGATCCAGGCGTTTTCGTCCGCCGCGGGCTCTTCGAGGGCGGCGAACTGGCTGTCGAGCAGGCTCACCGGCATGTAGTGGCCGGGACGCTCGGTCATGCGTGCGGCGAGCAGGTCGCGTTCACCCTTCAGGAACACGAAGCGCACGTCGCTGGCACCGCTGCGCAGGATGTCGCGGTAGCGGCGCTTGAGCGCCGAGCACGACACCACGAGGCCGCGTTCCGCGCGGCGGGCGTCGGCGATGTGGCCGGCCAGCGCTTCGAGCCAGCCCTGGCGGTCGGCATCGGTGAGGGGGATGCCGGCGGCCATGCGCGCGACGTTCTCCGGCGGGTGGACGCGGTCGCCCTCGATGAACTCGACGCCGAGGTGCGCGGCGAGCGCTTCGCCGACCGTGCTCTTGCCGCAGCCGCTCACGCCCATGACGACGTAGATGCCGGTGGTGCCCATCGTGATCTCCTGCTCTGGTGTTGGTGAGGCCCGGTCGGGTGGTCGATTACCGGGCGATGTCGGGTTGCGGTGCGTCTGGAACGTCGATGTTAGCGCAACCATGGGTAAATGTTAGCGCAACCATTAGCAGGAGTGAAAGGGGGTGTGAGAAATTTTTAGTGTGACTCCAGCGTCGGCCGGGTCGGCACGGCGGTGTCCGATGTGTGCCAGAATCCGTCGCCTGCTCCCGGCCCCGCGATCGTCCCTACGTCCCATGTCCGATCCCCGCCACCCCCGCGCCTCGGGCCGCGCCACGCTCAGCGACGTCGCGCGCCACGCGCGGGTCAGTGCCATCACCGTGTCGCGCGCGCTGAACACGCCCGACAAGGTGTCCAGCGAACTGCGCGAACGCATCGAGATCGCCGTGCGCGAACTCGGCTACGTCCCCGACCGCTCGGCGCGCGCGCTGGCCTCGCGGCAGTCGTTCACGGTGGCGGTGCTGGTGCCGTCGCTGTCGAACGCGGTGTTCGTCGACACCCTGCGCGGCATCAGCGAACGCCTGGACCCGTTCGGCTACCAGTTGCTGATCGGCGACACCGGCTACTCGGCGGAGGTCGAGGAGCGGCGGCTGCGCGCCTACCTCGAACACCGCCCCGACGGCGTGCTGCTGACCGGCCAGGCGCAGACCGAGGGCGCGCGGGCGCTGCTCGCGCACGCGGGGGTGCCGGTGGTGCGGATGATGGACCTGTCCGCCGACGGCCTCTGCGTCGGCTTCTCGCAGATCAAGGCCGGCTACGCGCTGACGCGCCACCTGCTGGAGCGCGGCCACCGGCGCATCGCCTACGTCGCCGCCCAGCTCGACGAGCGCGTGCGCCTGCGCGGCGAGGGCTACCGCTGCGCCGTGCGCGAGGTGGGCGGTGACGACCCACGGCTCGAAGTCGCAGTGCCCGATCCGTCGAGCGTGCACCTGGGCGGGGAGCTGCTCGGCCGGCTGCTGCAGCAGGCACCCGACTGCGACGCCGTGTTCTGCTGCAACGACGACCTCGCCTGGGGGGCGATCTTCGAATGCCAGCGCCGCGGCATCGACGTGCCCGGCCGGCTCGCGATCGCCGGCTTCAACGACCTGGAGATGTCCGCCTGCATCAACCCGGCGCTGACCACGATCGCGACGCCGCGCCACCAGATCGGCGTCGCGGCGGCCGACCTGCTGCTGGCCGCGATCGCCGGCGAGCCCCCGGCGGACGGCCAGCGCGACCTCGGCTTCAGTCTGGTGGTCCGCCAGAGCACCTGAGCCGGCGCAGGCCGTCGGCCACGGCGGCAGCCGATCGTTCCGAATTCCCGCACCGCATGGCCGGTTTCGAGTGTGCGCGGCAGGGTGGTGAGAAACGCTTGCGGGCTTCGCCCCGGGATGGCACAGGCGTGCCGGTAACATGCGTAACGGCTGCTCGCCGAAGCTGTTTAACGAAGGTTCGTGAGTAGGCGGGAGGTAGGCAGGCGATGGGCTTAGGGCAGAAGCAACTCGACTTCGATCTTGGCGACGAGTGGAATGGCGCCAGCTCGCCGACGGTAGTCGCTGCGGTCGAAGAACTGGCCTCGGCCGCCGGGGCGGAGGCGCGGGGTGCGGTCTTCACGCGCCCGGAAGTCGTCGGCTTCATCCTCGATCTGGTCGGCTACACCGAAATCCGATCCTTGCATAAATGCCGACTGCTGGAGCCGGCATTGGGTCGCGGCGATTTCCTCTTGGCCGCCATCGATCGCCTGCTGGCCTCTTGGCGAGCAACGACGAATGGCGGATCGGTGCTTGACGAACTGGGCGACGCCATCCGCGCCGTCGAATTGCATCGCGCAACTTTTCGATCGACGCACACGGTCGTCGTGGAGCGTCTCGAACGCGAAGGATTGACGGCAGGGACGGCACGGGCGCTGGCCGATCGCTGGCTGTCACAAGGTGATTTCCTGCTGGCGCCGCTGGATGGCGGCTTCGATTTCGTCGTCGGCAATCCGCCCTACGTGCGCCAGGAGTTGATTCCGGCGCCGTTGCTAGCCGAGTACCGCAGACGCTACCCGACGATGTACGACCGTGCCGATCTCTACATCCCGTTCATTGAACGGTCGTTGTCGTTGCTGGCCGAGGGTGGGAGCCTGGGATTCATCTGCGCGGATCGCTGGATGAAGAACCGCTACGGCGGGCCGCTGCGCAGCTTCGTGGCCGAACGGTTTCACCTGAAGATCTACGTCGACATGGTGGATACGCCGGCGTTCCACTCCGAGGTGATCGCCTACCCGGCGATCACCGTCATCGGCCGGGAAGCGCCGGGCGCGACCCGCATCGCCCATCGTCCGGCCATCGACCGCGCCGCGCTGGCAAGCCTGGCCGAGGCGCTGCAGGCGCGGACGCTGCCGAAGGTCGGACCGGTGCGTGAACTGCCAGGGGTCGCTGCGGGAGCGGAGCCGTGGCTGCTCGAATCGTCGGATCAGATGGCGCTGATCCGTGATCTCGAACGACGCTTTCCAAGCCTGGAAGAGGTGGGCTGCAAGGTGGGGATCGGGGTGGCAACCGGTGCTGATAAAGCATTCATCGGTGACTATGACGCGCTCGATGTCGAGCCGGAGCGGAAACTGCCACTGGTGACGACGAGGGACATTTCCTCCGGTGAGGTCCGATGGCATGGACAAGGCGTCGTCAACCCGTTCGCCGACGCGGGCGGCTTGGTCGACCTGCGGGACTACCCGCGCTTGCGCCGTTACCTGGAGGCACGTCGACAGGTCATCGCGAAGCGCCACTGCGCGCGCAAAGCCCCGGCCAACTGGTATCGCACGATCGACAGGATCACTCCGATACTGGCGGGGGTGCCCAAGCTCCTGATTCCAGACATCAAGGGGGAGGCACATATCGTTTTTGAGCCCGGAGGGCTCTACCCGCATCACAATCTCTACTACGTCACGTCCGATGAATGGGATTTACGCGCGCTACAGGCCGTCCTGCTATCGGCTGTCGCCCGCCTGTTCGTGGCGACCTACTCGACCCGCATGCGCGGAGGGTTTCTCCGCTTCCAGGCCCAGTACCTGCGCCGAATCCGCGTGCCGCGGTGGGTGGACGTGCCCGAACCCCTGCGCGCGGAGCTGGCGGACGCCGCTGTCAGGCGGGACCTGCCGGCATGCAACCGTGCGGTATTTGAGCTGTACGGATTGAGTCACGAAGAGTGTGCGGCCTTGGGGGGTAACGGAGACTGAATGGCCCTCGATCTCGTCGATTACGAACGCAAGGCCGGCGCGGCCGTGAAAGCTTTCTGGCTCAAGCGGGCAGCAGCGGAACGAAAACAGAGGGAATCCGGCAAAGTCGATCAGGGCGAACGGGCGGGCGTCACCGCCGGCAAGAACATGGACGGGTTCCTCGCCTTGATGGTTGACATCGTGCGTGCCAACGGTTTGGCGCATGCGGACATTCACCGCGACCGGGCGATGCTGACGCTGCCGGGCTACTTCCGGCCGACGAAGCTGTGGGATCTCCTGGTCGTGTACCGGGGCGAACTGGTCGCGGCCATCGAGTTGAAAAGCCAGGTCGGCTCGTTCGGGAACAATTTCAACAACCGGACCGAGGAGGCGATCGGCACTGCGCACGACCTGTGGACCGCCTATCGCGAAGGGGCCTTTGGCGAACAGCCGCGTCCTTTCGTGGGCTGGCTGATGCTGGTCGAAGATGCGCAGGGGTCGCGTTCGGCGGTAAAGGACTCATCGCGGCATTTCCCGGTGCTCGCTGAATTCGCAGGTGCCTCCTACCTCAGGCGCTACGACCTGCTGTGCCAGAAGCTGGTCCGGGAGCAGTTGTATACGGCGGCCGCGCTGATCGCCGCGCCGCGCAGTGCCGCCGAGACCGGGGCCTATGCAGAAATATCCGCGCTGACCGGCTTGCGGACGTTCGTCTCGGCCTTGGCCGGGCACGTCGCGGTGCAGGCGGCCCGGCTCGGCTGAAGCGCCGGGGGCCTCAGCCCGCCGTCACGCCCTGGAACGGCAGGCGCCGGTCGGCGGCGAGGGCGGCGGCAGCGGTGAGCAGAGCGTCGTCGCCGCAGGCGAAGAGGCTGACGTCGGCGCTGCCCTGCAGGGTGTCGAGCCAGCGGCGGGCGAGCTCGGTGGGCGGGCCGTCGAAGCAGCCGGGGCGGTCCTCGGGGCAGCACAGGCGGGCGGGGATGCTCCAGTCCTCGAACAGCGGCAGCGTGGCGATCACCCAGGCCGGCATGCCGGGGACGATGAGCCGCGACGGCGCCGGGTTGAACGGGGCGTCGAGGCCGATCTCGAGCACGGCGAGCGGCTTGATGCGGGTGCCGGTGAGCGTGCGCAGGCGCTCGGCGAGGAACACCAGCGCGGCGAAGCCGTCGATGTCGCCGATCAGCAGCGCGCGCGGGCTGACCGCGGCGAGGTCGAAGGCCGCGCCCACCAGCGCGGCGGGGGCGGTCTCGAAGTCGGGGGCGGCGTGGGTCAGGCAGTCGACCCAGCCGTGGGCGGGGCCGGCGCGCATCAGCGGGCGTTCGACCGCGTCGAGGCGCAGGCGCTGGCCGGGTTGCGCGGTCTGCGCGAGCTCGCCGACCGACCAGCGCTCCAGCAGGTGGCCGCCGGGCAGTTCCGAAACCTTCAGCAGCCGGGCCTCGGGCATCGTCAGGCTCCTTCGTGGGCGTACACCACGCGCCCGGCGAGCAGTGTGTGGGTGACCTCGCCGCGCAGCTCCCAGCCGAGGAAGGGGGTGTTGTGGCCGCGGCTGGCGAGGGTGCGCGCGGTGAGGGCGCGGTGGCGCTCGGGGTCGAACACGCAGACGTCGGCGACCGCGCCGATGCCGAGCTGGCCGGCGTCGATGCCGAGCACGCCGGCCGGCCCGCGGGTGATGCGGGCGATGGCCTCGGCGAGCGGCAGCACGCCCTCGTCGACCAGCTTGAGCGTGAGCCCGAGCAGGGTGTCGAGGCCGCTGATGCCGGGTTCGGTCAGGCCGAAGGGGTCGAGCTTGGCGTCGGCCTCGTGCGGCTGGTGGTCGGAGCAGACCGCGAGCAGGGTGCCGCTGGCGACCGCGGCGCGCAGCGCCTCGCGGTCGCGCAGCGTGCGCAGCGGCGGCAGCACGTGGGCGTTGGCGTCGAAGCGGCCGATGTCCTGCTCGCACAGGTGCAGGTGGTGGGCGGAGACGTCGGCGGTGACCGGCAGGCCCTCGGCCTGCGCGCGGGCGACCATCGCGCAGGCGCGGGCGCTCGACAGCCGGCCGATGTGGGCACGCACGCCGGTTTCCTCGATCAGCGCGAGGTCGCGGCCGAGCGCGGCGGTCTCCGCCGCGACCGGGATGCCGGCGAGGCCGAGGCGCGCGGCGATCTGGCCGTCGTGGGCGCAGCCGGTGGCACCGAGCCAGGGGTCGAGCGGGGTCAGGAACACCGTCAGCCCGTGCGAGGCGGCGTACTCCAGCGCACGGCGCAGCACCAGCGTGCTGGCCACCGGCGCCAGTGCGTTGCCGACGCCGACGCAGCCGGCCTCCTTGAGCGCGGCCATCTCGGCGAGATGCTCGCCCTTGAGCCCGCGGGTCAGGGCGCCGAGGGTGAGCACGTGGGCGAAGCCGGCGGCTTCGGCGCGGCGGCGGATCAGCTCGACCACCGCGGTTTCGTCGATCACCGGGTCGGTGTCGGCGGGCACCACCAGCGTGGTGATGCCGTTGCGCGCGGCGGCGTGGGTTTCGCAGGCGATGGTGGCCTTGTGCTCGGCGCCGGGCTCGCGCAGCCGCGCGCAGAGGTCGATGAAGCCGGGGCAGACGATGCGCCCGCTGGCGTCGATCGAGCGCTCGGGCACGAAGCCGCCGGGCGGGGCGTCGATGCCGACCACGCGGCCTTCGGCGATGTAGAGATCGTGGCGGCCGTCGCGGCCGTGGGCGGGGTCGATCAGGCGACCGCCGCGGATGGCGATGCGCATCAGGCGTCCTCCGCCGGGCTGGACTGGTTGCCGAGGGTGATCGACATCACCGCCATGCGCACGGCGATGCCGTTGGTGACCTGTTCGAGGATCACCGAACGCGGGCCGTCGACGACGGCCGAGGCCATCTCGACGCCGCGGTTGATCGGGCCGGGGTGCATGACGATGGCGTCGGGCCGGGCCACCGCCAGGCGCTCCTCGGTGAGCCCGTACTGCTGGTAGTACTCCTGCGCGCTCGGCAGCAGCGCGCCGCTCATGCGCTCGCGCTGCAGGCGCAGCATGATGACCACGTCGACGTCGCGCAGGCCCTGGTCGAGGTCGTGGAACACCTGCACGCCGAGCGTGCCGACCTCGGGCGGCAGCAGCGTGCGCGGCGCCACCACGCGCACGTTGGCGCAGCCGAGCACGTTCAGCGCGTGGATGTCGGAGCGCGCCACCCGCGAGTGCAGGATGTCGCCGACGATCGCCACGCGCAGGTCCTGGAACGCCGGCCCCTTGTGGCGGCGGATCGTCAGCATGTCGAGCATCGCCTGGGTCGGGTGCGCGTGGCGGCCGTCGCCGGCGTTGAGCACGGCGATGTGCGGTCTGACGTGGCGGGCGATGAACTCGGCGGCACCGCTGGCGGCGTGGCGCACCACGAACATGTCGCACTGCATCGCCTCGATGTTGCGCACGGTGTCGAGCAGGGTTTCGCCCTTCGAAGTGCTGGAGGTGGCGATGTTCACCGTCAGCACGTCGGCCGACAGGCGCTTGGCGGCGAGCTCGAAGGTGGTGCGGGTACGCGTGGAGCTTTCGAAGAACAGGTTGGCGACGGTCTTGCCGCGCAGCGTCGGCAGCTTCTTCACGCGCCGCTCGGCGACGCCGGTGAGGCTCTCGGCGGTGTCGAGGATGTCGATCAGGTGCTGGCGCTTGAGCCCCTCGATGGTGAGGAAGTGCTTCAGGCGGCCCTGGGCGTCGAGCTGGATGGAAGCCGGGTTCATGGGCGTTTCTGGATGGTCAGCTTGAGGGGATCGGGGCCGGTGAGCTTGATGTTCTCGCCCGGTGCGAGGTCGACGTGCGCGCCCACCGCGTCGGCGGCGATCGGCAGCTCGCGGCCGCCGCGGTCGACCAGCACCGCCAGCAGCACCGAGGCCGGGCGGCCGTAGTCGAAGATCTCGTTGAGCGCGGCGCGCGTGGTGCGCCCGGTGTGCAGCACGTCATCGACCAGGATGACGTGACGCCCTTCGAGGTCGAAGGGCAGGTGCGAGGGCCGCACCTGCGGGTTCATGCCGACGCGGGTGAAGTCGTCACGGTAGAAGGAGATGTCGAGCGTGCCGATCGGCCCCGGCAGGTCCAGGCGCTCGCGCAGCCGCTCGGCGATCCACACCCCGCCGGTGTGCACGCCGACCAGCGCGGGGGCGCTCGCGGCGCGCGCGGCGAGTGCCGCCCTGAGCGCGTTCGCCAGGGTGTCGATCAGTCGCTCGATGTCGTGCATGGCTGTGGTGCCTGTGCGTGATGAAACCAGCTTTCCAGGATCAGCGCCGCGGCGTAGCGGTCACGCGCGGAGCGGTCCTGGCGTCCGCGACGGCGCAGCGTCGCGGAGGTGGCGATGCGTTCGTCGGCGGCGTGCGAGGACAGGCGTTCGTCGATGGTCTCGACCGCCAGCCCGAAGCGTCCGTGCAGCCTTCGGGCGAAGCGTAGCGCCTGCGCGGTGCTGTTGCTGTCGCTGCCGTCGGCGTGGCGCGGTACGCCGACCACCAGCAGCGCCGGCTGCCACTCGGCGAGCAGCCGCGCGATGCCGTCCCAGTCGGGCTGGCCGTCGCGCGCGGCGAGGGTGACCAGCGGCGTCGCCGTGCCGGTCAGCTCCTGGCCGACCGCAACGCCGATGCGCAGCCGCCCGAAGTCGAAGCCGAGCATGGTGCGCGGGCGCGCCGGCGCGCTCATCGCCGGCCCCGCGCTAGGGTCGGGCGGCCGTGTGCAGGAAGGATCATCGGTGGGTGTCAGCCGTGGCCGGCCTCGGCCGAGAGCAGGGTGAGGTCGATGCCGAGCAGCGCCGCCGCCGCCGACCAGCGCTGCTCGGCGGGCAGGCGGAACATCACCGCCGGATCGGCCGGGCCGCACAGCCAGGCGTTGTCGCCGAGTTCGCGTTCGAGCTGGCCCGGCCCCCAGCCGGCGTAGCCCAGCGCGATCAGCATGTCCGCCGGCGCCTCGCCGCGGCCGAGGGCCTCGAGGATGTCGCGCGAGGTGGTGATGCCGATCTCGTCGGTGATCGCGAGCGACGAACCCCAGCCGCCGGCGGGCCGGTGCAGCACGAAGCCCTGCTCCTGGTGCACCGGGCCGCCGGCGAACACCGGCTGCGCCGCGCTGCCCGGCACGAACTGGATGCCGAGGTTGCTGAGCAACTCGGAGCTGTCGAGGTCGAGCGGGCGGTTGATCACGATCCCCAGCGCCCCTGCCGCGCTGTGCTCGCAGATGTAGGTCACCGTGCGCACGAAGTGCGGGTCGGCGAGCGCGGGCATCGCGATCAGGAACTGGTTGGTGAGGAAGGTCTGCTCGATCATGGGTCTCAGTATCCGAGCAGGTCCGGGGCTTTACAAGGACGCCGGCGGCGGCGCCTAGCGGCTGCTGCGCAGCTGCGCGCCCTGCAGAAACTGCCAGGTGCGGGTGATGGCGAGCACGTCGTACTTCTGCCGCAGCTCGGCGGGGAAGGCCGCGTACGGCGCGCCCAGCTCGACGATGCGCCGCGCGCCGGCGTCGAGCGCGGGGATGCCCGAGGAGCGGTTGATCACGATCGACTGTATGCCGCCGTCGGCGCGCACCTGGACGGTCATCACCAGGTTGCCGGTGAGGTTGTGCCGGCGCGCCTCCTCGGGGAAGTTGAGGGTGCCGATGCGCTCGACCTTCTGCACCCAGGCGGCGGCGTAGTAGCCCTCGAGCGAGGTGGTGTCGTTCGGGTCGGCGCGCTTGGTGCGGCCGCGGCTGCTGGCAGCGGGCGGCGCGGCGAGTTCGTTGGCGGCCATGTCGAGCCCGCTGCTCATCAGGTCGAGCGCGCTCGGCGGGCCGCTCGGGCGCGGCGGCGGCGCCGGGCGCGGGGGGCGCGGCTCGGCCGGGCGCGGCGCCGGCGGCTGCGGGCGCGGCCGTTCGGCCCGCGGCGCCTCGGCACGGTGCGCCGCCGCGCCCGGCGCGATCGCCGTGGTGGTGACTTCGGTGACGGCTGCGGCGGGCGCGGTCTCGGCCTCGGCCGGCGCCTGCGGGGGTGGCAGCGGTTCGGTCTCGGCCGGCGCGGCGGCGGCGAGCGGCTTCGGCGGGGTGGGGGTCGGGGCCAGCGGCGCGTGCTCGGGGCCGCTGCCGACGCGCTCGACCAGGCTGACGTTGAAGCTCAGCACCGGGTCGGACGGCACCGTCGGCGGTGCGAACTGCACCCCTGCGATCAGCAGCGCGTGCACCGCCGCGGCCACCGGGATCGCGAGCGCGAGGCGGTGGCCGGGGTGGGTGCGCAGGTCGTCGCGCAGCATCGGGTTCATGGTGGCGGGGCGTCGGCTTCGGCAGCGGGCACGGTGCGCGCGATGATACCGCTGAGCAGCCCGGTGACGACTGCCACGGTCATCAGCGGCGGCAGCAGCTTGAGCAGCGCCGGGTGCGGGATCAGCAGCGTCCACGCCAGCGCGAACTGCGCCGCCATGTGCGCGCAGGCGGCGAGCACCCCGTAGCCGACCGCGCCGAAGCAGCCGGCGCGCGCCGCGAGCCCGAGCACGGCGAGGCTGCCGGCGGCGCCGCCCGCCGACAGCAGGAAGGTCGGCGACAGGAAGGTGCCGAGCAGCAGGCTGCCGACCAGCACCCGCAGCGCGGCGACCCACGCCGCCGCGGCCCAGCCGTGGCGCTCCAGCACCAGCAGCGTGACGACGTTGGCGAGCCCCGGCTTGACCCCCGGCAGCGGGCTCGGCAGCGCGGCCTCGGCCAGGTGCACGGCGATCGCGAGCGCGGCGAACCAGGCGATGCGCTGATCCTCGGCGGTCACCGCGAGGCGCAGCACGGCGGGCGGCGGCGGTTCGGCGGGGGGCGGGGCGTTCAATAGGTGAAGCCGTCGAAGTGGCGCTCGCGCGCGAGGATCTCGATCGCCACGCGGTTCGGCAGGCCGATCGCCACCTCGCCGCCGCGGGCGAGCCAGCCGGCGCGCTCGCACAGGTGCTGCGGGCCGGGCGAGGCGGCGCAGCGGGCGCGGCCGTCGCGCACCTCGACCACGGTGATGCCGGCCGGGCCGGGCACCTCGACGGTGCGCGCCTCGGTGAGCGGCAGCCGCGCGAACTCGCGGCCGTCGACGCTGATGCGCACCTCGGCGCCGGCACCGCCATCACCCCAGAGCCGGGCGTAGAGCCCGCCGAGCAGCGCCAGCGCCAGCGCCAGCACCAGCGCATCGGCCGGGCGCAGCAGCGCGCGCCGCGCCCGGGGCCCGCCCGCCGCCGCGCTCACGGCTCGGTGGTGACCTCGACCGCGGGTGCCGGCTGCACCTCGAAGTGCAGCCGCGCGGCCATCGCCGGCGTCATGTGCACCTGGCCGCGCTCGTCGATGCGCAGCACCTGGGTCACGCCGAGGCGCCGTGCCACGCCCAGCCATTCGCCCGGCCCGGCGACCATCAGCGCGGTGGAGGCGATGTCGGCCTGCTCGGCGCTCGCCGCGATCACCGTCACCGCCATGCTGCCGATGGCCGGGAAGCCGCTGCGCGGATCGAGCACGTGGTGGTAGCGCACCCCCTGCCAGTCGAAGAAGCGCTCGTAGTCGCCTGAGGTCGACACGCTCTCGTCGCCGCGCAGTTCGAGTGCCGCGAGCACGCCCTCGCCGCGCGGGTTGCGCACGCCGATGCGCCACGGCTGGCCGTCCTTGGTGCCGATCGCGCGCAGGTTGCCGCCGGCGTTGACCAGGGCGTTGTGCACGCCACGCCCGCGCAGCTCCTCGATCGCGCGGTCGACCGCGTAGCCCTTGGCGATGCCGCCGAAGTCGAGCGCGACCGCCGGGTTGCGGCTGCTGATGCGGGTGCCGTCGAGGCTCAGGTCCTCCATCGCCGGGTGCTGCTTCACCAGCGCCGCGATCGCCGCCGGCGCCGGCGGCGGGCCGGCCGGGCGCGTCTCCTGGTGGAAACCCCAGAGCTCCACCAGGCGGCCGATGGCGGGGTCGAACAGGCCGCCGCTCGCCTGCGCGGCCGCCTGTGCGTGCTGCACCAGGGTGACCAGCTCGGGCGTCAGTGCGGCGGCCTCGCCGCGGGCGAAGGCGGCGTTGGCGCGCGCCAGCGGCGAGTCCTGCCACGGGTGCCAGTCGGCGTGCCACTGGCGCAGGCGCGTGTCGATCGCGTCGAAGGCGGCCCTGGCGTCGCGCGGGGCCACGCCCCAGGTGCTGAGGTCGACCACGGTGCCGAACACCAGCAGGCGCTGGGTCTGCAGCGGATCGGGCCGCTCGCAGGCGGCGAGTGCGAAGGCCACGACGAGGCCGAACAGCGCGGCGCGCAGCCCCGGCCGCGGCCGCGGCGCAGGGTGGTCGCTCATGCGCAGCGCGCCTCGATCGCCCGCATCAGCTCGCCGCCGATGTCGAGGCCGAACTGCGCGTCGAGCTCGCGCGCGCAGGTGGGGCTGGTGACGTTGATCTCGGTGAGGCGCGTGCCGATCACGTCGAGGCCGACGAACAGCAGCCCCCGGGCGCGCAGCACCGGCCCCACCGCGGCGCAGATCGCGCGGTCCTCGTCCGTCAGCGGCTGGCCGACGCCGCGCCCGCCGGCGGCGAGGTTGCCGCGGGTCTCGCCGGCGGCGGGGATGCGTGCCAGGCAGTAGGGCACCGGCTCGCCGTCGATCAGCAGGATGCGCTTGTCGCCGGCGACGATCTCGGGCAGGTAGCGCTGCGCCATCGCGAAGCGCCGGCCGCGCTCGGTGAGGGTCTCGATGACGACGTTGACGTTGGGGTCGTCGGCGCGCACGCGGAAGATGCCGCTGCCGCCCATGCCCTCGAGCGGCTTGAAGATCACGTCGCCGTGCTCGGCGAGGAAGGCCTTGAAGCGCGCCGCGTCGCGCGCCACCAGGGTCGGCGGGCAGTGCTCGGCGAACCAGGCGGTGTAGAGCTTCTCGTTGGCGTCGCGCAGGCTCTGCGGGCGGTTGACCACCAGCACGCCCTCGGCCTCGGCGCGTTCGAGCAGGTAGGTGGTGTAGACGTACTCCATGTCGAACGGCGGGTCCTTGCGCATCAGGATGGCGTCGAGCTCGGCGAGCGGGGCGTCGTGCGGCGCACCGAGGGTGAACCAGTCGTGGGGATCGTCGCGCAGCGTGAGCGCGCGTGCGCGCCCCCACGCGCGGCCGTCGCGCAGCCACAGGTCGGCCTGCTCGAAGTAGGCGATCGACCAGCCGCGCGCCTGGGCGGCGAGCAGGATGGCGAAGGTGGTGTCCTTCTTGACGGTGATGCTGGCGATGGGGTCCATCACCACGCCGAGACGCTTGTTCATGGGCTCATTCCGGCTGCGCGCGGGCCGCGCTGGCACGGCCCGCGGTGCGGTTCGACAGGTGTTTCCAGCGGAAACGGATTTCGGTTATGGTGCCAAGCCGAATTCAGGGGGCTCGGCGCTGCTTCGCGGTGCCTCGCAGGCACCGCCGGGGCGGGCGGATGATACACCCCCGCATCGGCGGCGCGGGCTCCCGCGCGAGCCGGCGACAGGGCCGGGCGGGCGGGCGGCGCGACGTCTGAGGAGAATCCAGGTGGAGCCAGCGGGCAGCGCGAATCCCACGATCAAGGTCATGGTGGTCGACGACAGTCGCACCATCCGCCGCACCGCCGAAACCCTGCTCGAACGCGAGGGCTTCACCGTGGTCACCGCCGACGACGGCTTCGAGGCCCTCTCCAAGCTCGTCGACAGCGAACCCGACATCGTCTTCCTCGACATCATGATGCCGCGCCTCGACGGCTATCAGACCTGCTCGGTGATCAAGAGCAACCGCCGCTTCCGCTCCACGCCGGTGATCATGCTGTCGAGCAAGGACGGCATCTTCGACAAGGCGCGCGGCAAGCTCGCCGGTTCCGAGCAGTTCATCACCAAACCGTTCACTCGCGAGGATCTGCTCGAGGCGATCCACCTGCATGTCCACACCACCCGGTGAGCTCTAGGGATGGGTCGGACCCGGAACCGGTCGCGGGGCGGCCGGCCCCGTGCGGATGCTCAAACGGAACAGCACCATGGCCAATGCCCGCATCCTGATCATCGATGACTCCGCGACCGAGGTGTTCGCTCTGACGCGGATGCTCGAACCCGCCGGCTACCGGGTCCTGAGCGCGAACAGCGCCGAATCGGGCATCGCCACCGCCCTCTCCGAACGCCCCGACCTGATCCTGATGGACGTCGTGATGCCCGGCATGAACGGTTTCCAGGCCACCCGCAAGCTCGCCAAGGCGCCGCAGACCGCCAACATCCCGATCATCATGGTGACCACCAAGGACCAGGAGACCGACCGCATCTGGGGCATGCGCCAGGGCGCGGTCGAATACGTGGTGAAGCCGCCGGTCGAAGCCGAACTGCTGGCGAAGATCGGCGCCGTGCTCGCCCGCCGGTCCTGACGCCGATGGCCGCGCCCGCCCGCCCGCACCCCTTCGACCAGCTGCTCGAACTGGAGCGGCGCAGCCAGGCGGCGCCCGCCCCGGGCAGCGCCGGGGCCGGCGTCGGCGCGCTCGGCCTGCGCCTCGGCGGCACCCAGCTCCTGTTCGACCTGCGCGAGACCGGCGAGATCGTGCCGCTGCCGCGGCTCACCCAGGTGCCCGGCGCGCAGCCCTGGCTGCTCGGCATCATGAGCCTGCGCGGGCGCATCACCACCGTCATCGACCTGCTCGACTTCCTCACCGGCCGGCGCAGCGTCGTCGGCCCGCGCAGCCGCTTGGTGGTGGTGCCCGGCGAGGCCTGGAGCTACGCCCTGCTGGTCGACGAGATCGTCGGCATGCGCCCGAGCGGCACGGCCAACCGCCGCCCGCTGCCCGCCGTCGACCCGACGCTGCGGCCGTACCTGCGCGATGCCTACGAGGTCGATGGCAGCCTGTGGTTCGCCTTCGATCTCGGCCGGCTGCTGGCCGATCCGCGTTTCATGGCGGCGGCGCTGTAGCGCGCCGCGCGTCCTTCCGAGAGCCGAGAACAACCATGAACGAAACGCTCCCCTCCGCCGGTGCCGCGGGCAACGCCCGCTATCTCGCGCTGATCGTGCTGCTGGTGGTCGCCGTCGCGCTCACCGTCGCGGGCTGGCTCGCCACCGAGCGCAGCGAGGCCGAGAACCGCACGGCGCTCGCCGCCGAGCTCGGGCGGGTCGCGCGCAGCCTGCCGGAACTCGCGCAGGAGGCCGCCCATGGCGCGGACGGCGCCATCGCCCGGCTGCAGGCCGCGAGCGAGCGCCTCGGCCGGCTCGCCGCGGCGCAGGACCGCGGCGACGTCGACGGCCCGGCGAAGGCGCAGGTGCTCGGCATCGACGTCGACCGGCGCGTGGTCTACGCCTGCGCGGCGGTGTCGGTGCTGCTGCTGGTGCTGCTGCTGCAGCAGCAGGTGGGCGACGCGCGGCGGCGGGCGCGCGAGATCGAGCACCGCAACGTCGACACCGAGCGGCGCAAGGAGCAGACCGACGACCAGAACCGCCGCAACCAGGACGCCATCCTGCGCCTGCTCGACGAGATGGGCGGCCTCGCCGAAGGCGACCTGACCGTCCAGGCGAGCGTCACCGAGGACATCACCGGCGCGATCGCCGATTCGATCAACTACGCGATCGAGGCGCTGCGCGAGCTGGTGACGACGATCAACGCCACCTCCGAGCGCGTCGCCGCGGCGGTGGTGGAAACGCGCGCGGTGGCCGACCGCCTCGCCGAGGCCGCGCAGGCGCAGGCGCGCCAGATCGAGGCCTCCAACACCACGGTGGCGCAGATGGCGCAGGCGCTCGACGCGGTCTCGGGCAAGACCAGCACCTCGGCCGAGGTCGCGCACCAGTCCGCCGGGCTCGCCCGCGAGGGCGGCGAGCGCGTGCGCCGCACCATGCACGGCATGGACGCGATCCGCGAGCACATCCAGGAGACCTCGAAGCGCATCAAGCGGCTCGGCGAGTCCTCGCAGGAGATCGGCGACATCGTCGAGCTGATCAACGACATCGCCGACCAGACCAACATCCTCGCGCTCAACGCCGCGATCCAGGCCTCGGCCGCCGGCGAGGCCGGGCGCGGCTTCGCCGTGGTCGCCGACGAGGTGCAGCGCCTCGCCGAGCGCTCCGGCCACGCCACGCGGCGCATCGAGGCGCTGGTCAAGACCATCCAGGCCGACACCAACGAAGCCATCATCTCGATGGAGAAGAGCACCACCGAGGTGGTCAACGGCGCCGGGCTCGCCGAGAAGGCCGGCGAGGCGCTCGGCGAGATCGAGAGCGTGGCGGCGCGCCTCGCCGCGCTGATCGCCGAGATCTCCACCGCGGCCACCGAGGTCTCGACGATGGCCGGGCGCGTCGCGGTGAGCATGGAGGCGATCAACGCCACCACCGCCGAGACCGCCGCCGGCGGCGCGACCACGGCGCGCGCGATGGGCGAGCTGTCCTCGCTCGCGCAGGACCTGCGCCAGTCGGTGGCCGGGTTCCGCCTGCCCGGGGCGGGCGCGGCGTGACGCGCGAGCACGCGCACAGGGGACGGGCATGAGCGAGCCGCGGGCGGACATCGCGCACGCCGAGGTGCGTGCCGAACTCGACGCCACCCTCGGGCGCGTGCGCAGCGCGCTCGAAGCCTTCTTCGCCGCGCCGACGGGGAGCGCCTCGCTCGACGGCGTGATCGCCGGGCTGCGCCAGATCCAGGGCGCCTGCGCGATGCTGGAGGATGCCGACAGCGCCGCGCAGGCCGCCGAGCTGCTCGATCTCGCCACGCGCATCGGCCAGCAGGGTGGCCTGGAGCCCGCCGAGGCACGCGAGCACCTGCTGGAACAGGTGCTCGCGCTCGGCCACCGGCTCGCCTGGCAGCGCGTCGGGCGGCGCCCCGAAGCGCCCGCCGGGGAGGCGGACGACGATCCGGCCCGCGCGCTGGTGCGCAGCATCGCCACCGGGGTGCGCCCGGCGTTCCAGCGCGCGCTGCTCGGCCTGCTGCGGGGACCGTCGCCGGGGCCGCACCTCGCCGCGATCGAGCGCATCTGCACCGAGCTGAAGGCCGCCTGCCGCAGCGGCGCCGATTACGAACTCTGGTGGCGCCTGCAGGGCGTGGCCGAGACCCTCGCGCAGTTCGGCCTGCCACCGGTGCGCGCGCAGAACCTGCTGCTGCGCGACGCCGACCGGCAGCTGCGCCTGCTCGCCGAGACCGGGGCGGGTGACGCCGACGCCGCCGGGCGCGTCGACCTGATCCGCCGCCTCGAAGCCGAACTGACCACCTCGGCGACCGGGCGCATGTGGCTCACCGACCGCGTCGACTACCATCCGGAAGCCCCGGGCAGCGATGCCGGCGGGTACGTGCTCGCCGATCCCGAAACCGTGCGCCTGATCGCCGCCGAGCTCGCCGAGCAGCTCGCGGTGTGCCGCGGCGCGCTCGACGCCAGCAGCCGCAGCGCCCCGCTCGGTGCGGGGCAGCTCGCCGAGGACCTCGCGCTGCTGCCGCAGGTGGCGAACGTCCTCGATCTGCTCGAAGCCGAGGCGCCGGTGGCGCTGGCGCGGCACTGGCTCGACCGCCTCGCCGCGGCGGCGGTGAGCGGCGAGGCGTTCGACGAGGGCGAGCTGATGGCGCTCGCTGCCGATCTGGTGCTGCTCGAAAGCAGCGTCGAGCACCTCGGCACGCTCGCCTTCGCCCCGCCCGGCAGCGTCGCGCAGGACCCGCTCGCCGACCTCACCGCGATCGACACGCGCCAGGCGCGCAGCGCGGTGCTGCGCGAGGCGGTCGAGCTGCTGCGCCAGGCGCGCGGCGAGGTCGATGCGCGCCTGCGCGGCGAAGCCGGCGACGTCGCCTGGAACGAGGCCGCCGCCCACCTGGGGCGGGTGATCGGCATCCTCGCCGTGCTCGAATGCGGCGCCGAGCAGGCGCTGGTGACCGAACTGCTCGCCACGGTGCGCGCGCTCGCCGGCGCCGGTGCGGTCGACGACACCTTCGCCGGCGCCGTCGCCGACGCCATGGTGGTCGCCGAGTACGCGCTCGAACAGCGCGCCGCCGGCCAGGCATTCGCCGACGGTGAAATCGAGCGCGCCCGCGAGCACCTCGTCGCCGCGCGCCGCGTGGACGTGCCGCACCTGCCGCCGCCGCGCGCCGAGCCGCAGCCCGCCTTCGCCGCCGACGCCATCCAGGCACCGCCGGTGCCTGCCGAAGAGCCCGCCGCGGCGGCGCTCGACTGGGTGCCGGAACCTCCTGCGGCGCCGGCCGAGCACGCGCTGCCGACCGAGCTCGAGGTCGCCGACGATGCCGAGCTCGAACGCCTGTTCGTCGCCGCGCGGGCGGCCGAACCCGCGCCGACCGCCGCCGCGGCAGCGGCCGACATCGACCTCGACCTGCTGGAGGTCTTCCTCGAGGAGGCGGCGGGCGAGTTCGACAGCATCGCCGGGCACCTCGCGCGGCTCGAACGGCGCCCCGACGACCTCGAAACCCTGCGCCACGTGCGCCGGGCCTTCCACACCCTCAAGGGCAGCGGCCGCATGGTCGGCGAGCAGGTCGCCGGCGAGTTCGCCTGGGCGGTCGAGAACCTGCTGAACCAGGTGCTGGAAGGGCGCTGCCCGAGCACGCCGGTGCTGATCGCGACCATCGCCGAGGCGGCGCGCGCGCTGCAGGCCTGGCTCGCCGATCCGCAGCGCGCGCCGGCCACTCGCGAGCGCCTGCGCGCGCTGGAGGCGCGCATCGTCGAGCTGCTGGCGGCGGCGCTGGAGGCGCCCGAAGCGGTCGTGCCCGCCGCCCCCGAGTCCGTCGCCGCGCCCGAACCGGTACCCGAACCGGTGCCCGTGCCTGCGGCTGCGGCCGAGGAGCCCGCTGCCCAGCCGGTGGCGGCGCCCGAGCCGGTCACCGAGCAGGCGCTGGACCGCACCCTCGGCGCCCTCGCCGGGCATCCGGCCTTCGCACCGCCGCCGGCGCCGCCGCCGGCGCTGCCGAGCGGGCCGGAGTGGCTCGAAGCCATCCTGCTGGTGCTCGACGACTGCCAGGAGGGCAGCACGGCGAGCCGCGAGGCGCTGATCCAGGCGCTGCGCCCGCTCACCGGGCCCGACTTCCCCGAAGCGGTGATGCGCCTCGCGGCGGCGCTCGAGGCCTATCTGGTGCGGCTGCGGGCGCTCGGCCGCGGGCTCGACGGCAACGATATCCTGCTCTGCGAGGAATGTGCCGCGGTGTTCGGCGATCTCACCGAGGGCAGCGCGGTCGAGGCGGAGGCGGTCGACGAACTGCTCGACCACATCACCCGGCGCGGCCAGGCGCTGGTGGTGACCGCACCGGTGGCCGCGGCGCGGCGCGAGGCCGACCGCGAGCTGGCCACGGTGTTCATCGGCGAGGCCGGCGAGATCCTCGATGCCGCCGAGGTCACGCTCGCGCGCTGGCGCCACGATCGTGCCAACCCGGCGCTGCTGAACGACCTGCGCCGCGAAATGCACACCCTCAAGGGCAGCTCGCGGATGGCCGGTTACACCCAGGTCGGCGACCTCGCGCACGCCACCGAGTCGCTGCTCGACGCCGTCTCCAACGGCACCGCGGTGGCCAGCGACGCCATCGCCGACGGCCTGCAGCGCGCGCTCGACCGCTTCGTCGAGATGCTCGGCGTGATCGAGGGCGGCGACGCCGCCGCTGCCGCCGACGAGCTGATCCAGGACCTGCACGACCTGCTCGCCAGCGGCACGGTGCGGGCACCGGCCGCCGTGCCGGCGCCGCGCGCGGGCGCGGTGGCGGTCGCCGGCGGCAACGTCGAATCGGTGCGCGTCAGCAACCGCCTCCTCGACGCGCTGGTCAACCAGATCGGCGAGACGAGCATCTTCCGCGCGCGGCTCGAACAGGGCGTGTCGACGCTGCGCGGCAACCTCGGCGAGCTGCGCCAGACCGTCGAGCGCCTGCGCGCCCAGCTGCGCCAGCTCGAGATCGAGACCGAGAAGCAGATCCTGTTCCGCTACGAACGCGGCGGCGCCGACGGCAACGCCGAGTTCGATCCGCTCGAACTCGACCGCTTCTCCGAGGTGCAGCAGCTGTCGCGCGCGCTGGCCGAAGTCGCCGACGACCTCGGCAGCCTGCAGGAGAGCCTGCTCGACCAGACCCACGAGATGAGCAGCCTGCTCGAACAGCAGGGCAAGGTCGACAAGGAGCTGCAGCAGGGCGTGCTGCAGACGCGCGTGGTGCGCATCGACAGCGTGGTGCCGCGGCTGCGCCGGGTGGTGCGCCAGGCCGCCGAGGACACCGGCAAGCGCGCCGAGCTGCTGATCGAGGGCGCCGACGCCGAGGTCGAGCGCACCCTGCTCGACACCATGGTCGCGCCGCTCGAACACGTGCTGCGCAACGCCGTGTCGCACGGCATCGAGCCGCCGGCGCTGCGCGCCGCGGCCGGCAAGCCGGAGACCGGCACGATCACGCTGAACCTGCGGCGCGAGGGCTCCGAGGTGTTGATCACCGTCGCCGACGACGGTGCCGGGCTCGACTTCGCCGCGATCCGCGCCACCGCCGAGAAGCGCGGCGTGCTGGCGCCGGGGGCGCTGGCGAGCGAGGCCGATCTCGCCGGGCTGCTGATGATGCCGGGCTTCTCGACCGCGCGCGAAGTCACCCAGGTCGCCGGCCGCGGCGTCGGCCTCGACGTGCTCGCCGAGGCGGTCAAGACGCTGCGCGGGGCGGTGCACGTGCACTCGCGCGGCGGCCAGGGCGTGACCTTCACCATCCGCCTGCCGTACTCGCTGTCGATCACCCAGGCGCTGCTGGTGCGCGCGAGCGGCGAGACCTACGCGATCCCGCTGCTCGCCGTCGAGGCGGTCGGGCGGCTCGGCGGGCGCGCCTTCCGCGACTACCTGGGCGGGCACCCGGTGGAGCACGACTACGCCGGCGATGTCTTCCCGGTGCACAGCCTCGCGGTCGCCGTCGGTGGCGAGCCGCCGCAGCCGGGCAGCATCGAGGGGCGCCCGCCGGTGCTGCTGTTCCGCAGCGCCGACCAGCGTGCGGCGATCCAGGTCGACGCGGTGCTCGGGCGCCAGGAGATCATCGTCAAGCCGGTGGGGCCGCAGCTCGCGGCGATCCCCGGCATCTCCGGTGCGACCGTGCTCGGCGACGGCCAGGTGGTGCTGATCCTCGACATGGCGGCACTGCTGCGCAAGCTCGCGCAGCAGACCCTGCTCGCCGCCGAGGCCAAGGTGCTGCGCCGGGCGCGCGAGGGCGGTGCCGGGCCGCCGGTGTCGGCGCTGGTGATCGACGACTCCATCACCATGCGCAAGGTGACGGCACGCTTCCTCGAACGCCACGGCATCCAGGTGGGCCTTGCCAAGGACGGCATCGATGCCGTGGCGCGGCTCGACCAGAGCGTGCCCGACGTGGTCATCCTCGACATCGAGATGCCGCGCATGGACGGCTTCGAGCTGGTCGCCCACATCCGCAACCAGGCGCGGCTGCGCCACCTGCCGGTGATCATGGTCACCTCGCGCACCGGCGACAAACACCGCGAACGCGCCGCCCGCCTCGGCGTGAACGCCTACCTCGGCAAGCCGTACCAGGAGCGCGAACTGCTGGCGACGATCCGCGCGGTGCTCGGCGCGCGCGCCGCGGCGCTGCCGTCGCCGTGAGCCCGCGCGTGCGAGAGGAAGTGCCCGTGGCCGACCCAGACCTGCGCTGTCTCCTCATCGGTTTCGCCGGCGGCCGCCTGCTGGTGCCCGGTGGCCTGGTCGTCGAGGCCCTGCCCTACGCGCCGCCGCTGCGGGTGGAGGGCGCCCCGCCGTGGGTGCTCGGCAGCCTGCTGTGGCGCGCCCGCACCGTGCCGCTGATCGGCATGGAGCCGCTGCTGGCCGGCAGTGCGACGATCACCGGGCCGCGCTCGCGCATCGTCGTGCTGCGCACCCCGGGCGGGCGCGTCGGCCATGTCGCCGTGGTCACCGTCGAGGTGCCCCAGCTGCTGACCCTCGCCCGCGCCGACCTGGGCGCGCTCGACGACGCGCCCCCGCCCCCCGGCGTGCTGCGCCGCGTGCGCCTGCACGACGGCGAAGCGCTGATCCCCGACCTCGACCACCTCGACGCCGCACTCGCGGCGCTCGGCATCTACCGCAACTGAGCGGCGGCGGGGGCGCCGTCTGGCGGGACGCTCAGAAGCGCCAGGAGAGCTGCGCGAGGCCGAGGTTCCAGCGCTCGGTGGAGTCGCGCAGATCGTTCTCGGCGCCGCTCAGCCAGGCGGTGCCGTTGACGTGGTGCCATTCGAGCCGCAGCTGCAGGTCGGGGCGGATGTCCCAGTTGAGGCCGACGGAGAAGTCCTTGGCGTAGCGGCAGTAGTCCGGGCAGCGGCCGCTCTGCGCGTACTTTTTGCCCCAGCGGTCGCGCTCGTCGAGGATCATCAGGTCGCCGCGGGCGAAGACTTCCACGTCCGGGCGCAGCCGGTAGTTCGCCTGCAGGTAGCCGCCCAGGCGGATCGCACCGTCGAAGGCCTTGCCGCGCGCCACCTCGCCGAGCACCTTCCAGCGCTCGCCGCTGTCGTACTGCAGCGATGCCGCCATGGTGTGGAAGTCGAAATGGAAGTCGTCGACGCCGAGCGAGCGCGGCTGGCTGAAGTCGTAGGCGTACTGCTGGTAGCTCAGCGCCGCGCTCCAGCCGCGCCCGTATTCCGGCCCGTCGTAGCGCAACTGCGCGGTGGCGGCGCGGTCGGGCTCGAACTCGCCGGGCAGGTCGCGCGAGAACAGGATGTACTCGAGCGGCGCACCGCCGCGTACCGGCTTGCCGTAGCTGCCCTTGAAGCCGAGCGTCCCCCACGGCTGGTAGAGGTCGGCGTACACCAGGATGCCCTGCGAACTCATCGTGAACGGCCGCCCGCGCTCGGTGTACATCGACTGCGGCAGGATGATGCCCGAGCGCGTGAAGGGCACGTCGCGGGTCTCGTTGAAGAAGCCGTAGGGGTTCTTGAAGCGCCCCAGCAGCACGCCGCCGGTGGCACCGAGCGTGCCGGTGAAGGCATGGTCGAGGAAGGCGTAGTCGAGCCGCACGCCGTCGTCGACCGACACCGGCGCGGCGCGGTACAGCGCCTGCGCCGCCACCGAGGTGTGCTCGGCGAAGCGCCAGCGGCCGTTGACCACCGCCTCGCGGAAGTCGAAGGAGCCGCCCGACTGGCCGCTGCTGTTGAAGTTGTTCGCCGTCGAGTTCGAATAGCCCTGGCTGGCGAAGCCGTGCAGCGAGAACTCCGGCTCCGTCGCCGGCGTTTCGGCGTGGCTTCCGCCGCCCGGCAGCAGCAGGACGACGCACTGCAGGCAGGCGGCCACGAACCAGGGAGCGATAGGCGGGAAGGGCGCTTTCATCGCGGCTCCGGCGTGACGGTCACGGTGCGCACGCCGGCATCGCCGCGTTCGCCCTGGCGGACGTAGCCGATGGCACCGGGCAGGTTCGCCACGCGCTCGAGCATCGCCGCCTCACCGTTGACCACCGTGGGGCCCGCGGCGAGTCCGGTGTAGATCAGCCGGTTCCAGGCGATGCGCAGGCTGTTGGCGTAGACGCCGAGGTGGGTGCGGCAGAAGGCCTGGTGGACCGGCGCGTCGTCGGGCTCGGTGACCACGCGGATCGGCGCGCCGTTGGGCCAGGAGCGCAGGCGCAGCGAGAAGATCAGCCGCAGTTGGTTGACCGTGAGCGTGTCGACCGGCACGTCGGGGGCGACGATGACCTCGATCGCCGATTCGCCCGCCGGCTCGCCGTCGGCGCCGCCGGGCGCCGCGTGCGCCGACAGCAGCGACCCGCCCAGCAGTGTCAGCACCAGGATCCAGTTGCGCATCGTCACCGCTGGGGATGTGCAGAAGGGGGTGGCACCCCGGCAGGCTGCGGCGCGCGGGCGCCATCCTGCCGGCGGAGGCCGGGCAGCGCAGCGCACCGCACCCCGGCGGCCGGCCGCGCCCGTGCTCCGCGTTGCCGCATGCGGGTGTGCGTGTCAGGCGGTCAGGGCGTCGGCGCGTCGACGTTCGCGGCGCAGCAGCGGCAGGCCCGCGGCGAACAGCAGCAGCACGCCCGGTGCCGGGATCGCGACCTGCGCGATCTCGGCAGCGATGAACGCGTGCGCCGCTGAGGTCGGGTGGAAGGTATCCCAGAACAGATAGGCGCCCGGATCCGCGCACACGCTGCCTCCTCCAGTCCAGTTGATGTCGTCGCCGGTGTAGCACGGCGCGTTGACGTTGCTCAGGCCGTACTTGGCCGGGTTGGCCACGGCATCGTTGAGCAGGCCGAAGATGTCGGCCTCGCGCAGGTCGGCGCTGCCGCTGCGCGCGGCCAGCACGCCGTCGAGCAGGCCGTTGAACAGCGTCGAGGCGAAGTTGCCGAGCGACACCCCGAGCGCACCGAAAGCGGCGATGCGCGGGGTGAGGCCGAGGTCGGGCAGGTTCGGCACCACGATGGTGCCGGCGCCCGCGCCGATCAGGTCGTCCAGCAGGTCGCCGATGCGGCCGATGCTGCCGGTGACGCCGGCGGAGACGATGGCGAAGGCGTTGGCCGGGTTGGCCGCCGCCGCGAACAGCGCATCCTGCAGGTCGTTGGCGCCGCCCCACAGCACGTAGAGCGCGCCGGGGTCGGCCGCGCCGCCGTGGCTGCCGAGGTAGGCGCCGACCTGCGCCTGGATGCTCGCGGTCGTCGCCAGCGCCGGATTGGAGTGGCCGTTGGTGCGCGCGCCGCCCCAGGCGTAGTCGCTGCCGCCGAGCAGCGAGGGCCCGAGCGGCGGCAGGCCGAGTGCCGTTGCGGCGCCGTTGACCCACGGGGCGCCGTTGGTGAAGGCGCCGGAGTAGGGCGCGCCGGGGACGGCGCCGCCGGTGATGGTGGCGATGTTGCCGAGATCGGAGAGGCTGTCGCCGAAAACGACCATCGAGGTGTAGGGCCCGGCGTGGGCGAGGCTCGCGACGAGCAGGGCGGCGCCGGCGCAGACGCTGCGGAACAGACGGGACATGTGCATGGGGGGCCTCGCGGCACTGGGAGCGAGTTATGCGCAGGGTCCGCCGGTGGAGCGGCTCCTGCCGTTCTTGTTGGGGTGCGAGCCGCAAGGTTAGTGGGCGCGGTACGGGTCGGCAATCGTCGACCGGCACGGGCCGCACCTGCCGCTGCCGCTGCGGCGAATCGCTGCTAGGGTTTCAGCAGTCCCTGTGCCCGGAGTCCCGTCATGGATACCTCCCCGCTCACCGCCGCCTTCGCCGCGGCGCAGACGCTCGCCGGCCTGGTCAAGCGCCTCGCCGACGACCAGGCCGACGTGCTGGCCAACGACCACCTGATCGCGATCCAGTCGGCGGTGATCGACCTGCAGGGCAAGCTGCTGGCCGCCCAGGCCGTGGAGAACGACCTGCTGGCCGAGATCGCGAGCCTGAAGGCGAAGCTGCGCTTCAACGACTACGAACCGGTGCGGACCCCGGACGGCGCCTTCATCCTGCGCCTGAAGCCCGCGGTGGCGGAGGCGGCCGGCCTGCCGCCGCACGCCATCTGCCACGTCTGCGCCGAGCGCGGGGTGCTCGCCTACCTGCACCGCGAGGACAGCAGCAGCGCCGACACCCACTACCACTGGTACCGCTGCCTGACCTGCGGGCGCTCCTTCGCCGACTCGACCACGCCCGAGCTCGGCCCGGTCTGAGCCCGCCGCCCGGCGCGCGCCGGGCCGCATGGCTCCCATGCCGGTGCGGTGCTGGTAGCGCCCGGCGGGGCGCCACATAGTGATCCCCCGCCGCGCTGCGCGCTTCCAAGCAGGGGAGGTTCCGGCCGTGACCGCTCATCGCACCACCGCCGCGTCCGCGTGGACGCTTTCGCTCGCCGCCGCCGCGATCCTGATGATCACGATGGGCGCACGCCAGTCGCTCGGCCTGTTCGTGCTGCCGCTCGGCGTCACCACCGGGCTCGGCATCGAGAAGATCAGCTTCGCGCTCGCGGTGGGGCAGTTCGTCTGGGGTGCCTCGCAGCCGCTGTTCGGCGCGCTCGCCGATCACTACGGCTCGGGCCGGGCGCTGGTCGCGGGCGGGCTGCTGCTCGCCGCGGGGCTCGCGCTGACGCCGCTGGTGAACGGCGAGGCGACGCTGATCCTGAGCCTCGGCCTGCTCGCCGCGGCCGGCGCCGGTGCCGGCAGCTTCTCGATCCTGATCGGGGCGACCGCGAGCCGCCTGCCGCCGCAGCGGCGCGCCTTCGCCTCGGGCTTCATCAACGCCGGCGGCTCCTTCGGACAGTTCGTGTTCGCGCCGCTCACCCAGGGGCTGATCGCCGCCTTCGGCTGGGTGCACTCGATGCTGACGCTGGCGCTGCTGTCGCTCCTCACGCTGCCGCTCGCCTGGCCGCTGCGCCGCACCGCGCCGCACGCGCCGACCGTCGTCACCGGCGGCGCGGCGGGGGACGGTACGGCACCGGCGAGCCTCGGCATGCGCGACCAGCTGCGCCAGGCCTTCGCCGACCGCAGCTACTGGTGCCTGCACGCGGGCTTCTTCACCTGCGGCTTCCACATCGCCTTCCTGGTCACGCACCTGCCGGGCGAGGTCAACCTGTGCGGGCTGTCGGCCGGGGTGTCGGCGACCGCGCTGGCGATCATCGGGCTCGCCAACGTCGCCGGCAGCCTCGGTGCCGGCGCGCTGGCGCAGCGCTACCGCATGAAGTGGCTGCTGGTGTGGATGTACGCCTCGCGCGCGCTGATCGTCGCGCTCTACCTGCTCGCCCCCAAGACCGCGCTGACCTTCTACGTGTTCGCCGCCGCGCTCGGCGTGACCTGGCTCGCCACCGTGCCGCCCACCGCCGGGCTGGTCGGCAAGCTGTTCGGTACCCGCTACCTCGCCACGCTGTTCGGCATGACGCTGCTGTCGCACCAGGTCGGCGGCTTCTTCGGCGCCTGGCTCGGCGGCATCGCGCTGGCGCGCTTCGGCAACTTCGACTGGATGTGGTACGCCGACATCGCGCTCGCCGCCGCCGCCGCGCTCGTCAACCTGCCGATCCGCGAGGCGCCGGTGCTGCGCCCGGCGCTCGCCACGGCGTGAGCGCCGTCACGGCGGCAGCAGCGGGCCGCGCTCGCGCACCGTCTTCAGGATGATCGCCGTGGAGGTCTGCGCCAGCGCGCAGAAGGCGGTGAGCACGCGGTCGAGGTGGGCGACGTCGGTGACGGCGATTTCGAGGATCCAGCTGTCCTCGCCGGTGACGTTCCAGGCGCCGGTGACCTCGGCGGTGGCGGCGATGGTGTCGGTCATGCGCGCGAACTCGGCGCGCCCCACGCGCACCAGCGCGCGGATCGCGTAGCCGAGCGCCGCCGGGTCGACGCAGGCGTGGTAGCCGGTGATGACGCCGGCGGCTTCGAGCTTGCGCACCCGCTCGGCCACCGCCGGCGGGCTCAGGTGCACGCGCCGGCCGAGTTCGGTCATGGACATCCGGGCGTCGGCCTGCAGTTCGGCCAGGATGCGGCCGTCATAGCCATCGAGTTCGATTTTCATCGTGCCGGGCCCGGATTACCGTCGAATCGAAAGCGATGATGCCATGAAAGCGTGAGCGTGCGGTTCAGCCGCCGGACCCCGCGGCCTAGCATGTGGCGGCCACCAGGAGCCTGCCGATGTCCACACCCGCCCTCGTCCTGACCACCCGCAGCCCGCTCACGCCGCTCGTCGTCGCCTGCCTGGCGGCGACCTGGCTGGTGTGGGGCTCCACCTACCTGGCGATCAAGTTCGCGCTGCTGAGCCTGCCGCCGTTCTTCCAGATGGGCACGCGCTTCCTGGTCGCCGGGCTCGTGCTGTTCGCCTGGATGCGCTGGCGCGGCGCGCCGCTGCCCGATGCCCGCCAGTGGCGCAACGCCGGCGTGGTCGGCACGCTGATGCTCGGCGGCGGCATGGGGGGCACGGCGTTCGCCGAGCAGACGGTCGGCTCCGGGCTGGTGGTCGCCTTCATCGCCGTGGTGCCGCTGCTGATCGTCGCGGTCAACCTGCTGTGGCGCGTCTACCCGGCGCGCAGCGAGCTCGCCGGCATCGGCGTCGGCCTGCTCGGCGTGCTGCTGCTGACGCAGGGGGCGGGCTTCCAGGCCTCGCCGCAGGGGCTGGCGGCGATCGCCGTGGCCACCGTCGCGTGGTCGTTCGGCAGCGTGCTGAGCCAGCGCGCGCTGCCGCTCGCGCCCGGCGCGATGGGCTTCGCCAGCGAGATGATCGGCGGCGGCCTGGTGCTGCTGCTGCTCGCGTTCGCGGTCGGCGAGCGCCCGCAGTGGCCGCCGCAGCCGCTCGCCGTCGGCGCCTGGCTGTACCTGGTGGTGTTCGGCTCGCTGATCGCCTTCAACGCCTACATGACGCTGCTCGCGCGTGCGCCGGCGGGGCTCGCGGCGAGCTACACCTTCGTCAACCCGGTGATCGCGATGCTGCTCGGCGTGGCGCTCGGCGGCGAGACGATCTCCGCGTTCGAATGGCTCGCCGCGGCAGTGGTGCTCGCCGGCGTGGTCCTGCTGCTCGCGCAGCGGCGCGGCTGAGGCCGGGCGTCGGCGCGGGTGTGCGGGTAAGGACTGGAAGGAGATGGCGCGCCCGAAGGGATTCGAACCCCTGACCTCTGCCTCCGGAGGGCAGCGCTCTATCCAGCTGAGCTACGGGCGCGTTGGGGGGTGTTGCGGAGGGCGCAGGATACTCTCGCCCGGCGGCGGCGTCCATGCCGTGCCGGGGTTCGCGTCAGTGCAGCGCGCCCATGCGTGCCAGCACGTGCTGCGCCATGCCGTGCGCCAGTTCGCGTTCGCCGATGAAGACCTTGCCGATCCGTTCGTGCTCGAGCAGCTCGGCCTCGGTCTCGTTGTGGGAGCGCACCACGGTCTCGATGTCCGGGTTCAGCGTGCGCGCGATCTCGACCATCTTGCGCACGTTGAGGGTGTCGGGCGTGGCGATGACCAGGATGCCGGCGTTGACGATGTGCGCCTGGATCAGCACCGCCGGATCGGCGGCGTCACCGGAGACGGCCGGCACGCCCTGCGCGCGCAGCTGCTCGACGATCTCGCGGTTCTGCTCGGCGACGACGTAGGGGATGCCGCGCTCGCCGAGCGCCTGGGCGATGCGCCGGCCGACGCGGCCGTAGCCGACCAGCACGACCTGCCCGGTCAGCACCGCCTGGTCGACCGACATCGGCAGCTCGGCCAGCGGGTCGCTGCGTGCCTCCAGCCGCCGCACCAGGCGCGAGCGCGCGGTGAGCCAGGCCTGCACCGGCTCGATCGCCGAGAACATCAGCGGGTTGAGGGCGATCGAGATCAGCGCCCCGGCGAGGATCAAGCTCTGCCCGGCCGCCGGCAGCAGCCCGAAGCTGACGCCGAGGCCGGCGAGGATGAACGAGAACTCGCCGATCTGCGCGAGGCTCGCGCCGACCGTCAGCGCCGTCTTCAGCGGGTAGCGGTAGATCAGCACCAGCAGCACGGCGGCGAGCGTCTTGCCGGCCATGATCACGGCGGCGACCGCGAGCACCTTCAGCGGCTGCTCGAGCAGCACGCGCGGGTCGAACAGCATGCCGACCGAGACGAAGAACAGCACCGCGAAGGCGTCGCGCAGCGGCAGCGACTCGTCGGCGGCGCGGTGGCTGAACTCCGACTCGCGCATCATCATTCCGGCGAAGAACGCGCCGAGCGCGAAGGACACGTCGAACAGCTTGGCCGAGCCGTAGGCCACGCCCACCGCGGCGGCGATCACGCACAGCGTGAACAGCTCGCGCGAGCCGGTGCGCGCCACCAGCCACAGCAGGCGCGGGAACACGCGCCGGCCGGCGATCAGCATCAGGGCGAGGAAGGCGATGACCTTGGCCAGCGTGTAGCCGAGCGTCAGCCACAGCTCGCCGTCGTTGTGCTGGACCGGCGCGGCGCCGGTCTCGCCGCCGAGCAGGCCCGCCACCGCCGGCAGCAGCACCAGCACCAGCACCATCACCAGGTCTTCGACGATCAGCCAGCCCACGGCGATGCGCCCGTTGAGCGATTCCAGCACGCCGCGCGCCTCGAGCGCGCGCAGCAGCACCACCGTGCTGGCGACCGACAGCGCCAAGCCGAAGATCAGCGCGGCGCCGAACTCCCAGCCCCAGAACAGCGCCAGTGCCATGCCGAGCACGGTCGCCACGCCGATCTGCACGATCGCACCCGGCACGGCGATGCGGCGCACGGCGAGCAGGTCCTCGAGCGAGAAGTGCAGGCCGACGCCGAACATCAGCAGCATCACGCCGATCTCGGCGAGCTGTCCGGCCAGGTGGACGTCGGCGACGAAGCCGGGGGTGCCGGGGCCGATGATGATGCCGGCCAGCAGGTAGCCGACCAGCGGCGGCATGCGCAGGCGCGAGGTGAGGTACCCCAGGATCATCGCCAGGCCCAGGCCG
Organism: Plasticicumulans lactativorans; assembly: GCF_004341245.1. Taxonomy (GTDB): domain Bacteria; phylum Pseudomonadota; class Gammaproteobacteria; order Competibacterales; family Competibacteraceae; genus Plasticicumulans_A; species Plasticicumulans_A lactativorans. The sequence continues at coordinate 138,189 of NZ_SLWY01000008.1, read as the reverse complement.
GTGGCGATGGTGGAAATCAGGCTGACGTCGTGCGGCATGCGATCCTCGTGGCTGCAAATGCACAGGCTTCCCGCCCCCGGCGTGGTGCGTGCCCCGGCCTGGGGCGTGGTGCGGCATGCAGAGGGGACCCGCGAGCGCGCCGGGTGGTTCCGGGCGCGTCCCTGCGGTCGCCGCGGGAAGGTCTTCAACTGTTTGATAATGAAAAGCTTTGAAGATTAGCAAAAAGTGCGGGCAGGCGTCGTGTAGCGGGTGCCGGCGTGCGCGGCGCTTGACGGCGGTGCGCGTAGCGCCTCTGATGCGCCCGCGGCCGTTCGCCGGCGCAAGCCGTGACATCACCGTTGCCTGCCCACGGGCAGGTGTCGTCAGCGTCATCGGGCAACGGAACTTCCGCCGTTGCCGGGCTGCTCCCGCGGTCGCGCTCCGTGCCACCGGATACAGGATGCGATGCCAGAAGAATCCGAAGTGATGTTCACGACCGGGTCGCCTGCCGACGCGACCGAGCTGCCCGTCTGGCAGAGCCCCTGGGTGTTCCTGCGTGCCTGGCTCGACAGCCCGCGCGCGGTCGGTGCGGTCTGGCCGGCTTCGCAGCGCCTCGCCCGGGCGATGGCGCGGCTCGCGCCGCTCGACGGCGACGGCGTCGTCGTCGAGCTCGGCGGCGGCCTCGGCGCGGTGACGGAGGCGCTGCTCGAACGCGGCCTGGCGCCGCAGCGCCTGTACGTCGTCGAGCGCGACGCGCGCCTCGCCGCGCACCTGCGCCGGCGCTTCCGCCAGGTCAACGTGCTGCACTGCGACGCCTGCGAGCTGCCGGCGCGGCTCGGCACGCAGCGGCGCGTCGACACCATCGTGTCGAGCCTGCCGCTGCGCTCGCTGCCCGAAGCCAGCGTGGAGGCGATCATCGCCGCCTGTCGCGCCGTGCTTGCGCCGCAGGGCCACGTGGTGCAGTACACCTATGCCCTGTTCGGCGACTCCCCCCTCGTCGCGCTCGGCGCCCGGCCGGCGCAGCGCACCGTGGTCCTCGGCAACCTGCCGCCGGCCCGCGTCGATCTCTGGCACAACGTCGTCCACGCCGGCGCCTGAAGCGTCGCCGGCGCGCGCTCAGGCGCCGGCGCGCACGTAGAGCCGGCAGCCCGCGGGCGCGAACGGCACGTGGACGCTGCCGGGCGGCAGGCGCAACCAGCAGCCGGCGCCGTAGCGGCCGAGTTCGTCGTGCAGCGTGCCGGCGAGCACGAAGATCTCGCCGCCGCCGGGCCAGCGGCGGGGGTTGCCGCCGGCGCCGGCGGCCCAGGCTTCGAGCGCGATGCGCGGCTCGCCGGCCGCGGCGTAGAGCAGCTGTTCCGCCACCCCCGCGGCCGGCGTCGCCGGCCCGTCGGCGCGCTGCACGCGGCGTTCGCGCCCGGCGTACTGGCGCAGCCGCACGAACAGCTCGCAGCCGTCCACCGAACGCGGCGCGTGGCGACTGCCGTCAGGGTTCAGCAGGTGCGTGCCGGCGGGGTACTCGCCGTGATCGTCGGCGAACACGCCGCTCAGGACCAGGATCTCCTCGCCCTCGGGGTGGGCGTGCGCGGCGAAGGCACCGCCCGCGGCGTAGCGCACCAGGCTGGTCACCGGGCCGAACTCGCCGCCGCTGCGGTACAGCGGCTTGCGCCAGACCGTGCCGCTCGGGCTCGGCTCCCAAGGCTGCACGATGGTGTCGACCACCACGCGCAGGCGGCGGTCGGGATTGACGTCGGGCAGGTCGGCGGGCATCGGCGGCGCTCCGGGCGGTGGGGCAGGGCCTTGAAACCCGCACGATGCGCGTCCAGATCGGGCGCTGCAAACCCCCGTTCCGGTGCCACCGCCATGCTGCTGACCTGCCCGCACTGCCAGACCCGCAACCGCCTCGACCCCGCCCGCCTCGGCGCCCGCCCGCACTGCGGTGGCTGCAAGCGCCCGCTGCTCGAAGGCGCGCCGCTCGCGCTCGACGCCGCCGCCGGCGGCGAGCTGATCGCGCACGCGCCGCTGCCGCTGGTGGTGGATTTCTGGGCGCCGTGGTGCGGCCCGTGCCGCAGCTTCGCGCCGACCTTCGCGGCGGCGGCGCAGGCGCATGCCGGCCGCTTGGTGTTCGCCAAGGTCGACACCGAGGCCGAGACCGCGCTCGCCGCCACCCACGCGATCCGCAGCATCCCGACGCTCGCGCTGTTCCGCGGCGGCGCCGAGCGCGCGCGGGTGAGCGGGGCGCTGCCGGCGCGCGAGTTCGAGCGCTGGCTGCTCGCCAACGCCGGCTGAGCGGCGCGCGTCAGTCCTTCTTCAGCAGCCCCTGCAGCGCGGCGAAGGGGTTGTGCGTCGCCGCCGCGGCCTTGCCGCCACCGCCGCTGCCGTCGCCGTGTGCGGCGTACTCGCCGTACTTCTGGTGCTCGTTGTCGTGGCAGTACAGGCACAGCAGCTCCCAGTTGCTGCCGTCGGGGGGGTTGTTGTCGTGGTTGTGGTCGCGGTGGTGCACGGTCAGCTCGTGCAGGTTCACGCGGGTGAACTCGCGCCCGCAGCGGCCGCACACCCAGGGGTAGAGCTTCAGCGCGCGCTCGCGGTAGTCCTGCTCGCGCGCCTCGCGGTTGCGCCGCGCCTCGGCGACGACGCGGTCGAGCTTGCTGGCGGCGGGGGGTTTCGGTTCGGGCATGGCGACGGGCTCCACGGGGGCTGCGATCGGTCCGAGTGTAGTGCGCCGCGGGGGCTCAGTGCGCCGCGCTGGCCAGCGTCAGCACCAGCGGCGTGCTCAGCGCGGCGACCGCGGTCGACAGCACCAGGCTTGCCGCCACCGGACCGCCGAGCACGCCGAACTGGCGCGACATCAGGTAGACGTTGGCGCCCACCGGCAGCGAGGCGAGCATCACCACCACCTGGGTTTCGAGCGCCGGCAGTGCCAGCGCGCGGGCGAGCGCGAACACCACCAGCGGCTGCACCACGAGCTTGATCGTGCAGATCACCAGGCTCTCGCGCCAGCCCTCGCGCACGCCGTACTCGGCGAGCCCCATGCCGAGGGCGATCAGCGACAGCGGCACCGCGGCCTGCGCGACCAGCGTCAGCGTCTGCGCCAGCACGCCGGGCAGCGCCAGGCCGGTGAAGCCGAAGGCGGTGCCGCCGAGGATGCCGACGATGAGCGGGTTGGTGAGCACGCCGCGCAGCGTGCGCCGCAGCCCGGTCCACGACGCCCGGCCGTGGCGCGCCCACTCCACCGACACGGTGACCAGCGTCCACAGGGTCAGCGCGTTGAACACCAGTACCAGCGACACCGACGGGATCGCCGCCGCGCCCAGCGTGATCTGCGCCAGCGGCACGCCGAGCAGCACGTTGTTCGAGAAGATGCCGCCGAGCGCGAACACCGACTGCGCGGTGGCGTCGAGGTGGAACACGTGGTGCGCCACCAGCCGCCCGAGCACGAACACCAGCAGGCAGCTGCCGAAGAAGGCGAGCAGCAGCCGCGCGTCGGTCGGCGGCAGGCGCGAGAAGTCGCTCATCATGCGGAACAGCAGCGCCGGCACCGCCACCGAGAAGACGAAGCGCGTCAGCGCGTCGGACACCGCCTTCGGCCAGCGCGCCCAGGCGCTGAGGCCGTAGCCGAGCAGCACCAGCAGGAACAGCGGCGCCGTCAGCAGCACGATGTTCTGGAACACGGCCATGCGCGGGGACCTCGGGCGGGGGGCGGGGCGCAGCGTAGCCCAAGTGCCGGCGGCGGGGCGCGGCGGCCTCAGTCCGCGGCCGGGGGCGGGGCGTGGCGGAAGGCGTCGATGATCGGGCAGGGCTCGCTCGCGCGGCCGTGGCTGCAGTGCTCGATCAGCGCGTCCAGCGCGCGGCGCATCGCCAGCAGGTCGGCCACCCGCGCGTCGATGTCGTCGCGCCTGGCGGCGGCCAGCGCGCGCGCCTCGGCGCGGTCGCGGACCGCGTCGAGCGCCAGCAGCTGGGCGATCTCGTCGAGGGTGAAGCCGAGGCGCTGCGCGCGGCGCACGAACAGCAGCCGCTCGCGGTCCGCCGCCGTGTAGCGGCGGATCGTGCCGTAGCGCCGGTCGGGGCGCGCGAGCAGCCCGCGGCGCTGGTAGTAGCGCACCGTCTCGACGCTCACCCCGGCCGCCGCCGCGAGGGCGCCTATGCTCATCGTCGGTTCGCGGTTCATGCTTGATCCCGTACCCAGGTACGGTCCTAAACGTATCGGCGCCCTGCATCGAGCACAACAAGGAGCGCCGCGATGAACCTTCACACCTTCGATTCCACCGCCGGTTCCAGCGCACCCGGCGCGCCCGCGTGCTGCGGTCATGCGCATGGCCATGCGCCGCCGACCGCCCCCGCCGGCCATCACCACCCCGCGCACGCCCCCGCAGCGGCGCCGCCCGCGGCGCAACCCGAAGGCACGACCTACGTCTGCCCGATGCACCCGCAGGTGCGCCAGGACGGGCCCGGCGACTGCCCGCTCTGCGGCATGGCGCTGGAGCCCGAGCTGCCGCGCGACGACGGCGACGACCCGGAGCTGGTCGATTTCTCGCGCCGGTTCTGGTGGACGCTGCCGGCGACGCTGCTGGTGATGACGCTCGCGATGGCCGGCCACGCCGTGCCCGGGCTCGACCACGCGGTGCGCCCCTGGGTCGAACTGCTGCTGAGCGCGCCGGTGGTGCTGTGGGCCGGCCGGCCGTTCTTCGCCCGCGGCCTGCAATCGCTCGTCAACCGCAGCCCCAACATGTGGACCCTGATCGCCACCGGCGTCGGCGCCGCCTTCGCCTACAGCACGGTCGCGACGCTGGCGCCGCAGGCGTTCCCGGCGTCGTTCCGCGTCGACGGCCACGTCGGCGTGTACTTCGAGGCCGCCGCGGCGATCGTCTCGCTGACGCTGCTCGGGCAGATGCTGGAGCTGCGCGCGCGGGCGAAGACCTCGGCGGCGATCCGCGCGCTGCTCGGCCTGGCGCCGCAGACCGCCCGGCGCCTCGACGCCGACGGCGGCGAGACCGACGTGCCGATCGCGCAGGTGCAGGTCGGCGACCGCCTGCGCGTGCGTCCGGGCGAGCAGGTGCCGGTCGACGGCGTGGTGCTGGAGGGGCATTCGCACGTCGACGAGTCGATGCTCACCGGCGAGCCGCTGCCGGTCGACAAGCAGCCGGGCGACACGCTGATCGGCGCCACGCTGAACGGCAGCGGCGCGCTGGTGCTGTGCGCCGAGCAGGTGGGCGAGCAGACGGCGCTGTCGCGGATCGTGCAACTGGTGGCGCAGGCGCAGCGCTCGCGTGCGCCGCTGCAGCGCCTCGCCGACCGCGTGGCGCGCGGCTTCGTGCTGGCGGTGGTGGCCGTCGCCGTGCTGAGCTTCGTCGCCTGGGGCGTGTTCGGCCCCGAACCGCGCTGGGCCCACGCGATCCTCAACGCGGTCGCGGTGCTGATCATCGCCTGCCCGTGTGCGCTCGGCCTCGCCACGCCGCTGTCGGTGATGGTGGCGACGGGCCGTGCGGCCCTGCAGGGCGTGCTGTTCCGCGACGCCGCGGCGATCGAGACGCTGCAGCGGGTCGACACCCTGGTGGTCGACAAGACCGGCACGCTGACGCTCGGCAGGCCCGCGTTCCGGCAGCTGGTGGCGACCACCGGCCACGCCGCGGACGAGGTGCTGCGCCTCGCCGCGAGCCTGGAGCGGGCGAGCGAGCATCCGCTGGCCGCGGCCATCGTCGCCGAGGCCGGCCGGCGCGGGCTGGCGCTCGCGCCGGCGCAGGACTTCGCCGCCACCAGCGGCAGCGGGGTGCGCGGGACGGTCGACGGCCATGCGGTCGCGCTCGGCAACGCGGCGCTGCTGCAGGCGCTGGGGCTCGACCCCGCGCCGCTGCGGGCCGCCGCCGAGGGCCTCGGGCGCGCCGGCGCGAGCGTGGTGTTCGTCGCGCTCGACGGGCGCCTCGCCGGCCTGATCGCGGTCGCCGATCCGCTCAAGGCCTCGACGGCCGAGGCGGTGCAGGCGCTGCGCGCCGCCGGCATCCGCATCGTCATGGCGAGCGGCGACGCGGCCACCACCGCGCACGCGGTGGCCGCGCCGCTCGGCATCGACGAGGTGCACGCCGGGCTGCGCCCGCAGGACAAGCTCGCGCTGGTCGAGCGCCTGCAGGCCGCGGGGCACGTGGTGGCGATGGCCGGCGACGGCATCAACGACGCCCCGGCGCTGGCCCGGGCCGACGTCGGCATCGCCATGGGCAGCGGCACCGACGTGGCGATGCACAGCGCGCAGGTGACGCTGGTGCAGGGCGACCTGCGCGGCATCGCCCGCGCGCGCCGGCTGGCGGGCGCGACGGTCACGAACATGCGCCAGAACCTGCTGTTCGCGCTGCTCTACAACGGCCTCGGCGTGCCGGTCGCGGCCGGCGTGCTCTACCCGGCCTTCGGGCTCGCGCTGTCGCCGCTGCTCGCGGCGCTGGCGATGAGCGCGAGCTCGGTGTCGGTGGTCGCCAACGCGCTGCGCCTGCGCCGCGCCTGAGCACGCCCCGTCAGCGGCCGGCCGCCGCCGCGAGGCGGGTGGCGATGGCGTCGCGCTGCGGCGGCGGGCCGCGGTGCCAGCCGTCGAGCGCCGCGCGCATCGCCCGCAGGTGCGCCGGCGTGGTGCCGCAGCAGCCGCCGACGAGGCGGGCGCCGGCGTCGAGCGCGAGGCGCGCGTATTCGGCCATCAGCGCCGGCGAGGCGTCGTAGACGAAATCGTCGCCGACCCTGCGCGGCAGCCCGGCATTGCCCTTGGCGACCAGCGGCGTGCCGGGCCCGGCGGCCGCGGCGAGCTCGACGACGCTGGCGACGGTCGCGGCCGGGCCCGCGCCGCAGTTGCTGCCGAGCGCGCAGGGCACGACGGGGGCGCTGCGCGCGCGCGCGACCAGCCCGGCCGGGTCGAGCCCGGCCGGGGTGCGTGCGTCGGCGTCGAAGGTCAGCGTCACCACCAGCGGCAGCCCGGCGACCGCGGCCCCGGCCAGTGCCGCGTCGAGTTCCGCGGGCGCCGACAGGGTTTCGAGCCACAGCGCGTCGACGCCGCCGTCGGCGAGCGCGCGCGCCTGCTCGGCGAAGGCGGCGACCGCGGCGTCGAAGGCGAGCGGGCCGTGCGGCGCCAGCACCTCGCCGGTCGGCCCGATCGACCCGGCCACCACCACGCCCCGTTCCGCACCCGCCGCCGCGCCGCGTGCGAGCCGTGCCGCCGCGGCGTTGAGTGCGGCCACCTGCCGCGCGGCGCCGTGGCGGCCGAGCCGGAAGCGGTTGGCACCGAAACTGTTGGTGAGGATCACGTCGGCGCCGGCGGCGACGAAGGCGGCGTGCAGCGCGGCGATGCGCGCCGGCTGCGTGAGGTTCCACGGCTCGGGGGCGTCGCCGACGCGCAGCCCGGCGCGGTACAGGTTGGTGCCGGTGGCGCCGTCGGCGAGCAGCGGCCGGCCGTGCGCGAGCCGTTCGAGCAGGCGGTTCATCGGGTGCACCGCGCGCGCCGGCAGGTCGTCATGCGGCGGTGCGGCGGCGCCCGCCGGGGCGGACGGGCGGCGGAAATCCGCCGGCGGCGGAGCGCGGAGGCGTGCATCGGGCTATGCTCGTGCCAGGTCAGCGATGGCAAGGAACGGGGTGGTGCCACGAACCCGCCCCTCCACAAGATGACAGGGTGGAATGACATGGACATGAAGGTGCAGGGTACCGCAACGGGGGAAGCGGGGCGGCTGGCGACGATCCTGATCGTCGACGACACCCCGGAAAATCTCGACATCCTCGGCGAATTGCTGCAGCCGTACTACCGCGTGCGGGTTGCCACCGCGGGCCGGCGGGCGCTGCAGATCGCGGCCTCCGAGCCGCGGCCCGACCTGGTGCTGCTCGACGTGATGATGCCGGAGCTGGACGGCTACGACGTGCTCGCGCTGCTGCGCGAGAACCCGCGCACGCGCGACATCCCGGTCATCTTCATCACCGCGCTCGATGCCGCCGAGGACGAGGAGCACGGCCTCGACCTCGGCGCGGTCGACTACATCACCAAGCCGCTGCGCCCGCCGGTGGTGCTGGCGCGGGTGCGCACCCAGCTCGACCTGAAGCGCGCGCGCGACTGGCTGCGCGACCAGAACGCCTTCCTCGAAGCCGAGGTCACGCGGCGCATGGCCGAGAACCAGCTGATCCAGGACGTCAGCATCCACGCGCTGGCGCGGCTGGCGGAAATCCGCGACTCCGAAACCGGCAATCACCTGCTGCGCACCCGCGAGTACGTGCGCACGCTCGCCCTCGCGCTGCGCGACCACCCCGGCTTCGCCGCCTTCCTCACCCCCCGCACCATCGAGGTGCTGGCGAAGTCGGCACCGCTGCACGACATCGGCAAGGTGGGCATCCCCGACCACGTGCTGCGCAAGCCCGGCGCGCTCGGCGCCGAGGACTGGGCGATCATGAAGACCCACACCGTGCTCGGCGCCGCGGCGATCGAGCAGGCCGAGCGCGATGCCGTCCAGCCGGTCGAGTTCCTCGCGCTGGGCAAGGAGATCGCGCGCTGGCACCACGAGCGCTGGGACGGCAGCGGCTACCCCGACGGCCTGGCCGGCGAGGCGATCCCGATCTCGGCGCGCCTGATGGCGCTGGCCGACGTGTTCGACGCGCTGATCTCCAGGCGCGTGTACAAGGCGGCGCTGTCGTTCGAGCAGGCGCGCGCCATGATCGTCGAGATGCGCGGGCGGCATTTCGACCCCGACGTGGTCGACGCCTTCGTGGCCGCCTTCGACACCTTCGTGGCGATCGCCGCGCACTACCGCGACACCGACGAGGCCGGGCCGCCGCGGGCCTGAGGCGGACGCCAGCCGGACGGGACGGGCGATGAGCGAACCGCCGCGGCAAGTGTCGTCCGCTGCCGCACGCCGCATCGTGCTGCTCTACGCCGCCTTCAGCGCGGCGTGGATCCTGCTGTCCGACCACCTGCTCGCCCTCATCATCAGCGACCCCGCGCACCGGGTGATCGCCAGCACCGTCAAGGGCTGGGTGTTCGTCGCGATCACCTCGGTGCTGCTGTACGTGCTGCTGCGGCGCTGGGCGCGGCACCTCGCGGATGACGAAGGCGGCGTGGCCGATGCCGCCGCCGAGCCTGCCGAGGCGACGGCGGGCGGGCGCTGGGCGCGCGTCGCCGCCAGCGGCTGGCCGACGACGGCACCGGCCTTCCTGCTGCTCGCGATCGGCATCGTCACCCTCGGGGTCAGCGTGGTCGGCTACGTCGCGCGCCAGGAACACGACACCGCGGTCGCCCAGCTGCAGGCGGTCACCGACCTCAAGGTCGGCCAGATCTCGGAGTGGCTGCGTGACCGCTACGAAGACCTCGACATCCTCCGCGACGACGACGCCATCGGCGAGCTGCTGCGCCGCGGCAGCGACGCGCTCGGGGCGCCCGAGCGCGCGCGCCTGCAGCGGCTCCTGGAGCGCGTGCGCGCGAGTCACGGCTACCGGAGCGCGGTGCTGTTCGACGCCGACGGGGGGGTGGTCGAGGCCACCGACGGGATGCTCGGGACGCCGCCGCAGCCGCTGCGCGACGCCGTAGCGCGCGCGCTCACCGCCGACCGCCCCGTGAGTTCCGGCATCTATCGCGTCGGCGAGGCCAGCGCCGATCCGCTCAGCCTCGACCTGGTGGCGCCGCTCCACGCGGACGCGGACGGCGCCCGCTTCGCGCTGGCGCTGCGCTCCGACCCGGCACGCGCGCTGTTTCCGTACGTGCAGTCGTGGCCGCTGCCCAGCACGAGCGCCGAGGCGGTACTGTTCCGGCGCGACGGCGAACACGTGCTGTACCTCACCGGGCTGCGCTTCCGCCCGGATGCCGCGCTGAGCTTCAGGCTGCCGCTGGGCACCCCGGAGCTGCTGGCGGCGCAGGCCCTGCGCGACCCGGAGCGCATCGGCGGCGCGCTGGAGGGCGTGGACTACCGTGGCGTGGCGGTGACCGGCGTGGTGCGGGCGATCCCGGGAACCGACTGGTTCCTGCTCGCCAAGGTGGACCGCAGCGAGCTGCTCGGCCCGGCGCGACGCGAAGCGACGTGGGTCGCGCTGGCGGTGGTGCTGGCGCTGTTCGCCGCCGCCGTCGCGACCTACCTGGTGCACCAGGCGCGGCAGCTGCGCTCCGCCCGCCACGAGCGCGAGCGCCAGGCCGAGCGGCTGCGGGTGCTGCGGCAGCTCGCCGACGAGCGCAGCCGGCTGCGCACGCTGGTGCACACCGTCCCCGACCTGGTCTGGCTGAAGGATCCGCAGGGCGTCTACCTCGCCTGCAACCCGGCCTTCGAGCGCTTGTTCGGTGCGACGGAGGCCGAGATCGTCGGCCGCACCGACTATGACTTCGTCGACCGGGAGCTCGCCGACTTCTTCCGCGGCAAGGACCTCGAAGCGCTGGCCGCCTCCGGGCCGCGCAGCAACGAGGAGTGGGTCACGCAGGCGAGCGACGGCCGCCGCATGCTGCTCGAAACCACCAAGACGCCGATGCGCGACGCCGCCGGCGGCCTGATCGGCGTGCTCGGCGTCGCCCGCGACATCACCGCGGTACGCGGCGCGCAACTGGCGCTGCGCGAGCGGGTGGCGCTGCAGGAGCGCCTGGAACTGACCGCCGCCAGCGTGCCCGGCGTGCTGTTCTCGCTGCGCCGGCGCGCCGACGGCAGGCGCAGCTTCCCCTACGCGAGCCCGGCGATCGAGGCGCTGTTCGGCCTGCGCCCCGAGGCGCTCACCGACGACGCCGGCGCCCTGTTCGCCCGCATCCATGCGGACGACCTCGACCACGTCGAGGCCGGGCTCGCCGCCTCGGCGCGCGCGCTGGCGCCCTGGCGCGACGAGTTCCGCGTCTGCCACCCGCTGCGCGGCGAACTGTGGGTCGAGGGGCACGCGATGCCGCGGCGCGAGTACGGCGGCGACACCCTCTGGCACGGCTTCGCCCACGACGTCGGCGAGCGCAAGCGCATGGAGCTGCGCCTCGGCGAGAGCGAGGCCAAGCTCCGGCTGTTCATCCAGCACGCACCGGCGGCGATCGCGATGTTCGACCGCGAGATGCGCTACCTCTGCGTCAGCCGCCGCTGGCTCAGCGACTACCACCTCGGCGACGAGGAACTGCTCGGCCGCAGCCACTACGCGATCTTTCCCGACATGGCGCAGCGCTGGCGCGAGGTGCACGCGCGCTGCCTGGCCGGCGCCACCGAGCGCTGCGAGGCGGAGGCCTTCGAGCGCGCCGACGGCTGCGTCGACTGGATCCGCTGGGAGGTCCTGCCCTGGTACGAGGCCGACGGCAGCATCGGCGGCCTCATCCTCCTGTCGGAGGACATCACCGAGCGGCGCCAGGCGCAGGAGGCGCTGTGGGCGAGCCAGCAGCGCTTTCGCGCCATCTTCAACCAGGCCGCGGTGGGCATCGCGGTGCTGTCGCCGCAGGGGCAGTGCCTGCAGGTCAACGAGCGGCTGTGCGCGATCCTCGGCTACGGCGCCGACGAACTCTGCCGCATGCGCTTCCAGGACATCACCCACCCCGATGACCTCGCCGAGGACGAACGCTCGCTCGGGCGCATCCTCGCCGGCGAGCTCGACACCTGCGTGCGCGAGCAGCGTTACCTGCACAAGGGCGGCAGCGCGGTGTGGGTCAACCTCACGGTGTCGCTGACCCGCTACGCCGACGGCCGGCCGAACTTCTTCATCGCGGTGGTCGAGGACATCTCGCAGCGCCGCCAGGCGGCCGAGGCGCTGCGCGAGAGCGAGGCGCGGCTGAAGATGGCACTGGTCGCCTCGCACATGGGGGTGTGGGAATGGGACATCCCCGCCGACCGGGTGTACTGGTCGCCGGAGTGCTACGAGATCTTCGGCGTCGATGCGGCGGGCTTCGACGCCGACCTCGCCGCCTTCCGGCGCCTGCTCCACCCCGACGACCTCGCCGGTTTCATGCGCGCGGTCGAAGACGCGCTGGCGCGTCGCGAGGTGTTCGCCGCGGATTTCCGCATCAGGCGTTCCGACGGCGCGATCCGCTGGGTCTCCGACCTCGCCCGCGCCACCTACGACGAGGCCGGCCGGCCGCTGCGGCTGGTCGGCACCGCGCGCGACGTCACCGACCGCAAGCTGATCGAGCAGGAGCTGGAGCAGCACCGCCATCACCTCGAGGAGCTGGTCGCCGAGCGCACCCGCCAGCTCGAGGCGGCCAACCTGGCGCTGTCGCAGCGCGCCGCCGAGGTCGCCGACCTCTACGACCACGCCCCCTGCGGCTACCACTCGCTCGACCCCGCGGGCGTGTTCCTGCAGATCAACGACACCGAGCTCAACTGGCTCGGCTACCGCCGCGAGGAGGTGGTCGGACGGCTGCGCCTGCAGGATCTGCTGACGCCGCACTCGCAGCAGGTGTTCGCCGAGGCCTTCCCGCGGCTGAAGGCGCATGGCTGGGTCCGCGATCTCGAATACGAACTGGTGCGCAAGGACGGCATGCTGCTGCCGGTCGTCCTCACCGCCACGGTGCTCCGGGACGCCGCGGGGCAGTTCGTCGCCACCCGCTCGACGCTGTTCGACAACAGCGAGCGGCAGAAGCGTGATCGCGAGGTCGCCGCGCTGAACGCCGCGCTGCAGCAACGCGCGACCGAATTGCAGAGCGCCAAGGAGGCGGCCGAAACGGCGAACCGGGCGAAGAGCGCGTTCCTGGCCAACATGAGCCACGAGATCCGCACGCCGATGAACGCCATCCTCGGCCTGAGCTACCTGCTGCGGCGCGACACCCAGGACCCGGCGCAGCAGGAGCGGCTGGCCAAGATCGACGGCGCGGCGCGCCACCTGCTCGGCATCATCAATGACATCCTCGACCTGTCGAAGATCGAGGCCGGCAAGCTGGTGCTCGAACAGTCGGACTTCGAGCTCGACGAGGTGCTGCGCAACGTCTGCGCGATGGTCGCCGACCGCGCCCGCCACAAGCGCCTCGCCATCGCCACCGAGGTCGAGGACCTGCCGCGGCGCCTGCGCGGCGACCCGACGCGGCTCGGCCAGCTGCTGCTCAACTACGTCAGCAACGCGGTGAAGTTCACCGAGCGCGGTTCGGTCGTCATCGGCGCGCGGCTGCTCGAAGAGCGCGACAGCGAGCTGCTGGTGCGCTTCGCGGTGCACGACACCGGTGCCGGCATCGCCCCGGAGCAACTGGGGCGCCTGTTCCACGCCTTCGAGCAGGCCGACAGCTCGACCACCCGCACCCACGGCGGCACCGGCCTGGGGCTTGCGATCAACCGCCACCTCGCGCGCCTGATGGGCGGCGAGACCGGCGCCGACAGCGCGCTCGGGGTCGGCAGCACCTTCTGGTTCACCGTGCGCCTGGGCAAGAGCGCGGCGGACGGCGAGCCGCGCCCCGGCGTCGGCCTGCAGGGGCGACGGGTGCTGGTGGCGGATGCCTTCGCCGACACCCGCGAGGCCATCGCCGAGATGCTCGGCGCGCTGGGCCTGCGCGTGCTCGTCGCCGATTCCGCCGCGGCGGCGCAGGCGGCGCTCGACTCGGCCGCGGCCGTCGGCGATGCCTTCGACGCGGCCCTGCTCGACGAGCACCTGCCGGAGAGCGGCGGCATCGAGGCCGCGCGGCTGCTGGCGCAGCGCCCGGCGGCGCCCGCCTGCGTGCTGGTGACGACCGACGACACCGCCGAGCGCAAGGCCGAGGCCGCCCGCGTCGGCTGCGGCGCGGTGCTGGTCAAGCCGGTCACGCCCTCGCCGCTGTATGAAGCGTTGTGCCGGGCCCTGCCCGAGCTCGGGCGGACGCCGGAGGCGGCGGCCGGTGCCAGCGCGGCCGAACGCACGCTGCAGCAGGCCTATGCCGGCACCCGGCTGCTGCTCGCCGAGGACAACGCCGTCAACCGCGAGGTGGCGCTGGAGCTGCTGACCGCCGCCGGCCTGCAGGTCGACGTGGCGCAGGACGGCGCCGAGGCGATCGCCATGGCGCAGCGCGAGCGCTACGACCTGATCCTGATGGACATGCAGATGCCGGAGGTGGACGGCCTGGTGGCGACGCGCGCGATCCGCGGCCTGCCGGGGTGCGCAACCCTCCCGATCCTGGCGCTGACCGCCAATGCCTTCGGCGAGGACCGCAAGGCCTGCCTCGCCGCCGGCATGAACGATCACATCGCCAAGCCGGTCGACCCCGAGCTCCTGTTCGCGGCGCTGCTGCGCTGGCTGCCGCCGCGCACCGCTGCCACAGCACCCGCGCCGGCCGCCGCCGTCGCCAGCGTCCCCGAACCGCCCGGCCTGCTGCAGGCGCTCGCCGCCGTCGACGGTGTCGACGTCGCGGCCGGGCTCGGGCGGGTGCGCGGCCGGGTGGAGAGCTACCTGCGCCTGCTGCGGCGCTACGCCGAACACGACGACGGCGAATTCGAGGCGCTGCGGGGCTGGCTCGCCGCCGGCGACCGCGCTGCGGCGCGGCGCTTCGCGCACACGCTGAAGGGGACGGCGGGCTCGCTCGGCTTCACCCGGCTGGCGGCGCGCGCGGGCGAGCTGGAAGCCGCGATCCTGGCCGCGCACGGCGTCGAGGCGCTCGCGCCGCTGATCGCCGAGCTGCAGGCCCGCCAGGCGGCGCTCGTCGACGTCATCCGCCGGCTGCCGGTGGCCGAGGCCGTGGTGGTCGCCGCCGCCGCGCCGGACGAGCTCGCGCCGCTCCTCGACCGCCTCGAAGCCCTGCTCGCCGCCGATGATCTCGAAGCCAGCCGCGTGCTGCGCGACGCCGCGCCGCAGCTGCGCGCGGCGCTCGGCGCGCCGATGGACGAGCTGGAGCGCCAGGTCAGGCACTTCGACTACGAACAGGCGCTCGCCACGCTGCGTGCCGCCCGCGGGCAGGCCGCGACCGACACGCCGGGCTAGCCCGGCGGCGGCTCGCGTGCCAGCGCTTCGAGCGCGGCGGCCACCGCCGCATCGGCCGTGCTCGCACGCAGGCGCGCGTCGATCGCGCGGGCGTAGCGCGGCGCGGCGCGGCCGCCGGCGACCAGCGCGAGTTCCTGCAGCAGGTCGCGGATCGCGATCCAGTCGGCGTCGCGCAGCGCGGCCTTCTCGTCGGCCGTGCCGAGCCGCGCCCAGGCGTCAGCGTCGCCGCCGTAGCGGCGGTAGATCGCGAGCTTGCGGGCGTCGATCACGGCGCTGCGCTCAGCGGTACTCGAAGCCGACGGGGTCGGCGTCGGGGTCGGTGAGCGAGCTGCCGAAGCCGATGCGGCCGCGACCGCGCAGCGGCAGCTCCTCGTGGCGCAGGAACACCTCGGATTCACCGTCGACCCGGACGAAGCTGCCGTTGGTGCTCTGGTCGACCAGCACGCACTTGCTGCCGCGCCACTCGATGCGGGCGTGCTGGCGCGAGGCCTTGCGGTCGGCGATCACCACGTCGTTGCCGGGCTGGCGGCCGAGCGTCAGCTGCCGCTGCGCGGCGTCGAGCTGCCAGACCCGGCCGCGGTAGCTGACGACGCAGCACGGCGCCGCCGCCACCGGCAGCGTGACGATCTGCGTCAGCGTGGTGAGTTCGGGGTTTTCCTGCCACAGCAGTTCGAACAGGTGCACCGACACCGCCTTGCCCTTGACCGCGAACTGGTCGAGGTCACGCGCCGGCGGGCGCTGCGCCGGGGCGATGGCGTCGACGGTCTGCCGGCTGGCGAGGATCTGCCCGGCCTTGGCCAGGCCGACGATGCGCGCGGCGGTGTTGACGGTGTCGCCGAAGACGTCGTCGTGATCCTCGATGGCGTTGCCGAAGTGGCAGCCGATGCGGATCGCGAGCTTCACCGCGGCCACCGCCGGCAGCTCGGTGGTGCGCCGCTGCATCTCCACCGCCGCGCGGCAGGCGGCCTCGGCGCAGGTGAACACCGCCATCACCTCGTCGCCGATGGTCTTGACCACGCGCCCGTGCTGCGCGGCGATCGCCGCGTCGAGGCAGCCGATGCAGCGCTCCAGCGCCAGCAGCGCCGCGGCATCACCGAGGCGCTCGTACAACTGCGTGCTGCCCGCCACGTCGGCGAACAGCACCGCCACCTCGCGTTCGACGCCACTCATCACACCCGGCCCCCCGCCACCGTGGCGAGAGTGTAAGCGAGCGCGCGCCGCTCAGTGCGCCGGACGGCGGCGGCGCAGCGCCACCGCGAGGCCACTCGCGGCGATCAGCGCCATGCCGGTGAACGACACCGCGTCGGGCAGCGTGCCGAACAGCTGCCAGCCGATCAGCGTCGCCACGACGATCTGGCCGTAGGTGTAGGGCGCCACGGTGGCCGGCGAGATGTGGCCGAAGGCGAGGATCAGCAGCTGGTGGCCGCCGTAGCCGACCAGCCCGAGCAGCACCATCAGCCCCGCGTGCGCCGGCGTCGGCGTGGTCCACACCGCCGGCAGCAGCAGGCTGGCGAGCGCGGTGCCGACCAGCCCGGTGATGAAGTTGCTGGTCAGCGGGCTCTCGCTGCCGGCGAAGGTGCGGGTCAGGATCTGGTAGAGGCTGTTGCAGAGCGCGGCGGCGAGCGGCAGCAGCACCGCCGGCGTCAGCAGCGCGCCGCCCGGGCGCACCACCACCAGCACGCCGGCGAAGCCCGCCAGCACCGCGAGCCAGCCGACGGCGTCGACCTTCTCGCCGAGCAGCGGCACCGACAGCGCCGTCACCAGCAGCGGCGTCAGGTAGATGATCGCCGTCGCCTCGGCGAGCGGGATGTGCTGCAGGCCGCTCATGAACAGCGCGGTGACGGCGAGCAGCAGCCCGGCGCGCAGCACCTGCAGCACCGGGCGCCGGGTATGCAGCAGCGCCGCCCCGCGGCGCGGCGCGAACACTGCGAGCATCAGCACCAGGTGCACCGCGTAGCGCGCCCACACCACCATCGGCACCGGGTAGTACTGCGACAGGTACTTCGCGGTGCTGTCGAGGACGGCGAAGCAGAGCACGGCGAGCAGGGTCAGGGCGAGTCCGAGCAGCGGACGGGGGCGGGCGGAACCGGGGGACATCGGGAAACCTGTGGCGGGCGCGGCGGGCGGCCGTCCATGGTAGCCGGCGTCGGCCGCCGTCGGCTGCGGCTACGGCGTTGAGGTGCGAGACGGTGTTGCATGGCCCGGGGGCGGCCGACCCGGCGGCGCGGTCGCCGTGCCGGCCGCCCCCCCGGCGCCCGGCCATCCAGGCCGGGACGCACGGGCCACTGCTCGTAGGCGGGAACTCAGCTCCCGCGGTAGGTGGTGTAACTCCACGGCGAGCATAGCAGGGGCACGTGGTAATGCTCCTCGGCCTCGAAGATCGCGAACTCCAGCGTGACCTTGTCGAGGAAGGGCGGGTTGGACTGCTCGGCGCCGTTCGTCGCGAAGTACTCGGCGACGTGGAACACGAGCTGGTAGCGGCCGATCGCCGCGGCGCCCTCGACCGGCAGCAGCGGGGTGTCGACGCGGCCCTCGGCGTTGGTGCTGACGGTCTTGTCGAGCACGTAGCGCTCGCCGTCGCGCTTCAGGAAGTCGATGCGCATGCCGCCGCCCGGGCGGCCGTTGTAGGTGTCGAGCACGTGGGTGGTGAGGCGGCTCTTCGGCGCGCCGTCGGCGGCCTGGGCGGCCGGGGCGAGCGCGAGCGTGGCCAGGGCGGCGCCGGCGGCGAGCATGTCGCGGCGGCTGAAGCCGGTGGAGGTGTCGGTGGTCATGTCGTCTTGTCTCCTCGCGGGGCGGGCCGGCGGCGTCCGCCGCCGGCCGCGGGGCGGATGTCAGCTGCCGCGGTAGGTCGAGTAGCTCCACGGGGTGACCAGCACCGGGATGTGGAAGGCCTCGCGCGCGTACACGGTGAAGCGGATCGGCACCTGGCGCAGGAACGGTGGCTCGGACTGGCGCACGCCCTGCGCGGCGTAGTAGTCGCCGAGGTGCAGCAGCAGCTCGTACTCGCCCGGCACCAGGTCGTCGCCGACGAGCACGGGCTCGGCGGTGCGGCCGTTGGCCTGGGTCTGCACCGTCTTCACGGCGTGCGCGCCGCTGCCGTCGAGGCGGGAGAGGTCGATGCGCATCCCGGCCGCCGGGCGGCCGCGGTGCACGTCGAGCACGTGCAGCGTCAGCCGCGGCGGCTTGGCGGCGGTGTCCGCGCCCGCCGGCGCGGCGGCGCCGATCGCAGCCACCGCGAGGCCGGCGGCACCGGCGGCGAGGAAGCCGCGCCGGTCGAGCTTCAGGGAGGTGTCGCCCATCGTGGTGTCCTCCTCAGGCGGCCAAGTCGCGCTGGGCGGCGGCGAACAGCGCCCGCAGCCGGAAGCCGGTGATGGCGTAGATCTGCTCGTGCGCGGTGCGGAACTCGGCTTCGGTGTCGTTGGTCAGCCGGCGCTCGAACTCGAACAGGATGCCGTCCTTGGTGTAGTGGCGTACGCAGGCGATGAACGGGAAACCGTGGCGTGCGCGGTAGGCGGCGTTGAGCTCGCCGATGCGCGCCAGTTCCGTCGCGCTCAGCGCGTCGAGCCCGGCGCGCGCCTGCTCGCGGGTCGAGTCCTGCGTCATCGTGCCGGTCTGCGCCTCGCGCCCGGCGAGGTCGGGGTGCGCGGCGAGCAGCGCGATGCGCTGCGCGCGGTCGCGGCTCTCCACCGCGGCGATCATCGCCCGGTGGATCGCCTCGGCGCTGTCGAAGGGGCGCGCTTCCCAGGCGAGCTCGGCCACCCAAGGCGAGTGCTCGAAGATGTGGCCGAAGGTCTGCACGAACTCGGCGCGGTCCATGCGGTTGATACGGTCGAGGTTGAGAGGGGATGGGTTCATCGGGTTCGTCTCCGCGGGGGAATGCCGTCGTCGTCTGGCGGTGTCCGCGGGGCGTGCGTCCCGCGGATCCGGTTTGGCCTGGGCTTATTAGCGCTTGCCGTCGATCCCGCTGCCGCGGCGCGGGATGAAGTACAGCAGGAACACCGTCGCCAAAGCCTCGATGATCGCGACCGCATACAGCCCGGGCGACATCTGACCGGTGCTGGTCTTGATCAACCCCATTGCATACGGCGCACCGAAGCCGGCGAGGTTGGCCACCGAGTTGATCAGCGCGATGCCGGCCGCCGCCGCGCTGCCCGACAGGAAGTAGTTGGGCACCTGCCAGAACACCGGGATCGCGCTCATCGTGCCGACGATCGCGAGCGTCAGCGCCAGCAGCGACAGCAGCGGGCTGTGCGGGATCATCGTGCCGAGCGTCGCCATCGCCACCGCGCCGAGCAGCGCGGCCAGGCCGCAGTGGTAGCGCGCTTCCTTGTGGCGGTCGGACGAGAAGCCGTTGAGGATCATGCCGGCCGCGCCGCACAGGTAGGCACCGGCCATGATCCAGCCGACCGCGACCGGGCTCGCGAAGCCGACTTCCTTGACCACCGACGGGCCGAAGAAGGTCAGCGTCGAGTTGGCGGCGATGATGCAGAAGTAGATCAGGATCAACTGCCAGACCTTGGGGTCGCGCAGGGCGGCCAGGATGCTGTGCTCGCGGTGGCCGAGCGCGGCCTGGTCCTTGCTCAGCTCTTCGGCGACCAGGCGCTTCTCGTCGGCATTCAGCCAGTGCGCGTGCTCGGGCTTGTCGGTCAGGTAGAACCAGGTGACGAAGCCGGCGATCACCGACGGAATGCCTTCGATCAGGAACACCCACTGCCAGCCGGACCAGCCGTTGACGCCGTTGAGCGAGGTCATGATCCAGCCGGCCAGCGGCCCGCCGATCACCCCGGCCAGCGCCGACGCCGACATGAACATGCCGAAGGCCTTGGCGCGGCGGTCGGTCGGGTACCAGTAGGTCAGGAACAGGATGATGCCGGGATAGAAGCCGGCCTCGAACACGCCGAGCAGGAAGCGCAGGAAATAGAACACTTCCGGCGTCCTGACGAACATCATCAGCATCGAGGTGATACCCCAGCCGATGGTGATGCGCATGATCGTCTTCTTCGCGCCGATCTTCTCCAGGAGCAGATTGCTCGGCACCTCGAAGAGGAAGTAGCCGAGGAAGAAGATGCCGGCGCCGAGGCCGTAGACCGCTTCGCTGAATTTCAGATCGTCGAGCATCTGCAGTTTCGCGAAACCGATGTTGACGCGGTCGAGCCAGGCAAGAATCCACAGGATCGCCAGGAACGGTATCAGTCGCAGCGTGATCTTCTTGTAGACGCTGTCGACCGCCGCCTGTCGCGGGGGTGCCAGTTCCCCCGCCATCGTCGTTGCATTCGCACTCATCGGTATCTCTTCTCCACTGCTGATAGTCGCTGCCGGGTAGCTCGGGGCGCCATTCGTGTCTGTCGCATTTCTCGTAAAACCACCACGCTGCCGGTATCGCGGCGCCTGCATTAACCGGCTGGCGTGTGTGGGACGAGTATCCGGAAGCCCCCGGCGGGCGACTACGGGGCGTCTGTTATAGTCCCTATCAGGAAATCCCAAGTCCGGCCCCGCCGGTGCGGGCGTAGCCATCCGCGGTGGTCGCGCATGAACACGGACGGCGTCGCGACCGCCGCCCGGACCGTCGGGGGGCGGCATGGGCCGGGCCAGCGATCCACTCGACACCTACCTGCTGCGCGTGCTCTGCACGCTGCTCGCCGAGCGCAGCGTGTCGCGCACCGCGATCCGCCTGAACCAGTCGCAGCCGGCGATCAGCGCCGCGCTGAAGCGCCTGCGCGAGATCTTCAACGACCAGTTGCTGGTGCGCGGGCGCGACGGCCTGGTGCCGACCGAGCGCGCCGCGGAACTGCGCGAGCCGGCGCGCCTGGCGCTGGGCGAGATCGAGCGCCTGTTCGTCCAGCGCGAGCATTTCGAGCCCGCCTCGACCCAGCAGACCTTCCGCATCGGTTCGCCGGATTTCCTCGCCGCGTCGTTCCTCGCCCATCTCGCCGTCTCGGTGCGCCGGCAGGCGCCGCACGCCCGCGTGGTCGTGCAGTCGCTCGGCCCCGATCTGGATTACGAGCAGGCACTGGCCACCGGCGGACTCGACATCGTCATCGGCAACTGGCCCGAACCGCCCGAGGGGCTGCGTCTGTCGCTGCTGCTCGAGGATGAACTGGTCTGCGTGATGGGCGCCGACAATCCGCTGGCGCGGACCGAATTGAGCGTCGACGCCTATCTGCAGGCGCCGCATATCGCCCCGATGCCCTATTCCGTGGCACAGCGTGGCGTGGTCGAAACCCACCTGGCCTCGCTGCGCCTCGAACGCAACGTGCGCATGGTGCTGCCGTTCTTCGCGCAATCACCGTACCTGTTGCCGGGCACCGACCTGATCTTCACCACCGCGCGGCATTTCGCCGAGCATTACGCGGCGCTGCTGCCGCTGGTGATCCGGCCGACACCGCTCGACTTCCCGCGCATGCGCTTCTATCAGCTCTGGCACGACCGCACCCATTACTCGGCGAGCCACCGCTGGCTGCGCGGCCTGCTCGGCGAGGCGGGCGACCGGCTGCGGGCGCAACGCCCGCCCGCGCGCGGCTGAGCGGCTGCAGTCTGCGCGTTGACGCTGTCCGAGCGCCGCTATAGTGTCGACCGGCGCGCCGGCCGGCGCCCTGAAATCATCAAAATACAATGCAGATCAACGCTATGCAGGTCTTGAATCCGGCTGTGATCGACGACATCGGCCGCGGGCGGCCGATACGGCTCAACATCGGCTGCGGGGACACCGGGCGCACCGGCTTCTACGGGGTCGACATCCGCGCTGGCAAGGGCGTCGACATCGTCGCCGATCTCAACGCAGGGCTCACCGAGCTACCCGACGATTGCGTCGAAGAGGTGTATTCGTCGCACACGCTGGAACATATCGACAATCTGCCGGGCCTGATGCAGGAACTGCACCGCCTGGTCCGCCATGACGGGCAACTGGAAATCATCGTCCCGCACTTCTCCAATCCGAACGGCTATTCCGATCCCACGCACGTGCGCTTCTTCGGTCTGTTCTCAATGAACTATTTCGCCGATCCGGCCGACCAGGTGGGGCGCAACGTGCCCAACTACTGGCCGGGCGCGCGCTTTCGCGTCGAGGATGCCAGCATCCGCTTCTGGACCGCGCAGCCCAGGGGAATCCTGGAGCGGTTGGTGAACCATTCGTGGTTCACCCGACGCGTCTACGAGCGCTTCCTGTGCTGGATGGTGCCGGCGCGGGAAGTTCGCTTCCTGCTGCGCACCAAGAAGGTCGGCGCCGCCGGATGAACCCGGCCAGATGGCGCGCGGGTGGCGGCCGACGCTGCATCCGCGGCGTGACAGCGGCGGGAGAACGATGAACGGGCGCCGCCTGCTGCCGTTCCTGAACTGGCCGCGGCCGAGCGTGGCGGGCCTGCTCGCCGACGCCGGCGCCGGCATCGCCGTCGGCCTGGTGCTGATCCCGCAGGCCCTCGCCTACGCCAGGCTCGCCGGCATGCCGGCGCCGACCGGGCTGTACGCGGCGCTGCTGCCGGGCATCGTCGGCGTGCTGTGGGGCTCCTCGCCGCTGCTCGCCGCCGGCCCGGTGGCGCTGACCAGCCTGCTCACCTTCGGCGCGCTGCAGCCCTTCGCGGTGCCGGGCACGGTCGAATGGGTCGGGGTCGCCGTCTGGCTCGCGCTCTACGCCGGCCTGATCCAGTTCGGGCTGGGTGCGCTGCGCCTGGGGGCGATCGCCAACCTGGTGTCGGGGCCGACCATCACCGGCTTCATCAACGCCGCGGCGCTGATCATCGTCGCCTCGCAGCTGCCGGCGCTGCTCGGCCTGCCGTCGGGGCTCGACACCAGCTGGCCGGCGCGCACGCTCACCGTGCTCGCCGAGCGCCCGCTGGCGACCGCGGGCAGCGCCGCCTTCGGCCTCGGCGCGGTGCTGCTGCTGTTCGCGCTGCGGCGCTACCGGCCGCGCCAGCCGGGCGTGCTCTACGTCTGCGTGCTGGGCATCGTCGTCAGCCACTACGGCGGCTTCGCCGAACTCGGCGGCAGCGTGGTGGGGCCGGTCGGCGGCGGCCTGCCCGAGTTCGCACTGCCGCCAGCACTCGACTTCGAGCAGCATCGCGCGCTGCTGCCGGCAGCGCTGATCGTCGCGCTGGTGAGCTTCACCGAGGCGATGTCGAGCGCCCGCACGCTCGCCCGCAAGCGCGGCGAACGCTGGGACGAGGACCAGGAACTGATCGGCCAGGGGCTGGCGAAGATCGCCAGCGGCCTGTCGGGCGCCTTCCCGGTCAGCGGCTCGTTCTCGCGCTCGGCGCTCAACCTCTACGCCGGTGCGCGCAGCGGCTGGTCGGCGCTGTTCGCCTCGCTGTGCGTGCTGCTGTGCCTGCTGTGGGGGATGGACTACCTGCAGCCGCTGCCGCAGGCGGTGCTGGCGGCGGTGATCATCGTCCCGGTGCTCGGCCTGGTGGACGTCGCCGCGATGCGCCGGCTGTGGCGGATCTCGCCCGACGACGGCCTGGTCGCCGCGATCGCCTTCGCCGCCACGCTGTTCTCGGTGCCGCACCTGCACTGGGGCGTGTTCGCCGGCTTCATGGCGAGCATGATCGCCTCGCTCTACCGGCGCAGCCAGCCGCGCATCGTCGAGCTCGGCATGCTGCCCGACGGCCGCCTGCGCGAGCGCAGCCGCTACGGCCTGGGGCCGATCGCCCCCGACCTGCTCGCGGTGCGCCCCGACACGGCCATCGTCTACGTCACCGCAGCACTGATCGAGGACTTCATCCTCGACCGCCTGCATGCCGGCGTGCGGCACGTGCTGCTGGTCGGCAGCGCCGTCAACGACCTCGACGCCACCGGCCTCGACATGCTGCTGCAACTGCGCGCCAACCTCGCCGAGCGCGGCGTCACGCTGTACCTGTGCGCGCTCAAGCGCCCGGTGTGGGAGCTGCTCGAACACGCCGGCGCCGCCGACGTGTTCGGCCGCCGGCAATGCTTCCGCACCGAACGCGAGGCCATCACCGCGCTGCGTGCCGGCCCGGCGCGGAGTGATGGTCATGGGGCGTGAGGTGGTGGTTGTCGTGCTTTGGCGGGATCGGTTGCAGAGAGTGGTTGGCCGTGAAGACTCGGAGTGAGGAACCGAGAATTTCTCGCCGGATCGGTCAAGCGGCTGGAATACATCGATCTGGGCTCCATATAGCAGGTGACGGTGTTTCAATCCTCAGCCGTTTAATCGAGCGGCTGGAATGCCGGCCGTCTTGGCGATCGGCGCGACGCGGCAGTTTCAATCCTCAGCCGCTCAATCGAGCGGCTGGAATACGGAGAAGGTACGCAAGGACTCGGCGAGGGACGGTTTCAACCCTCAGCCGCTCAATCGAGCGGCTGGAATTCCGTTTTTACGGGCGATGTTGCGCGAACTAAAGGTTTCAACCCTCAGCCGCTCAATCGAGCGGCTGGAATGGCTTGTGCCGCAGGCACCGACGCGCGCGTATGGTCGTTTCAATCCTCAGCCGCTCAATCGAGCGGCTGGAATGCCCTGATGGCGCGCTGGGCGTTCTCCGCCCCGCTGTTTCAATCCGCAGCCGCTCAATCGAGCGGCTGGAATGTCCACAACCGAGCCAGCGAGCTAGGCGTGTCTCGTTTCAATCCGCAGCCGCTCAATCGAGCGGCTGGAATGCGACGGTTCCGTGCCCGAGGTGCAGCGGGACCGGTTTCAATCCGCAGCCGCTCAATCGAGCGGCTGGAATGCAGGTCGGCCCGCGACGGATGCCGGCGCCACTTGTTTCAATCCGCAGCCGCTCAATCGAGCGGCTGGAATCACATGGCCACACTGAGCCCGCCATCCGTCGTGGTTTCAATCCGCAGCCGCTCAATCGAGCGGCTGGAATGCGGCCGTCGACGATGACGCCCAGGCCATCGCCGCGTTTCAATCCTCAGCCGCTCAATCGAGCGGCTGGAATCGACGCAGTCGCGCGAGGGGGGCACCGGCACGCCGTTTCAATCCTCAGCCGCTCAATCGAGCGGCTGGAATGCCGCCCGGGGGTTGTGGGCGGCGAAGTGCACGAGTTTCAATCCTCAGCCGCTCAATCGAGCGGCTGGAATGATCTTGTAGGTGATCACGTCGTTCGAGAACAGCGTTTCAATCCTCAGCCGCTCAATCGAGCGGCTGGAATACGATCGGCCTTTCTGCGCCGCCACCCAGCCGCAGTTTCAATCCTCAGCCGCTCAATCGAGCGGCTGGAATGCAGGGTGTCGGGGTCGAAGGGTTCGCCGCGGCGGTTTCAATCCTCAGCCGCTCAATCGAGCGGCTGGAATGAGGCCTGGGGTCTGCTCGAAGGCGGGCGCACCGTTTCAATCCTCAGCCGCTCAATCGAGCGGCTGGAATGCCGACGTCGCGGCCCGCGGCGACCAGCCCGGCGTTTCAATCCTCAGCCGCTCAATCGAGCGGCTGGAATGTGAGCTGGGCGCTGACGCCCCGGCCCAAGACGGAGTTTCAATCCTCAGCCGCTCAATCGAGCGGCTGGAATACGCTGAGTGAGCCGCTGTGGTACGCGATGATTTCGTTTCAATCCTCAGCCGCTCAATCGAGCGGCTGGAATCTGCCGACGACGTGGCAAAAGACCCAGCCGACCCAGTTTCAATCCTCAGCCGCTCAATCGAGCGGCTGGAATGGCGGTCCTCCGATTGCAGCCGGGTCGCGTACTTGTTTCAATCCTCAGCCGCTCAATCGAGCGGCTGGAATGGTACGGCGACCTGGTCGTCGAGCCGATCAAGCAGTTTCAATCCTCAGCCGCTCAATCGAGCGGCTGGAATGTCTGGCCAGCGCTGATGCCGTCAACGGCGGCGATGTTTCAATCCTCAGCCGCTCAATCGAGCGGCTGGAATACAAGTGCCGCCTTTTGCTCGTGTCGCCTAAGAGGTTTCAATCCTCAGCCGCTCAATCGAGCGGCTGGAATCCCGCGTCGGAGCCGGCCGCCCTGCCGCCTCCGGTTTCAATCCTCAGCCGCTCAATCGAGCGGCTGGAATCGATCAGCGCCTTGCGCAGCCCGAAGCGGTAGAGGTTTCAATCCTCAGCCGCTCAATCGAGCGGCTGGAATGATGTGGCGGATCTTGTAGGTCACCTGGTCGTTGCTGTTTCAATCCTCAGCCGCTCAATCGAGCGGCTGGAATGCCCAGCGGGTGGTGTCGCGGGCGGTCAACTCCGGGTTTCAATCCTCAGCCGCTCAATCGAGCGGCTGGAATACGGCGTCACCAAAGACACGGTGGTCGATGGACTGTTTCAATCCTCAGCCGCTCAATCGAGCGGCTGGAATGCATCCCCAAGCCGTGGAGCATGGGCGAGCTCGAGTTTCAATCCTCAGCCGCTCAATCGAGCGGCTGGAATACGGCGCATAGCCGCAGCCGTTGCGAGCCGATGGTTTCAATCCTCAGCCGCTCAATCGAGCGGCTGGAATGCCAGGCCGGCGGCCCCTGTCTTCGCGCCGATCCCGTTTCAATCCTCAGCCGCTCAATCGAGCGGCTGGAATACGGTTGATCGGCCTGGATCGCAGAGGACCAGTCGTTTCAACCCTCAGCCGCTCAATCGAGCGGCTGGAATGTGACCTTGGCCGCGAGCAACCGCCCGCGGCCCTTGTTTCAACCCTCAGCCGCTCAATCGAGCGGCTGGAATGCGGCACCCAGTCCCCCGGCTGGCTCACCCCGAACGTTTCAACCCTCAGCCGCTCAATCGAGCGGCTGGAATCCCGTGACCAGCCGCGCCCGAAAGGCCGTGACGGTGTTTCAACCCTCAGCCGCTCAATCGAGCGGCTGGAATGCAGCCGGAACAGGTGGCTGAACGGCGCATCGCCGTTTCAACCCTCAGCCGCTCAATCGAGCGGCTGGAATTTTGGTTCCGTGGCGAATTTGTGGCGCGTTATTTGTTTCAACCCTCAGCCGCTCAATCGAGCGGCTGGAATCCTGCTCGGCCGCCGCGGAGCCCTGCATATCGCAGTTTCAACCCTCAGCCGCTCAATCGAGCGGCTGGAATACTTTCAGCAACAATCGCGTCATGATGCCGACGTTGTTTCAACCCTCAGCCGCTCAATCGAGCGGCTGGAATATTTGAATAACTTTGAAGTGGAGACGATTTATTTGGTTTCAACCCTCAGCCGCTCAATCGAGCGGCTGGAATGTATGGCCCGAATGGCAGTCTGCCGGACGCATTGAGTTTCAACCCTCAGCCGCTCAATCGAGCGGCTGGAATCGTTTCCGTTGGGCGTTGTCATTCGTAGTACCTCGTTTCAACCCTCAGCCGCTCAATCGAGCGGCTGGAATAATGTTTCAAGCATGTTCACCAATTTCTCGCACTGTTTCAACCCTCAGCCGCTCAATCGAGCGGCTGGAATTGGGAGGCATTTTTCACCGACCATTACCGGTACCAGTTTCAACCCTCAGCCGCTCAATCGAGCGGCTGGAATCCGCCGCCCCGGCGCTGGGCCGCGCCCCGGCGTAGTTTCAACCCTCAGCCGCTCAATCGAGCGGCTGGAATATTGAGCGCGCGCCGCGCTGGCGTGATGTTGCCGACGTTTCAACCCTCAGCCGCTCAATCGAGCGGCTGGAATCCGCCGATGCCCAGGAGGTAGACAGAGACCAGAAGTTTCAACCCTCAGCCGCTCAATCGAGCGGCTGGAATCCTTGACGCGCTCGAGCAGGATCGCCTGATCGGCGTTTCAACCCTCAGCCGCTCAATCGAGCGGCTGGAATGACACGCACCGACCTCGTGCCACCGACGCTTTGCCGTTTCAACCCTCAGCCGCTCAATCGAGCGGCTGGAATACGCAGGAGGCGGTCGGCAAAAACATCGGCATGTCGTTTCAACCCTCAGCCGCTCAATCGAGCGGCTGGAATTGTTGTCGTTGCTCGTGTGCGCCGTGTCGTTGCCAGTTTCAACCCTCAGCCGCTCAATCGAGCGGCTGGAATGTCGGTGCTGCGGCATCGGCCCCCCGGAAACGAAAGTTTCAACCCTCAGCCGCTCAATCGAGCGGCTGGAATCCCGGGAGCGCCGTGGCTGGCCGGCGCCAACGAAGTTTCAACCCTCAGCCGCTCAATCGAGCGGCTGGAATGGCCTGAGCGCCACGGGGGGCACCCGCCCCGCCCAGTTTCAACCCTCAGCCGCTCAATCGAGCGGCTGGAATGTCGCTCTCGCGCTGTTCGGCGCCGCCGCGCATGGTTTCAACCCTCAGCCGCTCAATCGAGCGGCTGGAATGCCAGTGCGTCGGCGTGGCGGCCTGGGCCTGCTGGTTTCAACCCTCAGCCGCTCAATCGAGCGGCTGGAATACGGCGTGCCGGTGGCCGGATCGGCCTCGGCGGCGTTTCAACCCTCAGCCGCTCAATCGAGCGGCTGGAATGATCTGCATCACCGCACCGGTGCGGGGGTGGTAGGCGTTTCAACCCTCAGCCGCTCAATCGAGCGGCTGGAATGACACGTCGCGCGCGCTGAAGCCGCTGATTTTCCAGTTTCAACCCTCAGCCGCTCAATCGAGCGGCTGGAATTGGTGATATTTGGATGCAAGCTGCGGCGCATCAAAGTTTCAACCCTCAGCCGCTCAATCGAGCGGCTGGAATGACCGCCGCCGCGCCGGATGGTCAGTGAGTGGGCGGTTTCAACCCTCAGCCGCTCAATCGAGCGGCTGGAATTCTCGGCGGTCAAGGATGGTCGTCCGGTCGTCACGTTTCAACCCTCAGCCGCTCAATCGAGCGGCTGGAATTTCGTGGCGCTTCGGAAGGTGCCATCAAGCACAAGTTTCAACCCTCAGCCGCTCAATCGAGCGGCTGGAATAACCGTCGCCGGCCTTGTAGCTCACCACATCACCGTTTCAACCCTCAGCCGCTCAATCGAGCGGCTGGAATGGCATTGCGCCAAGTGTGTGATCGTGGGGCAGGTGGCGCTTGGTTTGCGCGAACCGGTCAGGGGTGGTAGGGGGGTGCAGGGCCGGGAGGAGGGTGGACAAGAATATGTTCCTGATTTTGAAAGAGTTGGTGTCCGCGCGAACTTGGCGGGGTTTTCGCCCTCGCTAGGGGTTCGCGGGAGGAAGTCTAGATCGTCAAGGGACCGTCGAAATCGACGGAGCGGAATTTTCCGTATTCTTTGATGTTCTTTTCCAGTGGTTCACGCAAGCGGTAAAGCCTCAGATTGTCCTCGCCGAGGTCGATTTCCCT
The DNA here is from genome assembly GCF_004341245.1 of Plasticicumulans lactativorans. GTDB lineage: Bacteria > Pseudomonadota > Gammaproteobacteria > Competibacterales > Competibacteraceae > Plasticicumulans_A > Plasticicumulans_A lactativorans. The sequence continues at coordinate 109,269 of NZ_SLWY01000008.1, read as the reverse complement.
GAGCAGGGCGCGTTCCAGGGCTTCGTAGCGGGTTTGATCGACCTGGCATTCGAACACCGATTTCTGTACGCGCTGGCCGTAGTTCAGGCAGATCTTCGCGACACGTCGCAGGCGACGGCGGCCGGCCGGTGTTTCGGTTGAAACGTCATAGGACACCAGGATCAGCATCGTCCCTCCTCAGCGGTGCAGATACGGAACGTAGCTTTCCATGTCGCCACGCAGGGCCCGCGCGAACAGCCGGGCCTGGAGATGCGGCAGCAGGCCGATGGGCACGGCCTGTCCCAGCAGGGGGTGTGCGATCTCCTCCTGCTTGCGCTGCTGGTAGGCGACGATGACGTTGCGCCGGGCGTCGTCACGCAGGTACACGGCCCCGCCGGGGCGGAACTCGAAATCCCGCTCGGCGAGCTGCCCGCGATTGACGAGCGTGACGGCCAGGCGATCCGCGAGCGTGGCGCGGAATTCTTCCACCAGGTCCAGCGCGAGCGCCGGCCGGCCGGGGCGAACCACGTGCAGGTAGCCGAGTTGCGGATCGAGCCCGACGCCTTCGAGCGCCGAGCGGCAGTCGTGGGTCAGCAGCGTGTAGAGGAATGAGATCAGGGCGTTGAAGCGGTCCAGTGGCGGTCGGCGGCTGCGCCCGTCGATACCGAAGGCCGGGCGGCGATCGTGCCGGATCAGGCGGCTGCACACGCCGAAGTAGACCCGGGCGGAGTCGCCCTCGAGCCCTCGCAGGGTATCCGCGTCGCCGGCCTCGGGCACCCGCCGCAGGTGCCCGGCGATCAGCCTGGCCGCCTGGCGCAGCGCTGCGGCGTCTTCGGCGTCGGCGGCATCGCGGGCGCCGCGCAGCAGCACCTGGCGGGAGTTGCGCAGCTTGCCGGCGACGCAGGCGCGTGCGAGTTCGAGCGTGCGCCCGGGGTCGGACGCCGCGGCGTGCTGCGCCTGCCGCAGCAGGATGTTGCCGCTGACGGCGCCTTCGAGGCGCGCCTTGAAGCGGCCGTTGCGGTCGAGCAGCACCACGCCGCGCCCGTCGTCGGCACACCGGTGCAGCAGCGCGGGGCTGATGAGCACGTCGCCGAAGGTGACGAGCCCGCCGAGGTGGTGCAGCGGCACCTGCAGCTTCTTCTCGCGCTCGATCTCGACCACCAGCGTGTCGCCTTCCAGGCGCACGTAGGCGTGCGGCGTGGTGACGTAGAGCGTGTTCAGGAACTGGCGCATTCGTCGTCTCCTCCGGCGCCGTAGAGCTCCGCGCGCAGGTCGCGCAGCCGGGCCTTGGCGGCGACGGCCGCGGGCTGGCAGATGTCGAACAGCGAGCAATGCCGGCAGCGGTCGTCGTTGGCCGGTGCCGGCAGTTCGCCGGCGGCGATCAGCGCCCGCACCGCGGCGCTCACGCGCGCGACCTCCTCACGCAGCGCGGGGGTGATCGGCACCTCGCGCCGCCGCCGCGAGCCGTGGTGGAAGATCGCCCCCGCCGGCACGTCGCGGCCGGTCATCTCCTCCAGGCACAGCGCCTGTGCCGCCAGTTGCAGGTCGTCGTGCTCGCGCGGCCGCCGCGGGCCGTGCTTGTACTCGACCGGGTACGGCGTGCCGTCGGCACGGAACTCGACCACGTCGGCACGGCCGCTGAGCCCGAGGCGGCGCGAGTACAACGGCAGGGCGCGCTCCACGCGCCCGCCGTCCTCCTGCCGCGACTCGGGGGTGTCGACCTGGGCGTGCACCGCCTTGCCGCGCTCGGTGTAGAGGTTTTCGCTCCAGGCCTGCTCGACGTGGATCAGCGCGCACTGGCGGGGGCAGTAGCTGTAGTGCTGCAGGGCCGAGATCGGGACGACGCCGTCGTCCTCGTCCTCCGAGGCCCGCACCGCTCAGCCCACCCTGCGGTGCAGCGTGACGCCGGCGGGGAGGCCGGTCGCATCGACGTTCACCGTGAAGTCGCCGAAACCGCGCGCCGGCTTGTCGGCATCGTGGCGGGTGACGGTGATGCGTTCGAACAGCCGGTGCGCGGGGGCGTTGCCGAGCGCCGAATCGTGCTCGAACACGTACAGGCCGCGTGTCGCCATCTGCCCGCGCGCGGCGGAGCGGTCGTGCTCGAAGAGGTTTTCGAGCGCCTGCCACAGCAGTTCGATGTCGTCCTCGCCGAACCCGGTCTGCTGCGCGAGGTGCGCGGAAACGAAGCCGTGGGCGCGGTAGAGCCCGTAGGGCACGGTGAACTTGCGGCCCATCGTGCGGTTGTCGCCGGACTGCTTTTCGGCTTCGGCTTCGGTGGTCACCGCCATGCGGGTGATCGAGTGCTCGGTGGCGACGATCGGCGCCACCGAGCGGGCGAAGGTGAGTTGCACCGGCCCGCGCACCTGTCCGCAGTTGACGCCGGTGCTCATCACCGCGCCGAACGTGCGCACGTCGTAGAAGTTCCGGCACATCCAGCGCTTGGCCTCTTCGGACTTGTCGCCGCCCTTGCGCTTCTTGTCGTCGGCGGCGAGGTCGATGCCGAGGGCGGCATAGGCCCGTTCGTGCTGCGCGTTGAGCACGGCCTTCTCCTTCACGTAGATCTCGAACGGTGGCTGCTCGCCGTGCGTCAGGCCGACGAAATTGCGCACCTTGCGCTTGAGGCAGACGTCAGTGACCAGCCCCTCGCCGGTTTCCGGGTCGATGCGCGGCAGGTTGCCGGCGTCCGGGTCGCCGTTGGGGTTGCCGTCCTGCACGTCGAAGAGGAGGACGAAGTCGTGGCGCTTCTGCAGGCTCATGCGGGTTCTCCCTGGCTTTCGGCCTTGTAGGTCGAGGGGTGCTGGCGTTGGTGGTAGTAGCCGACCGCGAAGCGGCCCTGGTCGGCGAGGTTCAGGTGCGGCGGAAACGGGTTCGCGGCGTCGAGCCCGTCGACGATGCGCCCGACCAGCGCTTCGAGGTTCTTCGCCCGGCCGCGGTTTTCGAGCTTGGCGAGGTGGTGGTTCTTCAACCGGTTGAGCAGCGGGAACACCGTTACCGGCGTGCTCGACGCGGCGCCGAAGTAGCGGTCGCGAATGGTCGCGTTGAGGCCGGGGCTGGCCTCTTCCTGGATGCGTTCCAGCACGGCGAAGAGCCGCCCGAGCCGATAGCCCGGATTGATGTTGTCGGGGTCGAGGGACACGCCTACCTCCTGTTGTGGCCGCTCCTGCAAGCGGGCGTTGCGTACCAGCACCGCCTTGATCAGCGCGGCGCGGGGGTAATCGACGAGGCGTTCGGCGCGGATGCGGCGGATGGCCGCCTGCAGCAGCGTCGCCGGATACGGCCGGCCTTCGAGCACGGCGCGCGCGAGTTCGCCGCCGAGGTTCGGCGGGATGTTGTCGGCCTTGCCCTGCGGCGCGGTGCTGACCAGCAGCCGGAACAGGCTGAGGCGCGCCGGCTGGCGTTCGCCGTGGACGATGTCGGTATCGCGGAAATGCTGGCCGATGCGTGCACCGAGTTCGTCGAGCGGTGCCGTGAGCCAGAAGCGGATGCTGAGGCGCGCGGCGTTCGGTGCCAGCCCGAGCACGTGGAAGCGGTTGCCGCCGTGCACCGGCTGGTAGGCGCCGGTCTTCAGCGACTCGTACAGCGCGCGCACCTGTTCGGTGTCGCGGTGCGGGTCGTCCGGCGTGCCGGCGGGTTCGCCGAGCAGTTCGGCGAAGGCGTCCTCCAGCGGCTCGCCGCCTTCCGCCGCCCAGAACACCGTCGAGGCGTCGCCGAGCTGCAGGCGCCGGCGCGAATCGCGGGCGAGCAGGCCCTCGTTGAGGGCGGTGACGTACCGCTCGGCGGCGGTTTCGCCGATCGGCGCGTTGCGCCCCTGCGCCTTGCCGTAGGAGCCGAAGGCCGCGAGGTTGAACGAGACGATGTTCGCCCCCGAGGTCTGCGCGCCCCACACGCCCTTGATCGCCGGATGTGTCTCGGCGATGCGCGCGGGCTCTCCGGTGATCAGGCACATGCCGTCGGCATCGGCCTCTGCGCCGAGCGCCGCCCAGGCCGCGCGCACCGCCGGGCGCTGGCAGACCCACTCGGCATCGCCCTGGAGCTGGAAGGTGAGCAGCGGGTTGGCCTGCACCCATGCCTGCCACGCGTCGGGATAACGCAGCCGCACCTCCTGCAGGTGGTCGGCATAGAAGGCCAGCACCGCGGCGATGCCGGCATCGGCACGCAGCACCTCGGGCAGGCTCTCGATGCGCGCACGGAACGCCGCGTGCTGCTCGGCGACACGCTCCGGCTTGCCCTGCTCCGGCACCAAGCCGAGCACGTAGTCGGCCTTGTCCCACAGGAAGTTGGCCGCGATGCCGACGGTGCGCTTGACGCCGCGCGGCACCTGCCGCGGCGACGCCATCAGCTTCTTGCCCTGCTTCTCGCGCAGGTCGCGCACCTGGATCAGGTGGCCGTCGGCGGCGAGTTCGAGCACGAAGGGGATCTCCTTCAGCTCGAAGCCGATCGGCGCGAGCGGGCTGTCGGTCCCCTCCCGCCGTTCGTAATACGCGTGCAGCGCCTGCAGGATCATCCCCGCACTTCCACGCTGTCGTGGGCCGGCACGTCGAGCACGCCCCCCTTCAGCGCCGCGCGGAAGAAGCGCGGCTTCGGGTCGGCGGGATCGGCGAAGTCCAGGTCGAACAGCGTCCAGCCGAGTTCGGCGTCGATCGCCTCGGGTGGCGCTTCGGCGGCGGGATCGTCGACCAGGCGGAAGTCGCAGGCGAATTCGCGGCAGCCGAGGTAGGGCTGGTGGAAGCACTGCCCCTTCGCCGCGCGGCGGCGGAACATCTCGGCGTACTTCTGCGGCGCTTCGTCGCTCAGCACGTCGAGCCGGGCGTGCAGGCGGTAGGCGACGTCGCGCAGGAACAGGCCGGCGCGCTGCTGGCGTTCGTCCTCGACGTAGAGCCCGAGCTGGCCGCGGCCGGACTGCATCGCCGATTGTGCGAGGCGCGTCGACACCACTGCGCCGACCTCGTTGCGGCGCAGCGAGATCCAGCGGATCGGCCGCAGCACCTCGATGCGCTCGACATGCCAGCGCAGCGCCGGTTTCCACAGGATGGCCTCGAACACCGCGCGCGCCGCCGAGGGCGTGATCACGTTGTAGCTGACCCGCTCGACCTTCATCTCGGGGCGCGTGAAGCAGGCGAAGTCGCCGCGCACCTCCAGGCAGAACCGTTCCATACCTCCTCCTTCAGTGCACTGGCGGATAGCCGCCGCAGTCCAGCAGGAACGCCATCATCTCGGTGCCGTCGCGGCCGTCGTAGAAGCGCAGCATCGCCTGGTTGAAGGCGAGCTTGCGGGCGGCCGGAATGCTGATTGCGTCCCAGCCGTGGCGCAGCAGTTCGCCGTTCATCATCAGCCGCGCCGTGCGCTTGTTGCCGTCGTAGAAGAACTGCTGCAGCGCGCCGAACAGGAAGAAGGCGAGCGCGCGTTCGAGCGGATTCGCCAGCGCCTGCAGTTCGGCGAGCCCGGCGTCGAACACCGCGTCGAGCGTCTCGGCCGCCGGCGGTTGCCAGGCGGTGCCGGCGACGTAGACGGCACCGTCGCGGAACCGCCCCCAGGTCAGTGCCTCCTCGAACGCCGCCAGCGCGTGCAGTTCGCAGAAGCTCGTCTTGTCGAGCACGAAACGGCCGGACTCGACCAGCGCCACCAGCCGCCGCCACGCCTTCGCGGTGTTCTGCACCTGCTCGGCGTCACTGATCCTGTGGCCGCCGACGGTGATGCCGTCGAGCAGTGTCTGCACCTCGGGGAAGGTGAAAGGGTTGTCCTCCAGCCAGGTCACGTCGAAGACGAACTCCGACAGCAGTTTGCGCACGCGGAACAGCGCGCGGTCGATGCGGCCGGGCGGCGGCGGTGCGGGGAGGACGGCGGTGTTCCAGGTGAAGCCAAGGGCGGAAGTCATGTCCTGTCTCGTGCGACGGAATGTCGCTCAACGTTGGTACAGCCGACGGAATCGGCGGTCCTGCCTATAACACCAGGCTCCCGGGATCGCTCGGCCGCTCGCTCAGCGGCACGCCGAGGTCGGCGTCGTAGAGGCCGTCGCGCAGCGCGTAGAGGTCGGGGCGCAGTTGGTCGAGGTCGCCGTTGGCCAGCAACTGCTGGAAATACCACGGCGGCAGGCTCACCGCGTAACGCTGCAGGCGGCGCATCAGCCAGCGTTCGGGCCCCTCCTTTGCCAGCGTCGCGAGCAGCTTTTTGATCTCGCGCCCGTCGTCATCGCCCGGTGCCGGCGGCGGGTAGTGGACGTAGATCGTGCGGTAGCCGCTTTCCTCGTTGTCGATCAGCCGGAAGGCCTCGGCGGCATCGCGCAGGCGCACGCCGAGCTGGCTGTCGGGTTGCAGCATCGTGCAGATGTCCTGCGCGTCGACCGGCCGTTCGCGGTAGAGCCGGCCGAAGAACTCGCCGAAGTCGGCCGGCGCGAGCGTGTGCGGTGCCCGCCCGTGCATCTGGCCGACCGTGATCTGCTCGGCAGCGCGCAACAGGCCGCGCGGGGCCGGCTGTGGCGGCACGAAGACCACCATGCGGCCGTGCCCGGCCACACCTTCGCGGTTGCAGCGGCCGGCGGCCTGGGCGATCGAGTCGAGCCCGGCCAGCGCGCGGTAGACCACCGGAAAGTCGACGTCGACCCCGGCCTCGACCAGTTGGGTGCTGACCACGTGCAGCGGTGTGGCGTCGCCGTCGCGGCGGGCGGCGAGGCGGGTGCGGATGTCGGCGATCACGCGGGCGCGGTGGGCACCGCACATCAGCGCCGACAGGTGCACGCGGCCCTCGTGCGGCAGCAGCCCGTGCAGGGCCGCGGCATCGGCCCGACGGTTGACGATCGCGAGCACGGCGCCATGCCCGGCGAGTTCGTCGGCGATTTCCGCCCAGGAGCGGCGAACGCCGAAATCCGCCGGCCATTCGTAGCGCACGCGGTCGAGCCGCCGGTGCAGCGCGTCGGGGTCGGGGACGATGGGCTGCACGGCGTCGAGGCCGCGCAGCCGGCCGCCGAACCAGGACTGCGAGGCGAGCGCCGGCTGCGTCGCGGTGGCGATCACCAGCGTGACGCCGTAGTGGCGCGTCAGCAGCCGCAGCACGTCGAGGATCGGCTGCAGCAGGGCGACCGGCAGCAACTGCGCCTCGTCGAGCACGACGATGCTGCCGATCAGGTTGTGCAGCTTGCGGCAGCGGCCGGGGCGCGCGGCGAACAGCGATTCGAACAGCTGCACCGTCGTCGTGACGATCACCGGCGCGTCCCAGTTCTCGCAGGCGAGGCGCGAGCGGGCGTCCTCGTGCGCGGTGTCGACCTCGGCGCTGGCGTGATGCTCGACGACGGCGTCGGCGAAGATGCCGCGGAACACGTCGGCGGTCTGCTCGATGATGCTGGTGTAGGGGATGACGTGGACCACGCGCCGCTGGCCGTGGTGGCGGGCGTGCTCCAGCGCGAAGGCCATCGACGCGAGCGTCTTGCCGCCGCCGGTCGGCACGTTGAGCGTGAACACGCCGGGCGGGAGCGCGGCGGCGGCGCGGCACTGTGCCAGCACCTCGGCGCGCGCGGCGTTGACGGGGCTCGGCCCGGCACGTCGCTGTTTGTCCGCCATGAACGCATCGAACGCCGGCAGCAGTTCGCCGAGCGCGGGGAAACCGGCCCGCGCCTGCGCGCGATGCGGCTGCAGGAAGGCTTCGGTATCGAGGAAGTCGGCATCGACCAGGCACGAGAACAGCAGCCGCAGCCACAGCGCGAAGCTGCCGGGCTCGCGGGCGCCGCGTACGCCGCTGCGCGGCTGCGCGCCGTCCAGCACGGTGGCGTCGGCCAGTGCCGCCTTGGTCGCATCGAGCCGCGCCCGCTTTTCGGGGTTGGCGAGCCGGGGGGCGAGGCCGTCGTGCCAGTTGTCGAGGCCGCAGTGGTGGCCGGCGATCAGGTAGGCGAGCACCCGGCCATGCCCCTTGAAGCGGTCGATCGCGTGCAGCGCGCCGGCGGTGGAGTGGTCGACCTTGCGCGGACCACCGCCGTCGCGCGCGGTTTCGACGTGGGCATCGGCGCCGTTCACCGCACGGATGTAGCGCTGGAAGTCCGGGTGGTACTTGCCGAGGTCATGCCAGCGCCCGGCGAGATCGCCCCAGTCGGCGGCGTCGAAGGCGGCAGCGAACTGCGAAGCGAGCCGGCCGACCTCGCGCAGGTGCTCGTCCAGCGCGTGCTCGCGCCAGCCGGTTTCCGCGTCCGGGGCCAGGTGCGCCAGTGCGACCGGAGTGGTGCGCTCCGCCGTCATGCGCGCTGCCTCGGCCGCGCATGGGCGGCACCGGCACGGTGCGGGGCCAGGCCGGCGGCGCGTGAGCGTTGGCAGGGCACGGGCGGGGCGGAAACGGGGGTGCGGTGCATCGGGGGCTCCTTACCGTGGGGCGCGGCATCATCCTCGCCGGCGACAGGCTCAAAACCTGCACCTGTCGCCGCCGGCCCCGAAGAAAAATAGCCGGCCGCGCGGCGCCCGCCTAGCCGCCCTCCGGGGGTGGTGGCGGGCAGCGGCGGGTGAAGCGCTCTTCCAGCAGGTCGATGAACACGCGGGTCTTGGCCGGCATCAGCCGGCGGCCGGGGAACACCGCCCAGGCGGTGACCGGCGGCAGGCGCCAGTCGGGGAGCACGGCGACGAGTTCGCCGCCGTCCACGTAGGGCTGGGCGTAGTGGTCGGGTACGGCGACGATGCCGGCGCCGAGGCGGGCCAGGCGCACCAGCAGTTCCGGGGAGTTGGCGCCGGCGCGGCCGGGCGGGATCTGCTCCCAGCGTTCGGGGCCGCGGCCGAGGCTCCACGGCAGCGGCTCGCCGTGGGGGGGCAGCAGGCGCAGGGCGTCGTGGTGCAGCAACTCGTCGGGCCCGGCGGGGGTGCCGCGGCGCTCGAGGTAGGCGGGCGCGGCGTACAGGCCGACGCTGAACACGCCGACGCGCCGCGCGGCGAGGGTGGCATCGTCGGGGAGTTCGCCCATGCGCAGCGCGAGGTCGAAGTTCTCGCCGATCAGGTCGACACGCCGCGGCGACAGGTCGATGTCGAGCACCACCGCGGGGTAGCGCGCGATGAACTCGGTGAGCAGCGGGGCGATCACCAGGCAGGCGAAGTCGCCGGGCATCGACACGCGCAGGTGCCCGCTCGGTTCGGCCTGGCGGTGTTCGGCGAGCGCGGCGACGGCGTCGACCTCGGCGACCACTTGGCGGGCGTGGTCGAGCAGGCTCAGGCCGAACTCGGTGAGCACCAGCTTGCGCGTGGTGCGCGTCAGCAGGCGCTCGCCGAAGCCCGCTTCGAGCCCGGCGACGCGCCGTGACACGGTGGATTTTGGCAGGCCCACGCGCTCGGCGGCGCGGCTGAAGCTGCCGGCTTCGACGACGCGGGCGAAGAGCAGCAGGTCGTTGGGGTCGATGTGCATGGATTGTTCCTCCGGTGGAACGATCTTATCCATTCCAGCGTCTTCTGGCGCATGGGTGGAACGCCTAACGTATGCCCATCGACCACCCGCCAATCCGGAGATCGCCATGAACATCCTGCAGATCAACTCCAGCGCCCGCGACGACAACTCCCAGTCGACCCGCCTCGCCAACGCGATCGTGACCAGCCTGCGCGCGACGGCGCCCGAGGCGACGCTGACGGTGCGCAGCCTGGCGCGCACCCCGCACCCGGCGCTCGACGAGGCCGCGCTCGCCGCGCTGTTCACGCCGGCCGAGGAGCGCACCGCCGAGCAGGCCGCGCGGGTCGCGCTCGACGACGCGCTGATCGCCGAGATCCAGGCCGCCGACGCGCTGGTGCTGGGCGTGCCGATGTACAACTTCGGCGTGCCGGCGCAGCTCAAGAACTGGATCGACGCGATCGCCCGGGCGCGGGTGACCTTCCGCTACACCGAGAACGGCCCCGAGGGGCTGCTCACCGGCAAGAAGGTCTACGTCGCGCTGACCCGCGGCGGGCGCTACCGCGACACCGCCAAGGACTCGCAGGTGCCGTACCTGAAGACCGTGCTCGCCTTCCTCGGCATGACCGACGTGCAGTTCATCTACGCCGAGGGGCTGGCGATGGGCGCCGACGCCGAGCGCGAAGCCTTCGCGCAGGCCGAGACCGAGATCGCGGCGCTGGCCGCCTGAAACCCCGAACCCCGTCCACGAGGTGCAGACCATGAATGCAAACGCCATCCCTGTGGCCGCCGAAACCGTGCGGCGGCCGCGCCCGGTGCAGGGCCTGGTCGCCGGGCAGGCGACCTCCGACGGTGCCGGCGTGCGGCTCACGCGGGTGCTCGACCACACCCTGCAGCGCCGCCTCGACCCCTTCCTGATGCTCGACGCCTTCGGTTCGGACCGGGCCGACGACTACATCGCCGGCTTCCCCGACCACCCGCACCGCGGCTTCGAGACCATCACCTACATGCTCGCCGGGCGTATGCGCCACCGCGACAGCGCCGGCCACGAGGGCCTGCTGCAGAACGGCGGCGTGCAGTGGATGGTGGCCGGGCACGGGGTGATCCACTCCGAGCTGCCGGAGCAGGAGGAGGGGCTGATGGAGGGCTTCCAGCTCTGGCTCAACCTGCCGGCGCGCGACAAGCTCACCGCGCCCTGGTACCGCGACATCCCGAGCGCGGAGATCCCGGAGTTCGTCACCGCCGACGGCGTCACGGTGCGGGTGATCGCCGGGTCGAGCCACGGCACGGCCGGCGCGGTCGAGCGGCCGGTGACCGAGCCGCTCTACCTCGACCTGCACCTGCCGGCCGGGGCGCGTTTCGCGCAGGCGCTGCCGGCGGGGCACAACGCCTTCGTCTACGTCTACCGCGGGACGCTGCGCATCGACGGCGCCGAGGTGCCGGCGCAGCGCATGGCGATCCTCGCCAACGCGGCGCAGGCCGACGGCGTGGTGCTGCACGCCGACGGCCCCGCCCGCGCGCTGCTGATCGCCGGCCGCCCGCTCGGCGAGCCGATCGTGCAGTACGGCCCGTTCGTGATGAACACGCAGGCCGAGATCCAGCAGGCGGTCGCCGACTACCGCGCCGGGCGCCTCGGCGCCTGAACGCCGTCGCCCGCGCGTGCCGTCAACCCGTCGGCACGCGCGGGCGCGGCACGCCCCCCGGCGGCACGCGCTTGCGGCACACTGCGCACCCGCCCGCGACCGGAACCCGCAGCGCCATGCCCGTCACCCCCCGCCTGCGCGCCACGCTGATCGGCGCCACCGCCATCCTGCTGTGGGCGCTGCTCGCCCTGCTGACCACCCTCGCCGGCGGCCTGCCGCCGTTCCAGCTGCTCGCGATCACCTTCGCCATCGGCGGCGGGCTCGGGCTCGCGGTGCTCGCGCGGCGCGAGGGCCTGGGCGCGCTGCGCCAGCCCTGGCCGGTGTGGGCGCTGGGGGTGGGCGGGCTGTTCGGCTACCACGCGCTGTACTTCATCGCCCTGGCCAAGGCGCCGCCGGTCGACGCCAACCTGATCAACTACCTGTGGCCGACGCTGATCGTGCTGTTCTCGGCGCTGCTGCCGGGCGAGCGGCTGCGCGCGCGCCACGTCGCCGGCAGCCTGTGCGGGCTGGCCGGCGCCTGGCTGATCGTCGCCGGCGGCGACACCCGCCTGCGCCTGGAGTACCTGCCGGGCTACCTCGCCGCGCTCGGCTGCGCGCTGACCTGGGCCGCATACTCGGTGGCGAACCGCCGCTACGCGCACACGCCCACCGGCGTGGTCGCCGGCATCTGCCTGGCCGTGGCGCTGCTCGGGCTGCTCAGCCACCTCGCCTTCGAGCGCACCGTGGTGCCCTCGGCCGGGCAGTGGCTGGCGGCGCTGGTGATGGGGCTCGGGCCGCTCGGTGCGGCGTTCTTCGTCTGGGACCACGGCACCAAGCACGGCGACATCCAGCTGCTCGGGGTGTTCAGCTACGCCGCGCCGCTGTTGTCGACGCTGCTGCTGATCCTCGCCGGGCACGCCGAGCCGCGCTGGCAGGTGGGCGCGGCCTGCGCGCTGATCGTTGGCGGCGCGCTGCTGGCCTCGTGGCGCCCGCGCGCCACGGCCGCCTGAGCCGCGAGCGGGCGGCCCGCGCCGGCCACCGCCTTCCGGGAGCCCCGCATGCTGCCTGCGCGCTTCGCCCCGTGGCTGTTCGCGCTGTTCATGTCGCTGTTCATGTCCTTCCTGATGTCGGGCGTGCTGACGCTGGTCAACCTCGGCCCGGTGCCGGGTTTCGTGCGCCTGTGGCTGCACGCCTTCGGCGTCGCCTGGGTCATCGCCTTTCCCTGCGCGCTGGTGGTGACGCCGCTGGTGCGGCGCATCGTCACCGCGCTGACGCGCCCGCCGTCCGGGTCCTGACGCGCGCGGGGGCGGCGGGGTCAGTCGGTGAACTCGGCGACCACCGGCGCGTGATCGGAGGGGCGTTCGAGCCTGCGCGGCGCGGTGTCGATGCCGCACCCGGTGCAGGCGCCGGCGAGCGCCGGCGACACCAGGATGTGGTCGATGCGCAGCCCGAGGTTGCGGCGGAAGCCGCCCTGGCGGTAGTCCCACCACGAGAAGCTCGCCGGCGCCTGCTCGAACAGGCGGAAGCTGTCGACGAGCCCCAGGCCGAGCAGGCGGCGGAAGGCCGCGCGCTCAGGCTCCGAGCACAGGATCTGCCCGCGCCAGGCCTCGGGGTCGTGCACGTCGCGGTCCTCGGGGGCGATGTTGAAGTCGCCGAGCACCACCAGCCGCGGGTGCGCGGCCAGCTGCGCCTCGACGTAGGCGGCGAGCTTGTCGAGCCAGTCGAGCTTGTAGGCGTACTTGTCGCTGCCGACCGCCTGCCCGTTCGGCACGTACAGGTCGAGCACGCGCACGTCGCCGACGGTGGCGCCGAGCACGCGCCGCTGCGGGTCGGCGAGCCCCGGCAGATCGGTGTGCACCTCCGCCGGCGCGGTGCGGGCGAGCACCGCCACGCCGTTGTAGGTCTTCTGCCCGGCGTAGACCACGTGGTAGCCGGCGGCGCGGATCGCCTCGGCGGGGAAGTCGGCGTCCTGCAGCTTGGTCTCCTGCAGCGCGAGCACCGCGGGCTCGACCGCGGCGAGCCAGTCGAGCACCTGCGGCAGGCGCACCTTCAGCGAATTGACGTTCCAGGTGGCGATCTTCAAGGGCTTGTCCGCGCCGGCGCGGGCGCGGCCTCCTGCGGGGTGGGGTGGCCGGCGGTGTGGCGGCGGATGATGTCGCGAATCCGCATCCCGGTGAAAGCCAGCGCCGCGGTCGCCCCGTACAATCCGCCGCGGTCCGTCACCGGGGATGCCGCATGAAGCCGCCGCGCCTGTACCTGCCCACCCCCCTCGCCGCCGGTGAGCGGGTCGCGCTCGACGCCAACGCGTTCAACCACGCGGTGCGGGTGCTGCGCCTGCGCGTGGGCGATGCGCTGACGCTGTTCGACGGCCACGGCGGCGAGTACGCGGCCGAGCTGGTGGCGGTGGAGCGGCGCGCGGCGACGGCGCGGGTGCTCGCGGCGCATGCGCGCGAGGCGGAGTCGCCGCTGCGCGTGGTGCTGGCGCAGGGGGTGTCGAAGGGCGAGCGCATGGACTACACGCTGCAGAAGGCGGTGGAGCTCGGCGTGGCGGCGGTGCAGCCGCTGCTCGCCGAGCGCTCGGTGGTGCAGCTCGACGGCGAGCGCCTGGCGCGCCGCGTCGAGCACTGGCAGGGCGTGCTGGTGGCGGCGTGCGAGCAGTCGGGGCGCAACCGCGTGCCGCCGCTCGCCGCCCCGGCGCGGCTCGGCGACTGGCTGGCCGCGGGCGGCGGCGAAGGCCTGCGGCTGCTGCTCGACCCGCAGGCCGGCACCGGCCTGCGCGCGCTGCCGGCACCGGGCGGCGCGGTGACGCTGCTGATCGGCCCCGAAGGCGGGCTCGGCGACGGCGAGATCGCCGCGGCGACGGCGGCGGGCTGGCAGGGCGTGCACCTCGGGCCGCGGGTGATGCGCACCGAGACCGCCGGCGTCGCCGCGCTGGCGGCGCTGCAGGCGCTGTGGGGCGACCTCGGCTGAGGGTGCGGCGGCGAACGCGCCGCCGGGGCGGCGGTCTACCGCCGACGACCGCGGGCTGCGGGAAGGTAGGGTCCGATGTGCGGAGGGCGACGCCTGATGGAAATCCTGGTCACGCTGATCGCGGCCGCCGGCTGCCTGATCGTCGGCGCCATCGTGCTGAACAACCCGCCGATCAACGATCCGCCGGGCATGGGGTGGCGGCTGTGGACCTACCTCACCCGCAACGTCGCCGAGACGCGCCGCCACCACGAGTTTCCGGAGCTGGAGCTGCGCTGCTACCGGATGTCACCGGGGCGGCTCTACGAGCGCGTCGAGCACGCCGTCAACGTGCTCGGCTGGGACGTCGTCGAGCGCCACCCGGAGACCTACGCGCTGCACGCGGCGGTGAGCACGCAGCTGCTCAAGTTCAAGGACGACGTCACCATCGAACTCAAGGTCGCCGATTGCGGCACCGAACTGTACGTGCGGGCCGCGTCGCGGGTCGGGCGTGCCGATCTCGCCGCCAACACCCGCCACATCCTGACCCTGCACGCGATGCTCGACCGCCTGCTGTAGCCGGCTACGGCGCCACGCGCGCCAGCACCAGGCAGCCGAGCATCACCACGCTGAGCCGCAGGCGCAGCCGCTCGTACCACAGCGGCAGGGCGTCGAGCAGCGTGGCGTGGCGGTCGGCGCCGTACTGCAGCACGTAGCCGCCGATCAGCAGCGTCAGCCCGCCGCCCACCGGCAGCAGCAGGGCGATCCAGCCGGTGAGCGCCGGCAGCACGCCCCAGCCGAACACGTGCCAGCGCTGCGCCAGCGCGGGCTCGCGCAGCCCGAGCCCCCAGTGCACGGCGCCGAGGAAGCTCAGGATCACCGCGCCGTAGGCGCGCAGCGCGTCGAGCGCCGCGGCGTGCCAGCCGGCCGGGCCGAGCAGCAGGGTCGCGGTGGGCAGCACGAAGGGCAGCAGGCCGAGGTAGGCGAGCGCGCGCGCGAAGTCGGGGGCCCGGCTGGCGTCGGGCAGCGGGTGGGCGAGCGTGCTCATGGGCGCGGTCTCCGGTGGGTGGGTCACAGCAGTGCTTCGATCGCCGCGCGCAGGCGCGGGTCGCCGGGTTCGACCCGCGACGGGAAGCTCGCAACCAGGTGCCCGCTGCGGTCGATCAGGTATTTGTGGAAGTTCCACGCCGGCGCCTGGCCGCCCGCGGCGCTGAGGGCGCGGAAGAACGGGTGCTGCGCCGTGCCCGCGGCGACGTGGGTCTTCTCGTACATCGGGAACTCGACACCGTAGGTGAGCTGGCAGAAGTCGCGGATCGCGTGCTCGCCTTCCGGATCCTGGGCGAAATCGTTCGACGGGAAGCCGAGCACCGCGAAGCCGCGCGCGCCGTAACGCCGCTGCAGGTCTTCGAGTCCGTCGAACTGCGGCGTGAAGCCGCACTTGCTGGCGGTGTTCACCACCAGCAGCACCTGGCCGCGGTGCGCCTCGCACAGCGACTGCGCGTGCTCCTCGCCGAGCGTGCGGAAGCGGTAATCGAGCAGGGCCGGGCATTCGTCGGCGGCGGCGAAGCCGGGCACCAGCAGACAGACGAGCAGCAGCCAGCGGAACATGGACCTCGCCCTCGATGATCGAGCCTGCATCCAGTGTGACCGATAAGCGGGCATCGCGGTTCGTGCGACGACGACGATTTACGCGCCGCGGCGGGGCAGGGCGCAGCCGGCGGCCGGGTGGCGAGGGTGTGCGCTGCGCGGCCGGCGGATTATCATGCCCCGCCCGCTCCAGCCAGCCCGCAAGGAAGTCCCGCCGATGAACCCGTTACCCGCCGCTCCCGTGCGCCTCCTGGCGGGCGTGTGCCTCGCCGTGCTGCTCGGCGCCTGCGCCTCGTCGCCGGCATCGGGCGAACTCGACCCCGAGGCCCTCGACACGCTGCCGCGCTACAACCGCTGGATGTTCGAGGTCAACGACACCCTCGACCGCGCCGTGGTCAAGCCGCTGGCGCAGGGCTACCAGGCGGTGACGCCGCAGTTCGTCGACGATCGCGTCACCGATTTCTTCGGCAACCTCGGCGACGTGGTGGTGCTCACCAACAACCTGCTGCAGTGCAAGCCCGAGGCGGCGCTGGGGGACCTGACCCGCATCGTCTTCAACAGCACCTTCGGCCTGCTCGGCCTGTTCGACGTCGCCACCGCGCTCTCCATCTCGCCCAAGCACACCGAGGACTTCGGGCAGACGCTCGGCGTCTGGGGGCTGGGCGAGGGCGGCTACCTGGTGCTGCCGCTGCTCGGCCCGAGCACCTGGCGCGACACCGCCGGCCTCGCCGTCGACGCCTTCAACATCGACCCGGTGTGGGAGGTCCACAACATCCCGCTGCGCAACTCCGCGGTCGCGCTGCGCCTGGTCGACCGCCGCGCCGACCTGCTGCGCAGCGAGCGCGTCGTCGAGGGCGCGCTGCTCGACCGCTACACCCAGGTGCGCGACGCCTACCTCGAGCGCCGGCGCAGCCTGATCCACGACGGCAACCCGCCGCCGGCGCCGCGCCGCTTCGAGGAGTGACGCGCCGCGACCGCAGCGTCGCGCGCGCGTCGCGCTTGTACCGATGCCCCGGCTGATCTCCCGCGCGCGTCGCGCGGCGCTCGTCGAAGGCCTGCTGCGCGCGCTGGCGCGGCTGCCGCTGCCGCTCGTGCACGCGCTCGGCGCGGGCATCGGCAGCCTGCTCGCCGTGCTGCCCAACGCCACGCGGCGCATCGCCGCGCGCAACCTCGAGGCCTGCTTCCCGGCGCTCGACGCCGGCGCCCGCCGGCGCCTGCTCGCCGCCACGCTGCGCGAGACCGCCAAGGGCATGCTCGAACTCGGCGCGCTGTGGCTGTGGCCGGGCGCGCGCATCATGGAACTCGTGCGCGAAGTGCGCGGCGAGGAGGCATTCGCCGCGGCGCGCGCCGGCGGGCGCGGGGCGCTGGTGTTCGCGCCGCACCTCGGCGCCTGGGAGGTCGCCGGGCTGTACATGTCGGCGCATTACCCGATCACCAGCCTGTACCGGCCGACGCGCCTCGGCATCGACGCGCTGGTGCGCGGCGGGCGCGAGCGCCTGGGGGCGACGCTGGTGCCCACCGACCAGGGCGGGGTGCGCGCGCAGCTCGCCGCGCTGAAGCGCGGCGAGGTGGTCGGCATCCTGCCCGACCAGGACCCCGGCGCCGGCAACGGCGAGTTCGCGCCGTTCTTCGGCATCCCCGCGTGCACGATGACGCTGGCGTCGCGGCTGGCGATGAAGAGCGGCGCGCAGGCCTGCGTGCTGGTCGCCGAGCGCCTGCCGCGCGGGCGCGGCTACCGGCTCACCTTCACGCCGCTCGCGCCGGCGTTCAGCGGCGACGACCTCGGCGCCTCGCTGGCCGCGCTCAACGCCGGCGTCGAGGCAGCGGTGCGCGCCTGCCCGGCGCAGTACCTGTGGGCCTACAAGCGCTTCAAGACGCGCCCCGCCGGCGCGCCGCCGTTCTACCGCGACTGAGCCGCGCCGCTACGGCGCCGGCGGCTCGCGCTGCAGCCGCTTCAGGAACACCTGCATCTCCTTCGCCGCCTGCAGGTCACCCTTCGCCGTCGCCACCTCGATGCCGCGCGCGTAGGCGGCGCGGGCGGCGGGCGCGTCGCCGGCGGCGGCGAGCGCCTTGCCGAGCAGCTTCCAGGCGGCGGAATAGCCCGGGTCGTGCTCGACCGCGCGGGCCAGGTGTTCGGCGGCGCGCGCCGGCTCGCCCTGGCCGAGCCAGGCGCTGCCGAGGCTGAAGCGCAGCAGGGCGTTGTCCTGGCCGCGGGCGAGCATGGCTTCGAGGGGGGCGGGGTTCATCGCCGGGTCTCCGCGGCGTGCGGGCGCTGGCCGACGAACTGCGCGAAGCCGCGCAGGCCGAGCGCCGGGTCGCCGGTGTCCCAGTCGTCGCGGTGGAAGCGCACGGCGAGGCCGGCGAACAGCGCGAGCAGTTCGCTTTCCGCGAGCGACCAGTCCGGGTTGGTCGGCCCGCCGCGCGCGAGCCGGGTGAAGGTCTCGTAGAACAGCAGCCCGCCGGGGCGCAGCGCGGCGGCGAGCGCCGGACACAGCGCGCGGTCGAGGAAGCGGGCGACGACGATGACGTCGAAGCTCGCCGGCGGCGGCGGCGCCAGCAGCACGTCGCGCACCGCGCTGTGCACCGTCAGCCCGGCCGCCGCGGCGTGCGCGTCGAGCTGGCCGACGGCGACCGGCGAGACGTCCCAGGCGTGGGTGTCGAGGCCGGCGGCGGCGAGTACCCGGGCGTTGGCGCCGAGCCCGCAGGCGAGGTCGAGCGCGCGCCCGCCGGCCGGCAGCAGGTGGTGGTTGGCGGTGAGCACGGCGGCGGGGGTCTGGGTCAGCAGGCCGCTGCGGTAGCGCGCATCCCAGCGCTCGCGATCGGCGTCGCTCACAGGAAGGTCGCGCTGACGCGGAACAGGTTCTCGACGTCCTTGACGCGCCGCTTGTCGACCAGGAACAGGATCACGTGGTCCTCGGCCTGAATCAGCGTGTCGTGGTGGGCGATGATGACCTCGTTGTCGCGCACCACGGCACCGATGGTGGTGCCCGGTGGCAGGCGGATCTCCTCGACGCAGCGGCCGACCACCTTCGAGGTGTTGCGATCACCGTGCGCGACCGCCTCGATCGCCTCGGCGGCGCCACGGCGCAGGCTGTGCACGCGGGCCACGTCGCCGCGGCGGATGTAGGCGAGCAGGCCCGAGATGGTGGTCTGCTGCGGCGAGATGGCGACGTCGACGGTGCCCGAGGCCTCGACCAGGTCGACGTAGGCCGGGCGGTTGATCAGCGCCATCACCTTGCGCGCGCCGAGGCGCTTGGCGAGCATCGCCGAGAGGATGTTGGCCTCGTCGTCGTTGGTCACCGCGCAGAACACGTCGGTGTGCTCGATGTTCTCCTCGAGCAGCAGCTCCTCGTCGGCGGCGTCGCCGAGCAGCACGATGGTGCGGCCGAGCTCCTCGGCGATGCGCCGCGCGCAGTCGGGGTTGCGCTCGATCAGCTTGACCTGGAAGCGCTCCTCCAGCGCCTTGGCGAGGCGCCGGCCGATGTTGCCGCCGCCGGCGAGCATCACGCGCTTGACCGGCTTGTCGAGCTTGCGCAGCTCGGCCATCACCGCGCGGATGTTGCGCTTGGCGGTGACGAAGAAGACCTCGTCGTCGACCTCGATGACGGTGTCGCCCTCGGGGATGATCGGGTTGCCCTGGCGGAAGATCGCCGCCACGCGCGCGTCGATGCCCGGCATGTGCCGCGGCAGATCGAGCAGGGCGTGGCCGACCAGGTTGCCGCCGTGGTAGGCGCGCACGCCGACCAGCCGCACCAGGCCCTCGGCGAAGTCGAGCACCTGCAGCGCGCCGGGGTTCTCGATCAGCCGCTGGACGTGCTCGGTGACGAGCTGTTCGGGGGCGATGCGCACGTCGATCGGCAGGCCGCCGTCCTTGCCGCCGTTGGTGCTGAACAGCCCCTCGGCGCTGGCGTAGTCGGCGCCGCGCACGCGCGCGATCTTCTTCGGCGTGCGGTGCAGGCGGTCGGCGATCAGGCAGGCGATCATGTTCACCTCGTCGCTGGAGGTGAGCGCGATCAGCAGGTCGGCGTCGGCGGCGCCGGCGGCGGCGAGCACGCCGGGGTGCGCGGCGTGGCCGCACACGGTGCGGATGTCGATGCGGTCCTGCAGGTCGGCGAGCACGTCGGCGCGGGTGTCGACCAGGGTGATGTCGTTGCCGGTCTCGCCGGCCAGGTTGTAGGCCACCGAGGCGCCGACCTGCCCGGCACCGAGGATGAGGATCTTCATGGCAGCGGCCCCGTGGACGTCCGGGCGAGGCCCGGCTCAGTCGTCTTCGGGCGTGCGCTTGGGGTCGATGCCCAGCGCGCGCAGCTTGCGGTACAGGTTGGTGCGTTCCATGCCGACCTTCTCGGCCAGGCGCGCGACGTTGCCGTCGCACTCCTTGAACTGCTGGGTGAGGTAGGCGCGCTCGAACTGCTCGCGCGCCTCGCGCAGCGGCAGGTCGAGCGGGATCGCGCCGACCGGCTCGCGCGGGCGCGCCGGCGCGCTGTGCGAGATCGCCGACTCGACCTCCTCGAGCGCGATCTCCTCGCCGCCGCCGAGGATCAGCAGGCGCTGCACGAGGTTCTTCAGCTCGCGGATGTTGCCCGGCCAGCCGTAATTGCGCAGGCGGTTGCGCGCCGCCATCGTGAAGTTGCGGTAGGGCAGGTTCTCCTGGTCGACGAAGTAGTTGACGTAGTAGGTCAGCAGCTCCGGCACGTCCTCGGGGTGCTCGCGCAGCGGCGGCAGGCGGATCGGCAGCACGTTGAGGTGGTAGTAGAGGTCCTCGCGGAAGCGCCCGGCGGCGATCTCGGCCTCGAGGTCGCGGTGGGTGGCGGCGATGATGCGCACGTTGACCTGCACCGGCTCCTTGCCGCCGACGCGCAGGAACGAGCCGTTCTCCAGCGCCCCGGCGAGCTTGGCCTGGGTTTCCAGCGCCATGTCGGCGAGTTCGTCGAGGAACAGCGTGCCGCCGCTGGCCTGCTCCAGGCGCCCGTAGTGCACGCGATCGCCGTCCTCCGAGCCGAACAGCTCGAGCGCCGAGTTCTCGCGCGCGATCGAACCCACGCCGACGTCGACGAACGGCCCGGCGCGGCGCGGGCTCTGCGCGTGGATGTAGCGCGCGTAGATCTCCTTGCCGGTGCCCGGCTCGCCGGCGATCAGCACCGGCGCGTCGTGGCTCGCGATGCGGCCGGCCTGGGCGCGCAGGCGCTGGATCACCTCGCTGCGGCCCACCGGCTCGGTGACCGGGCGGGCGTGGCGGCGCAGCCCCTGGTTCTCGCGCGCGAGCTTGTCGGCTTCGAGGGCGCGCTCGACGGTGAGCAGCAGCTTGGCCATCGACAGCGGCTTCTCGATGAAGTCCCAGGCGCCGAGGCGGGTGGCCTCGACGGCGGTCTCCACGGTGCCATGGCCCGACATCATGATCACCGGGCAGGGCAGGCCGTCGGCCTCGGCCCATTCCTTCAGCAGGCTGATGCCGTCGATGTCGGGCATCCAGATGTCGAGCAGGATGAGGTCGGGGCGGCGCGCCCGCCGCGCCTCGCGCGCGCTGGCGCCGTTCTCGGCGATGGAAACCTCGTAGCCTTCGTCCTCGAGGATTTCCTTCACCAGATCGCGGATGTCCGGCTCATCGTCGACGACCAGGATGTGAGCTGTGCTCATCCTGCCTCCTGCGGTTGTACCAGTGGAACGACAGCGGGTGGCACCGACGGCACGTGGGCGTCGGCGCCGGGGCTGAGGGGGAAGCGGATCGAAATGCGGGCGCCACCCTCGGGCGGGTTTTCGGCGCGGATCAGGCCACCGTGCTCTTCGACGATCTTCTTGACGATCGCCAAGCCTAGCCCGGTGCCCTTGGGTTTGGTAGTCACGTAGGGCTCGAACACGTTGCTGCCCTCGGGGAAGCCCGGCCCGTCGTCCTCGAACACCAGCTCGGCGCCATCGTGGGTGAGCTGCGTGCTGATGCGCAGCAGCGAGCCGTGGCCGTCGCGGATCGCCTCGATGGCGTTCTTGACCACGTTGTGCAGCAGCTGCCGCAGCCGCCCCTTGTCGGCCTCGATGGCGGGCGCGGCGGGGTCGAGCGCGAGCTGGATCTCCACCCCCGCCGGGTAGTCGCGGTAGAGGTAGAGCACGTCGGTGATGAAGTCGTTCAGCGCGATCGTCGTCAGCCGCAGCTGCGGGGCGCGGGCGTAGTCGTTGAAGGCGTCGACCATGTCCTTCATCGCCGCCACTTGCTGCACGATGGTGTGGGTGCCGCGGTCGAGCACGCGGCCGTCCTCGGCGCCGAGCTTGCTGAGGTATTTGTGGCGGATGCGCTCGGCGGCGAGCTGGATCGGCGTCAGCGGGTTCTTGATCTCGTGGGCGAGGCGGCGGGCCACCTCGGCCCAGGCGGCATCGCGCTCGGCCTGCACCAGCGTGGTGATGTCGTCGAACACCAGCACGTGCCCGCCCTTGAGGCCGACGCCGTCGGGCAGCTGCGAGCCGCGGCACATCAGCACCCGGCGCCCGCCGGGCACGAACAGCGTGACCTCCTGGCGCCACTCGGCGGCCTCGCCGGCGAGGTGGTGGGCGATCGCCTCCAGCAGGTGGGCGAGTGGCGCGCCGTGGGCGTCGGCAGGCGGCTGCGTGGTGTCCATGCCGAGGATCTGCAGCGCGGCGGCGTTGAAGGTGCGCGGATGGCCGCCGTGGTCGAGCGTCAGCACGCCCGAGGACAGCCGTGCGAGCACGGTCTCCAGGTAGGTGCGCTGCGCCTCCACCTGCTGCTGGCTCTCGGCCGCGCTGTCGCGCGCCTGGGCGAGGCGGCGGGTCATGTCGTTGAAGGACTGCACCAGGAAGCCGAGCTCGTCGTTCGGCCCCTGCGGCAGCTGCTTGTCGTACTGGCCGGCGGCGACCGCACGGGTGCCCTCGGCGAGGTCGCGCACCGGCTGCACCAGGCGCCGCGCCGAGTGCACCGCCGCCGACAGCGCGGTGAGGATGCCGAGCAGCAGCACCAGCGACAGCGTGAGGATGAAGCTCGTCTTCAGCGGCCCGCGCAGGAACACCAGTTCCTTGTACGAATCGAACGCCGACTGCACCGAGCTGCCGAGCGTGTTGAAGCGGTCGGCGACCGGGAACAGCGCCTGCAGGATGCGTTCGTTGCTGCCGGCACGCATCACCGTGGGGATACGCACCAGCGTGCGCAGCTGCAGCCCCGCATCGCCGGTCGGCATCAGGTTGACCCAGGCGCGGCCCTGGCGCACCTGGCTCAGCACCGCCTCCTCGGGGCGCTCGGGGACCAGCGTGGTTGCCTCGGCACCGTCGACCACGCGGGCGATGCCGTTGAGGTCCATCAGCGTCAGCTCGATGGCGTCGGAGTCCTCGCGCAGCTCCGACAGCGTGATCGACGTCACCGCCGGGCCGATGTCGGCGAGCTGGGTGGCGATGCGCAGCGTCTGCTTCAGCACCTCGCGCATGCGCAGGTCGAGCGCGGTGCGCGACAGCTCCAGCGCATCCTCCAGCGCGCGCTCCACGCGCACGTCGAACCAGGAGTCGATGCTGCGCGACAGGAACTGCACCGAGAAGTAGTAGACCACCGTCACCGGCGCGAGCGAGATCGCGACGAACAGCGTCATCAGCCGCAGCGTCAGGCGCGAGCCGGGCTCGTTGCTGCGCACCTGGCGTGCCAGCTGCCAGAGGTTGCGCCCGATCAGCGCGGTGAGCAGCAGGAAGCCCACGCCGCTCGCGATCAGCAGCGTCGAGTAGTTCTCGCCGAAGCGCGCCGAGTTCGACGTCGCCTCGCTCATCAGCGCCAGCGTGATCAGCAGGATCGCCAGCAGCAGCAGGATGGCGAGGAAGTCGCGACGCAGCCAGCGCTTCATAGCGACCACACCAGCCAGGGGCTGCCGAGCCGCCAGGCGCTCGACAGATAGGCCACCGGGCGCAGCGGCGGCGGCAGCGCCTCGATGTCGAGCCCGGCGCGGATGCGCCCGTAGACGCTGCCGCTGCTGCGGCCGTCGAGCAGCGCGGCGTCGAGCACCGGGAAGTCGTTGAGCTCACCCATGTAGACGAGCGCCGCGGCGCGCGTCGGGAAGCTGCGGAACTCGCCGCTGTTGAGGTTGACGACGACGTACTGGCGGGCGAGCGCGTGGTACTCCAGCCGGTAGCGCTGGGTCAGCGCGGCGACGGTCTCGTCCCACGCCCAGTCGCGGCTGCGCAGGATCTCGATCTCGATCTCGACGGTCAGCGGCACGCCGTTGTGCAGGGCGTCGAGCGTCGCCTTGCTGAAGTCGTAGTCGATGCGCGCATCGAGCAGCACCACGCCCTCGCGCACCTGCGAGATCGCGCGCGCCACGCGGAAGCCGCCCTCGGCCCAGGCGAGCGACGCCGACAGCGCGGCCGCGACCACCAGCAGCCAGAACGCGAGCGGTCGGCGGTGCGGAGCAGGCGAGGGCGTCACGGGCGGCGCGGCTCAGGCGGCGCGCCGGACGAGGCGGGCGTAGTAGAAGCCGTCCATGTCCTCCCCCCCCGGCAGGATCTGGCGGCCGTGCTCGCCACCACGCCCCCACGCCGCCGTGATCGGTAGCGCCAGGGCATCGGGGTGGGTGCGCAGGAATTCGGCCAAGGTCTGATCGTTCTCGCGGCTGAGGATCGAGCAGGTCGCATACAGCAGCATACCGCCCACCCGCAGCAGCGGCCACAGCGCCCCGAGCAGCGCGAGCTGGCGCTCGGCCAGCACGGCGATGTCCGCGGCGCTGCGCAGCGCCTTGATGTCGGGGTGGCGGCGGATCACGCCGGTGGCCGAGCAGGGCGCATCGAGCAGGATGCGGTCGAAGGCGCGGCCGTCCCACCAGGTGACCGGGGCCAGGGCGTCGGCGGTGCGCAGCTCCGCGTGCAGGCCCAGGCGATCGAGGTTGGCGCGCACGCGCCCGAGGCGCTCGCCGTCGATGTCGAGCGCGAGCAGGTCGAGCCCCGGGGTGCGTTCGAGCAGGTGGCAGGTCTTGCCGCCGGGCGCGGCGCAGGCGTCGAGCACGCGCATGCCGGGGGCGGCGTCGAGCAGTTCGGCGGCGAGTTGGCCGGCGGCGTCCTGCACCGACACGCGGCCGTCGGCGAAGCCCGGCAGCGCGTCGACGTCGCAGGGGGTGTCGAGCACCACGGCGCTGGCGACGTGCGCGTGGGCATGTGCCGGGCGCCCCGCGGCGGCGAGCTCGTCGAGGTACGCCGTGCGTGACTGCCGCGCGAGGTTGACGCGCAGCGCGAACGGCGCCTGGCGGTTGTTCGCCGCCACCACGGCCGGCCAGTCCTGCGGCCAGTCCGCCTGCAACGCCGCGAGCAGCCAGTCGGGGTGCGCGTGCGCCGCGCTCGGCACCGCGGCGAGGCGTGCCTCGAGCTCGTCGTGCCGGCGCAGGGCGTTGCGCAGCACGGCGTTGGCGAGCCCGGCGGCCCAGGGCTTGCCGAGCCCGCGCACCGCGTCGACCAGGCTGCTGACCGCGGCGTACTCGGGCACCCGCAGGTGTTCGAGCTGGTACAGGCCGAGCAGCAGCAGCGCGCGCAGGTCGTCGTTGCCGGGTTTGAGCGGATGGTCGAGCAGCAGGTCGAGCGTCGCGGCGAGGCGCGGATACCAGCGCAGCGTGCCGTAGCAGAGTTCGGCGTGCAGGCCGCGGTCGCGCGGCGGTACCGCGGCGGCGAAGCGTGGCAGCGCGGTGGCGAGCGAGGCGCCGCGGGCGAGCACCTCGGCGAGCGTCAGCGCGGCGGCGGCGCGCGCATCGTGCGCCGCCGGGGCGGCGGCGACGGCGGTGCGCGCGGGCCGGGTCGGGCGGCCGCGGCGCGCGGGCGGGCGGTTCATGTCGAGGCTCCCAGGCGCAGCCCGGCGAGCGGGCGGCTGTTGATGAAGGTGGCGGCCGGCTGCGGCTTGCGCCCCGGCAGTTGCAGTTCGGTCAGGCGCAGCCGGCCGCTGCCGCAGGCGATCTCGATGCCGTCGCGGTCGCTGCCGAGCACCTGTCCCGGCGCGGCCGTGGTCGGCGCGGCCAGCGCCTCGGCCCGCCACACGCGCAGCACGGTGCCGTCGGGCAGCTGCGTCTGCGCCACCGGCCACGGGTTGAAGGCCCGCACCCGGCGTTCGAGCGTCGCGGCCGGCTGCGTCCAGTCGAGTTCGGCCTCGGCCTTGTCGAGCTTCGCGGCGTAGCAGGCGCTTGTATCGTCCTGCGCGACCGGCGTCAGCCTGCCGGCGAGCAGGGCGTCGAGCTTTGCCGCCAGCAGTTCGGCGCCGAGCCGGGCCAGCACGTCGTGCAGCTCGCCGCCGGTGCTGCCGGGGGCGATCGGCCAGGTGGCGTAGGCGAGCATCGGCCCGGTGTCGAGGCCGGCGTCCATCTGCATCAGCGTCACGCCGGTCAGCGTGTCGCCGGCGAGCAGCGCACGCTG
Organism: Plasticicumulans lactativorans; assembly: GCF_004341245.1. Taxonomy (GTDB): domain Bacteria; phylum Pseudomonadota; class Gammaproteobacteria; order Competibacterales; family Competibacteraceae; genus Plasticicumulans_A; species Plasticicumulans_A lactativorans. Next base: position 83,425 of record NZ_SLWY01000008.1, on the reverse strand, counting down.
GATCGGCGCCGCGCCGCGCCAGCGCGGCAGCAGCGAGGCGTGGACGTTCACGCAGCCGTGCCGCGGCAGCGCGAGCACCGCCGGCGGCAGGATCAGGCCGTAGGCGACCACCACCAGCAGGTCGGGCGCGAGCGCCGCCAGCGCCGCCTGCGCCGCCGGCGTGCGCAGGCTGGCGGGCTGCCACACCGGCACGCCGGCGGCGCAGGCGCGCTGCTTCACCGGGCTCGCGGTGAGCTGGCGGCCGCGACCGGCCGGCCGGTCGGGCTGGGTGTAGACGCCGACCACGGGATGGCGGCTGTCGAGCAGGGCGTCGAGCGTGGGGACGGCGAAGTCGGGCGTGCCGGCGAAAACGATGCGCTGCGGGCGGGTCATGCACGGGCCTCCCTCGAAACGACCGACGGCGCCCAGTGGCGCCGTCGCAGTGGCGGATGCGGGCGCGGGCTCAGCGCGACGCGGTCTCGTGGCGGGCATCCTTCTCCAGCTTGCGGCGGATGCGGTCGCGCTTGAGGGTCGACAGGTAGTCGACGAACAGCTTGCCGTCGAGGTGATCGATCTCGTGCTGGATGCACACCGCGAGCAGGCCGTCGGTTTCCAGCTCGAACGGCCTGCCGTCGGCGTCGAGCGCGCTGACGCGGATCCATTCGGCGCGGCGCACGGTCTCGTAGAAGCCGGGCACCGACAGGCAGCCCTCGTCCATCTCCTCCTCGCCGCGCCGCTCGGTGACCACCGGGTTGATGAACACGCGCGGCTCGTTCTTGTCCTCGGAGACGTCGATCACCATCAGCCGCTTCTGCACGTTGACCTGCGTCGCCGCGAGGCCGATGCCGGGAGCGGCGTACATGGTGTCGAACATGTCGCGGAGCAGCTGGCGCAGGGCGTCGTCGACGCCGGTCACCGGCACGGCCTTGAGCCGTAGCCGCGGGTCGGGGAAGTGCAGGATGTTGAGCAGTGCCATGGCGTTCGGTTCCTGCGCGCGGCCCACCGCCGCGCGCCTTGCGAAGATGACGGCAAGAATACCGGATCGGGCGGCGGCGGCGGTGCAAAGTTGCGCCGTCGGGGGCATTGGATAAACTGCCGACGCCCGCGTCCGGAACCACAAGGAACCCGCCCGTCATGATCCCCTGCGGAAGGACTCTGACCCCCCTGATGCTGGGTGCGTTCCTCGCCACGGGCTGCGCGCAGGTGCCCGTGGCGGTGGAGTCCCCGGTGGTGCAGCCGTGCGATCCGGGTGCGGCGCGCGCCGATGGCACGGCGGCGGCGGCGGCGGACCAGCCGGTGGCGCTGCGCCCCGGCCACCCGACGCAATACACCGTGGTGCCGGGCGACACCCTCTGGGGCATCGCCGGGCGTTTCCTGGCGCAGCCCTGGCGCTGGCCCGAGATCTGGCGGCAGAACCCGCAGATCCGCAACCCCCACCGCATCTACCCCGGCGACGTCATCGAGGTCTTCTACGAGCGCGGCCAGCCGCGCCTGCGCGTGGCCGCCGGCCAGCGCGGCGTGGTCAGGCTGACCCCGCAGATCCGCGCCGAATCGCTCGAAGCGCTGCCGACGGTGCCGCGCGACGTGATCCAGCCCTTCCTGCGCTCGGCGCCGGTGCTGGCCACCAACACCTGGGACGACGTCCCCTACCTGATCGCCTCGCAGGACGGCCGCGTGACGCTCGGCGCCGGCGACCGCGTCTACGCCCGCAACCTCGACGGCGGCCAGCGCGTGTACCGCGTGTTCCGCCCGAGCGGCCGCTACGTCGACCCCGACACCGGCGAGGTGCTGGGCTACTACGCGATCGACGTCGCCGACGCCGAGCTGGTGCGGCCCGGCGACCCGGCCACGCTGCTGCTGACGCATTCGCGGCGCGAGGCCTACCCCGGTGACCGCCTGCTCGCGACCAGCGACGACGACGATCTCTACCGCTTCACGCCGCATCCGGTCGCCGCCGGATTCAGCGGCCGCATCATCGGCGTGATGGACAGCGTCTCGCGGATCGGCCAGTACGCCACGGTCGTGCTGAACGTCGGCAGTTGCCAGGGGCTCGCGCCCGGGCACGTGCTCGGCGCCTACCAGCGCGGCGCGCTGATGCACGACCGCTTCGCCAAGGTGGCACCGCAGTCGGTCGCCTTCGTGCCGACCGGGGGCGACGCGATGGTCGCCGACCCGCTGCCGGCCGCGCTGCCGATGGTGCGCCTGCCCGACGAGGAGGCCGCCGTGGTGATGGTCTACCGCGTGTTCGACCGCGTCAGCTACGCGCTGGTGATGAGCGCGACGCGGCCGCTGAGCGTCGGCGACACCGTCGGCGCCCCCTGAACGCCGGTCCGGCGATGGTGCGGGAGGACGACCGCGCCTGGCTCGCGCTGCTGCGCGTGCCGGGCATCGGCGCGGCGCGCTTCGCCCAGGTGCTCGCGGCCTTCGGCAGCCCGGCGGCGGCGTTCGCGGCCTCGCGCCGCGAGCGCCTCGCGGCCGGGCTGCCCGAGGCGGTCGCCGATGCGCTGGCCGCGCCCGACTGGGCCGGCGCCGAGCGCGATCTCGCCTGGGCCGAACGCCCGGGCAACCACCTGCTGCGCAGCGACGATCCCGCCTACCCGGCGCGCCTGCGCGGCATCGACCGCGCGCCGCCGCTGCTGTTCGTGCGCGGTGATCCGGCCTGCCTGGCCGACCCGCAGCTCGCGATCGTCGGCACGCGCCGCCCGACCCCGGTCGGTGCCGGCATCGCGCGCGAGTTCGCCGGCCACCTCGCCCGCGACGGCCTCGCGATCACCAGCGGGCTTGCGCTCGGCATCGACGCCGAGGCGCACCAGGGGGCGCTGGCGGCCGGCGGGCGCACGCTCGCGGTGTTCGGCACCGGGCCCGACCGCGTCTACCCGGCCCGCCACCGCGAACTCGCGCATGCCATCGTCGACAGCGGCGGGGCGCTGGTCAGCGAGCTGCCGACCGGCACGCCGGTGCTGGCCGAGAACTTCCCGCGCCGCAACCGCATCATCGCCGGCCTCGCCCTCGGCGTGCTGGTGGTCGAGGCCGCGGCACGCAGCGGCTCGCTGATCACCGCGCGCCTCGCAGCCGAGGCCGGGCGCGAGGTGTTCGCCATTCCCGGTTCGATCCACAACCCGATGGCGCGCGGCTGCCACGCGCTGATCCGCGAGGGGGCGACGCTGGTCGAGACCGCCGGCGACATCCTCTACGCGCTCGCGCCGCAGGTCGCCGCGGCGCTCGCCGAGACCCCCGCGGCAGCCCCTGCGACAGCCCCCGCGGGGCCCGCGCAGGCCCTGCCGGAGCTCGCCGACGACTACCGTAAGCTGTTGGATTCAATGGGTGATGCACCGGTCGGCGTGGACCTTCTTGTGCAGCGCAGCGGATTGACGGCCGAAGTCGTTTCCTCCATGCTGCTGATCCTCGAGCTCGAAGGGTATGTGGCCAGCGCCCCCGGCGGCCTCTACTCGAAGCTCGGCCGCTGAGAGGATGTGATGAAAGAAAACGTCCTGGACGTGCTGATGTACCTGTTCCAGAACTTCCTTGCCGACGACTCCGACACCGAGACCGACCGTGAATCCATGCAGTCCGAACTGCTGGATGCCGGCTTTCCCTCCCGCGAAGTGAATCAGGCGTTCGAATGGCTCGACGGGCTCGCCGCCCGCCAGCAGGCGCCGCTCGCCGGGGGCGCGCGCTCGTTCCGCGTGTTCGTCGCCGCCGAATGCGCGCGGCTCGGCGTCGAGGAGCGCGGCTTCATCCTCTACCTCGAGCAGACCGGCGTGCTCACCCCGGAGACCCGCGAACTGGTCATGGACCGGGTGATGGCGCTCGACGCCGAGGAGATCGACAGCACCCAGCTCAAATGGGTGATCCTCATGGTGCTGTTCAACCAGCCCGGTCACGAGGACGCCTACGCCTGCGTCGAAGACATGCTCTTCGATGAATTCACGGGCTATCTCCACTAGAGTTCCGCAGGTCCGCCGGCCGCCACGCGGCCGCGCATCCTCCCTCCCGCCCTCGCGGGCGCCCGCAGCGAAGCGAGCATGAGCAAGAACCTGGTGATCGTGGAGTCGCCGGCGAAGGCGAAGACCATCAAGAAGTACCTCGGCAAGGACTTCGAGGTGCTCGCTTCGTACGGGCACGTGCGTGACCTGATCCCCAAGGAGGGGGCGGTCGATCCCGAGCGCGACTTCTCGATGAAGTACGAGGTCATCGACAAGAACGAGAAGCACGTCGCGGCGATCGCCAAGGCAATCGGCAAGGCCGAGGCGCTCTACCTCGCGACCGACCCCGACCGCGAAGGCGAGGCGATCTCCTGGCATCTGCACGAGATCCTCAAGGACCGCGGCCTGCTGCACGACAAGCCGGTGCAGCGCGTGGTGTTCAACGAGATCACCAAGCGCGCGGTGCAGGAGGCGATCGAGCATCCGCGCGAGCTGTCGATGGACATGGTCAACGCGCAGCAGGCGCGCCGCGCGCTCGACTACCTGGTCGGCTTCAACCTGTCACCGCTGCTGTGGAAGAAGATCCGCCGCGGGCTCTCCGCCGGGCGCGTGCAGTCGCCGGCGCTGCGCATGATCTGCGAGCGCGAGGAGGAGATCGAACGCTTCGTGCCGCGCGAGTACTGGACGCTCGACGCCGACTGTGCCAAGGCCGGGCAGGCCTTCGGCGCCAAGCTGATCGAATACGCCGGCGACAAGCTCACGCAGTTCAGCGTGGAGAACGGCGAGCAGGCGCACGCGATGCGCACGGCGCTGCTGGAGGCCGCCGGCGGTGCGCTGCGGGTCGCCAAGGTCGAGAAGAAGCAGCGCAAGCGCAATCCGGCCGCGCCCTTCACCACCAGCACGCTGCAGCAGGAGGCCTCGCGCAAGCTCGGCTTCTCGGCCAACCGCACGATGCGCACCGCGCAGCAGCTCTACGAGGGCATCGACACCGGCGGCGGCGCGGTCGGCCTGATCACCTACATGCGCACCGACTCGGTCAACCTGGCGCAGGAGGCGCTCGTCGAGATCCGCGCGCTGATCGCCGCCAAGTACGGTGCGCACAACGTCCCCGACGCCCCGCGCGTGTACAAGACCAAGGCCAAGAACGCGCAGGAGGCCCACGAGGCGATCCGCCCGACCGCGGTCGCGGTGGAGCCCGACGCGATCCGCGCCCACCTCACTGCCGACCAGTTCCGGCTCTACGAGCTGGTCTGGAAGCGCACCGTCGCCTGCCAGATGATCCCGGCCACGCTCGACACCGTCGCCGTCGACCTCGCCGCCGGCAGCGTCGGGGTGTTCCGCGCGAGCGGCTCGACCGTTGCCGACCCGGGCTTCCTCGCGGTCTACGAGGAAGGGGTCGACGACGCCAGGAAGGGTGGTGCCGACGACGACGAGGGGCGCGTGCTGCCGCCGCTCGCGGTGGGCGAGACGGTCGCGCTGCAGGCGCTCGCGGCGGTGCAGCACTTCACCGAGCCGCCGCCGCGCTACAGCGAGGCGAGCCTGGTGAAGGCGCTGGAGGAGTACGGCATCGGCCGGCCGTCGACCTACGCCGCGATCATCTCCACGCTGCAGGCGCGCGAGTACGCGGTGCTCGAGAACCGCCGCTTCGTGCCGACCGACGTCGGCCGCATCGTCAACCGCTTCCTGACCCAGCACTTCACGCGCTACGTCGACTACGACTTCACCGCGCGGCTCGAGGACGAGCTCGACGACGTCTCGCGCGGCGAGAAGGAGTGGGTGCCGCTGATGCGCGCCTTCTGGGAGCCGTTCAAGGGGCTGCTGGAGGAAAAGGAGGGCTCGGTGTCGCGCACCGAGGCGGCGCAGGCGCGCGAACTCGGCACCGACCCGAAGAGCGGCAAGCCGGTCAGCGTGCGCATCGGGCGCTTCGGCCCGTTCGTGCAGATCGGCACCAAGGACGACGCCGACAAGCCCCGCTTCGCGAGCCTGCGCCCCGACCAGCGCATGGACACGATCAGCCTCGACGACGCGCTCGAACTGTTCAAGCTGCCGCGCGAGCTCGGCAAGACCGCCGAGGGCGAGCCGATCAAGGCCAACGTCGGGCGCTTCGGCCCCTACGTCCAGTACGGCAAGAAGTACGTGTCGCTGAAGGAGGACGACCCGTACTCGGTCAGCCGCGAGCGCGCGCTCGAGCTCATCGCCGCGCACAAGACCGCCGAGGCCAACAAGTACATCCGCGTGTTCGAGGGCTCGCCGGTGCAGGTGCTGAACGGGCGCTACGGCCCCTACATCACCGACGGCAAGAAGAACGCGAAGATCCCCAAGGACCGCGAGCCGGCCTCGCTCAACCTCGACGAGTGCCTCGAACTGCTCGCCGCCGCCCCCGAGAAGAAGGCCGGCCCGCCGCGTCGCGGGCGCGCGAAGACCGGCTGAGGCGCGCGGTGCCAGCGGTGTCGCGGCTGCACCTCGCGCAGGCGGTGCGGGTCCTGCGCGGCGGCGGGGTGATCGCCTATCCCACCGAGGCCGTCTGGGGGCTGGGCTGCGACCCCCGCGACGAGGCCGCGCTGGCCCGTCTGCTGGCGCTGAAACGGCGCCCGGCGCACAAGGGCCTGATCCTGATCGCCGCCGCGATCGACCAGCTCACCCCCTACATCCAGCCGCTCGACGCCGGCCAGCGCGCGCGGATCGGCGACTCCTGGCCGGGGCCGAACACCTGGCTGGTGCCGTGCCGGAGCGGCGTGTCGCCGCTGCTGCGCGGCGCGCACGCGACCCTCGCGGTGCGCGTCACCGCGCACCCGCTCGCCGCGGCGCTGTGCCGGGCCTTCGGCGGCGCGATCGTCTCCACCAGCGCCAACCGCGCCGCGCGCCCGCCGGCGCGCAGCGCGCTGCAGGTGCGCACCCGCCTGGGGGCGGGCGTCGACTACATCCTGCCCGGTGCGCTCGGCGGCGCGCGGCAGCCGAGCACGATCCGCGACCTCGCCAGCGGCGCGCTGCTGCGCGGCTGAGAACCGCCCCGCCGCGGCTATGCTGGACGGCGTGGGCGCGGCGCGGAGGGGCGGGGCGTGAAGGAGTGGATCGAAACCCTGGAGGCGGGCGTGCGCCTCCTGATCAAGGTCATCGGCGCGCTGATCCTGCTGATGCTGCTGTTCTGGCGCGAACCGCTCGCCGCCACCTTCCGGGACCTGACCCTCGCCGTGCTGACCACGCTCGACGACGCCGGCATCCGCCTGCGCAAGGCCAACCTCGGTGGCCTGGAGTTCGAGATCGACGACACCCGCCAGATGGTCGCGGGCGTCGGCCGGGCGCTCGGCGAGGCGGTGAACGTGCTCGATGCGGCGGCGCCGAAGGCCACCGATCCGGCGCTGCGCGAGACTCTGGACGGGCTGTCGAAGCAGCTGCGGGCCGCCGCCAGCGGCACCGAGCGCATCGACGCGCAGATCGGCGGTGCGGTGACGCGTGCACTCGCCGTCACGCCCGCCGCGCCCGGCGTGGCGCCGCCGCCGGCCACCGAGCCGGTGCCGCCGGCTCCGGTGCCCGCGCCGCCCGCGGCCGCAGACGGGGCGCTGGCGGCGGCGCTGCCGGCGGGCGGCTGGGGCATCGTCGTCGGCGGCGACGTCGATCTGGCATCGGCGCAGGACGAGGTGGCGCGGGCGCGCAAGGCGGTGGCGCAGGCCGCGCTGCCGGCGCTCGACGTGCGCGTGCTGCAGCGCGGCGCATGGTTTCGCACCGTCGTCATCTTCGCCCGCGAGGCCGACGCGCGCGGCGCCCTGCCGGCCCTGCAGAAGCGGGTGCGCGACAGCGCCTACCCGGTCGCGCTCGAGCGCTGGTGCCTCGCACCGGTGGCGCGCGAGGGCCATCTGCTCTGCAGCACCTAGCCGCGAGGCGCTTCCAACCGCCACCCGCCGCTCCGCCGACGGCCACCATCGCCGCCGTTCGCCGTTCGCCGTTCGCCGTTCGCCGTTCGCCGTTACCGGCTCGGCGGGTGCGGGCGCACCCGCGGCGGGCTCCCGTTTGTACTAGAAATGACTTGTCCATCCTCGGGATGGGCCGGCCACAGGGGCGTCGCCGATCATCCAATCAGTCGGTTTCGGAAAGGTGGGCGACATGAACCCCAGACAACTGCTTGCAACGGTCTGCATCGGCATGGCCGCGACGACGTCGGCTAACGCCGGACTGTTCTCGTTCAGTACAGGCGATCCCGACGGCCGGATGGCGACCGGCTCACGACCCGACAATCCCGCTGCGGGCAAGAACGAGATCGAAACGGGCGACGATTTCATCATCACGACGCCCACTGCGGTCGACCATGCGCGCTTCATCGGCCTGCTGCCGAGCGGGGCCACGATCAACTCGGTGGTGGCCGAAATCTACCGCGTGTTTCCCCGGGATTCGCAGAGCCCGCCGTCGGGTAACGTCCCCACGCGCGTCAATTCGCCATCGGATGTCGCTTTCGACAGCCGTGACAGCACCGCGTCGACGCTCAGCTTCACCACCACGGTGTTGAGTCCGAGCTTCACGGCCGCCAATACGGTGTTGAACGGCATCAACAAGCTGCCGAATCAGACTACGGGCGGCGAGGGGCCGGCGACCGGGCAGGAGGTCCAGTTCGACGTGACGTTCTCCACGCCGTTCCAGCTCGCGCCCGATCACTATTTCTTCATCCCGCAGGTCGACGTGAGTGGTGGCGATTTCCTCTGGCTGTCGGCCCCCAGACCGATCGTTCCACCGGGCGATCCCCTCACGCCAGACCTCCAGAGCTGGATACGCAACGGGAATCTCGCCCCCGACTGGTTGCGCATCGGCACCGATATCATCGGCGGCGTGGCCTTCAACGCCGCTTTCTCGCTTGCGGGGGTCGAAACGCCAGATACCACGCTTCCCGAGCCGTCCGTGCTCGGCCTGCTGGGCGGGGGGCTCGCGCTGGTGGGCCTGCGTCAGCGTCGCAGGCCGAACGGTTGAGGGGGGCCGAACGGGGGCGGACAGCGCCGTTCGGGTTGGCACGACGGCACGGTACGATGGTGCCAGGCGTTGTACCGCCATATCCAAGGGTTGCATCGATGTCTGACGTTCGCCTTCCCGCCGTCCGGGAATATCTGCTGGCGCTTCAAGACCGCATCTGCACCGCCCTCGCCGCCGAGGACGGCGCGGCGGCGTTCGTCGAGGACATCTGGGAGCGCCCCGCCGAGGGGCCCGGTCTGCAGGGCGGCGGGCGCTCGTGCGTGCTGGCTGACGGCGCGGTGTTCGAGCAGGCCGGGGTGAACTTCTCCGACGTGCGCGGCGCGCGCCTGCCGCCGGCGGCGAGCGCCGCGCGGCCGGAGCTCGCCGGGCGCGGCTTCGCGGCGCTGGGGGTGAGCCTGGTGGTGCATCCGCTCAACCCCTACGTGCCGACCTCGCACATGAACGTGCGCTGCTTCGTCGCCGAGAAACCCGGCGAGGCGCCGGTGTGGTGGTTCGGCGGCGGCTTCGACCTCACGCCGTACTACGGCTTCGAGGAGGACTGCGTGCACTGGCACCGCAGCGCGCAGGCGGCCTGCGCGCCCTTCGGCGACACCCACTACCCGCGCTTCAAGCGCTGGTGCGACGAGTACTTCTTCCTCAAGCACCGCAACGAGCCGCGCGGCATCGGCGGGCTGTTCTTCGACGACTACGCCGAGGGCGGCTTCGAGCGCGCCTTCGCCTTCATGCGCAGCGTCGGCGACGCCTACCTCGCGGCCTACCTGCCGATCGTGCGCCGCCGCCGCGCCACGCCCTACGGCGAACGGGAGCGCGAGTTCCAGCTCTACCGGCGCGGGCGCTACGTCGAGTTCAACCTGGTGTGGGACCGCGGCACGCTGTTCGGCCTGCAGTCGGGTGGGCGCACCGAGTCGATCCTGATGAGCCTGCCGCCGCGCGTGCGCTGGCGCTACGGCTGGCAGCCCGAGCCGGGCTCGGCCGAGGCGCGCCTGTACGAGGTGTTCCTGACGCCGCGCGACTGGGCCGCCGGCGCCTGAAGCGCCGCGGCGGGGTGCGTCCGCCGCCGGCCGCGGTGCGTATGCCGGTGATCGCCCCGCCGGAGAGTGCGCATGAGGCTCTGGACCCTGCTGCTGCTGTTCGCCGCGGGCGGCTGCGCGAGCCTCGGCGCGCCGCCACCCGTGGCCGACGACTGCGCCGCGCTGCAACGGGCGCTGGCCGACGCGGCCGGCGGCTCGCCGTCGTCGCCGCGCCCGCTGCCCGGCTTCCCCGGCCTTGCCGCGGACCGCTTCCTCGCCGCCTTCGATCCGCCGGCGCTCGCCGCACCGGCGCAGGCGGCGTGGCTCGGGCGCCTCGCGGCGGCCGGCGCCGAGCTCGACGCGCGCCGCGCCGCGCGCGTGGCGGCCGACGTCGGGCCGCCGCTCGCGCCGCTGTCGACGCTGCCGGGGCGCCTGTCGGTCTGCCGCGCAACGACGCTCGCCGGCGTGCCGGACACGCCCGACGGGCTCGCGCGCGTGCACGCCGCCGCCCAGGTGCCGTCGGAATACCGCGGCGGCGCCCGCGTCGCCGGGCTGTGGCCGCTGACCGTGCTGCCGGTGCTGGCGACGCTGCACGGCTACCAGCGCGACACGCTCGCGCGCTTCGCCGCGCCGCCGCCGGCGCGGGGCGAGCGCCTGCGCTACCGGCCCCCGGCCGCATCCCTCACGAAGCTCGCCCCGGCGCGCGACGCGCTGGGGGTGCCGGCGCCGACCCCGGCGCAGTGGACGGTGCTGTTCGCGCGCCACGCGCCGGTGTTCGAGGTCGACACCGCGAGCGCGGACGACCTGCCCGGCCGCCCGCTGCGCGGTGCCGCCGGCCGCCCGACGGTGGCGCCCGAGCCGGTCGTCTACCGCTGGGGTGGCTACGCGTTCTGGCAGGGCCGGCCGGTGCTGCAGCTCGACTACCTGATCTGGTTCGCGGCGCGCCCGGCCGAGGCGGGCGGGGCGCTGTACGCGGGGGCGCTCGACGGGGTGATCTGGCGGGTGACGCTCGATGCCGACGGCGCCGTGCTCGCCTACGACAGCATCCACGCCTGCGGCTGCTACCACGTGCTGTTCCCGCGCCCGGGGCTGCGCCTGCGGGCCGCGGCGGCGGCGCTCGCCGAGGCGCCGCTGCTGCCGTACCCGGCACCGCCGCTCGCCGCGGGGCAGCGCGTGGTGGTGCGCCTCGGCGCCGGGCATCACTACCTCGAAGCGGTGACGGCGGGGGACGCCAGCGGCACGCCCTACCGCCTCGCCGACGACGCCGAGCTGTACGCGGCGCGCGGCGCGGCGTCGCTGTTCGATGCCGACGGCCTGGTGGCGGGGAGCGAGCGCCCCGAGCGCTGGCTGCTGTGGCCGATGGGCGTGCCCTCGGCGGGGACGATGCGCGAGCGCGGGCGGCACGCGATCGCCTTCGTCGGCGAGCGCCACTTCGATGATCCCACGCTGCTCGACGCCTGGCTGGAGCCGGCGCCGGCGGCGCCATGAGGGCACGCGGCGGGAGGGCAGCGACGATGCGAAGCGGATGGGGCCTGGCGCTGCTGCTCGTCTGGGGTGCAGCGCAGGCGCAGGAGATGGTGGTCGGGGCGTTCTCCGCCGGCGACCTCGCGGGCTGGAAGCCGCAGGTGTTCAAGGGCGAGACCACGTACCGCCCGGGCAGCATCGACGGGCGCGCCGGCCTGCACGCCGAGGCGCACGGCAGCGCCTCGGGGCTGTACCGGGAGATCGCCGTCGACCTCGAACGCACGCCGCGGCTGCGCTGGTGGTGGCGGGCCGAGCGCCTGCCGGTCGGGCTCGACGAGCGCAGCAAGGCCGGCGACGACTACGCGGTGCGGGTCTACGTGGTGGTGTCGGGGGGCGTGGCGTTCTGGCGCACGCGCACGCTGGTGTACGTGTGGGCGAGCCACGAGCCGGCGGGCGCGCACTGGCCGAACGCCTTCACCGCGAACGCGCAGGTGCTGGCGCTGCGCTCGGGGTCGCGCGAGGCCGGGCGCTGGGTCGAGGAATCCCGCGACGTGCGTGTCGACTTCCGCGCGCTGTTCGGCGAGGACATCCGCCGGATCGACGCGGTGGCGGTGATGAGCGACGGCGACAACAGCGGGCAGACGGTCGCCGGCTGGTACGGTGACCTGCGCTTCACGCCGCCGTGAGCGGGCGTCAGCTCAGCGCGCCGCCGCAGCTCGAACCCTGCCCGGCGGTGCAGCCGTAGCAGTGCCCGGCGACCATGATCGGGTTGCCGTCGAGGTCGACGCCGAGCAGGTCGCGTACGTGCACCCGCGGGCGGCCGTCGAGGCGCAGCGGCAGGCCGAGCATCTGGTTGAAGTCGCAGTCGTAGACGCTGCCGTCCCAGGCCACCGACACCAGCGTGCGGCACATCACGCCGACGAGGTTCTCGTCGCGATGGGCGTCGCGCAGCAGGCGCAGGTAGGCGTCGAACGCGCCGCGGCTGATCAGCGTGCTGCCGAAGCGCTGGATCGGCATGTTCGCCAGCGTATACAGGCGGTTGAAGCGCACCCCGTGGCGCACGCCGAGTTCGCGCCGGTAGTCGGCCTCGAGCGCGGCCTGCGGCGGCGGCAGGTAGGGGCCGGTGGGGTTGTAGACCAGGTCGAGTTCGAGCCGCGTGTCGGCAGCGGCGTAGCCGAGGGCGTTGAGGCGCTGCAGGGCGGCGATGCTCCTGGCGAACACGCCGTCGCCGCGCTGGCCGTCGACGTTCGTTTCCAGGTAGCAGGGCAGCGAGGCGACGACGTGCACGCCCTGCGCGGCGAGGAACGCCGCGAGGTCCTCGAAGCCGGGTTCGAGCAGGATCGTCAGGTTGCAGCGGTCCATCACCTGCACGTCCCGCGCGCGCGCGGCGCACACCAGGTGGCGGAAGTGCGGGTTGAGCTCGGGGGCGCCGCCGGTGATGTCGAGGTTGCGGGCGCCGCTCGCGTCGAGCAGTTCGAGCACGGCGTCGACGGTGGCGCGGTCCATCTGCTCGGTGCGCTTCGGGCCCGCGTTGACGTGGCAGTGCAGGCAGGCCTGGTTGCAGCGGTAGCCCAGGTTGACCTGCAGGGTTTCCAGGCGCGCGCGCGTGAGCGCCGGGAAGGCGCTCGCGCGCAGGCGGGGCAGGACGTCGTGCATCGCGGGTTCCCTCGGTAAGGGGCGGCGGCGTCGCGGCCGGCGCGTGCGCGCCGGGTCGGAGACACCTGTCGACTGCGCCGGTCATCGCCGTCGGCCGTGGCCGGCGCACGCAGGGTGTACGCCGATGGCGACCGCGCGGATGCGGGGCGGGTTCCCGGACGTGGCCCGCGGTCGGCCTCACAGGCCGCCGAAGCGGTTGTAGAAGTAGGGCGCGGCCTCCGGCAGCGGGCCGTCGGCGGTTTCGAGGTTGGCGAGCAGGTAGCGCTCGGCGGGCTCCTGCGTCAGCCGGTAGAGGTTGCGGCAGAGCAGGCGCGCCGCGGTGCCGGCCCAGTCCGCCGGCAGCAGCTCGTCGGGCAGTTGCGGGTCGCGCAGCAGCACGCGCCGGTAGTCGTGGATCAGCAGGGTGCGCACCAGCAGGCAGTCGAGCGGTTCGAGCGCCTCCACGCCCTGCAGCTGGCGCAGGATCGGCCGGTAGCGGTCGAGGAAGTCGCGGTAGGCCTGCGAGAGCTCGTCGAGGTGCCAGCACTCGGCCACCAGCTCGTGCAGGGGCAGGCCGCCGAGCTCGGTCATGCCGTGCGCGCGCATCACCACCACCTTGTCCTGGACCGCGTGCTCCTGCAGCGTCGCCAGGATGTCGGTGGCGTCCATCGCCGGATGCCCGAGCACCCCCGGCGCGAGCATGCCGAAGCCCTGCCAGGTCAGCTCGCGGCGCAGCTTCTCGCGCTCGGTCGCGCCGAGCGCCGAATGCCCGGCGAAGACCAGGCACCACTCCCCGTTCCACTGCGTCGCCGGCGCCGAGTAGATGCGGCGGAAGGCGCTCTCGAAGCGCCGCCGGCCGCTCTGCGTGAGGCTGTAGTAACTGCGCCGCCCCACCTGCTCGGCACTGAGCCAGCCTTCCTGCGACAGCCTGAACACCGAGGTGCGCACCAGCCGCTGGTTGAGGCCGAAGGCCTCGAACAGCTTGATCAGGCTGCCGAGCCAGACCGTGCCACCGTGCGGGGCGATGGCGTCGCCGAAGATCGTGATGATCAGCGATCCGGCGCGCACCGGCTTGTTCTCGCGGAAGTTTTCGATGAGGCGGGGGATCAGTTCGGGCATGCGGGCGGGCGTCTCTGCCACCGACAGCGGGTCGGGCCGGGTGCGCCTATGGTAGCCGCGATCGTGATACGCGAAAACCTGTGTGTCTGCCACACGCTGGCGGTGACGGTTTAGCGTATCAGGCTGAATCTAGCTATTGACTTGTTTAAAGTGACACACTAATTTTGTCGTCAACGCACAATGATGTGTCGCTTTCATTGATCTTGATCAGGAGCGACCCGTCAGCGGGTGACGCGCAGGAGCGGCGTCACCACCACGGCCGGCGGGAAGGTGGCCGGCGCCGGCGCGGAGGGCGGTTCCGGCGCCGGCGGGGGCGGGCGCCTGTGGCCCGATCCGGCACTGCCTAGTATTGGCGTGCGCCGGGCGCGCGGGGCTTGCCAAGCGGCGCGGAATGGTTTCAAATGAAAATATAAATTCAGTCTGTAACACGCTGAATGAAAATAAAAACAAAAAGTTTAAAACGATATTGCCCGTGACAGGCAGCGGCCGGCACGGTCCACCAACACCGAAGGAGCAACGTCCATGAAGCAATCGCGTATGCGCCGCAGCGCGCTCGTCCTCGCCGCCTCCCTGGGGTGCCTGTCGGCGGCGCTCGCCGCGGAGGGACCGATCAAGATCGGTTCGTTCCTGTCCGTGACCGGACCGGCCGCCTTCCTCGGCGACCCGGAGCTGAAGACGCTGCAGTTGTACGTCGACAAGCTGAACGCTGCCGGCGGCGTGCTCGGGCGCAAGCTCGAACTCGTGCACTACGACGACGCCGGCGACGCCGCTAAGGCGAACACCTTCGTCAAGCGCCTGCTGGAGGACGACAAGGTCGATGTCATCGTCGGCGGCACCACCACCGGCGGCACCATGGCCGCCGTGCCGCTGGTGGAGCGCGCCGGGGTGCCGTTCGTCTCGCTGGCCGGTGCGGTGGTGATCATCGACCCGGTGAAGAAGTGGGTCTTCAAGACCCCGCACACCGACAGGATGGCCTGCGAGAAGGTGTTCGAGGACGTCAAGAAGCGCGGCCTGAGCAAGGTCGCGCTGGTGTCGGAGACCAGCGGCTTCGGCAAGTCGGGGCGCGAGCAGTGCGTCGCGGTGGCACCGAAGCTGGGTGTCGAGATCACCGTCGACGAAACCTACGGGCCGAAGGACACCGACATGACCGCGCAGCTCGCCAAGGTCAAGGGCAGCGCGGCGCAGGCGCTGCTGGTGTTCGGCCTCGGCCAGAGCCCGGCGATCGTCGCCAAGAACGTCGCCCAGCTCGACATCAAGCTGCCGCAGTACCAGTCGCACGGCGTGGCGTCCAAGGAGTTCCTGCAGCTCGCCGGCGCTGCCGCCGAAGGCGTGCGCCTGCCCGCCTCGGCGCTGCTGGTGGCCGACCAGCTCCCCGGCAACGATCCGCAGAAGCCGGTGGTGGTCGACTACACCCGCGAGTTCAAGGCCAAGTTCAACGAGGACGTCTCGACCTTCGGCGGGCACGCCTACGACGGCCTGATGCTCGCTGTCGACGCGATCAAGCGCGCCGGTTCGACCGACAAGGAAAAGGTGCGCGCGGCGCTCGAATCCACCAAGGGCTACGTCGGCACCGGTGGGGTCGTGAACATGTCGCCGAGCGACCACATGGGCCTCGATCTCAGCGCCTTCCGCATGCTCGAGATCCGCAACGGCAACTGGACGCTGGTGCCCTGAGCGGCCCGCCGGACCGCATACGAGAAGCCCGGGCGGTGCCCCGCACCGGGCCTTCCCGCCGCCGCCGCGGCGGGAGCGCGACCTGAGGAGAAACACCATGAGCCTGCCGCCTGCCCGCCTCGGGCCCTTTGCCCCTGCGCCCACGTCAGCCCCCGGTGCCTGCACCACGGCGCCCGCGCGCGCCCGCGCCGGGGGCGTGAGCGGTCGCCGCTGAGCGCGCGCGACCCCGGAACCGGCCCTGCGCGCGCAAGCGCGGCGCAGGACCTCTTTCGACCCACCCGCACGGCGGGGAGACGAACCATGTCCGATTTCATGCAGTTCCTGCTGTCGGGAATCACGGTGGGCGCGACCTACGCGCTCGCCGGCCTCGGCTTCACGATCATCTACAACGCCAGCCACGTCATCAATTTCGCGCAGGGCGAATTCATGATGATCGGCGGCATGGCCACCGTCTCGCTGCTCGCGGCGGGTGTGCCGCTGCCGCTGGCGATCGTGCTGGCGATGGCGCTGGCCGTCGCGGTCGGCATCGCGCTGGAGAAGTTCGCCGTCGAGCCCGCCGGCAAGGCCGAGGTGGTGACGCTGATCATCATCACCATCGGTGCGTCGCTGACGCTGCGCGGGCTGGCGCAGGTGGTGTGGGACAAGAAGTTCCACGCGCTCGCGCCGTTCTCGGGCGATACGCCGATCCAGTTCCTGGGCGCGGCGATCCTGCCGCAGAGCCTGTGGGTGATGGGCGTGAGCCTGGTCGTGGTGGTCGCGCTCGGCTGGTTCTTCAACCGCACGCTGCTCGGCAAGGCGATGCTCGCCACGGCGTTCAACGGCGGTGCGGCGCAGCTCGTCGGCATCAACGTCAAGTTCATGCTGATGCTCTCGTTCGCGCTGTCGGCGCTGCTCGGCGCCGTGGCCGGCATCCTGATCGCGCCGATCGCCCCGACCTCGTACGACGTGGGCCTGATGATGGGGCTCAAGGGCTTCGTCGCGGCGGTGCTCGGCGGGCTCGGCAACGGCCTCGGCGCGGTGGTCGGCGGCCTGGTGCTCGGCGTGGCCGAGACCATGACCGCGGGCTACGTCTCGTCGAGCTACAAGGACGCCGTGGCCTTCGTGCTGATCTTCCTGATCCTCTTCTTCCTGCCGAACGGCCTGTTCGGCAAGCGCGGAACGGAGCGCGTCTGACATGAACCTCGCCAACTCCCGCTGGACCGGGCTGGGCGTGCTCGCGCTGGTGCTCGCACTGCTGCCGCTCGCGCTGCCCAACAATTTCTACTTCGACGTGGCGAACCGCATCGCCATCAACGCCATCGTCGCCGTCGGCCTCAACCTGCTGATCGGCTACGCCGGGCAGATCTCGATGGGCCATGCCGGCTTCTTCGGCCTGGGCGGCTACGTCTCGGCGGTGCTCACCGCCAACTACGGCTGGCCGCCGCTCGCCGCGCTGCTCGTCGCCTGCGTCGGCGTGGCGCTGCTCGCCTACGTGGTGGCGCGGCCGATCCTGCGCCTCAAGGGCCACTACCTGGCGATGGCCACGCTCGGCCTCGGCATGATCGTGTCGATCGTCATCACCAACGAGTCGTGGCTCACCGGCGGGCCCGACGGCATGGTGGTGCCCGACTTCGAGGTCTTCGGCCTGCGCCTGTACGGCGAGCAGACCTGGTACGGGGTGTTCGCCGTGCTGCTGGTGTTCGCGGTGTGGGTGGCGCTGAACATCATCGACTCGCCGGTCGGCCGCGCGCTGCGCGCGGTGCACGGTTCCGAGGTGGCCGCGCAGGTCGCCGGCATCGACACCACCGGCTACAAGGTGCTGGTGTTCGTGGTCTCGGCGGTGTTCGCGACGCTGGTCGGCTCGCTGTCCGCGCACTACGGCGCCTTCATCACCCCGGACAAGGCGAGCTTCATGCACTCGGTGGAGTTCGTGACCATGGTCGTGGTGGGCGGCATGGCCTCCACCTTCGGCGCGGTGGTCGGCGCGGCGCTGCTGACGCTGCTGCCGCAGGTGCTGTCGGGCCTGGAGGACTGGGAGATGGTCGTGTTCGGCCTGATCCTGATGACGTCGATGATCTTCATGCCGCGCGGCCTGGTGCCCAGTCTGCAGGCGCGCTTCACCGGGGGTGCACGATGAGCGCGATGCTCGAAGTGGCGGGGCTGTCGAAGACCTTCGGCGGCGTCAAGGCGGTGCAGGACGTCTCTTTCAGCGTCGCCAAGGGCTCGATCCACTCGGTGATCGGCCCGAACGGCGCGGGCAAGACCACGCTGTTCAACCTGATCACCGGCGTCTACACGCCCAGCGCCGGCTCGATCCGCCTCGACGGCGAGGAGATCGGCGGCATGCGCCCCGACGTGCTGGCCACGCGCGGCATGAACCGCACGTTCCAGAACCTGCAGATCTGCTTCAACATGAGCGCGCTCGAGAACGTGCTGGTGGGGCGCCACCTGCACCTCGACCGCAGCTTCTTCAAGGCGATGTTCCGGCTGCCGGCGATCACCCGCGGCGACGCCGCGGCGCGCGAGCACGCCGCCGGGCTGATGGAGTTCGTCGGCTGCGGCAAGCACGTCAGGGCGCAGGCGAACAGCCTCTCCTACGGCGTGCTGAAGCGCCTGGAGATCGCCCGCGCGCTCGCCGCCGAGCCGCGCATCCTCCTGCTCGACGAACCCGCCGCGGGGCTCAACCCGAAGGAGACCGTGGAGATCGACGAGCTGATCCAGAAGATCGCCGCCACCGGCATCACCGTGGTGCTGGTCGAGCACGACATGAAGCTGGTCATGCACATCTCCGATCACATCCTGGTGCTCGATTACGGACGCAAGCTCGCCGAAGGCACGCCCGCCGAGGTGCGCGCCAACCCCGACGTCATCGCCGCCTACCTGGGGGCCGCCTGATGGAAGCGCTACGCATCATCCGTAACGAGCACGTCTCGATGACCCGCCTGCTCGACCTGCTCGAGCGCCTGCGCGACGAGCTCGCCGCCGACGCCGACGCGCGTCCCGACGTCGAGCTGTTCGAGTCGGTGTTCGAGTACCTGATGTCGTTCGGCGACCGCCTGCACCACCCGAAGGAGGACGAGTACCTGTTCAAGGCCCTGCGCGCCCGCGACCCGGCCGCCAACGCGCTGATCGAGGAGCTCGAACACCACCACCGCGAGGGGCCGCGCGCGATGGAGAAGCTGTCGCAGAGCCTGCAGCGCTTCGCCGAGCTCGGCGCGCCGGCGCGTGACGAGTTCCTCGAGCGCCTCACCCGCTACGTGCAGCTCAGCCGCAGCCACATGGCGCTGGAGGAGCGCGAGCTGATGCCGCTCGCCGAGCAGCGCCTGACCACGATCGACTGGGCGGAGATCGACCGCGCCTTCGCCGCCAACGACGACCCGCTGTTCGGCGACGAGGTCAGGGCCGAGTTCCGCGCGCTGCACACGCGGCTGGTGCACCTCGCCCCGGCGCCGTTCGGGCTCGGCGCGAGCGACGTGCCGCCGCGCCCGGTGGCGCGCGCCGAGGTCCAGCCGGTCCTCGCCATCCGCGGCCTGACCAGCCACTACGGGCGCATCCAGGCGCTGCGCGGCATCGACCTCGAAGTGCGCGCCGGCGAACTGGTGGCGCTGGTGGGCGCCAACGGCGCCGGCAAGACCACGCTGATGCGCACCATCTCCGGCCTGCAGCCGGCCTCCGGCGGGCAGATCCTGTTCGACGGCGTCGACATCACCCGCGAGCGCGCCGACCGGCGCGTGGTGCGCGGCATCAGCCAGAGCCCGGAGGGGCGGCAGGTGTTCGGCCCGCTGTCGATCGAGGACAACCTGCTGCTCGGCGCCTTCCTGCACGCCAGGGACAAGGTCGGCGTCGCCGCCGACCTCGAGAAGGTCTACGCGCGTTTCCCGATCCTCAAGGAGAAGCGCAGGCTGCCGGCGGGCACGCTGTCGGGCGGCCAGCAGCAGATGCTCGCGATCGGCCGCGCGCTGATGGCGCGCCCGAAGCTGCTGCTGCTCGACGAGCCCAGCATGGGCCTCGCGCCGCTGCTGGTGGAGGAGATCTTCGCCGTGGTGCGCGAGCTGCGCGGCCAGGGCATGACGATCTTCCTCGTCGAGCAGAACGCCGCCGCGGCGCTGTCGATCGCCGACACCGGCTACGTGATCGAGACCGGCGAGATCGTGCTCTCCGACGCCGGCCCGCGGCTGCTGGAGAACGAGCGCGTCAAGGAAGCCTACCTCGGCATGTGAGGCGCACCCCGCGTGCGCCGCGAAGGCGTGGGGGAGGGCTGCGGCCGGGGGGCGGATCGTGCGACGCTAGCGCCCCCCTGCCGCCACCCGAGTCACCCCCGCATGTCGTTGCGCCGCTCGCCCGTGCTCGCCTGCCTGCCGCTCCTGTTGCTCGCCGCCTGCGCCGGCACGCCGCCGTCGGGCGGTGCCGACGAGCGCGTCGCCGCCACCGACTTCGCCGGCTGGAAGCGCGACTTCGCGGTGACGGCGCAGGCCGCCGGGGTTTCCGCGGCGACCGTGCAGGCGGTGGTGCCGGGGCTGCGGCGGCTGCCCGAGCTGCTCGTGCTCGACCGCCGCCAGCCGGAGTTCACCCGTCCGCTGTGGGACTACCTCGACAACGCCGTCAACGACGCCCGCGTGGCGCGCGGCCAGGCCCTGCGCGCGCGCCACGCCGCGGCGCTCGACGCGGCGCAGGCGCGCTACGGCGTACCCGCCGAGGTCGTCGTCGCGATCTGGGGCATCGAGACCGACTTCGGCGGCAACCTCGGCCGCACGCCGGTGCCCGACGCGCTCGCCACGCTCGCCTTCGCCGGCCGGCGCAGCGACTTCTACCGCGACGAGCTGATCGCCGCGCTCAAGCTGATCGACCGCGGCGACGCCACCGCCGCGCAACTGCGCGGCTCCTGGGCCGGGGCGATGGGGCAGACGCAGTTCATGCCGAGCACCTGGCTCGCGCACGCCGTCGACGGCGACGGCGACGGGCGCCGCGACCTGTTCCGCAGCCTGCCGGACGCCTTCGCGTCGACCGCGCACTACCTGGCCGATGCGGGCTGGCGGCGCGGCGAGCCCTGGGGCTGGGAGGTGCGCCTGCCGGCCGGCTTCGACTGGGCCGCGGTGGAGCCGGAGCGGGCGCAGCCGCTGGCGCGCTGGGCCGCGCTCGGCGTGGCGCGCGCCGACGGCGGGGCCTGGCCGGCGCAGGGCGAGGCGGCGCTGCTGGCGCCGGTCGGGCGCGCGGGGCCGGTGTTCCTGGTCACCGGCAACCTGAGCGTGCTGCGCCAGTACAACAACGCGCTGTCCTACGTGCTGGCGGTCAGCCACCTGGCCGACCGCATCGCCGGCGCCGGGCCGTTCGTCGCCGCCTGGCCGCGCCACCTGCCACCGCTCGCCCCGGCCGAGGTGCGCGAGCTGCAGACGCGCCTCGCGGCGCGCGGCTTCGACCCCGGTACCCCTGACGGTTTCGCCGGCGAGCGCACGCGCCGGGCGACGCGGGCCTTCCAGCAGGTGGCCGGGCTGGTGCCCGACGGCTACCCCGACGCCGGCGTGCTCGCGCGCCTGCGCGGCGAGTGAGGGCGCGGCGTCAGCGCTGCCCGTCGGTCCGCGGCGGGGCGAAATCGGCGCGGAAGCGCACCACGTCGCCGCTCGGCCCGGCCACCAGCAGCACGTCGCCGCGGCGCAGCCGGTAGCCGGCGTCCTCGGCGGCGAAGCGCAGGTGGCGCTCGGCGCCGTCGACCACCGCGCCGATCACCACCAGTTCGTAGCCCTCGCGCAGGTCGACCGCGCCCAGGGCGAGCCCCGCCAGGCCGCTGCCCGGCAGCACCTCGACCTCGGCGAGCTCCAGGTCGGCCTGGCCGAACACCGTCTGGTCGAGCATGTCGACGACCAGCGGCTTGCGGATCAGGTCGGTGATGCGGCGTGCGGCGATCTCGAAGGGGTCGATCACCTTGTCGGCGCCGGCGGCGAGCAGCTTGGCCGCGGAGCCGGGCGAGTCGCTGACCGCGACGATGGTCAGCCGCGGCGCCAGCGCCCGCGCCGAGATGGTGAGGAAGACGTTCTCGGCGTCCTCGGGCAGCAGCACGAAGATCAGGTCGAGGCCGCCCCCGACCCCGGCGCGGGCGAGTTCGAGGTCGTCGGTGTAGTCGCACTTGAGCGTCTGCAGGCCGCGCTCGGCGGCGCGGGCGAGGTTGCCGTCGTCGCGGTCGACCACCAGCAGCTCGCAGCCGGTGCGGCACAGGTGGTTGGCGACCTCCATGCCGAGCTTGGCGTAGCCGAACAGGCCGATGCGCCGCGGCTTCACGCGCCCGCCCCGGCGTGCAGCGCGCTGCCTTCCACCTGGGCGCGGAAGTGCTCGATGCTGACGCTGCGCCCCAGCACCACCAGCAGGTCCTCGGCGCAGAGGCTGAAGTCGGGCGGCGGGTTGAAGCAGAAGCGCCGCCCCTGCAGGCTCGCGCGCAGCTCGATCGCGCCGCGCACGTCGCGCTGCGCGCCGCCGTCGACGCCGGTGAGCACGCCGAGCAGCGTGAGCTTGTGGCGGGCGAGGGCGATCGCGCCGATGCGCTGCCCGGCGAGCATCGAGCGCGGCGGCACGGCGACGATGTCGATCGACATGCCGCGCTCGCCGCTGAGGATGCCGGCGAGCGCGGTCGAGGCCACCGGCTGGTGGATGTACTCGGCGGCCATCAGCCCCACCACCTCGTAGGGCATCACCACGTGGGTGGCGCCGGCGAGGCGCAGCTTGTGGATGGTCTCGGCGCGGTTGGCGCGCGAGATCACGCTGAGGCGGGGGTTCATCTGCCGCGCGCTCAAGGTGATGTAGGTGTTGGTGATGTCGTCGCCGGTGATGCACAGGATGCTGCCGGCGTGGCGGGTGATGCCGAGGTTGGCGAGCACCTCGGCCTGGGTGGCGTCCTCGCACAGCGCCAGGTGGCCGCACGCCTTGGCCCGGGCGATGTTCGGCGCGAGCTTGTCGACGATCACGAACGGCCGTTTCTGCTCGGCGAGGCGCGCCACCACCATCTCGCCGACGCGCCCGTAGCCGCAGACGATCACGTAGTCGCGCAGCTTGTCGACGTCGGCGAACACGCGCCGGTCGCGCAGCGCTTGCATCTTCTCGCCGAAGGCCGTGACCACGATCGAGGTCGACAGCGAGATCACCGCCACCCCGGTGACCACCAGCAGCATCGCCACCAGGCGGCCTTCGGGCGTCTTCGGCGTGATGTCGCCGTAGCCCACGGTGAACAGGGTGATCACCGCCCAGTACACCGCGTCGAACAGGGTGTTGATGTGGCTGGTTTCGACGTGGGCCTCGAAGATGTAGATCGCGGTCGAGGCAGCGAACAGGACGAAGCCGATGAACATCGCCAGGGTGTAGAGATCGAAGCGCTTCTCGGCCAGCACCTTGGCGAATTCGCTGATCGCACGCGTGTAGCGGAACAGCTTGAACACGCGGAACAGCAGGAAGAAGCGCAGCATCCGCAGCGGGCGATAGCTCGGCAGGATCGCCAGCAGGTCGATGATCGCGAGCGGCGAGCGCGCGTAGTCCCACTTGCGGCGCAGCACGCGCGCGAGCACCGGGCGCAGCTGCAGGCGGATGCCGAGGAACTCGGCCTCCTCGTGGGCCTCGATCACGCTGCGGCGGACGTCGGAATAGAGCCAGCCGCGCGCCAGGTATTCGACGATGAACACGCCGATCACGGCATCCTCGAAGCCGCGCGCCAGCTCGCCGAGCGGGTGGCGGACCTCGTAGATCATCAGGAACACGGTGGCGAGGATCAGCAGGCACATCGTCACGTCGACGTACGGGCGCAGCGGCGAGTCGGGGTTCTCCAGCAGGTCGTAGGCGAAGCGCTTGCAGCGGCGGTAGCGGGCCGAATCGTCGAGCCGGTAGCACAGGCGCACGATCAGGTGGAGGGGCGGTGTGGGGCTCATGCGGGCGACGTCCGGCAGGGCGCGGGGCACCCATTATCGGCGAGCCGGGGCGGAAAGCATGCGGCCCGCGGGCGGGGGACCGCCGCGGGCCGCGGGGAGTCGTGGCGCCGGCCTCAGCGGGCCGGCAGCGCGGACTTGAGCTTCTTGATCGCGGCGGCCTCGATTTGGCGGATGCGCTCGGCGGAGACGCCGTACTCGGCGGCGAGCTCGTGCAGCGTGGGCTTGCGCTCGTCGAGCCAGCGGCGCATCAGGATGTCGCGGCTGCGGGTGTCGAGGTTTTCCAGCGCCGCGAGCAGGTGGCGGCCGGTCTTGGCCTCCCAGTCCTCGCGCTCGACCTGCAGCGCCGGATCGGCGTGCGCATCCTGCAGGTAGGCGGCCGGCGCGACGCCGCCGCCGTCGTCATCCTCGGGCGCGGGGTCGAACGACACGTCCTGCCCGGCCAGGCGGGATTCCATCTCCAGCACCGCCTCGGGCGACACGCCGAGGTCCCTGGCGACCGACTCGACCTCCTCGCGCGAGAACCAGCCCAGGCGCTTCTTCGAGCTGCGCAGGTTGAAGAACAGCTTGCGCTGCGCCTTGGTGGTCGCGACCTTGACGATGCGCCAGTTGCGCAGAATGAACTCGTGGATCTCGGCGCGGATCCAGTGCACCGCGAAGCTCACCAGGCGCACGCCGTGGTCGGGGTCGAAGCGCTTCACCGCCTTCATCAGGCCGACGTTGCCTTCCTGGATCAGGTCGGCGAGCGGCAGGCCGTAGCCGGTGTAGCCGCGCGCGACGTGCACGACGAAGCGCAGGTGCGACACGATCAGCGCGCGCGCGGCTTCGAGATCGTTGTGCTCCTTCAGCCGGCGCGCGAAGAGCTGTTCCTCTTCGGCTTCGAGCATCGGAATCCCGCCCACCGCCTGGATGTAGCCGTCGAGGTCGCCGCGGGCGACCGGCAGATGCGTGAGCTTGGGAACCAGCGCTTGAGTCATGGAATGCCCCCCTCTTCGAAAGCGTGTCAAGTCTAGCACTCGCTCCCTCAGAGTGCCAAAACACGCCGGGGTTCCGTGCAGGCCCGCACGCGGCGGTGGGCTCAAGCGTGGCCGGTGTCGCCGAGCAGCGCGTCGACGAAGGTCGCGGCCTCGAACGGGCGCAGGTCGTCGAGGCCTTCGCCGACGCCGATGTAGCGGATCGGCAGGCCGAGGCGGCGGGCGATGGCGAAGACGATGCCGCCCTTGGCGGTGCCGTCGAGCTTGGTCAGCACCAGCCCGGTGAGGCCGATCGCCTCGTGGAACTGCACGGCCTGGGCGAGCGCGTTCTGGCCGGTGCCGGCGTCGAGCACGAGCAGGGTCTCGTGCGGAGCGCTGGCGTCGGCCTTGCCCATCACCCGTTTGATCTTGCGCAGCTCTTCCATCAGGTTGTGCTGCGTGTGCAGGCGCCCGGCGGTATCGGCGATGAGGACCTCGGTGGCGCGCGCGCGCGCGGCGGTCATCGCGTCGAAGATCACCGAGGCGGCATCCGCGCCGCTCGGCTGGGCGATCACCGGCACGCCGTTGCGCTCGCCCCAGACCTGCAACTGGTCGACCGCCGCGGCGCGGAAGGTGTCGCCGGCGGCGAGCATCACGCTGCGGCCCTCGCTGAGGAAGCGCTGCGCGAGCTTGCCGATGGTGGTGGTCTTGCCGGCACCGTTGATGCCGACCATCAGCAGCACGAACGGCCGCCGCGCCGGGTCGGGCACGAGCGGCACCGCGACCGGCGCGAGCAGCGCGCACATCTCGTCGCGCAGGGCCGCCATCAGCGCCGCGCCGTCGCTGAGCTGGCGGCGCGACACCCGCTCGCCGAGCCGCTCGATGATGGTCTGCGTGGCCTCGATGCCAACGTCGGCGAGCAGCAGGCGGGTTTCGAGCTCCTCGAGCAGCTCGGCGTCGAGCGCCTTGCGTCCCAGGAACAGCGTGGCGAGGCCGTCGGTGAGGCCGGCGCGGGTCTTGCCGAGGCGGCTGCGCAGGCGTGCGAGCCACGAGGTCTCGGTGGGCGGGGCGGGGTCGCGGGCGCTGGACATGGCGGCTTACCGGGAAACGACGAGGGTGTCGGGGCGGGGCGCAGATCGTATCATCCGCCCCCGGCACACCATAGCCGGCCGCCGCCGGCCGGGCAGCGTGGAGGCGGGAGCTTGGCCGACAACCAGTTGCGCATCATCGGCGGACGCTGGCGCGGACGTCGCGTGGCCTTCCCCGACGCTCAGGGTCTGCGCCCGACGCCCGACCGGGTACGCGAAACCCTGTTCAACTGGCTGGCGCCGCGCATCGCCGGGGCGCGCTGCCTCGACCTGTTCGCCGGCAGCGGCGCGCTGGGGTTCGAGGCGCTGTCGCGGGGTGCCGCCGAGGTGGTGTTCGTCGAGCGCCAGCGTGCCGTGGCGCGTGCGCTGCAGGCGAATCTCGCGCACCTGGGGGCCGGCGCCGACGGGCAGGTCGTGGCGGGCGACGCCCTGGCCTACCTCGCCGGCCCGGCGCGGGCCTTCGACGTCGTCTTCCTCGACCCGCCGTTCGGCCTCGGGCTGCTCGCGCCGACCTGCGCGCAGCTGGACGCGGGCGGCTGGTTCGCCGCCGACGCCCGCGTCTACGTCGAGTCCGAGCTGCCGGCGCCGGCGCTGCCACCCGCCTGGACGCTGCTGCGCGACAAGCGCGCCGGCCAGGTGGGCTACCGGCTGGCGCTGCCGCCGCCCGGCGGGTCGCCTTGATCTGCGTCAAAACCCACGCCCATAATCCCGTCACTTCGAACCTGCCGGATCCTCGCGCATGACGGTAACCGCCCTGTATCCGGGAACCTTCGATCCCCTCACCAACGGCCACGTCGACCTCGTCGAGCGCGGCGCGCGCATGTTCGACCGGCTGGTGGTCGCCGTCGCCGCCAACCCCGGCAAGAGCCCGCTGTTCACGCTGGACGAGCGCGTGGCGCACGCCCGCATCGTCCTCGCCGACCTGCCGAACGTCGAGGTGTGCGGCTTCGACGTGCTGCTGGTGAACTTCGCGAAGACGATCGGCGCCAACGTGATCCTGCGCGGCCTGCGCGCGGTCTCCGACTTCGAGTACGAATTCCAGCTCGCCAGCATGAACCGGCGCCTGCATCCGGGGATCGAAACGGTGTTCCTGACGCCCGCCGAGCAGTACTCGTTCATCTCCTCGACGCTGGTGCGCGAGGTGGCGAAGTTCGGCGGCGACATCTCGGCGTTCGTCAACCCGCTGGTGCAGGAAGCGCTCAACGCGAAGTTCGGCGCCGCCGTCCGCACCTGACGCGGGCGAGCGCTCCCGTACCCGGAGGATTTGACCATGGCGCTGATGATCACCGACGAATGCATCAACTGCGACGTGTGCGAGCCGGAGTGCCCGAACGGCGCGATCTCGGTGGGGCCGGAAATCTACGTGATCGACCCCAAGCTGTGCACCGAGTGCGTCGGCCATTTCGATGAGCCGCAGTGCCAGCTGGTGTGCCCCGTCGACTGCATTCCGCTCGATCCCGAGCACCGCGAGACCCGCGAGGAGCTGCAGGCCAAGTACCAGCGCCTGAGCGCTTCCTCCGGCTGAGCGGCGCGTCGCCGCCGTCGTCCCAGAGGGCCCCGCACGGGGCCCTTCGCTTGCTCGCGCCCGCCTGCCGACGGCCACCGCCGCGACACCAACCGCTTTCCCCCTAGCCTTCGGAGATTCCGGTCATGCTCGAACGCGCGATCGAAACCCTGATCTTCGGCAGCCGCTGGCTGCTGGTGCCGCTGTACCTCGGCCTCGCGGCGGTGCTGCTGCTGTTCGCCGGCAAGGCGCTGCTGGAGATCACCCACCTGTTCCAGCAGGTGATGGTGCTGAGCGAGTCGGAGCTGCTGCTCGGCATCCTGTCGCTGATCGACTTCGTGCTCGTCGCCAACCTGCTGGTGATGGTGATGCTGTCCAGCTACGAAACCTTCGTGTCCCGCATCGACGTCGGGCACGACACGGAAAAGCCGGCCTGGCTCGGCAAGATCGACGCCGGAGCGGTCAAGATCAAGCTCGCCGGCTCGATCGTGGCGATCTCCTCGATCCACCTGCTCAAGGTGTTCATGAACCTGCCCAAGTACGACATCACGCAGGTGATGTGGCTGGCGATCGTGCACATGGTGTTCGTGCTGTCGGCGCTGCTGATGGCCTGGGTCGATCGCATCGCCTTCGGCGGGCACGATCACTGAGCGGCACGCGCCGGCGGCGTCGCCGATACTTCTGCGGGCGAAGCGCCGCCACGGTGGCGGCGCCGCTGGCAGGGAATCCGTCGCCGTGTCCGAAGATCGTCCCGCAGTCTCTCCCGCCGCCGCGCGCGCCCTGCTGATCGCGGCCGTTCCCGCCGACGCCGAGCCGGCGCTCGCCGCCCTGCGCGCGCAGGGCTACGTGCCGGTCGTGGTGCCGGCGCTCGCCTTCACGGCGTTCCCCACGCCGCTGCGGCCCGAGGCGCTGGCCGGCTGGCTCGGCGCACCGCCCACCGGCGGCGACGTGCTGGGCCTCGCCCTGCTGACCGCCGGCACGGCCATCGCCGAGGCGCCGGAGGGCGTGCGCCCGGCCGATGCGGCCATGCGCGAGCGGCTGGAACAGGAGCTCGCGCGCTGCGCGCGTTACCGCCACACGCTCGCCCTCGCGTTGCTCGAACCCGACGGTGCCGCGGCGCTGGCGCACCGCTTCGGCGAGCGCGCGGGGCGCGGCGAGGTCGACGAGCTCGGCGGATGGCTGCAGCGGCGGCTGCGCCGCACCGACGTCGTCGGTGCCGGCGGCGGCCTGCGCTGCGCGCTGATCCTCCCCGAAACCGACGCCGCCGCGGCGCTCACGGTGATCGAGCGCCTGCGCATCGAGTACCTGCAGCGACGCCAGCGCGAGCGCGCGCTGGGCTACGTGGCCGGTTTCAGCGCCGGGCTCGCCGCCGGCGCGGGCGACGCGGCACCGCTGTGGCAGGCCGCGCTGGGCGCGCTAGAACGGGCGCAGGCGGCGGGCGGCGACTGCGTGCGGCTCGCCGAGGTGGCGGACCCGCCCTGAGTCGCGCCAGCCGGGTGGCGGTATGCGACGTGCGAAGGCATGTCCCTGTTTGAATATCTTGGTTTGCACCGATCGGTCGAACTGTCCGGAGCGTCGCGCGCATGCACAGCCACGTCGAAACCTTCTTCGAGCCGTCCACCTCCACCTTCTCGCACGTGCTGGTGGCGCCGGGCGGGCGCTGCGCCATCATCGATCCGGTGCTCGACTACGATCCGCGTGGGGCGCGCACCGCGACCCGCGCCGCCGACGCGATCATCGACTACGTCGTGCGCGAGCGGCTGGTGGTCGACTGGCTCCTCGAAACCCACGTGCACGCCGACCACCTCTCCGCCGCCGACTACCTCAAGCAGCGGCTGGGCGGGTGTACCGCGATCGGCGAGGGGGTGCGCGAGGTGCAGGCGCTGTTCAAGCCGATCTTCGATGCCGAAGCCGGGTTTCGCACCGACGGCTCGCAGTTCGACCGCCTGCTCGCCGACGGCGAGGGGCTCGAACTCGGCCCGCTGACGATCGAGGTCTGGCACACGCCGGGGCACACGCCGGCCTGCGTCAGCTACCACGTCGAGGAGCGCGTGTTCGTCGGCGACGTCGTCTTCATGCCCGATGTCGGCACGGCGCGCTGCGATTTCCCCGGCGGCAGCGCGCGGGCGCTGTACCGCTCGGTGCGGCGCCTGCTCGCGCTGCCGCCGCAGACGCGCCTGCACCTCTGCCACGACTACCCGCCGACGACGCGCGCGCTGGCATCGGTGTGCACGGTGGCGGAGACGCGCGCCGCCAACGTCGACATCCGCGACGGGGTCGACGAGGACGCCTTCGTCGCCGAGCGTGCGCGCCGCGACGCCCAGCTCGATCTGCCCCAGCTGATCCTCCCGGCGATCCAGGTCAACATGCGCGCCGGCGCGCTGCCGCCACCGGCCGCCAACGGCGTGCGCTACCTGAAGCTGCCGCTGAACACGCTGGGGCGCTGAGCGATGCGCCCGGGCTCGATAGCCGGGTGTTCCTGATGCAGTTCCAGGCCATGTGCGCGCTGGAAGCGGCCGCGCCCGACGCCGGCCGGGAGCCGGTGCGGGGTGCGGCTAGCGGCCGGCCTTGAGGCGCGACCAGTACTGCTCGTACAGCGCCTGGGCGTCGCCGACGTCGGTCTGGAACTCGGCGCCGGCGAGGTCCTCGGCGGTCGGGTTGACGGTGCGGTTGTTGCGCAGCTTCGGCGGCATCGCGTCGACCGCGGCCTTGTTGGGGCTGGAGTAGCCGATCTCGGCGCTGATGCGGCGCGCGATCTCGGGGCGCAGCAGGAAGTCGATGAACGCGTGGGCTTCGGCGACGTTCCTGGCGTTGCGCGGGATGACCAGGTTGTCCATCCACAGCAGCGCGCCTTCCTGCGGGTAGACGTAGCTCAGGCTCGGCTTCTCGAGCGCGGCCATGAACGCCTCGCCGTTCCAGATCTGCCCGGCCGCGACCTCGCCGGCGAGGTAGGCGGACTTCGGCGAGTCGGCATTGAACATCTTCACGTTCGGCAGCAGCTCGCGCAGCTTCTCGAAGGCGGCCTGGATCTCGGCGGGGTTGCGCGTGTTCGCCGAGTAGCCGAGCGTCTTCAGGGCGATGCCGAAGACGTCGCGCATGTCGTCGAGCAGCAGCAACTTGCCCTTGAACTCGGGCCGCCAGAGATCGGCCCAGCGCTTCACCGTGGCCGGGTCCACGCGCTTGCCGTCGACGGCGATGCCCGACGAGCCCCAGAGGTAGGGCACGCTGTAGACGTTGCCCGGGTCGTGCGCCTGATCCAGCAGGCGTGGGTCGAGCTTGTCGAAGTTGCTGAGTCTGCTGCGGTCCAGCGGCGCGAGCAGGTTCTCCTTGCGCATCCGGTAGACGTAGTACGCCGAGGGCACGACGATGTCGTAGCCGCCGGCGTTGAGGCTCTTGACCTTGGCATACATCGACTCGTTGTTGTCGAAGGTCGAGTAGCGCACGCGGATGCCGGTTTCCTTGGTGAACTGGCGGATCACCTCGTCCGGCAGGTATTCGGCCCAGTTGTAGACGACCACCGTGCGCTCGGCGGCGAAGGCGCCGGTCGAGACGGCGAACAGCAGGACGAGCCACTTCATCATCATCGGTCCCTCCCTGCGGGGCGTGGCCAAAAGAAAACCCGCAACACGGGCGGCGCGGCTGCCGGTGTTGCGGGTATCGGGCGGGCGTCGAGGCGCGGGCTCAGCCCTTCTTCTCGACGACTTTCTTGCCGGTCTTCAGCTCCGACCAGTACTTCTCGTACAGGCTCTGCGTGTCGCTCGGGACGTCTTCCATGTAGTCGGCATTCTTCAGGTCGTCGGCGGTCGGGAAGACGATGCGGTTCTGCGCGAACTTCGCCGGCAGCTTCTTCACCGCCTCGGCGTTCGGCGTGCCGTAGCCGATCTCCTGGCTGATCTTCGCGGCGATGTCGGGGCGCGACACGAAGTCGATGAACTTGTGCGCGTTCTCCGGATGCTTGGCGCCCTTCGGGATCGCCAGCGTGTCCATGCCGAAGATGATGCCTTCCTGCGGGTAGACGTAGGTGATCTTGGGGTTCTCCTGCTGGCCCATGTAGGCCTCGCCGCTCCAGGCGATGCCGACGGCCACCTCGCCGGCGAGGAAGCTGGTGCGCGGCGCGTCGCCGTTGAACAGCTTCACGTTCGGCAGCAGCTCACGCAGCCTGCCGTAGGCTTCCTCGATGCGCTTGGGGTCGGTCTCGCCGGCCTTGTAGCCGAGCACCTTCATCATGACCTGAAAGTTCTCGCGCGCCGTGTCCATCATCAGCAACTGGTTCTTGTACTCCGGCTTCCACAGGTCCGACCACTTGGTGATCTTGCTCGGGTCGGTCTTGGCGCCGTTGACCATGATGCCGACCGAGTACATCAGGTAGGGCACGGTGTACTTGTTGCCCGGATCGAAGGCCTGGTCGACGTACTTGGCGTCGAAGTTCTTCAGGTTGGGGATCTTCGACAGGTCGAGCGGCTCGAGCATGTCCTCGGCGCGCATGCGCTTGATGTAGTACGCCGAGGGCACGACGACGTCATAGCCGCCGCCGCCGGCCTTCAGCTTCGCGTACATCTCCTCGATGCTCGCATAGGTGGTCTGGCGCACCTTGATGCCGGTTTCCTTGGTGAACTGCTTCAGGACCGCGTCGGGCATGTACTCGGTCCAGTTGTAGAAGTTCAGCGCCTTCTCCTCGGCCGCGAACGCGGGCGCGCTGAGCAGGGCCAGAACCGCCAGGAACTTCTTCATTGCTTGTTCTCCTTCAGGAGGGCTTGGGCGATCGCGACGATCACGAGGGTGGCGACGAACATGATGGCCGACAGGGCGTTGACCTCCGGCGTGATACCCCGTTTGACCATCGAGTAGATGCGCAGCGGCAGCAGTTCGTAGTCGGGTCCGCTGACGAACTGGGTGATGATCACGTCGTCCATCGACAGCGTGAAGCTGAGCAGCCAGCCCGCCACCACGGCGGGCATCAGGAGCGGCAGGATGACCTTGCGGAAGGTGTAGAACTCGCTCGCGCCGAGGTCCTTGGCGGCTTCGATCAGGTGGCGGTCGAAGCCGTTGATGCGCGACAGCACGGTGACGATCACGAACGGCGTGCAGAAGGTCACGTGCGAGAGCAGCACCGAGATGAAGCCGAGGCTGGCGTCGAGGCTTTCGCTGATCAAGGCCGCCACCTTCTGCACGGTGACGAACAGCGTCAGCAGCGACAGGCCCATGACGATCTCGGGCGACATGATCAGCACGAACACCAGCCCGTTCACCAGGCGCTTGCCGAGGAAGTCGTAGTGATACAGCGCGACCGCGCCGAGCGTGCCGAGCACGGTGGCGAGGCTCGCGGCGAGCACGCCGATGGTGACCGAGTTGAGCGCCACCTCGATCAGCACGTCGTTGTCGGCGAGCTTCTCGTACCAGCGCCAGGTGAAGCCGTGCCAGGCGAGCGAGTAGGTGGAGTCGTTGAACGAGAAGACGATCAGGATGACGATCGGAAAATACAGGAAGGCATAGACCAGGGTGGCATAGGCGATGTTGACATAGCGCTGCATCTCGCTCAGGCCTCCACCTTCTGCGCCGCCCGCCGGGCGGCGACCACGTAGGCCCAGAGCATCAGCGCCATCGTCAGCGTGAGCGTCACCGACAGCGCCGAGCCGAAGGGCCAGTCGCGCGCCGACAGGAACTGGCGCTGGATCAGGTTGCCGATCAGCGTGGTCTTGGCGCCGCCGAGGATGTCCGACACGTAATACATGCCGAGCCCGGGCAGGAACACCAGCATGCAGCCGGCGACGATGCCCGGCATCGTCAGCGGGATGATCACCTTGCGGAAGGTCGTGAGCTTGCGCGCGCCGAGGTCGCGCGCGGCCTCGATCAGCCGGACGTCGAGCTTCTCGATCGAGGCGTACAGCGGCAGCACCATGAACGGCAGCAGCGTGTACACCAGGCCGGCGACCACGGCGCCCGGCGTGAACAGCAGTTCGAGCGGCTCCGTGATCAGCCCGAGCGCGATCAGCGCAGTGTTGATGACGCCCTGGGTGCCGAGCAGGATCATCATCGCGTAGGTGCGCACCAGCGAGCTGGTCCAGAACGGGATGATCACCAGCAGCACCAGCAGCGGGCGCAGGTGCCTGGGCGCGCGGCCGATGATGTAGGCGAACGGGTAGCCGATCACCAGGCACAGCAGCGTGGTCAGCGTGGCGAGCCAGAACGACTCCCAGAACACCTGCAGGTAGAGCGGGTCGAGCAGCTTGCCGTAGCTCTCCAGCGTCAGGCCGAGTTCGACGAACTCGGTTTCGCCGCGGGGCATGAAGCTGACCATCACCACCATCGCGTTGGGGATCAGCGCGAAGATGAACAGCCACCAGAAGATGCTGCCGGTGGCCACCCGCCGGAACGGATTCGATCGGCTCCTAGTCATGGGGCAGGATCACCTCCCAGCCGGGAACCCAGTCGACCTCGACGCGCTCGCCGCGCTTGTAGTCGAGGTTGCCGAACACCGGATCGTCCTCGTTGAAGAACTGGGTCGCCGACAGCGCCTCGCCGGTGGCGAGGCGGACCATCAGGTCGACGGTGCTGCCCTTGTAGATCACTTCCTCGACCGTCGCCTCGATGGTCTGGGCGACGTCCTCGGCGCGCGGCTCGCCGGCGCGCCAGATGCGCAGGTCCTCCGGGCGCACCAGGACGTTGACCGCCTGCTGCGCCGCGAAGCTGCGCCTGGCGCCGAGCTCGAAGCGCCGGCCGTGGATGTCGATGGTGTAGCGGCCGTCGCCGTGCACCGCCGCGACGCTGGCCTCCAGCAGGTTGATTTCACCGACGAACTTGGCCACGAACAGGTTCGCCGGGGTCTCGTAGACCTCGCGCGGGGTGCCGATCTGCTGGATCGTGCCGGTGTTCATCACCACCACGCGGTCCGACATCGACAGGGCTTCTTCCTGGTCGTGGGTGACGAACACGAAGGTGATGCCGAGCTGGCGCTGCAACTGCTTCAGCTCGATCTGCATCGCCTTGCGCAGCTTGTAGTCGAGCGCCGACAGCGACTCGTCGAGCAGCAGCACCAGCGGCTTGTTGACCAGCGCCCGGGCGATCGCCACGCGCTGCTGCTGGCCGCCCGAGAGCTGGTCGGGGCGGCGCTGCGCGAAGCTGTCGAGCTTGACGGTGCGCAGCGCCTCCATCACCCGGCCTTCGAGGTCGGCGCCGTTGACGCCCTGGATGCGCGGGCCGAAGGCGACGTTGTCGAACACCGTCATGTGCGGGAACAGCGCGTAGCTCTGGAACACCGTGTTGACGTGGCGTTCCTCGGGCGGGTCGTGGCTGACGTCCTTGCCGTCGAGGATCACCTGCCCCGAGGTCGGCGTTTCGAAACCGGCCAGCAGGCGCAGGATGGTGGTCTTGCCGCACCCTGAGGGGCCGAGCAGGGTCAGGAACTCGCCGCGCCTGACCTGCAGGTCGACGCCGTGGAGGACCGTGTTCTTGCCGTAGGTCTTGGTGGCGCCCTTGACTTCGATGACGAATTCGCTCATTGCAGCGGGGTCCGGGAGGAGGGAACGACGCCGGAGAGGCCGCGCGCCCTGACAGCCCGGCCGGCAAGTGCGCGTAACATACACCAAAACCTTTGCGCGCAAGGGGGGCGTCCGGGCCGCCCCGCTCAGCGCTGGCAATGCGGGCAGTAGTAGCTCGAACGCTGCCCGAGGCGCACCGCCCGCAGCGGCGTGCCGCAGCGCCGGCACGGCGCGCCGGCGCGTTCGTACACGCGCAGGGACTGGCGGAAGTAGCCCGGTCTGCCCTCGCTGCCGACGAAGTCGCGCAGCGTCGTCCCGCCCGCCTCGATCGCCTGCGTCAGCACCTCGCGGATCGCCTCGACCAGCGCGCCGTAGCGTTCGTGCGACACCCGCCCGGCCGCGCGCTGCGGATGGATGCCGGCGAGGAACAGCGCCTCGCTCGCGTAGATGTTGCCGACGCCGACCACCACGTGGCTGTCCATGATGAACGTCTTCACCGCCGCACGGCGCCCCTGCGCCTGCGTGCGCAGGTAGGCGGCATCGAAGCGCGCGTCGAAGGGCTCGGGGCCGAGTGCCCGCAGCAGCGGGTGCTCGAAGGGTGCCGGCCCGGCCCACAGCGCCGCGCCGAAGCGGCGCGGGTCGGTGAGGCGCAGGCAGCGGCCGCCTTCCAGCACCAGGTCGAGATGGTCATGGCGTCCCACCGGCGCGTCGGCGGGGAGGATGCGCAGGCTCCCCGACATGCCCAGGTGCAGCAGCGCGTGGCCGCGGTCGTTGCCGAGCAGCAGGTACTTGCCGCGGCGCGTCACCGCGGTCACCGTCTGCCCGCACAGGCCCTCGGCGAGCGCCGCGGTCACCGGCCAGCGCAGCCGCGGCTCGCGCACGACGACGTCGAGCACCCGGCGCCCGAGCAGGTGCGGCGCGATGCCGCGGCGGGTGGTCTCGACCTCGGGCAGTTCGGGCACGGCGGCGTCTTCAGCGCATGCGCGCGGTGGCGCGGTGGGTCAGCGCGAGGGCGCCCAGGTAGGCCTCGCCGACGCGCGGTCCGGGCAGGCCGCTGGCGTCGACCGCATCCCAGTCGCCGCGCTCGTAGGCCAGCGTGCAGGCGAGCAGGCGGCCGAAGGGACCGCTGTGGGTGGTGAGGGCGGCGACCACGTCCTCGGCGAGCGGCAGCGAGGCGACGATCTGCTCGATCGGGGCCTGCGTCAGCGAGTCGAGCACCGAGAGCAGGCCGACGGTGAACGCCGTCTCGGCGCGGCCGGTACCGGTCGCGCGCGCCAGTTCCTCGCACATGTAGGCGCGCACCAGCGCGGTGTTGGTGAGGTCGCTGCGCGCGGCGTCGAGGTTGGCGAGCGAGATCAGCGTCGCCCACGACTTGATCTGGTTGAAGCCGAGCAGGATCACCGCGCGGCGGATCGAGTCGACGCGGTTGGGCAGGTTGAAGTAGGCCGAATTGATGTGCCGCAGCAGCTTGTAGCTGAGCGAGACGTCCTGCGAGACCAGCTCCTCGACCTCGCGGATGCTCGACTGGGGATCGTTGAGCACGCCGATGAGGCGCAGGATCGCGGCCTGATGCGTCGCGATCGTGCGAAATCGCAGCAGCTTGGGCTGCGAGAAGAAATACCCCTGGAGGTAGTGGAAGCCGAGTCCCTGGCAGAGTTCGAGCGCGCTGCGGTTCTCGATCCGCCCGCCCATCAGGCGCACCCCCGCCGCGCTGAGCTGCGGGGCGAGCTGGCGCAGCTCGGCCTCAGGGAGGGCGGCGATGTCGAGCTTCACGAAGTCGGCGACCCCGAGCAGCGTGCGGCTCCCGGGGCTGTCGGTGTAGGGGTCGAGCGCGAAGCGCCGGCCCTGCGCGCGCAGGCGCTGCAACAGCGGCAGCAGCGCGGGGTCGGGCGCGGTGTCGGCGGCGATGCCGAGCACGAGTTGGGCGTGCTGCACGCTGTCGAGGCCGCCGTCGAGCACGAAGCGCGGTGCGATGCGGATGAAGGCGAGGCGGGTGTCGACCAGGTTCGGCAGGCCGACCTCGGTCAGCGCGCTGAGGATCGCGCGCGAGGCGCCGGCGGCGTCGTCGGCCGGCGCGCTGCCATCGGCGTCGTTCTTGCGGTAGAGCAACTCGAAGGCTTCCAGCGCGAGCTTGCGGTTGTAGATCGGCTGGCGCCCGAGATAGATGTGGTGCATGGGATGTCCCGGCGCCGCCACACGACGACGCGAGACCGGATCATGCGGCGGCGGCGGCGGCGCATGCAAGGCATCGCCGCCGGTGCGCGGCGCGCAACAAAAAACCCGCCGCAGCGGGTTTTTCGGCGTGGCGCCCGGGGCGGCTCACTTGATCTTGGCTTCCTTGTAGACCACGTGCTGGCGTACGACCGGGTCGAACTTCTTCAGTTCGAGCTTCTCGGGCATCGTCCGCTTGTTCTTCGTGGTGGTGTAGAAGTGGCCGGTACCGGCCGTCGAAATCAGCTTGATCTTGTCGCGCATGCTGGCGGCTCTCCGGGATCAGACGTTCTCGCCGCGGGCGCGCAGTTCGGCCAGCACGACGTCGATGCCACGCTTGTCGATGGTGCGCATGCCGGCGGAGGACACACGCAGGCTGACGAAGCGCTGCTCACTCTCCACCCAGAAGCGATGCGTGTGCAGGTTCGGCAGGAACCGGCGCCGCGTCTTGTTGTTGGCGTGGGAGACGTTGTTACCGGTGGTCGGGCCCTTGCCCGTCACCTGACACACTCTGGACATCGGGAAAACCTCCGTAGCGATTTCGTCACCCGCCGGTGCGCAGGTGCGTGGACGATGCGGGCGGGCCGGCTCCGGCTCGTGCCTCACAGCGCCCGGGGTGTTCGGTCGCGGCGCGCCCCACGGCAAGGCGCCGGGGGGCCGGGACAAAGAGCTGCGCTTTATAGCAGAGCCCCCGGGGGCAGGCAAGCGCACGGCGGCGGCCCGCGGCCCTCACAGCAGGCCGCGTTCGGCGAAGGACACCGCCTCGCCGTCGCCGATCACGAAATGGTCGAGCACGCGCACGTCGATCAGGGCCAGCGCCTCGCGCAGGCGTTGCGTGATGTGCTCGTCGGCGCGGCTCGGTTCGGCGACCCCCGAGGGATGGTTGTGGGCGAGGATCAGCGCGGCGGCGTTGTGGTGCAGCGCACGGCGCACGATCTGCCGCGGATGCACCGAGGTGCTGTCGATGGTGCCGAAGAAGAGCTCCTCGAAGGCGATCACGCGGTGGCGGTTGTCGAGGAACAGGCAGGCGAACACCTCGTGCGGGTGGTGGCGCAGCTTCGCCGTCAGGTAGGTGCGGGTGTGCGCGGCGCTGGTCAGCGCGTCGCCGCGGGCGAGGGTGGCTTCGAGCACCCGCCGGGCCATCTCCATCACCGCCTGCAACTGCACGTACTTGGCGGGGCCGAGCCCGGCGCCGGTGCAGAAGGTGGCGAGCTCGGCTTCGAGCAGCGGGCGCAGGCCGCCGAAGCCCGACAGCAGTTCGCGCGCGAGCGCGACGGCGGACTTCCCGGGAATGCCGGTGCGCAGGAAGATCGCGAGCAGTTCGGCGTCGGAGAGGGCGCCCGCGCCGCGGGCGAGCAGTTTCTCCCGCGGCCGCTCGTCCGCCGGCCAGTCCTTGATCGACATCCTGATCCCCTCCCTGCGTGCAGCAGGTCCGTTAGGCGCAGGCTATGGCGCCCATAGAACTTTCAAATGGCATGGCCAAAAACGCCGTCTACAGTCTAGGCGGTGCTCGCACGGGCATCCCGCCGTCGTCGCGGACGGCGAGCTCCAAGCCGAAGAGCAACGAGACGAGAGAGGTAAAGGTCCATGCAACTCAAGGGAAGCCAGACCGAAGACAACCTGAAGGCCGCCTTCGCGGGCGAGTCACAGGCCAACCGCCGTTACCTGTACTTCGCCGCCAAGGCCGACGTCGAGGGCTACAACGATGTCGCCGCGGTGTTCCGCTCCACCGCCGAGGGCGAGACCGGTCACGCGCACGGCCACCTCGAATACCTCGAAGCGGTCGGCGACCCGGCGACCGGGCTGCCGATCGGCCCCACCGGCGACAACCTGAAGGCCGCGATCGCCGGCGAAACCCACGAATACACCGACATGTACCCCGGCATGGCGAAGTCCGCGCGCGACGAGGGCTTCGACGAGATCGCCGACTGGTTCGAAACGCTCGCCAAGGCCGAGCGTTCGCATGCCAACCGCTTCCAGAAGGCGCTCGACACCCTCGGCTCCTGACCGGGCGGGGGGCGGCCGGCGCGCCCGGCCGCCCCCGGTTCCCGCCATCTCCCGCTCATCCGACGCAGGCACCCAGGGGGTTCCATGTCCGACACCGCGCGACCGATCCGGGAAGGCAGCCTCGAGGCCCCCACGCGACACCCCCTCGACTGGCAGAACCCCGCGTTCTACGACGAAAAGGCCCTGCTGACGGAGATGGAGCGGGTCTTCGACATCTGCCACGGCTGTCGACGCTGCGTCAGCCTCTGCAATGCCTTCCCGACGCTGTTCGACCTGGTCGACAACTCCGCGACGATGGAGATCGACGGCGTCGCCAAGGCCGATTACTGGAAGGTCGCCGAGCACTGCTATCTCTGCGACCTGTGCTTCATGACCAAGTGCCCGTACGTGCCGCCGCACGGATGGAACATCGACTTCCCGCACCTGATGCTGCGGGCCAAGGCGGTGCGCTACCGGCAGGGCGGGCTGCCGCTGCGCGACCGGGTGCTGACCTCCACCGAGGTGGTCGGCAGCCTCGCCGGCATCCCGGTGGTCGCCGGCGTGGTCAACGCGGTCAACGGCAACCGCCTCGCGCGCAAGGCGCTGGACACGCTCGTCGGCATCGACCCCGAGGCGCCGCTGCCGCCGTTCACCGCCAGGCCGCTGCGCCGGCGCCTGAAGCGCCGGCGCGGCAACCAGGCGCGCGGCCAGGAGGCCGGCCGCACCCAGGGGCGCGTGGCGCTGTTCAGCACCTGCTACGTCAACCGCAACGAGCCGCACATCGGCGAGGATCTCGTCGCGGTGTTCGAGCACAACGGCATCCCGGTGACCCTCGCCGAGCGCGAGCGCTGCTGCGGCATGCCCAAGCTCGAACTCGGCAACCTCGACGCCGTGGCCGAGATGAAGAAGGTCAACATCCCGCAGCTGATCCGGCTGATCGACCTCGGCTGGGACGTGGTCGCACCGGTGCCCTCGTGCGTGCTGATGTTCAAGCAGGAGCTGCCGCTGATGTTCCCCGACGACCCCGAGGTCGCGCGCGTCGCCCGGCACATCTTCGATCCCTTCGAGTACCTCTGGCTGCGCCACCGCGAAGGGCGGCTCAAGACCGACTTCAAGCAGCCGCTCGGCAAGGTCGCCTATCACGTGCCCTGCCACCTGCGGGTGCAGAACCTGGGGCTGAAGAGCCGCGACCTGCTCGCGCTGATTCCCGGCACCACGCTCGAAACCATCGAGCGCTGCTCGGGCCACAACGGCACCTACGCGATCAAGAGCGAGTACCACGCGGCGTCGATGAAGATCGGCAAGCCGGTGTTCAACCGCGTCGCGCAGGCGCAGGCCGACCATTTCGGCAGCGACTGCCCGATGGCCGGGCACCAGATCGCCAACGGTCTCGACGACGGCCGTCACCCCGAACACCCGATGAGCCTGCTGCGCAAGGCCTACGGCATCTAGCGGAGGTCACCCCCGATGAAGCCCCTCACCCGTGCGGACCTGTTCAGCCTCGAGCGCTACGCCGAGCTGCGCCCCGAGTTCCGCGCCCGTGTGCTGGCCCACAAGAAGGCCCGGCAGGTCGCCGTCGGGCCGCACGCGACGCTGTACTTCGAGGACCGCCTGACCATCCAGTACCAGGTGCAGGAGATGCTGCGCATCGAGCGCATCTTCGAGGCCGGTGGCATCGCCGAGGAGCTGTCGGCCTACAACCCGCTGATCCCCGACGGGCGCAACTGGAAGGCGACCTTCATGCTCGAATACCCCGACCCGGAGGAGCGCCGGCAGGCGCTCGGGCGCCTGATCGGCATCGAGGACCGCGTGTGGGTGCAGGCGGCGGGCTGCGCGCGGGTCTGGGCGATCGCCGACGAGGACCTCGAGCGCGAGCGTGCCGACAAGACCGCCTCGGTGCATTTCGTGCGCTTCGAGTTCGATGCCGGCACGCTCGCCGCCCTGCGCGCCGGGGCGGCGGTCGAGCTCGGCATCGATCACGACCACTACCGGCATGCCCTGCGCCTCGGCGAAGCCACGCGCACGGCGCTGCTCGCCGATCTGGACTGACGCCGCCGCGCCGGCGCGGCGCGAAGCGGTCGACTGCGCTGTGCCCGTTGCGGGGACATGGAAACGGGAGCGTGCGCATGAGCCATTGCCTGGCAGGGGGCCGCTGGCCCTTGTTTGCCCTCGCGCTGGCCGTCGCGGCACCGGCGCAGGCGCTGGACGACATCGTGCTGGGCGCCGGCGACGGCGCGGGGCGATCCGGCTAAAGTGCGCCGAGGCCCACGCCGGAGTCCGTCCATGTCCCTCGCCCAACGCCGCATCCTGCTCGGCATCACCGGCGGCATCGCCGCGTACAAGAGCGCCGACCTGGCGCGCCGGCTGAAGGAGGCCGGCGCCGACGTGCAGGTGGTGATGACGCCCGCGGCCACCACCTTCATCACCCCGCTGACGCTGCAGGCGGTGAGCGGCCGTCCGGTGCGGGTGGACCTGCTCGATCCGGCCGCCGAGGCCGGCATGGGGCACATCGAGCTCGCCCGCTGGGCCGAGCTGATCCTGATCGCGCCGGCCTCGGCGGACTTCCTCGCCCGGCTCGCGCACGGCTTCGCCGACGACCTGCTCGCCACGCTCTGCCTCGCCAGCGACCGCCCGCTCGCCGTCGCGCCGGCGATGAACCGCCTGATGTGGGCCCATCCCGCCACGCAGGTCAACGTCGCCACGCTCGCCGCGCGCGGCGTGCGGGTGTGGGGGCCGGCGGCCGGCGAGCAGGCCTGCGGCGAGGTCGGCGCCGGGCGCATGCTAGAAGCGCTCGAGCTGCGCGCGCATGCCGCGGCCTTCTTCGCCGACGGCGTGCTCGCCGGGCGCCGCGTGCTGATCAGCGCCGGCCCCACGCGCGAGCCGCTCGACCCGGTGCGCTTCATCACCAACCGCTCGACCGGCAAGCAGGGCTTCGCGATCGCCGCCGCCGCCGCCGCCGCCGGCGCCGAGGTCACGCTGGTGGCGGGGCCGGTGACGCTGCCGACGCCCGCCGGCGTGGCCCGCATCGACGTCGAGAGCGCCGCCGAGATGCACGCCGCCGTGCTCGCCCGCGCGCCGGCGCACGACATCTTCGTCGCCACCGCGGCGGTGGCCGACTACCGCGCCGCCGCACCCGCCGAACGCAAGATGAAGAAGTCCGCCGAGACGCTCACCCTCGATCTGGTGCGCAACCCCGACATCCTCGCCGACGTCGCCGCGCTCACGAGCGGGCGGCCGTTCTGCGTCGGTTTCGCCGCCGAGACCCACGACGTGCTCGCCTACGCCGAGGACAAGCGCCGGCGCAAGCGCCTCGACCTGATCTGCGCCAACCACGTCGGCGCCGGCAAGGGCTTCGAGGCCGACGACAACGCGCTGCACGTGCTGTGGGAGGGTGGCAGCCGCGAACTGCCGCTCGCCGACAAGCGCGAGCTCGCCCGCGCGCTGGTCGCACTGATCGCCGAGCGCTACGCCGCGGCGTGAGCGTCGCCGTGGCGCGCGCCGCGGCGGCCGTTACAATCCGCGCCGCGCGACGGTGGCCCGGTGGGCGGGGGCCGGGCGCGCCCTTGCCGGAAGTCCGCATGCACGCCATCCAGTTGAAGATCCTCGACCCGCGCCTGGGCGCGTCCATCCCGCTGCCGGGCTACGCCACCGACGGCTCCGCCGGCATGGACCTGCGCGCCGCGCTGGAGGCGCCGCTGGTGCTGGCGCCCGGCGCCACCGCGCTGATCCCCACCGGCTTCGCCATGCACATCGCCGACCGCGGCCTCGCCGCGGTGCTGCTGCCGCGCTCCGGCCTCGGCCACAAGCACGGCATCGTGCTCGGCAACCTGACCGGGCTGATCGACGCCGACTACCAGGGCCAGGTGTTCGTGTCGCTGTGGAACCGCGGCGAGGCGCCGTTCACGATCGAGGTCGGCGAGCGCATCGCGCAGATGGTCATCGTGCCGGTGCTGCACGCGCGCTTCGAGATCGTCGAGCAGTTCGTCGACAGCGTCCGCGGCGCCGGCGGCTTCGGCCACTCCGGGCGGCACTGACGGTGCCGGCCCCCCGCGCTCTTGCCGCACCCGTGCGAGGTCGTTGAACCATGCGCCACCTGTTTCGTGCCTATGACATCCGCGGCCGCGTCGGCGGGGAGCTGAACGCGGCCTTCGCCTACGACCTCGGCCAGGCCATCGGCAGCGAGGCCGGCGCGCGCGGCGAAGGCGCGATCGCGGTCGGGCGCGATGGCCGGCGCTCGAGCCCGAGCCTCGCCACGGCGCTGCGCGAGGGGCTGATGGCGACCGGGCTCGACGTGTTCGATCTCGGCCCCGTGCCGACGCCGGTGGTGCAGGTCGCGCTGCAGGCGCTGCCGACGCGTGCCGCGGTGATCGTGACCGGCAGCCACAACCCGCCCGCCGACAACGGCTTCAAGGTGCTGCTCGACGGTGCGGCGATCCACGGCGAGGGCGTGCAGGCGCTGTGGTCGCGCCTGACGGCGCGCGACTTCGTCGCCGGGCGCGGGCGCGAGCAGCCGTTCGATCCGCTGCCCGACTACTTCGCGCGCCTCGACGCGACGATCGGCCGCCTCGCCCGGCCGCTGCGCGTCGTCGTCGACGCCGGCAACGGCATCGCCGGGCGCACCGCGCCGGCGGCGCTGCGCCGCGCCGGCGCCGAGGTGATCGAGCTCTACTGCGAGGTCGACGGCAGCTTCCCTCACCACCACCCCGATCCGCTGGTGCCGGCGAACCTGGCCGACCTGCAGGCCACGGTGCGCAGCGCCGGCGCCGACCTGGGGCTCGCCTTCGACGGCGACGGCGACCGCCTCGGCGTGGTGTGCGAGGACGGCACGATCGTCTGGCCCGACCGCGTGCTGATGGCGTTCGCCGACGAGATCCTCGCCACCGAGCCGGGCGCGCCGATCGTCTTCGACGTCAAGTGCTCGCGCGCGCTCGAACGCCTGGTCCGCGCCCGCGGCGGGCGCCCCGAGCCGTGGAAGACCGGCCACAGCCTGACCAAGGCGCGGCGCGCCGAGCTCGACGCCCCGCTCGCCGGCGAGTACAGCGGCCACCTGTGCTTTCGCGACTGGTGCGGTGGCGACGACGCGCTCTACGCCGGGCTGCGGCTCGCGCGCCTGCTGGCGCGCGACGGCCGGACGGCGAGCGCGCTGTTCGCCGCCTACCCGACCGGGCTCGCCACGCCCGAACTGCGCGCCGACTGCGCCGACCCCGCGGCGCTGGTGGCGCGGCTCGCGGCGGCCGCGGCGTTCCCCGATGCGCACGCGCTCACGCTCGACGGCCTGCGCCTCGAATGGCCCGCCGGTTGGGCCCTGGTGCGCGCCTCCAACACCGCCGCACAACTTGTTTTCAGATTCGAGGCGGAGGATCTTGATACCTTAATGAAAATACAGCAGCGGCTACGCCAGGCCCTGCTCACGTTCGCTCCCGACCTGACCCTGCCGTTCTGATGCCTTAGGTGATCCCATGGCCCTGACCGCCGATGCGGCGACCAACGTCGCCCACGTCCTGACCGAAGCTCTGCCCTACATTCAGCGCTACGTCGGGCGCACCATCGTCATCAAGTTCGGCGGCAACGCGATGGAGAGCGAGGACGTCCAGTCGAGCTTCGCGCGCGACGTGGTGCTGATGAAGACCGTCGGCATCAACCCCGTCGTGGTGCACGGTGGCGGCCCGCAGATCGGCTCGCTGCTGAAGGCGCTCGGCAAGGAGAGCCGCTTCGTCGACGGCCTGCGCGTCACCGACGCCGAGACCATGGACGTGGTCGAGATGGTCCTCGGCGGCCTCGTCAACAAGCAGATCGTCAGCCTGATCAACACCCACGGCGGCAAGGCCGTGGGCCTGACCGGCAAGGACGCCGAGCTGATCCGCGCGCGCAAGCTGGAATACAGCCGCAAGACCCCGGAGATGGACGTGCCGGAGATCATCGACCTCGGCCACGTCGGCGAGGTGGCCTCGATCGACGCCTCGGTGATCCAGATGCTGATCCAGGGCG
Source organism: Plasticicumulans lactativorans (assembly GCF_004341245.1). Classification (GTDB taxonomy): domain Bacteria; phylum Pseudomonadota; class Gammaproteobacteria; order Competibacterales; family Competibacteraceae; genus Plasticicumulans_A; species Plasticicumulans_A lactativorans. The sequence goes on along the minus strand of NZ_SLWY01000008.1, from coordinate 38,574 downwards.
ACTTCATCCCGGTGATCGCGCCGACCGGCGTCGGCCCCGACGGTCGCGCCTACAACATCAACGCCGACACCGTCGCCGGCAAGGTCGCCGAGGCCCTGCGCGCCGAGAAGTTCATGCTGCTCACCAACACCTCGGGCATCCTCGACAAGAGCGGACGTCTGCTGACGGGCCTGAGCGCGCGCCAGGTCGACGAACTGATCGCCGACGGCACCATTTACGGCGGCATGCTGCCCAAGGTGCGCTGCGCGCTCGACGCGGTGCGCGGCGGCGTCAGGACCGCGCTGATCCTCGACGGCCGCGTGCCGCATTCCGTATTGGTCGAACTCTTCACGGATGAGGGTATCGGTACGCTGATCCGAGGCTGACACCACGTGCTCAATGTCTTTTTTACGGTTGACACTGAGATCTGGTGTCCGGGGTGGCAAAACCTCGAAGCGGACTTTCCCGGCGCTTTCCGGCGTTATGTCTATGGCCCTGACGGCGACGCGGCGCTGCCGTTGACGCTGCGCATCCTACAGGCGTTCGGACTCGTCGGCGTGTTCTTCGTTGAACCGCTGTTTGCACTGCGCTTCGGCATCGAGCCGCTCGCCGAACTGGTGGGGCTGATCCGGGCTTTCGGACATGAAGTACAGTTGCACATGCATACGGAATGGGTCGATGAGGCGCGGCCGCCACTCTGGCCTGCCGCCAAGTCCAGGCGGCGCTTCATGCGCGAATTCACCTGTACCGAGCAGACCGCACTGATTGCTACGGGTCTTCGACTCATGGCGCAGGCGGGCGTGAACGGCATCAATGCCTTTCGTGCCGGCAGCTATGGTTTCAACCTCGATACGCTCCGCGCACTTGCCGCCAATGGCCTGACGTTCGACACCAGTTACAACCCGCATCTGGAGGCCGCGGCCTCGGGTGTTGCATCCGGCACGGTGTTGCGTCAACCGTTGTTGGTCGAAGGCGTGTACGAGTATCCGGTGTCCTCGTTCGAGACGTTGCCCGGCCGTGGCCGCAGTACGCAATTGACTGCCTGTTCGACGCGCGAATTGCTCGCGGCTCTCGATGCCGCGCATGATGCGGGGTGGCGTGATTTCGTCATCGTCTCGCACGGTGTCGAGTTGATGAACGGTGCCCGCACTCGCCGTGATCCCGTGGTAGTGCGCCGCTTCGAGCGGCTGTGCGGCCATCTCGCGCGTCATCCCGAACGCTTTCAGGTTCGCGGTTTCCATGGCCTCGTGCCGCATACCAACAATCTTCAGCCACAAGCCTTGCGTGTGCCGCTGCATTACACTGCGCTTCGCATGGCCGAGCAAGCGATGCGTCGACTCATTCGATGAATACAAGCATGGTATCGACCTGCATTCTACCGCTTCGTTTCCGGCTGGCCGAGCGCACATTATACACCCATCCCCTGTCCTTGGCAGTCAAATCGTTCGACTTGTGCGCGGCGCTGGCTGGCCCGGCGGAAGGCTGTCTGCACGAAACCACCTTGCCGCCCGGCAGCGACGGCATGCTCCTGCGCTCCCTCCCTGTCACCAGTCCACCGCCATTATTCGAACGCCGGGGAGGGCGCATCACCTATGTCGCGCAGCACTACCTGCGTCACTACATTGATCTGACCATGGGTTTTGCGGCTTATCAGGCGGCCTTTTCGGCCAAAACGCGCTCGACCCTGAATCGTAAGGTGAAGTCTTTCGCGAAGGCGACAGGCGGTAGCCTCGACTGGCGCACGTATCGCACGCCCGATGAACTCGATGCCTTTTACTCGTTCGCACGCGAAGTTTCAGTCAAGACGTACCAGGAACGCGACCTTGGCGCCGGTCTGCCCACGGGCGAAGCGTTTCTCGCCGAAATGCGCGCCCGTGCCGGCCGTGATGCGGTGCGGGCTTTTTTGCTGCTAGCACAAGGAGAGCCTGTCGCCTACCTGTACTGTCCGGTGGATAATGGCGTATTACGATATGAATATCTCGGTTACGATCCGGAATGGGCGGAGCGTTCGCCAGGTACGGTATTGCAGTGGCTGGCGCTCGAAAGCCTCTTTGCCGAAGGACGCTTTCGGTTGTTCGATTTCACCGAAGGTGATGGCGCCCACAAGCGTCTGTTTGCCACCGGCAGCGCGATCTGTGCCGATGTATACGTACTGCGCGATACCCTGCGACTGCGGGCCCTCGTATATGCGCATCGTGCCTGCAACAGCGCAGGGACCCGGATTGCGCATCTCCTTGAGCGCTATGGCCTCAAGGGGAAAGTCAAACGCCTGCTGCGCCGAGGCCGTGGGTGAGTCCTCAGGGGGTTCTTTGACTGCTCCGGTTTCCGGGGCAGGCGCCGCGGGCACCTGGACAGCAGTTTTATGCCGCCGGACCGTTCCGCGCTGATCCACTAGCTGACGGCGGATCCAGAACCCCCTGTCACGCGGCACTACCGGAAGTTCACCGACACCGCCGGCTCGCCGGGCAGGCCGACGTAGCGCACGCGCACGCCGCGCCCGGGGCTGGGCGGGGTCAGCGGGGTGAACGAACCGAGGCTCAGCAGATCGCCCGTGCGCAGGCGATCGCCGTGGCGGGCGAGGTCCTGCGCGAGCCAGATCACGGCGTTCAGCGGGTGGCCGAGGATCGCCGTGCCCGGCCCGCGGGCACGCTCGCTGCCGTCGGCATCGGTCAGCACCACCTCCATCGCGCCGAGCTGCCCGGCGAGCCGCGCGGCGTCGTCCACCGGCAGGCGCGCGCCCAGCACGCCGAGCCGCGCGCCGGCGTTGATCGCCACCAGGGCCGGGCCGCTCGGCGCCACCTCGGGCGCCAGCACCAGGTCGGCCAGCTCGATGAACGGGATCACCGCGGCGACGTGCTCGAGCACCTCCTGCGGGGTGCGCGCGGTGTTGATGCCCTCGTCCTTCACCTCCACCAGCAGGTCGGCCTCGTACACCGGGCGTGCGCCGTAGGCGGCCGGCACCTCGGCGCCGTCGGCGAGCAGCATGCGTTCGAGCAGCACGCCGCGGATCGGCGCCGGGTGGCCGAAGCGCGCCTGCACCGCCGGGTTGGTGAGTCCGGCCTTGTAGCCGACGATCCGCCCCTGGGTGCGCATGAGGCGCTCGACCAGGCGGTCGCGGGCGCATTCGGCGTCCTCCAGCGTCAGCGCCGGGCCGTAGCCGGCTGCCGGCGTGCGGCTCTCCCAGGCGGCGGCGAGGGCGTCGATGCGTGCATCGGGCGGGCAGTCGGCGTGGGCCGGGGCGCTGGCGAGCGCGGCGAGCAGGCAGGCGAGGGCGAGGCGCATCGGGGTGGAGTCTCCGGGTCGGGGCGGCGGTGGCCGGCGCGAACCTAGCGCGCGGCGGTGTCGACAGTGAGGCTGCGCAGCGTCGCCGGCCAGGTGCCGTGCGCGCCGACGCGCCCGTGCTCGAGCGTGAGCCAGCTCGCGCCGCCGTAATGCGGCAGCTTGCCGGCGAGCGCGGCGAGGGCCGCGGCGTCGCGCACGGCGACCACCAGCAGCGGGCTGCCGTCGTCGCGCCGCGCGGTCCAGGCTTCGGCGTCGGCCGGCGCCGGCAGCGCCGCGGGACGGGCGACGCCGAGCGCGGCGAGTGGCGCGGCGAGCGTCGCCGGCGTGCCGACCAGCGCCAGTGCGCCGGGCGGCGCCGCGGCGTCGGCCAGGCGCAGCGGCTGGTCGAACAGCGCGGCGGCGAGCGCCTGCGCCGCGGCGCCGAGCGCGGGATCGGTGAGCTGCAGCGCGGGGGCCGCCGCCACCTGCAGGTCGCGCACGATCGGCGGCAGTTCGTCGGCGCCGAGCCGGCGCGCCACGCGCAGCTCGGGGTCGAGCGTCAGGCGCCGGGGCCGCGCCGGCAGCGTCAGCACCACCTGCCGCTCGGTGTCGGCGACATCGACCGTTACGGTCTGCGTGCCGGCGTCGGTGTCGACGCCGAGCGGCAGGCGCAGCGGCCACGGCGGGGCCGGCTGGCGCAGCGTCAGCGCGAGGCGCCAGCCGTCGGCGACGGGCTCGGCACGGGCGTCGGCGAGCGTCGGCGCCGGCAGTCCCGGGCGCGTCAGCCAGGGTTCGAGGGCCTCGCGCAGGTCGCTGCCGGAGGCGGCCTCGAGCGCGGCGCGCAGGTCGTCCCAGCCTGCGGCGCGACCGCGCCAGTCGGCGTAGAAGCGGCGCAGCCCGGCGCCGAAGGCGGCCTCGCCGAGGCGTTCGCGCAGCATGAAGAACACGTAGGCGGTCTTGGCGTAGCCGACGCTCTGCGTGGCGGTGTCGTGGCGGGCGCGGAAGGCTTCGAGCGGCACGTCGGCCGCCGCCGGCAGCGCGGCGAGGTCGCGCAGCCACTGCAGCCGCGCCGCCAGCGCCGCCGCGGCGCCGGCCTCCTCGCGGTAGGCGTAGTCGGCCATGAAGGTCGTCAGGCCTTCGCTCCAGTTGCCGCGGCGCGGGTCGACGCGCACGCCGTTGCCCCACCACTCGTGCAGCACCTCGTGGCCGAGCGAGGTCGCGCGGATGAACGGCAGGCGCAGCACCGTCGGGCCGATGCAGGTCACGCCGGGCAGCGCGAAACCCGCCGGCAGCGGGCACTCGACCACACTGAAGCCGGCGTGGGCGTGCGGGCCGATCGCCGCCGCATAGCGGGCGACGTAGCCGGCGACCGCCTCGCGGTAGGCGGGGGCGAGGTCGGCGAGGGCGGCGCCGAAGTAGGTGCGGATGCGCAGCGGGGCGCCGGGGCCGGCGGCGGCGAGGGTCTCGCCGACCTGCCAGGGGCCGGCGAACAGGGTCAGCGCCTCGGCGTCGCCTTCGGCGGCGAAGCGCGCGCGGTAGCCGGCGGCGTCGGCGTGCTCGTCGAGCAGGCGCCCGGGCACCAGGCCGCGCTGGTCGGGCGGCAGTTCGAGCGTGACCTGGTAGTCGGCGAGCGCGGCATCGGTGCGCGGGAACCAGTCGGCGGCGGGCGTCAGCAGGCTGCCCGCGGGAGCGGCGAAGGCGGCCGGGCCGGCGAGCGGCGCGCGCGGGTCGACCGCGGCGGGTGGGGCCGGCAGGTGCAGGCGGTAGCGCAGGTGGCCGGCGCGGGCGGCCGCGTCGGCGGGCAGCCAGCGCACGCGGCCGTCGGCCTCGCCGGCGCGACGCCAGGCGGGCGTGGCGAGCGGCTCGGCGGCGGCACCGAGCAGGACGCCGTCGACGGGGGGTGGGGCGAGTTCGGCGTCGCCGTCGAGCCAGCCGCCGGCCGGGTCCAGGCGCAGCCGCAGCGCGAGTTGCGGGCCCGCGGCGAGCGCGGGGGCGGCGAACAGCGCGAGGGCGGCGGCCAGGCCGCGCGCCCGCGCGGCGCTCACGGTTCCGGCTCGGGGGGGAACTTCGCCAGCACCAGCCGCGTCTTGCCGCGGCGTTCGACGACGATCGGCAGCCAGGTGCCCGGCGGCTGGCGGCGCACGCTCGCCACCACGTCGGCCACGCTGTGCACCTCGCGCCCGGCGAGTTCACGGACGATGTCGCCGGGGCGCAGCGCGGCGGCGTCGGCGACGCTGTTGTCGAATACGCGCTCGATGCGCACGCCGCCGTCCTCGGCGGCGAGCAGCACGCCGAGCGTGGCGGGGGCCGGCGCGTCGCGCTCGGCGACCGGATCGAGCCCGAACACCGCGTCGGCGTAGCCGGGCACGAGCTCGCTGCAGGGCTCCGCGGAATACGGCAGCAGCACGCGGGCGCGCGGCGCGCCGAGCGCGGCGAGCTGGTGCGGGATGCCGTAGCCGTACACCAGGTGGCCGCTGCCGCTCAGCACCACCAGCAGCGGGGCGTCGTCGCGCTGGGCCACCTCGGCGATGCGTTCGGCCATCGCGCGGTCCCACAGCAGCTGGCTCTGCACGAAGCGCTCGAAGCGCGTCTCGTCGGCGCGCTCGTCGTCGGCGCGGTTGTGGCGGGCGTGCTTGCCGCGCAGGAAGGCGAGGTAGGCCGTGCTCGCCGGCTCCGGGTCGCCGATGCCCTCACGCGCCTCCTCGGGGATGGCGTCCCAGCCGGATTCGGAGACCCGCGACACCAGGGCCCGGTCGACGTTGAGCGCGAGCAGCGGGATGCGGTTCATGCGCGCGAAATGCAGGATCGGCAGGTACAGCGCCGGGTCGAAGCCCCAGATCGTGTCCCACTCGACGGCGTCGAGGAACTGCGCCTCGCCGAGCTCGCCGGCCACCCAGCGGTCGAGCACGGACTGCAGCCGCCGCGGCACCATCTCCAGGCCGATCGTCATCCGCGGCTGCTGCGCGGCGAGCGCGGCGAGCGTCTGCAACTGCCAGCGGTGCTGCTCGGCGCTGTCGTGGCGCTCGCCGAGCAGGACGATGCCGGACTGCGCGAGTTCGGTGAGCCAGGGGCCGCTGTCGAGGGCTTCGGGGGCGCCGTCGGTCGGGCGCGCCCAGCGCCCGACCGGTACGCAGGGGGCCGCGGCGTGCGCGCCGGCGGCCAGCAGCAGGGCGCCGAGCGCGAGGCCGGCGCAGGTACGGTGATGCAGGTGGTGGCGCGGCTTCACGGACATCCTCGGCGGGCGGTCGGGCGGGAGCGTACCCGTGCCGGTCGGGGGACCGGCGGGTCGCAAGCGTAACGCAGGCGGAGCACCGACCGACACCGCGGCGGCCTCAGTCGGTGGCGAGCGCGGCCGGGTGCAGCGGGGCGCGGTTGCCGCCGGGCAGCGAGCTCGACGTGGAGTGGATCACCGAGGCCAGGTAGGGGATCGACTGCACCACCAGGATCACCGCCCAGAACCACACCTCGCGCACGTGCAGGCCGTACTCGAAGGCCACGCCGAAGGCGGCGGACCACAGCGCCAGCAGGATCAGCCCCTCCTCGCGCGCCATCAGCAGGCCGCGCACCAGCGCGGCCTTGTTCTCGCCCTTGGGCGTGCGCAGGAAGGCGCGGCCCTTGGTGAACAGCCCGGCGAAGATCGCGCGGGCGATGGCGTGGGTCAGTCCCATGCCGGCGATCGCCGCGCCGATGCGCTGGCCGAGCGAGCAGGGCACGCGCGCCGAGTACAGCACGAAGCTGTGCGTGATCTTGAACGCGAACATGCCGAGGGTCGGGAACAGGAACACCGCCAGCGGGAACTCGAAGTACTGCGGCAGCACCAGCAGGCCCACCGACCACACCAGCGCGGCGAGCGTGAACACCAGGTGCAGCGCGTCGGCGAACCACGGCAGCCAGCCGGTGACGAAGTGGAACTTCTGCGCCGGGGTCAGGCGCCCGGTGCCGCCGAGTGCCTTCGGCAGCATCCAGTGCCAGTAGCGCTTGAGGATCTGCACCGCGCCGTAGGCCCAGCGGAAGCGCTGGCCCTTGTAGGCGCCGAAGGTGTCGGGCGCGACGCCCTTGCCGAAGGCGTGGTTGACGTACACCGCCTGGTAGCCCTCCTCCATCACCCGCAGGCCGAGTTCGGAGTCCTCGCAGATGCACCACTCGGCCCACGGGCCGGACTCGTCGATCGCCGCCTTGCGGATCAGCGTCATGGTGCCGTGCTGGATGATCGCATCGCGCTCGTTGCGGTGCACCATGCCGATGTTGAAGAAGCCGGCGTACTCCCAGTTGCACCATTCGGTGAAGCGGTCCTGCTCCCAGTCGCGGTGGTCCTGCGGCGCCTGCACGAAGCCGACCCTGGGCTCGTCGAAGTAGGGCACCAGGCTGCGCAGCCAGTCGGGTTCGACCAGGTAGTCGGCGTCGATCACGCCGACGATCTTCGCCGCCGGGTGCGTGCGCTTGAGCCCGAAGTTGAGCGCGCCGGCCTTGAAGCCGAACCACGGCTTCAGGTGCATGAAGCGGAAGCGCGGGCCGAGCTTCTCGCAGTGCGCTTCGAGCGGGCGCCACACCGCCTCGCTCGGGGTGTTGTTGTCGATCACCAGCACCTCGAAGTTCGGGTAGTCGAGCGCGGCGAGGCGGTCGAGGGTCTCGATGACCAGCTCCGGCGGCTCGTTGTAGCAGGCCAGGTGCAGGCTCACCATCGGCCACTCGCGCGGCCCGGCCGGGCGTTCGAGCGGCTTGAAGGCGCGCTTCCAGTCGCGCTTCCACAGCACCTCGGTGAACTCGAAGCCGTTGATCAGCGCCACCATCAGCAGCCCGAGCTGCGCCGGCAGCAGGATGCCGAGCATCACCAGGCCGGTGTTGGTCAGGTACAGGTGCGTGGGGATGAAGATCGTCCACACCAGCAGCGAGGCGCTGACCTGGATCAGCGTCGCGAAGAAGAGCTTGCCCTTGAGGTGCAGGTCGTTGAAGCGCCAGGCGAACAGCAGCATCGGCAGCAGCGCCACCAGGGCCGCGATCAGTGCCTGGCGGTCCCAGGAGGCGTCTTCGACGACCGCGCCCTCCATCGGGAATTTCGGCTCGCGCTCGGCGTTCCACACCCCCCAGTAGGCGCCGACCGTGCCTTCGATGGCCTTCTTCCACGGCTGGTCGAAGGCCTCCATGACGAAGTAGTCGAGGTTCTCGTCGGCCGCGGTGTTGAGGAAGCGGCGGATGAAGCGCGCCTCGTTGGTCAGGCTCGGGTAGGCCGGGCCGACGCGGTTGCCCTCGCTCGGCCAGCCGACCTCGGAGATCAGGATCGGCTTGTCCGGGTAGGCCTTGCGCAGCTCGTTGTAGCGGCGCATGACGTACTCGACCGACTGCTCGAACGGCACCTTCTCCCAGTACGGCAGCAGCTGCACGGCGATGAAGTCGACCTCCTTCACCAGGTCCGGGAAGCGCAGCCAGACGTGCCACGGCTCGGCGGTCGACACCGGCACCTTGACCTCGCGGCGCACCTGCCGCAGGTACTGCGCGAGCTCCTTGATGGTCAGGTCGGCGCGCAGGATGGCCTCGTTGCCGACCACCACGCGGTTGACGACGCCGGGGTAGGTGTTGGCGAGGTGCACCAGGCTCTCGATCTCGCGGCGGTTGTAGTCGCTGCGCTGGTCGAGCCAGGCACCGAGGGTGACGTGCAGGCCGTACTTCTGCGCCAGCTCGGGGATGACCTCGAGGCCGTCGACCGACGAGTACGTGCGCACGCTGCGCGCGTGCTGGGCGATGATCGCGAGGTCGCGGTCGATCGACTCACGGCTCGGATAGCGGCTCTGCAGCGGGTTGTCGTCGCGCCCGTAGGGCGAGTACGAGAAGCCGTTGATGGTGCCGGCCCAGGGCTCGGCCGGCGTGGGCCGGTTGAACACCCACCAGATGCCGACATTGACCAGGATCACGAGGATGACGATGAGGAAACCGTGTCTGCGCATGTCGCGGGTTCTCGCGGCGGCGGGTTCGGGAACGGCTGGCCGGTGGCTCCGGTGCCGGGGTGCTGCGGGCGGTGGCGGCTGCGGGAGCCGCGGCACGGCCACGGGGGCCGCGGTTGACCGTCGGATTTTAGGTGCGCCCCGGCGAGACTGTCGAGCGCGCGGCGGTGCGCCGGCGGTGTCGCGCCGCGCCGGGGGAGGGCGGCGGTGCGGGTGCTGATCGTCGCCGACACCCACGGCCGCCTCGCCGCGGCCATCGCGCGCCTCGCCGGCGAGGTCGACCTGGTGGTACACGGCGGCGACGTCGGCGCGGCGGCGGTGCTCGCCGCGCTCGCGGCCGGCGGCGCCCGCGTCGTCGCCGTGCGCGGCAACAACGACACCCCGGCGCAGTGGCCGCCGGGTGAGGCGGCGCTGCCGGCGACGCTGCCCGTGCAGCTCGAATGCCCGCTGCCCGGCGGGGTGCTCGCGGTGTGCCACGGCGATGCCGCGGCGGCCCCCGGCCGCCACGCCTGGCTGCGCCGGCGCTTCCCGGAGGCGCGCGCGATCGTCTACGGCCACAGCCACCGCCTGCTGGTCGACACTGCCGGCACGCCCTGGCTGCTGAACCCGGGCGCCGCCGGCCGCGCGCGGACCTACGGCGGTCCTTCGTGCCTGCTGCTCGAGGCGCGGCCCGACGGCTGGGACGTGCAGGCGCACCGCGTCAGTGCCGACGCCTGGGCGTGCTGAGGGTGGCTTGTCTTATCGATTGAGAATGCTTATCGTTTGTAAGCTATCTCGTCACCGCAGGAGTCGACCCCCGATGCGCACAGCCATCCGATCCCTCGCCGCCGTCCTCGCGCTCGCCTGCGCCGGGTCCGCGCTGGCCGCCGACGAGGTGGTGGTCTATTCGGCCCGCAACGAGCAACTCATCAAGCCGCTGTTCGATGCCTACACCGCCAGGACCGGCGTGAAGATCAGCTACGTCACCGACAAGGAAGGCCCGCTGCTCGAAAAGCTCAAGGCCGAGGGCGCGGCGACGCCGGCCGACATCCTGATGACCGTCGATGCCGGCAACCTCTGGCAGGCCGCCAACGAGGGCGTGCTGGCCAAGGTCGACTCGCCGGCGCTGAAGGCCAACATCCCCGCGCACCTGCGCGATCCCGCCGGGCAGTGGTTCGGCCTGTCGGTGCGCGCCCGCACCCTCGTCTACAACCCGACCAAGGTGAAGCCGGAGAGCCTGTCGACCTACGAGGCGCTGGCCGCGCCGGAGTGGAAGGGGCGGCTGTGCCTGCGCACCTCGAAGAAGGTCTACAACCAGTCGCTGGTGGCGACGATGATCGCCCGCGACGGCGAGGCCGCCACCGAGAAGGTCGTGCAGGGCTGGGTCGCCAACCTCGCCGCGCCGCCGTTCGCGAGCGACGACCAGGCCATCCTCGCGGTCGCCGCCGGGCAGTGCGACGTCACCGTCGTCAACACCTACTACTTCGGCCGGCTGAAGAAGGACAAGCCCGAACTCGCCGCGGCGATCTTCTGGCCCAACCAGCAGGGCAGCGGCGTGCACGTCAACGTCTCCGGCGCCGGTGTGACCCAGCATGCGCCGCACCGCGCGGCGGCGGTGAAGCTGCTCGAATGGCTGTCCGGCCCCGAGGCGCAGGGCATGTTCGCCGGCGTCAACATGGAGTTCCCGGCCAATCCCAAGGTCGCCGCCGATCCGGCGGTCGCCGCCTGGGGCGACTTCAAGCACGACGACATCAACGTCTCCGAGGCCGGCCGCCTGCAGGCCAAGGCCGTGATGCTGATGGACCGTGCCGGTTATCGCTGATCGAGGGCGATAAGCGCCGCCGCGGACGACGGCGTTGCGACGCCGTGCGGGCTGGCAGGCAGGCACGGCGACCTCTCTCCACCTCGACTTCGGCGGCGCCGTGGCGCCGCCCTTTTTCGTTCGGCGCCCGCGGTGGCGGGCCGCCGGGAGCCGCCGCCATGAAGCCGCGATGAGCGATTCCGCCATGCCGTCCGCCGTCGTCGCCCGCGCCGCGCCGCCGCATCGCCGCGGCCATCACGGCCTGCGCGCCGCGACCTGGCTGCTCGCGCTGGGCACGCTGGTGCCGATCGGCGTGATCCTCGGCGGCTGGCTGCGGCCCGACGCGGCGCTGTGGCGCCACCTCGCCGACACCGTGCTGTGGGAGTTGCTCGCCAACACCGCACTGCTGGTGCTGGGCGTCGGCAGCGGCAGCGCGCTGCTCGGCGTGAGCCTCGCCTGGCTGGTGGTGATGTGCCGCTTCCCCGGCCGGCGCGTGTTCGAGTGGGCGCTGATGCTGCCGCTGGCGATCCCGGCCTACGTGCTGGCGGTGATCGCGATCGGGCTGCTCGACTTCAGCGGGCCGCTGCAGGGGGCGCTGCGCGCCTGGCTCGGGCCGGGGCAGTGGCTGCCGCCGATCCGCTCGCTGGGCGGGGTGATCGGGGTGCTGACGCTGGCGTTCTACCCCTACGTGTACATGCTGGCGCGCGCGGCCTTCATCGGCCAGGGGCGCGCGCCGCTCGAGGCCGCGCGCGTGCTCGGCTGCTCGCCGCTCGCCGCGTGCCTGCGGGTGGCGATCCCCGGTGCGCGCCCGGCGATCGCCGCCGGCGTGGCGCTGGTGCTGATGGAGACGCTCGCCGACTTCGGCACCGTCGCCACCTTCAACGTCGACACCTTCACCACGGCGATCTACAAGGCGTGGTTCGGCCTGTTCAACCTGCCGGTGGCGACCCAGCTCGCCTCGGTGCTGCTGCTGATCGTCCTCGTCGGCCTGTTCGGCGAGCGCCGCGCGCGCAGCCGCGCCCGCTACCACGGCGGCGGCCGGCCGGCGCGCGACGACGGCTTCGCGCTGCGCGGGGCGCGGGCGTGCGCGGCGAGCGCGTACTGCGCCACGGTGCTGGGGCTCGCCTTCGTGCTGCCGCTCGGGCAGTTGCTGGTGTGGGCGTGGAGCCACGGCGCGCTCGACTTCGACGCCCGCTACCTGGCGCTGCTGTGGCACACGCTGCTGCTCGGCGCCAGCGCCGCGCTGCTCACCGTCGCCGGCGCGCTGGTGCTCGCCTACGCGCACCGGCGCCTGCCGGATCGTGCCACCGCGGCGGCGGCGGTGCGCTGCGCGACGCTCGGCTACGCGCTGCCGGGCAGCGTGCTCGCGGTGGGGATCATGGTCGGCTTCACCTGGATCGACGGCCGCTTCGCGCTGCTGCTCGACGCCTTCGGGCTGCCGGCGCAGGCGCTGCTGCGCGGCAGCGTGTGGGCGCTGCTGCTCGCCTATCTGGTGCGCTTCCTCGCCGTCGCCTACGGGCCGGTCGACAGCGGCCTCGAACGCATCCGCCCGAGCCTGATCGAGGCCGCACGCGGCCTCGGCGCCGGCAGCCGCGAGGTGTTCGCGCGCGTCTACCTGCCGCTGCTGCGCCCCGGCGTGTTCAGCGCCGCGCTGCTGGTGCTGGTCGACGTGATGAAGGAGCAGCCGGCGACGCTGATGCTGCGGCCGTTCGGCTGGGACACCCTCGCGGTGCGCATCTTCGAGCTGACCTCCGAGGGCGAATGGCAGCGCGCCGCGCTGCCGGCGCTGGCGCTGGTCGCCGTCGGTCTGCTGCCGGTGATCCAGTTGCTGCGCAAGTCGGGCACGTGAAGCCGCCGGCGCGCCGGACTATGCTGCCCCTCGCCCGCCCGCGCCCCGGAGGCCCGCCGTGAACGACGCCATCAGCCGCTTCCCCGTACCCGCGCTCGCCGAACTGCCCGCCGACGTGCGCGAGCGCATCGAGGCCGTCGCCGCGAAGGCCGGCTTCATCCCCAACGTGTTCCTGGTGCTCGCGCACCGGCCCGCGGAGTTCCGCGCCTTCTTCGCCTACCACGACGCGCTGATGGAGAAGGACGGCGGCCTCAGCAAGGCCGAACGCGAGATGATCGTGGTGGCGACCAGCGCCGCCAACGACTGCGAATACTGCGTGATCGCGCACGGCGCGCTGCTGCGCCTCTACGCGAAGAACCCGTACCTCGCCGATCAGGTCGCGATCAACCACACCCGCGCCGACATCACCCCGCGCCAGCGCGCGATGCTCGACTTCGCGCTGCGCGTGGCGGGCGACGCCAACGCGGTCGAGGCGGCCGACTTCGCGCCGCTGCGCGCGCACGGCTTCACCGACGAGGACATCTGGGACATCGGCGCGATCGCCGCCTTCTTCGCGCTGTCGAACCGCCTGGTCGGCGTCACCGGCATGCGCCCCAACCCCGAGTTCTACCTGCTCGGGCGGGTGCCGAAGGCGCCGTGAGCGCGCCGTCGGCCCGCGCCTTGGCAGCGTCGAGCGGGCGCCGTTATAGTCGCGGCCACGTCGGCGCCACCGCGCCGCGCCGTTCACGCCCGTCGTCAGAACCCTTCCCGAGCCCCGCCGCGGGGCGGTCTCCCAGCCGAGAGTAGCGCCCATGAGCAACATCCCCAGCGACCTCCTGTACGCGAGTTCCCACGAATGGGTGCGCCAGGAGGAGGACGGCACCGTCACCGTCGGCATCTCCGATCACGCCCAGACCGCCCTCGGCGATCTGGTGTACGTGGAGGTGCCCGAGGCCGGTCGCGAGGTCGAGGCCGCCGAAGCCTGTGCGGTGGTCGAATCGGTGAAGGCGGCATCGGACGTCTACGCGCCGATCGCCGGCGAGGTCGTCGAGGCCAACGCACAGCTCGCCGACCAGCCCGAGCTGGTCAACCAGGACCCCTACGGCGCCGGCTGGCTGTTCCGGCTGCGCCCGAGCGGCGGGGTCGACGGCCTGCTGAGCGCCGAGGCCTACGCCGCGACGCTCGCCGACTGAAATTCCCGCCTATCCTCACCCCCGCGACCGGCGCACGGCCGGTCGCGGCGTTGCACGCCGCGCCGGTCCCGTGCCGGACGCAGCCGACAAGTCCGGCGCACGAGCCGGCCACCACCCGCTAAGGAGTCATCCCATGGCCACCGTCACGCTCCAGGGCAACCCCTTCCACACCAACGGCGAACTGCCCGCCGTCGGCAGCAAGGCGCCCGACTTCCACCTGGTCGGGCCTGGCCTCGCCGACGTGCGCCTCGCCAGTTACGCCGGCAAGAAGAAGCTGCTGAACATCGTGCCGAGCCTCGACACGCCGACCTGCGCGCTGTCGACGCAGAAGTTCAACGAACACGCCAAGGCGCATCCCGACACCGTGGTGCTGATCGTCTCGGCCGACCTGCCGTTCGCCCAGGGGCGCTTCTGCACCGGCGAGAAGCTCGACAACGTGATCCCGCTGTCGATGATGCGCTCGCGCAACTTCGCCAAGGACTACGGCGTGCTGATCGAGGACGGCCCGCTCGCCGGCATCACCGCGCGCGCCGTGGTGGTGCTCGACGCCAACGACGTGGTCCGCCACACCGAACTCGTCGCCGAGATCGCCGACGAGCCGAACTACACCGCCGCGCTCGCCGCGCTCGCCTGAGGGACCGCGTTGGCGAACCAGCCCCACACCGGATGGCGCCGGCTCGTCAACGCCACCCACTACTCCTGGGCCGGCCTCAAGGCCGCCTGGCGCAACGAGGAGGCCTTCCGCCAGGAAAGCCTCCTCGCGCTGTGCCTGACCCCGCTCGCGCTCTACCTCGGCGACACCGCCGTGGAGCGCGCGCTGCTGATCGGCAGCCTGCTCCTGATCGTCATCGTCGAGCTGCTCAACACCGGCATCGAGGCCGCGATCGACCGCATCGGCCCGGAGCGCCACCCGCTGTCGGGGCGCGCCAAGGACATCGGCTCGGCCGCGGTGTTCGTCTCGCTGGTCAACGCCGTGCTGGTGTGGGGGCTGGTGGTGCTGAGCTGAGGCCGCCGCGGCGCGGACGGCGCTCTAAGCTTGCCGGCAGGCCCGCGACCGCGGCTGCCCTGCCGCCGGAGCTTTCGCCATGTACGACATGCGCAACCTCAAGAACCTGAAGACCCTCGCCCAGTTCGCCCCGGACGCGATGGCGGCGTACAACCAGCTGAACCATGCCGCCTTCGCCGACGGCGCGCTGTCGGTGAAGCACAAGGCACTGATCGCGCTCGCGGTGGCGGTGGCCACGCGCTGCCCCTACGCCATCGAGCAGCACGCCCGCAAGGCTCGCGAGGCCGGCGCGGTCGAGGCCGAGCTCGCCGAGGCGGTGATGGTGAGCGTGGCGGTGCAGGCCGGCACCGGCGCCGCGCACGCCGCCCACGCCTTCATCCCCGCCGGCTGAAGCCGCCGTGCGCCGGCGCCTCGCCGTCCTCTGCAGCGCGCTGCTGCTCGCCGCCCTGGCGCGTGCCGACGTGCTGGTCACGCTGCCACTCACGCACCGCAGCGCCGAGGAGCTGATCCCGCTGCTCGCCCCGGCGCTGCAGGGCAGCGGCGTGGGCTTGAGCGGGCAGGGGGACACGCTGCTGGTGCGCGGCTCGCCGCAGCAGGTGCACGACGTGCGCGAGGCGCTGCGCGTGCTCGACGTGCCGCGCCGGCGGCTGCAGGTGAGCGTGCGCCAGGCCGCGGCCGAGAGCGTGCTGGACGGCGGCGCGGTGCAGCACTACGGCACCCGCCGCGCCGACGACGTCACCCAGGCGGTGCAGATGCTCGACGGCGGCGAGGCCACGCTCGCCGTCGGCAGCGAGGTGCCGGTGGGGCAGGTGGGCGCCGCGGTGTGGCCGGGCGGCTTCGCGCTCGCCGCCGGCGAACCCGCCTACCGCGCGGCGACCGCGGGCTTTCGCGTGCGTCCGCGGCTGAGTGGCGACGGCGTGACGATCGAGGTCGAAACCTTCGACCGGCGCGAAGGCGCCGCCGGCGACGGGCGCTTCGCGGTCGCCGCGGCGACCACCACGCTCGCCGGGCACCTCGGTGAATGGCTGCCGCTCGCGCTGTCGGCGACGACGCGCAGCGGGCCCCGCGGCGGCCTCGATCTCGCCACCCGCGGCGACGGCGGGCGCGTGCTGCTGATCCGCGTCGAGGTGCTGCCGTGAGCCGGCGCCGGGAGCGCTGATGGACCCGAGCACGGAGCTGTTCGAACGCATCGGCTTGTCGGTCGCGCTCGGCCTGCTGATCGGGCTGCAGCGCGAGGCCACCGGGGCGGAGTTCGCGGGGCTGCGCAGCGTCGCGCTGGTGACGCTGTTCGGCACCCTGTCGGGGCTGCTCGCCGGGCATTTCGGCGGCTGGGTGATCGTCGCCGGGCTGTTCGCGATCACCACGCTGCTGGTGCTCGGCAACGTCATGCAGTGGCGCGGCCGCGTGGCCGACGTCGACCCGGCGATCTCCACCGAGATCGCGCTGCTGACGATGTACGGGCTCGGCGCCTACATCGCCTTCGGCAGCTTCGTGATCGCCGTGGTGATCGCCGGGGTGGTCGTCGCGCTGCTGCACTTCCGCCAGGAACTGCACTCGCTGGTCGGCCACCTCGCCGCCGGCGACCTGCGCGCGATCATGCAGTTCGTGCTGATCACCTTCGTCGTGCTGCCGGTGCTGCCCGACCGCACCTTCGGGCCGCTCGACGTGTTCAACCCCTTCGAGGTGTGGCTGATGGTCACGCTGATCGTCGGCATCAGCGTGGCGGGCTACCTGCTCTACAAGGTGTTCGGCGGCAACGCCGGCGTGCTGCTCGGCGGCGCGCTGGGCGGGGCGGTGTCGAGCACCGCGACCACGCTCGCCTACGCCCGGCAGGCGCGCGAAGGGCTCGCCGCCGGCCTCGCCGCGGTGGCGGTCACGCTCGCCTCGGGGGTGACCTTCGTGCGCGTCGCGCTCGAGGTCGGCGTGGTCGCGCCGCGGCTGCTGCCGGCGGTGGCGCTGCCGCTCGGCATCATGCTCGCGCTCACCCTCGGTGGCGTCGGCCTCGCCTGGCTGCGGGTGCGGCAGAAGGGCGGGCGGCCGCCGCTGCAGCAGAACCCCGCCGAACTCGGTCCGGCGGTGACCATGGCGGCGCTCTACGCGCTGGTGCTGGTGCTGCTCGCCGCGGCCAAGACCTACCTCGGCAGCGATGCACTGTACGTGGTGTCGGTGGTGGCGGGGCTGAGCGACGTCGACGCGATCGCGCTGTCGATCGCCCGCCTCGCCAACGCCGGCGTGGTCGCCGAGGACGCCGCCTGGCGGCTGGTGCTCGTCGGGGTGCTCAGCAACACGGTGTTCAAGGTGCTGCTGGCCGGTTCGATCGGCGGCCGCGCGCTGCTCGTGCGCGTGCTCGCGCTGGCCGCGCCGGCGTTCGCCGCCGGCGTCGCGCTGGTGCTGCTGCTGCCCGCCTCAGGGGCGCAGTAGCGGTTCGAGCGCGGGCCAGACGTTGTCGAGCAGGCGCGGCTGCGCCTCGGCGCGCGGGTGGATGCCGTCGTCCTGCATCAGGCCGGGCTGGGCGGCCACGCCGTCGAGAAAGAACGGCACCAGCGGAACCTCGTAGCGCTGCGCGAGGTCGGCGTACAGGGTGTGGAAGGCTTCGGTGTAGCGCGGGCCGTAGTTCGGCGGGATGCGCATGCCGAGCAGCAGCACGCGCGCGCCGGCGTCGCGGCTCGCGCGGATCAGGCTTTCGAGGTTGCCGCGCACCACCGGCAGCGGCAGGCCGCGCAGGCCGTCGTTGCCGCCGAGCTCGATCACCACCACGCGCGGGCGGTGCTCGGCGAGCAGCGGCGGCAGGCGCGCCAGGCCGCCGGCGGTGGTGTCGCCGCTGATGCTGGCGTTGACCACGCGCAGGTCGAGCCCGCGTGCCGCGAGGCGCTCGGCGAGCAGGCTCACCCAGCCGCTGCGGGTGTCGATGCCGAAGGCGGCGCTCAGGCTGTCGCCCAGCACCAGCAGCGCCGGCGCGGCCAGCGCCGGCCAGGGGGCGAGCAGGGCGAGCAGCAGCAGCAGGCGGCGCAACGGGGTCGACAGGCTCATGGGTTCCTTTTCAGCTCCAGGTACTCGAATCATGCGAACGGGCTCGGATGCAATCGTGCGGGCGGCAGACCTCGGCAAGCAGGTCGCCAGCCCCGAAGGGGTGCTGACGATACTCGAAGGCGTCGACCTCGCCATCGCGGCCGGCGAGCGCGCGGCGATCGTCGGCGCCTCGGGCTCGGGCAAGTCGACGCTGCTCGGCCTGCTCGCCGGGCTCGACACGCCGAGCAGCGGGCAGGTGTGGCTCGCCGGCGTCGAGCTCGGCAGCCTCGACGAGGACGGCCGTGCCCGCCTGCGCGCCGGCAGCGTCGGCTTCGTGTTCCAGTCCTTCCAGCTGCTGCCGGGGCTGACCGCGCTCGAGAACGTCATGCTGCCGCTCGAACTCGCCGGGCGCGACGACGCCGCCGAGGCCGCCGCCGAGGTGCTGGCGCGCGTCGGCCTCGCCGCACGCGCGCGCCACTACCCGGCGCAGCTCTCCGGCGGCGAGCAGCAGCGCGTCGCCATCGCGCGCGCCTTCGCGCCGCGCCCCGCGGTGCTGTTCGCCGACGAGCCCACCGGCAACCTCGACCGCCGCACCGGGCAGAAGATCATCGACCTGCTGTTCGAGCTGAACCGCGAGCGCGGCACCACGCTGGTGCTCGTCACCCACGACGCCGACCTCGCCGGGCACTGCGAGCGTCAGCTCGAGCTCGACGGCGGGCGGCTGGTCGCCTGAGCGTCCGCCGGCCGCTCCAGGCCGAGGATGTAGTCCCACTGCGCCGGCGTGACCGGCATCACCGAGAGCCGGTTGCCGCGGCGCAGCAGCGGGAAGTCGCCGAGCGCCTCGGCATGCTCCCTGAGCTCGCCGAGGCCGATCACCCGCGCGAGGCGCCGCACGAGCCTGACGTCGACCATCACCCACAGCGGCCGCTCGGGCGTGCTGCGCGGGTCGTGGTAGGGGCTTTGCGGGTCCCACGCGGTGAAATCGGGGTAGGCCTCGCGCACCACCTCGGCGATGCCGACGATGCCCGGCAGCGCGGTGTTCGAGTGGTAGAAGAGCACCTGGTCGCCGCACCGCATCTCGTCGCGCATCATGTTGCGCGCCTGGTAGTTGCGCACCCCGTCCCAGTACGCGGTCTGCCCGGGCCGCGCCGCCAGGTGCTCGATGCCGAAGGTCTCGGGCTCCGACTTCATCAGCCAGTGTTTCATGTGGGCACCGTGTGTCTTGCTGATCAGCGGGTTGATGGCGATGTGCCGGCGGTGGGGCGTTGCCGGCTGCCGGCGGACGTTAGCGGACGCTGCCGGACGGATGGAAGCGGCGCCACGCGTGCGCCCGGTGGCGAAGCGCACGCGGACGAGGACGAGGACATAGGTACGGCGGGAGGTGTTACGACGAGGTCATCGCTGAGTTCCGCGGGCTGCTCGATACCACCCCGGGCGGCCAGTCTTCATGCAAGGCCGTCTACGGCCCACGCTATCGAGCCTGCCCTTTGGCCGGCATGCATCCGTACGCTTCGAGAAGGTCGCCGACGTCCTCGCGATCAAGTAGTCGCCATCCCAGCGCAGCGAAACGACGCATGTCGTCGTCGGTGGGAAACGAGTAGTAGGCGCCGTCTGACGGGTCTTGCGGCGTCCCGATGACGGGCTCACCGCGTTCCAGCCGCCGGACTGCGTCCAGGATCAGGCCTGCGCCTGGCCGATAGAGCGAAAGGATGTGCCACAGCAAAGGCTTGCTGCGTGCGCCTTGGAGCGAAGGGTTGGGTGACACTTCAATAGATGGAAACAAGCGTCGCATTCCCTGCTCGTGTGGTGTGCTCAAAGAAGGCTTGTAGTCCCTTGACCATGCTCCACAGCTCCTCCAACTGCCGCTGCCGTTCAGTGTGTTCGGAGGATGCTTGCCAATAGATCTCGGCCGCTTCGATGTCGCTGGCAACATACGCAGGGTTCATGATCTCGAACGATTGAGCATCGAGAAATGTAGCGACGGCTCTAGAGCGTTCAGGGTCAAGGAGACGGATTGGCCCATAGCCCTGATCAGGCCCGATCTCCTCGCCTCCTGACATCAAAAACCCGCTAGGCCACGGACCTTCTGCGTTGGTGCCGGAGAACAGGTAATGCAGGATGTGCCAAGCTTGGTTGAGTTCGAAAATGTCGCTTTCTGCGACAGGCTCGAACTGCTGCCCTGAAAGAGATGGTTGTTTCGGGGGCTTCCCAAAGAGCTTTGACAGGAAACTGGCCTTCGGAGGAGGAGCAGTAAAGCCAACCAGTTCGCTGACGGCGCCAGGGTAGTCTTTCAGTCTTGTGATCTGTTCTGGGGTGATTCGATACAGGCTACACAACATGCTCATGATTATGATCTCCGGGCGATGTTTGTGACGCCCAACACCCAACGCCCACGCGCGGCCGAGCCGAGCGAAACGAGGCGAGTGACGTCGCCTGGAGCGTATTGCCAGAGCGCAGCGAGCGGTGCAATGACCGAACCCCAGAAAACGATAACGACAAGAGCGCCGCAACCCGTAGGTTGGGCTGAGCTTGCGAAGCCCAACGTTTACCGCGCCACTCCGGTGGGCACGCAAGCGGGTTGGAATGAATGTAGTTGGCATGCGCTTGCAGGTCCATGTCATCCCGATGTGGTGCGCCCGGTAGCGGCGCTGTCAGGCACCACGTTCGCGTTTGCTCCGGCGGCTGTCGTGGATGGTTTATGTCTTGGGCGCTTCGGTAGCGCATCGGTTTAGGCTTCCCCAGCATGCGCGCGGTGAACGTTGGGCTTCATTTCATTCAGCCCAACCTACTGAACTGATGAATCTCGGGCATCAGCAGATTGAGAGCGAAATTGCTTTCGACGTCCCGGTTGACCAGAAAGGCAGTTCTCATGGCTGAAGCTTCCCCTGTTCAGGGGCTCGCAACGAATCCCGGGACGGCGCTCGCGGGAGTGGCGAGTTGCATGGGGGCATCGTACTCCGGACGGAACGCGACGATGGATTTTGCGACGCCAAACGTTTGAATTCACCGACCTGCGCGACTTTTCGCGCAGGTCCGATGGAACGCCTTCATCATCGCTGCCTGATCGATTCACCCTTTCCCCTCACCCTTGCGCCGAGACGGATCGCTCATCATGGCAAACCGGATCACACCCACGCGAATTGACGCCGATAACGCTTCCGGCTCTCCAGCATCCGCTTGTAACGATTGGTGCATCGCGGGCAGATTTCATGTCGGCACGGGTCATTCAGAACCCACCACAGATGCCGGATAGTCGACTGCAGGTGATGCGCCCCGGAAAGTCAAAAACACGATCTGTCTTAATTTACGGGGGAGTCCATATAGAGAAGGGTTGCATACTGCCCCGATCGGTCGAGCTGGTCTTCAGCTCGCGCGCGGCGCGCGGAACACCAGCACGTTGCCGAGCATCACCAGCGCGAGGCCGGCGGCGCCGGTGGCGCTCCACTGGTAGCCCTCGACGCGGCTGGAGATCGTCAGCGCCACCACCGGGAACAGCACCGTCGCGTAGGCGGCGCGGTCGGCGCCGATGCGCCCGACCAGGGTCAGGTAGGCGGTGAAGCCGATCACCGAGCCGGGGATCGCGAGGTAGAGGAGTGCCGCGACGTAGTGCGGCGAGGCGTCGAAGGTGAACGGCACGCCGCGCAGCGCGGCGACCGCCGCGAGCAGCAGCGTGCCGTAGAGCATGCCCCAGGCGTTGGTCGACAGCGGCCGCAGGCCGAGCGCCTGGTGCCGGGCCGAGATCATGTTGCCGAAGGAGAAGCACAGCGTGCCGGCGGCGGCGAGCGCGACGCCGTGCAGCGCCGCCGCGCCGCCGCCGGCGAGGTCGCGCCAGAACAGCGCCGTCAGCCCGCTCACCCCCAGCGCGGCGCCGGCGAGCACCCGCGCCGTCAGCCGCCGGCCGAAGAAGAGGCGGCCGTTGACGGCGTTGAACACCGTCGCCGCCGAGAACACCACCGACACGGTGCCGCTGGTGACGTAGCCGGTGGCGGCGTAGAAGCAGACGAAGTTCAGGCAGAACAGGCAGGCGCCCTGGGCGAGGCACCAGCCGTGGTCGACCGCGCGCAGGCGCTGCAGCCGGCCGGTGGCGAGCAGGCCGACGAACAGCACCGCCGCGGCGAGCGCGAAGCGGTAGACGATCGATGCCTCGATCGGCACCACGCCGAGCTGGAACTTGATCGCGATCCAGGTGGTTCCCCAGATCAGCACGGTCAGGGCGTAGAGCAGGACGGTCATGGCGGGGTGCCCGTGGCGCAGGTCGATGGGCGTCGAGCCTCGCTCCGGGCGCGCCGCGCGGTCTTGCAGGTTCTTGCGCATTTCGCCGCCGCCGCCGCGGGGGCGGCGCTGCGCCGGTGTACCCTCGACGCCACGAGGAAACCGCCGATGTCCGCCACCGCCGTCACCCCGCCCGAGCCCTCCGCCCCGCTGCCCGACGTCGGCGTCGGCCGCACGCTGGCGCGTTCGCGCGCGCAACTGCTGCGCGCGGCCACCCTCGACGAGGGCCGCAGCCTCGCCGTCTGGGCCAATGCCGACGATCGCGTGCGCTACGAGGCGCCCGAGCACCACACGGTGTCGGTCTACCTCGCCGGCGGCTACGGCACCCGCCGCGCCGACCACCCGTCGCGGCGCGGGGCGCCCGGCCGGCTGTGCCTGCTGCCGGCGGGGGAGCGCTCCGACTGGATCGTCGACGGCGCGCTCGCCTTCCTGCACCTGTACCTGCCGCCGGCCGCCTTCGCACGCACGGTGGTCGAGGTGCTGGACCGCGAGCCGCGCAGCGCCGGCCTGCTCGATGCGGTCTACGTCGACGATGCCACCGCCGCGGGCGCCGCGGCGCGGCTGGCCGCGCTCGACTGGAAGGCGTGGCCCGGGCGCCTCGCGCTGGACGAGGTGGTGAGCGAACTGCTCGCCCACCTCGTCGCCCGCTACGCCTGCCACCGCCCGCTGCCCGAGGTGCGCGGCGGGCTGGCGCCGGCGGTGTTGCGGCGGGTGCTGGACTACCTCGATGCGCACCTGGAGCGCGCGCCGGGGCTGGACGAGCTCGCGGCCGTCGCCCACCTGAGCCCCTACCACTTCGCGCGCATGTTCCAGCGCTCGACCGGCAGCGCGCCGCACGCCTGGCTCGCCGCACGGCGGCTGGCACGGGCCCGTGCGCTGCTGCGCGGCACGCTGCCGCTCGCGGCGGTCGCCGCCGCCTGCGGCTACGCCTCGCAGAGCCACCTGGGCAACGCCTTCCGCCACGCCACCGGGGCGACGCCGGGTCAGTACCGGCGCTGGGCGCACGGTCACGCCGACGCCGGGGAGGGCGGGGGTTCGGCCTAGCGCACGGCGTCAGGCCGCGCCGGGCGGCACATAGACGGCGTGTTCGGTGACGATCGCGGTGAGCGGCACGTCCCAGGGCTGGCGCGGCAGTCGCTCGACCCGCTGGAAGTCGTGCGCCAGGCCGATCAGGTGCGGCGTGGCCGGCGGCTCTGCATCGAGGAGGAAGGCGAAGCTGCGGTCGTAGAAGCCGCCGCCCATGCCGAGGCGCCCGCCGGCGACATCGAAGCCCACCAGCGGGGCGAACACCAGGTCGAGCGCCGTGGCCGGCAGGCGCGCCTCGGCGTCGACCACCGGTTCGTCGATGCCGAAGCGGTTGGGGGCGAGCGGGGTGTCGGGCGCGTAGGGGGCGAAGTCGAGGCCGCCGTCGTCGCGCAGCAGCGGCAGGTAGAGGCGCTTGCCGAGGCGCCAGGCGTGGGCGACGAGGGGGGAGGGGTCGACCTCGCCGTCGAAGGCGAGGTAGGCGGCGACGTGCGTCGCCGCCGCGAAGGTCGCCAGTTGCACCACGCGTTCGGTGATGGCCGCGGCGACCGCCGCCTGTTCGGTGCAGGCCAGCGTGCGTCGCCGTCCGCGCAGCTCGCGCCGCAGTTCATCGGGGGACATGGACGGAACCCGGGCGGACGGGGTCCGCGAGCAACAAAGAGGACATCCTCCGCGTGTGCCGTAAAGGCCTTCCCTTGAACCGCAGGGTTCAAGTGGGGGACAGGTGCGACGCGTCAGGCTTCCCGCTCGGAGGCGGACTTGCACACCGGCGCCGACTAGCCAGACCCCCGGGTAGCAGCAATTAGGATCAAGGGGTGTACCCGGCCCATCACACGAACACCGCAGAGGATGCCCATATCGAAACTATAACGGTGCTTCGCTGATTTTGCTAAGGCTCGCCTCGACCTGGTGCAGCAGGCGTTCGAGCCCGATGGTCGCGAGCTCGGTGGTGGCCTCGCTGTCGCGGCGCAGCCGCAGCAGCTCGTAGCAGAGGTTGAGCCCGGCCATCACCGCCACGCGCTCGGGGCCGGTGACGCGCCCGCCGTCGCGGATCTCGTGCAGGCGTTCGTCATAGTACGCCGCCGCGGCGTGCAGTTCGTCGATCTCGTCCGGCGGGCAGGCCACGCGGTACTCGCTGCCGAGCAGCCGCACGGTGATCAGGGTGGACGCTTCGCTCACGGATGGCCCTCCACGGCGCGCAGGCGCGCGACCATCAGGTCGAGGCGGGTGCGCACTTCCAGGTACTGGGCGCGCAGGTCTTCGAGTTCGGCGTCGTAGCGGTTGCGCTGGCTTTCGAGCTCGGCGACGGCCGCGGCGCGCTGGCCCTGCAGCTCGGACTCGAACACCGCCCGGCGGCACTGCAGCTCTTCCTCGAAGCGGCTGCGCAGTTCGGCGGCTTCGGTCGCGAAGCCATCGCGCAGGGTGTCGACCTCGCCGCGGTGGCGGGCCTGGGCGCTGGCGAGTTCGGCCTGCAGCTCGTCGACCCGGCTGCGGAGCTGGCGATTGTCGCTGGCGAGCCGCTCGCCGCGGCGGGCCAGCTCGGCCATGCGGCTTTCGAGGGTGCTCAGCAACGCTTGCACGGCAGAGGCGTGGGGGGCGGAGGACATGCGCCGGACTATAGGGGGCGCTTTGCGACGGGGTCAATCTTCCGGCCCCGGCGACACGGGTGCTAGGATCGATCACCGCCTGCGTCGCGGCGCCCGTCGGCAGTACCCCCCATGACTGAGCAATTCCGGTTTCCGCCCTATGCCGAGGTCGATGCGGCCCTCGGTCGCAACGGCAGCCTGAACCGGGCCGCCGAGGTGCACGGCATGCTCTGCGGCCTGCTGTCGGCCGACCCGGCGCTGTCGGCGAACGCCTGCCTCGCGCGCCTCGCCGACGAGATCGCCGATCCGCCGGGGGCCGTCGACGCCGAGCTGAGCCACCTGCTGCGGCAACTGCACGCGGCGACCCGCGCGCAACTGGAGGACGCCGGTTTCGCGCTCGAACTGCACCTGCCCGACGACGAGCAGTCGCTCGCCACGCGCACCGAGGCGCTGGGGCAGTGGTGCCAGGGCTACGGGTACGGGCTCGGCCGCGGTGCCGGCGCGGTGGTCAGCGGCCTGCCGGAGGAGGCGCGCGAATACCTCGAGGACCTGCGCGAGATCGCGCGCGCCGACTTCGACGCCGACACCGCCGAGGAGGCCGACGAGGTCGCCTTCACCGAGGTGGTCGAGTACGTGCGTGCCGGTGCGCTGCTGGTGTTCGCCGCGCTGCGCGTCGCGCAGCCCCAGGGGCCGTCGAACGCGTTGCACTGAGGTCCGCGCATGGAGTCCGTCCGCACCATCCCCGACGTCGAGTACGCCGCGCGCCGTGCGCGTCTGTTCGAGCACCTGGGCGCGGGGGCGATCGCGCTGCTGCCGGCGGCGCCGGAGCGCACCCGCAACAGCGACGTCACCTACCCCTACCGCCAGGACAGCGACTTCCGCTACCTCACCGGTTTCCCCGAGCCGGAGGCGGTGGCGGTGTTCGCCCCCGGGCGCGAACACCCCTACACGCTGTTCTGCCGCCCGCGTGACCCGGCGCTCGAAACCTGGGCCGGCCGCCGCGCCGGGCCGCAGGGCGCGGTCGATCGCCACGGCGCCGACCAGGCGTTCGCCATCGACGAGATCGACGAGCGCCTGCCGGCACTGCTCGAACGCTGCGAGCGCGTCCACTACCCCGTCGGGCTCGACGCCGAGTTCGACCGCCGCGTCGCCGGCTGGGTCGCCGCGCTGCGCGGCCGGCTGCGCAGCGGCGTCAACGTGCCGCGGACCTTCGTCGATCTCGCGCCGCTGCTGCACGCGATGCGCCGGGTGAAGAGCCCCGCCGAATGCGCACTGATGCGCGAGGCCGCGCGCATCTCGGCGCAGGCGCACGTGCGCGCGATGCGCGCCTGCCACCCCGGCCTCCACGAATACGCGCTCGAAGCCGAGCTGCTGCACGCCTTCGGCCGCGAGGGCGCGACCTGGGCCTACCCGCCGATCGTCGGCGGCGGCGCCAACGCCTGCATCCTGCACTACGTGGAGAACCGCGCGCCGCTGGTCGACGGCGAGCTGCTGCTGGTCGACGCCGGCTGCGAACTCGACCACTACGCCGCCGACATCACCCGCACCTTCCCGGTCGGCGGGCGCTTCTCGCCGGCGCAGCGCGCCGTCTACGAGGTGGTGCTCGCCGCGCAGGCCGCCGCCTGCGCCGAGATCCGCCCGGGCGCCACCTGGAACGCCTTCCACGACGCCGCGGTGCGCGCCCTCACCGCCGGCCTGGTCGAGCTCGGCCTGCTCAGCGGCGAGGTCGACGCGCTGATCGAGCAGGAGGCCTACCGGCGCTTCTACATGCACCGCACCGGGCACTGGCTGGGGATGGACGTGCACGACCCGTGCGAGTACCGCGCCGGCGACGACTGGTGCACGCTCGAACCCGGCATGGTGCTGACGGTCGAGCCGGGGCTGTACATCACCCCGTCGCCGGAGGTGCCCGAGCCCTTCTGGGACATCGGCGTGCGCATCGAGGACGACGTGCTGGTGACCGCCGACGGCCACGAGGTGCTGACGGCGGCCGCGCCGAAGACGGTCGCCGAGATCGAGGCGCTGATGGCGGTGCGCGCATGAGCCCGGCGGACGCCTACGACGTCCTGGTGATCGGCGGCGGCATGGCCGGCGCAGCCTTCGCCTGCGCGCTCGACGGCAGCGGCCTGCGCATCGGGCTGGTCGAGGCGAGCCGCCCCGATGCGCAGCAGCACCCGTCGTACGACGAACGCACGCTCGCGCTCGCCTGGGGCTCGCGGCGCATCTTCGACGGCCTCGGGCTGTGGCCGGCGCTCGCCGCCGAGGCCGAGCCGATCCTGCGCATCCACATCTCCGACCGCGGCCACTGCGGCGTGGCGCGGCTCGACGCCCGCGACGAGGGCGTGCCGGCGCTCGGCTACGTGATCCCGGCGCGCGCGCTCGGCGGCGTGCTCAACGCCCGCCTGGCCGGGCGCGGCGACCTCGACTGGCTGTGCCCGGCGGTCTTCGAGCGCCTGGAGACCGGCCCCGAGCGGGTGCGCTGCCACGTCACCGTCGACGGCGTGCCGCGCACGCTGCACGCGCGCCTGGTGGTGGCCGCCGACGGCGCGCGTTCGCGGGTGCGCGAGCAGCTCGGCATCCCGGCGCTCGCCTGGGACTACGGGCAGACCGCGATCATCGCCAACGTCAGCCCCGAGCGCCCGCACGCCGGGGTGGCCTACGAGCGCTTCGGCGAGGACGGCCCGCTCGCGCTGCTGCCGCTCGGCGGCGGGCGCTGCGCGCTGGTGCTGACGGTGGCGCAGGGCGACGCCGAGCGCGTGCTGGCGCTGCCCGACGCGGCCTTCCTCGCGCTGGTGCAGACGCGCTTCGGCGATCGCCTGGGGCGGCTGCTGCGCGTGGGGCGCCGCGCCGCGCACCCCCTCGGCCTGGTCAAGGCGCGCGAGCACGCGCGGGCGCGGGTGGCGCTGGTCGGCAACGCCGCGCACACGCTGCACCCGATCGCCGGGCAGGGCTTCAACCTCGGCCTGCGCGACGTCGCGGTGCTCGCCGAGCTCGTCGCCGGCGCGGTGCGGCGCGGCGCCGACCCGGGCGCACCCGAGCTGCTCGCGGCCTACGCCGACGGGCGGCGCTGGGACCAGCGCAACACCATCGCCTTCACCGATGCGCTGACACGCGTGTTCGGCAACCCCCTGGCGCCGGTGCGCCTCGGCCGCAACCTCGGCCTGATCGCCTTCGACCTGTGCGCGCCGGCCAAGCACCGGCTGGCACGGCAGCTGATGGGGCTGTCCGGGCGCCTGCCGCGGCTCGCGCTCGGCCTGCCGCTCGCCGGCTGAACGGGGCGGGGGCGGCGACGTGAGGTCTTCCCCGGTGCCCGCGACGACGGCCACCGACATCCCGGCAGCGGCGCCGGCCGCCCGCCACGCCCCGCGCCCGCGGCACGCGACGGCGCGGACGCGCCACGAGGAGCAGTGCATGACAGGCCATCGGCCCACCCCCGCGACGGACGCCGCCGAGCGTGCGGCGTCGTCCCGCCCCGCCGAGTACGACGTGGTGATCGTCGGCGGCGGCATGGTCGGCGCCGCGCTCGCCTGCGCGCTCGGTGACGGCGCGCTGCGGGTGGCGCTGATCGAGCCAGACTGGGTCGCGCCGCTCGCGCCCGGCGCGGCGGTCGAAGCGCGCGTGTCGGCGCTCACCTGTGCCTCGCAGCGCATCTTCGAGAACCTCGGCGCCTGGGCGGCGATGCACACACTGCACGGCGCCGACGGCCGCGCCGAGACGCGCGTGTGCGCCTACACCGGCATGGAGGTGTGGGACGCCAGCGGCCCCGGGCGGATCCGCTTCGACGCCGCCGCGGTCGGCGAACCCGCGCTCGGCTGGATCGTCGAGAACCGCGTGGTGCAGGCGGCGCTGCTGGCGCGCCTGGGCGCCTTCGACAACGTCGACACGCTCGCCGGCGCGCGCGTCGAGCGCTGCGAGCTGCACGCCGATGCGGTCGCGCTCGCGCTCGCCGACGGCCGCGAGCTGCGCGCGCGGCTGCTGGTCGGGGCCGACGGCGCCGCCTCGCGGGTGCGGCAGTGGGCGCGCCTCGACACCGCCGGCTGGGGCTATGACCAGCGCGCCGTGGTGTGCGCGGTGCGCACCGCGCAGCCGCACGGGCACACCGCGTGGCAGCGCTTCCTGCCGGGCGGGCCGCTCGCCTTCCTGCCGCTGTTCGACGGGCGCTGCTCGATCGTCTGGTCGACCACGCCGGCCGCCGCCGAGCACCTGCTCGGGCTCGACGCCGCGCAGTTCGCCGACGAACTCGGCAGCGCCTTCGGCCGGCGCCTCGGCGCGATCGAGGAGGTCGGCGCGCGCGCGGCGTTTCCGCTGCGCCTGCAGCACACGCCGCACTACGTGGGCGCGCGGGTGGCGCTGATCGGCGACGCCGCGCACGTGGTGCACCCGCTCGCCGGGCAGGGCGCCAACCTCGGCCTGCTCGACGCCGCCGCGCTCGCCGAGGTGCTGCTGGCCGCCGCCGCGGCCGGGCACGACCCCGGCGCGTTCGCGGTGCTGCGCCGCTACGAGCGCTGGCGCAAGGGCGACAACCTGCTGATGCTCGCCGCGATGGACGGCCTCAAGCGCCTGTTCGGCAGTCCGCTGGCGCCGCTGCGGCTGGTGCGCAACGTCGGCCTCGGCCTGGTCGACGCCTGCACGCCGGCGAAGACCGCGCTGGCGCGCCGGGCGATGGGGCTCGCCGGCGATCTGCCGCGACTCGCACGCACGGCCTGAGTTAGCATGGCGCCACCCTGCCACCGGGCCGCGCCCGGCCCGACCCGACCGACTGCCACCGTGACGCCGGAAATCACCGCTCGCGCCGGGCACGCCGCCCGCTGGCTCCTCGTTGTGTGCGGCTGCGTGCTCGCCTGCGTGCGCGCACAGGCCGAGATCGTCCTCTCCCCCGCGGCCGGGCAGGAGCTGGGACTGACCATCTACCACGCCGACCTCGGCCTGGTGCGCGACCTGCGCCGGGTGTCGCTGCCGACCGGCACGAGCCGCCTCGCGATCACCGGCATCAGCAGCCAGATCCAGCCGGAGACCGCGCTGCTGACCAGCGACAAGCCGCTCGAGGTGCTGGCGCAGTACTACCGCTTCGACGCGCTGTCGGCCGATGTGCTGCTCGAACGCTACATCGGCCGCGAGATCGGCGTGGCGCGGATCAACCCGGCGAGCGGCGAGGAAACCCACCTGCGCGCGAAGCTCCTGTCGGTGCGCGACGGTGCCGCGGTGTTCCGCATCGGCGACAGCATCGAGACCGACGGCGCGCTGTCGCCGTGGCGCTTCATCCTCGACCCCGACCCCGACCTGCGCGAGCAGCCGACGCTGGTCGCCGAGGTCAACACCGCCGTCGGCGGCGAGCAGGGCCTCGAACTCGGCTACCTGTCGCGCGGCTTGTCGTGGGAGGCCGACTACGTGGTGCGGCTCGGCCCGGGCGGCGTCGGCACCGAACTGCTCGCCTGGGCGAGCATCCACAATGCCACCGGCACCACCTTCCCGGCGGCGCGCGTGCAGCTCGTGGCCGGCGAGATCAACCGCATCGGCGGGCTCAACGAGGTCGAGCTGCGCACCCAGGAGATGCCGGCGGCGCTGCCGGCCGCCGAGGATCGCCTGTTCGAGTACCAGCTCTACTCGCTCGAACGCCCGGTGACGCTGCCGGCGCGCCAGTCGGTGCACGTGCCGCTGTTCGCCGCGCTGAAGGCGCCGGTGCAGAAGCTCTACCGCGTCACCGCGCCGCTCGCGCTGTTCGGCACCACCCCCGGGGTGCAGGACCTCAAGGTGCAGACCGCGCTGCGCTTCGCCCATACCGGCGAGGTGCTCGGCCGGCCGCTGCCGTCGGGCGTGATGCGGGTGTACCAGCAGGAGGCCGGCGGTGCCGGGCAGTTCCTCGGCGAGGCGCGCATCAACCCGGTGCCGGCGGGCGAGGAGACCGTGATCGACGTCGGCACCAGCCTCGACATCGGCGCGCGCCGTCGCCAGCTCGACTACAAGCGCCTGCCGCGCGACGAGCAGGAGGCCGCCTGGACCATCGAGTTCCACAACACCAAGCCCGAGGCGGTGGCGATCGAGGTCACCCAGCCCTTTACCGGCGCCTGGCGCATCGTCGAGGAAAACCTCACGCACCGCCGCGACAGCGCCGACCTCGCACGCTGGGACGTGAACGTGCCGGCCGGCGGCCGCACGCTGCTCGCCTACCGCGTGCGCACGCGCTGAGGGCAGCGCCGCGATGCCGCAACGGCTGTGCCGCTACGACGAGATCCCCGAGCCGGGCTGCCGCGGCGTCGCCCTCGCCCCCGGGCGCGCCTATGCCGACCTCGTGCTGGTGCGCTGGGAGCAGCGGCTCTACGCCTACCGCAACGCCTGCCCGCACACCGGCGCGCCGATGGAGGATGGCCCCGACGGCTTCATGGACTACACCGGCTACTACCTGCAGTGCTGCATCCACGGCGCGCTGTTCCGCATCGACGACGGCCTCTGCATCCAGGGGCCGTGCCTGCACTGCCACCTGAGCCCGGTGGCCGTGGCGGTGGAGGACGGCTGGGTCGTCACCACCGTCGAGGCCGTGGACGCCCCTTCGCCGCAGGAGCCCGCCCGATGAGCCTCCCGACCGCCGCCGCCGGCCACGAGACGCGCATCAAGGTGCGCGGCTACCACCTCGACGTCTACGGCCACGTCAACAACGCGCGCCACCTCGAATTCCTCGAGGAGGGGCGCTGGGCGTGGTTCGAGGCGAACAACGACCTGGCGCGCTTCCAGGAGCGCGGCTGGGGCTTCGCGGTGGTGAACATCAACATCGACTACCGGCGCCCGGCGTTCATGGGCGAGGTGCTGGTGGTGCGCTCCACCCTCGCCAAGCTCGGCCGGCGCAGCGCGGTGATCCACCAGCGCGTCACCCTCGCCGACACCGACACCGTGGTGGTCGAGGCCGACGTGACCTTCGTCGTCACCGACCGCGCCGACGGCCGCGCCGTCGCCATCGAAGGCGAGCTGCGCGCGCTGTTCGCCGGCCTCGTCGCCACGCCCGCGGCCGATGGCTGAGCCGCCGCGTCCGCCGCTGCACCTGGTGCCGGTGCTCGCCGGCGGCGGCACGCGGCTGCCGGCGCACGTCGGCGTGCTCGCCGCGCTCGCCGAGCTCGGCGTGTGCTACCGGCGCATCGTCGGGGTGTCGGGCGGCAGCATCGTCGCCTCGCTGCACGCCGCCGGCTGGTCGCCCGAGCGCCTGCGCGCGCTCGCCGACAGCATCGATTTCACGCGCTTTCGCGGCTTCTCGCTGCGCCAGCTGCTGTTCCACGGCGGCCTGTGCTCGGGCGACGCCTTCGAGCGCTGGCTCGACGGCCTGCTCGAAGGCCGCCGCTTCCGCGACCTTCCGCTCGATCTCGCCGTGGTGGCGACCGACGTGCGCCGCAGCGAGCCGGTGGTGTTCGAGCGCGCGAGCACGCCCGACTACCCGGTGGCGCGCGCGGTGCGCCACTCGATGGGCATCCCGCTGCTGTTCGCGTTCCAGCCCTACCGCGAGCACCTGCTGGTCGACGGCAGCATCCTGTCGGAGGATGCGCTGCACCGCGACTGGGCCGGCGACGGCACGCCGATCTGCTGCTTCCGCCTGCGCGGCGAGGCCGACCTCGGGCCGCAGCACGAGCAGCGCTGGTTCCCGCTGCCCGGCTACATGAGCATGCTGATCCGCACCTTCATGACCACGCTGTCGCGCGAGTTCATCGACGCCCGCCACTGGCCGCGCACGCTGGTGATCGACGCCGGCCCGCATTCGCCGGTCGACTTCCGCCTCGACCTCGCCGCCAAGGAAGACCTCTACCTGCGTGGCTACCGCACCACGCTGAACATCCTGCCGTTCAAGTTCCCGGTACTGGCACGCGACGATGACACCTGAGTCGAACTCCGTCCCCGTGGTGCTCGCGCGGCGGCGCCTGTGGCAGGCGTTCGCCTGGTGCGGCGTGGTCGTGCTGGTGGTGCTGACGCTGATGCCCGATCCGCCCGAGCCGCCGTCGTTCCTGGCCTGGGACAAGGCCCAGCACGGGCTCGCCTACGCCGGCCTGGCCTGGTGGTTCCGCCAGGCCTTCACGCGCCGCTGGGTGTGGCCGCTGTTCCTGGTCGCGCTCGGCGTGGCGCTCGAATTCCTCCAGGGCTGGAGCGGCTGGCGTACCTTCGATACCGCCGACATGCTCGCCAACGCCTGCGGCGTGCTCGCCGGCCTCGTGCTCGCCAGCGGCCCCGGCGGGCGCTTCCTGCCCTGGCTCGACCGCCACCTCGCCCCCGCCTGAAGCACGCCACCGCGCCAGCCGCTACGCTTGCGGTCCACCACGCCGGGGAGGCCACCGATGAAGATGATGATGCTCTGCGAAGAGATCGAGGGCGGGCAGCGGCTCGTCGCCCACGTCTGGGACGTGCCCTTCCCCACCCAGCCGGAGGAACTCGCCGCGGTGCGGGCGCAGGTCGACGTGCTCGAACCGGAACCCGCGGATTACCCGGCGGCGCTGCGCGCGCTCGCCGCGGAACTCGAGAACAAGCTCGAACGCCTGGGCTATCACCTCTGAGCGCCGTCCGGCGCGACGCCGACGCCAAGAAAGCGGCCCCGGTGCAACCGGGGCCGAGGGCGGCCGGGTGGCCGGTCGCCGCGGGGAAGGGGGGACTCAGGCGCCGAGCAGGCGGTTGACCTCCCTGGCGGCTTCCATCATCACCATGTGGCCGGCGTCGGGCAGCACGTGCACCGCGGCGCTGGTGAGAGCGGTGGCGTGCGCCACCGGGATGATGCGGTCGAGCTCGCCCCAGATCACCGTCGCCGACACCCCGGGCGGCAGGTCCAGCTGCATGCGCTGGGCGTCGCCGTCGAGCAGCGCCGCGGCGATCGCGGCGAGCGCCTCGGGCACGCCGTCGAGGCGCTTGAACTTCAGCAGGTCGTCGACCAGCGCGCGCGTCACCTGCGCCTCGTCGGCGAACAGCCGCGCGGCGAGCCTGCCGAGTTCCTTGCGGCTGTTGGTGGCGGCGAAGCCGCGCACGTAGTCGGCGTCGATCTCGGCGCCGAGGCCCGCCGGGGCGATCAGGTGCAGGCGTCTGACCCGCTGCGGTGCGGCCTGCGCCGCGGCGAGCGCGGTGGCGCCGCCGAACGAGTGCCCGACCAGGTGCGCCGCGTCGAGGCCGAGCGCGTCCATGAAGCCGAGCACCACCTGCGCCATCCCGGCCGGGCCGGCGTCGGCCGGCAGCGCCTTGTCGGAATCGCCGTGGCCGGGCAGGTCGAGCGCGTACACGGTGTGGCGTTCGGCGAGGGTGTCGACGTTGAACAGCCAGTTGTTCTTGTCGCCGCCGTAGCCGTGGATCAGCACCAGCGCCGGACCGGCGTCGCCCTGCACCGTGTAGGCGATGCGCCGGCCGTCGATCTCGGCGTACTGCACGCGGCTGCCGGCGTCGGCCCCGCTGCCTTCGCCCGGCACGAAGCCGGCGGCGAAGGCCTCGATGAAGGCGTCGATCTCGGCGTCGCTCACCTCGGCCGGCGCCACCACGCCGAGCAGCGCGCCCACCGGCAGCACCTCGTCCTCCTGCGCCAGCACCCGGCGCAGCGTCCCCTCGACGCTGGATTCGAGCGCGCCGGCGATCTTGTCGCTCTCGATCTCGACGATCTCCTGCCCCTGGCGGAGGGTGTCGCCGACGTGCACCAGCCAGCCGTTGACCTTGCCCTCCTGCATCGACAGGCCCCACTTGGGCATCGTGATTTTCTGGATCAGCTCGCTCATCGCTTGAACTCCATGACGGAGGTGACCGCCTGCGCGATGCGCGCGGCGTCGGGGACGTAGAGGTCTTCCAGCGCATCGCTGAACGGCACCGGCACGTGCGGCGGCGTGACCTGCTCGATCGGGGCCTTCAGCGCCGCGAAGGCCTTCTGCGCGACCAGCGCGGCGATGTCGGTGGCGACGTTGCAGCGCGGGCTGGATTCGTCGACCACCACCAGCCGCCCGGTACGGTTCACCGATTCGAGGATTGTTTCCTCGTCGAGCGGGCTGATCGTGCGCAGGTCGATCACGTCGCAGTCGATGCCGCGCTTGGCGAGCGTCTGCGCGGCGTCGCGGGCGAAGTGGACCATGCGGCCCAGCGTGACGATGGTGACGTCGTCGCCCTCGTGCACCACGTCGGCCTCGCCGAAGGGGATCGCGTAGGCGCCTTCGGGCACCTCGCCCTCCAGCGTGTAGAGCACCTTGTGCTCGAAGAAGATCACCGGGTCGTTGTCGCGGATCGCCTGGATCATCAGGCCCTTGGCGTCGTAGGGGGTGGACGGCACCACCACCTTGAGCCCCGGGATGTGGGCGAACATCGAGTACAGGCACTGCGAGTGCTGCGCGGCGGCGCGGAAGCCCGCGCCGTACATGGTGCGGATCACCACCGGGGTCACCGCCTTGCCGCCGAACATGTAGCGGAACTTGGCCGCCTGGTTGAAGATCTGGTCGAAGCACACGCCCATGAAGTCGACGAACATCAGCTCGGCGACCGGGCGCATGCCGCAGGCGGCCGCGCCGACCGCCGCGCCGATGAAGGCGCTCTCCGAGATCGGCGTGTCCATGATCCGGTCACCGAAGCGGCCGTAGAGGCCCTTGGTGACGCCGAGCACGCCGCCCCAGGCGTCCTTCTCGCCCTCGGCGCCGGCGCCGCCGACGTTGTCCTCGCCCATTGCGATCACGCTGCTGTCGCGGGCCATTTCCTGTGCAAGCGCTTCGTTGATCGCCTGCTTGTAAGTGATCTTGCGTGCCATGACGGTATCTCCTCGCGCGGGGCTCAGGCGTACTCGACGTAGACGTCGGTGAGCAGGTCGGCTGCGGTGGGTTTCGGTGCCGCCTTGGCGGCGACCACGGCCGCGTCGATCTGCGCGGCCACGTCGCGGTCGATGGCTTCCAGCTCGGCCAGGTCGAGCAGCCCGGCGGAGCTGACGCGGCGGGTGAACAGCATCAGGCAGTCGCGCGTCTCGCGGATGCGCTTGACCTCGTCGGTCGCGCGGTAGGTCTGCTGGTCGCCCTCGAAGTGGCCGTAGTAGCGGTTGAGCTTCACTTCGAGCAGGGTCGGGCCGCCGCCGGCCCGCGCGCGGGCGATGGCCTCGCCGGCCGCCTCGTGCACCGCGAAGAAGTCGTGGCCGTCGACGATCACCCCCGGCATGCCGAAGCCGCCGGCGCGGTCGGCGATGTTGTCGCAGGCCACCGAGTACTTGCTCGACGTCGCCTCGGCGTAGCCGTTGTTCTCGGCGACGAAGAGCGCCGGCAGCCGCCACACCGTCGCCAGGTTCATCGCCTCCAGGATCATCCCCTGGTTCGACGCCCCGTCACCGAAGAAGCACACGCCGACGCCGTCGGTGCCCTTCATCTTCGCCGCCAGCGCCGCGCCGCAGATCAGCGGGCCGCCGCCGCCGACGATGCCGTTGGCGCCCATCATCCCGACGTCGAGGTCGGCGACGTGCATCGAGCCGCCCTTGCCGCCGCAGATGCCGGTCTTCTTGCCGTAGATCTCGGCCATCATCGGCGCCACCTCCATGCCCTTGGCGATGCAGTGGCCGTGGCCGCGGTGGGTGCTGGCGATGCGGTCGTCGGGGCGCAGGTGCAGGCACACCCCGGTCGCCGACGCTTCCTCGCCGGCGTACAGGTGCACGAAGCCGGGGATCTCGCCGGTGGCGAACTCCACGTGCAGCCGCTCCTCGAATTCGCGGATCGTGCGCATCGTGCGGTAGGCCCGCAGCAGATCGTCCCGCGTCAGTGTCGCGCTCATCGGATTTCTCCTCTGTTCTGGTGGTGTGGGTAACCCGCCGGGGCAGCACCCCGAGGGTCACATCCGGCCTTACATCACGGTCCGTGCCATAACAAAAAATTCTTTTAAAAACATCATGTTGATGAGTTTTTCTGAAGGCTGATGCGGGCCGCTGCGACGCCCGGGCGAGACACCTGACTCGACCGCGACAGCGCGCGAGACAGCGCGGGCGGCGCAAGGGGGCGGGGTGTGGTCGGGGTGTCGGTCGTCGCCGGCGATCGGGGGAGGGCGGTCGCCGACGGTGCGCCCGCCAGGGAGCGGATGCGTGGCCGGCAGCGCAGCGGCCCGGGCGGAAATCGGCGGGGTCGTGCGCGGGGCGCCGGGCACGCCGATCGGGCGTGGTGCGGGAGAGGGGGCAAAAAGAAAGGCCGAGCCCGCCGCGCGGCGGACCCGGCCTCAACGGCCCCTCACTGCCCGGTCAGGCGGCGCCCGGCCGCACGATGATCTTGACGTTGCGGTCCTTGTGGGCGACCAGTTCCTCGAAGCCGCGGCCGACGATGTCGGCGAGTTCGATGCGGCCGGTGATCAGCGGCGTGACGTCGAAGCGGCCGTCGGCGATGAAGGCGATGACGTCGGCGAATTCGCCGGCGTAGGCGAGCGAGCCGATCACCTGCTTCTCGGTGGCGACGATGTCGAAGAAGTTGAAGCGGCTCGGCTCCTCGAAGATGCCCACCAGCACCGCCTTGCCGGCCTTGCGGATCACGTCGACGGCGAGCTTCGCGGTGTCGCGGTGGCCGATGCACTCGAAGGACACGTGCGCGCCGTAGCCGTCGGTGAGCCGCTTCACCTCGGCGACGGCGTCGCACTGGCTGGGGTCGAGCACCAGCGTCGCGCCGACCTCCTGCGCCTTCGCCTTGCGTGCCGCCGACATCTCCAGCGCGATCACCCGCCCGGCGCCGGCGGCGCGCGCGGCCATGATCGTGCACAGGCCGATGGTGCCGGCGCCGACCACCACCACGGTCTGGCCGACGATGCTGCCGGCCTGCTTGACCGCGTGCATGCCGACGGCGAGCGGCTCGATCAGCGCGCCGGCCTCGGTCGGGAAGTGGTCGGGCAGCCGGTAGAGCAGCTCCGCCGGTACGTTGACCCGTTCGGCGAAGGCGCCGTTGTTCATCAGCCCGGTGAAGGCGAGGTTCTCGCACAGGTTGTAGTGGCCGCCGGTGCAGTACGCGCAGCGGCCGCAGTGCTGGCAGGCGTCGGCGGCGACGCGGTCGCCGGGCGCCCAGCCGCTGACGCCCTCGCCGAGCGCGGCGATCTCGCCGCAGAACTCGTGGCCGAGGATGCACTGGCCCTTGAGGCCGGTCAGCGGGTGCGGGCGGTCGACCGGGATGAACACCGGCCCGGCGACGAACTCGTGCAGGTCGGAGCCGCAGATGCCGCACCAGTGCACGCGGATCTGCACCCAGCCGGCCGGCGGCGGGCCGGGCAGCGGGACCTGCTCGACGCGGATGTCGTGGCGGCCGTGCCAGACCGCGGCCTGCATCGTGGTGGCGTCGTCGACTCGGGCATTCATCGTGGGTGTCCTCCTCATGGCTCTTGGGCGGCGCGTGCGGTGCGGCGGCACCGCAGCGGCATGGCGCCGTACGCACGGCACCATGCCGGGCGCCGGTTCACGCCGCGTGCCATCACGGGAAGGTTCATCAAAACAGTGGCTTGTGCCGTTGCCGCCGGGCCGGTGTCGCAGCGCGCGGGCGAGACAACTGCCGCGGCCGGCCGGTGGCCGAGACATTGCTGCGGTGCAGCTTGCGCGGGCGCGCGCAATCGGCGTCAAGTGCGCCCGCACCCCACCACCGCTAGAGGATGAGAGCCGCAATGACCGTGTCCACGTCCGCTGCCGCCCCGTTGATCATCGCCGGTCGCGAGTACCGCTCGCGCCTGCTGGTCGGCACCGGCAAGTACCGCGACCTCGACGAGACCCGCCGCGCCACC
>NZ_SLWY01000007.1 GCF_004341245.1 Plasticicumulans lactativorans | reverse complement strand
CCACATGGACCAGCACTTCGGGCCACAGCGCCAGTTGCTCGACTCGGTCAAGGGGGTGGGGCCCGTGACCATCCTCACGCTGACCGCCATGCTGCTGGAGCTCGGGCAGCTCGGGCGCCGGCAGATCGCCAAGCTCGTGGGCGTTGCGCCGCTGGCCAACGACTCGGGCAAGCGGCGGGGCAGGCGGCTGACCTGGGGCGGGCGGGCCCAGATTCGTTCGGTACTCTACATGGCCGCCCTCGTGGCGATGCGGCACAACCCGGTGATCCGCGCGTTCTACGAGCGACTGATCGCCGTCGGCAAGCCCAAGAAGGTTGCCATCGTGGCCTGCATGCGCAAGCTGCTCACGATCCTCAATGCGATGCTGCGGGATCAGACAACTTGGAATGCCGCGCGCCACATCAACTTGGCCATCAGCGCTTGACTTCGAAGACAGTTGCTCTCCCTGAGGGAGAGGGGTTGAAGGTGACCGGCGGGGCGGTCGTGGGACGGTGGTCGGCCGCGCCAGTCACCGGACACAGTTCGCCGGTGCGCGCGGTGGGGGCGCTCCTATATCGTGTCGGTGGTCGGGGTGCGCCGTGGCGTGCCGCCGGCCGCACGCGTCGCCGCCACCGAGAAAGCCCATGTCACCGGGTGCCCGCTACACCGAACTGCCTGCCACCCACCGTTCGCACCTGCAGAACGTGCGCGCGCTGCTGCCCTACCTGTGGGCCTTCCGCGGGCAGGTGGCGCTCGCGCTCGGCTGCCTGCTCGCGGCCAAGTTCGCCACCGTGGGCGTGCCGCTGCTGCTGAAGGCGATCGTCGATGCGCTCGCCGCGCGCCCGGGCGGGCAGGCGCTGCTGCCGGTGGCGCTGCTCGCCGGCTACGGCGCGCTGAAGCTCGCGGCGACGCTGTTCAACGAGTTGCGCGACGCGCTGTTCGCGCGCGTGCGCTACCGGGCGATCCGCCGCATCACGCTGCTGACGCTCGAACACCTGCACCGGCTGAGCCTGCGCTTCCACCTCGAACGCAAGACCGGCGCGATCGCGCGCGACCTGCAGCGCGGCTCGCAGTCGCTGTCGACGCTGCTGAACTACCTGGTGTTCTCGATCCTGCCGGCGCTGGTGGAGCTGGCGCTGGTGTGCGGGGTGCTGCTCGGCGCCTACGACCCGGTGTTCGTCGGCGTGATCCTCGGCAGCATCGTCGCCTACGTGGCGTTCACGCTGGCGGTGACCAACTGGCGCATCGACTACCGCCACGACATGAACCGGCTGGAGTCGCAGGCGCAGAACGAGGCGGTCGACGGCCTGATCAACTACGAGACGGTGAAGTACTTCGGCAACGAGCGCCTGGAGCTCGAACGCTGCGACACCACGCTGGCCGGCTGGGAGCGCGCCTCGGTCGACTCGCAGGGCTCGCTCGCGCTGCTCAACTTCGGCCAGGGTGCGATCATCGCGCTGGCGGTGACGCTGATCATGTTCGTCGCCGCCGGGCAGGTGGTGGACGGGCGGCTGAGCCTCGGCGACCTGGTGCTGGTCAACGCCTTCCTGCTGCAGTTGTTCATCCCGCTGAACTTCCTCGGCGTGGTCTACCGGATGATCCGCTACGCGCTGGCCGACATGGACCAGCTGGTGCGCCTGCTCGGCGAGCGCGCCGAGATCACCGACGCCGCCGATGCGCGCGCGCTGGCGGTGCGCGCCGGCGAGGTGCGCTTCGAGGCGGTGGACTTCGCCTACACCGCCGACCGGCCGATCCTGCACGGCGTCGACTTCGTGATCCCGCCGGGGCGCAAGCTCGCCGTGGTGGGGGCGAGCGGGGCGGGCAAGAGCACGCTGGCGCGACTGCTGTTCCGCTTCTACGACGTGCAGCGCGGGCGCATCCTGATCGACGGCCAGGACGTCCGCCACGTCACCCAGGCCAGCCTGCGCGCGGCGATCGGCATCGTTCCGCAGGACACGGTGCTGTTCAACGAGACGCTGGAGTACAACCTGCGCTACGCCCGCCCCGAGGCGAGCCGCGCCGAGATCGAGGCCGCGGCGCGCGCGGCGCAGCTCGACGGCTTCATCGCCAGCCTGCCGCAGGGCTACGACACCGTGGTCGGTGAGCGCGGCCTCAAGCTCTCCGGCGGCGAGAAGCAGCGCGTGGCGATCGCCCGCGCGATCCTCAAGCGCCCGCGCATCCTGGTGTTCGACGAGGCCACCTCGAGCCTCGACTCGCGCTCCGAGCAGGCCATCCTCGCCGCGCTGAAGGACGTCGCGCGCGGCCACACCGCGCTGGTGATCGCGCACCGGCTGTCGACCGTGGTCGACGCCGACGAGATCCTGGTGATGGCGCAGGGGCGCATCGTCGAGCGCGGCACCCACGCCGCGCTGCTCGCGCTGGGCGGGCAGTACGCCGAGCTGTGGGCGC
Source organism: Plasticicumulans lactativorans (assembly GCF_004341245.1). Lineage (GTDB taxonomy): Bacteria > Pseudomonadota > Gammaproteobacteria > Competibacterales > Competibacteraceae > Plasticicumulans_A > Plasticicumulans_A lactativorans. Next base: position 209,076 of record NZ_SLWY01000007.1, on the reverse strand, counting down.
TGCAGCAGCGCGAGCGGCGCACCGGCGCGGCCGCCTGAAGCCCCCTGCCGGGCATTTCCACCCCTAGCGGCGCTGCCGGCGGTGCGGCCGGGCGCCGCGGAGTCTTCCATGCGATTGCGTTTGTCCGCGTACTACTTCCTGGCGCTGGCCGCCTCGGGGATCTTCACCGCGTTCTGGCCGCTGTACCTGCAGTCGCGCGGCTTCGGCGTCGGCGGCATCGGCCTGCTGGTCGGCCTGGCCACCGGCACGCGCGTGGTGGTGCCGAGCCTGTGGGGCTGGGTGGCGGACCGCAGCGGCCGCCACATGGGCGTGGTGCGGGTGGCCGGGGCGATCGCCGTGCTGATCTTCCCGGCGGTGATGCTGAGCGCCGCCGGCCCCGGCGGGCTGACGCTCGCGAGCTTCCTGTTCATGGTCTGCTCGCCGGGGACGCTGTCGCAGGTCGAGGTGACCACGCTCGGCCACATGGGCGCCGACACCGGCGGCTACGGGCGCGTGCGCCTGTGGGGCTCGCTCGGCTTCATCGCCGCGGTCAGCGGGCTCGCGCCGCTGGTCGAGCACTTCGGCGTGCAGATCGTGCCGGCACTGCTCGCCGCGCTGCTGCTGTGCGTGTGGCTGACGAGCCTGGGCATCGCCGAGGCGCCGCACGCCGCCGCCGCTGCCGCCGCGCCGGGCGGGGGGCTCGGCGAGGTGCTGCGCCGGCCCGAGGTGCTCGCGATCCTCGGCGTGACCTGCGCGATGCAGCTGGCGCACGGGCCGTACTCGACCTTCTACACCATCTACCTGCGCGAGCACGGCTACGGCGCGACGGCGATCGGCGCGCTGTGGGGGCTCGCCGTGGTCGCCGAGATCTGCGCCTTCCTGCTGGTGCCGACGCTGTGGCGGCGCTACACCGCGCGCGAACTGCTGCTCGGCGCGATCGCGCTGTCGGTGCTGCGCTGGCTGCTGATCGCCGGCGCCGCGGAGCACCCGCTGGTGCTGATGGCGGCGCAGACGCTGCACGCGGCGAGCTTCGGCGTCTGCCACACGGTGGCGATCCAGCTGGTGCTGCGCTGGTTCGGGCCGCGCCACGCCGGGCAGGGGCAGGCGCTCTACGCCAGCGCCGGCGGCGGCCTCGGCACCGCGCTCGGCGCCGGGCTCGCCGGCCTGCTGTGGCCGCGCTTCGGCGGTGCGAGCACCTTCGTGCTGGCGAGCGCGGTGACCGCGCTCGCCTGGGTGGCGGCGCAGCGCTGGGTGCGCGGGCCGGGCGCCGAACGGCCGTTGTCGCGCGCCTGAGCACGCGGTCGTCGCGTCCGCCGCGGGGGGCTACCATGGCCGCTCCCGCCGTCCGCCTGGAGGACCGCCCACCGATGTCCAGGGTCTTCGCTTCCATTCCCGTGCCGGAGCGCCTCGCCCACGACCCCGCCGCCGAAGCCGAGGCGGCGGCGGAGCGCCGCCGCAGGCGCCTGCTGTTCGCCGCGGTGTTCGTCGTCGGCAGCGTCGTCGGCCTCGCCTACACCTTCGCGCGCCCGGCGCAGTACCGCAGCGAGGCCACGCTGCGCGTCGACGCCAGCACCACGGCCCCGGCCGGCGCCGACGGCGCGGAGCGCGCGGCGGCGGTCGAGCGCGAACTGCTGAGCGACCACGAGTTGCTGAAGACGGTGCTCGAGCGCGTCGGCAGCGGCCCCGGCGTGCCCGCCTCGGTGGTCGCGCTCGGCGAGGCGCTGAGCGTGCAGCGCGTCGAGGACACCGGGCTGCTGCGCCTCGCCGCGGTCGGCGACGATCCGCGGCGGCTGGCGCGGCTGGTCAACACCTGGCTCGACGTCTACCGCGAGCGCCAGGTCGCCAGCCGCGACGCCGAGGCCGCCGCCGCCGACGGCGAGCTGCAGCGCCAGCTCGCGGCGCTGGAGCAGCAGGTCACCGAGCGGCGTGCGGCGCTCGAACGCTTCCGCGAGGCCAACGACATCAGCTCGCTGCAGCGCGACGAGAACCAGGTGCTGGCGCGGCTCAAGGGCCTCAACGAGGCCCTCGCCAAGGCCACCCAGACGAGCGTCGACGCCCGCGCCAGGCTCGGCGCGGTCCGCGACGCCGAGGCGCGCGGCCAGCCGCTGGTGCGCGAGCAGGACCGCGCCACGCTGGCGACGCTGCAGCGGCAGGCGGGCACGCTGCGCGCGCAGGTCGAGACCTACCGCAACAAGTACACGCCGCAGTACATCGCGATCAATCCGGAGATGGCGCACGCGGTGCGCGACCTCGACGAGGTCGAGAAAGAGATCCGCCGCCTCACCCAGAGCAGCGCGCAGGCGCAACTGATCGAGGCCGAGCAGAACCTGGCCGCCGCCCGCGCCGCCGAGGCCGACCTGCAGGCGCAGATCGGCGCGCAGAAGACGACCGTCGCGCGCTTCTCGGCGCGCTTCGCCGAGCACGAGGCGCTGCAGAAGGAGCTGGAGCAGCTGGAGACGCTGCTGCGCGACACGCGCACCCGGCTGGCGCAGGCGCAGGTCGACCGCGACGGGCGCTTCGCCCGCGTCGGCATCGTCAGCCGCGCGTTCGTGCCGGATGCGCCGTTCTACCCGCACTACGGCCGCGACGCGGTGCTCAGCGTCGTCGCCGCCGCGCTGCTCGGGCTGCTCGCGGTGGCACTGCGCAGGCTGTTCGTCGCCCCCCCGGCGCCGGCGCCGACGACGCTGACCCAGCTCATCGCCGTCGCCGCGCCGGGTGCAGGCATGCTGCCGCTCCCCGGCGCGACCGCCGCCGCCGCGCTGCCGGCAGCCCCCGACCTCCCGCGCCTCGGCCAGGCGCTGCCGCGCGAGCTGACGCTGCTCGAAGTCCGTGCGCTGCTCGATGCCGCCGACGAGCCGACGCGCTGGCTGGTCATGCTGCCGTTCTGCGGGCTGAGCCGCGACGAGGTGGCGTCGCTGAGCTGGCAGCACCTCGACCTCGACGCCGGCCGCGTGCGCGTACCGGGGCGCGGCGAACGCGTGCTGGCGCTGCCGGCGCTGCTCGCCACGGCGTTGCGCGCCGCCGCCGGGCCCGCCGCGGCACCGCTGTGGGCCGACGCCGACGGCCAGCCGCTCGACGCCGCCGAGCTGGAGGCGATGCTCGCCTGCGCGGTGTGCGACGCCGGGCTGTCGCGCCCGGCGGAGATCGGCCTCGACGCGCTGCACCACAGCTACCTCGCCTTCCTGGTGCGCCAGGGGCTGCGGCTGTCGGAGCTGCGCAGGCTGGTCGGGGCGACCTCGAGCGCCCGCCTCGCCGGCTACGGCGTGCTGTCGCCGCCGATGCCGGGGCTCGCGCTGGAGCAGATCGACACCACCTACCCGGCACTGCGCCCGCCGGCGCTGCCGGCGGCGTGAAGGGCGGCGGCGGCTTCAGGCCACGCTGCGCACGGCGCGGCGCAGGCGGTGGCGCAGGTAGGCGCCGGCGGCCCACAGCGCGAGCCACGGCAGCGCCGTCGCCAGCGCCCAGCCGACGGCGAGCTCGAGCGCCCAGGGGCTGCGCGCGCCGTCGCGCCAGGCCCAGGCGTTGCCGACGTAGCCGGCGGCGAGGCTCGCGGCGCGCGCGTTGTACAGCAGCCGTTCGCGCAGCACGCGCAGGCTGTCCACCCAGTCGGCGAGCTTGTCGCGGTGGGCGGCCCAGGCGGCGGCGAGGGTGTCGCGCTCGTCGGCGTCGAGCCGCACCGGTTGCCGCGGGGTGTGCGGGCCGGGTGCGGCGGCGGGGTCGGTGTAGCGGCCGACGCTGGTGATGACGTCGCCGTCGGGCTGCACCAGGGTGTGCACGCACAGGCACGGGTGGCCGGCGGGCGGGGCGTCGACGACGAGGTGGCGCCGGCTGGCGCCGTCGCGCTCGCACAGCGCGAAGGTGACGAGGGCGTGGCCGCCGTGGCGGTAGAAGCCGAGCCAGTCGCGGACCCGCCAGCGCAGCGGCGCCCGCTCCCGCGCTGCGCTCACGGCTGGCGGGCCCTGGTCTCCACCCGCCCGGCGAGGGCGCCGAAGAAGCTCACCACGGTGTCGATCAGGCCGGTCCACATGCGGATCGCGGTCTTGGTGGAGTCCTCGTGCACCTGCAGCAGGAAGGTGTCGCTGGCGTGCGCCTTGCTGATGCGCGTGAGCACGTCGCCGTCGAGCTGGATCACCGTCTGCGCGACGACCTCCTCGGTGCCGAGGTCCCAGATCTTGCGCAGCTCGATCATCTCGCGGTAGCCGAGGTCGAGCGCGGCGGCCTTGCCGGTGGCGGCGCCGGCGTGGCCGAGGATGTCGAGGACCTGGGTGCAGCTGCGGTGCACGCGGCGCAGCCGGCGCGCGGCCTCCAGCGGCTCGACCGGGCGGTCGCGCCGCAGCCACTCGCGCGCGGCGGTGCCGTCGGCGCCGATGGCGCGCCGGGCGAGCTGATGCAGGGTCTGGAAGTCGCCGATCAGCGCGTCGACGTCGAGTTCGCCGTCGCTGGCGAAGTCGAACCCGCCGTTGCCGTGCCGTGCCGCGGTGTTGCAGGTGAGCGCGGCGAGCGGTTCGTCGACCGCCCCTGCGTCCAGCAGCGTGCGCAGCTCGCGCTCGTAGCCGTCGATGATGTCGCGCAGCGCGGTCGGCACCGGCGGCATCTTCAGCGCCGTCATGTGCTCCTTGAGCACGGTGTTGATTTCCAGCGTGGTCAGGTCGCGGGCGATCTCGTACAGCGCCTCGTGCGCACGGCTCATCGTCCGCGCCTCACTGCGGCTCGCCGCCGCCGCCCGCCGGGGCGCTGCCGGGCGTGCCGGAGCGGCCGAGCTCGAGCAGGCGCGCCAGCGCGTCGAGGTTGTGCTGGATGATGGCGTGGCCGCGCTGCTCGCGCTCGGCGTGGAAGTCGCGCAGTTCCTTGCGGTTGTCGGCGAGGAACTCGGCCGGGATCACCGTGGTGACGTCGCCCTGCACCAGGTCGATGCGGGTCAGCATCGCGTCGGCGTCCGCCTCGATCGGCGGCCGGTAGCCGTCGCCGTGCTCGTTGGGCACGGGCCTGCCGACGACGGTGGCGATCTCGAGCGTCACCAGGCGGTCGAGCTTCTCGGCGATTTTGCCGAGCAGGTCGTTGCGGCGCATGCCGATGGGGTCCGGCAGCAGGCGCGGCGCCAGCGCGTCGAGCAGGCGCTGGCGGCGTTCGGGGTCGGTTTCCTGCTTCGCCTGTTCGAGCTGCGCGGCGAGCGCCGCGAGGGCGGCCTCGAGTTCCTGTTCGCTTGCCATGTCGACGTCTCCCCTGCGGGTGTGGTGGTGCCGCGGTTCAGGTTTCCGCCGGCGGGGCCGGCGGCAGCGCGCGCGGCCGCCGGCCCTGGTCGAGCGCGACGAAGGCGAAGGTGGCCTGGGTGACCTTGATGCGGTCCTCGCCGTCACGCGAGCGGCGCCAGGCCTCGACGTGGATGCGCATCGAGGTGCGGCCGGTTTCGATCACGTGGGCGTACAGCGTCACCTCGTCGCCGACGTACACCGGGCTCAGGAAGTTGATGCGGTCGACCGATACGGTGACGCAGCGGCCGCGCGCGCGGCGGGCGGCGACGTTGCCGGCGGCGAGGTCCATCTGCGCCATGATCCAGCCGCCGAAGATGTCGCCGGCGGGATTGGCGTCGGCCGGCATGGCGATGGTGCGGATCGCCGGTTCGCCGTGGGGCAGGGGGTCGGAATCGGGCATGGGCAACCTCTCGGGACAGGGGGCGGCGGCGGCGGGGGGCACGCCTTACAGTTTGAGCGGGATCACCACCATCTGCCTGCCGGCGAGGTGCAGGCGGCGCTGCATGGCGAGCGCGGTCTGGTTGTGCAGCCAGGGCGCGAACCATTCGTCCTCGGGCAGGATCAGCTTGGCGGCGAAGCACACGCTGTTGGGGAATTCGTCCATCGTCGCCAGCGCGAGCTTTTCGAGCTCGTCGACCGGGTCGGGGCCGTAGGCGGCGCGCGCGACTGCCGGCATGCCCTGGCGCCGGCAGACGCGGATGAAGTAGTGCAGCGAGTTCTCGATGCGGTACTTCAGCGACCTCAGCGCGCCCTGGCCGAAGAAGCTCTTCGAGTCCACCTCGCCGACGTTGAGGAACACGAAGTTGCGGAAGTGGCCGGGGAACATCCGCAGCACCCACAACAGCGTGTGCATGCCGACGCCGCGGTTCTTGCCGATCAGGAAGATCGCGGTGGGGGCGTCGGGGTCGAGCGGCTGGGCCGCGGTGGCGCTCTCGTCGTCGTCCTCGGGGCCGAGCGCGGGGCCGAGCGCGGCGTCGATCTTCGCCAGCTCGGTGCGCACCTTCTCGTAGTGGCGGCGCACCAGCGCGCACAACGCGATCACCGCGCTGGTGATCAGCACGGTGAGCCAGCCGCCCTCGGTGAACTTCTCGACCAGGGTCACGGCGAGGATGCCGGCGGTGACGCAGAAGCCGAGCCCCGCCAGCAGCAGCCGCGACTTCCAGCGCGCCTCGTCGAGGCGGTTGCGCCACCAGTGCCGCACCAGCCCGGCGAGCGACAGCGAGAAGGTCAGGAACACGTTGATGCTGTACAGCACCACCAGCACCGACACGTCGCCGTTGGTCCACAGCAGGATGCCGAGCGCGGCGACGCCCATCAGCAGCACGCCGTTCTGCGTCACCAGGCGCGCCGACAGGCTGCGGAAGTGGCGCGGCACCCAGGAGTCGACGGCCATGTTGGCGAGCACCGCCGGCCCGCCGAGGAAGCCGGTGTTGGCCGCCACCACCAGCAGCCCGGCCTCGAGCGCGAGCACGACGATCAGCGTCAGGTGCTCGACCACGGTGTCGCCGATGTGCCAGCTGGAGATGATCGCCTGGAACACCACGGCGTTCAGCGTCTGGCCCTCGATGTAGCGGGCGTCCCACAGCAGGTAGAGCAGGATGATGCCGCCGGCGGTGAACGACAGCGACAGCGCCATGTACACCATCGTGTACTGGCCGGTCTTCACGCGCGGCTCGGCGAGCATGTTGACGTTGTTCGACACCGCCTCCAGGCCGGTGTAGGTGCCGCCGCCGAGCGAGTAGGCCTTGAGGAACAGCGCCGCCACCGGTACCCAGCCCCACAGGTGGGTCAGCTCGCGGGTCTCGTGGATCGCGTCGCCGAAGATCTTCGGCAGCGCATCGCCGTGCGACCACACGCCGTAGAGGATCAGCCCGGCGTGGGTCAGGAAGAAGCCGAGGAAGATCGGCAGCAGCACCTTCACCGATTCCTTCATGCCGCGCAGGTTGAGCACGATCAGCAGCGCGACCATCGCCAGCGTGGTCACCAGCTTGAGCGGGTGCAGGCCGAGCGGCAGCAGGCTGAACAGCGCATCGGCGCTCGCCGCCACCGAGATCGCGATGGTCAGCGCGTAGTCGACCAGCAGCGCCGCGCCCGACACCAGCCCGGCGCGCCGCCCGAGCAGTTGCGTGGCGACCTTGTAGCCGCCGCCGCCGGAGGGGAAGAGCTCGATCACCTGGTTGTAGCCGAGCGAGATCACGAACACCGTGACCGCGGTGGCGAGCGCGAGGTAGAGCGCGAGCTGGGTGTGCGTGCCGAGCGCGAGGAAGGCCTCGGCCGGGCCGTAGCAGGCCGACGACAGGCCGTCGGCGCCGAGCCCCACCCAGGCGAGGAAGGCGACCAGCGCGAGGTTGTGGTGGGCCTCGGGATGCAGGGCGTCGCGGGGGGCGCCGATCACCAGTTGTCGGATTCTTTTTATGCTGGGCATCTGCATCTGGCGGGGTGTCGACGGGAACGGCGGCCGTCGGAAGGCGCGCATTCTTGGGGCCGCGGCGATGGCGCGCAACGTCCCCGTGCCGCCCAAGCATAGCCGCGTGCCGCCGGCGTGCCGCCCGCGGCCTACACTCGGCGCATCGCCGTCCACCATCGGAGCCCGAGTCATGCCCCATGCCCGCGCCTGGGTCGATGCCGCCGTGCGCACCATCGAAGCCGATTTCCGCCGCTCGGCCGACACCCACCTGATCCACGTCGAGCTGCCGTTCCCCGGCATCCGGCTGTACCTGAAGGACGAATCGACCCACCCCACCGGCAGCCTCAAGCACCGGCTGGCGCGCTCGCTGTTCCTCTACGCGCTGTGCAACGGCTGGATCGGCGAGTCCACCACGGTGGTCGAGGCCTCCTCGGGCAGCACCGCGATTTCCGAGGCCTACTTCGCGCGCCTGCTCGGGCTGCCGTTCATCACCGTGGTGCCGGCCACCACGCAGGAGGAGAAGATCGCGCAGATCGCCTTCCACGGCGGGCGCTGCCAGCTCGTCGCCGACGGCCAGGCGATCTCCGCCGAGGCGGTGCGCCTCGCCGCGCAGTGCGGCGGGCACTTCATGGACCAGTTCACCTATGCCGAGCGCGCCACCGACTGGCGCGGCAACAACAACATCGCCGAGAGCATCCTCGGCCAGATGCGCGACGAGCCCGACCCGGTACCGCGCTGGATCGTGATGAGCGCCGGCACCGGCGGCACCTCGGCGACGCTCGGGCGCTTCATCCGCTACCGCCGCCTCGCCACCCGGCTCTGCGTGGTCGACCCCGAATACTCGGTGTTCCACGCCTTCTACCGCAGCGGCGACCGCACGCTGCTCGCCGCGCGCGGCTCGCGCATCGAGGGCATCGGCCGGCCGCGCGTGGAGCCCTCGTTCATCCCCGGCGTGATCGACCGCATGCTGAGCGTGCCCGACGCCGCCTCGCTCGCCGCGATCCGCTTCCTCGAACGGTTGCTCGGGCGCAAGTGCGGCGGTTCCACCGGCACCAACCTGATCGGCGCGGTCTGCCTGATCGCCGGGATGCTCGAACGCGGCGAAACCGGCAGCGTGGTGACGCTGATCTGCGACGGCGGCGAGCGCTACCTGAACACCTACTACGACGACGCCTGGCTCGCCGCGCAGGGGCTCGACCTCGCCCCCTGGCTCGCGCGGCTGACGGCGTTCTGGGCCTCGGGCCGCTTCGATCTCGCTGAGGACTGAGGCGGGCGCGCCCGCGCGCCGCCGCCTGGCCCGACCCCCTCGCAACCCCGGAGATGCCCATGAACGTGTTGTTCTACAGTGCCGGCGGCGACCGGCCGGCGGAGTGGGAGGCGGCGCTGCGCGCGCACCTGCCGGAGCTGGTGTTCCGCGTCTGGACGCCCGACGCCGCGCCGTTCGCCGCCGACTACGTGCTGGCGTGGCAGCCGCCGGCGGCGCTGTTCGCCGGGCAGACGCGGCTGCGCGCGGTGTTCAACCTCGGCGCCGGGGTCGATGCCGTGCTCGCCGCCGACACCCTGCCGGCGCATGTGCCGCTGATCCGCCTCGAGGATGCCGGCATGGGCCAGCAGATGCTGGAGTACGTCGCCCACGCGGTGCTGCGCCGCTACCGCCGCTTCGACGTCTACGAGGAGCAGGCGCGCCGGCGCGAGTGGTGTCCGCACGCGCTGGTGGCGCGGCCGACGCTCGGCGTGCTCGGCCTCGGCGTGCTCGGCCGCGCGGTCGCCCGCGGCATGCACGCGCTCGGCTTCACGGTGCGCGGCTGGAGCCGCTCGGCGCAGGCGCTCGACGGCATCGCCTGCTACGCCGGCGCGGCGGAGCTCGACACCTTCCTCGCCGGCAGCCAGGTGCTGGTGTGCCTGCTGCCGCTGACCGCCGACACCGCCGGCATCCTCGGCCGCGACACCTTCGCCCGGCTGCCGCGCGGGGCCTACCTGATCAACCTCGCCCGCGGCGGCCACCTGGTGGAAAACGACCTGCTCGAAGCCCTCGCCACCGGGCAGCTCGCCGGCGCCTGCCTCGACGTGTTCGCGCGCGAGCCGCTGCCGCCGCAGCACGCCTTCTGGACCCACCCGCGCATCAGCGTCACGCCGCACGTCAGCGCGCTGACGCTGCTCCCCGACGCGGCGCGCCAGATCGCCGCGAAGCTGCGCGCGCTGGAGGCCGGCGAGACGGTCGGCGGCGTGGTCGACCGCGCGCGCGGCTACTGAGTGCGCTACGCCGCCGGCCTCGCCCACCTCGCCGCGGTCGACGCCGACTTCGCGCGCGTGCTGCCGCGGCTCGGCGAGCTGCCCGAGCGGCGCCTGCCGACAGGGCTGCCGGGGCTGCTGCGGGTGATCGTCGGCCAGCAGGTGTCGGTGCACGCGGCGCGCGCGATCTGGGAGCGGCTGCAGGCGCGGGTGGCGGCGCCGGCCGATGCCTGCGCCTGGCTCGCGCTCGACCCCGGGGCGCTGCGCGACTGCGGGCTGTCGCGGCAGAAGGTCGCGAGCGTCACCGCGGTGGCGCAGGCGGTGGCGGGCGGCGCGCTCGACCTCGACGCGCTCGCCGCGGCGCCCGACGACGATGCCGTCGCGGCGCTGGTCGTGCTGCGCGGCGTCGGCCGCTGGACCGCCGAGAACTACCTGATCTTCGCGCTCGACCGGCCCGACCTGTGGCCGGCGCACGACCTCGCGCTCGCCGAGGCGGTGCGCCGCCTCAGGCGCCTGCCCGAGCGCCCCGGCTGGCGTGCGCTCGATGCGCAGGCCGAGGCATGGCGGCCGTGGCGCGGCGTGGCCGCGCGCGCGCTGTGGCGCTACTACGCGCTGTCGGCGCAGCCGGGGTGGGAGGCGCTGTGAGCGCTCCCGCTCACAGCGCGTCGGCGAAGTAGCGGCGCAGGTACTCGTCGAAGGGCAGGGTGTCGGCGGCTTCGAGCGCCGCCTGCTCGGCGAGCGAGCGCCGCGCGAGTTCGGCGTAGGCCGCCTCCTGCGCGTCCGCCAGCGGCCGCGCGCGCAGCGTCGCGGCGTGGGCGTCGGAGCAGTGGCGGACGAAGCCGACGAAGCCGGTGGCGTGCTCGCGCATCCACGCCAGCACGCGCGCCGACGGCGTGCGCGCCGGGTCGGCGACGCGCGCGCGCATCTCGGCGAGCGCGGCGGCGTAGGGGGCGTCGCCGCGCCCGGCGTCGAGCGCCTCGCACAGCGGCGCCAGGGTGTCGAGGATCTCGCCGGCCCAGGTGGCGAGCGCCACCGGCCGGCCCGCGCGCACCAGCTCGAGCGCCGGGTCGCGGCCGCCGAGCGCCACGCGTTCGAGGTTGCCGTTGTTGGCGTAGTCCTCGTCGGCGTCGAGCAGCGGGCTGTCGGCGAGCGCGCAGCCGAGCAGCAGCGCTTCGAGGAAGCGCAGCGCCGGCGCCGACACGCCGATCGGCTCGAACGGGTCGAGATCGAGCGAGCGCAGTTCCACGTAGGCCACGCCGCGGTCGCGCAGCGCGTGCACCGGCTTCTCGTTGCCGCGCGGCGGCTGCTTGGGCCGCATCGTGCTGTAGTACTCGTTCTCGATCTGCAGGATGTTGGCGTTGAGCTGGCGCCAGTCGCCGGCGACCTGGATGCCGATCGCCTGGTATTCGGGGCAGGGCGTGGTCACCGCGCGCTCGAGGCTGCTGACGTAGGTGTCGAGGCTCGAATAGCTCACGTGCGTGCCGCAGCGCTTGCTCTTGCGGTTCTGGTAGCCGATGCCGCTCATGCGCAGCGAGGTCGCGAACGGCCGGTAGGCGGTGTCGGCGTCGTAGCGCTCGAGCGGCGCCGGCTTGCCGGCGAGGAAGGAGCTGCACACCGCCGGCGAGGCGCCGAACAGGTAGGGCACCAGCCAGCCCACCCGCTGCAGGTTGCGGATCAGCCGGAAGTAGCCGGCGCTGGCGTAGTCGCGCGGTGCGAGCGGGCTGCCCTCGAGCTCGCGCAGCAGCGGCCACAGCGGCTCGGGCAGCGAGAAGTTGAAGTGCACGCCGGCGATCACCTGCATCAGCTTGCCGTAGCGGTAGCCGAGGCCGCGGCGGTAGACGTGCTTCATGAAGCCGGGGTTGGAGCGGCCGTACCAGCCGATCGGGATGCTCGCCTCGCCGTCCAGCACGCAGGGCATGCTGTTCGCCCACAGCACCTCGGCATCGGGCAGGTGGCGCAGGGTGTAGCGGTGGATCGCGTCGAGCTCGTCCAGGCAGGTTTCGAGCGCTGGCGCCGGCGCGGTGACGAATTCGAGCAGGGCCTCGGAGTAGTCGGTGGTGATGCTCGGGTGGGTGAGCGCGGCGCCGAGCGCCGGCGGATGCGGAGTGCGCGCGATGTGGCTGCGCGGCGTCACCCGCAGGGTTTCCTTTTCCAGGCCCTTGAGGCCGCCCTGCAGGATCTGGGGGTCGGCGGCGGCGAGCAGCCGCTGCAGGCGCGTGACGGATGAGGGATGCACGGCACGGGATCTCGCTGGTGGCTGGCGGCGCCCGCGCCGCGGGCGCCCGACCGCGCCGATGATAGACGATGCGCGCGCCTGCTCCGGTGCCTCGCCGGTGCATGGCCGCCAGGCGCCGTGGAGGCACCCGCCGCGGGGCCGCGCCGGCGCGGCCCTTGCTTGCGACCGGGACTACACGAAGGCTACAATCCGCGCGCCTTGCGCCTGATTCGCTTGGAATTTTTCACCTTTCGAAAGCGTTTCCGGCGCTCGAACGTCTCCCACCGTTGCGGAATGTATCGACCATGAGCCAAGCAGAGCAGGATCGGATTTTGCAGGACTGGAAGGGCCGCCAGGAACTCGCCGAGGAAATGCTGCCGGTGATCGGCAAGCTGTATCGCGATCGCGGCATCGTGCTGCTGGTGTACGGTCGTCCCATCGTCAACTGCTCGACCATCGAGATCATCAAGGCGCACCGCTACGTGCGCCAGCACGAGGGCGTCGAGCTCTCGGTGCACGACAGCGCGCGGGTGCTGCGCGCGCTCGCCGGCATGGACCTCTGCCCGGCGCGCATCGACCTCGGCAAGCTCACCCTCGGCTACCAGCGCGAGGGCGGTGGCCGGCCGCTCGCCGACTACCTCGCCGAGAAGCTCGCCGAGGTGGTCGGCGACAACCCGCAGAAGGCGCTGACGCCGAAGGACGTGGTGCTGTTCGGCTTCGGCCGCATCGGCCGCCTGCTCGCGCGGCTGCTGGTGGAGCGCGCCGGCGCCGGCAACAAGCTGCGGCTGCGCGCGATCATCGTGCGCAAGGGCAAGGGGGCGGACCTCGAAAAGCGCGCCAGCCTGCTGCGGCGTGACTCCGTGCACGGCCCGTTCAACGGCAGCATCACCGTCGACGCGGCGAACAACGCGATCATCGCCAACGGCACCTTCATCAAGGTGATCTACGCCGACAAGCCGGGCACCGTCGACCTCACCGAGTACGACATCCACGACGCGCTGGTCGTCGACAACACCGGCAAGTGGTCCGACCTCGACGGCCTGAGCCAGCACCTGCAGAGCCAGGGCGCGAAGAAGGTGCTGCTGACCGCGCCGAGCAAGGGCGAGGGCATCAAGAACATCGTCTACGGCGTCAACCACACCGACATCGGCGACGACGACCGCGTGGTCTCGGCCGCCTCGTGCACCACCAACGCGATCACCCCGGTGCTCAAGGCGCTCAACGACCGCTACGGCATCGAGAACGGCCACGTCGAGACGGTGCACTCGTACACCAACGACCAGAACCTGATCGACAACTACCACGGCTCGGAGCGCCGCGGCCGTGCCGCGCCGCTGAACATGGTGATCACCTCGACCGGCGCGGCCAAGGCGGTCGCCAAGGCGCTGCCCGAGCTCAAGGGCAAGCTGACCGGCAACGCGATCCGCGTGCCGACGCCCAACGTGTCGATGGCGATCCTGTCGCTCAACCTGAAGAGCGAGGTCACCAAGGAGGGCCTCAACGCCTTCCTGCGCGAGACCGCGCTGTACTCGCCGCTGGCGCAACAGATCGACTACACCGCGTCGACCGAGATCGCCTCGACCGACATCGTCGGCTCGCGCCACGCCGGCGTGGTCGACTCGCAGGCCACCATCGCCGCCGACCGGCGCTGCGTGCTGTACGTGTGGTACGACAACGAGTTCGGCTACAGCACCCAGGTGGTGCGGGTGATGCAGGAGATGGTCGGCATCCGCCTGCCGTCGCTGCCGCACTGAGTTTCGCGTCGCCGTGCGACGGGCCGGCCCTCGGGCCGGCCCTTTTTTTGTCCGCGCGCCGCGCTCAGTGCGCGTAGACCCAGCGCAGCAGCGCGTCCTGCGCGTTGCGGGCGGCGAGCGCGTCGAGGCGCGGGCGGTTCTGCAGGCACACCAGCACGAAGCGCCGCCCGCTGCGCGCCTGCACGTAGCCGGCGAGCGCGCGCACGCCGTCGACGGTGCCGGTCTTCAGGTGCGCGCGGCCGCTGAGGGCGTCGTCGCGCAGGCGTCCGCGCGCGGTGCCGTCGACGCCGAGCAGCGCGAGCGAGGCGACGAACTCGGGCATCGCCGGGTGCTGCCACGCGGCCTCGAGCAGGCGGCCGACGGTCAGCGCGCTGACGCGGGTCTCGCGGGCGAGACCGGAGCCGTTGTCGAGCACCAGCCCCGCGGTGGGCACGCCGTTCGCCTGCAGGCTGGCGAGCACCGCGGCGCGGCCCTTGGCGAGCGTGCCGGGGGCGCCGCCGAGTTCGGCGCCGAGCGTCAGCAGCAGCATGCGCGCCATCACGTTGTTGCTGAACTTGTTCAGCGGGCGCACCACCTCGGCGAGGGTCGGCGACGGGTGGCGGTAGAACGGCTCGGCCCCGGCCGGTGCGCGCCCGCTGCGCACCCCGCCGGCGAAGTGCCCGCCGGCGCCCTCCCACAGCGCCTGGAACACCGCGCGGGTGTGCTCGGCGGCGGGCAGCAGCACGCGGTTGAGGCTGGCCTCGCCGCAGCTCGCGGCGTAGTCGCCGCTGACCGTCACGTGGCCGGCGTCGAGCTGCACCGCCGGCGGGCGCGGCGTCTCGCGGCACGGGCCGGGCAGCACGTGCAGGCGGTTGTCGACCGCCACGCCGGCGAGCGGCGGGCGCAGGTCCACGGCGACGCCGCCCGCGCTCGGCAGCAGCGTCACCGCGGTGGCCTGGAAGTTGAACAGCGTCGCCGCCGGCGCGACGTTGTAGGCGCGCTCCGGGCGCCCGTCGAAGGCGCCGGGGTCTTCGGCCGCCACCGCGAAGTAGCGGTTGTCGATCACCAGGTCGCCGCCGATGTCGCGCAGGCCGCGGCTCTGCAGCGCCCGCACCAGCAGCCACAGGCGCTCCTCGACCAGCCAGGGGTCGCCGTGGCCGGCGATGATCAGGTCGCCGTCGAGGCGCCCGTCGTGCAGCGGCCCGCCCAGGTAGACGTCGGTGGACCAGGTGTGGCCGGGGCCGAGGCGGTCGAGCGCGGCGAAGGTGGTCAGCAGCTTGATCACCGAGGCCGGGTGCAGCGGGGTGTCGGTGCCGATCGCGACCAGCGGCTCGGCGGCGCCGAGTTCGCGCACGTACACGCCGAGCCCCTGCGCCGCGGGTTCGTCCTGCGCCAGCGCGGCCAGCAGCGCCGGTGGCAGCGGCGCGTCGGCCGCCGGCGCCGCCGGCACCAGCAGCCAGGTGGCGAGGAGCAGCGCGAGCGCCCTCACGGTGCGGCCCCGGCGTCGGCGGCGAGCGCGGCGAGCACGTGCGCGGCGGCGAACAGCCCGAAGGTCGCCGTCACCGCCACCGCCGAGCCCAGGCCCGCGCAGCTGAGCCCGCCGCCGGCCCGCGCGTCCGGTGGCAGCTGCAGCGGCGCGTCGGCGTAGACGCAGGGCACGCCGAAGCGCCGGCGCGGGTCGCGTGGAAAGCCGTGCTCCTTGCGCAGCCGCTGGCGCACCTTGGCGAGCAGCGGGTCCTGCGCGGTGCGGGCGAGGTCGGCGACGCGCACGCAGCCGGGGTCGGTGCGCCCGCCGGCGCCGCCGACCGTCACCAGCGCCAGCCCCTGCCGCCGGCAGTGGGCGATCAGCGCGACCTTGGCGCGCACGTGGTCGATGGCGTCGACGACGTGGTCGAAGCCGCCGGCGAGCAGCGCGGCGCAGTTGTCGGGGTCGATGAAGTCGTCGACCGGCGTCACCGCGCAGGCGGGGTTGATCGCCTGCACCCGGGCGCCCATCGCCTGCACCTTGGCCTGGCCGAGGGTGGCGTCGAGCGCGTGCACCTGGCGGTTGACGTTGCTCTCGGCGACGTGGTCGAGGTCGATCAGCGTGAGCCGGCCGACGCCCGAGCGTGCCAGCGCCTCCACCGCCCAGGAGCCGACGCCGCCGATGCCGATCACGCACACGTGTGCGCGGGCGAAGCGCGCCGCGGCGGCGGCGCCGTAGAGGCGGGCGATGCCGCCGAAGCGGCGCTCGGGGTCGGCGGGCGGTGCGGGGGCGGGCAGGGCGTCGGGCATGGCCCGACACCTTACGGCAGCGCCCCGGCGGCGCCAAGACGTTGCGCCGGCCCGCCCGCGGCAGGAAGATCGCGCACCTTTCCGCATAGCCGCGAGCCCGCGCCATGACCGACCGTTACGCCGTGATGGGCAACCCGATCGCCCACAGCAAGTCCCCGCGGATCCACGCGCTGTTCGCCGCGCAGACCGGGCAGGACCTGGTCTACGAGGCGATCCTCGTCGAGCCCGGCGGCTTCGCCGCCGCCGCCGACGCCTTCCGCGCCGCCGGCGGGCGCGGCCTCAACATCACCGTGCCGTTCAAGCAGGACGCCTGGGTCTACGCCGACCGTCTGAGCGCACGCGCCGAGCGCGCCGGCGCGGTCAACACGCTGGTGTTCGGCACCGACGACGTGCTCGGCGACAACACCGACGGGCTCGGCCTGGTCAACGACCTCGAGCGCAACCTCGGCTGCAGCATCGCCGAGCGGCGGGTGCTGGTGCTCGGCGCCGGCGGGGCGGTGCGCGGCGTGCTGCAGCCGCTGCTGGCGGCGGCGCCGGCGAGCCTGACGATCGCCAACCGCACCGCGGCGACCGCGGCCGAGCTGGCGCTGATGTTCGGTGACCTCGGCCGCGTCTACGGCGGTGGCCTCGACATCCTCGACGGCAAGCGCTTCGACCTGGTGATCAACGCCACCGCCGCCGGCCTCACCGACGAGGTGCCGCCGCTGCCCGACGACCTGCTCGCCGACGGCGCCTGGTGCTACGACATGGTGTACGGCGACCGCCCCACGGCCTTCGTGCGCTGGGCGCACGCGCACGGCGCGGCGCACGCGGTGGACGGGCTCGGCATGCTGGTCGAGCAGGCCGCGGGGTCGTTCCGGCTGTGGCGGGGGGTGGAGCCCGCGACCGCGCCGGTGCTGGCGGCGCTGCGCGCGGGCTGAAACGGCAGGGTGCGCCCGCCCGTTGCCGGGCGGGCGCCGGCGCTCACTCCTGGATCGCCTGTTCGTATTCCTCGCGCGTCAGGTAGCCCTTGGCGCCGGCGTGGCGGTTGAAGGTGCCGGTGAGGATGCCCATGTCCTTCGCTTCCGGGCGCTCGATGCGGCCGTTGTGGTTGCGGTCGGCCCACTCGAAGCTCAGGTCCGGTGCCTCGGGTGCGCGTTCCTGCTTGGTCACGCTGGTCTGCTCGCCGCCGCCGGGCAGCGGCGTGACGGTGATCACGGTCTCGGTCACCGCCAGCACGGGGGCGGCGGCGCTGCTCAGCGCGGCGATCAGGACGGCCTTCGTCAGCGTCTTCAGTGCCATGATGCTTCTCCTTCAGTTACGTGGCATGACGCCACTTCACAGGACTTTTTCGACCTGCCCGCGCGCGTTTTGGTTCAGGCACGGGTCCGGCACCGGCGCGACGGGAATAAGTCGCGCCCCCTTGTGTAGACGAACGGCGACGCGCGTGGCGCGAGCCGGGCGGCGGGAGGGGCCGATGGACGACAGACTTCGACGAGGCGCGGATGGCGGTGGGGGGCGGCGATGAGCCGCGAATTCGGCGCTGCGCTGGTGGCCGAGATCCCGCGCCTGCGCCGCTACGCGCGCGCACTGACCGGCGATGCCGCGCGCGCCGACGATCTGGTGCAGGACTGCCTCGAACGCGCCTGGTCGCGGCTGCACCTGTTCCGTGCCGGCAGCGCGCTGCGCCCGTGGCTGTTCAGCATCCTGCACAACCTGCATGCGAACGCCGCGCGCGCCTTCAGCCGCACGCCGCCGGGCGTCGACCTCGACCCCGACGCGCTCGGCGAGGCGGTCGCCCCCGCGCACGACGTGCAGATCGAGCTCGGCGAGCTCGAGCGGGCGCTGCACCGCCTGCCCGAGGAGCAGCGCGCGGTGCTGTTGCTGGTGGGGCTGGAGCAGCTCAGCTACCAGGAGGCCGCCGAGGTGCTCGGGGTGCCGATCGGCACCGTGATGTCGCGGCTGTCGCGGGCGCGCGAGCGCCTGCGCGGGCTGCTGGGCGGGGTCGAAGGGCCGCGCCTGAGGAGGGTGAAATGAACCGCCGGCCGGTTTCCGAGGCCGATCTGCACGCCTGGCTCGACGGCGAACTGCCGCCGGCGCGGCGCCTGGAGGTGGATGCCTGGCTCGCCGAGCAGCCCGAGGCTGCCGCGCGCCTGCGCGCCTACGCCGAGATCGACCACGGCCTGCACGTGCTTTACGACGACGTGCTCGCCGAGCCCGTGCCCGCGCGCCTGCGCGCCGCGGCCACCGCCGCGCCGCCGCGCCGCCGCGCCGCCGGCTGGGCGCGTGCCGCGGCGGCGGCCGGCTGGCTGCTGCTCGGCGGCGTGGCCGGCTGGAGCGGGCACACCTGGATCGGCCCCGACGGCATCGGTGGCGTGAGCGAGCTCGAAGTCGCCCACGAGGCGCTGGCGGCACACGTGGTCTACGTGCCCGAGGTGCGCCACCCGGTGGAGGTCGAGGCCGCGCAGGGCGCGCACCTGGCGGCGTGGCTGTCGAAGCGCATGGGTCACCCGATCCGCCCGCCGGCGCTCGAGGTGCTCGGCTTCCAGTTGCTCGGCGGCCGCCTGCTGCCCGACGGCAGCGGCCAGCCCGCCGCGCAGTTCATGTACCAGGACGCGACCGGGCACCGGCTCACGCTGTACGTCACGCGCTGCGACGACGTGCGCGAGACGGCGTTCCGCTTCACCAGCCGCGACGGCCTCGATGCCTTCTACTGGGCCGACGGCGTGCTCAACTACGCGCTGGTCGGCGACATCGGTCGCGAGGCGCTGGAGGGCGCGGCGCACGAGGTGTACCGGCAGCTCGAACTGTAGGCGCGGCCACCTCATCACGGCGGCCGGCGCTCCACCCGCCACCACGGAGCGCACCCCGAAAGCCCCCGCCGGCGTTACCGACGGGGGCTTTCGATTGGGGCGGGGGCGTGGCCGACGGGGCCGCCAACGCCGGTGCGGGGGATCAGTGCCTGGGGTTGCGTCGCGTCGCGCAGGGCCTCGCCCTCGGCAACGCGGCCGCGCGCTTCGGCGAGGTCGTGGGCGTCGTCGGCGCCACGCGGGGCTTCGCCCTCGGCAATGCGGCCGCGCGCCTCGGCGAGGTCGCGGGGGCTGTCGGCGCCGCGCGGGGCTTCGCCTTCGGCGTCGCGGCCGCGCGCTTCGCCGACGTGTTCGCCGCCGCTGCGGCCATGCCCGCCGGCGCCTTCGCCACCGTCTCCGCTCCTGCCACTGCTGCCGTCGCCGCCCCGGCCGCTGCCGCCTTCGCCACCGCTCTTGCCGCTGCCGCCGCTGCCCTTGCCGCCGCCACCGCCCGAACCACCGCCGCCGCCTCCACCCCCCTTGCCGCCGCCCTCCTTGGCGAGTGCGCTGCCGTAGTCGAGATGCAGCGGATCGAGCTTCAGCGCGAGCGGCGCGGCGAGCAGCGCGGCGCCGATCAGGCCGGTGAGGACGAACAGGCGGTGACGACGAACGGGTAGCGACGAGTGCATGGCGAGACTCCTGGTGAGCGCAAGGCCCCGACGGGGCCGGGGGATAGGGGGGCGTGCTGCGGCGCGCCGTGGCCCGGTGCGAGGCGGGAGATCACGGGCGGTTCGGGCCGCCTCTCGTCGATCTCTACACCGGGGCGTGCGCCCTATTCCGCCGCGCCGTTCAGCCGGCGCGGTGCTGCTCCTTCAGCCGCACGTAGTTCTCGGCGGAGTAGGCGAGGAACTCGCGCTCGCGCTCGCTCAGCGGGCGCATCCGCTGCGCCGGGCTGCCGACGTACAGGTAGCCGCCCTCGAGGTGCTTGCCGGGGCCGACCACGCTGCCGGCGCCGAGCATCACGTGGCGGTCGAGCACGGCGCCGTCCATCACGATCGCCCCCATGCCGATCAGGCAGAAGTCGCCGATGGTGCAGGCGTGCAGCATCGCCTGGTGGCCGATGGTGACGTCGTGGCCGATGCGCGTCGGCAGCCCGCCGGGGCAGAAGCGGCTGTCGTGGGTCACGTGGATCACGGTGCCGTCCTGGACGTTGCTGCGTGCACCAATGTGGATCGACTGCACGTCGCCGCGCACCACGCACAACGGCCAGATCGAGGCGTCTGCACCGATCTCGACCGCGCCGATCACCACCGCGGTGGCGTCGACGTAGGCACTGGCGGCGATTTGCGGGGCGTGGCCGGCGAAGGGACGGATCGGCATGGGTAGGTTCCTCGGGCAGCGGGCTGGCGGCATCGATTCTGCATCAAGAACCGACCGGTGCCGGCGGGCCCGGCCGTTCGCGTTGTCCGGTCGGCAGGATTTCGTTATTTTCGGCAATGATCGGCACAGAAAACATTTATCTGATCAATCGATAGACAGCGCTACCGCAGGAGAACCCATGAGCGAACGCACGGGCCGCAAGATCCGCCGCATGCTGGTCGCCAATCGCAGCGAGATCGCCATCCGTGCGATGCGCGCGGCGGCGGAACTCGGCATCACCACCATCGCGATCTACTCCGAGGAGGACCGCTTCGCGCTGCACCGCTTCAAGGCCGACGAGAGCTACCGCGTCGGCCAGGGGCAGAAGCCGATCGCGGCCTACCTCGACATCGCCGACATCCTGCGGGTGGCGAAGGAAGCCCATGCCGACGCCATCCACCCCGGCTACGGCTTCCTCTCGGAGAATCCCGACTTCGCCGAGGCCTGCGCGCGCGAGGGCATCACCTTCATCGGCCCGTCGCCCGACGTGATGCGCACGCTCGGCAACAAGGTCGCCGCGCGCAACATGGCGGTGAGCGCCGGCGTGCCGGTGATGCCGGCGACCGGCCCGCTGCCCGACGACCTCGACGAGGTCAAAAAGATGGCCGCGGCGATCGGCTACCCGTTCATGCTCAAGGCGAGCTGGGGGGGCGGCGGGCGCGGCATGCGCGTGATCGAGTCCGAGGCCGACCTGGCGGGCAACATCGAGGTGGCGCGGCGCGAGGCCAAGGCCGCCTTCGGCAACGACGAGGTCTACCTCGAAAAGCTGGTGCGCCGCGCGCGCCACGTCGAGGTGCAGGTGCTGGGCGACCGCCACGGCAACGTCGTGCACCTGTTCGAGCGCGACTGCACGGTGCAGCGGCGCAACCAGAAGGTGGTCGAGCGCGCGCCGGCGCCCTACCTCGATGCCGCCACCCGCGCCGAGCTGTGTGAGTCGGCGCTGCGCCTGGCCCGCGCCGTGGGCTACTCGGCCGCCGGCACCGTCGAGTTCCTGATGGACGCCGACACCGGCCGGTTCTACTTCATCGAGGTCAACCCGCGCATCCAGGTCGAGCACACCGTCACCGAGCAGGTCACCGGCATCGACCTGATCAAGGCGCAGATCCGCGTCTGCGAGGGCGCGGCGATCGGTACCCCGGAGAGCGGCGTGCCGGCGCAGGCCGACATCCGCCTGAACGGCCACGCGCTGCAGGCGCGCGTGACCACCGAGGACCCGGAGAACGGCTTCACCCCCGACTACGGGCGCATCACCGCCTACCGCAGCGCCGCCGGCTTCGGCATCCGCCTCGACGGCGGCACCGCGTACTCGGGCGCGGTGATCACGCCGTACTACGACTCGCTGCTGGTCAAGGTCACCGCCTCGGGCGCGAGCCCCGACGAGGCGATCCGGCGCATGGACCGCGCGCTGCGCGAGTTCCGCATCCGCGGGCTGTCGACCAACCTCGCCTTCCTCGAAAACGTCATCAACCACCCGCAGTTCCGCGACGGCAGCTACATCACCCGCTTCATCGACGAGACCCCGGAGCTGTTCCACTTCGCCCGCCGCCGCGACCGCGCGACGCGGCTGCTGCGCTTCATCGGCGAGGTCACCGTCAACGGCAACCCCGAGGTCGAGGGCCGCGCCGCCGCCGAGAGCCGCCAGCCGGCGCCGCTGCCGTCGGCGCTCGCCGGCGCGCCGCGCCCGGGCAGCCGCGACCGCCTGCTCGAACTCGGCCCGGCGGCCTTCGCGCAGTGGATGCGCGCCGAGCAGCGCGTGCTGCTCACCGACACCACGATGCGCGACGCCCACCAGTCGCTGCTCGCCACGCGCATGCGCTCGGCCGACATGTGGGCGATCGCCCCGCACTACGCGGCGCTGCTGCCGGAGCTGTTCTCGCTCGAATGCTGGGGCGGGGCGACCTTCGACGTCGCCATGCGCTTCCTGCGCGAGGACCCGTGGGAGCGCCTCGGCGTGCTGCGCGCGAAGATCCCCAACATCCTGTTCCAGATGCTGCTGCGCGGCGCCAACGCGGTCGGCTACACCAGCTACCCCGACAACGTCGTGCGCCACTTCGTGAAGACCGCGGCCGAGGCCGGCATGGACGTGTTCCGCGTGTTCGACTCGCTGAACTGGGTCGAGAACATGCGCGTGGCGATGGACGCCGTGTGCGAGAACGGCAAGCTCTGCGAGGCGACCATCTGCTACACCGGCGACATGCTCACGCCGGGGCCGAACAAGTACGACCTCGCCTACTACGTGAAGATGGCCAAGGCGCTCGAGGCCGCCGGCGCGCACACGCTGGCGATCAAGGACATGGCCGGCGTCGCCCGCCCGGCGGCGATCCGCAGGCTGGTGACGACGCTGCGCGAGGAGGTCGGCCTGCCGCTGCACTTCCACACCCACGACACCTCGGGCATCGCCGCGGCCAGCGTGCTCGCCGCAGTCGAGGCCGGCTGCGACGCCGTCGACGGCGCGATGGACGCGATGAGCGGGCTGACCTCGCAGCCCAACCTCGGCTCGATCGTCGCCGCGATCGCCGACACCGAGCGCGACCCCGGCATCGACCGCGGCGCGCTGCGCGCGATCTCGCACTACTGGGAGGGCGTGCGGCGCTTCTACACCGGCTTCGAGAGCGACATCCGCGCCGGCACCAGCGACGTCTACCGCCACGCCATGCCCGGCGGCCAGTACACCAACCTGCGCGAGCAGGCGCGCTCGCTCGGCATCGACCACCGCTGGCCCGAGGTCGCCGAAGCCTACGCCCAGGTCAACGAGCTGTTCGGCGACATCGTCAAGGTCACGCCCACCTCCAAGGTGGTCGGCGACATGGCGCTGATGATGGTCACGCAGGGCCTGAAGCCCGCCGACGTCACCGACCCCGAGCGCGAGATCGCCTTCCCCGAGTCGGTGGTGCAGCTCTTCCACGGCGACCTCGGCCAGCCGCCGGGCGGCTTCCCGCCGGAGCTGTCGAAGAAGGTGCTGCAGGGCGGCAGCCCGCTCAGCGTGCGCCCCGGCGCCGATCTGCCGCCGGCCGACCTCGAGGCCGTGCGCGCCGAGGCCACGGCCAAGAGCGGCCGCGAGATCGCCGAGACCGACCTCGCCTCCTACCTGATGTACCCGAAGGTGTTCACCGACTACGCCAAGGGTCGCAGCCAGTACGGCAACCTCAGCGTGCTGCCGACGCCGGTGTTCTTCTACGGCATGGAGCGCGGCAGCGAGATCGCCGTCGACATCGACCAGGGCAAGACCCTGGTGATCCGCTACCTCGCCGTCAGCGAGCCCGACGACGAGGGCTGCCGCAAGGTGTTCTTCGAACTGAACGGCCAGCAGCGCACCGTGCGCGTGGTGCAGAAGGGGATGGAGTCGAAGCTCAAGGTCCATCTCAAGGCCGAGGACGGCAACCCTCACCATGTCGCCGCGCCGATGCCCGGGCTGGTGGTCAGCGTCGCGGTGCGCCCGGGGCTCAAGGTCGAGCGCGGCGATGCGCTGCTGTCGATCGAGGCGATGAAGATGGAGACCGTGATCCGCGCCGAGCGCGCCGGCACCGTCAAGGACGTCCACGTCGCCGTCGGCAGCCAGGTCGACGCCAAGGACCTGATGGTGGTGCTGAGCTAGGCACCGCCGCAGGCCGCGGGGTAGCGCAAGGCCGCGCCGGGGGGCAACCCGGCGCGGCCTTGCCGTTTGCGGGCCCCTGGTGGTCACCCGTCGGCTACCTTGTGCGGAGCGTCGCCGCAGGCGGCGCCGAGGGTCCGGCCCGGCCGCTGCCGCCGCAGCGCGCAGGCCGTTCCGCACCCGCCCGAAACCCCCAGCGGAGCGCCGGCATGCTCTACTCGATGAACCAGATCGCGCTGTACCTCAACCTGGCCAGCGGCCGCATCAAGAAGGACGGTGGCCGGCTCACCTACCTGACCGACACCGACTCGCCGGTGCTGGCGGCGACGGCCGGCGACGGACAGGAGACGCAGATCCTGTTCGTCCGCGACGCGCTGTGGATCGCCAACAACGACGATCAGGACTCCCTGCTGCAGCAGGAACTGCTGAACAAGCTCGGCATCAAGACGCCGGAGCAACTGGTCCAGCACGTCGAGACCTACCAGGGCCGGGTGTTCGCGCGGATCAAGATCAAGGGCGCCTACGAGTACGCGGAGCCGGACTCGCCCGGCAAGCTGGCGCTGTTCGAGCTGGCCTCGCGCAACGAGAAGGGCGAGCCGCAGGCGGTGGCCTACCCGGCGCCGATCACGGTCTTCCCGAAGGCGGTCGCCAACCCCAAGTACACGCTGGTCGAGCCCGACGGCGACGGCACCAAGCCGCCGGTGGCGGGCATCGTCTTCGTCGTCGGCAACTACGCGGGGGCCAACACCGGCGTCAACGAGCACGCCGAGCAGAAGCTGCTGGCGGCGCTGCTGCACGTGCCCGACAGCATCACCGGCACGCTGCCGCTGTACGGCTGCAAGCGCCAGTGCGCGGTGTGCGAGGGCGTGTTCAAGAAGGCCATCCCGCGTCTGAAGAGCCGCAGCCGCTACCTCAACTGCACCGCCCACGACGACCGCACGGTGGAGCACTACCAGCAGCAGGCCCACCCGTCGAACATCAAGGCGCTCGACGTCGACAAGTACTTCCCCGCCTGAGCGCCCCGCGGCGCTCAGGCCCAGCGCGCCCCGTCCGCGAACGCCTCGCGCAGGAAGTCGACGAACACGCGGATCGCCAGGAACGCCTGGCGGTGCTGCGGGTACACCGCCCACACCGCCTCGGGCGGCGGCGCGTAGGCGTCGAGCACCGTCACCAGCGCACCGGCGCGCAGCGCCGGGCCGACGATGAAGGTCGGCAGCAGGGCGATGCCGAGGCCGGCGATCGCGGCGTCGCGGGCGAGTTCGCCGTTGTTCACGCGCAGCCGGCCGGAGACCGCGACCGGCCACGGCGCGCCGTCGCGCGCATAGACCCACTCGACGCTGCGGCCGTGGCCGTAGGGCAGGCAGTCGTGCGCGCGCAGCGCGTCCGGGGTCGCCGGCGCGCCACGGCGGCGCAGGTAGTCGGGGCTGCAGCAGCTCACCAGCGGCGCCGGGGCGATGCGCCGGGCGACCAGCGCCGAGTCGCGCAGCGTGCCGATGCGGATCGCCATGTCGTAGCCCTCGCCGACCAGGTCGACCAGGCGGTCGTTGAGGTCCAGCTCCAGCCGCACCTCCGGGCAGCGGGCGAGGAAGTCCGGCACCACGCCGCCGAGGTGCAGCGTGCCGAACGACATCGGCGCGGACACCCGCAGCGTGCCGCGCGGGCTGCTGCTGCCGCTGCCGACGACGTGCTCGGCCTCGCTGACGGCTTCGAGGATCTGCGTCGCCCGCGCGTGGTACTCGTGGCCGAGCGCGGTGACGCTGAGCCGGCGCGTGGTGCGGATCAAGAGGCGCACGCCCAGGCGCGCTTCGAGCGCCATCAGCCGGCGGCTGACGAACTGCTTCGACAGCCCCAGGCGCTCGGCGGCCGCGGTGAAGCTGCCGGCGTCGACGGTGGCGACGAAGAGCTGCATGTCTTCGAGTGCGCTCATTGTCTCTCCCGGGTGGACGATGTGACGCATTCTGGCCGATTTATGCGAAGGATGTACCCGCGTAGAGTGCACCCATCGGCAAGGCACCGGCAGCACCGGCCCGCCCGCACCGGCAACCCGATCACGCGACTCACGAGGACCTGCCCATGAACACCACGACCGCCCCGTCCCCCCTGCTCACCGCCATCGTCCCGGCCAGCGGCCGTGCGCTGCTCGGCGCCCTGTTCCTGGTCAGCGGCGTCGGCAAGCTCGCCGCGCCGGCCGCCACCCAGGCCTACATCGCCGCCGCCGGCCTGCCCTTCCCGCTGCTCGCCTACCTCGGCGCGCTGGCGGTCGAGATCGGGCTCGCGCTGGCGCTGGTGCTCGGCTACCGCACGCGCACGGTCGCCGCGCTGATGGCCGCGTTCACGCTGGTCACCGCGTTCGCCTTCCACTTCAACCCCGCCGACCAGGGGCAGGTGATCCACTTCCTGAAGAACCTGGCGATCACCGGCGGGCTGCTGCAGGTCACCGCCTTCGGCGGCGGTGCGCTGAGCCTCGACGCGTGGCTCGGCCGCCGCGGCGATGCCGTCGGCGCAAAGGCCTGAACCCCCACCCGCGGGCGGCCGACGCAGCGGCCGCCCGCCCGACCGGAGCACGAACATGATCGAATTGCGCAAGGCATCCGACCGCGGCGTGGCCGAGCACGGCTGGCTCAGCTCCCGCCACACCTTCTCGTTCGGTGGTTACGACGATCCGCGCGAGCGCGGCTTTTCCGACCTGCGGGTCATCAACGACGACCGCGTCGCCCCGGGGCAGGGCTTCGGCCTGCATCCGCACCGCGACATGGAGATCTTCTCCTACGTGCTCGACGGTGCGCTGGAGCACCGCGACACGCTCGGCAACGGTTCGGTGATCCGCCCCGGCGACGTGCAGATGATCAGCGCCGGCAGCGGCATCGCGCACAGCGAGTTCAACCCCTCGGCGCAGGCGCCGGTGCACTTCCTGCAGATCTGGATCATCCCGGCGGTGCGCGGTATCGCCCCGCAGTACCAGCAGGCGCACTTCGGCGCCGAGCGCAAGCGCGGGCGGCTGCAGCCCATCGTCTCGGCCGATGGCCGCGAGGGGTCGCTGCGCCTGCACCAGGATGCGACCGTCTACGCCGGCTTGTTTGCGGGAGACGAAACGGCGAGATTGACGCTCGCCGCAGGACGGATCGCCTACATTCATCTGGCCCGCGGCAGCCTGCAGGTGAACGGTGTCGAACTGCACGCCGGCGACGGCCTCAAGCTGCGCGACGTGTCGGAGCTGCACGTCGCCGCCGGCCGCGACGCCGAGGTGCTGGTGTTCGACCTGCGCGCCGACACCGCGCGGCACTGACGTCGTGTCCACCCTGCGCCGCCTCGCCCGTCACCGCCTGCGGGCGGGCGGCGCAGCCCGTCAACCCTGCCTTTCGTCCCGGAGTCCGCCGCGTGCGGCTCCACCCGACCTCGAGGAGCATCGCGATGAACATCCTGTACACCACCGAAGCCACCGCCACCGGCGGCCGCACCGGCTCCGCCCGCACCGCCGACGGCGCCTTCGCCGTCACGCTAGTTACGCCGAAGGAGCTGGGCGGCCCCGGCGGCGCCGGCAACAACCCCGAGCAACTGTTCGCCGCCGGCTACTCGGCCTGCTTCCTCGGCGCGGTCAAGTTCGTTGCCGCGCAGCAGAAGGTGAAGATCGCCGACGACAGCACCGTCACCGCGACGGTCGGCATCGGCCCGCGCGACGACGGCACGGGCTTCGGCCTCGACGTCGCGCTGGCGGTCAGCCTGCCCGGCCTCGACCGCGAAACCGCCGAGGCCGTCGTCGCCCAGGCCCACATCGTCTGCCCGTACTCCCACGCCACCCGCAACAGCCTCGACGTGCGGCTGAGCGTGAAGTAAGCGCCGCCCTGAGCCCCTCTCTCCCATTGGGAGAGGGGAGGAGACGGCAGCGATCGGGCGTCTCCGCGCGCCTGCCCCGACGGAGTACGTTGAACCCCTCTCCCGCTGGGAGAGGGGAAGGGGTGAGGGTGCTTCCCACCGTCACCCCACCCGATGGCGCGCGCCACCCGACGGCCGACGCAGAACACCCTCACCCCCGGCCCCTCTCCCCGAGGGAGAGGGGAATCAGGACGCCCGCCGGCGGCGGTGCGCGAGCGAGGGCACGATGGCATCCCGCGATTCCGACGCCGCGCGCTACCGCGCGAACCTGCAGGGCGAGATCGACAGCGCCGCGCTGTACCGGGCGATGGCGACGGCGGCCGACGATGCCGCGCAGGCCGAGCTGTACCGCAAGCTGGCGGCGGTCGAGGAGGCGCACGCGGCGTTCTGGCGCCGGCGGCTCGCCGGGCTCGGCGCGAGCGCCGGTGAGCCGCGACCGGGCTGGCGCACGCGCGTGCTGATCGCGCTGGCGCGCCGCTTCGGCGCCGACCTGGTGCTGCCGGCGGCGCGCTCGCTGGAGGCGATGGACCAGACCAGCTACGACCACCAGCCGGAGAGCGCCGGCACCGTGATGCCGGCGCAGGAGCGCTCGCACGTGCGCCTGCTCGGCCAGCTCGCGCGCCGGCCGCGGCCGGGCTGGAGCGGCGCGGCCTACGCGCGGCTCGAAGGCCGTCACGGCGCCGGCGGCGGCAATGCGCTGCGCGCCGCGGTGCTCGGCGCCAACGACGGCCTGGTGTCGACGCTGAGCCTGGTGATGGGGGTCGCCGGCGCCAACGCGGACTCGCGCACCATCCTGCTCACCGGCGTCGCCGGTCTGCTCGCCGGCGCCTGCTCGATGGCGATGGGGGAGTGGATCTCGGTGCAGAGCGCGCGCGAGCTCTACGAGCGCCAGCTCGCCGCCGAGGCCGAGGAGCTCCAGCAGGTGCCGCAGGAGGAGCGCGCCGAGCTGGAGCTGATCTACCGCAGCAAGGGCTTCACCGCCGACGAGGCGCGCACCATCGCCGAGCGCGTGATGGCCGACCCCGACACCGCGCTGGCGATGCTCGCGCGCGAGGAACTCGGCATCGACCCCGACGACCGCGGCGGCTCGCCGTGGGCCGCGGCGACGGCGTCGTTCCTCGTCTTCGTCGTCGGTGCGGCGCTGCCGGTGCTGCCCTTCGCCTGGCTCGACGGCGCGCGCGCGGTGCAGGCCAGCGCCGCCGCCGGCGCCGCCGGGCTGTTCCTGATCGGCGCGGCGATCACGCTGTTCACCGGCCGCCACGCGGCGTGGTCGGGGCTGCGCCAACTGCTGATCGGCCTCGCCGCGGCGGGGGTCACCTGGGTGGCGGGGCGGCTGTTCGGCGTCGCGCTCGGCGGCTGAGCCGCGCGCTCAGTGCATGCCTTCGAGCATGTCGAGCAGCAACTGGTCGGCGGCGTCGATGCGGATCATGCCGAGGCGCGGGAATTCGAGGTCGAGGATCACGTACAGGCTCAGCGACAGGATCGTCGCGAAGGCGAGCGAATGCAGCAGGCTGCGCTTCCTGCTCGCCGCCATGTCGTAGCCGACCAGCAGCGCGGCGATGCAGCTGAGCCCGGCGAGCAGCACGAAGATCGGTATCGGCGGGTGGTTGCGGGTCGCCGCCCAGCGCGTGGTGGTGATGTCGAACATCTCGTTCAGCGCCGGCAGCAGCAGGATCGCCGCCGGTGCCGGGGTGTCCGGCCGGCGGCAGGCCGCCATCGCCTGGCCCCAGATCGCGTTCTGCAGCGCCGCGCTCTCGGTCAGTTTGGCCTGCGTCGCCGCCTGGTCGGCGGCGCTGCGGAACACCGCCGCGCGCAGCTCCACGTAGCGGCGGAACAGCGCGCGCAGGTCCGCCTGCGCGTCGCCCGGCAGCAGGTCCAGGCGCAGGTAGGCGGTGCCGATCGCGTTGGTCTCCTGCGTGATCAGGTGCCGGCGCTCCTCGAAGCGCGTCGCCGCGCCGGAGAAGGTGAACGCGATCAGCAGGCCCAGCAGGCCGAACACCGCGCCTTCGGCGGTGCCGACGCCCTGCGCGAGCCCGTCCGGGTCGTGCGCCAGGCGCACGCGGCCGAGGCGCCGGCCGACTTCCAGGCAGACCAGCATGCCGAGCAGCACGCCCGCGGCGGCCAGGGATGCGTACAGGGTGAGATTCGTCATCTGCAGACCTCGCGTGCCTCGGAGTCGGCGGCCGTGCCGGATGTGCGTCGCGACGGCCGTGCCGCTAACCATAGGCAGCGGCGCCCGTGGCGCAATGCCGCGCGCCCCGCAGGCCGGCACGCGGTCGCCCGGCGTTCGCCGGCCCGGCGGAGGTACGCCCGGAGCCTCGCGGGAAACCGCTTCGGCGCAGGAGGGCATGTCCGTTATCCGTTCTGCACGGATGAATCTGACGGGACGGCTCGAATCAACGCTGCGAATGTGGCAATGCGGCCTTCGGCGGGTACAGGGGAAATCGGGCCTTCGCCCACGGCGTTCCGGGAGGCGGCGCGGAATTGACGGCGGGCCAATAGCGCCCAGGCGTCCCTGAAAAACATCCGCGCCGACTCATTCTGGTGCGGCGCCGACACTTCTCGGAGCGGTGGCGGGGTTCTGGGGGACTGCGCCGATGCTTTATGCATTGGCGAAGCATTTCCCGGCATCTCCGTCGCTGTTTTTTTCACCGGCGCCGATGTTCCGAATACCTTTGCGGATATCCGGACGGCCCGGTCCGATGCTTTTTGGTGCAGTGTCGGTTCCCCGAATATCGGCGCCGGTGCCGCGAATCCGAATGTGCACCGAGCGGATGCGCGCGCCGGTGCATGTTGGTGCCGCGTGGACCCTGCGGCATTCCCCGTCGGGTTTTCGACCCCCGGTTGCCCTGTCCTGGACATCGCCGGCGACCGCGGCCGGGCCGCGCCGATAACCATGGCCCTTGCCAAGGGTCGGGCGAATGGCGATTACATCCATCGGTACGGCAATGGCGCCATTCGATTCCACCGGTTCGATCCAGCATTCATCATTTGTACTGCTGCATCATGGGGATGCGCGTCGCTCCCGATCGTTGCAGGGGGCCATTGGTCCGTGGCAGCGGGGGGCACGTGTTAGCATGAGCCTCCATTGATGCAACGCGGCACGAGGCGGGTTCGAATGAATATCAGGGTGGGATATGAACTGATCTACGATTGTCCGCAACCGACGCCGATGATTCTGACGCTGAACATCCATTACACGCGGGTATCGGATATCCGCATTCCCGATCATATCGTCACCGATCCGGCGCTTCCGATCACGGCCTATCGCGACGGTTTCGGCAACTGGTGTTCGCGGATCGTGGCACCGGCGGGGCGTTTGCGGATTTCCACCCATGCGCTGGTGCACGATTCCGGCAAACCCGACGCGGTGGTGCCCACGGCGCAGGAACACCGGGTCCAGGACCTGCCGGCGGAAACACTGGTGTACCTGCTGGGCAGCCGCTACTGCGAAACCGACCGGATGTCGCAGATCGCCTGGGACCGTTTCGGCAAGGTGCCGCCGGGCTGGTCGCGGGTGCAGGCGATCTGCGACTTCGTGCACCAGCACATCACCTTCGGCTACGAGCACGCACGGCCGACCAAATCGGCGTTCGAGGCGTATTACGAGAAGGTCGGGGTGTGCCGCGATTACGCGCACCTCGCCATCACCCTCTGCCGCTGCATGAACATCCCGGCGCGCTACTGCACCGGCTATCTCGGCGACATCGGCATGCCGCCGCCGTACGGCCCGATGGATTTCGCCGGCTGGTTCGAGGCCTACCTGGGCGGCCAGTGGTACACCTTCGACGCCCGCAACAACGTGCCGCGCATCGGGCGGGTGCTGATCGCGCAGGGGCGCGATGCCGCCGACGTCCCGCTCAGCAACGCGTTCGGCGTGAACACCCTGGTGGGCTTCAAGGTGTGGACCGACGAGGTGCCCGAGCCTTACGTGCCCAGCTGATGCCGTCGCCGGCGCGGTGCGCCGGGCTCAGGGCTCGCCGGCCTCGCGCGCCTCGCGGAGCGCCGCGGCGGTGCGATCGAGCCCGATCGGGTGCAGCGGCGCGAGGGCGGCGAGGCGGGCCCCGAGGCCGCGTGCGGACAGCGCCAGCGCGCGCCCGCGCCCGGCGAACACGATGCGGTTGTCCGAATCCTCGGCGGCGACCGCCAGCACGGCGCCGTCGAAGCTGCGGCGGATGCGCGCGAGGTAGGCCGGGTGGCGGGCGTCGCCGGTGCTCAGGTTGACCACCAGCAGGCCGTCGTCGGCCAGTGCGGCGTGGCAGTCGTCATAGAAGTGCTGGCTGCACAGCTGCGCCGGCTGGCCGGCGAGGTCGAAGCCGTCGACCAGCAGCACGTCGAAGGCCTCGGCTGCCCCCCGCACGAAGTCGGCGCCGTCCACGCACAGCACGCGCAGGCGCGCGTCGTCGTCGGGGACGTGGAACTGCCGGCGCAGCGCGATCACCTCCGGGCTGATCTCGGCGACGCTGAGCGCGGCGCCGGGCAGGTGGCGGTGGCAGTACTTGACCAGCGAGCCGCCGCCGAGGCCGATCAGCGCGATCCGCGCCGGCTGCGGCTTGAACAGCAGGAAGCCCATCATCGTGCGGGTGTAGCCGAGCACCAGGCGGTCGGGCGCCGCCGGGTCCATGCGGCTCTGCACGGTGCCGATCTGGAAGTGCAGCGACAGCGCCGCGTCCTCGCGGTAGACGAACGGCGTCTCCGAGGGGGCGTGGCCGAGGATGTCGTCGAAGCGGTCGAACTGCGGGGTCATCGCCTGCGCCTGCCGTGCCGCTGCGTGCCCCACCGCGGGGCGCGCGCAGCGGCGCCGGCCTCCATTGTGGCAGGCTGGCGCGGCCGCCGTCGCCGGGTTCGCGCATGAACCGCTGCCGTCTGGCATGGTCCATGCCACGCGCAGCGTGTGCGTGCCTGCCCGGTCGGGCGCGATCGTCACCACACCTTCCAGGAAGAGGTCATGGATCAGTCTTACGGTCTTTCCGCGCCGCTTGGCGGCGCGACCACGGCTGCTGCCGCTGCCCCGTGGCGGCGGGCCTGCGCCACCGCGCTGCTCGCCGCCACGCTGGCGCTGCTGCTCGGCGAGGCGCTGTGGCGCGACGGCCTCATCGCCGCGCTCGCCTGGGTCGGGCGCGCGCCGCTCGCCGCCGCGGTCAACCTCGCGCTCGCGCTCGGCATCGTGCTGCTCACCATCGGCGCGTGCGGCCGCTGGCTGGGCGCGGCGCTCGGCGCCGGCGGCCTCGTCGCCTACGCGCTGATCAACCGGCACAAGGCCGACCTGCTCGGGGTGCCGGTCACCGGCTCCGACTTCCGCCTCGCCGGCCAGTACGTCGACACGCTGCGCATCCTGATGGGCGAGTGGCGCGGGCTGTGGTGGCCGCTGGTCGCACTGGCCGGGCTCGGCGCCGTGGCGCTGTACCGGCGCCTGCCGCGCGAGCGGCTGCCGCAGCGGCTCGCCGCCGCCGCCGCCGGCCTCGCGCTGCTGGCGCCGGTGCTCGGCTCCAACGGCCTCGGCGCCTACGGGCTGCGCCCGACCTGGTTCAGCGAGGCGCTGACCGCGCACGGCCTGCGCTACGTCGGCTGGGACCTGCGCCAGAACGTCACCGACAACGGCCAGCTGCTGGCGATCGTCTGGAACGTCGAGCAGTCGCTGGTGGTGGCGCCGCGCGGCTACCGCCCGGAGCGGGTCGCCGCGCTGTACGCGCAGCCGGTGGCCGCCGCGGCGCCGGCGACGCGCCCCGACGTCGTCGTGGTGATGAGCGAGGCGTGGTGGGACGCCGCGCGGCTGGCCGGCGACGCCGCCGCGCCCTTCGCCTGGACCGGGCTCGCGCCGCCGCCGGGCACCTACCTCGGCGAGGCGGTGTCGCCGGCGGTCGGCGGGCTCACCTGCAACGCCGAGTTCGAGTTCCTCACCGGCAACTCGATGGCGCTGCTGCCCGAGGGCGCGATCCCCTACGTCGACTACGTGCTGGCGCCGACCTTCTCGCTGGCGCGCCACCTGCGCACGCTCGGCTACGAGACCATCGCCGTGCACCCGTTCGAGCGCCACTTCTGGAAGCGCGACGAGGTCTACCGGCACTTCGGCTTCGACCGCTATGTCGCGCTCGACGACTTCGTCGACCCCGAGCACGCCGGCTACTTCGTCGCCGACCGCGAGCTGGTGCGGCGCATCCTCGCCGAGCTCGGCCCCGGCGACGGCCGGCCGCGCTTCGTGTTCGCGGTGTCGATGCAGAACCACCTGCCGTTCGCCGCTGACAAGTACCCCGAGGCCGTCTACGCCGGGCTCGGGCCGCTGCCGCCGGGCCTCGGCGACGACAGCCGCGAGGCGGTGCGCGCGCACATGGTCGGTGCGCGCGATGCCTGGCAGGGCTTCGTGGCGCTGGCCGAGGCGCTGCGCGCGCGCGGCCAGCCGGCGCTGCTGGTGCAGTTCGGCGACCACCTGCCCGGCTTCGACCGCGTCTACGTCGAGGCGGGCTACGTCGGCAGCCGCGATCCGCGCGACTGGAGCCCGGCCGAGCGCCTGCGCATGCACGCGACGCCGCTCGCGGTGTGGGCGAGCCACGTCGACGCGCGCACGCGGCTCGAACTGCAGGGGCCGACCAGCCTCGCCTTCGTCGGCACGCACTTGCTGCACGGCTTCGGCCTCGACGCCGGGCGGCCGTGGCTGCGCGCCGGCCTCGAACGCGCGCGCGCCCACCCGGTGCTGCTGCGCGGCCTGGTGCCGGCGGGCGACGACACCGCGCTCGCCGCCGAGCTGCGCGACTGGCAGTGGATGCAGCACGACGGCCTGTTCGGCACCCGCCGCAACCTGCCGCCCGAGGTCTACCTGAGCGACACCGAGGAGCCCCCGACGGCGGCCGACGCACCCCTCGCCACCGCCACCGACGCCGAGGAGACCTGAGCGCCGCGGGCGGGGAGGAGGGTTCTCCTCCGCCGGGAGAGGGGGTGAGGGCTTCTTCCCGACGCCGCTTCCCGTCGTCACCCCTCAATCCTGCCCGCGGCTGGCCATGAACTCGGCGAGCACGCGGCCGGTGTGCGAGGTGGCGGCGGCGGCGATCACCGCGTCGGGGGGGCCCTGGACGACGATGCGGCCGCCGTCGTCGCCGCCCTCGGGGCCGAGGTCGACGATCCAGTCGGCCTCGGCGATCAGGTCGAGGTTGTGCTCGATCAGCACCACGGTGTTGCCGGCGTCGACCAGGCGGTGCAGCACGCGGATCAGCTTGTCGACGTCGACCATGTGCAGGCCGACGGTGGGCTCGTCGAGCACGTAGAAGGTGTGCGGCGCCACGCGGGCGCCGCGCGCGCCCGGCGCCGCCGGGACGGCCCGCACCTTGGCGAGTTCGGTGACGAGCTTGATGCGCTGCGCCTCGCCGCCGCTCAGCGTCGGGCTCGGCTGGCCGAGCGTCAGGTAGCCCAGGCCGACGTCGGCGAGCAGGCGCAGCGCGTGGTGCAGCGACGGGTGCGCGGCGAAGAACTCCACCGCCTCGTCGACGCTCATCGCCAGCACCTCGCCGATGCTGCGCCCGCGCAGCCGCGCCTCGCGCGTCTCCTGGTTGAAGCGCGCGCCGCCGCAGACCTCGCAGGGCAGCTTGACGTCGGGCAGGAAGCT
The DNA here is from genome assembly GCF_004341245.1 of Plasticicumulans lactativorans. GTDB lineage: Bacteria > Pseudomonadota > Gammaproteobacteria > Competibacterales > Competibacteraceae > Plasticicumulans_A > Plasticicumulans_A lactativorans. The sequence continues at coordinate 173,735 of NZ_SLWY01000007.1, read as the reverse complement.
CATCTCCACGCGCACCACGCCCTGGCCCTCGCACACCGGGCAGCGCCCGCCGGCGGTGTTGAAGCTGAAGCGCCCGGGCCCCCAGCCGCGCACGCGCGCCTCCTGGGTGTCGGCGAACAGCCTGCGGATCGCGTCCCAGAAGCCGACGTAGGTCGCCGGGCAGGAGCGCGGCGTCTTGCCGATCGGCGTCTGGTCGACTTCGAGCACGCGGTCGACCGCCTCCCAGCCGCTCATCGAGCGGCAGCCGTGCAGCCGCGGCGCCACCACCGCGGCGCTTTCCACCGGCGCGCGGCGGCGCCGGCCGGTCGCCGCGGGTTCCGCGGCACGGTCGGCGGCACGGCGCGCGCGGCCGGCTTCGCGACCGCCGGCGACCTGCGCCAGCAGGTTGGCGTGCAGCACCTCGCGCGCGAGCGTGGACTTGCCCGAGCCCGACACCCCGGTGACCACGCTCAGTCGCCCGAGCGGCACGCGCAGGTCGACATCGCGCAGGTTGTGCAGCGCGGCGCCGCGGATCTCGATGGCGGGGTCGTAGCGCCCCACCGCGCGGCGCGGCTGCAGGGGGTGGCGCAGCGGCGCGGCCAGGCAGCGGCCGGTGACCGAGGCCGGGTTGGCGGCGAGCTCGGCGGCGCTGCCGGTCGCCACCACCTCGCCGCCGAGGCGCCCGGCGCCGGGGCCGAGGTCGATCACGTGGTGGGCGCGGCGGATGGTGTCCTCGTCGTGCTCGACCACCAGCAGCGTGTTGCCCTTGGCTTCGAGCGCCTCGAGCACGTCGAGCAGGATGCGGTTGTCGCGCGGGTGCAGGCCGATGGTCGGCTCGTCGAGCACGTAGGCCACGCCCTGCAGGTTGCTGCCGAGCTGCGCGGCGAGGCGGATGCGCTGCGCCTCGCCGCCCGACAGCGTCGGCGCGGCACGCGCGAGCGTCAGGTAGCCGAGCCCGACGCGTTCGAGGAAGGCGAGCCGCGTGCGCACCTCGTCGACGATGTCGCGGGCGATCGCCGCCTCGCGGGCATCGAGCGCGAGTGTGTCGAAGAACGCCGCCACCGCGCGCACCGGCCGCGCGGTGAGCTGGCCGAGCGACAGCCCGCCCAGGCGCACCGCGCGCGCCACCGGGTTCAGCCGCTCGCCGTGGCAGCCGGCGCAGGGCGCGGCGGCGCCGCGGCCGTCGAGCCAGTCGTCGAGCACGCGGTCGATGGCCTCCTCGCTGACGCGCTCGTCGCGCACGAAGCCGGCGATCGACACGCCGGTGCCCTGGCAGTCGAGGCACCAGCCGTGCCGGGAGTTGAACGAGAACAGCCGCGGGTCGAGTTCGGGGAAACTGGTGCCGCACTGCGGGCAGGCGCGCCGGGTCGAGTACACCGCCAGCGCGCCGGCGGCGTCGAGCACGTGCACCACGCCCTTGCCGTGTTCGAGCGCCGCGGCGAGGTGGCCGCGCAGCTCGGCCTCGTGCGCGGGGTCGACCGCGAGCGCTTCCGCCACCGGCAGCTCCAGCGTGTGCTCGCGGAAGCGGTCGAGCCGCGGCCACGGCGAGGTCGGCAGCCACTCGCCGTCGACCCGCAGCCGCGCGTAGCCCTTGCCCCTGGCCCAGCGCGCGAGCTCGGTGTAGAGGCCCTTGCGGTTCAGCACCAGCGGCGCCAGCAGCGTGATCGCGCGGCCGCGGTGCGCGCGCAGCAGTTGCGCGGCGATCGCGTCCTCGCTCTGCGGGGCGATCGGCACGCCGCAGCCCGGGCAGTGCTGGGTGCCGAGCGTCATCCAGGCCAGGCGCAGGAAGTGGTAGATCTCGGTGGCCGTCGCCACCGTGCTCTTGTGCCCGCCGCGGCTCATGCGCTGCTCGATCGCCACCGTCGGCGGGATGCCCTGGATCGCATCGACGTCGGGCCGCGCCGCCGGCTGCACGAACTGGCGCGCGTAGGCGTTCAGCGATTCCAGGTAACGCCGCTGGCCCTCGTTGAAGACGATGTCGAAGGCGAGCGTGCTCTTGCCGCTGCCCGACGGCCCGGTGATCACCGTGAAGCCACCGTGCGGGATGTCGACGCTGACGTTCTTCAGGTTGTGCTCGCGCGCATGGAGGATGCGGATCGCCGTCGGCGCCGCAGGCTCCGGCCCGCCGCCGGCCTCGACCTGCCCGACGAAGGCCGCATACCCCGCGGACACCTCGGCGACGCCCGCGGCGGCGGCGGCGGCGCGCAGCGCCGTGGTGGCCAGGTGGGTCATGTCGGTGCGGTATTCGGCGAGGGCGCGGCCGGTGTGCGAGGCGGGGCAGGCGATGACCTCGGCCGGCGTGCCGGCGCAGACCAGCTCGCCGCCGGCGTCGCCGCCCTCGGGGCCGAGGTCGATGATCCAGTCGGCGGCGCCGATCACGTCGAGGTTGTGCTCGATCACCAGCAGCGAGTGCCCGGCGTCGAGCAGCGTGGCGAAGGCGCGCAGCAGCCGGGCGATGTCGTCGAAGTGCAGGCCGGTGGTGGGCTCGTCGAAGATGAACAGCGTGCCCGCCGCGGTGGCCGCGGCGGCGTCGGCGGCGGGCTTGCGGCTGCGCCGGCGTGCCGCCTGCGCGGCTTCGCTGAGGTGGCCGGCGAGCTTGAGGCGCTGCGCCTCGCCGCCCGACAGCGTCGGCACCGGCTGGCCGAGGCGCACGTACTCCAGCCCGACCTCGGCGAGCGGGGCGAGGGCGCGCGCCACCTCGGCGCCGCCCTGCAGCGGGGCGAAGAAGGCGAGCGCCTCGCTGACGGTGAGGTCGAGCACGTCGGCGATCGAGTGCCCGGCGACGGTGGCTTCGAGCACCTCGGCGCGGTAGCGGCGGCCGTCGCAGTCCGGGCAGCGCAGGTAGACGTCGCTGAGGAACTGCATCTCGACGTGCTCGAAGCCCGAGCCCGCGCACGCCGGGCAGCGCCCGGTGCCGGCGTTGAAGCTGAAGGTGCCGGCGGTGTAGCCGCGCTCCTGCGCCGCCGGCGTGGCGGCGAACAGCTTGCGGATGGCGTCGAAGGCGCCGACGCAGCTCGCCGGGTTGGAGCGCGAGCTCTTGCCGATCGGCGACTGGTCGACCAGCACCACGGCGCCGAGCGCCGCGTCGCCGGCGAGCCCGGCGTGGGCGCCGGCGGCCTCGACCGGCTGGCCCTTGCGCTTGGCCAGCGCCGGGTACAGCACGTCCTGCACCAGCGTCGACTTGCCCGAGCCGGAGACGCCGGTCACCACCACCAGGCGGCCGAGCGGGATGGCGACGTCCACGCCCTTCAGGTTGTGCTCGGCGGCGCCGCGCAGTTCGAGCCGCGGCGTCGCCGCCGTCACCGCGCGCGGCTGCAGGTGCGCGGCGACCGTGCGGCGGCCGAGCAGGTAGTCGGCGGTCAGCGAGTCGCGCGCCCGCGCGAGCCGCAGCGGGGCGCCGTCGAACACCACGCGCCCGCCGCGCTCGCCGGGGCCGGGGCCGATATCGAGCAGGCGGTCGGCGGCGAGCATGATCGCCGGGTCGTGCTCGACCACCACCAGCGTGTTGCCCTGCGCGCGCAGGCGCCGCATCACCGCGATCACCCGGTGCATGTCACGCGGGTGCAGGCCGATCGAGGGTTCGTCGAGCACGAACAGGGTGTTGACCAGCGAGGTGCCGAGCGCGGTGGTGAGGTTGATGCGCTGCACCTCGCCGCCGGACAGCGTGCGGCTCTGGCGGTCGAGCGTCAGGTAGCCGAGGCCGACCTCGCCGAGGAAGCCGAGGCGCGCGCGCACCTCGGCCAGCACCAGGTCGCTGGCCTCGTCGAGCGCGCCCGGCAGGTGCAGCTCCGCGAAGAACGCCCGCAGCCGCGCGATCGGCGCGAGCATCAGGTCGTGGATCGTCAGCCCGTCGAGCCGCGCCAGCGTGGCGCGGTCGTAGCCGAAGCTCCTGGCGTGGAAGCGCGCCGCCGGGGCGAGCACGCGCGCGGCGTCGGCGGCGCTGCCGAGGCGGAAGTCGAGCGCCTCGGGCTTCAGCCGCGCCCCCTCGCAGGCCGCGCAGGGGGTGTAGGCGCGGTACTTCGAGAGCAGCACGCGGATGTGCATCTTGTACGCCTTGCTCTCCAGCCACTCGAAGAAGCGGCGCACGCCGTACCAGTGCTTGCCGCTCGATGCCTCCCACGAGCGGAACGCCGGGTCGCCGTCGAGCACCCAGCCGCGGTCGGCCTCGGTCATCTCCCGCCACGGCACGTCGAGCGGCAGGCCGCGACGCGTGCCGTACTTGACCAGGTCGTCCTGGCACTCCCTGAAGCTCTCGGTCTGGAACGGCTTGATCGCGCCGCCGTCGAGCGTGCGCCCCGCGTCGGGGATCACCAGCCCGTAGTCGACGCCGATCACGCGGCCGAAGCCGCGGCAGGTCTCGCAGGCGCCGATCGGCGAGTTGAACGAGAAGGTGCTCGGCAGTGGCTCGGCGTAGCTGCGCTCGCAGTCCGGGCAGTGCAGCCCGGTCGAGTAGCGCCACGCCGGCGCCGGCGCGTCGGCGTCGAGCACATGCACGTCGACGCGCCCGCGGCCGCGCAGCAGCGCGGCTTCGAGCGCCTCGACGATGCGCGCGCGCTCGGCGCCGCCGAGGCGCAGGCGGTCCTGCACCACGTGCAGCACGCCGGGGGCGCGCGCGTGCACGCGGGTGTAGCCCTGCGCGTGCAGGAAGCCCTCGATCTCGGCCTCGCTGAAGTTGTCGGGCACCGCCAGCGGGAAGGTGATCGCCACCCGCGGGTCGCCGGCCGCCGCCGCGCGCCCGGCGAGGTCGGCGACGATGCTGTCGGGCGAGTCGCGCACCACCGGCCGCCCGCAGCCGGCGCAGTGCAGCCGCGCCGCGCGCGCGAACAGGAGCTTCAGGTGGTCGTTCAGCTCGGTCATCGTGCCGACCGTGGAGCGCGAGGTGCGCACCGGGTTGGTCTGGTCGATCGCGATCGCAGGCGGGATGCCCTCGATGCGCCCCACCGCCGGCTTGTCCATGCGGTCGAGGAACTGCCGAGCGTAGGGGCTGAAGGTCTCGACGTAGCGCCGCTGGCCCTCGGCATAGAGGGTGTCGAACACCAGCGAGCTCTTGCCCGAACCCGACACCCCGGTGACCACGGTCAGTCGCCCGAGCGGGAAGTCCACGTCGAGATCGCGCAGGTTGTTCTGGTGCGCGCCGCGGATGCGGATCGCGGCCGGGGCGGGAGCGTCGGAATCGGTCATGGCGGGGCGCAGGCGTCGGCGGAAGCACCGCGCAGTGTGCCACGCGGCAGCCGGCCTGCGGCCGGCGCAGCGAGTGCAGCGCGAGGCGGGGCGCTGCCGGCCGCCCCGCCGTCCCACCCGGGCTACGGGCCCGCGCCGGCCGGCCGCTGCAGCAGCGCGTAGCCCAGGCGGGCGAGGCCGGCACCGAACAGCACGGCGCCGACCAGGGTGACCGCGTTGCCCGTCGGGCCCTCGCTGAAGATCACCGCCCCGGCCCAGAACACCGGCGCGCCGAGCGCCATCGGCAGTGCGGCCCCGCGCAGCGGGGTCGACAGCCGCCCGAGCGCCACGCCCAGCAGCACGAAGCCGAGCGAGAAGGTGATGACGGTGAGGAAGAACAGCATCCGGAACGTCACCACCGGCAGCTCGGGGGAGGTTTCCTCGACCTGCACGATCAGGTCTGGCGCGTGCACCGCCAGGAACGGCACGATGAACGCATCCCACGCCGCGATCGGCAGCGACAGCGCCACGCTCAGCAAGGCGACCGTCCACGCCAGCACGCCGAAACGCCCCGCCGCGGCGCGCAGCATCGGCCCAAGCCCCTGCAGCCCGAACAGCATCAGCAGGTACGACACGAGCCACGCCACATGCACCGGCGCCCAGGCCGGGTTCTGCGCGCCCACCGGGTTGTTCGGCGGGTGGAAGAACATGAACGTCCCGAACAGCAGACCGGCCAGCAGCAACAGCGATCCGCTCCAGCGCGTCGACATGGCATGCACCTCTTCTCTCGCGACACCGCCGTGCAAGTATGGGCGGGGTTGGGCGGGTGGTGGCGAGGGGGGAGGAGGCGCCGAGACGCGGTCGGTGTCGGGCAGTGTTAGTCTTACCGTTAGTCTTACCGGAGGATCGACCATGACCGACGTTCTCGTCACCCGGCTGTCGTCGAAGGGCCAGCTCGTGATTCCCCAGACGGTACGCGAGCGGCTGGGCTGGTCGGCCGGGCTCGAACTCGAAATCGAGGTGGCCGAGCAGGGCGTGACGATCCGCCCGCACCGCGCGCCGGCCCGGCACGGCATCGATCGCCTGCGCGGCTCCATCCGCTACGCCGGGCCGCCACTGAGCGACGCCGAACTGCAGGCGCCGGTGACGCTGGATGAGGCCGAGGATCGATGATCGCCATCGATACCAACGTACTGGTGCGCTTCGTCGTCGACGACGACCACGAACAGGCCGATCGTGCCGAAGCACTGCTGCGCGCCAACCAGGTGCTGATCCCGCGCACGGTCCTGCTCGAAAGCGAATGGGTGCTGCGCTCGCGCTACCGCTGCGGGCGCGAGGCCATCGGCGCGCTGCTCGAAATGCTGCTGTCCACCGAGAACCTCGTCGTGGAAGCCGCCGACCAGGTCGAGCAGGCGCTCCGCTGGTACCGCCTCGGCGCCGATTTTGCCGACGCGCTACACCTCGCCGCCTGCGGCACGGCGACGATGCACACCTTCGACAAGAGTTTCTGCGAGGCTGCGGTGCGGGCGGGTGTGGCGCCGCCGGTAAATGTCATCGGGGTGGGGGAGAGATGAGGTAGGGCAATGACCTTGTCTGATCCCCCGCGTTGGCGCCACCGCCAGTTGGCCCTTCGCACAAGCCGGACCACCATCCGCAGTGATGTTACGACGACAGGGAGCAAGCCCTGATGACCACCGAGAACGCCGAATTCGAACCGGACTGCCAGCCGACGATCGACGAGGTGTATCGCCGGGTCGGGCGGAACCTGTTGCTCTACCAGGGGATCGAGCATCTGCAGAAGGATCTGGTGAGCAATGCGCGGTTGGAAGGAACGTCCACCACGCTGCGAACCAACCGGCAGCGCCGGAGCGAGTCCGTTGGCAAACTGACCATGGGACAAGTGGTTGGCAAATTCAGCGAGGACGTGCTGACGGATGCCTGCCCGATTCCTGCGCCGGCACAAGTCGACGAAGCGTTCTTCATGTCCCGTTTCACGATTGCCACGGATGACGACGATGTTCGCAAACGACTTGACGCCGAGATGCGGGACGTCCTGCAGGCGCGCAACGAACTCGTCCATCACTTCCTGCAGCGCCACGACCAGTTGTCCGAAGACGGCATCCGCACGGCGCTCGCGTGGCTCGACGCACAGTACCGCCGGGCCTTCCCGGTATGGGAGTGGCTGCACTCGATGGGCAGATCCATGTGCGAATTGAAAAAGCGATACGTAGACTTCCTGGCATCGCCAGCGGGCGAGGCGTGGTTCGAGTTGGAGTGTTTGAGGGGTAGTCGCCTCGTGGCGCTGCTGCGCGACTGTGCGGTGCGCGCCGCGCGCAAGGACGGCTGGACTGATTTGGCAACCGCCGGGCACTACATCAGGCACACCGATCCAGAGGAACTCGAGAATCTGACCGAGCGCTACGGCCATCGCACGCTGAAAAAGCTGCTGCTGGCGACCGGGCTCTTCGACGTGGCGGACGAGCCCATGCCCAAGGGCGGAACGCGAACGATCTATCGCGTCAGGCACGAGGCAGCGCCGTGCGGGGATGGCGTACTGCTCGAACTGATAACCGATGGCCAGTGCGGACAGGAGGGGGTGCCAACCCCTCCCGGTAGCGATGGGGAAGCGTCGATCCGCTGAATCTGGTGAGAACTTCCCTGTATTTTTCGTAGTACCCTCTACCCACCTGTATTTTTCGTAGCACCCTCTACCCATGTTGCAATGGTTGCTACTGATTCTGTCGCTGCCGACCGAGAACGCGACGGTGCGGATGCGCGCGTGGCGTGCGCTGAAGGCCGCGGGGGCGGCGGTGTTGCGCGACGGGGTGTACCTGTTGCCGGACCGCGCACCGTGCCGGGCGACGCTGGAGGGGGTGGCAGCGCAGGTGCAGGCGGCCGGTGGCGGCCGGGCCTGGCTGCTGCGGGCCGAGGCCGATGCGGCGGAGGACCTGCGCGGGCTGTTCGACCGCGGCGCGGACTATGCGGCGCTGCTCGATGGCATCGGCGTGGCGCAGGCGGCGCTGCCGGCCGGCGGCGCGGCCGAGGGGCTGCGGCAGGCGCGGCGGCTGCGCAAGGCGTTCGCCGGGCTGGGCGAGATCGACTTCTTCCCCGGCGAGGCGCGGCGGCAGGTCGACGCGGCGCTGCAGGCGCTGGAAGCCGCGGCGCGGCGGGCACAGGCGCCGGACGAGCCGCAGGCGCACGCGGGCGCGGTGCCGGCGTGCGCCGCGGCGGACTACCGCGGCCGCGTCTGGGCGACGCGCCGCCGGCCGTGGGTGGACCGGCTGGCGAGCGCGTGGCTGATCCGCCGCTGCATCGACCCGGACGCGCGCTTCCTGTGGCTGGCCGCGCCGGCGGACTGCCCGCCGCACGCGGTGGGCTTCGATTTCGACGGTGCCGCCTTCAGCCACGTCGGTGCGCGGGTGACCTTCGAGACCCTGCTGGCGAGCTTCGCGCTCGCCGATCCCGCGCTCGCGCGCATCGCGGCGCTGGTGCATTACCTCGACGTCGGCGGCGTGCCGCCGGCCGAGGCGAGCGGGGTGGAGCGCGTGCTGCTGGGCCTGCGCGAAACCGTCGACGATGACGACCGACTGTTGCAGGCGGCCTGCGGCGTGTTCGATGCGCTGCTCGCGGCCTTCGAAAAGGAGCCCCGATGAGCGAACCCGTCCCCATCACCGCCGACGCTGCCGCGGAACGCCCGCCGGCGCCGGTCGGTTTCGCCGAGGCGCTGCGCTTCTGGCTCGTGCTCGGCTTCATCAGCTTCGGCGGGCCGGCGGGGCAGATCGCGATCATGCACCAGGAGCTGGTGGAGCGGCGGCGCTGGATCTCCGAGCGGCGTTTCCTGCACGCGCTCAACTACTGCATGGTGCTGCCGGGGCCCGAGGCGCAGCAGCTCGCGACCTACATCGGCTGGCTGCTGCACCGCACCTGGGGCGGCGTGGTCGCCGGCGTGCTGTTCGTGCTGCCGTCGCTGTTCATCCTGATCGTGCTGGCGTGGGTGTACCTCGCCTTCGGCGAGCAGCCGCTGGTGGCGGGGCTGTTCTACGGCATCAAGCCGGCGGTGACGGCGATCGTCGTCCACGCCGCGCACCGCATCGGCTCGCGCGCGCTGAAGAACGGCGCGATGTGGGCGATCGCCGCCGCGGCCTTCGTCGCGATCTTCGCGCTGCAGGTGCCGTTCCCGGCGATCGTGGCGACGGCGGCGCTGGTCGGCTACGTCGGCGGGCGCGTGGCGCCGGAGCGCTTCCGTACCGGCGGCGGGCACGGCGGCGCGCGCATCGGCTACGGCCCGGCGCTGATCGACGACGACACCCCGACGCCGGCGCACGCGCGCTTCCGCTGGCGCGGGCTCGCGGGCGTGCTCGTCGTCGGCGCGGCGCTGTGGTGCGTGCCGATGGCGCTGCTCACCGCGCTCTACGGCTGGCACGGCACGCTGACGCAGATGGGCTGGTTCTTCACCAAGGCGGCGCTGCTGACCTTCGGCGGCGCCTACGCGGTGCTGCCCTACGTGTACCAGGGGGCGGTCGGCCACTACGGCTGGGCGACGCCGACGCAGATGATCGACGGCCTCGCGCTCGGCGAGACCACGCCGGGGCCGCTGATCATGGTGGTGGCCTTCGTCGGCTTCGTCGGCGGCTACGTGCAGGCGGTGTTCGGCCCCGACAAGCTGTTCCTCGCCGGCGCGGTGGCGGCGACGCTGGTGACCTGGTTCACCTTCCTGCCGTCGTTCCTGTTCATCCTCGCCGGCGGGCCGCTGGTGGAGTCGACCCACGACGACCTCGCCTTCACCGCGCCGCTGACCGCGATCACCGCGGCGGTCGTCGGCGTCATCGTCAACCTCGCGCTGTTCTTCGGCTACCACGTGCTGTGGCCGGCGGGCTTCGGCGGGCGCTTCGAGTGGCCGGCGGCGCTGATCGCCGTCGCCGCCGCGGTGGCGCTGTTCCGCTACAAGCGCAAGGTCACCGAGGTGATCCCCGCCTGCGCGCTGCTCGGGCTCGTGTTCAGGAGCGTGCTGTGATGAGCGTACCGATGACGCCCGCCGAACTGCGGGCATGGCAGACGGGTGCGGTGGCGCACGTGGTGTTCGACGTGCGCCGCAGCGCCACACGTGATCGCGATCCGGTGCGCATCCCCGGCGCGCGCTGGCGCGATCCCGGGGCGGTCGCCGCATGGGGTGCCGAGGTCGAGGCGGCGCTGCCGGTCGTCGTCTACTGCGTGCACGGCCACGAGGTCAGCCAGGGCGTGGCCCGGGCGCTGCGCGAGCGCGGCTGCGACGCCCGCTTCCTGCAAGGCGGGCTGGAAGCGTGGAAGGTCCTCGGTTTCGCCACCGTGCCGCTGGAGGAGATGCCGTCATGAAGTGGATCACCCGCGAGCGCCCGAAGATCGACCGCATCGCCTGCCCGTGGCTGATCGCGCGCTTCATCGATGCCGAATCGGAGTTCCTGTTCGTGCCGGCGGGCGAGGTGCTGCGCCGGGCTGCCGAGACCGGTGCGACGCCCTACGACATCCCCGGCGTGGCGCTGTCGCACGTCGGCGAGCGGTGCAGCTTCGACGCCTTCCTCGACGCGTACGGCCTCGACGATCCGGCACTGCAGCAGCTCGCGGCGATCGTGCGCGGCGCCGACACCGCGCGCCTCGACCTCACGCCGCAGTCGGCCGGCCTGTACGCGCTCTCGCTCGGCCTGTCGCAGCTGTTCGCCGACGATCACGCGATGCTCGGCCACGGCCTGGTGATGTACGACGCGCTCTACGCCTGGTGCCGGCACTGCCAGGCCGAAACGCACGACTGGCCGCCGGCGATGCCCTGACGCCGCGCCTGCGGCATGCTGTCGGCCCCCACCCGCCCCGAGGAGGCACCGATGCAGCGAACGGCACGCACCACCCCCCTGGCAGGCACCGCGGCGCTGCTGCTCGTGGCTGGCACGGCGGCCGCGCAGACGGACTGGCTCGCGCTGTGCAGCAAGTGCCTGAACCCGTCGATCGTCTCGAAGTCGGGCATCGGCACCGCCAACGCGGTCGCCGAGGCGCGGATCAGCCGCCAGGACGCCGAAGGCTGGTGCGCCAACTGGGCGCCGGGGCAGAACCTCGCCGCCTGCGTGCGCGAACAGCTCGCCACCGAGGAGGCGCGCCGCACCTACCGCGCCAGCGCCGACTGCACGCGCGGGCGCATCACCGCGATCGACGGCAGCCCCTACACGCTTGCCGGCACCTGGAGCAGCGACGTCGGCAAGGGCCGCAGCAAGTGGCGCGACGCCAGCGGCCGCATCGTCGGCCAGGACAACGCCAGCAACGGCCTGGCGATCGCGCAGCAGTGGGAGGTGCTGTGCCCCGGTGGCACGCGTGCCACCCCGGCGCCCGCGCCGCGCGTGACCACCCCGGCCCCCGCGCCGCGGGCGGCGCCGGGCGGCGTGTTCGCGGTCGGCCAGGCGGTCGACGCCCGCTACGGCGGCGCCTGGGTGCGCGGCCGGGTGATCCGCATCCACCCCGGCGCGGGCCAGGTCGAGTACGAGATCCGCCTCGACAACGGCCAGCGCGGGATCGTCCCGGCGCAGATGCTGCGCCCGGCCGGCGGCTGAGCGGCCCCGGCCCCATTCCGCAGGAGGATTCGATGCACACCGTGAGCCTGCCGTCCGGCGAACGCGTGCCGGCCCTCGGCCAGGGCACCTGGATGCTCGGCGAGGACCCGGCGCGGCGCGCCGAGGAGATCGCCGCGCTACAGGAGGGGATCGAGCGCGGCGCGACGCTGATCGACACCGCCGAGATGTACGGCGAGGGCGCCTCCGAGGAACTGATCGCCGAGGCCATCGCCGGGCGGCGCGAGCAGGTGTTCCTGGTCAGCAAGGTCTACCCGCACAACGCCTCGCGCCGCGCCACGGTGGCGGCGTGCGAGCGCAGCCTGGCGCGGCTCGGCACCGACCGCCTCGACCTCTACCTGCTGCACTGGCGCGGCAGCGTGCCGCTCGCCGAGACCGTCGAGGCGCTCGAACGCCTGCAGGCGGCGGGCAAGATCCGCCACTGGGGCGTCAGCAACCTCGACCCCGACGACATGGACGAGCTGGTCGCGGTGCCCGGCGGAGCGGCGGTGGCGACCGACCAGGTGCTCTACAACCTCGGGCGGCGCGGCATCGAGTGGGACCTGCTGCCGTGGCTGCGCGCGCGCGGCATCCCGCTGATGGCGTATTCGCCGATCGAGCAGAACCGCCTGCTGCGCAACGCCGGCCTCGCCGGCTTCGCCCGCCGCCACGGCATGACGCCGGCGCAGGCCGCGCTCGCCTGGTTGCTCGGCAACGACGACGTCATCGTCATCCCGCGCGCCGGGCGGCGCGAGCACCTGCGCGACAACCTCGGCGCGCTCGAACACCCGCTGAGCGCCGGGCAGCGCGCCGAGCTCGACCAGCTGTTCCCGCCGCCGCGCGGCCCGCGCCCGCTCGACATGCTCTGAGCCTGCCGCCCGCCCGCGTGGCCGGCGCGCGGGCGGGCTGCTTTACTTCGCGGCGTGCCGGCCCACTCCCGAGCGTGACGCATGGAACCGCCCGCCCCCGCGACATCGGCCACCGGCCTGCGCCGGCTGGCCTCCACGCGCTTCTGGCGTTCACGCCAGGGCCTGTGCTTCGCGCTCGGCGTGCTGCTGCTGGTACTCGCCAGCGTGCTGGCGCTGCGCCAGCCACCGCATCCGGATGCCTGGCGCGTGGTGCAGGCCGTCACCAGCCTGGACTGGTGGCGCTACCCGCTCGAACGCAACGCCTTCAGGCGCCTGCCGGCGATCCCGGCGACCCTCACCGGCGTGCACGTGGCCGATGACGGCCGGGTATGGATCGTCACCACGGACGGCGAGATCCTCCACCGCAGCGACGCCGTCGGCGGCTGGGTGCGGCAGTGGCCGCCGCCGCCCGCCACCCCCGTGCGCACGCCGGGGCTCGGCCTGCCGGCCGCGCAGGCGCAGCAGGTCGCGCCGCCGCGCGTGCCCGCCGGCAACGCCCTGCCCGAGGCCGGCAACGCACCGCCGCGGCAGCAGCCGACGCCGCAGCAGGCCGTGCAGCAGCAGGCGCCGCAGAACATCCAGCAGCAAATTAAACAACAGGTACAGACGCCCGCCCCGCCGCAGGAGATGAACAAGGCGGCGGCGCCACCCGAGCCACCACCCGTGCCGCCGACCGAGCCGCCACCCGCGCCGCCGACCGGCGTGCCCGCGCTGCACGCGGTGTTCTTCCTGCCCGACGGCCGCAGCGGCTGGGCGGTGGGCGACGGCGGCACCATCGTCGCCACCGCGGACGGCGGTGCGAGCTGGCGGGCGCAGGCGAGCGGCACGCCGGTGGGGCTGCGCTCGGTGCACTTCGTCGACGCCCGCCACGGCTGGGCGGTGGGGCTCGAAGGCACGATCGTCGCGACCGCGGACGGCGGTGCGAGCTGGCGGGCGCAGACGGGCGGCACGCCGGTGGGGTTGCGCGCGGTGCACTTCGTCGATGCCCGTCGCGGCTGGGCGGTGGGGGGCGGCGGCACGATCGTCGCGACCGCCGACGGCGGCGCGAGCTGGCGGGCGCAGGCGAGCGGCAGTGCGGTGGCGCTCTACGCCGTCGGTTTCACCGCCGACGGTCGCTACGGCTGGGCGACGGGGAACGGCGGCACGGTCGTCGCGACCGCCGACGGCGGCGCGAGCTGGCAGGCGCAGGCGAGCGGCACCGCGGACTGGCTGCTGGCCGTGCACGTCGCCGCCGACGGTCGCCACGTCTGGGCGGTGGGCAACGGCGGCACCCTGATCGCGACCACCGACGGCGGCGCCACCTGGCGCGCGCAGGCGAGCGGCACGCCGTCGGACCTGCTGGCCGTGGGGTTCGCCGCCGACGGTCGTCGCGGCTGGGCGGTGGGGAGCGGCGGCACCGTCCTCGCGACCGAGGACGGCGGTGCCCGCTGGCTGGAGCAGACCAGCCCCGACTTCCACCGCGCGCACGCCGCGGCCGACGGACGCCATGTCTGGGTGGTGGGCACCCGCGGCAGCATCCTCACGAGCGCCGACGGCGGCGCGAGCTGGCAGCCGCAGGCGAGCGGCACGCGGGCGCACCTCGGCGCGGTGCGCTTCCTCGCCGGCGAGCGCCGCGGCTGGATCGTCGGCGCCGCCGGCACGCTGCTCGCCAGCGACGACGGCGGCGCGAGCTGGCGTGCGCAGGCGAGCGGTACCGAGCACGACCTGCTGGCGCTCCACCTCGCCGCCGACGGCCGCCGCGGCTGGGCGGTCGGGCGCGAGGGCGTGATCGTTGCGAGCGCCGACGGCGGCGCGAGCTGGCAGCCGCAGGCGAGCGGCACCACGGCCGCGCTCTACGACGTCCACTTCGCCGCCGACGACCGCCGCGGCTGGGCGGCGGGTGACGGCGGCACGCTGCTCGCGACCGCCGACGGCGGCGCGAGCTGGCGCGCGCGGGCGAGCGGCACGCGGGCCGACCTCGGCGCGGTGCAGTTCGCCGCCGACGGCCTCCATGGCTGGGTGGCCGGCGCCGAGGGCACGCTGCTCGCCAGCGACGACGGCGGCGTGAGCTGGCGCGCGCAGGCGAGCGGCACGCAGGTCGACCTGGTGGCGGTGCACGTCGACGCCGACGGCCGCCACGGCTGGGCGATGGGCGAGGCCGGCACGATCCTCGCGACCGACGACGGCGGGGCGAGCTGGCGGCCGCAGGCGAGTGGCAGCGCGCGCTTCCTCTACTGGCCGGCCTTCGCCGATGCCCGTCGCGGCTGGGTGCCGGGCGTCGCCGGCACGCTGCTCGCCACCGACGACGGCGGCGCCACCTGGCGCGGCGGCGAGCTGAACGCCGACGCGGCGCTGCGCGACTGGCCGGCCTACGCGCGCTACCCGGCGCCCTGGCTGTACCTGTGCTGGGCGGCGGGCATCGGCCTGCTGCTGGTGGCCGGCGGCCGCCCCGCGGCCGAGTACGCACCGGCGCCCTCGGTGGCCGATGCGCCGGCCTCCGACAAGCCGCTCGAACCCGGCGAGGCCGACGTGCTCGCCTTCGGCGCGCTGGCGCAGGGGCTCGCGCTGTTCCTGCGCAACGAGCACACCACGCCGCCGCTGACGCTCGCCATCACCGGCAACTGGGGCACCGGCAAGAGTTCGCTGATGAACCTGCTGCGCGGCGAACTCGGGCGCTACGGGGTGCGCGCGGTGTGGTTCAACGCCTGGCACCACCAGAAGGAGGAGCACCTGCTCGCCGCGCTGGTCGACGGCATCCGCCGCCAGGCCGTGCCGCCCGCGCTGAGCGCGGACGGGCTGCGCTTCCGCCTGCGCCTGATGCGCATCCGCTCCGGCCGGCACTGGCTGGGGGCGGCGCTGACGCTGCTGCTGGTGAGCTGGGCCGGTGCCTACTTCCTGCACGATTTCCCGCAGCGCTTCGTGCGCGCGCTGGACTTCGCCAGGGGGCTCGCGCCCACCTACGCGAGCGGCGGCGTGGTCGACGTGCTCGCCGCACTCGCCGGACGCATCGAGGGGTTCGCGGCCTTCGGCGCGGCGCTGGCCGGGCTGCAGGGGGTGATGAAGGCGGTGCGCGCGTTCGGCGTGAAGCCCGAGGCGCTGCTCGCCAGCGTCACCGACAAGGCCAGCGTGCGCGAGCTCGGCGCGCAGACGAGCTTCCGCTACCGCTTCCAGCAGGAGTTCCGCGAGGTCACGCAGGCGCTGGCACCGCGCACGATGCTGATCCTGATCGACGATCTCGACCGCTGCCAGCCGGCGCACGTGCTCGAGGTGCTGGAGGCCATCAACTTCCTGGTGTCGTCGGGCGACTGCTACGTCGTGCTCGGCATCGACCTGGAGAAGGTGCAGGCGTCGCTCGGGCTGGCGTTCCGCGAGCTGGCGCAGGAACTCGCCGAGCAGAGCGCGCCGGGCGCCACCCCCGCAGCCGCGGCGGTGCCGGTGGCGGCGGGCGGTGTGCTCACCCGGGCGTCCGGCGGCGCGAGTGCCGAGGACGAGGCGCGCGCCAAGCGCCGCCGCTACGCCAGCGACTACCTGAAGAAGCTGGTGAACATCGAGGTGCCGGTGCCGACGCTCGACCGCAGCCGGCCCGAGGCGAGCCGCGCGCTGCTGGCGCGCGCGCCGGGCGGCGACGGGGCGGCGGACGCGGCCGGGCAGGCGCGCGGCGAACGCCGGCTGCAATGGCTGCGCAGCGGCGTGCGCGCCGTCGCCTGGCTCACCTGCCTGGCGGGCGCCGCCACGGTCGGGCTGTGGCTGGCCGGGCACACGCCCGACCTGCCGCTGGCGCCGGCCCCCACGGCCACGCCGGCCGCCGGCACGGTCGCGACACCCACCGCCGCGCCGGCAACGGCCGCGGCGCCGGGGCGGAGCCGGGAGGTGCGCAGCGGCGGTTCGGTGCTGGGGCAGAGCGGCGCGGTGCCGCTGCTGCCGGTCGCCGGCACCGCGGGGGGGCTGCTCGTGCTCGGGCTGCTGATGGTGCTGCTGCGCCGGCCCGACATCGTGGTGCGCGATTCGCCGCGCTTCAGCGAGGCGCTCGACGTGTGGTACCGCTACCTGCTGCACGCGCGGCGGGTCAGCCCGCGCGAGCTGAAGCGCTACCAGAACAGGGTGCGCTACGTCGCGATGCGCCAGCGTCCGCCGCAGACCGACCCGGGAGGGGTCGAGCGCCTGCTGCGCGCGCTGCTGCACGCCCCCGCACCGACGCCAGCGGCCGGGAGCGAACTGCCCGAGCCGGTCCTGGTCGCGCTGGGCGCGGTGCAACTGGTCGCCCCGGAGCGCCTGCGGAACGACGGCGCCGGGCTCGCCGACGCGGCGGCCGTCGTCGCCGCGATCGCCGCAGCCGATCCGACCGAGGGCGGCGCCTACCTCGACGTCGTGCGTGAGCACCGCACGCGCTTCCCCGACCTGCCCTGGCCGCCGGGCGCCGAGGCGGTGCGCCGCTTCCTGCAGCTCAGCGAAGGCGTCGCGATCCGCTGAGCCGCCATGAATGCAAACGCCCCGCCCGGCGGCCTGCCGGGCGGGGCGTGGTCGAGCCGGGGCCGTCGGGGCCGTCGGGGCTCAGCGGTTGCCGTTGGGCTCGCGGTCGGCCGGGCGCGGCGCTGGCGCGCGATTGCCGTTGGCCTCGCCGCCGGCGCCGGCGCGACGCGGACCGCCCGTCGGGCGGACGACGTTGCCGTTGGCCTCGCCGCGCGGCTGCGCGCTGCGGCCGCTGCCGCTCTGCGGGCCGCGCCCGGCGCCGCTGCCGCCGGCGGGGCGCTGGCCGTTGCCGCCGGCGGGGCGGGCGCCGTTGCCGCTGGCAGGGCGGGCACCGTTGCCGCTGCGCGCTCCGCCGGGACGGGCGCCGTCGCCACGCGGGGCGCCGCTGCGCGCGGCGTCGGCGCGCGGCGGGCGGGCGCCGGGCTGGCTGCGGCCCTGCGCCGGGCGCTCGTTGACGAACAGGTGGCGGTTGCGGCCGTTCGGGATCGGCTCGGGCTTGATGCTCGGGTCGGGCTCGAAGCCGGGCACGATCTCCTTCGGCAGCGGGCGCTTGATCAGCCGCTCGATGTCGGCGAGCAGCTTGGCCTCGTCGACGCACACCAGCGACACCGCCTCGCCCTCGGCGCCGGCGCGGCCGGTGCGGCCGATGCGGTGCACGTAGTCCTCGGGCACGTTCGGCAGCTCGAAGTTGACCACGTGCGGCAGCTCGCTGATGTCGATGCCGCGCGCGGCGATGTCGGTCGCCACCAGCACCGGCAGGGTGCCGGCCTTGAACTCGGCGAGCGCCTTGGTGCGCGCGTTCTGGCTCTTGTTGCCATGGATCGCGAGCGCCGGGATGCCGCTCTTTTCGAGCTGCTCGGCGAGGCGGTTGGCGCCGTGCTTGGTGCGCGTGAACACCAGCACCTGGTGCCAGTCATGGGCCTTGATCAGGTGCGCGAGCAGTTCGCGTTTGCGCTCGCGGTCGACCAGGTGGACCTTCTGCGCGACGGTGTCGGCGGTGGCGTTGCGCCGCGCGACCTCGATCAGCGCCGGCGCGTTCAGCAGGCGGTCGGCGAGCGCCTTGATCTCGTCGGAGAAGGTGGCCGAGAACAGCAGGTTCTGGCGCTGCTTCGGCAGCAGCGCGAGCACCTTCTTGATGTCGTGGATGAAGCCCATGTCGAGCATGCGGTCGGCTTCGTCGAGCACCAGGATCTCGACGTGGCCGAGGTCGACCGAGCCCTGCTGGGCGTGGTCGAGCAGGCGCCCGGGGGTGGCGACGAGGATGTCGACGCGCCGCTTCAGGCGTTCGAGCTGCGGGTTCATGCCGACACCGCCGAACATCACCATCGAGCTGAGCTTCACGTGCTTGCCGTAGGTGCGCACGCTCTCCTCGACCTGCGCGGCGAGTTCGCGCGTGGGGGTGAGGACCAGCGCACGGATCGGCGCCTTGGCGCCCGGGTGCGTCGGGCGGTGGGTGGACAGACGCTGCAGGATCGGCAGCGTGAAGCCGGCGGTCTTGCCGGTGCCGGTCTGCGCGCCGGCGAGCAGGTCGCCGCCCGACAGCACCGCGGGGATGGCCTGGACCTGGATCGGCGTGGGAACGGTGTAGCCGTGTTCGGTGACGGCGCGGACGATGTCGTCGG
The DNA here is from genome assembly GCF_004341245.1 of Plasticicumulans lactativorans. GTDB lineage: Bacteria > Pseudomonadota > Gammaproteobacteria > Competibacterales > Competibacteraceae > Plasticicumulans_A > Plasticicumulans_A lactativorans. The sequence goes on along the minus strand of NZ_SLWY01000007.1, from coordinate 155,048 downwards.
ACAGGCCGAGGGAAGCGAAGGACATTGAGGCTCCGGGAAAAGCGGTCGCGATTTCGCCTGTCGCCATGGCGGCGCCCGTCTCAGGCGGATACACAGGGGGTTGATGGACAAGGGCAGTGGCGCCGAGACCGGGGGGCGATGCTGCATGTGCACATGGTACGCGAGCGCCGCGCTCCGCGCCATGCGCACGTGCATTGGCGGTGCATCGCCATGCCGCTGGCCTGACCCTTGTTCACAGGCGCCGCGCGGCGCGCCGGGCACACTGCAGGCATCGGTCGTGCGTCTTCGCGCCCGCCGTTTTCCACCCGCGCTGCGGCTGCGGGCACTTCTCCCCCGAACAGAACCGTCGAGATCAAACGACCATGAACCGGAATGCCCTCGGATCCATTCTCGCCGGCGCCCTCGCCGTGCTGGCGACGTCGCAGGCGCAGGCCCTGCAGATCGCCTTCGAACCCCTGCCCGCCGGGCAGACCGTCGGCAGTCCCTCCATCTTCACCAGCGTGCCGGTGGTGACCTTCTCGGCTGCCGATGTCGGCAGTACCTACGGCGCGCTCTGGCACCTCACCCCTGCGCAGCAGGCGCAGGCGGGAGGTACGTCGTTGCCCGGCACGATCAGCGCCGAGGCCGATTTCACGCTGCGCTCCCTCACCGCCGACACCGCGGTGTTCGACGTCGCGATCCGCAACACCACCTCGACCGCGCTGCAGGCGTCGATCATGAGCATCGGCCTCGGCATCAGCCCGGATGCCCAGGGCAGCTACCTCGCGTCGGGTGGTTTCTTCGACGGCATCGTCGCCGGCAGCGATCCGCAGCAGACCTTCCCGGGTGGATTCAAGGGGATCGATGTCTGCCTCTATGCCGCCAACGGCTGCAGTGGCGGCAAGATCAAGGACGGGCTCGCCGCCGGCGGGCATGACACCCTGACGCTGAAGCTCCGCGGCGATTTCGACGCGAACGACGACGGCACGCCGGAGAACCTCGTGCTGTCGCTGTTCGCGATCAAGTTCCAGACCTCGGTGGGTTCGTTCGAGTTTCCGGACGACCCGCTGCTACCGTCGGTGCCCACCGAACTGCCCGAGCCCGGTGGGCTGGCGCTGCTCGGCATCGGCGCCCTCGCGCTGCGCGCCGTCCGCCGGCGCGCGGCCGTTCGCTGAGGGCGACGGTCGGCGGCCCCCATCGTCTCCCCGCTTGGCCGCCGTCTGCAGCCAGGCCAGCGTCTCGCGCCAGGTCCGTGCGACCCCCGGCACACCGGGCAGGCATCCGTTCGGGACAGCGAGGCGGCGAGGTCGTGGTGCGGGTCGCGATCGTGGCGTCGTGCCTTGTATGTGGGCCGGGTGGCCGATACGCTGTAAAGACAGGAGATGGCATTCCTCCTCGAACCGCCCTCGTGGCTGATGATGCCTACACGCGTTCCCGGATCGGGGAAGGTGTAGGCGTATCCTGAAGCCGCTTTCCGCCTCAGCCTGCCCACCCGCACCCGTCCGGCCCCGTCCCCCACCTCGACGAGGTCGCCATGGGGCTTTACGGATTTCTTGCCGTCGGCATCGGTGCCGCGAGCGGCGCCTGGCTGCGCTGGTGGCTGGGCCTGCAGCTCAACCCGCTGTTCCCGACCCTGCCGTTCGGCACGCTCGCCGCCAACCTGCTCGGCGGCTACCTGATGGGCCTGACCCTCGGCTTCTTCGAGCACTTCCAGGCGCTGCCGCCCGAGACCCGCCTGCTGGTCGCGACCGGCTTCCTCGGCGGTCTGACGACCTTTTCGACGTTTTCCGCCGAGATCGTCACGCTGATCCTGCGCCACGAGTTCGCCTGGGCGGCGGCGGCCGTCGCCGCCCACGTGCTCGGCTCGTTCGCGATGACCGCGCTCGGCATCTTCACCATCCGCGTCACCCTGTACGGGTGGCGGACCTGAGCCACCGTCCCGGAGGAATGCAACCGTGAGCGATCGACGCCTGAGTGGTACCCGCCTGACCTTTTACGTTCCGGAGAGCCGTCGTCTGCACGGCGTGCTCGCCTATGAGTGGCTGCTCGAGCGGGCGCTGAAGCTCGGCCTGCACGGCGGCTCGGCGTTCCGCGCCACCGCGGGCTTCGGTCGACGCCATCACCTGCACGAGGCGAGCTTCTTCGAACTGGCCGGCGACCTGCCGATGGCCATCGCCTTCGTGGTCGACGCCGAGGAGGAGGCCCGGCTCTGGGCGATGCTGCAGCACGAGCGCGTGTCGCTGTTCTACACCCGCGAGCCGGTGGAATACGGCGTGCTCAACGGCGACGGCGATTTCGCCTCCGGACCGCGTCCCTGACGTCGGCGGCCGGGGCACGGGGAGGTCGGCCCATGGGTGGTGATGACGACGGGCTGGTCAGCGGGCCTGCGCTGCTGCGCCGGCTGCAGCGTGAAGTCGGCAAGGCCGTGATCGGCCGGGAAGGGGCGCTGGAGCTGCTGTTGTGCGCCCTGCTGGCGGGCGGGCACGTGCTGCTCGAAGACGTGCCCGGTACCGGCAAGACGCTGATGGCCAAATCCTTCGCGCGGGTACTGGGGCTCGGCTTCAAGCGCATCCAGTTCACCCCGGACCTGCTGCCCGCGGATGTCACGGGTTCGCTGGTGTTCGATCAATCCCGTGCGGAGTTCGTGTTCCGCCCCGGCCCGCTCTTCAGCCAGGTGGTGCTGGTGGACGAGGTGAACCGGGCCACGCCGCGCACGCAGGCGGCGATGCTCGAAGCCATGGAGGAGCGGCAGGTCACCGTCGACGGGGTGACGCGCCCGCTGGAGCCGCCTTTCATCGTGCTGGCGACGCAGAACCCGGTGGAGTTCCAGGGCACCTTCCCGCTGCCCGAAGCGCAGCTCGACCGCTTCATGCTGCGCATCAGCCAGGGCTATCCGGACGAGGCCGAGGAGGCGCTGATCCTGGCGGGCGACGGCGGGGCGCCGGCGACGCTCGCGCCGGTGCTGGGCGTGGCGGAGCTGCGCAGCCTGGGGGCGCAGGTCGACGGGGTCCGCGTGGTCGACGACGTGCGCCGTTACCTGCTCGCACTGATCCGGGCGACCCGCACGCATGCGCAGATCGCGCTCGGTGCCAGCCCGCGCGCCGCCGTGGTGCTGCTGCGGGCCTGCCGCGCGCTCGCCTGCCTGCGCGGGCGCGATTACGTCGAGCCGGACGACATCAAGGACCTGCTCCTGCCGGTGCTGGAACACCGGATCGTCCTGGCCACCGAGGCGCGGCTGAAGGAGCGCTCGGTGCGCGCGCTGCTTACGGAGATCCTCGCGGCGACGCCGGTGCCGGTCGAGGCGGACGCGGTGCGGGGAGCGTCGCATGCTTGACGGGCTGTGGCTGGGGGCCTTGCTGCTGATCGACGCGACGGCGCTGTGGTTCCACGCCGAGCCGGTGACGTTCGCCAGCACCCTGGCCCTGCTGATCTCCGCGGCGATCGTGGTGACGCGCCGCTGGTGCCTGGCGGGCGTCGTCTACGAGCGGCACCTGTCGGCCCACCGGGCGCTGTTCGGCGAGCGCGTCGAACTGATCACCGAGGTGAGGAACCTCAAGCCGATCCCGCTCGCCTGGCTGCGCGTGTCGGACGACGTGCCCCCCACGCTGCCGATCGAGGGCGGCCTGCTCTACCCCGCCGGCAGCAGCCCGTTCCGCTCGCTGTACGGCCTGTTCGCGCTGTTGCCCTACGAGCGCGTGCGGCGTCGGATGCAGGTGCTCTGCCTGCATCGGGGCGAGCACCGTTTCGGCCCCGTCCTGCTGGAGTCGGGCGACTTCCTCGGCCTGGTGCGGCGCAGCCGGGTCCTGCCGCAGCACGAACGGCTGATCGTCACGCCGAAGTGCTTCCCGCTGGTGATCGAGCGGACGGGGCCACCGCCCAACCTCGGCCCGCGTCCGGCGCGCCACCCGTACCTCACCGATCCGATGAGCGTGATCGGGGCGCGCCACTACGTGGCGGGTGACCCCTATCGCATGATCGACTGGCGCGCGACGGCCCGTGCCGGCCGGCTGCAGGTGCGTCAGCTCGAACCGAGCCTGACGCCGGTCATGGACCTGGTGCTCGACGTCTCCCGGCGTGACTGGCGGGTGGGGTACGACGACCCCGACGAGGTGGAGTTCGCCATCAGCGTCGCCGTCTCGATCGCCGCCGCTGCCTTGCAGGCCGGCTGGAGCGTGGGGCTGCGCTGCAACGGCACGCTGGCGGAGGCGCCGCTGTCGGTGCTGCCGGCCGCTACGGCACGGCAACTGGCCCGGTTGACGTCGGCGCTGGCGCGTCTGGTCGCCGCCCCCGGGGTACGCATCGAAACCCTGCTGCGGCCGCCGCTGCCGTGCGGCAACGAGGCGCTGGTGCTCATCGTGACCGCGGCGCCGCGGGCGGAACTGGTGGCGGCGGCACGTGCGCTGGTCGGGCGCGCGCCGCTGCGGCTGGTCCACGTCGCCGCCGCCGATGCCGCCGCACCGGCGATCCCCGGCGTTGACGTCTGGCGCGCGACCTACGCGCCCCGCTGGTATGAACAGGATGCGCTGGTCCTGCGCGGGTGACGTCGTCGCCCCGGCCGGGCAGGTGCTGATGGAGGCCCTGTGCCTGCGCGCCGTGCTGATCGGCGCGATGACGTTCGCCGACGGCACCCTGCACGTCGCGCCGTCGCTGGGCGAGCTGGCGGGCCTCGGCATCGCCGTGGCCTGGGCGGGACGACTCGCCGCCGTGCTGCCCTGGCCCGACCGCTGGACGCGTGCCGTGCTGATGCCCCTGACCGGAGTCCTCGCGCTGGCCTGGCTGCACCACGTCCTCGCGCCGTCGGCGCCGTGGACGCCGGCGGCCTGGGTCGATCTGCTGACGCAGCCGACCCGGCTCGACCCGCAGCTGACGTACGCCGATCGCGTCGTCGGCTGGGGGCTGAGCGGCCTGATCTGGGTGCGCGGCCTGCGGATCGGCCTGCATCCGCTGAGCGCCGTCGAGCTGTCCTACTGGCTGCTGGGCAGCCTGGCGGTGTTGCTGGTGCTGGCGGTCGTGGCCGCGGTGCTGCCGGGGGGCCTGGCCGGAACCCTGGCGCCCACGCTCGGCCGGCTGACCACCGCCTACGTCGCGGTGGCACTGGTCGAAGTGGCGCTGGTGCACACCCAGACCGGCTATCGCTTCGCCGACGTGCGCCAGTCGGTGTCGGCGTCCTGGCTGCTGGGCGTGCTGCTGCCGATCGCGGCGACCTTCGGCATCGCCTTCCTCGTCACCCACGGCGTCGCCCCGGCGCTGCGCCTGGCCCTGCAGGGCGTGCTGCTGGCGCTGCAACTGCTGGCGTGGCTGGCGTTCCGGGTGCTGCAGGGACTGGCATACCTGCTGGCCTGGCTGCTCAGCTGGCTGCCCGAGGGTTCCCCCTTTTCGCCGCACGCGATGGAGCTGCCGGACTGGCTCGACGCGAGCGCGCCCACGCTCGGCGAACTGCCGACCGGCGAAGGCATGCACGTCCCGCCGTTGCTGGCCGCCAGCGTGTTCCTGCTGCTGTTCGGCATCGCGCTCTACTACCTGCTGCGTCCGCGGCCGCGCCGGGCGACCACGCCGGTCGCCGAGGACCGCAGCTCCCTGTGGTCCTGACGCCTGTTCGTGACCCAGGTGCGCCAACTGCTCGACCAGCTCGCGACGCGCCTGCGCCGGGCGCGACCCGCCCCGGCGCCCGGTCCCGATCCGGTGGTGACGGCGGGCGTGGTGGAGAACGACGTGCGGTCGCTGTATCGGCGGCTGTTGTTGCGGGCGGCGGCGCAGGGGATCCGGCGGCCGCTCTCGCGCACCCCGCGCGAACACGAACCCTACCTGGCGCAGGTGCCGGGCCTGCCCGCAGGCTTCGTCGCGCGGCTGACCCTGGCCTACCGCCGGGTGCGCTACGGCGAGGCGGCGGTCGACGCCACCGTGGTCGAGGACGCCCGCCGCGCCCTCACCACCGCCGCGCCCCCTGCCACGCCCCCGGCCGGCGACGAACGGCGCTGAGCCGCGCCGCCGGCCCCGCGCTCACGGCCGCTCGTCGACCACGCGCACGTGCACGCGCTTGCCGAGGGCGCAGAAGATCTCGTAGGGGCCGGCGATGTCGGTGACGCGCTCGGCGGGCAGGCCCTCGCCCCACATCGTCACCGAACTGCCGACACGCGCCCACGGGATCGCGGTGATGTCGACCGCGAGCATGTCCATCGCCACGCGCCCGACCAGCTGCGTCTCGCGCCGCTCGACCAGGATCGGCGTGCCCGAGGGGGCGTGGCGCGGGTAGCCGTCGGCGTAGCCGACCGCGACGATGCCGATGCGCATGCGCTCGCGGGCGCGGAAGGCCTCGCCGTAGCCCACCGGTTCGCCGGGGGCGAGCTCGCGCACGGCGATCAGCTCGCTGGTGAAGGTCATCACCGGGCGCAGGCCGTCGTCGGGCCCGTAGCGGTCGTCGCGCGGGGTGGCGCCGTACAGCACCAGGCCGGCGCGCACCCAGTCGAAGTGCGCCTGCGGCCAGTTGAGGATGGCGCCCGAGTTGGCGAGGCTGCGTTCGCGGCCGAGGCCGTCGGTGGCGGTGCGGAAGCGCTCGATCGCGGCCACGGTGCTCGGGCTCTCGGTCTGGTCGGCGCAGGCGAGGTGGCTGAACACCCGCACCTGCAGCACCGCCGGGCAGGCGTCGAGGCGCGCCACCAGCTCCTCGGCGCGGGCCGGGTCGAAGCCGAGCCGGTGCATGCCGGTGTCGAGCTTGAGCCACACCGACAGCGGGCGCGGCAGGCGCGCCGCCTCCAGCATGCGCAGTTGCTCCTCGCTGTGCACCGCCGGCCAGAACTCGCCGAGGGCGCAGAGTTCGAGCTCGTCGGCGCGGAACACGCCTTCGAGCAGCACGATGGGCCGGCGCGCGCCGGCGGCGCGCAGTTCCATCGCCTCCTCGATGCAGCTCACCGCGAGCGCGTCGGCGTCGGCGAAGGCCGGCAGCAGGCGCACCGCGCCGTGGCCGTAGGCATCGGCCTTCATCACCGCGATCACGCGGGTGTCGCCGACGTGGCTGCGGACCACGGCGAGGTTGTGGCGTGCCGCGGCCAGGTTGAACGTGACGGTACAGGGACGCATGGCTCTGGCCTCCGGGGCGCGCCGACGCGGGTGGAAAGGATTCAGACCGCCGCGGTGACGGCGATCTCGACGCGGAACGCGGGCGCGACCATGGCCGATTCGACCGTGGCGCGCGCCGGTGCGGCACCGGCGGGCAGCCAGGCCTCCCAGGCGGCGTTCATGCCGGCGAGGTCGTCCATGCTGCGCAGCCAGATGCTCGCGGTGAGCAGGCGGCTGCGGTCGCTGCCGACGCGCGCGAGCAGGCCGTCGATCAGCGCCAGCACCTCGCGTGTCTGCGCGCCGATGTCGCCATCCGGATCGTTGGCGAGCTGTCCGGAAAGATAGGCCACGCCGTTGTGGACGACGATCTCGCTCATCCGCGGGCCGACGTCGATGCGTTCGATGTTGCTCATGTTGTACTCCAGTGGGGTGTGGGACGGCGGGGGCGGTGCGCCCGCCGCCGCCGGGGTTTCAGCGGCCGTAGCGCGACAGTGCGAGATCGGCGGCGTCGATGTCGGGCGTGCGCCCGGAGATCAGGTCGGCGAGCAGCGCGGCCGAGCCGACCGACATGGTCCAGCCGAAGGTGCCGTGGCCGGTGTTCAGGTACAGCCCGCGCAGCCGCGTCGGGCCGATCACCGGCGTGCCGTCGGGCGTCATCGGCCGCAGGCCGCACCAGAAGCTGCCCTGCGCGGGGTCGCCGGCGCCGGGGAAGAGGTCCTGCAGCACGAACTCGACGGTGGCGCGGCGCTCGTCGCGCAGGCGCAGGTCGAAGCCGGTCAGCTCGGCGGTGCCGCCGACGCGGATGCGCCCGCCGAGGCGGGTGATCGCGGCCTTGTAGGTCTCGTCGATCAGGGTCGACACCGGCGCGCGCGCGGCGTCGGTGACCGGCACCGTGATCGAGTAGCCCTTGACCGGGAACACCGGCAGCTCCAGCCCGAGCGCGCGCAGCAGCGGCGTCGAGTAGCTGCCGGCGGCGACCACGTAGGCATCGCCGCTGACGCGCCCGGCGGCGGTGTCGACGCCGGTGACCGTATCGCCCGCGGTGGCCAGGCCGCGCACCTCGGTGTTGAAGCGGAACTCGACGCCCGCCGCGGCGGCGAGCTCGCTCAGGCGGTTGGTGAACAGGAAGCAGTCGCCGGTCTCGTCGGCCGGCATGTGCAGGCCGCCGACGATCTTGTCGGCGACCGCGGCGAGCGCGGGCTCGACGGCAATGCAGCCCTGGCGGTCGAGCAGCCGGTGCGGGATGCCCGCCTGCGCCATGCCGGCGAGGTCGCCGGCGGCGGCGTCCATCTGCTTCTGCGTGCGGTAGATCTCCAGCGTGCCGTGCTGCCCGTCGTCGTAGCGGATGCCGGTCTCGGCGCGCAGCTCGCCGAACTTGTCGCGCGAGTACATCGCCACGCGCAGCATCCGCGCCTTGTTGCGCTCGTAGGCGGCGGCGTTGCAGTTGGTGTACATGCGCCAGAGGAACTTGAGCTGCTCGGGGTCGAGCCGCGCGCGGATCACCAGCGGTGCGAAGCGCTGCGTCATCAGGCCGATCGACTTCAGCGGCATGCCGGGGCCCGCCCACGGCGCCGGCAGCGAGGGCGAGATCTGGCCGGCGTTGGCGAAGCTCGTTTCCAGCGCCGGGCCGGTCTGGCGGTCGAGCACCACCACCTCGTGGCCGGCACGGCTCAGGTAGTACGCGGTGGTCGTGCCGATGACCCCGCTGCCAATCACGACGACTCTCATCTGCAGGCGCTCCAGGTGCGTGGGGGCGGCGGGCGGCGCCGCCCCGCGGTAAGGCTCAGCCGGCGGCGTGGGCCAGTTCCAGCTTGGAATTACGGATGCTGTAGGCGAAGTAGAACAGCAGCGCGACCCCGACCCAGACCAGGAACAGCTCCAGCGTCTCGGCGGCGAGCCCGACGATCAGGTACAGGCAGAACACGGCGCTGAGCACCGGCGTGAGCGGGTACAGCGGCACGCTGAAACCGCGCTTGAGCCCGGGCTGCTTGCGGCGCAGCACCATCACGCCGACCGAGACGATGAAGAAGGCGACCAGCGTGCCCATGCTGGTCAGGTTGGCGAGCACGTCGAGCGGCACCAGACCGGCGAGCAGCGCGACGCCGAGGCCGACGATCAGGGTGTTCTGCGCCGGTACGCCGTTGCGGTTCACGCGGCAGAACAGCGGCGGGACCATGCCGTCCTTCGCCATCGCGTAGAGGATGCGGGTCTGCCCGTAGAGCACCACCAGCACCACGCTGAAGATCGAGATCATCGCCCCGGCCGAGAACATCAGCGCCGGCCAGTCCTGCCCGGTGACGCGGTGCAGGATCGCGGCGAGGCCGGCTTCCTGCCCGGTGAACTGCTCGGCGGGCTGGGCGCCGACGCCGGCGAGCGCGACCAGGATGTAGACCGTGGTCACCACCACCAGCGAGATCACGATCGCCAGCGGAATGTTGCGGCGCGGGTTCTCGACCTCCTCGCTGGCGGTGGAGACGGCATCGAAGCCGATGTACGAGAAGAAGATCGACGAGGCCGCGGCACCGACGCCGGCCATGCCGTGCGGCGCGAAGGGGGTCAGGTTGCGGCTGTCGAAGGCGCCGTAGGCGAGCACCACGAACAGCGCGAGGATGGCGAGCTTCACCAGCACCATCAGCGCGTTGGCGAGCGCCGATTCGTGCGCGCCGCGCAGCAGCAGCAGCGCGCACAGCAGCACCAGCACCATCGCCGGCACGTTGAGCACGCCGCCGTGGCCGGGCGGGCTGCTGATGCTCTCGGGCAGCGACCAGCCGAAGCCGCTGTGCAGCAGTTCGTTGAGGTACTGGCCCCAGCCCACCGCCACCGCGGCGACCGACACGCCGTATTCGAGCAGCAGGCACGAGGCGACGACGAAGGCCACCCCCTCGCCGAGGGTGGCGTAGGCGTAGGAGTACGAGCTGCCCGACACCGGGATCGCCGAGGCGAGCTCGGCGTAGCACAGCGCCGACAGCGCCGCGGTGATGCCGGCGAGGACGAAGGACAGCACCACCGCCGGGCCGGCCTTGGGCACCGCCTCGGTGAGGACGATGAAGATGCCGGTGCCGATCACCGAGCCGATGCCGAGCGCGACCAGCGGCCAGAGCCCGATCGAGCGCTTCAGGTGACCCTCGGAGCCCGGCTCGATGGCGTCGAGCAGCGGGTTGGCGAACTTCTTGATCCGGAACACGCGCTGCCACAGCGGCAGCCGGTTCTTGCCTGCGTTCATGGACGTTCTCCTCTCTCAACTCGTGGCGGTGATCCGCACACCTGCCGGTGGGCCTTGCGCTGGGGTGGCCCGTTTCTTTCGGCAAAAACCCGCCCGTCACGGGCGCCGGGGGCGCCCGCGTGCGGGTGGGGCAGGACGGGGGGCGCGGGGGGCGTCAGCGGTGGTGGCCGACGGCCCGCGGCGGGCGCGGGGTCAGCCGCGCGCGCCGGGCAGCACGCACAACATCTCGTAGAGCAGGTTGGCGCCGAGCAGCGAGGTGTTGCCGCTCGCGTCGTAGGGCGGCGAGACCTCGGTGAGGTCGCAGCCGACCAGGTCGAGGCCGTAGGCGCCGCGGATGATCTCCAGCGCCTGGATCACGGTCAGGCCGCCGACCTCGGGGGTGCCGGTGCCGGGGGCGAAGGACGGGTCGATGCCGTCGATGTCGAAGGACAGGTACACCGGCCCGCCGGCGAGCCGCTCGCGCACCTCGGCCATCAGCGGCGTGAGCGAGCGGTGCCAGCACTCCTCGACCTGCACCACGCGGAAGCCCTGCTCGCGCGACCAGTCGAAGTCGTCGTCGGAGTAGCCGGTGCCGCGCACGCCGATCTGCACCACGCGCCGGCAGTCGAGCAGCCCTTCCTCGACGGCGCGACGGAAGGTGGTGCCGTGGGCGATCTTCTCGCCGAACATCGTGTCGTTGATGTCGGTGTGCGCGTCGACGTGGATCAGGCCGACCGGGCCGTGCTTGCGCGCGATCGCGCGCAGGATCGGCAGCGTCATCGTGTGGTCGCCGCCGATGCCGAGCGGGATCACCGGGTTCGCCAGCAGGCGGTCGTAGGCCTCCTCGATCAGCCGCACGCTGTCGAGCAGGTTATAGGGGTTGATGGCGATGTCGCCGAGGTCCGCCACCTGCAGGTGGTCGAACGGCGCCGCGCCGGTGCCCATGTTGTAGGGACGCAGCAGCACCGATTCGGTACGGATCTGGCGCGGCCCGAAGCGCGTGCCGCTGCGGTTGGAGGTGCCGGTGTCGAGCGGGATGCCGACGAAGCAGGCGTCGAGCCCGCGGGTGTCGGCCGCCTGCGGCAGCCGCATCATCGTCGCGATGCCGCCGAAGCGGGGCATGTCGTTGCCGCCGAGCGGTTGGTTGAACGCCATCGTCGTGTTCCTCCTCGGAAGTGCCTGGACGGCAGCGTAGTGGCTGCGCCCCGCCCGAAAAATAACGGTTTCGCAACGCTGACTTCGCCGCCGGCGATGTGGTGGCGGCGCGGCTTGCGTGCATGCGCCGCGCTGGCCTATCTATGGCAGGTCGCGCCGCCGTGCGCGACGTCCACCTCCACGCCCGTGCCCCACCAGGGAGCGCACATGCTCAGGAACGTCAGCAACCTCGACCTGCAACTGCTGCGGATCTTCTCCGCCATCGTCGAATGCGGCGGCTTCTCCGCCGCCCAGGCCGAGCTGAACATGAGCCAGTCGACGATCAGCACCTACATCGCCACGCTGGAGACGCGCCTCGGCTACCGCCTGTGCGACCGCGGCCGCGCCGGCTTCCGCCTGACCGAGAAGGGCGAGCGGCTGCTCGAATCGATCCAGACGCTGTACAAGGCGCTCGACAGCTTCTGCGGCGACGCGCAGGCGCTGGCCGGGCGGCTGGTCGGTGAGCTCAAGGTCGGGCTGGTCGACCACCTGGCGACGCTGCCGGGCGCGCGCATCGCCGATGCGATCGCGCGCTTCTACACGCGCGACCAGGAGGTCAACTTCCGCTTCTTCGTCACCGCGCCGACCGAGCTCGAGCGCGGCGTGATCGACGGCCAGCTCGACATGGCGATCGCCTATTTCGGCCGCCGCCTGCCGAGCCTCGAGTACACCGAACTCTACGCCGAGCGCATCGTCATCTACTGCGGGCGGCGCCACCCGGTGTTCGCGCGCGACGACCCGGGCAAGGAGGAGATCGAGGCCTTCGACTGGGTCCGGCGCGGCTACATCCTGCCCGACACCCTGCTGCCGGTGCGCCCGACGCGCTTCAGCGCCACCGCCCACCACATGGAGGCGGTGATGCACTGCATCCTCGCCGGCACCCACCTCGGCTACCTGCCGGTGCACTGCGCCGAGCCGTGGGTGCAGCGCGGCGAGATGCGTGCGCTGGCACCGGAGGCGTTCGGCTACGAGGTCACCCACAGCCTGATCACCCCGGTCGGGCGCCCGCGCAGCGAGGCGCTCGACGCCTTCATCGGCGACCTGCTGAGGACCCACGGCGGGTGATGCCCTTCACTCCGCGGCAGGCCGACCGCCACGGCGGCCCGGTTCGCGGCCGATGCCAAGCCACTGTATGTGATCTATAAAAAAGGCAGTGCGTTCCGGGAGGAGCCTTGCCGTGGATGACGCTTCGGGCATGGAGCCGGATACCTATGCCTATGACGAGCTGGTATTCCGGCAGATGTTGGACGAGGTCTATCTGCTGCTGGACTTCATCTCCGGCCGGTCGGACCGATCGCTGGCGGCGCTGGCCGGTATCCGTATTCCGACCGAATCGGCCGTAGCGGGCGCGGAGGAGGCGCCGAGCACGCTGGACGAGGTGATCGCCCATATCTCCACGCTGCGTTTTCCACCGAAGCAGTATGCGGCGCTGACGCCGAGGAATGCGGCGTTCCTGATCCTGGTGAAGGATCGCTTGAATCGCATCGCGGGCCCGGCGAACGGCATGACCATCACCTACACGGCGATGGTGGTCGGTTCGCAGCCGGCTCCGGAGGCTTTCGAGACCCGGCACGCGGGACGCACCGGACCGCGGATGTCGCTCGCCTTCGGCGCTTATCCGGGGCTGATCAACTCGGCTAAAAAGCTGCGCTGGATCATCTGGGCCGGCATCTGGCTGCTGTTGCTGCTGACGTGCGTGACCGCCTACACCTCGGGTGTCGTCGCGTTCGGTCGCTCGACGCTGCAGCATATCGAGGAGGTCAAGCAGGAACTGAACGATCTGGCCGGGGTGATCGGCAACATCGAAACGACACAGGGAGCGCGTGAGTCGCCGTCGGCGGTGGGGGCGAGCGGGTCGAGAACGCCGTTTTACCGTTTGTGCGACCGGCCGAAACTGCTCGCCGCCGCACCTCCAGGCGATCTGATGCCGGTCGACGTGTTCGACAACCCGGTCGAACGCCAGCTGTGCGACCGCTGGCGCGATATCGACCATAGGCAGACGCTGGCGTACCAGAATCTCGACCGTTTCGAGCGGGGGGTGCTGTATGTGTACGAATTGCCCGAGGTCGCCGTACGGGGACTGCGGCGCACATTCGGCAGCGAGTCGGCAAAGGGCGAGGAGAGGTTTGACATCGGCGAGCAGTGGGTCGGCGCGATCCTGGCGTCCCTGAGCAACTATGTGCTGCCGATGTGCTTCACGCTGCTGGGCACCGGCGTGTCGATCGTGCGCGACATATACGGCAAGGTTCATGAGCACACCTTGTCGCCGCGCGACCTGCCATTGTCATTCGGGCGGTTCGCCTTGGGCATGGTGGCGGGAGCCGCGATCGGGCTGTTTTACAGCCCGTCGCAAGTGGCCGCGGCGGCCAGCAGTGGCTTGAGCGGCTCGATCGTCTTGTCTGCGCAGGGCTTGGCGTTTCTGGCGGGGTACGGTGTCGACAGCGTTTTCCGCGTCTTCGACGCGATGCTGCGCCGGCTGGAACGCGCTGCCCAGCCGGCGCCGCTTAATGGCACTGCATCGCCTGCCATTGCCGGCGGGTCGAAGGCGGGAAATGCGCCGGTCGCTGATCGGAGCTAGTGCCGCCTGCCCAAGGGAAGCCCTGAGCGATTCCCGTGGCCACGCGGCGGCATGCCGATCCCGCCGGCGCGAACGCTTCGCTGCAGCGCGTCAAGCCGCGCTTCCCTGGCGACAGCGGGTGATGGACTTCACCTCGAGGTAGGCCGACAGCCCCCAGGGGCCCAGCTCGCGGCCGATGCCGCTGCGCTTGGGGCCGCCCCACGAGGTCTCGACGAACACCACCTGCGAACTGTTGATCCACACGTGGCCGGCTTCGAGCGCCTCGGCCACGCGCTGGGCGCGCGCCGGGTCGGCGCTGAGCACGGTCGCGGCGAGGCCGAAGTCGCTGTCGTTGGCGAGCGCCAGCGCTTCCGCCTCGGTGTCGAAGCCGCGCGTGCACAGCACCGGGCCGAAGATCTCCTCGCGCCACAGCGGGCTCGTGGTCGGCACCTCGGCGTAGATCGTCGGCGCGACGAACCAGCCGCTGCCGGCCGCCGGCAGCGCGTGCCCGCCGGCGACGCAGGCGAGGCCCTCGGCGGCGGCGCGGGCGAAGGTGTCGAGCACCTTGCGGTACTGCGCCGCGGTGCTCAGCGGCCCCATCCGCGTGGCGGCGTCGGCCGGGTCGCCGACCGCGAGCGCGCGGGTGGCGGCGGCCAGGCGCTCCAGCAGCGGCGCGGCGATGGTGCGCTGCACCAGGAGTCGCGAGGTCGCCGAGCACATCTGCCCGGCGTTCCAGAAGATGCCGTCCATGATCCAGCGCGTCGCCGCGTCGAGGTCGACGTCGTCGAAGACCACGATCGGCGACTTGCCACCGAGCTCCAGCCCCACCGCGGTGCAGTTCGCCGCCGCCGCCTGCATCACCCGCGCGCCGACCGCGTTGCTGCCGGTGAACGACACCTTGGCGACCGCCGGGTCGGTGGTCAGCGCCGCGCCGGCCTCGGGACCGCCGGGCACGATGTTGAGCACGCCCGCGGGCAGGCCGATCTCCGCGGCGATGGCGCCGTAGGCGAGCTCGACCAGCGGGGTGAACTCCGAGGGCTTGAGCACCACGCAGCAGCCGGCCGCGAGCGCTGGCGCGAGCTTCCAGGCGCTGGTCACCAGCGGGAAGTTCCACGGCACGATCAGCGCCACCACGCCGGCCGGTTCGAGCCGGGTGACGGCGCTGAAGTCCGCCGCCGGCAGCGCCACCGGCGCGTTCTGGCGCGCGTCGAGCTGCTCGGCGAGCCCGGCGTAGTAGTTGAAGCTGGCGATGGCGTCGCCGAGGTCGATCTCGGCCTCGGTGCGCGGCTTGCCCGAGTTCTGCATCTGCAGCGCCAGCAGTTCCTCGCGCCGCCGCTCCAGCCCGGCGGCGAAACCGCGCAGCCAGGTGGCGCGCCGGCGGCCGTCGGTGTGGCGGAAGTCGCGGAAGGCGCGCTTCGCGGCGGCCACCGCGCGCGCCATGTCGGCTGCCCCGCCCGCGGCCACGCGGGCGAGCGGCGCGGCAGTGGCGGGGTTGAACACCGTCAGCGTGGCGCCGTCTGCGGCATCGGCCCAGGCGCCGTCGATGAAGAGTTGCGTGTGCATGCGGTCGGTCTCCGGTGCGTCCGCGGTTCCCGCGGGGGAGGGGCTGCCGTCACGCGGCGCCGTGCAGGAACGGCGCGGCCTCGTCCACCTCGACCAGCGTCGGCACCGTGCGCGCCGCCGCGGCGCGCAGCGCCGCGCGCAGCCCGGCCCACGAGTCGACGCGCTCGGCGGCGCAGCCGAAGCCGCGGGCGAGGGTCTGGAAGTCGGGTGTGTACAGCTCGACGCCGATCGGCGTGATCGCGCGGTCGACCATGTAGCGGCGGATCTCGCCGTAGCCGGCGTTGTTCCACAGCAGCACGACGACCGGGATGTTCGCCTCCACTGCGGCGGTCAGCTCGGGCAGCGTGAACTGCACGCCGCCGTCGCCGACCAGCGCCACCACCGGGCGCGCACCGGCGCCGAGCTTGGCGCCGAGCGCCGCCGGCAGGCCGTAGCCGAGCGTGCCGTAGCCGGTCGAGGCGTTGAACCAGCTGCGCGGCTGCTCGGCGTCGTAGACGTGGTTGCCGCCGTACACCGGCTGGGTCGAGTCGCCGACGAAGATCACCCCCGGCAGCTCCGCGCGGATGGTGTCGAGCAGCGTGCGCTGCGCGCGCTGCAGCGGGCTCCAGCCGGCTTCGAGGCGTTCGCGCACCGCGGCGGCGCGCCGCGCGCCGGCGCCGTCGGCGGCGGCAACGGGGTTGTCGGCGCCGAGCGCGGCGTTGAGCGCCTCGACCGCGAGCCCCGCATCGCTGGTGATGGCGAGGCGCGGCGGGTGGTTGCGCACCAGCTGCTCGGGGTCGAGGTCGACGCGGATCAGCGCGCCGCCGATGCGGAAGCCGCCGTCGAACACCACGTCGTAGTCGGTTTCGCCGAGCTCGGTGCCGAGCGCGAGCACCACGTCGGCAGCGGCGACCAGTTCGCGCACCGGCGGAAGCGACTGGTTCGAGCCCAGGTTCAGCGGGTGAGCGGGCGGCAGCACGCCCTTGGCGTTGATGGTGAGCGCGGTCGGCGCATCGAGGCGTGCCACCAGGCGCTGCACCGCGTCGGCGGCATCGCAGGCACCGCCGCCGACCAGCACCACCGGCGCGCGCGCCGCGGCGAGCAGTTGCGCGGCCTCGGCGATCGCGCGCGGGCAGGGGCCGGGGCGGCTCGGCGCCGCCGCCGGGGTGCGGCGCAGGTGGTCGGCGGGCAGCACCAGCACGTCGATCGGGATCTCGATGTGCACCGGGCGCGGGCGGCCGCTGGCGAACAGCGCGAAGGCGCGGTCGAGCACCTGCGGCAGCTCGTCGGGGGTCTGCAGCGTGTGGCTGAACGCGGTGAGCCCGGCGAACAGCCCGCGCTGCGACGGCAGCTCGTGCAGGCGGCCGTCGCCCGAGCCCAGCTCGGCGCGGCGGTTGACGCTCGAGATCACCAGCATCGGCACCGAATCGGCGTAGGCCTGGCCCATCGCGGTGGCGATGTTGGTCATGCCCGGCCCTGTGATGATGAAGCACACGCCGGGCTTGCCGGTGGTGCGCGCGTAGCCGTCGGCCATGAAACCGGCGCCCTGCTCGTGGCGCGGCGTGACGTGGCGGATGCGGCTCGCGGCGAGGCCGCGGTACAGCTCGACCGTGTGCACGCCGGGAATGCCGAAGATGAACTCGACCCCGCGGGCTTCGAGCAGGGTGACCAACACTTCACCACAGGTGGCCATGACGTCTCCTCTCCTCACGAACGCAAAGTTGCCGGGCAGGGCGCCGGAGGGCGCGGCCGCGATGCCCCGCACCTTAAGGGCTCGCGCCGTCGGCGAACATCACGGATTGTCGAAGTCGGCTTGGGCGTCCGGGCATGTTCCGGGTGGCCGCTGCCCGCGTTCGCTACCATGCGGCGATCAGCCCCGGACCGTGGAGCCCGTCATGTCCCCCTGCCGACCCCCGCTGCCTGCCGCCGCCGCCGGAGCCCGGCGATGAGTGCGCTGGCGCTCGACGCGCGCGACCGCGCGCTGCTGGCGGGGGAGGGCGGCGCCGGGGCGCAGTTCGCGATGCGCATCGTCGTGCGCATGGCCGGGGTGCTCGGCGCGGCGCGCCTGCTCGACATCGCCTCGGCGCACATCGACAGCGCGCTGTACATCGGCCCGGCGACGCTCGCCTTCGCCGAGCGCCTGGTGGAACTCGGTGCCCGCGTCGCGGTGCCGGCCACGCTCAACGTCGGCGGCGTCGACGAGCAGCACTGGCGCGCCTGGGCGGTGCCGCCGGCGCACGCGGCGGCGGCGCGCCGGCAGATGGACGCCTACCGCGCCCTCGGCTGCACCCCGACGTGGACCTGCGCGCCCTATCACGAGGGCCACCGCCCGGCCTTCGGCGCGCAGGTGGCGGCGGGCGAGTCGAACGTGATCGTGTTCTTCAACTCGGTGCTGGGCGCGCGCACCGAGCGCTACCCCGACCTGCTCGACATCTGCTGCGCGATCACCGGCCGCGCGCCGGCCTTCGGCCTGCACCTCACCGCGGCGCGCGCCGGGCGCGTGCTGGTGCGGCTGGACGGGGTGGAGCCGGCGGTGCAGGCCGCCGACGATTTCTGGCCGGTGCTCGGCTTCTGGCTCGGCCGCGCGGTCGATGCGGCGGTGCCGGTGCTCGACGGGTTGGCGGTGCGGCCCGACGAGGAGGCGCTGAAGGCTCTGGGCGCGGCGGCGGCGGCGAGCGGCGCGGTCGGGCTGTTCCACGTGGTCGGCGTGACCCCCGAGGCGCCGACGCGCGACGCCGCCTTGCAGGGGCGGGCGCCGGCGCGCGTGCTCGCGCCCGACACCGCCGAGCTCGCCGCCGCGCGCGCCGAGCTCGGCGCTGCCGAGGGCGCGCCGCTCGACCTCGTCGTGCTCGGCAGCCCGCACCTGTCGTTCGCGGCGTTCGCGCGGCTGGCGGCGCTGCTCGACGGCCGCCGGCGCGCCGTGGGCACGCGCCTGCTGGTCACCACCAGCCGCGTGGTGCGCGAGCTCGCCGCCGCCGCCGGCCACCTCGCCGCGCTCGAAGCCTTCGGCGGCGAGGTGGTCGTCGACACCTGCATCCTGACCAGCCCGATGCTGCCGCCCGAGGTGAAGACGCTGATGAGCGATTCGGCCAAGTACGCCTACTACGCGCCGGGCCTGCTCGGCACCCGCGTGGCCTTCGGCGGGCTGGCGGACTGCGTCGCCTCGGCGGTGGCCGGGCGGGTGGTGCGCGGGGCCGACGCATGGCGGCGCTGATGCAGGGCCGGGTGCTGGCGGCGGGCAGCGCGCAGGGCGAGCTCCTCTACGCGGCCGAGCCGCTGTCGTTCTGGGGCGGCTACGACCCCGCCAGCGGCGAGGTCATCGACCGCCGCCACCCGCTGTCGGGCGCGATCGCCGCCGGGCGGGTGCTGGCGATCCCGGCGAGCCGCGGCTCCTCGACCACCGCCGCGGTGCTGCTCGAAGCGGTGCGCGCCGGCAGTGCGCCGGCGGCGATCCTGACCGCCGGCGTCGACACCTTCCTCGCGCTGGCCGCGATCGTCGCCGACGAGCTCTACGGCCGCGCGCTGCCGGTGGTGGCGCTGGCGCCGGCGGACTTCGCGCGGCTCGCCGGCGGCGGCCGGGTGCACGTCACCGCCGACGGCCGCG
This sequence comes from Plasticicumulans lactativorans, assembly GCF_004341245.1. GTDB lineage: Bacteria > Pseudomonadota > Gammaproteobacteria > Competibacterales > Competibacteraceae > Plasticicumulans_A > Plasticicumulans_A lactativorans. Next base: position 135,914 of record NZ_SLWY01000007.1, on the reverse strand, counting down.
TGGCGTTCGACGACGCCGCACCGGCGTAAAGGCAGCGACACGCAGCGGAGGCGGGCCGGCTGCGCCCGGTTGGTGCGCGGGGCTAGACTGCGGGGTCCGCGCGCGCCGCGCGCCGCACCGTCCGCGGAGGCTCCCGATGCTCGGCATCCACGATTTCCCGATGTTCCTGGTCGCCTCGGTGATGCTCGCCGTGCTGCCGGGGCCCGACACGCTCTACGTGCTCGGCCGCACCATCAGCCACGGCCGTCGCGCCGGCCTGTGGTCGCTCGCCGGCATCGGCACCGGCTGCCTGGTGCACATCGGCGCCTCGGCGCTCGGGCTGTCGGCGCTGATCGCCGCCTCGCCGTTCGCCTTCGAACTGGTCAAGTCGGCCGGCGCGCTCTACCTCGCCTGGCTCGGCGTGCAGCTGCTGCGCGAGGCCTGGACGCGGCCGGCCGGCGCCGCGGCGGCGGGGAACGGCACGCGGCCGGACGAAGGCGCCGACCTGCGCCGGCTGTTCCGCCAGGGCATCGTCACCAACGTGCTGAACCCCAAGGTGGGGCTGTTCTTCATCTCGTTCCTGCCGCAGTTCATCGATCCGGCGCGCTCGTCGGTCGCCGGCTTCGTGGCGCTCGGGCTGACCTTCGTCGTCGTCGGCCTGCTGTGGATCCTGCTGCTGATGCACACCACCGACCTCGCCGCGCGGCAGTGGCGTGGCCGCGACACGGTCAACCGCGCGCTCAAGGGCGGCACCGGCGCGCTGTTCGTCGGCCTCGCCGCCAAGCTCGCGCTGGATCGCTGACGGCGCCCGGCCGGGTCCGCCCGGCCTACCTCGACGTTTCCGCGGCGCGCGGCGGTGCGCGTCTGCTATCGTGGGATTTTTGTCGCCGCGCCTGCGAGACCCCCATGACCGTCGAAGCCCTGAATCCGCCCGGCATCGTGCCGCTCGACCACATCCTCCCCGACGAGCCCCTGCTGATGATGGGCGCCGGGCCGGTGCCGCTGCCGCAGCGCGTGGCCGCCGCCAACTCCATCGTCATCAACCACCTCGGCGAGACGATGAACCGCGTCATCGAGCAGGTGAAGACGATGGCGCGCTACGTGTTCCAGACCCGCTCGGGGCACGTGCTGGGGGTGGCCGGGCCGGGCTCGGCGGCGATGGAGATGGCGGTGTGCAACCTGATCGGTCGCGGCACGCCGGTGCTGTCGGTGGTCAACGGCTACTTCAGCCGGCGCCTGGCGGAGATGGCGACGCGCGTCGGCGGCGAGGTCAGCGTCGTGGCGATCGACGGCAACCGCTGCGCGACGCCCGAGGAGATCGCCCGGCACCTCGCCGGCGGCCGCTACGAGGTGCTGACGATCGTCCAGGGCGAGACCTCCAACACCGTCTGCAACAAGCGCCTGCAGGAGATCGCGCGCATCGCCCGCGCGCACGGCTGCCTGGTGGTGGTGGACGCCGTCTGCACGCTGAGCACGATGCCGCTCGACATGGACGGCTGGCAGATCGACGCCGTGATCACCGGCGGCCAGAAGGGCCTGTCGTCGATCCCCGGGGTGTCGCTGCTCGCCTTCTCCGATCTCGCCTGGGAGCGCATCTGCGCGCGCAGCGACGTGCCCGCGCACTGGTGCCTCGACGCCCGCCTCGCCGACCAGTTCTGGAACCAGAAGTCCTACCACTACACCGCGCCGGTGTCGGGCATCCTCGCGCTGCACGAGGCGCTGCGGCTGGTCTGCGAGGAGACCCTGACCGCGCGCTTCCTGCGCCATCGCCACTGCTCCGAGGCGCTGCAGGCGGCGATCGAGGCGATGGGGCTCGACCTGTTCGTGTCGGCCGATTCGCGGCTGAACTCGGTGATCGGCATCCGCGTGCCCGAGGGCGTGTCGGCCGACGCCGTGCGCACGCACATGTCGGGCGTGCACCGCGTGGAGATCTCCGGCGCCTTCGGCCACAACATCCTGCGCATCGGCCAGATGGGCGAGCAGAGCCGCGCCCACAACCTGTTCCGCACGCTGCACGCGTTCGGCTCCAGCATGCGCAGCTGCGGCGCCGTGCTCGACCTGCCCGGGGGCATGGCCGAGCTGGAGCGCCACCTGTCCGAGTCCACACGCTCGCGGGCGGCGCGCGTCGCGGAGGCCGCAGCGCTATGACGGCACAGTCCTTCAGCAGCCTCGGCCCCTGCATCGAGGCCTGCGCGACCGACGGCAGCCGCCTCGTCGTCACCACCTTCGGCGGCCAGGTGCTCGGCTGGAACACGCCCGACGGTCGCGAGCGGCTGTTCGTCAGCGCCACCGCGACCACCGCGGGCGGGCAGGCGATCCGCGGCGGCGTGCCGGTGTGCTGGCCGCAGTTCAGCGGCCAGGGCCCGCTGCCCAAGCACGGCCTGCTGCGCAACCGCGACTGGAGCGTGCTGACCAACGACATCGACGGCGACGGGCGCGCCCGCGTCGCGCTGCGCTGCGAGGCCGACGCCGTCACCCGCGCGCAGTGGCCGCACGCATTCGCCGCGACGCTGGTCGCCACGGTCGGCGGCGACACGCTCGAACTGGCGCTGACGGTGCGCAACACCGATGCCGCGCCGTTCAGCTTCACCACGGCGCTGCACGGCTACTGGCGCGTGGCGGAGCTCGCCGACGTCAGCCTGCACGGGCTCGAAGGCCACGCCTTCCGCGACTTCACCGGCACCGCCGGCGAGGCGGCCGGCGCGCCGTCGGCGGCGGCGCTGCGCTTCGGCCCGGAGACCGACCGCGTCTATGCCGACGCGCCGCAGCCGCTGACGCTCGACACCGGCCACGGGCGGCTCGCCTTCCTGCAGGCGGGCTTCACCGACACCGTGGTGTGGAACCCCGGCGCCGAACGCGCGGCGGCGATCGGCGATCTGGAGGTGGACGGCTGGCGGCGCTTCGTCTGCGTCGAGGCCGCGCGCATCGCGGTACCGGTCACCCTCGCGCCGGGCGCCGCGTGGACCGGCACGCAGACCGTGCGGGCGCTGGACTAGGCGCTCCACCCGCGGGGCCGGCCTGTGAACTGCCGGGGCGCGACGGTGGTCGGAATCGGGGTGACAGCCGGTCCGGCAGCGGCGTGAGGCCGGCGAGGGGGGGGTAATGCGTGCAGCGTACGAGGCGGGCGATCGCCCGCAGTCACGCGGGGAAGAGCTCGCGAACAGCGTCAGCCACGGCTTCGGACTGCTCGCCGCCGCCGTGGCGGCACCATTCCTCGTCGTCGCGGCGGTGGACCACGGCGATACCGCGTTCATCGTCGGCGCCAGCGTCTTCGCTGCGACCACGCTACTGCTGTACCTCACCTCCACCCTCTACCATGCCCTGCCGGTGGGCACGGCCAAGCGCGTGTTCCGGGTCATCGAGCACTCGGCGATCTACCTCCTGATCGCGGGCACCTACACGCCGTTCACGCTGGGCGCGTTGCGCGGCGCCTGGGGCTGGACCCTGTTCGGCCTCGTCTGGGGCATGGCTCTGGCCGGGGTGCTGCTCAAGGTGTTCGACCGGCTGTCCCATCCGCTGGTGTCCACCGGCCTCTACCTGGCGATGGGCTGGCTGATCGTGATCGCCGCCGATCCGCTGTATGCCCGCGTGCCGGCCGCGGGCCTGCTCTGGCTGGTCGCGGGAGGTCTGGCGTACACCGTCGGCGTCGCCTTCTTCATGACCGATGCGCGCCTGCGCTACGGCCATTTCGTCTGGCATCTGTTCGTGATGGCGGGGACCTCCTGCCATTACGTCGCCGTGCTCCTCTCCGCCGCCTGAGCCGTTCCCGCGCGGCGACGTGGCGGGCTGCGCCGGGAGCCCGACCGCTTCGACTCTCCCCCTGAATGACGCGAGGCCCGGCCGTCATGCGACGGCCGGGCCTCGCGGTGAATCGCGGCCTGCGGGGCTCAGGCCGGCTTTTCGGCGAGGTCCTTCACCGCCGGCAGGGCGACGCCCTCGCGGGCCTCCTCGACGCCGGTCAGCAGGCGCAGGCCGGCGCGGTAGCAGGCGCCGGCGCCGCCGGCGTCCTCCATCTGTTCGAGCACGTCGCCGAGTTCCTGGTAGGCGTCGGCCATCGGCTGCAGGCGGATGCTCTGCTCCAGGTACTGCTTCGCCTTCGGCAACTGGTGCGCGCGCGCCGCCAGGCGCCCGAGCGTCAGGTGCAGGTAGGCGTTGTCCTTCTGCGCGCCCAGCCAGGCCTCGGCGCTGGCGAGCTGGCCGGCGGCGTTGCCGCGGCCGAGCTGGCCGAAGGCGACGCACAGTGCATTGCTCCACTGCCGCGACAGCGCCTGCTTGAGGAGCTTCTCGGCGGCGTCGGCGGCGTTCAGGTCGCGCAGGAAGCCGCAGTAGTCGATCAGCAGGGCCTCGTTGGCGCGGACCGCCTTGGGGATCTGCCCCCACAGGGTCTGCAGCTCCGACAGCGTGCCCTTGCGCGCGACGAGGGCGAGGCGCTCGCGCGCCACCTGCAGCTGGCTATCGCGGTAACCGGCCTCGTCGAGCGCGCCGCGCTTGCGCAGTTCGGGCAGCAGGCGCAGCGCGTGCTCCCAGTCGCCGAGGCGGCTGGCGGCGTCGAGCTGCAGCTCCAGCACCCGCGGGCGGTTGGGGGTCAGCAGGTTGAGCTTGCGCAGCACCTCGGCGGCCTGCTCGGGCTGCTCCTCCTCGAGCAGCATCTCGGCGCGCGCGATGCCGACCACGGTGGCGGCCTCGCGTGGCAGCTTCTCGGCGGCGGCGAGGTAGCGGTCGCGGCGGTCGCGCGCGCCCAGGTGCTGCGCGGCGCGCGCGGCGCCGGCGAGGTACAGGCCGGGATCGGCGGCGATCGGCAGCGCCTTGGCGAAGGCCTGCTCGGCGGCCTGCCAGCGGCCTTCGGCCAGATCCCGCGAGCCCTTGGCGAGCAGGCGCTGGGCGCGGCGCTCGCGCCGACGCTTGCCGGCCTCGGCCAGCGTGCGCGGCATGCGCAGCAGCTGGCCGGTGTAGCGCACCAGCTTGTAGGTGACGAAGAAGCCGATGAGCAGGAACACGAGCAGCGCGGCGACGCTGGTCTCGATGGTCCAGTGGCCGACGGTGAGCAGCACGTAGCCGGCGTCCTCGCGCAGCAGCCAGGCGAGCCCCACCGCCGAGAACAGGGCGATGACGATACCGATCAGCCACTTCATTGCGCGGCCTCCCCGGCGCCGGGCACCGCGGGCTGCGCCGGTGACAGCGCCGAGCGCACCGGCTGGCGACGGGCCAGCACCTCGTCGAAGGTCTTGGCGGTCGCACCGAGGTCGGGCAGGTAGGGCACGAGCTGCGTCTGCGCCAGCGCGCGCACTTCCTCGGCCACGGCCTTGGTCTCGGCATCGTTGCCGTCGAAGTAGCGGTCGAGCCAGCCGAGCACGAGCTGCGCGGTCTCCTGGTACGACACCGCGTCGCCGCGCAGCAGCGACAGGCGCATCGCCTCCAGCTCCAGGCGCAGGTTCTGGTGCAGGAAGTAGGCTTCCTTCGGCGACATCAGCGGCGCGGCCTGCGCGCGGTCGTGGTGGATCACGACGATGTCTTTGATCTGGCTCCAGGCGGTTTCGGCGATGCGCTCGTACCACGGCGCCTCGCCGCCGGCGACCTCGTTCGCGATCTGCGGCCGCACCTTGTCCTTCAGCGTCTCGATCTGGATGTCGGGCTTGATCCTGAGCGCCTCGACGCGCTCCTCGAGCGCGATCAGGCGGCGGCCGAGCGCGGCGGTGTCGGGCAGCTTGACGCCGCGCACCGCGGCGATGTTCTCGGCGAGCATGCGCGACACCGAGGCGAAGGCGAGCTCGTTGACCGCGTTCAGGCGGGTCTCGGCGAGCTGCAGCGCCTGCAGCGCGCGGACCTGGTCGAGTTCGAGGTGCAGCTTGTGCTCGGCCACGCGCAGCAGGTAGCCGACCTCGGACAGCGCGAGCGCGTTGACGTCGCCGCGCGCGGCGGCGGTCTTGGCGGCGTCGACCTCGGCGAGCAGGCCGCGCTGGCCGAGCGAGAGCTGCTCGATGCGGTCGGAGGCTTCCTTGAGCGCCGCGCCCTGCGTCTGCTCGGTGGTGCCGAGCTTGCCTTCGAGTGCGCCCACCGCCTGCTGGCTGCTGGCGAGCTTGCCTTCGAGCGCCTTGATGCGGTCGCCGGCCTCGGTCTCGACCTTGGCGAGCGTGGCCTTCACGCGCGCCTCGATCTCGGCGTTGAAGCCCGCCGCCTGCTGGCGGGCCAGGTTCCACTGGTACAGCGAATAGCCGGCGCCGCCGGCGGCGACCAGCGCGACCACCAGCGCGAGCTTGCCGGCGCCGCCGCCGCCGGCCGGGCGTGGCGGCGGCGTGGGCGCGGCCTTCGGCGCTGCCGGCCCGGCGTCGGCGGGGCCGGCGGCCGGCGCGGGGCTGGCGGCGACGGTGGCCGGCAGGTCCGGCTCCGCCTCGGGTGGCGTGGTGGTGTCGCGCTGGTTGTCCGTCATTGCGGTCCCCGGGGTGTTATAGGTGTTTGGGTTGCCCGCCAGGCGAGGAGGGCGGCGACAATGGCTTCGTCCCCGGCCTCTCCGGCAAGCAGCGGTGGCGGGCGAAAGCCGAGTTCGCGGGCGAGCCGGGCGCCACGCGCGCCGACCACCAGCGGGCGCAAATCGCGCGCCGATTCTCGCCCAGCCGTGTCGAGCAGGGCAAAGAGATTCGCGAGGGCCTCGTTGCTGGTGGCAAGCACCACGTCGACGGCGCCCGCCCGCAGCCAGGCGTGCAGCGGCGCCGGGTCGGCGTCCGGCAGGGCGCGCCGGTAGGCGCAGGCCACGTGCACCTCAGCGCCGCGCGCGGCGAGGGTTGCGGCGAGCAGTTCACGCCCGCCCTCGCCCTTGATCAGCAGCACGCGCGTGCCGGCGCAGGTGGCGAGGGCCGGCAGCGCCAGCAGGTCCTCGCTGCGTTCGCCGTGCGCCGGCTGCAGGTCGACGGCGATGCCGGCGGCGGCGAGGGCGCGGGCGGTGCCCTTGCCGATCGCCGCGACGCGCACCCCCGCGGGCCAGCCGCCGTGCCCGGCACACCAGCGCGCCACCGCGGCGACGGCATTGGCGCTGGTGAACACGGCGAGGCTGCAGGCGGGCAGGCGGGCGAGCGCGGCGGCGAGCGCCGCCGGGTCGTGCGGCGGCAGGATGGCGAGCGTCGGAAAGCGCAGCGCCCGTCCGCCGGCGGCCTCGATGCGCCGGCACAGGCCCTCGGCCTGCGCCGCCGGGCGCGTGACCAGCACGCCGAGGCCGGCGAGATCGCTCACCCGCGTGCGTCCGTCGGGGCCGCGCGCCGGCTCATGGCGCGGCGGAGGCGCCGAACACCCGCGCCAGGATCGCCCGCGCGCCGCGCGCGAGCAGGTCCTCGGCGAGTGCGATGCCGAGCTGCTCGGCGTCGGCGGCCGGGCCGCGGATCTCGCCGCGGACCAGGGTCGAGCCGTCGGGCTCGCCGACCAGCCCGCGCAGCCAGAGCTGGTCGCCTTCGAGCAGCGCGTGCCCGGCGATGGGCACCTGGCAGCCGCCGTGCAGGCGCGTGTTGAGCGCGCGCTCGGCGCGCAGGCGCAGCTGCGTGTCGGGGTCGTCCAGCCCGGCGATCAGCGCGTGCACGCGTGCGTCGTCGCTGCGGCACTCGATGCCGATCGCCCCCTGGCCGATCGCCGGCAGGCTCACCTCGGGTTCGAGGCGGCAGGTGATGCGCGCGTGCAGCCCCAGGCGCTCGAGCCCGGCGACGGCGAGGATGATGGCGTCGAACTCGCCGGCGTCGAGCTTGCCGAGGCGCGAGTTGACGTTGCCGCGCAGGCTCGCGACGACCAGCTCCGGGTAGCGCGCGGCGAGCTGGCACTGCCGGCGCAGGCTCGACGTGCCCACCACGGCGCCGGCGGGGAGGGCGTCGGGGTGGGCGTGGCGGTTCGACACGAAGGCGTCGCGCGGGTCCTCGCGCGCCAGGATCACCGGCAGCGAGAGCCCGGCCGGGAATTCCACCGGCACGTCCTTCATCGAGTGCACGGCGAGGTCGGCGCTGCCGTCCAGCAGCGCGAGTTCGAGCTCCTTCACGAACAGCCCCTTGCCGCCGACCTTGGCGAGCGGGCTGTCGAGGATGCGGTCGCCCTTGGTGCTCATGCCCAGCAGCTCGACCTCGAGCCCCGGATGCAGCGCGCGCAGCCGCGCGGCGACGTGCTCGGCCTGCCACAGGGCGAGCGGGCTCTTGCGGGTGGCGATGCGCAGGCGGGGTGGGCTCATGGCGGGGCGGCGAACGGCACGGGAGGGCGGGGAGAGTAGCCGACGCCCGCCGCGGGTGTCATCCATCGGGGTCAAGGCGCTGCCGCGGCCGCCGTGGCAGCGGGACCGGCGCGCCGGCTGCTAGACTGCGCACGCCTGTACATCGCCTGCCGTACTCCATGTCCGAAGTCCCGAGCTCATGCCGTGCCCTGCAGGGCGGCCCGCGGTTCGACCGCGCCTGGCTCGCCCCCCGCCACTGGGGGGGCTGGACCGCTGCCGCCTGCGCCTGGCTGCTGTGGCGCCTGCCGCGGCGCGTGCGCGACGGGCTCGCCGCGGCGCTGGCCCCGCTCGCCTGGCGCCTCGCCAAGCGGCAGCGGCGCATTGCCGACATCAACCTCGCGGTGTGCTTCCCCGAGCTCGACGCGGCGGCGCGCGCGGCGCTGATCCGCCGGCATTTCCGGCTGGCGCTGCGCATCGTCATGGACTACGGCCTCGCCTGGTTCGGCGACGAGGCCGCCATCCGCCGCGGCGTGCGGCTGCACGGCGAGGAGCACATCGCCGCGGCACAGGCGGCGGGGCGGCGGGTGATCGTGATGGCGGTGCACGCGCTCGCGCTCGACCTCGGCGTGTGCGCCTTCGGCGTGCGTCACCGCGCGCTCGGCCCCTACAAGGCGCTGGAGAACCCGGTCATCGACTGGCTGATCGCGCGTGGCCGCACCCGCTTCAAGGGCACGGTGTTCGAGCGCGACGAGGGCATCCGCCCGGTGGTGCGCGGGTTCCGCGACGGGCAGATCCTGTTCTACCTCGCCGACGAGGACCTCGGCCCCGACAGCGCGGTGTTCGTGCCGTTCTTCGCGCTGCGCAAGGCCACGCTGAACACCCTCGGGCGGCTGGCGAAGCTCGGCGACGCCGTGGTGCTGCCGTCGATCACGCGGCTCGCCGCCGACGGCCGCTACGACTGCCACCTGCTGGCGCCGCTCGCCGACTTCCCGAGCGGCGACGTCGAGCGCGACGCGCGGGCGATGAACGCCGCCGTCGAGGCGCTGGTGCGGCCCGATCCCGCGCAGTACATGTGGACGCTGCGCCTGTTCAAGACGCGCCCGCCCGGCGAGCCGAGCCTGTACCGGCGCGCCGCGCCCACCCCGGAGGAGTGAACGATGCCTTGCCCGTCCGTCCGTCGCGCCGTCGCGCGCCTCGCCGCCGCCGGCCTGCTCGGTGCCCTCGCCGGCTGCGCCACGACGCCCACGGACGACGCCTACGCCGGCCCGCGCCCCGGCGTGCTGACCGGCAGCGTCGGCTACCGCCAGCGCATCGTGCTCAGCCCCGAGGCGCAACTGGTGGTGCGCATCGTCGAGACCGCGCGCGACGGTGCCGCCGCCGGCATGGTGGTCGAGCGGCGCTACCCGCACCCCGGCCAGGTGCCGATCCGCTTCGAGCTGCGCTACGACCCGCCCGGCGTCGACGCGCGCCGCCGCTACCAGGTCCAGGCGCGCATCGAGGACCGCGGCCGCACGCTGTTCGCCAACCACCTCGCCTACCCGGTGCTGACCCAGGGCGCGCCGCAGCACGTCGACATGATCCTCGACGTGGCGCGCGCCGGGCAGCCGTGACGCCGCCCGCCGCCGGCGTCGTCCCCCAGCCCCAGCCGCGAGGGCACGCCTCATGCTCGTGATGCACCTGTCCGAGACGCCGCTGGTCGGTGCCCCGCTGCGCCTGTGCCGGGCGTTGCGCCTGCACGCGGGCGTCGAGGCCCGCCTGGCGGTACTCAAGCCGTATGCGCACGGTTACGGGAAGATGCGCTTCAGCCAGGATCTCGAGTGGGAGGTGCACCGCGACACGATCATCGACCTGGTCGAGCGCTGTGACGTGCTCCACCTCCACAATTTCATCGACCTCGACTACCAGGGCTTCGCCCCGATCGAACTGCGGCGCCTGTGGCGGCAGGGCAAGCCGATGGTGCGGCACTTCCATTCCACGCCGCAGGCCATCGCCCGCTACATGGAGTGCACGGTCGACGACGTGTTCGCCTGCCCGATCCCGAAGCTGGTGATCGGGCAGTACCCGGCCCGTTTCTATCCACAGGCCCGGCTGGTGCCGAATGTCGTCTTTCCCGTCGCAGAAGCGGTGTCGCGCGGTGTCGACGGGCCGCTGCGCATCGGCTATGCGCCGAGCGTCTTCAATTCGGCGCGGCAGTCGCGCTGGGACACCAAGGGCTACCCGGAAACCGTCAAGATGCTGCGCACGCTGCAGCGCCGGGCGCACCGCGCCGGCGTGCCGCTCGAGATCGACATCATCGAGCAGGTGCCGCACGCCGAGTGCCTGCGTCGCAAGGCGCGCTGCCACCTGTTCGTCGACGACCTGGTCACCGGCAGCTACCACCTGAATACGCTGGAGGCGCTGGTCGAGGGCACGGCGACGCTATGTCACATCGATGGCTGCGTGCAGGGGAGCCTGATGGATCTGACCGGGCGCAGCGACTTCCCGGCGCTCGACGTGCGCCTCGAGGATGCGGCCGAAGTCCTGCTCGAACTCGCCCGTGCCCCCGCGCTGGTCGCCGCGCTCGGGCAGCAATCGGCGGCGTGGATGGCGGAGCACTGGTCGCCGGAGCGCATGGCCGGGCACTTCATCGCCGCCTACCACGAGGTGATGGAGCGGCCGGGGCAGGCGTTCACGCCGCGCTTCGATGCGCTCGACGACGCTGCGCGCTGGCGCCGCGTGGAGCTGCCGGACCTGCTCTGGCGGCAGCGTCATGCGCGCTGGCCCGCGCTGCCGCCGCAGTGGTACCTGCGTCTGCGCTACCGCGCCGGACAACTGCTGCGGGCGCTCGGCCTGCACCCGCACGCGTGAGGGTGGGCTTCGGCCATGCGTCGTGCCCTGTACCTGAGCAGCGTCTTCGAGCCCGACTTCACGCTGGCGGTAGGGGGCAATTTCTGGCGCATGCGCCTGTTCCTCGATGCCCTGCGCAGGTGCTTCGACGCCGTCGACGTGCTCTGCTTCGCCAGTCCGAAGCATGACCTCGCGCCGGCCAGCATCGCCGCGGTGCAGGCGTCGATGCACGCCGCCTGGGGCGAGGGGCTGACGCTGTCGGTGGCGCCGCGCGCGCCGGAGCCCGCCTACGCCACCGCATGGGAAGCCTACGGTGCGCCGGCGCTCGACCTGTTCCAGCAGATGCCGTACGCCCTGCTCGCCGGTGCCGCCCAGCTCGAGGCGGTACGCGCCGCGCTGGCGCGGCGGCCGGCCTGCGTGGTGGCGCGGCGCCTGCCGATGGCGGCGCTGTTCGAGCGCGCCGCGCCATCGGCGCGCCCGCCGCTGCTGTTCGACGTCGACGACATCGAGCACCTGGTGCTCGCGCGCAGCATCGCCGCGCCGCCGCACTGGCCGTCCAAGTGCCTGCAGTACCTGCGCCTGCCGGCGGTCGTCGGTGCCGAGGTGCGCGGGCTGCGCCGCGCGGCGGCGAGCTTCGTGTGCTCCGAGCTCGACCGCCGGCGGCTCGCGCGCTGGCCGGGCGGCGAGCGCGTGCAGGTGGTGTCGAACGCCGTGCCGCTCGCCGCGGCGACCAGCCCGCCGAGCGACCCGCAGGCGCCGACGCTGCTGCTGCTCGGCAACCTCGGTTACGCCCCGAACGCCGCGGCGGCCGAGCGCCTGGTCGCGGGCATCTGGCCGCGGGTGCGCGCGCGGCTGCCGCACGCCACGCTGGTGATCGCCGGCAACGGCGCCGATCCGCAGTGCGCCCGCGCCTGGGCGCAGGTGCGGGGGGTCGAGGTGACCGGTTTCGTCGCCGATCTCGATGCGCTGTACGCGCGCAGCACCGTGGTCTGCTGCCCGCTGACGGTGGGGGGCGGCACGCGGGTGAAGCTGATCGAGGCGGCCGGCTACGGCAAGGCGATGGTGGCGACCGCCATCGGTGCCGAGGGGCTGGCGTTCCGCGACGGCCACGACATCGTGATCGCCGACGACGATGCCGCCTTCGCCGACGCCTGCGTCGCGCTGCTCGGCGATGCGGGGCGCCGCGCGCGCCTCGGCCGGACCGCCCGCGCCACCGCCGAGCGCGAGTACGACCGCGAGGCCATCGTCGCGCGCCTGGCCGGGCAGATCGAGCACGCGCTCGCCACCCGCTGAGGGGCCGCGCGGGGCCGGGAGTGCTCGCTATACTGCCGCCCCACGACAACCGGGCCGCCGCGGAGCCGCGCATGACTCAGACCAACCAGCAGTGGGGCGGACGCTTCACCGAATCCACCGACGCGTTCGTGCAGGCGTTCACCGCCTCGGTGTCGTTCGACCGGCGCATGTACCGCCAGGACATCGCCGGGTCGCTCGCCCACGCCACCATGCTGCACGAGGCCGGCGTGCTGTCGGCAGCCGATCACGCCGCGATCGTGCAGGGACTGGAGGCGATCCGCGACGAGATCGAGCGCGGCGAGTTCGACTGGTCGGTGGCGCTCGAGGACGTGCACATGAACATCGAGGCGCGCCTGACCGCGCGCATCGGCGACGCCGGCAAGCGCCTGCACACCGGGCGCTCGCGCAACGACCAGGTGGCGACCGACATCCGCCTGTACCTGCGCGACGCGATCGACGCGATCCTGGCCGAACTCAGGCGCCTGCAGGGCGGGCTGGTCGACCTCGCCGAGCGCGAGGCCGACACCATCATGCCGGGCTTCACCCACCTGCAGGTGGCGCAGCCGGTGACCTTCGGCCACCACCTGCTGGCGTGGTTCGAGCAGCTCAAGCGCGACAGCGGGCGCCTGCGTGACTGCCGCGCGCGCCTGAACCTCTGCCCGCTCGGCGCCGCCGCGCTCGCCGGCACCACCTACCCGATCGACCGCCAGCGCAGCGCCGAGCTGCTCGGCTTCAGCGGCCCCACCGAGAACTCGCTCGACTCGGTCAGCGACCGTGACTTCGCCATCGAGCTGTGCGCCGCGGGCGCGCTGCTGATGACGCACCTGTCGCGCTTCAGCGAGGAGCTGGTGCTGTGGGCGAGCGCGCAGTTCGGCTTCGTCGACATTCCCGACCGCTTCTGCACCGGCAGCTCGATCATGCCGCAGAAGAAGAACCCCGACGTGCCCGAGCTCGTCCGCGGCAAGGCCGGGCGCGTCAACGGTCACCTGGTGGCGCTGCTGACGCTGATGAAGGGCCAGCCGCTCGCCTACAACAAGGACAACCAGGAGGACAAGGAGCCGCTGTTCGACACCGTCGACACCCTGCTCGGGTCGCTGCGCGCCTTCGCCGACATGGTGCCGGCGCTCAGGGCCCGCCCGGAGCGCATGCGTGCCGCGGCCAGGCAGGGCTTCGCCACCGCGACCGACCTCGCCGACTACCTGGTGCGCAAGGGGGTGGCGTTCCGCGACGCCCACGAGATCGTCGGCAAGGCCGTGCGCCTCGGCGTCGACAGCGGTCGCGACCTCGCCGAGATGACGCTCGACGAGCTGCGCGGCTTCAGCGCGGTGATCGAGGCCGACGTGTTCGCCTGCCTGACGCTGGAAGGTTCGGTGGCCGCGCGCGATCACTACGGCGCCACCGCGCCGGCTCAGGTGCGCGCCGCCGTGGCGCGGGCGAGGGCGTGGCTGGCGACGGACTGAGCGGCGCGCCCCGCGGCAGCGACGACGGGGCGTTGCGCCGTTCGCGCGTGCACGATAATCCTTGTTCAGGAGCGGATCGCGGGTGCATTGCCCCGCGCCGGATTCCGCCGAGGCGCCCCGATGCTCGATCCGCACACGCTGATGTTCGTGATGCTGCTGAACTGCCTGCTGATGGCAGCGTCGCTGGCGGCCCTCACGCTGCGCAAACCCTGGCCGGGGCTGCAGCCGTGGTGCGTGTCGCTGTTCGTGCAGGGCATCGGCTGGCTGCTGATGCTGATCGCCTTCTCGCTCGCGATCGACAACCTGTTCGGCGCCGGCACGGTGCTGCTGGTCGCGGGCATGGTGCTGCAGGTGCATGCGGTCGATCGCTTCGGCGGCCACGATACCCAGTGGACGGCGCCGCTCGCGGTGGCCGCGACGGTGGCCGTGGCCTACGCGTACCCGGGCCTGTCGGCGCCGCTGCGCATGGGGGTCGCGGTGTGCGGCTTCACCGTGCTGCGGCTGCTGGCCCTGCGCAGCCTGCTGCACATCCACGACCTGCGCGGCTCGCGGGTGCTGCGGCTGATGGTGATCGTCCTCGGCCTGTCGGTGGTGGTGCTCGGCGCGCGCGCCGTCGAGCTGCTCTCCGGCAGCTTCGGTGCCGAGCCGATCGCGAGCCCGATGCTGCGCACGATCTACGAGGTGCTGGCCTTCTCCGTCGGCTACGCGGTGGTGGTGGTGACGACCTTCGGCCTGCTGCTGCTGCACCGCGAACGCGCCGACGCCGAGCTGCGCCAGCTCGCCGAGCGCGATTCGCTGACCGGGCTGCTCAACCGCCGCACCTTCCTGCAGCTCGCCGGGCGGCGCGTGCAGCGCGCGCGCAACGACGGCGAGGCGCTGACGCTGATGATCCTCGACCTCGATCACTTCAAGCGCATCAACGACCAGTTCGGCCATCCGGCCGGCGACCGCGTGCTCTGCGATTTCGCCGAGGTCATGCTCAACAGCCTGCGCCGCAACGACCTGGTCGGGCGCTTCGGCGGCGAGGAGTTCGCGGTCCTGCTGATGGGGGTGGACCTCTCCGGCGGGCTGGTGCTGTCGGAGCGGCTGCGCACCGCCACCGAACGGCGCTGGGTCGAACCCGAGGGCATCCGCTACACGGTGAGCATCGGGCTCGCCGAGCTCGATCCGTACGAGACCTCCGGCCTCACCAGCCTGATCAGCCGTGCCGACCGCGCGCTGTACCGCGCCAAGGGCGAGGGGCGCAACCGCAGCGCGCTGAGCCCGATCGGCGCCGGCTGAGGCCGGCGCGCCGGCCTCAGTTGCAGTGGGCCTGGACGTCGCGCAGCGCCTGATCGCGGCGCGCGTTCATCTCGCGCTGGCGGCCCACGGCGAAGCCCTGCGGCGCGCTCGCGCGCAGGTCGCGCTCGGCGATGGTGAGCCGGCTGCGGGCCTGGGCGCACGGCGAATCCAGGCCCTCCGCCGGCGTGTCGGTGTCGAGCGCGGGATCGCGCGGCGGCGGCGGCAGGTCGCCGGGCTGCAACTGCAGATTGGGGTCCAGGCCCGCGGGCTCGGCGGCGTGGACGGCCGGCAGCAGCGCGAGGCACAGGCCGAGGACGAGGGTGGGGAGGCGGGGCGACATCGGGACTCTCCGGACGGGTGCGGGGGATCGCGCCGACCTTAGCCGAAGGCCACCGCCCCCACCACTGCCGCGCGCGGCGCCGAAGGGCTGCGGGTGCCGCCGCGCCGCGGGCAACGCCGGCGTCGCCCGCGGGGCTACCGGGGGGACGATTTCGGTTACCCTTGCCGTTTCGCTATCGGGGGGTCCGCCGCTTGCCGTCCACTGCGCCCGTCCTGCCCGCGGCCCTGCGGGCGTGCCTGCCCGTGGCCTTCGGCTACGTCCCGCTCGGCGTGGCCTTCGGCCTGCTGCTGGTCGACAGCGGGCAGCCGTGGTGGCTCGCCCCGCTGATGGGGGCGGTCGTCTACGCCGGGTCGGCGCAGTTCCTCGCCATCGGCCTGCTCGCGGCGCACGCGCCGCTGCCCGACATCTTCATCGCCACACTGCTGCTCAACCTGCGCCACGTGTTCTTCGGCTTCTCGATGCTGGCGCGCGTCCCCGCGCGCGGCTGGCGGCGGCTGTACCTGATCTTCGGGCTCACCGACGAGACCTGGTCGCTGCTGAGCGCCGCCGCGCCGCCCGCCGGCGTGCGGCGCGACGCCTACGACCTCGCCGTCACCGCGCTCGACCATGCCGCCTGGGTGGGCGGCTGCACCCTCGGCGCGGTCGCCGGGGGCGTGCTCGACGTCGACACGCGCGGGCTCGATTTCGCCCTCACCGCACTGTTCCTGGTGCTCGCCGTGGAGCAGTGGCACGCGCTGCACGAACCCTGGCCGTTCCTGCTGGCGGCGGCGGCCGGGCTGCTGGCGCTCGCGCTGGCGCCGCCCGCGCAGTTCCTACTGGTGGCGCTGGCCTTCACGCTGAGCGGGCTGCTCGCCGTCCGCAGGCTGCGCGGATGGACGCCGGCTACCTGATCGGCGCGGTCGCCGTGATGGCGGTCGCGACCTTCCTGACCCGCGCGGCGCCGTTCTGGCTGCTGCGCGGCCAGGCCGAGCGCGCCTGGCTGCGCTATCTCGGCCGTTACCTGCCGGCCGCGGTCCTCACCGTGCTGGTGTTCTACTGCCTGCGCGGCGTCGCCCCCGTCGCGCCCCGCTACGGCCTGCCGGAAGCCGCCGGGGTGCTGGCGACGGTCGTGCTGCACCGCTGGCGGCGGCAGGCGCTGCTGTCGATCGGCGGCGGCACCGCGGTGCACATCGCGCTGCTGCACGGACTGGGCGGGGCCTGAGGTCCAGCATGCAGTTGCGAATGGACGACCTGCGCGCCTGGTTCGACCCCTTCACGCTCGAACGGGGGCGGGCGCTGCAGCGCACCCACGGGGTGCTCGACTTCAGCCTCGGCAGCGACGGGCAGACGGCGATCGGCGAGGTGCGCGGCCAGGTCGAGGAACGCTACCGCGCGTTTGCCCGCATCGAGCGCGATCACGACGGGCAGGCCACCTTGCACGATGGCTGTTCGTGCTACCTCGGCGGGCGCTGCAAGCACGTCGTCGCGCTGTTGCTGCAGCTGCTCGCCAGCGGCACCGACAGCCGCGCCCCGGCGGCGGGCGGCGCGCCGTCGCGCTCGGCCGCGGTCGAGGGCTGGCTGCGCAAGCTCGGCGTGGCGACCCTGCCGGTGCTCGGCGTCGACACCGAGGCCGGCTTCGCCGAGCACGTGCTCTACCTGCTCGACCATGACGAGCAGGCGGTGACGGTGCGCAGCGTGGTCGCGCGGCGGCTGAAGAAGGGCGGCTACGGCCGCCCGCGCGCCTACGACCCGCGCACCGTGCTGCAGTACGGCCAGGCGGCGTTCCTCGCCGCGCAGGATCGCGTGCTGCTGCGCGAACTCGCGCTCGCCGGCGACGTCGACGCCGAGCCCGCCAGCGGCCCGGTGCGCGTGCTGGCCGGCGAGAGCGGCAGCGCGCTGCTCGAACGCCTGCTCGCCACCGGCCGCTGCCACTGGCGCAACGAGGCCGGCGCGGCGCTGGCGCTGGGTGAGGTGCGTCCGGCCGAGCCGCGCTGGTCGGTCGACGACCACGGCCAGTCGCGGCTCGTGCTGGTGGCGACGCCGCCGGCGGCCGCAGTGCTGGCGCTGGCGCCGCCGTGGTACGTCGACGCCGCCGCCTGCGGCCCGCTCGACACCGGCCTCGAACCGCGCCTCGCCGAAGCCCTCGCGGCGAGCCCGCTGCTCGCCCCGGAGGAGCTCGGGCCGGTGTGGGACTGGCTCGCGCGCCACCTGCCGGGGCAGCGCCTGCCGTCGCCGCCGGCGCTCGACGTCGAGCGCGTCGACGACTACCGGCCGCAGCCGCGGCTCACGCTGTACACCTGCGAAGTCGCCGCGGCCCCCGCCGCCGTCGGCCGGGGGCTGCGCGCGCCGCTGCAGGTCGACGGCCTGCGGCTCGAATTCGTCTACGGCGACAACGTGCTCGGCCGCGACGATCCCGCCACCGTGATCAGCCAGCGCGAGGCCGGCAAGGTGCGGCGCCTGGTCCGCGCCGGCGCCTTCGAGCACGACTGCCTGGCGCGGCTGGAGCGCGCCGACTTCGTCCCGGTGCGCGACCTGCCGGGGGGCGAGCGCCTGCCGCGCGAGTGCCGGCGCGACTTCGGCCAGCGCCAGTCCGACGCCTGGGTGGATTTCGTCATGGACGAGGTGCCGCAGCTGCGCGCCGAAGGCTGGGACGTGCGCATCGAGCCGGGCTTCCGCTTCCATCTGGTCGAGGCCGGCGAGTGGTACGCCGAACTCGACGAGGGCGGCCAGGACTGGTTCGGGCTCGCGCTCGGTGTCGAGGTCGACGGCCAGCCGGTCAACCTGCTGCCCTGCCTGGTCGAGCTGATCGCCGCGCTGCCCGGCGGTTCGGCACGCGGCTGGCTCGAAGGCCTGGGGGCGACGCGCAAGGTGATGGTGCCGCTGCCCGGCGGGCGCCTGCTGCCGGTGCCGGCGGAGCGCATCCGCGGCGTGCTGGCGGTGCTGATCGAGCTCTACGACAGCGAGGGCCTGAACCTGCGCGGCGAGTTCGTGCTGCCGCGCAGCCAGGTGAGCCGGCTCGACGAGCTCGAAGCCGCGCTCGGCGGCCCGCGCCGGCTGGTCTGGCGCGGCGGCGAGCGGCTGCGCGCCCTCGCCGCGCGCCTGCGCAGCGGGCCGCAGCCGGTGGCGCTGCCGGAGGGCTTCCACGCGCAGTTGCGGCCCTACCAGCAGGAGGGGCTGGCGTGGCTGCAGTTCCTGCGCGAGGCCGGCGTCGGCGGCGTGCTCGCCGATGACATGGGCCTCGGCAAGACGGTGCAGGCGCTCGCCCACCTGCAGGCCGAGAAGCGTGCCGGGCGGCTCGATCTGCCCTGCCTGATCGTGTCGCCGACCAGCCTGCTCGCCAACTGGCGCGACGAGGCCGCGCGCTTCGCCCCGGAGCTGCGCGTGCTCGGGCTGCGCGGCCCCGAGCGCGCCGCCGACTTCGCCCGCATCGGTGCGCACGACCTGGTGCTGACCACCTACGCGCTGCTGCCGCGCGACCGCGAGGTGCTGGCGGCGCAGCGCTGGCACCTGCTGATCCTCGACGAGGCGCAGGCGATCAAGAACCCGCTGGCGCAGGCCGGCATCGTCGTGCGCGGGCTCGACGCCCGCCACCGCCTGTGCCTGACCGGCACGCCGATGGAGAACCACCTCGGCGAGCTGTGGAGCCTGTTCGACTTCCTGATGCCGGGCTTCCTCGGCGACGCGCGCCAGTTCCAGCGCCTGTTCCGCAAGCCGATCGAGAACCACGGCGACGCCGAGCGGTGCGAGCGCCTGCGCCGGCGCGTGGCGCCGTTCATGCTGCGCCGGACCAAGGACCAGGTGGCGCTCGACCTGCCGCCGAAGACCGAGGTCGACCTCGCCGTGGAGCTGGCCGGCCCGCAGCGCGACCTCTACGAGAGCATCCGCCTTGCGCTGCAGGCGCGGGTGCGCGCCGAGATCGCCGCCAAGGGCCTGGCGCGCAGCCACATCGTGATCCTCGACGCGCTGCTCAAGCTGCGCCAGGTGTGCTGCGACCCGCGGCTGGTGAAGCTCGAAACCGCGCGCCAGGCGAAGGTGTCGGCCAAGCTCGACATGCTGATGGAGATGCTCCCCGAGCTGGTCGAGGAGGGGCGGCGCATCCTGGTGTTCTCGCAGTTCACGACCATGCTCGGGCTGATCGAGAAGGCGCTCGACAAGGTCCCGCTGCGCTACGTCAAGCTCACCGGCAGCACCGAGGACCGCGAGGCCCCGGTGCGCAGCTTCCAGGCCGGCGAGGCGCCGATCTTCCTGATCAGCCTCAAGGCCGGTGGCACCGGCCTCAACCTCACCGCCGCCGACACCGTGATCCACTACGACCCGTGGTGGAACCCCGCGGTCGAGGACCAGGCCACCGATCGCGCCCACCGCATCGGCCAGGACAAGCCGGTGTTCGTCTACCGCCTGTTCACCGAAGGCACGGTCGAGGAAAAGATCCGCGCGCTGCAGGCGCGCAAGCGCCTGCTGGTCGACGGCGTGCTGCGTGAGGGCCACGGGGCCGGCGTGCCGTGGACCGACGCCGAGCTCGAGGACCTCTTCGCCCCGCTCGCCTGAGCACCGCCGGCGATGGAGGACGCGCGCGGGCGAGCCCGCATCCACGCTTCTCCGTCGGTGGAATGGACGAGTCCATGCTTGGCGAGCGTTTGACGGGCGAATCAGTCGCCGCCACTCGCCCTGAGCCGTCGCCACCTGCAGCGGAGCGAGCCGTCACAAAGACTCGGCGGGTCGCCGGATCGCGACCCGCCAAGCTCGTTTTCCCTCAGCCTGCGTTCGGCGCCACCCGGTACTGGTCGAGGTAGCGCTGGATTTCCTGGCGCATGAAGCGGCTGGAGTCCTCGGCGCGCTCCTCCCAGGCGAACACGCAGGCCGACAGCACGCCGTCGAAGCCCACCTCGGCGAGCGTGGCGAAGAACACGTCCCAGTCGATCTCGCCCTGGCCGATGTCCAGGTGCTGGTGCACGCGGATCTGCGTCGAGCCCGGCGGGTTGACGATGTAGCGCAGTTGGCTGCTCTTCTTGTGGTTGAAGGTGTCGGCCACGCGCACGTGCGCCAGCACCGGCGCGGCCTCGCGGATCATCGCCGCCAGGTCGTCGCCGTAGTAGAAGGTGTGCGGCGCGATGTAGCTGAGCTTCAGCGCCGGGGAGCCGATGTTCTTGACGAGGTCGGCGGCCGGCTGCAACTGCTCCACCCAGTCCTCGGGGTGCGGCTCCACCGACAGCGTGAGGCCCTCGCGCTCGAAGATCGGCAGCAGTTCGTCCATCGAGCGGAACCAGGCCGCCTCGCACAGCTCCGGGGTGTTCGCCCCCGGGCGCTCGCCCACCGAGCGCTCGGGCGAGGCGCCGCGGCCGAACTCGCTGATCATCAGCCGACAGTCCATCTCCACCGAGACTTCGATGGCTTTCTTCCAGCAGCGCACCGCCCACTGGCGCTCGTCCTCGAAGGGGCTGGCCCAGCGGTACATCGGCTGCAGCGTGGCGAGGCCCACGCCGTGGTCCGTCAGGGCGCGCTTGAAGGCGGCCATGCGCTCTTTCGTCGCGCGCGGCATGACCCACCAGTCGAGGAAGTCCGCGCGCGGGGACAGCTCGATGTGCTCGTAGCCGAGCTCGGCCGTCGCCCGGCACAGCTCGGGCAGCGACAGGTGGCGGATCATGTAGGGGTCGAGGGCGATCTTCATGGCGGGGACTCCTCAGGTCATTCGGGGCACGCTCAACGTGCGCTGCAGTCGTAGATGGCCGGTCGCCCGGCGATCGGCATCGGTCCGGCTTTGCGCGTCGCGCGCGAGAACAGGGCCTGCGCCGCGGCCATCCTGCCGCGGCGCAGGCGCGGCATCACTTCTTGAGGAATTCCTTGTAGTTGTCCTTGGTGACCAGTTCGAACGGAATCCACACAAAGGCGTCGGCCTTCTCTCCCTTGGCAACCTTGACGGCGGTTTCCACGGCGCCTTTGCCCTGGCCTCTGGCGTCCTGGAAAACGGTGATGTCCAGGTTGCCCTTTTGCATTTCGATGAGCGCGTCCTGAGTGGCGTCGATACCGGCGATGACCAGCTTCTTCGGATCCTTGCCGGCCTGCTGGAGCGCCATGATCGCGCCGATGGCCATTTCGTCGTTGTTCGCGACGACGGCGTCCATCTCCACGCCGGAAACCAGCCAGTTGTTCATCAGGTTGATCGCATCGATGCGCTGGAATTTGGCGGCCTGCTTCTCGACGATCTTCATGTCCGGATACTGGGCCACGACCTTCTCCACCCCCTCGGTACGCAGACGGGTAGCCGCATCACCAAGCTCGCCCATCATGACGACGACCTTGCCCTTGCCGT
The DNA here is from genome assembly GCF_004341245.1 of Plasticicumulans lactativorans. Taxonomy (GTDB): domain Bacteria; phylum Pseudomonadota; class Gammaproteobacteria; order Competibacterales; family Competibacteraceae; genus Plasticicumulans_A; species Plasticicumulans_A lactativorans. Next base: position 114,270 of record NZ_SLWY01000007.1, on the reverse strand, counting down.
TCAGTAAGCGGGCAACCGCCTCACCCTCCAGCTTTCCCGACACGTTCTCGTCGGAGCCCACGTAGTGGACGCCCTTGGGAAGCGTCTCCTCCTGGGGCTTGCGATTGACGTACACCAAGGGAATGCCGGCCGCGGTGGCAAACTTCGTCAAATTGGGCGTCGATGCGGTATCGACGGGGTTGATGATGATCGCGCTGACCTTCTGGGCGGTGAAGTTCTGGATGTGATTGAGCTGCTTGACGATGTCGCCCTGGGCGTCCTCGAACTGAATCTTGACCCCCAGCTCTTTCGCCCGCTCCATCATGGCCTCGCGGACATTGGTGAGGAAAAGATCGTCGAAATAGGCCATGGAAACTCCGATGGTGGTCTCGGCCATCGCCGAGCTCATCATGATGACCGAAGCCGTGAATACCATGATCAGGCGTTTCATGTTCTGCTCTCCTCCAATGGGCGCCCGGTTCGTCCGGGCTCTTGGCTTTTTCAATCCATCCCCCGGCATGCCGGGGGAATGCATCGTTCAGGCTCTCATTGCCGAGCCGGTGTGTGCGCGTCGTTACAGGCTGATGGTCTGTTTCAACGCATCGATCGATGTCCGGACGCCGGCCTCGACGGACATCGTCAGGTCTTCCATTTCCAGCGAAACCCAGCCGTTGTAGCCCGCCATCCGCGCCACCGAGAAGAATTCCTTCCACCACTGCAGGTCCTTGCCGCAGCCGACAGCGACGTAATTCCAGGTCCGGTTCTCGCAGTCGGTCACCGGCTTGGTTTCCAGCAGACCATTGACATCACAGAGGCCGCGTTCGATACGGGCATCCTTGCCATGGATGTGGTAGATCGCGCCTTTCAAAGCCCGGGCGGAGGCGATCGGGTCGGCGCCCATCACCATCAGGTGCGACGGGTCGAGGTTGATGCCGATGATCGGGTCGACCGCATTGCGCAGACGCCAGAGGGTTTCGGGGTTGTAGACCAACTGGCACGGGAATTCTTCGATCGCGATCTGTTCGACGCCATGCGCCTTGGCGTGCCTGGCGAAGTCCTTCCACCACGGAATCGCGACTTCATTCCATTGGTATTCCAGTGCCGGCGCCATGTAGTCCGGCCACGATACCGTCGAGGTGATCCAGTTCGGCGTCTTGTCGCCGGGAGCGCCTGCAGGACAGCCGGACATCATGACGATCTTCTTGACGCCCAGCTTCCCGGCCAGGACGACCGTGTCGTAAGTCGTTTTCGTATGCTTCTCGCCCATTTCACCCGGGCAGAGCGGGTTGCCGGAGCAGTTCAGTGCGGCGATTTCCAGGTCGCGCCTGATCAGTTCAGTCTGGAAAGCGGCCAGCTTGGCGGGATCGGCCAGCAACTGGGCAGTCGGCACATGCGGGCAGGCGCCCCACCCGCCGGCGGTCATCTCCACGCCCTCGACGCCGAGGGATTTGACCTTGTCGAGCATTTCCGTGTAGGGCAGGTTGCCGTACACATCGGTACAGATGGCTAATTTCATCATGGTCTCCTGCAGATGGTCCGGTTTGGTTCTTGCTTTCGTCAGTTGAAATCGACCCACACGCCACCGGCATTCGCCGACTTGACGCAGTTCTGGACCCAGCGGATACCTTCGATACCGGCATCGATATCCGGATAGACCAGGTTTTTCAGGGTGGCCTCATCGCCACGGTTCTTGGCATCGATGGCGATCGCAAACTTGAGGTAGATGTTGGCCCAAGATTCGATCAGACCCTCGGCATGCAGGGCGCCCAGACGTTCGTCAGCATTGCAGGCGTCATAGAGATAGGGCATGGCGCGGATCATTTTCTGGATCGGCTGGCCCTGGACTTCATAAAGCAATTCGTTCGGCTGGTGATCGCTGAATTCGATGCTGGCCTTGGAGCCGATGATGCGGATGCGGTGTCCATTCATGCAGCCGGCATTGACCGAGGAGGCCCACAGGCGACCCACGGCACCGTTTTCGTAGCGGATCAGGACATAGGCGTTGTCTTCGAGCGGTGCGCGGCTGGGGATGAAACTCTGGCGATCGCACAGCACCTGCCTGACCTTGAGCTGGGGGCAGATCAGTTCAGACATGTAGAACGTATGGGTCGACAGGTCGCCGAGAACAAAGGACGGGCCGGCGATCTTCGGGTCGACCCGCCACTTCTGACCTTCACTGATCTTGTCGCCGACGTCGGTCGCATTGAATCCATGGGTGTACTGCAATTCGACCATGCGGATCTCGCCGAGATCGCCATTGGCAACCATCTCGCGCATCTGGAGCATCAACTGGCTGCCGGAGAAGCCGTAGGTCACGCCGACGATCTTGTTCCTGGCTTCGGCCAGGGCCTTGATCTCCTCGCCCTGGGCCACTTCGAAGAACAGGGGCTTTTCGCAGATCACATGCAGTCCGGCGTTGAGCGCAGCCTTGGTGATCTCGTAGTGCGTGCTGTTCGGCGTGGCGACCGTAACGACTTCGATGCCGTCAGGACGCTTGGCTTCCTCACGGAACATGGTCTGGTAATCGGGGTAGCAGCGATCGGGATCGACGCCGAGGTTGGTGCCGAAGTCCTTGCCGCGGGCGGCATCGATATCGAAAGCACCGGCAACCAACTGGAAGGCGGTGTTATCGCGCATGGCACCCTGACGGTGCTTGTAGCCAACGTTGGCGGTGCGGCCGCCGCCAACCATGGCCCAGCGCAAGGGACGTGCAATCTTTCTTTCACCGTTCAACATCTTCAAACCCTGCCTGTTTCTCAAACTGTCTGGTCGCCTGGAAGCCGTGGCTTCCGCCGGTGGTTTGCGGAAATGATCCGCGCCATGCAACCGGGTGCAATGTCCATGTCAAAAAACGGCCGCCATGAAAATGCTTTGCACCCGGTTGCAAAGCCGCGCCAGAAAAAGGCCTGGCGATCATGGCAGGCCGTGCAACCGGGTGCAGCAAGGGCTCCAAAAAAAGGCGCTGCTGCACCCGGTTGCAAACTACCTTATGCTGTCGGGTACCCGATGTCAACGTGGACAGTGTCGAGATGAGAAAAAAAATGTCCGAGGCTGCAGCCCGCAAGGTCACGGCCAGCGATGTGGCCAAACGGGCCGGCGTGTCCAAGTGGACGGTGTCGCGGGCGTTCACCGAGGGGGCTTCGATCTCGCCCGAGGCCCAGGAGCGCGTGCTGCAGGTGGCGGCGGAACTCGGCTACCGGCCCAACCTGCTGGCGCGCAGTCTGACCAAGAAGCGCACCGGTATCGTCGGCTTGGTCGTGGACGAGCTGGAGAATCCGAACCTATTTCCGATATTGAATGAAGTCACCAACCAACTGCAGCGCAAGGGCTACATGTCGATGCTGCTGAACATCACCTCTGAACACAGTGATGGCTCCACGCTGTCACTGGCCGACCAGTTCCAGGTCGACGGCCTGATTTTCCTCGGCACCCTCCTGAACGACGAACTGGTGCAACTGGCGCAGGACATCCGCCATATCCCGCTGATCGTGCTTTATCGCAACTGCGACTATCCGAACATTCAGGTGGTGGCGACCGACGGTTACCGGGCCGGTCGCGACATCGCCGGGCTTTTCATCGAGCAGCGTTTTCGGCGGATCGGGTACATGCTGGGGCCGTTCTCGCAGTCGACCCAGCTGAAACGCCTGGAGGGATTCCGGGACGGCTTGAAGGAACAGGGGCTTGAGGTCGAGGTGATACTCGAAGCCAGGCATTATCAGCGTGACTGCGGGTTTCAGGCGCTGGCCCGCTACCTGGATCTCACGGCACCCGATGCGCGGATCGAGGCGCTCTTTTGCGAGAACGACATTCTGGCGATCGGTGCGCTGGATGCGCTGCGCGCCCGCAGCGATGCGATTCGGATGGGCGTCGTGGGGTTCGACGACATCGAGTTGGCGGCGTCGCCCTGCTATGACCTTACGACCTATCGTCAGCCACTCGAACTGCTGGTTCCTGAAGCGATCCGGCGGCTTACCGCAGAAGGCGAACCGGCGCCCAAGTTTCTCGCTCCGGGCCAGTTGGTGCGGCGCTCCTCCCATCTCAGGCGATGAAGAAACCTCGCGTCGAACGGGCAGCGCCGCCTGTGCGACACCGGGGGCGCTTTTGGAGCAGCGGTCACGGCATATGCTGCCCGCAACCGACCCGCCACAGGCGCGAGGCGCACCGGCCTGTCGATTCCGGCCCGCCCCGTTCGACGTACTGGTGTGCGGGCCCGCGGCGGGTCCGCGCATACCCCCGACCGGCAGGAGAACGGCGATGCGTTTCATGATCATGGTGAAAGCCACCCCCGACACCGAAGCGGGCGTGATGCCCGACACCGAACTGCTCGCGGCGATGGGCCGCTACAACGAGGAACTGGTCAACGCCGGCGTGCTGCTCGCCGGCGAGGGGCTGCACCCGAGCGCCCGGGGGGCGCGCGTGCGCTTCTGCGGCGAGCGGCGCAGCGTGGTCGACGGCCCCTTCGCCGAGACCAAGGAGCTGATCGCCGGCTTCTGGCTGATCCAGGTGCGCTCGCTGGAGGAGGCGATCGAATGGGTCAGGCGCTGCCCCAACCCCACCGGCGCCGACGGCGAGATCGAGATCCGCCAGGTGTTCGAGGCCGAGGACTTCGGCGCCGAGTTCACGCCCGAACTGCGCGCGCAGGAGGAGCGCCAGCGCGCGCGCATCGCCGGTCACGACGCCGACACCGGCAGCCGGTAAAAAAATCCGGCCGGGCGTGTCGAATCGACCGGGCGTCGTTCGACGTCCCGACAGGGTCCGCACGCTGCGGGCCCGGCAACCGCAAACGCGACGGAGTGATGACGATGCGATTCATGATCATGGTGAAGGCGAGCCCCGACACCGAGGCCGGCGCGATGCCGGAGGAGGGGCTGATCGCCGCGATGGCCGAGTACCACGAGGCGCTGGCGCGTGCCGGCGTGCTGCTCGATGCCTCCGGGCTCAAGCCGAGCGCGCAGGGCTGGCGCGTGCGCTACGACGGCGAGCGGCGCAGCGTGGTCGACGGCCCCTTCGCCGAGGCCAAGGAGCTGATCGCCGGCTACACGCTGATCCGCGTGGGCTCGCGCGAGGAGGCGCTCGACTGGGCGCTGCGCTTCCCCAACCCGGCGGTCGACGGCGGCGCGGCCGAGATCGAGGTGCGCCCGCTGTACGAGCTGGAGGACTTCGAGCCCGGCGACGCGATCGAGCGCTTCCGCGAGCTCGGCGTCGGCGCCGTCCAGGCCTGACCGCCACGCCCCCTGCCCCGATTTGGAGAGCCTGACCATGCCGATCGAACCCTACCTGTTCTTCGAAGGTCGCTGCGACGAGGCGATCGCGTTCTACCGCGATGCCCTCGGTGCCGAGGTCGAGATGCTGATGCGCTACCGGGAGAGCCCCGAACCGCCGGACCCGGCCCGCCTGCCGCCCGGCGCCGGCGACAAGGTCATGCACGCCAGCCTGCGCATCGGCGACAGCGTGATCATGCTCTCCGACGGCAGTTGCTCCGGGCAGCCGGGCTTCCAGGGCTTCTCGCTGTCGCTGGCGCCGGCGGACGCCGCCACCGCCGGGCGCCTGTTCAGCGCGCTCGCCGACGGCGGCCAGGTGCAGATGCCGCTGGGCGAGACCTTCTGGTCGCCGTGCTTCGGCATGGTCGTCGACCGCTTCGGCGTGTCGTGGATGCTCAACGTCGCCGGCCCGGCGCCGGCCTGAGCCGCGGCCCGGCGCGGAGCGCGCGATGACGGGCACGGACGTCCATCGCAGCGTCGAGGCGATCTGGCGCATCGAATCGGCGAAGCTGGTCGGTGCGCTCGCGCGGCTCTTGCGCGACGTCGGCCTCGCCGAGGAGCTGGCGCAGGATGCGCTCGTCGCCGCGCTCGAACAGTGGCCGGTGGACGGCATCCCGGAGCGCCCGGGTGCCTGGCTGATGGCCACCGCCAAGCACCGCGCGATCGACCACCTGCGCCGCCGCGCGCTGCTCGAACGCAAGCACGCGGCGCTCGGCCGCGAGCACGAGGCCGAGCAGGCGGCGCTGGCCGCGGCGTCGTTCGACGCCGCGCTCGACGACGACATCGGCGACGACCTGCTGCGGCTGGTGTTCACCGCCTGCCACCCGGTGCTGTCGCGCGAGGCGCGTGTGGCGCTGACGCTGCGCCTGCTCGGCGGCCTCAGCACCGCCGAGATCGCGCGGGCCTTCCTCGTTCCCGAGGCCACCGTCGCGCAGCGCATCGTGCGCGCCAAGCGCACCCTCGCCGAGGCGCGGGTGCCGTTCGAGGTGCCGCGCGGGCCCGGGCTCGCCGCGCGGCTGTCGTCGGTGCTCGAGGTCGTCTACCTGATCTTCAACGAGGGCTACGCGGCGACCGCCGGCGACGACTGGATGCGCCCGGCGCTGTGCGAGGAGGCGCTGCGCCTCGGCCGCATCCTCGCCGGGCTCGCACCGCAGGAGCCCGAGGTCCACGGCCTGGTCGCGCTGATGGAGATCCAGGCCTCGCGTGCCCGCGCCCGCACCGGGCCGGCGGGCGAGCCGGTCCTGCTGCTCGACCAGGATCGCGGGCGCTGGGATCAACTGCTGATCCGCCGCGGCCTCGCCGCGCTCGCCCGCGCCGAGGCGCTCGGCGGCGCCCTCGGGCCGTATGCACTGCAGGCCGCGATCGCCGCCTGCCACGCGCGCGCCCGCACCCCCACCGAAACCGACTGGGCGCGCATCGCCGCGCTCTACGACGCGCTCGCCGAACTCGCCCCTTCGCCGGTCGTCGAGCTGAACCGCGCGGTGGCACTGGCGATGGCCTTCGGCCCGGAGGCGGGGCTGGAGCTCGCCGACGCGCTGCTCGCCGAGCCCGCGCTGCAGCGCTACCACCTGCTGCCGAGCGTGCGCGGCGACCTGCTGGCGCGCCTTGGCCGCCACGCCGAGGCCCGCGCCGAGTTCGAGCGGGCCGCGGCGCTGACCCGCAACGGCCGCGAGCGCGAGCTGCTGCTGGCGCGCGCCGCCGCCTGCGCCGGCGCGGCGCAGACCCCCTCCTGACTCGCTTTCACGCCCGCCTGCGGCGCTACGGTTTTGCATGTAACAGTTCGATAATCGCACTAAAGTTTGATTATCGGCGTGACAGGCATCAAATCGGCGCTAGAATATAACCACTAACCGCACGCTGGTTCGAAAATCGAACAAAAGCCTGCCGGAGCCATCGAGCGAAAGCATACCTCGGGGCTGGCACGGCGCAGCGGCGGAAACGGTTTTCCCGGCGCCCGTGCGGTGCCGGGGAATGCGTGGAACCGGCGGCCATGACCGCCGGCACGAAAACGCGGTGCCGCCTGGGCCCATGCGCGGGGATGCGCCGGCCGCGACGACCCGCCCGCCAGGCTTGTCGACGAGGAGATCCGAGAATCATGTCCACCCCCCTGAGCGAAGCACTGAACCCCCCCGGCCCATCCGGAGCGCCGGGCGGCGGCGTGTTCCGGCGCGCGTTTGCCGTCGGGCACGTCCGCTGGACGATGCTCGGCCTGGTGTTCTTCGCCACCGTGCTCAACTACGTCGACCGCGCTGCGCTGGGCATCCTGCAGCCCGTGCTGGCCAAGGCGATGAACTGGACCGCGCAGGACTACGCCAACATCAACTTCTGGTTCCAGGTCGGCTACGCCGCCGGCTACGCGCTGCAGGGGCGCTTCATCGACAAGGTCGGCGTCCGTCGCGGCTTCGCGCTGGCGGTGCTGCTGTGGAGCATCGCGGCGGCGGCGCACGGGCTGGTCGGCACGGTGGTCGGCTTCATGGCCTGCCGCTTCTTCCTCGGCCTGGCCGAATCCGGCAACTACCCCTCGTGCGTGAAGACCACCCGGCTGTGGTTCCCGGCCGGCGAGCGCGCGATGGCGGCGGGCATCTTCAACGCCGGCACCAACGTCGGCGCGATGATCGCCCCGCTGATGATCCCCTTCATCATGGCCACCTGGGGCTGGCAGGCGACCTTCTTCGTCATCGGCGCCTTCGGCGCGGTGTGGCTGGTGTTCTGGCTGAAGAACTACTTCGACCCCGAGCAGCACCCCAGCGTCAAGCGCAGTGAACTCGACTACATCCAGAGCGAAGTCGAGCCCGCGGTCGCGCAGGTGCCGTACCGCAAGGTGCTGAAGATGCGCGCCACCTGGGCCTACGCCCTCGGCAACACGCTGTCGGCGCCGGTGTTCTGGTTCTACCTCTACTGGCTGCCGCCGTACCTGAACCAGCAGTACAACCTCGGCATCAGCATCACCGCGATGGGCCTGCCGCTGATGGTGATCTACCTGATGGCCGACGTCGGCAGCGTCGCCGGCGGTGCGCTCTCGTCCTTCATGATCAGCCGCGGCAAGGCGGCGATCCCGGCGCGCCTGCTGTCGATGCTGATCTGCGCGATCTGCATCGTGCCGATCGTGTTCGCGGCCTCGGCCAGCAGCCTGTGGTCGGCGGTGTTCTTCATCTCGATCGCCATCGCCGCCCACCAGGCGTGGACCGCCAACATCTGGAGCGTGGCGATGGACGCCACGCCGAAGAACGCCATCGGCTCGGTCTACGGCATCGGCGGCATGTGCGGCGCGATCGGCGGCATGTTCATGACCCAGCTGGTCGGCCACATCCTCACCGTGACCAACAACAACTACTCGGTGCTGTTCACGATGATCCCCTGCACCTACTTCGTCGCCCTGGCCTGGGTGTACTTCGTGGTGCCGCGCAAGGTCGAAGTCATCGACTAGGCAGACCCGCGCCGCCTCCCGGGCTCCGGCCGGAGCCGGGAAGGCGCCCGCCCCCGAACGCCCCCGCACGCCTGCGTGCGGGGGCGTTCGCATGTGCGGCCGTCACAGCAGCAGCGCGAGCGCCACGCCGAGCAGCGCGAGCTGCAGCGCGACGCAGCCGAGCAGGCGTCGCCACAGCGCGAGCGCGCCGGCGCAGCGCGTGGCGACGTCGCGCGGCGGCGCGGCGGCACGCAGGCCGAGGCGCACCAGCGCGGCGTCGAAGCCGGCCAGCGTCGCCGCATCCGGGTCGAGCGCGGCGAACAGGCGCGCATCGAACTCCACGCGCAGCGCGAGCCACGCCGCGCACGGCCACAGCACCAGCACCGCGGCGCAGGCGAGGCGGGCGAGCGCGGCCGGCGCTGCGAGCAGCAGCGCCAGCCCGGCGAGCAGCGCGGCAAGGTGCGCGACGAGCGCGGCGACGCGGCCCGCGGCGAGCAGCGCGGCCGTCACCGTCATCGACATGTGCGCATCGGTGGTGTGTTCCGCCGCCGCGGTGGTGGTGCCGGTGAGGTCGTGCGCGCTCACGGCTGCAGCCCCCGCGTGCGCGCCCAGTCGGTGAGCGCCGCCCGCAGTGCCGGGCCGAGCACCACCCGCGGCCGCGCCTGCCGCACCGCGGCGATCGCCGCCTCGACGTCGGCGGCGCGCCCGCTCGCCAGCAGCCAGGCCGCCGTGACCACGGCGCTGCGCGAGTAGCCGAGCGCGCAGAACACCAGCGTGGTGTGGCGCTCGCCGCGCAGGCGTTCGAGCGCGGCGACCGCCGCGTCGAGCTGCGCCGGCGTCGGCACCAGCAGGTCGAGCAGCGGCACCGCGCGGCTGGAGACGCCGCGGCGGTCCACCGGCAGCTCGGCGGCGAGGTCGAGCAGCGCATCGAAGCCCGCCGCCTCGCGCTCGCGCCGGCGCGGCGCGCAGCCGAGCCAGACCCCGGGCGCGACTTCGCCGGCGGCGCGGTCGCCGCGCGTCCACAGCCGCGCGTTCAGCCAGGCGCCGGCGACGTAGGGGGCGAGCAGCCACAGCGCCGCCGGGTGCAGGCGCCCGTCGGCGCGCTTGCGGAACAGCCGCGGGTCGCCGGCGAGGTAGATGCCGGCGACCGCCGCGAGCGCCCCGGCCGGCCACAGCAGCCACCAGCCGGGGCCGCCGAGCGCGGCGGCGAGCACGGTACAGGCTGCCGCACCGAGCGCGTAGCGGCCGGCCAGGCGCAGGCGCGGCGCGTCCGGGCGGGTCGGCGCCGGCCGCGTGCCGTCGCTCGGGAACAGCGCGATCGCCAGCAGCCCCACCCACAGCCCGGTCGGTACGTCGATGAAGTGGTGCTGCCAGGTGGTCAGCACCGACACCGCGATCAGCGCGCTCCAGCCGTGCAGCAGCCAGCGCCAGCGCCGCGGCGTGTGCGCGCGGTAGCGCGCCCAGAGGATCACGAGCAGCGCGATGTGCAGCGATGGCGCCTGGTTGTAGGGCAGGTCGAAGCCGGCGAGCGCGGTGAACAGCGCCCCCGGCAGGCCGTCCACCGGCGGGCGCTCGAAGGCGAAGCGCAGCGGCAGCAGCAGGAAGCCGGCGACCGCGACCACCTGCGCGGTGAGCAGGCGGCGCGCGTGCGCGTCGAGTTCGCGCCGGTCCGCGCACAGGAACAGCGAGGCCGCGTAGAACAGGTCGATCGACCAGTACGGCACGATGGTCCACGGCAGGAAGGGGACGCCGTGCTCCCAGCCGAAGTACAGGCTGCCGACGGCGCCGCGCCGGCTCGCCAGCCAGTTGGCGGTGCCGTAGCTCGCGAAGAAGAACGGCCCGAGCCCGGCCAGCCACAGCGCCGCGCGCCACCACGGCCGCGGCTCGTGCAGGCGCGCCGCGACCGCGTTCACGCGCGGTTCCGCTGCGCCAGCGACACCGTGAAGATGCCGGCGTCGTCGACCAGTTCGGCCGCCTTGGTGAAGCCGGCCGCGGCGACGAGCTGGTCCATCTCGGCCTGGGTGCGCCGGCGCATGATCCACGGCGCGCCGTCGCGGTGGCTGGTCAGCGCGCGGGCGATCAGTTCGAGCTGCGGGTGCCAGGGCTGGCCGGTGTAGACCAGCCAGCCGCCGGGCTCGACCGCTTCGGCGAGCCCGGCGAGCGAGGCGCGCAGCGGCGCGTTGTCGGGGAAGAGCTCGTAGAGCCCGGAGACCACCGCGAGCGTCGGCCGCGGCGCGAGCGTGGCGAGCGAGGCGCGGTCGAAGGCGTCGCCCTGTTCGAAGCGCACGAAGTCCTGCATCCCCTTCTCGGCGATCAGCCGCTGCCCGGCGGCGACGTTGAGCGCGCTGTAGTCGCGCAGCAGCACCGCGTCGGGGCGGTCGGCGAGTGCGGCGATGCCTTCCAGCACGTAGCGGCCGTGGCCGGCGGCGATGTCGACGATGCGTACCGCGCGGCCCTCGGCGCGCAGCGCGGCGATCGCCTGCGCGAGCAGCGCCTCGACGTGGCGCTTGCGCACGCGGATGCCGGCCCAGCCGGGCGAATCGAGGTAGAGGCGGTCGATCAGCCGCCCCAGCGGCCCGCGCCCCGACGGGCGGTTGCGGTACACCGCGTCGAGCATCGAGCCCGAGTCGAAGCCGGTGTCGAAGCCGAGGCGGATCGCGTCCGACAGCTTCGCGCCGAGCTTCAGCCCGGCGCGCGTCGCGGCGAACTGGAGCGCCTTCCACGAGCCCGCCGGCAGCGGCGTGCGCAGGCGCTCGAACTCGTCGCGGGTGTAGCCGGCGCGGTCGGCGTCGAGCAGCTCCGGTGGCGCCGGCGGCGTTTCGAAGCAGCGCAGGATGAACGCGCGGCCCTTGGCGATCGGCTGCGCGCGGTCCTTTTCGCCGAAGGTGTCGTGGAAGAAGCCGGGGAATACGTGGAATTCCTTCACCGCCGCACCCAGGCGCTCGTAGAAGGCGCGCTGCGGCGCCTGGTGCACCACCCAGTCGGCCCCCGACACCAGCACCTGCGTCGGCAGCGTGATCGCCGCGGCGTCGTCGACCACGCGCTCGCCGGCCTGGTACAGCGCGAGCAGCATGTTCACCGCGATCGGCCGGGTGATCAGCGGGTCGGCGTTGAAGCTCGCCACGCGCGCCGGGTCGTGCGTCAGGTAGTGCGCCTTGACGTAGGAGTTCACGTAGAAGTGGCCGCGCAGCGCGTGCAGCAGGCGCAGGCCGGGGCGTGCGAACGGCACGTAGAGCCTGACCTTGAACGCCGGCGCGGCGAGCACCAGGCAGCGCACCGGCGGCGCGAAGTCGTGCGCCCAGGTCGCCGCGAGCACCGCGCCCACGCTCTGCGCGACCACCGCGAGGTTCTCCGGCGCGATGCCGTGCGCGCGTTCGATGTGGCGCACGAAGGTGTCGAGGTCGCCGACCGAGGTGCCGAGGCCGGGGCTGTAGCCGCGCGGCCCCGGCGAGCGCCCGTGGCCGCGGGCGTCCCAGGCGAAGCAGTCGAACCCGGGCAGGTCGAGTTCGTCGACCAGGTGCTGCAGCCGCCCGGAGTGCTCGTGGCCGCGGTGCAGCAGCAGGAGAGCGCGCGCGCTGCCGTTCACGGCCGGCCAGTGGCGGTAGAAGAGGGCGGTGCCGTCGCGGGTGTCGAAGGCGAGTTCCCGGGGTTCGCGCATGGGTCCTGCTCCTGAAGGAAGGGCGGCGGCGATCGCCCCAGAAGCATGGACGCAGATCGCCGCGTCTGCCGCCGCGCGCGACGTTACAGCGCCGACAGCCGTCGGGCGTAGTCCTGGCGGCGGAAGTGCTCGACGACGAAGTCGACGAACAGCCGCGTCTTCCGCGCCAGCAGCCGCTGCGCCGGGAAGTAGATCGCGATCGCCCCGGCGTCGACGTACCAGTCGGGCAGCACCCGCTGCAGCGTGCCGGCCTCCAGGTGGGGCAGCGCGTGCACCGTGCTCACCAGCGTCACCCCCAGCCCCTGGCGCGCGGCGTGGCAGGCGGCCTCGGGGTCGTCCATGGTCATCCGCACCTTGAGTTCGATCGCCGCCTGGTGGCCGCCGCGGTCGCGCAGCGTCCACGCCGGGATGCGCCCGCTCTGCGGCGCGCGGATCAGGATGCCGTCGTGGCGGGCGAGGTCGGCCGGCGTGGCCGGCGACGGCTGCGCCGCCAGGTAGGCCGGCGCGGCGAGCAGCACGCGGTGCGCCGGCGCCAGCTCGCGCGCCACCGCCCCCGGCGGCAGCTCGAAACCGCCGCCGATGGCGGCGTCGAAGCCCTCGCCGATCAGGTCCACCGGGCGGTTCTCGAAGTGCCAGTCGGGGCGGATCGCCGGGTAGCGGGCGAGGAAGTCGCCGAGCAGCGGCACGATGTAGTCGCGCCCGAACGCCAGGGCCATGCTGACCTTGAGCGTGCCGGCCGGCTGGCCCCCGGCGCCGGCCAGCTTGGCCATCGCGCCGCGCAGCGTGTCGAGGCCGCCGGCGGCTTCCTGCAGGAAGTGTTCGCCGGCCTCGGTCAGCGCGAGCTTGCGCGTGCTGCGCTGGAGCAGGCGCACGCCGAGTGCGGCTTCGAGCCGCGCGACGTTCTTGCCGACCGCCGCAGGGGTCAGCCCGAGCCGCCGCGCGGCCGCGGCGAAGCTGCCCGCTTCGGCGCTGCGCACGAAGCATTCGATGCCGTTGAGGGTGTCCATGGCCCGATTCTAAACCGTTGCGATCGACTGCAAGCCGGTTTTTCCGACTAATCAGCGCATGATCGTCGCCGGATACTCGTCTCCGTCCACTCACCCACACCCGGAGACGATCATGACTTCCTCCCTCCCCCTGACCGGCAAGGTTGCGTTCATCCAGGGCGGCTCGCGCGGCATCGGCGCGGCCATCGCCATCCGTCTCGCCGCCGACGGCGCCGCGGTCGCGCTGAGCTACGCCCAGTCCGCGGCGGCGGCCGAGCGCGTGGTGCAGGCGATCGAGGCCGCCGGCGGCCGCGCGCTGGCGATCCGCGCCGACAGCGCCGACGAACGGGCCGTCCGCCAGGCCATCGGTGCCACCGTGGAGGCGTTCGGGCGGCTCGACATCCTGGTCAACAGCGCCGGCGTGCTGGCAGTGGCGCCGATCGAACAGTTCAGCATCGAGGACCTCGACCGCACCCTCGCCGTCAACGTGCGCAGCGTGGTGATCGCGAGCCAGGAAGCCGCGCGCCACATGGGCGCGGGCGGGCGCATCATCACCATCGGCAGCACCAACGCCGAGCGCATGCCCTTCGCCGGCGGCGCGGTGTACGCGATGAGCAAGGCGGCGATCGTCGGCCTGACCAAGGGCCTCGCGCGCGACCTCGGCGCGCGCGGCATCACCGTCAACAACGTCCAGCCGGGGCCGGTGGACACCGACATGAACCCCGCCGAGGGCGCGTTCGCCGAGTCGCTCACGCAGCTGATCGCCGTCGGCCGCTACGGCCACGTCGACGAGGTCGCGAGCTTCGTCGCCTACCTCGCCAGCCCGCAGGCGGGCTACATCACCGGCGCCAGCCTGCTGGTCGACGGCGGCTTCGCCGCCTGAGGCCGACGCCGCGCCTCCGCGCCGCTGCGCGACGCTCGCCAGGCGCCCCGCGCCGCGGCCGGCAAGGAGCGCCCCGCGGTCGCGCGGATGTCAGGTGCCGAAGCTGAACGCCGGCTTGATCGCCGAGCTCAGGATGCCCTTGAGGTCGGCGGTGGGGAGCAGGTTGGCGCCGACGATCTGCGCCCCGAAGTGCCATGCGCCGTCCTCGAAGACGCCGTAGACGAAGGCCGAACCGGGGTCGGCCGTCTGGCCCGAGTAGCCGTGCTCCGCGGCGCCGGAGACGGACAGGCTCCGGGCCCTGACCTGCTCGGGTCCGCCCATCTGGGTGACCAGCTTGTCCTCTTCGGCGCTGCGTTTCGGCTGCGACAGGGTGCCCGCGATGTGCGCCACCTTGACCGGCGCCCCCTCCTTGGTCAGCACCGAGAACCGGCAGCCGGTCATCTGCGAGGTGAAGAAGTACTGGGCGTCATTCCCCATGTCCATCGAAACGGCCTTCAGGGTTTTCCAGGGGAGCCAGTAGGCCTTGATCTTTTTCTGGACCCTGCCGAAGCGATCCTCCCGCAGTTCGACCACCGCATCGGAAATCTTCCAGAAGTAGACGTTGCGGGTGCCGGCCTTGTTGCCGAGGTTGTCCATCTCGGCCACGTTGGCGACGAAGATCACGTGCTGGCTGAGAAAGTCCGCCCGCTTCTCCTTATCGGTGAATTCATCGGTGACGTTCGACATGGTCTACCTCAGGCGAGCGGTCGAGGGGGGCGCTGTGGGCGGTATGAACAGCCCGTTGACGGCCATCGCAAGGATGCGCGGGGCGCACCCGCGGGGGCCCGGTGGTCGACGTTCGTGGGGCACGTCAGCATGTGTTCCCGCGGGAATCGTCGTCGCGGCCGGGGCGTGAATGCCCGCAGCTCGCCGCGATGCGGTCGAGGCACGGGCCGGCCTGATTCACCACCACCGACAGGTGCCCGTCCGCCGGGCAAGGGTGGCGCGTGCCGTTGCGGACGGTTTCGGCGATGTATCGCCCCATCGCGGGCGGGACGTGGCGATCGTGTTCGCTCTGGTACACGTCGACCGGTGCGGTGATCCGTTCCAGGGCGTAGGGCCTGCGGCTGCCGATCAGCTGCGCTTCCCGCATGGCGCCGCCCAGTGCCGCGGGCTCACGCCTGCGCCTCCATGGCGGGCGCCGCATCCGCGCACGGGCGATGCAGGCGCAGGTAGACGCCATCGTCGGCGAGGCTGCGAAAGCCGAGCCGCGCGTACCACGCGCGTGCCGGGTTGCTGCAGGCGACGTGGGCCGCGATCGGCCGCGCCGAGGCGTCGCTCTCGGCGATCAGCCCGGCCAGCAGCTGCGTGCCGATGCCGCGCCCCTGGAGCGCCGGGAGCAGCGAGATGTCGATCAGGTGCAGTTCGTGCCGGCCGCGCGCCACGATCAGGCGGCCGACGGGGGCGCCGTCGAGCAGGACGAGGCTGAAGTCGGCGGCGGCGAACCGGGCCCGGTAGTGCGCCGTCTGCGAGCGGTACTGCTGGGCGAGCAGCGCCGCCTTCGCGGCGTCCGGCAGGGGCAGCGCCGCCAGGTCGGCCCGGGTGCTGGCGTACAGCGCCTGCAGGAAGCCCTCGTCGGCGGCTTCCGTCGGGCGCAGCACCAGCCCCGGCAGCGCGGCGGGCGGCGGCGGGGTCACGGCCGGCTCGGGAAGATGCCCTGCAGCGCGATGATCCAGTTCACCACGCCGTACGGCTGCATGTTCTCGTGCGGCTGCGACTGTCCGGCGCTGGCGATGGCGCCGGGTGCCAGCGTGGCGTTGGCGGCCCCCGCGAACATCGCATTGCCGCCCGAGTCCTGCGCGAAGACCTGGCCGGTCGGGGCCGCGGCCGTGCCGGCGCCGGCGAAGGCGTTGGCGGCGTGGCCGTGCGGGGGCATCTGGTCGACGCTCAGGGTGACGGCCGCGCTGCCGCCCGCCGCGCCCTGCGGGTAGTTGGCCGCCGGCCCGATCGCGACGCGCCCGCGCAGGTCCGGCAGCGCGAAGGTGGTCGTGCCGTTGCCGCCGTACTGCGTGCCCAGCAGCGCGAACAGGGCCTGGTTCTGCGCGATCGGCAGCAACTGGCCGTTGCACTGCGCCCAGCCGTTCGGCGCGAAGGTGAAACTGACCATCCGCATTTCACCAAGGAAGGGATCGCTCACGGTATCGGACCTCAGTTGCGCTGCGGAAAAATGCCCTGCAGGGCGATGCAGTAATTGACCACCAGATAGGGCTGCAGGTTGCTGTGCGGGTTGGTGCCGCCGGTCAGCGTCAGCGCATCGGCCGCCATCGACACGTTCGGCGTCGCCGCGTACTCGTTGGCGCCGCCGGCGTCGGCGGACCAGAACGCGTTGGTCGGCGCATAGGCGTTGCCGACGCCGCTGTTGGCCGCAGTAGCGTGGTTGTGGGCGGCCAGTTGCTGGGTCGTCAGCGTGACGGTTTCCGTGCCGCCCATCTCCCCCGGCACGCGCGGCGTCAGGCCCGGCCCGGCGCCGGCATGCAGGGGCACGCGGCCACGCAGGTCGGGCAGCGCGAACGTCGTCTTGCCGTCGCCGCCGTACTGCGTCCCGAGGATCGAGAACAGCGCGGTGTTCTGTGCGATCGGCAGCAACTGCCCGGCGCAGAGGGCCCAGCCCACCGGCGCGTAGTTGAAGCCGAAGGGACGGATCTCACCAATGAACGGATCGCTCATGTCATGACTCCTGATCGGTTCCGGAGCGTTCGCCGGAGCTGCGTGGAAGCAGGCCGGGGCCGCTGGTCACGGGCGCGACGGGTAGATGCCTTCCAGGGCGATGATGAAGGTCGTGGCCAGGAAGGGCTGCAGGTTGTCGTGCGCCTGCCCGGCACCGCTCGAACCGATGGCTGCCCCGGACAGACTGCTGCCGTTGGCCGCCGTATTGAAGGCCGCCACGTTGGCCCCGCCGTCGCCGGCCCAGTAGGCGCCGGCCGGGCTCAGCCGGTCGGCCACCGCCGCACAGCGTGCGGCATGGCTGTGCGCCGGCAGTTGCGCCGCGGTCAGGGTGACGGTCTCGGCGCCGCCGAGGGCACCCTGCGGCAGGCTGGCGCTCGCGTGCGCGGCCACCCGCCCGCGCAGGTCGGGCAGGGCGAAGGTATTGATGCCGTCGCCGCCGTAGGTCGTGCCGATCAGCGAGAACAGGGCGCTGTTCTGGGCGATGGACAGCAACTGGCCGTCGCAGGTGGCCCAGCCGCGCGGGGCGAAGTTGCCCCCGAACATCTTGATTTCACCAATGAAGGGGTCTGCCACGATCGTCTCCGCAGAGCGCGCCCGGTCCGGGCTGCGCGGCGTGTCTGCCGCCGCCCGGTCGGAACGTGTCGATGAATGGGTCAGGTGCGCTGCCGCTGTACGCGGTCGCCGCCACGATGCCGCGGGTCAGGGGGCTCGTCGCTGACGGCGCCAGGCCGGTACGGTGAGCAGGCCGAAGGCCAGCAGCGGCAGTACGGACGGTGTCGGGATCGGGGTGGTGACGATCGGATCGGTGCTGATCGTCAGCGTCGAGAAATCCACGCCCGCGCCGTTGAAGCTCGTCGGGCCGAGGACACCGAGGCCGTTCTGCAGGGTCAGCGACACGGTCGTGGTGCCCGTCGCCAGCGCGGCGAACACGCTGCTCGGCAGTGTCACGCTGTACCAGTCCTCGCTGCCGGAGGCACCGCCCTTGGTGTTCAGCGCGGTGTTGAGCAGGCTCGTGAGATCGACGCCGCCGACGAAAAAACTGGCCACCTGATCGCCGGCCCCGGCGCCATCGCCGTCCCACAAGCCGATCTGCAGGCTCGCCGAGGTGATCGTTGCCGCGATCGGGCCGCCGTAGGCACTGAAGCTCCAGCTCGTGCTGAAATCCGCGGTGACATCACCGCCGATGACGGTGTTGAACGGTGAGGGGTCCCCGCCGTTGGCACTGGTGAACGTGCCGGAACCGACGGTTTGACCGTCGGTGAAGTCGACATCCCCCAGGGTCTCGCTGAGGATCACCGCCTGCACCGGCGCGGTGCCCGCGGCCACCAGCGCCACCACCATAGCCATGCGCTTCATGAGCAACCTCCGTAAATCGGATCAATGGTTTCCAGACTGGGGTGGTGCATCACGTGCCGAGGCGCGTTTCCAGCCACGCGCTGCACATGCCAACGGCGCCGCGCGTGCCTTCCGCCGCGCTGCCATCGTGGCCACACCATTGAAGGGGAAGTCTAGACGCGCCTGCGTCGGGTACCGGATTAATTGTGCGGACCGGCCGTCGCAGCGGTCGGTGGCGGCGCGCGCTACGCCCGTCAGGCGAGTCGCGCCCCGGCGCTCGCGAACGTGGCCACCAGCAGGTCGATGAACAGGCGCGTGCGCGCCGGCAGGAAGCGCCGCGACGGGAACAGCACCTGGATCGGCGCGGCCTCGCTGGTCCAGTCGCCGAGCACCTCGACCAGGCGGCCGTCGGCGAGCTCGGCGGCGACGTCCCAGAACGAGCGGCGCACCAGGCCGAGGCCGGCCAGCGCCCAGTCGTTGGCCTGCTCGCTGTTGTCGGCGGCGAGGCGGCCGCGCACCCGCACCGTGGTCGGGGCGGCCGTGCGGTCGTGCGCCGGGCGGAAGCGCCAGTCGGCGTGCAGCGTGGCGGCGCGGCTCATCACGATGCACACGATGCAGTCGTGCGCGCCGAGTTCCAGCGGCGAGGCCGGCCGTCCCCGCCGCGCCAGGTAGGCCGGCGCGGCGCAGACCACACGGCGGTTGTCGGCGAGGTGACGGGCCACCAGCCGCGAATCGTCGCTGCCGCCGATGCGCACCGCGCAGTCGAAGCCCCCGTCCAGCAGGTCGACCAGTGCGTCGGACAGCGACAACTGCACCGCCACGCCGGGGTGCCCGGCGGCGAAGCGGGCCAGCGCGGGGCCGATCCAGCGCCGCCCGAGGGCGACCGGCGCCGACACCCGCAGCACGCCGCGCGGCGCGTCGCGGCCGCCACCGACGGCGGCTGCGGCGTCGGCGAGCTCCGCCAGGATGAGCTGGCCGCGTTCGAAGTAGACCGCCCCCTCCTCGGTCAGCGCCAGGCGCCGCGACGTGCGCTGCAGCAGCCGCGCGCCCAGTTCGGCTTCGAGCCGCGCCAGCCGCTTGCTGCACACCGCCGGCGACAGCCCGAGCTCACGCCCGGCGGCGGACAGGCTGCCGGCGTTCACGGCACGGATGAACAGTTCAATGTCGGCAAGCTCGGGCATGGCGGGGTCCGGTCGGGTGTCGTGCAATCTTCAACGGAATGGAAAAGCTGCTTGTCAGACTAGGCCAATTCTCATCTGTAGGGGAAATCACAACAATGGCAATGGCTGCCCGCATGAGCGCGGGCATGCATTAACCCCTTGATCCGGGAGTCCTTCGTGGCGCACCCACGGGCTCCCCCGAGCTGCAGGAGATCGCCATGTCCCTTTCCGATCGCACCGTCGTCGTCCTCGGCGGCAGTTCCGGCATCGGCCTCGCGGTGGCGCGCGGCGCCCGGCGCGCCGGCGCCCGCGTCGTCGTCGCCGGGCGCGACCCCGAGCGCCTCGCCGCGGCCGCCGCCGCCGTCCCCGGCCTGGAAACGGCCGTCGTCGACATCACCGACGAAGCCTCCATCGCCGCCTGCTTTGCCGCGCTCGGCGCCTTCGATCACCTGGTGGTGACCGCCGGCGCGACGCTCGGCGCCATGCCGCTGGCCAGCCTCGACGCGGCCGTGCTGCACGAGGCGATCGACGTCAAGCTCACCGGCAGCCTGCTGGCGGCGAAGCACGCGGCGGCGCAACTGCGCGCCGGCGGCTCGATCGGCTTCACCTCCGGAGCGCTGGCGCGCAAGCCGTCGCCGCACGAGGTGGTGAAGACCGTCATCAACGCGGCGCTGGAGGCGGCGGTGCGGCAACTGGCGCGGGAACTCGCCCCGCTGCGGGTGTACGCGATCAGCCCGGGGCCGGTGGACACGCCGAGCTGGCGCCTGCTCGATGCCGCCGCGCGCCGGGCGATGTTCGAGCGCCTCGGCGCGAGCCTGCCGGTGGGCTTCGTCGCCAGCGCCGACGACACCGCGGCGGGCTACCTGTTCGCGATGCAGGCGCGCGCGCTGAGCGGCGCCGTCATCGACCTCGACAGCGGCGCGCTGGTGGCCTGAAGCGCATGCACGCCGCCGCTGCGCCGACGGCCGCGACGTTCAATCCTTCATCCCTGTAAAGGAGTCGACGATGTCCACGATCACCCTTCCTGCCGGCGCGTTCTGGCCCGACGGCATCCGCCTCGTGATCTCGGTCTCGATGTAGTTCGAGTCCGGCGCGCAGGGCGAGCGCGACAACGGTGCGCCGTTCCCGCCGCTCGCCGAGGACGTGCCCGACCTGCCCGCGCGCACCTGGTTCGAATACGGCGCGCGCGAGGGCATCCCGCGCCTGCTCGAGCTCTGGGACCGGCACGGCGTCCGCGTGACCTCGCACATGGTGGGGCGGGCGGTCGAGCGCTACCCGGCGCTGGCGCGCGAGATCGTCGCGCGCGGCCACGAGGCCGCCGCCCACGGCCACACCTGGACGCCGCACTGGACCCTGAGCGCGGATGAGGAGCGTGCCTCGTACCGCGCCAACGTCGCGGCGATCGAGCAGGCGACCGGCACCCGCCCGGTCGGCTTCAACGCCTTCTGGCTGCGCGGCACCCCGCGCACGCTCGGCATCCTGCAGGCGCTGGGTTTCCGCTATCACGTCGACGACCTGTCGGCCGACGAGCCGATGACGACCACGGTCAACGGCCGGCCGTTCGCGATCGTGCCCTACACGCTGCGCAACAACGACATCGCCCGCTTCGGCGCCGAGGGGCCGCTGAGCGCCGCGGCCTTCGGCCAGGAGCTCCGCGACGAGTTCGACCAGTTGTACGCGGAGGCCGCGCAGCGGCGCCGGATGATGTCGATCTCGACGCACGACCGCATCGCCGGCACGCCGGCGCGGGTCAAGGTCCTCGGTGACTTCCTCGCCTACGCCCGGCGGCACCCGGGGGTGGCCTTCCTGCGCAAGGACGCGATCGCCGAACTGGCGCTGGCGCTGCCCGACGTGCCGGTGAAATAGGCGCGCCGCGCGCCACTAGACTTCGAGCGACGCAGCCCGGGCCCGGCGCCTGCCGCCGTGGCCGGGGGCTGCGCCGGGGCTGGCCGGGGACGACCCCGGCCGGGTCGGGGCACGCGAAACGCATCCGCGCCGCAGCCGGGACGGCCCGCCGCGGGTGCCAGGCGGAGAGGGGCGGCGATGAAACCCGTCACGCAGATTCTCAAGGCCAAGCCGGACCAGGCCGTCTACCGCATCGCGCCGACGGCGTCGGTGTTCGAGGCGATCCGGCTGATGGCCGACAAGGGCATCGGTGCGCTGCTGGTGATGGAGGGCGAGCAGATCGTCGGCATCGTCACCGAGCGCGACTACGCACGCAAGGTCGTGCTGCTCGGGCGTTCGTCGAAGGAGACGCCGGTGGCGGAGATCATGGACGCCCCGGTGCTGTACGTGCGCCCGCACTTCACCAACGAGGAGTGCATGGCGCTGATGACCGAGAACCGGGTGCGCCACCTGCCGGTGCTGGACGGCGAGACGCTGGTCGGGCTGGTGTCGCTCGGCGACCTGGTGAAGGACATCATCTCGGAGCAGCGCTTCATCATCCAGCAGCTCGAGCACTACATCGCCGGCGACCGCTGGGGCTGAGCGCGCGCCGCCGCGCCCGCGGGGCGGACGCGGCGGCGGGGGCGGGCCTCAGAGCACGACGGCGTCGCCGATCGCCGCGGCGAGCGGCTCGCCGCTGAAGGTCCAGCGGTGCGGCGCGAGGTCCTGCGTGACGGTGCCGGCCGGGGTGGTGATCACCGCCTGCGCGGCGCCGTCGTAGCCGACCACGCGCAGGCGCAGCGGCTTCCAGCCGGCCTCGACCTCACTGATGGCGAGGTGCAGCACGTCGCCCGTGCGCTGCGCGCGCAGATGGCAGCGGCTGCGCTCGCCGCGCTGGTAGCCGTAGGTGAGGCCGTCGTCGGCGACGTAGTCGAGCGTGGCCACGGCGTCGCTGCCGGCGCCGAGGATCACGTGCAGCTCGATGTCGGCGAGGTCGTTGTGCTGGCTGGTGCGCTCGCCGACCTGCATCGGCACGAGCCGGCCTTCGAGCAGGAACAGCGGCGTCGAGTGCGCGTTGCTGTCGACCTGGATGCCGCGCCCGCCGGCGAGGAAGCGCCCGTTGCCGGCATCCATCCAGCGCGTCGCGCCATCCGCCCGCCCCGGCAGCACCACCGCGCGGTGCTGCTCGCCCGGGTGCACCAGCGGCGCCTGCATCAGCGCCGGGCCGACCAGGAACTGGTCGTCGACGCGGTCGAGCTCGAGCCCTTCGAGGTTGGGGAAGTCGTGGAACAGCGGGCGCATCACCGCGGCTCCGTCGCGCTCCTGCGCCACCCACAGCTGGTAGAAGTAGGGCAGCAGCTTGTAGCGCAGGCGCACGTAGTGGCGGATGATCGCGAGCGCATCGGCGCCGAAGGCCCACGGTTCCTGCTGCGGGGTGCCGGCATTGGCGTGGTTGCGCAGGAACGGGAAGAACGCGCCGGCCTTGTACCAGGCGATCGCCAGGTCGCGGTCGGGGGAGCCGCCGAAGCCGGGCACGTCGGGGCCGTTGAAGGGGATGCCCGACAGCGCCAGGTTGAGCGTGCAGTGGATGCTGGTGCGCAGGTGGTGCCAGTTGCTCCAGTTGTCGCCGGTCCACACCGCGGTGTAGCGGCTCGAACCGGTGGCGGCGCTGCGCGCGAGCAGGAACGGGCGCTCGTCGGGGCGCGCGGCGAGGAAGCCCTCGCGCGTCGCCTGCGCCATGCCGGTGGCGTACTGGTTGTGGTAGGTCCAGTGCTCCCAGCGGCCGTGCTGGAAGCGCATGTCGTCGAGCTCGGCGGCACCGACGCTGGGGTCGTTCATGTCGAGCCAGGCGCCGTGGAAGCCCCAGTCGCGGAACTGCCGCGCGTAGCCGGCCCACCAGTCGCGCCCCTCGGGCAGCGAGAAGTCGGGGAACCAGGTGCGCCCCGGCCAGACGAAGCCGACGTACGGCCGGCCCTCGGGGTTCTGGCAGAAGATGCCGGCCGCGAGGCCGTTCTCGGCGACCTCGTAGCCGGCCTCGACCTTGACTCCGGGGTCGAGGATCGGCACCACGCGGCGGCCGCGGGCGTCGAGCTCGGCGAGTTCGGCGGCGCGGTCGTCGAAGTGCTCGGCGCTGGTGGTGAAGACCTTGTAGCGCTCCATGTAGTCGATATCGAGCCACAGGCCGTCGCAGGGGAACTCGTGGCGGCTGAAGCCCGCGTCGAGCTGGTGCAGGTCGCGCGGGCCGGCGTAGCCCCAGCGGCACTGGTGGTGGCCGAGCGACCACAGCGGCGGCAGCGGCGTGGTGCCGACCAGGCGCTGCAGGCGCTGCGTCACCGCGGCGACGCTGTCGCCGGCGATCACGTAGAAGGCGGGCACGCCCTGGTCGGCGCCGAACCACAGGCTCGGCGGCGCGTCGAGGTCGTCCTTGCCGGTGAAGAACCAGTTGGAGCCGAGGTCCATGAACACCGCGCCGGGGTGGTCGACGAGGATGCCGACCCACGCCGTGCCGCGGCGGATCAGCAGGTAGGGGATCGCGGCGTACTGCGGGTCGGCCTGGCCGTCGATGACGACCGAGAGCGGGTGGTCGGCCCACACGTCGGCGTTCCAGAACTTGGTGCGCCGGCCGGTCTTCTCCAGGCCGGTGACCTTCTCGCCCTGGCCGAAGAAGCGCATGCCCTCGTCGCGCACGAACTGGATCAGCCAGGCGCTGCCGCAGACGCCGATGCTGGCGCCCTCGGTGCCGTCGAGCACGGCGGCGCCGGCGGCGTCGGTGACGCTCAGCGTGCCGCTGGCGGAGATCGCCACCCGGTGGCTCGACGGGCCGCTGAATGCGTCCTCGTACAGCGGCAGCAGGCGCGCGTCGAGCGGCCAGCGCGTGGCGTGGGCGAGTTCGACGTGGAAGACGTCCTCGCCGAGGTCGCGCACCGTGGCCTGCACGCTGCCGTCGCCGACGTCGAGCCGGCCGTCGTCGTGGCGGTGCGCGAAGGTGAAGTTGGACGGGTGGCGGATCTTGTTGAAATACATGCTGTCGTCTCCTCGTGACGGCGCGGGGGATCAGGGCCCGGTGCGCGCGCGGCGGCACCGGGGGCGGGGTGCCCCGGCACACGCCGGGGCAGGTGGGGTCAGGCGGGCTGCGCGGCGAGCGGCGGCGGCACCAGGGCCTTGCCGACCCAGGCGCGGCTGCGCCAGCGCGCCAGCATGGCGAGGCCGCGCACCCATTCGTCGATGGACAGCGCCCACCAGATGCCGACCAGCCCCCAGCCGAAGTGCAGCCCGAACAGCCAGGCGAGCGGGGCGGCGATGCCCCAGGTCGACAGCAGCCCGACCCACAGCGGGAAGCGGGCGTCGCCGGCGGCGCGCAGCGCGTTGATGACGACGAGGTTGAACACCCGTCCCGGTTCCAGCACCAGCGACCACACCAGCACGCTGGCAGCGAGCGCGATCACCGCGGGGTCGGCGCTGAAGGCACCGACGAAGGCGCGCCCGCCCACCGCCATCGCCGCCGCCAGCGCGGTGGCGACGAGCACGCCCAGGCGCAGGCTGTGCAGCAGCTGGCGGTAGGCCGCCTCGCGCCGCCCGGCGCCGACCTGGCGTGCGATCAGGATCTCGGTGCCGGCACCGATCGACTGGCTGAAGATCACCATCAGCCCCACCGCCTGCATCACGTAGGTCTGCGCGGCGAGCGCGGTGGCGCCGAGCTGCGCGGTGAAGGTGGTCACCAGCGTGAACATCGCGAACCATGACAGGTTCTCCCCGGCCGAGGGTGCGCCGATGTGCAGCACGTTGGCCATGTGGCCGCGCCAGTGGCCGCGCAGCTCGGCGATGCGCGGCCTGAGCCCGAGGCGGCGGTGCAGCAGGTGGAACAGCACCAGCATGCCGACGATGCGGCTGACCAGCGTCGAGATCGCCACGCCGAGCACGCCCAGCGCCGGCAGGCCGAAGTGCCCGAACACCAGCACCAGGTTGCCGACGATGTTGAGCACGTTGACGCCGAGCGTCACCCACATGCCGTCGCGGGTGTAGCCGTGGGCGCGCAGGATCGCCGACAGCGTCAGCGACACCGCCACCGCCGCCAGCCCGCCGCCGACCAGCGTCAGGAAGGTCACGCCGTCGGGGAGGAGCGCCGGCGGCAGCCCCATCCAGCCGAGGAAGGTCGGCGCCTGCAGCGCCAGCACCGCGCTCACCACCAGGCCGACCACGGCGTTGGCGAGCAGCGCGACGGTGGCGGCGTGGTGCACGCCCCGTTCGTCGCGCGCGCCGAGGAGCTGGCCGATCACCACCGCCGCACCGGTGCCGACGACGTTGAACAGCGTCATCAGCAGGCCGAGCATATGGTTGGACACACCGAGTGCGGCGACCGCGGCGTCCGACACGTGGCTCACCATGAAGGTGTCGACGGTGCCGGTGAGCACGTGCAGGGCCAGTTCGATGAAGATCGGCCAGGTCAGCGCGAACAGCGTCAGGCGCGGGCGGATCGTTGAGCCGGTGGCGGCGGCCGGAGTCATGATGCAGGGGTCCTCGTGTGGGGGTTGGCGTGGTGCCACGGCGGTGGCGGCGTCCCCGGCCTGGGGAAGGCGACCGATATCACCTATGACGACAAGGGACCATCGACCGCACTGAATCGTTTCAGCTAAATCGATTCAGATGCTATCCTAAAGCCTATGAAAGTCAATACCGACCCACCGAAACGCCGTGCCACGCTGAAGGACATCGCCACCGAGCTCGGCGTGGCGACCGCCACCGTGTCCAACGCCTACAACCGCCCCGACCAGCTCTCGCCGGCGCTGCGCGAGCGTATCTTCGAGGTGGCCGCACGCCTGGGCTACGCCGGGCCCGACCCGATGGCGCGCGGCCTGCGCCGCGGCCAGTCCGGGGCGATCGGCATCGTCCACCGCGAACGCCTGTCCTACGCCTTCAGCGACCCCGCTGCCTCGCTGTTCTTGCAGGGGATCGCGCGCGAGGTCGAGGCGGGCGGGCAGGGGCTCCTGCTGGTGTCGCGGCCGCCGGGCCAGGAACCGGAACTCGCCGCGATCAACAGCGCGGCGGTCGACGGCTTCGTGGTGCACTGCCTGACCGCCGACGATCCGCTGCTGCAGGCGGTGCTGCGCCGGCAGCTGCCGACGGTGCTGGTCGACCAGCCGGGCTTCGACGATCTGCCGTACGTGATGATCGACGACAGCGGAGGCGCCCGCGCGGCGGCGCAGCACGTGCTCGACCTGGGGCACCGGCGGCTCGGGGTGCTGGCGTTCCGGCTGACGCCGGATGCCACCGCCGGCATCGCCGACCGCCAGCGGCAGGAGGCGACGACCAACGTCGTCGCGCTGGCGCGCCTGCGCGGCTACGACGCCGCGCTGCGCGCGGTCGGGCTCGACTGGCACGAGCACGTCACCGTGTACGAATGCCTCGAACACACGCCGGCGGCGGGCCGGCTCGCCGCCGCGGCGTTGCTCGCCGCTCATCCACGGCCGACGGCGCTGCTGGCGATGAGCGACCAGCTCGCGCTCGGCGTGCTCGAATACGCCGCGCAGGCGGGGCTCGCGGTGCCGGCGCAGCTGTCGGTGGTCGGCTTCGACGACACCCCGGCGGCGGCGCTCGCCTCGCCGGCGCTGACCACGGTGTACCAGCCGCACGTCGACAAGGGCCGCTGGGCCGGCCGGCTGCTGCTCGCGCGGCTGCGCGGCGAGCCGTCGCCCGGCGCGGTCAGCCTGCCGACGCGCCTGGTGGTGCGCGAGTCGACCGCCGCCGTGCCGGGCGTCTAGTGCCGGCGCAAAAGGAAACGCCGGCCGGATCGTCCCTGTGATCCGGCCGGCGTGGTCTGGCGGCTGCCTGGGCCCGTGCGGGGCCCGCGGCCCCGGGGGGTTACTGCGATTCCAGCCAGCGCTCGGCGTCGAGCGCGGCCATGCAGCCGGTGCCCGCCGAGGTGACGGCCTGGCGGTAGACGTGGTCGGCCACGTCGCCGGCGGCGAACACCCCGGGGATGCTGGTCATCGTGGCTTCGCCGGCGAGCCCGCTCTTGACGATCAGGTAGCCGTTCTTCATTTCGAGCTGGCCCTGGAACAGGTCGGTGTTGGGCTTGTGGCCGATGGCGATGAACACGCCGCTCAGCGCCTCGTCGCGCGTCGCGCCGGTCTTCGCGTCCCGGATGCGTACGCCGGTGACGCCGCTGGCGTCGCCCAGCACCTCGTCGAGGGTGCTGTTCAGCGCGAGGCGGATTTTGCCGGTGGCGACCTTCTCGTGCAGGTGGTCGACCAGGATGGCCTCGGCGCGGAAGGTGTCGCGGCGGTGGATCAGCGTGACCTCGGCGGCGATGTTCGACAGGTACAGCGCCTCCTCGACTGCGGTGTTGCCGCCGCCGACCACGGCGACCTTCTGGTTGCGGTAGAAGAAGCCGTCGCAGGTGGCGCAGCCCGACACGCCCTTGCCCATGAAGGCCTCTTCGCTCGGCAGGCCGAGGTACTGCGCGCTGGCGCCGGTGGCGATGACCAGCGCGTCGCAGGTGTACTCGCCGCTGTCGCCGATCAGCCGGAACGGCCGCTCGCCGAGCTTCGCGGTGTGGATGTGATCGAAGATGATCTCGGTGCCGAAGCGCTCGGCGTGCTTGCGCATGCGCTCCATCAGGTCGGGGCCCATCAGGCCCTCGACGTCGCCGGGCCAGTTGTCGACCTCGGTCGTGGTGGTGAGCTGGCCGCCCATCTGCAGGCCGGTGACCAGCACGGGCTTGAGGTTGGCGCGGGCGGCGTAGACGGCGGCCGTGTAGCCGGCCGGGCCGGAGCCGAGAATCAGCAAGCGGGCGTGCCTGGTGCTGCTCATGACGGGTTCCTCGTGCGGTTCGCAGTGGCTAAGCGTAAACGCGCCGCGCGCGGCGCGCTTAGGTTTGGCCGCTGGGGGGGAGGGGCGCCCGCCCCGCGGGGGGCGGGCGCCGGGCAGGGCTTACAGCGCCTCGGCGGCTTCCGCCAGGTAGGCGGCCACGCCTTCGGCGGTCGGCTTCATGCCCTTGTCGCCCTTGTTCCAGCCGGCCGGGCAGACCTCGCCGAATTCCTCGGTGAACTGCAGCGCCTCGACCAGGCGCACCATCTCGTCGACGTTGCGGCCGAGCGGCAGGTTGTTGACGATCTGCGCCTGCACGACGCCGTCGCGGTCGATCAGGAAGGAGCCGCGCAGGGCGACGCCGTCCGGATGCTCGACGCCGTAGGCGCGGGCGATCTCGTGCTTGAGGTCGGCGACCAGCGGGAACTTGATGCGGCCGATGCCGCCCTTCTCGACCGGGGTCTCGCGCCAGGCGAAGTGCGTGAACTGCGAGTCGATCGACACGCCGACGATCTCCACGCCGAGTTCCTTGAAGCGCGCCACGCGGTTGTCGTGGGCGATGATCTCGGACGGGCAGACGAAGGTGAAGTCGAGCGGGTAGAAGAACAGCACCACGTACTTGCCGCGCAGGTCGGAGAGCTTGAAGTTCTCGACGATGCTGCCGTCGGCGAGGACGGCGGCGGCGGTGAAGTCGGGGGCCTGCTGGGTGACGAGTACGCTCATGGGGATAGCTCCTTGCGCTACGTGGGGGAAGGGGGCGCCCGCCGGCGGCGGACATGGGGCACGACGATAGCGGCCGGGGCGGTATTGTGGAAATTGAATTCCTGAATTCAAGCGATAGCGACTCGCTATCTCATCCCTCTTGCCGTCGCGCTGGCGGCGACCTTGCGGGCGCGGTGGCCGCCACCACGACGGCGCGGCTAGAATGCCGACGATGAACGCACTCGTCGGCCTGATCATGGGCTCCCGATCCGACTGGAGCACCCTCGAACACGCGGCGGCCACCCTCGACAGCCTCGGGGTGCCGTACGAAGTCCGCGTGGTGTCCGCCCACCGCACGCCTGACCTGCTGTTCGAGTACGCCGCGAGCGCCGAGGCCCGCGGGCTCGAAGTGATCATCGCCGGCGCCGGCGGTGCGGCCCACCTGCCGGGCATGGTCGCCGCCAAGACGGTGCTGCCGGTGCTCGGCGTGCCGGTGCAGTCGGCGGCGCTGAACGGCCTGGACTCGCTGCTCTCGATCGTGCAGATGCCGGGCGGCATCCCGGTCGGCACGCTGGCGATCGGCAAGGCCGGGGCGATCAACGCCGCGCTGCTCGCCGCGAGCCTGCTCGGCAACAAGTACCCGGCGCTGCGCGAGGCGGTGCGCGCCTTCCGCGCGCGCCAGACCGACACCGTGCTCGCCGACCCCGACCCGAGGCGCGCGCCGTGAGCGAGGACATCAGCAGCGTCGGCATCGTCGGTGGTGGCCAGCTCGCGCGCATGCTGGCGCTCGCCGGCTATCCGCTCGGCCTGCGCTGCGTGGTGCTCGACCCGGCGAGCGACGCCTGCGCCGGCCAGGTCGCGCCGCAGGTGCACGGCGAGTACGACGACCTCGAAGCGCTCGACGAACTCGCGCGGCGCAGCGACGTGGTCACCTTCGACTTCGAGAACGTGCCGGCCGCCGCGCTCGCCCACCTCGCCGACGAGGTGCCGGTGCATCCGTGCCCGGCGGCGCTCGCCTGCGCGCAGGACCGCCTCGCCGAGAAGACCCTGTTCAACCAGCTCGGCATCGGCACCGCGCCGTACGCCACGGTCGACAGCCGCGAGCAGCTCGGCGCGGCGGTCGCCACGATCGGCCTGCCGGCGGTGCTGAAGACGCGCCGCCTCGGCTACGACGGCAAGGGCCAGCAGGTGCTGCGCAGCGCCGCCGACCTCGACACCGCCTGGGACGCGCTCGGCGGCGTGCCGCTGATCCTCGAAGGCTTCGTCGACTTCACGCGCGAGCTGTCGATCCTCGCGGTGCGCAGCCTGAGCGGCGAGGAGGCGTTCTACCCGCTCACCGAGAACCGTCACGCCGACGGCATCCTGCGCCTGTCACGCGCCCCCTGCGCCGATGCCGCGCTGCAGGCCGCGGCGCAGGACTGCGCGCGCGCCGTGGTCGAGCGCCTGGACTACGTCGGCGTGCTGGCGATCGAGTTCTTCGACTGCGGCGGGCGCCTGATCGCCAACGAGATGGCGCCGCGCGTGCACAACTCCGGGCACTGGACCATCGAGGGCGCGCGCACCAGCCAGTTCGAGAACCACCTGCGCGCGATCTGCGGCCTGCCGCTTGGCTCGACCGCGGCGCTCGGGCCGGTGGCGATGCTGAACTTCATCGGCCGCCTGCCGCCGCGCGAAGCCTTCCTCGCCCACCCCGACGTGCACTGGCACGACTACGGCAAGGTCCCGCGCCACGGCCGCAAGGTCGGCCACGCCACGCTGTGCGCCGACAGCCCCGCCGCGCTCGACGCGCTGCTGGCCACGCTCGCCCCGCAGGTGCCGGCCGACGCCGGCTGAGCGTCGCCCGCCAGCCTTCCCCGATCCGCCTGCCCGGCCCGCGCGGGGCCGGGCGCTGCGCGCTCAGCGTCCCGTGGCGACGCGGGCGCCGGGCGTCGCCGCCGGCGCGACGTAGCCGGGGGGCGCCTTCTGCCACGGGTAGCCGGCGCGGGCCAGGCGTTCGCCGTACTCGAACAGCGGACGCATGTAGTCGGGATCGAAATCCTCCTTGTGCTCGACGGTGAAGTCCTTGCCGATGTAGGCGAGGTTGTAGTCGACGCCGTCGCGCTGCGTGGTCGCGTAGATGCGGTACAGGTCGCCGATGCCCTGGGTCAGGATCAGCGATGACACCGCGCGCGCGGCGATGTCGAGCGTGCGCCGTTCGACGCTCGCCCACTCCGGGTCGAGGCGGGCGTTGCGGATGATCCAGGCATGGCGTTCGCGGGTGAGGCCCTGCTGGCGCCCGAGTGCCTTGAGGTCGAGCGCGGGCGGGTAGAGGAACACCTGCGCCGCGGTGCCGCCGTCGACGTGCATCTCCTGGTAGCGCCTGCCGTCGACCTCGACGTCGATCATCACCGGCGGGAACGCCCCGGGGATCGAGGCCGAGGCGAGCATGATGCTGCGGAACAGGGCCGCCGCCCCCGGCGCCCCGCTGGCGGCGATCGCGCCCATGTTCCAGATCACCGGGCGGCGGGCGTCGATGTCGGTGGTCGCGATCAGCAGCAGACGGCCCTGGGCGTACTCGTCGGCCACCCGCTTGAGGAAGGCGTCGTCGACGTAGCGGCCGAGCAGCGTCCACAGCGGCCGTGTATCGGCCATGCCGTCGTTGTTGATCGCAGCGAGCGCGCTGCGCTGATGGAAGATGTCGGACTGGCGCGTGCCGGTGTAGACCTCCTTCAGCACCGCGTCGTACTCCGGGCCGAGAAAGGCGAACGGTGCGATCAGCGCACCGGTGCTGATGCCGGTGACGCCCTTGAACACCGGGCGCGTGCCCGTGGCGCTCCAGCCGTTGAGCAGCCCCGCGCCGAAGGCGCCGTCGTCGCCGCCGCCGGAGAGGGCGAGGAAGTGCGCCGGCGGCAGCGGGCCGCGCAGGCCCTGGCGGGCGCGGTACGCCTGCTCGCGGCGGACCGACTCGAGGCCTTCGCGGGCGAACTCCGAGATGTCGCTGCCCACCCAGTAGCGCACGTTCGCGGGCAGGCCGGGCACGACCGCGCGGGTCGTGTCGGTGACGGGCACGGCGGGCTGGCGTTCCGGCAGCGCGCACCCGGACAGGGTCAGCGCGAGCGACAGCGCCGCGACAGCGGCGCCTCGCAGGAGATAGGTCGACATCGTCAGGCTCCTCGTGCCCGCTCGCCGAGCGGGGGATGGTGATGGTCGGGCGGGTCCGCCGCAGGCTGGCAGCGTTTCGTGACGGTACGTCGTCGCAGGCGGTCGCGCGTTGCCGGCGGGCGCCTGCGCGGCGATGCGGCATAGCGTACCTGCGGCGCAAGAAAAAGGCGGCCCGGAGGCCGCCTTGGGGGTTTCAGGTGAGCGCTGCCTGCCGGCGCCCGGCGGGTGCGGTCACTGCGCCGCTGCGGCGGCCAGCTTTAATTCGCCGCGCTGCAGCCGCTTCCAGTAGGTGGCGAGGTCGGTCCGGACCACGCCGGCCAGCAGGTACAGGCCGATGATGTTGACCACGCCCATCGAGAAGAACATCGCATCGGAGACGTCGACGACGGTGTCGAGGCTCAGCGTGCAGCCGATCACGCACACGACGAGGAACAGCAGCTTGAAGCTCACGTCCATCGCGCGCGACTCGCCGAACAGGTAGGTCCACGCCTTCAGGCCGTAGTACGAGTAGGAGATCTGCGTCGAGAAGGCGAACAGCACCACCGAGGCGGTCAGCACGTAGCGGAAGAACGGGTGCACGCTGCCGAAGGCCGCCGAGGTCAGCTCCACGCCGCTCATGCCGGGCTGGGTGTACATGCCGGTGACGACCATCACCAGTGCGGTCATGGTGCAGATCACGATGGTGTCGATGAAGGGTTCGAGCAGCGACACGAAGCCCTCGGTCACCGGGGTGTCGGTCTTCACCGCGGCGTGCGCGATCGGCGAGGTGCCGATGCCGGCCTCGTTCGAGAACGCGGCGCGGCGGAAGCCCTGGATCATCGCGCCGATCACGCCGCCGGCGACGCCCTCGGCCGAGAACGCGCCGTTGAAGATCGCCGCGAAGGCGTCGGGGATGTGCGCGGCGTTGGTGAGCAGCACGATCAGCGCCGACCCGATGTACAGCACGGCCATGAACGGCACCAGCTTGTCGGTGACCTTGGCGATGCTCTTGATGCCGCCGATGATCACCAGGCCCAGCACCACCGCCCAGGCGATGCCGAACAGCGCGGCGTTGCCCGCGAGCACGCTGCCCGCGCCACCGGTGATGTTGACCATCTGCTGGTACACCTGATTGATCTGGAACAGGTTGCCGGCGCCGAGCGTGCCGCCGATGCAGCACACCGCGAAGGCCAGCGCCATCCAGCGGCCCAGGCGCGGCAGGCCGATCTCGGCCAGGCCGTGACGCAGGTAGTACATCGGGCCGCCCGACACCGAGCCGTCGGCGTTGGTCTGGCGGTACTTCACGCCCAGCGTGCATTCGACGAACTTGGTCGACATGCCGAGGAAGCCCGCGAGCACCATCCAGAACGCCGCGCCGGGGCCGCCGATCGAGATCGCGATCGCCACGCCGGCGATGTTGCCGAGGCCCACGGTGCCGGAGACGGCGGTCGCCAGCGCCTGGAAGTGCGACACCTCACCGGTGCTGTTGGGGTCGGAATAGTCGCCGCGCACCAGGCGCAGCGCGTGGCCGAAGCCGCGCAGGTTGATGAAGCCGAGGCGCACCGTGAAGAAGGCCGCGGCGATGATCAGCCAGCCGACGATCAGCGGCACCTTCACGCCACCGATGTCGACGGCGTAGAAGATCACCCCCGACAGCGCGTTGGCGAACGGGGTGATGGCGGTGTTGATGGCGGCGTCGAGGCCGGCGGTCGGCTCGGCGGCGAGGGCGGTGCCGGCGCAGACGAGCGCCAGCAGCCCGACGAGGGCTCTGCTGAACATGGGGTGTCTCCTCACGTTGATGGGGCTGCTTGGTGGGGCTGCCCTGGCTCTCGCCGCGGCGCTGCTTCCTCGTGGGAACGCGGGCGCCGCAGGGGCTCGGGTCGGGTGACGCCCGAAGGTGGCGTCTGGGGCGGCATTCTAGGGAGGAAGGCGGGGAGGATCTTTTCGAATGCACTGCCATTGAGCCGATAGTTCGGCAATATCGTTGGCAGATTGACTTATTTCCCGGCAGGATTTGCGGTTTGATTTGCTGCGAAGCAGCATTGTCGTCGGTTCAGGCGTTGAGCACCTCGATGCCGGGTGCGAACGGGCACTGGCGCACCGCCTCGGCGATCGCCCGCACCGCCGCCGGGCGCGGGAAGCTCTTGCGCCAGGCGAGCGCCACCTCGCGCTGCGGCCCCGGCTCGGCGAAGGGGCGCACGCTGACCAGATCGCGCGACTGCGCGTAGTCGTTCACCGAGGTCTGCGGCAGCACGGTGACGCCCATGCCGGTGGCGACCATCAGCCGGATGGTTTCGAGCGAGCTACCCTCGAAGGTGCGCTGCATGTTGTCGGACGACACCGCCGCGCGGTTGCACTCGGGGCAGGCCTGCAGCACCTGATCGCGGAAGCAGTGCCCGGCGCCGAGCAGCAGCAGGTCCTCCTGCGCGAGCATGCGCGGGGTGACGGCGTCCTCGCGTTCGAGCGGGTGGCCGGCCGGCATCAGCACCACGAAGGGCTCGCGGTACAGCGCCTCGGTGAGCACGCCGCTCTCCTCGAACGGCAGTGACAGGATCAGCACATCGAGCTTGCCCTGCTTGAGCCGCTCGGCGAGCACCGCGGTGTAGTTCTCGTCGATCTGCAGCGGCATCTTCGGCGCGCGCTCGCGCAGGTGCTGGATCAGCGGCGGCAGCAGGTAGGGGCCGATGGTGTAGATGACGCCCAGGCGCAGCACGCCGACCAGCTCGTCCTTGCCCTGCGCGGCGATCGCACGCACCACGTCGGCCTCTTCGAGCACGCGCTGGGCCTGCTCGACGATGCGCCGGCCGACCGGCGTCATCGTCACCTCGCCGGGGCCGCGCTCGAACAGGATCACGCCGAGCTCCTCCTCGAGCTTGCGCACTGCCACCGAGAGGGTGGGCTGGCTGACGAAGCAGGCCTCGGCGGCGTGACCGAAATGCCGTTCGCGGGCGACGGCGACGATGTAGCGCAGTTCGGTGAGGGTCACGGGGCTGGGTCCTCGGTGAAGATCGCCGGGCGGCGCGCGCAGCGAGTGTCGGGGGCGTCGCCGGTGCTGTCAAAACCGCCCGCCGCCGTCCCGCCGCCGCCGGCGGTCCGGTGGACAGTCCGGGTGATTCTGTGTAGCTTGTCGCGCGGCTGGAACACCCGGCGAAAAGCACAGAATCAGCAGGCCGGGCGATGAGTTGGAAGCGTGACGGCGTTCCTGTTCGTGGTCCGGATCCGAGCAGTTTCCCTCCGAGACACCTCCTCCGCACATTGAGCCGCGCGCTAGCTCGCGCTGCGACTCCGACGTGTGGATACACGACCAAGGCGCGCCGCCGCTTTCCGCTCGCAGAGTGGGGGTTGCGGTTTTTTTTTTGCGTTCCAGCCCTGGCGCACCGCGTATTCACAGTGAAGTCTGCGCATCGGCAGACGGCTAAGGAGGTCTCATGGCGTTCAAGCACATCAAGTATCCCTCGACCGGCGAAAAGATCACGGTCCAGGACGGCAGGCTGCACGTGCCGGACCAGCCGATCGTCGGTTACGTCGAGGGTGACGGCATCGGCCCCGACATCACGCGCGCGTGCCTGCGGGTGTGGGATGCGGCGGTGGAGCAGGCCTACGGCGGCACGCGCAAGATCCACTGGTGCGAGCTGTTCATGGGCGAGAAGGCCGCCGAGATCTACGAGGGCAACTACTTTCCCGACGAGACCCTCGAAGCCCTGAAGGACCTGATCGTCTCGATCAAGGGTCCGCTGACCACTCCCGTCGGCGGTGGCTTCCGTTCGCTGAACGTCGCGCTGCGCCAGGAACTCGACCTCTACGCCTGCGTGCGCCCGGTGCGCTACTACGCCGGCGTGCCCTCGCCGATGGTGCACCCCGAACTCGTCGACGTGGTGATCTTCCGCGAGAACACCGAGGACGTTTACTCGGGCATCGAATACAAGGCCGGCACGCCGGAGAACGCCAAGGTTGCCAAGTTCCTGCGCGAGGAGATGGGCGCGGAGTTCTTCGAGGGCGCCGGTCTCGGCATCAAGCCGGTGTCGGCCTTCGGCACCAAGCGCCTGGTGCGCAAGGCGATCCAGTACGCGATCGACCACAAGAAGGACTCCGTGACGCTTGTCCACAAGGGCAACATCATGAAGTTCACCGAGGGCGCGTTCCGCAACTGGGGCTACGAGGTCGCGCGCGACGAGTTCGGCGACGTGACGATCACCGAGGACGAGCTGTACAGCGTCTACGGTGGCGTGCAGCCGGAAGGCAAGATCGTCATCAAGGACCGCATCGCCGACATCATCTTCCAGTTGCTGCAGCTGCGTCCGGCCGAGTTCTCGGTGCTCGCCACGCTGAACCTGAACGGCGACTACCTCTCCGACTCGGCCGCGGCCCACGTCGGCGGCGTCGGTATCGCCCCCGGTGCGAACATCGCCGATTTCGTCGCCGTGTTCGAGGCCACCCACGGCACCGCGCCCAAGTATGCCGGGCTCGACAAGGTCAACCCGGGGTCGCTGCTGCTCTCCGGCGTGATGATGCTCGAATACATGGGCTGGCAGGAGGCTGCGGACCTGATCAACTCGGGCCTGACCAAGGTCATCGCCGACAAGACCGTCACCTACGACTTCGCCCGCCAGATGGAAGGCGCGACCGAGGTCAAGACCAGCGAGTTCGGCGACCTGATCATCGCCAAGATCCGCGGCGAGACCGCCGCGCTGGTCAAGGAGGCCGCCGCCCGCCGCGCCCAGGTCGAGGCCGAGAAGTCCAAGCTCGGCGACGAGCGCGCTGCCGATCCGACCCAGGCGCAGAAGGCCTCGGGCCGCATCCCGCACACGGTCTCCGACATCATGCACAAGGTGGTGTCGATCTCCGGCGAGGCGACCGTCAACACCGCGATGCACATCATGCGCGAGAAGCGCATCAGCTCGATCATCGTCGAGCCCGACGCCTCGGGGCAGTGGGGCATCATGACCCAGACCGACGTGGTCAAGAAGATCGTCAACGCCAACCGCTCGCCGGCGCGCGTCAAGGTCAGCGAGATCACCACGCGTCCGCTGGTGATCGCACCGATGGACCTGTCGCTGCATGAAGCTTCGGGCAAGATGATCGAGGCGCACGTGCGCCGCGTCGTGGTCGGCAAGGATGGCGTGCCGGTCGGCATCGTCTCCGACATGGACCTGTTCCGCACCGTCGAGGAGTTCGGCTGGGGCACCGACGCCTGAGCGGCGTCCCGGACCTCGCCCGCCGCGCGAACGCCGGCCGATCCCCATGGGGTCGGCCGGCGTTTTTCATTGGCGACCCCACCGCGGGCCCGCGGCGCCGCCCCGGCCGCTTCGCCCGGGGTGTTATGCTGAACCGGTCATATGGTCATACCAATTTGCCTGAGGAGAGCGCGATGACATCTGCGTCCGGCCCCGTCGCGAGCGGCAAGCCGCGTGTCGGCCTGTTCGTGACCTGCCTTGCGGACCTGTTCCGACCTTCGGTCGCCTTCGCCACCGTCAAGCTGCTGGAGGACGTCGGCTGTACCGTGGAGGCGCCGGCGGTGCAGACCTGCTGCGGCCAGCCGGCCTTCAACTCGGGCGACCGGGCCGATGCGCGCGCGCTCGCCGAGGCGGTCATCGCCGCCTTCGAGGGCTACGAATTCGTGGTCGGGCCGTCGGGCTCGTGCATCGGCATGCTGCGCCACTACCCCGAACTGTTCGAACCCGGCAGCCCCTGGCACGGTCGTGCCGAGCGGCTCGCCGCGCGCAGCCACGAGATCGTCTCCTTCCTCGTCGACGTGCTCGGGGTGCACGGGGTCAACGCCCACTATGCGGGCACCGTGACCTACCACGACTCCTGCTCGGGGCTGCGCGAACTCGGCGTGAAGGCGCAGCCGCGCGCGCTGCTCGCGACGGTCGCCGGCCTCAGCCTCACCGAGATGACCGACAGCGAGGTGTGCTGCGGCTTCGGCGGCACCTTCTGCATCAAGTACCCGGAGATCTCGAACCGCATGGTCTCGGACAAGATCGCCAACATCGCCGCCAGCGGCGCCGACACGCTGCTCGCCGGCGACCTCGGCTGCCTGCTCAACATCGGCGGCAAGCTCAAGCGCGAGGGCTCGCCGGTGCGCGTCTGGCACGTCGCCGAGGTGCTCGCCGGCATGACCGACGGCGCGCCGATCGGCGACGCCCGCTAGCGGAGGGCCCGGCCGTGCACATCACCAGCCCCAGCTTCAAGGCCAACGCCCGCGCGGCGCTCGCCGACGCGCCGCTGCAGCGCGCGCTCGGCAACCTGCGCGCGGGCTTCCCCGGCAAGCGCGCCGCCGCGGTGGCGCGCCTGCCCGAGTTCGAGGCGCTGCGCGATGCCGCGCGCGACCTCAAGAACCACATCCTCGAACACCTCGACTTCTACCTCGAAACCTTCGAGGCCAACGTCAAGCAGCACGGCGGCCAGGTGCACTGGGCGCGCGACGCCGAGGAGGCGCGCCAGATCATCCTCGGCCTCTGCCAGCAGGCCGGCGCGAAGACGGTCACCAAGGGCAAGTCGATGATCACCGAGGAGATCGGGCTCAACGACTACCTCGCGCAGCACGGCATCGAGCCGATCGAGACCGACCTCGGCGAGTACATCCTGCAACTGCGCGGCGAGCACCCGAGCCACATCATCGCCCCGGCGATCCACGTCAACCTCGACCAGGTCTCCGACGCCTTCCACGCCCACCACGGCAGGTACGGCAAGACCGAACGCCAGACCGAGCCGCGTCAGCTCATGAACGAGGCGCGCGAGATCCTGCGCGACAAGTTCCTGGCCGCCGACGTCGGCATCACCGGCGCGAACTTCTGCATCGCCGAGACCGGCACCACGGTCATCGTCACCAACGAGGGCAACGGCGACCTGACGCAGACGCTGCCACGCGTGCACATCGCCGTGACCAGCATCGAGAAGGTCGTGCCGACGCTGGAGGACGCCACGCTGCTGCACCGCCTGCTGTCGCGCTCGGCGACCGGGCAGGAGATCGAGGTCTACGGCACCTGGTCGAGCGGCCCGCGCCGCCCCGGCGACCCCGACGGCCCGAGCGAGTACCACGTGGTGCTGCTCGACAACGGCCGCTCCAACATGCTCGGCAGCGAGTTCCAGGACATGCTGCGCTGCATCCGCTGTTCGGCGTGCATGAACCACTGCCCGGTGTACGGCGCGATCGGCGGCCATGCCTACGGCTGGGTCTACCCCGGGCCGATGGGCTCGGTGCTGACGCCGCAGTTCATCGGCATCGAGAACGCCGCCAACCTGCCCAACGCCAGCACCTTCTGCGGCCGCTGCGAGAGCGTCTGCCCGGTGCGCATCCCGCTGCCGAAGCTGATGCGCCACTGGCGCGCGCGCGAGTACGAGAAGCACCTGACGCCGCAGGGCTTCCGCTTCGGCCTCGGGGTGTGGGCCTGGTGCGTGCGCCGGCCGGCGCTGTACCGCCGGCTGACGCGCATCGGCGCGTGCGTGCTGAAGGTGCTGGGCGGCAAGACCGGGCGCATCCGCTCGCTGCCGCTGGCCGGCGGCTGGACCGCATGGCGCGACCTGCCGGCGCCGCAGGGGCGGACCTTCTTCGAGCAATGGGCCGAACGCCGGCCCGGAGGTGGGCGATGAGCGGGCGCGACGCGATCCTCGGCAACATCCGCAGGGGGCTCGGGCGCGGCGGGCCGCTCGACGGCGCCGCGCGCGCCGCCTGCGAGGAGCGCCTGCGCGCGCACCGCCCGGTGCTGATCCCGGCGCGCGCGCAACGGCCGCACGACGAGCAGGTGGCGCTGTTCGTGGCGATGGCGACCGAGGCCGCGGCCTCGGTCGCGCGCGTCGCCGGCGCCGACGACGTGCCCGCCGCGGTCGCCGCCTTCCTCGACCAGGGCGGCTACCCGCGCCGCGCGGTGATCGCCCCGGCGCAGGCCGTCAGCGGGCTCGACTGGGCCGCCGCCGGCATCGAGGTCGAGGCGCGCGCCGCGCGCAACGGCGACCGCGCCAGCGTCACCCCGGCCTTCGCCGGCATCGCCGAGACCGGCACGCTGATGCTGCTGTCCGGCCCCGACAGCCCGACCACGCTGAACTTCCTGCCCGACGCACACGTCGTCGTGCTCGATGCCGCGCGCATCGTCGGCCCCTACGAGGACGCCTGGGCCTGGCTGCGCCGCGAGCGTGGCCTGCCGCTGCCGCGCACCGTCAACTGGATCTCCGGCCCCTCGCGCAGTGCCGACATCGAGCAGAAGCTGCAGATGGGCGCGCACGGCCCGATCCAGCTGCACATCGTGCTGGTCGGCGACTAGCGCCCGCGCGGTGCCGGTCCCGCGGATCCCCCGGCGCGCGACGTGACGGTGGCGCGCCGGGGGAATGGGGCGGTCCCCTTCCGCAAGCAGTAGCCGGCAACATCGTGCGTGCGACGCATGGGGGCGTGCGGGCCGTGGAGGGGCCCTGCGCGTGCCCGGGGCGGTGGTGGCGCGCTTCTTTCCAGGCTTCAGAGGATGGTGCAGCAGCCTACTTTCTGCGCACCCTGGGCCTGCGTCGGAAACTGGTAAAGCATGTCGGGGGTCACCGCGCCGAAATCGGGGTTGCCGGGCAGGCCGATGGCGATCGAGGCCTGGTTGTCGTCGCCGCCGTAGAGATTGGTGACGCCTTTCACCGCGTGGATGGTCCGGTGCGGCGTGGAGCCCGGCACCACGGTCGTGTTCACGGTGCCCTTGCTCTTGACGTAGCCGATCTGGCAGCCGCCGCCGTGATTCCGGGTCACCTTGATGTCATCCGTCGCCGCGCTGACGGCGTCGCCGGGCAGCAGGATGCCGGTGATCGTGCCGGCGTAGTGGACGGCCGCTGCGATGCAGCGCAGCTGGGATTTCAGCTGGACCAGTTCCATGCCGGGGCTGAAGCGGTTGCGGTGGGTGATGCCGTAGAGGTGCTGGATGCCCAGCGGCCCCATCGTCGCCAGGTGCGCCCCGATGTGCGCCGCTCTGGCGTCGAGGTTTTGGGTGTCGCTGGACAGGTGGACCCCGATCAGGCCGGCGGCCGTCTCGATGACGAGGGCCATGCAGGTCTGCACGCTGGGAAACACGATGGTCGTCGGATCATCGCCATACATGTTGGTGTCGAGGTAAATCACGGCATGCACCTCCTCTGCCGACGGGGGGCGGTTCCCGCCCGTGCCGGCAGACAGCCGCGGGCAGGCGGTGGCGCGGCCGGGCCGAGTCCGAATATAGATCACGTGCGGACGGCGTGGCCGCGCGGGCCCGGGGGGGGGTCGACGACGGCTGCGTGCCTCAGCCCAGGCCCAGGCGTTTCATCCGCCGCCACAGCGTCGCGCGGCTGATGCCGAGCAGCGCGGCGGCGGCCTCGCGGCGCCCGCCGCTGCGCGCGAGCGCCACGGCGATGCGTTCGCGCTCGGTCTGCGCGGCGCCCGCGCCCGCGCTCGGCGGCGCCGCGGCGGCGGACGCGGCGTCGGCGGCGAAGCGTTCGGGCAGGTCGTCGAGCTCGACGTGCGGGCCGCGCGCGAGCAGCACCGCGCGTTCGAGCACGTTGGCGAGTTCGCGCACGTTGCCCGGCCACGGGTGGGCGAGGAACAGCCGCAGCACCTCGGGGGCGAACCCCTGCAGGTTGCGCCCGAAGCGCGCGCCGAAGTGCGCGAGCAGCGTCTGCGCGAGCAGCAGCACGTCGTTCCCGCGCTCGCGCAGCGCCGGCATGCGGATGCTGACGACGTTGAGCCGGTAGTACAGGTCGGCGCGGAACTGCCCGCGGGCGACGTGCTCGTCGAGGTCGCGGTGCGTGGCGGCGACGATGCGCACGTCCACGCGCCGCTCGCGGTGCTCGCCGAGGCGCACGACCACCCCCTCCTGCAGCACGCGCAGCAGTGCCGCCTGCGCCGAGGCGCTGAGTTCGCCGACCTCGTCGAGGAACAGCGTGCCGCCGCTCGCCGCCTCGAACAGCCCGGCGCGCGCGCCGCTGGCGCCGGTGAACGCGCCCTTGGCGTGGCCGAACAGCTCGGTGGTCTGCAGGCTCTCGGTCAGCGTCGCGCAGTTCAGCGCGATCCACGGCC
Organism: Plasticicumulans lactativorans; assembly: GCF_004341245.1. GTDB lineage: Bacteria > Pseudomonadota > Gammaproteobacteria > Competibacterales > Competibacteraceae > Plasticicumulans_A > Plasticicumulans_A lactativorans. The sequence goes on along the minus strand of NZ_SLWY01000007.1, from coordinate 72,365 downwards.
CCGCGGCGCGCGGCGAGGCGGCGTGGATGCCGCGCGCGAGCAGTTCCTTGCCGGTGCCGCTCTCGCCGGTGATCAGCACCGTCGAGCTGACGCCGGCGACGGCGCGGGCGATGTCCACCGCGCGCGCGAGCGCCGGGCTGCGGCCGATCAGCGCCGCGAACGCCTGTGCGTTCGCCGCCGGGGGCGCGGCGTCGAGCCGCTCGCGCAGTTCGCGGATGGTGCGCCGCTGCGCCTCGACGGTCTGCTCCAGCTCGTGGAACAGGTGGCCGAGGTCGAGGCGGCGGTAATCGTCCGCGCAGCCGGGGAAGTGCTTTTCCATCTCCTCGCGAAAGCCGACGCGGAAGCGGCAGTAGGGGTGGCCCTGGGCGCGGCAGGTGGTCTCGACGGCGACGACCTCGCGGCGCAGCAGGTAGCTGAGGTGCCCGGCCGCGTAGCCGCCGAGCGTCCAGCACACCGGCTCGGCGCTCGGGCCGTGCAGCAGCAGGTGCTGCTCGGCCTCGACCGAATCGTGCCAGCGCGAGCGGATGTCGAGCACGCCGCGCGCCAGGTCGACGTGCGTGCCTTCGGGCTCGGTCTCGATGCGCGCGTGGCCTTTCTTCTGGTGCAGCACGGTGCCGAGGTGCATCTGCTGCTCGACCGGCAGCCCGGGGTGGCACTGGCACAGCGCATGGCCGTCCTGGAAGCCGGCCTGGTAGCCGTAGCGCTTCAGCACGCCGCGTGCGAGTTCGGTTCCGAGCAGGTGGATCAGCTCCTCGCGCAGCTGGCCGAGCGAGCGCGCCGACTGCACCAGCATGCGCCGGCCCTGCAGCAGCAGGCGGCCGTCGTGCTCGCCGAGCGTGAAGTCGCGCAGCAGCGGTTCGATGTCCGCGCGCAGCGCGGTGAAACCGGGGCCGTTCGGGGCGGGGGGTGCGGTCATCGGGTCACGTCGACGGGTGTGGAGCAGGGCGGATGCTTTGTGGCATTTGTCGCATGGCCCTGCAACGTTGAAACAAAAGATGCGACAAGCGCTGCAACACTGGCCGCGCGCCCCCCGGAAGCGGTTCGGTGCAAGGCCCGGTGCCATCGGTACTTGCCGATGCTGGCCCGAACGCTGCACCGGTGGGGGCGCCTCCGGCCGTCGGGTCCGCCGACGGCCGCCAACCGGAGATACGCCATGACCGACCGTACCGCCCTCGAACAGCTCACCCCCGACAACAGCGTGCTGCTGTTCATCGATCACCAGCCGCAGATGGCCTTCGGCGTCGCCAACATCGACCGCCAGACGCTGAAGAACAACGTCGTCGCGCTCGCCAAGTCCGCCCGGGTGTTCGGCGTGCCGACCTTCATCACGACGGTCGAGACCGAGTCCTTCAGCGGCTACACCTGGCCGGAGCTGCTCGACGTCTTCCCCGACGCCGCGCTGCTCGAGCGCTCCAGCATGAACTCGTGGGACGACGCCAAGGTCCGCGACGCCATCAACGGCAGCGGCCGCAGGAAGCTGATCCTCTCCGGCCTGTGGACCGAGGTCTGCATCAACTCGGCGGCGAACTCGGCGATGCTCGACGGCTACGAGGTCTACGTCGTCGCCGACGCCTGCGGCGGCACCAGCAAGGACGCGCACGACTACTCGATGCTGCGGATGATCCAGGCCGGCATCCGCCCGCTGACCTGGCAGCAGACGCTGCTCGAATGGCAGCGCGACTGGGCGCGGCGCGAGCACTACGACGAGGTCATGGCGATCGTCCGCGAGCACAGCGGCGCCTACGGCATGGGCGTCGACTACGCCTACACGCGCGTGCACGGCGCGCCGCAGCGCGGCCAGTGGCACGGCAGCATCCGCACGTGAACGCCGCGCCCGCCGCCGGCGCGGGCTTCCCGCCCGGCCACGTCGAGCACGTCAGCGTCGCGATCCGCCACCGCGTGCGCGCCGGCGCCGAATCCGCCTACGAGCGCTGGCTCGCGCGGATCATGCCGGTCGCCGCGCAGTGGCCCGGGCACCTCGGCGTCAGCGTGATCCGCCCGGGCGTGCGCGGCGCGCCGTACACCGTCGTGGTGCGCTTCGACCGCGCCGCGCACCTCGACGCCTGGCTCGGCTCCGCCGAGCGCGCCGCGCTGATCGACGAGGTGCGCCCGCTGCTCGCCGACGGCACCGACGCGCCCGAGGCCCACTCGGGGCCGGAGTTCTGGTTCACGCCGCCGGGCGCACCGCCGCCGCCGCGCTGGAAGCAGGTGCTGATGACGCTGTCGGTGATCTACCCGCTGACGCTGCTGGTGCCGGCGCTGTGGGCACCGGCGTTCGCGCGCTGGCCCTGGCTCGCCGGCGCCGCCACGTCCAACCTGATGATCGCGCTGACCATCGTCGTGCTCGTGGTCTGCGTGATCATGCCGCCGTACACGCGGCTGCTCGCGGGCTGGCTGTCGCGCTGACGCGGCGGTCGTCCCCGTTCCACCCCCTGCCGGAGCCTTCGCGATGACCGCCGATACCGCCGAGCTGATCCTGCTGAACGGACGCTTCCACACCGTCGACCGCGCGCGGCCCACCGCCGAGGCGGTCGCGATCCGCGCCGGGCGCTTCGTCGCGGTCGGCGACGCGCGCGAGGCCATGGCGCTGCGCGGGCCCGCCACCCGCGTCGTCGACCTCGGCGGCCGCCGCGTGATCCCCGGCCTCAACGACTCGCACCTGCACTTGATCCGCGGCGGCCTCAACTACAACCTCGAACTGCGCTGGGAGGGGCTGCCCTCGCTCGCCGATGCGCTGCACCTGCTGCGCGAGCAGGCGGCGCGCACGCCGGCGCCGCAGTGGGTGCGCGTCGTCGGCGGCTGGACCGAGTTCCAGTTCGCCGAGCGCCGCCTGCCGACGCTCGACGAGCTCAACGCCGCGGCTCCCGACACGCCGGTGTTCGTGCTGCACCTCTACGACCGCGCGCTGCTCAACCGCGCCGCACTGCGCGCCGTCGGCTACACCCGGGACACCCCCGAGCCGCCCGGCGGCAGCATCGAGCGCGACGCCGCCGGCGAGCCGACCGGGCTTCTGCTGGCGCGGCCGAACGCGATGATCCTCTACGCGACGCTCGCCAAGGGGCCGAAGCTGCCCGTCGAGCAGCAGGCGAACTCGACGCGGCACTTCATGCGAGAGCTGAACCGGCTCGGCGTCACCAGCGCGATCGACGCCGGCGGCGGCTTCCAGAACTACCCCGACGACTACGCGGTGATCGACCGGCTCGCCGCCGCCGGCGAACTCACCGTGCGCGTCGCCTACAACCTGTTCACGCAGCGCCCGGGCCAGGAGCTCGACGACTTCACCCACTGGACCGAGACCGTGCCGCTGCGCGGCGGCGACGACTGGTACCGCCACAACGGCGCCGGCGAGATGCTCGCCTTCTCGGCCGCGGACTTCGAGGACTTCGTGATGCCGCGCCCCGACCTGCCGGCGCGCATGGAAGCGGAGCTCGAAGCCGTGGTGCGCCGGCTGGTCGCCGAGCGCTGGCCGTTCCGGCTGCACGCGACCTACGACGAGTCGATCGCGCGCATGCTCGACGTGTTCGAGCGCGTCGACCGCGACATCCCCTTCGCCGGGCTGCCGTGGTTCTTCGACCACGCCGAGACGGTCACCCCGCGCAACCTCGAGCGCATCCGCGCGCTCGGTGGCGGCATCGCGATCCAGCACCGCATGGCGTTCCAGGGCGAGTACTTCGTGCGCCGCTACGGCGCCGAGGCCGCGCGCGCGACACCGCCGGTCGCGCGCATGCTCGAACTCGGCATCCCGGTCGGCGCCGGCACCGACGCCACCCGCGTCGCCAGCTACAACCCGTGGACGGCGCTGTACTGGCTGGCGAGCGGGCGCACGGTCGGCGGGCTCGCGCTCGCCCCGCAGGGTCTGTCGCGCGAGACCGCGCTCGAACTGTGGACGCTCGGCAGCGCCTGGTTCTCGTCGGACCAGGGCAACAAGGGGCAGATCCGCGTCGGCCAGCTCGCCGACCTGGCGGTGCTGTCGGCCGACTACTTCACGGTGCCGGAGGAGGACATCCGCGGCATCGAATCGGTGCTGACCGTGGTCGGCGGGCGCATCGTCCACGCCGCCGACGACTTCGCCCCGCTGGCACCGCCGCCGCTGCCGGTGCTGCCGGAGTGGTCGCCGGTCGCGATCGTCCCCGGCCACCACCGCCCGCTGCCGGCGGCGGCGCTGCCGCATTGCTGCGCCGGCGCCTGCGCGGTCCACGGCCACGCGCACGCACGCGCGCGCCAGGCGCAGGTGCCGGTCGCGGCCAGCGACCTGCACGGCTTCTGGGGCGCGTTCGGCTGTTCGTGCTTCGCCTTCTGATGGCCGCCGCGATGCCCCCCGACCCGCAGGGCGCCGGCGCGCCGGCCGCGAACGCGTGGAGCCCGCTGCGCCACCGCGTGTTCCGCTGGCTGTGGCTCGCCGCGATCGCATCGAACATCGGCACCTGGATGCACGAGGTCGGCGCCGGCTGGCTGATGACGACGCTGTCGCCGAGCCCGCTGCTGGTGTCGCTGGTACAGGCCGCGGGCGCGGCGCCGATGTTCGCGCTGGCGCTGCCGGCCGGGGCGCTGTCCGACATCGTCGACCGCCGGCGCTTCCTGATCGGCGTGCAGGTGTGGATGGCCGTGGTCGCCGCCGCGCTCGCCGCGGCGACCTACCTCGGCCTGATGACGCCGGTGCTGCTGCTCGTGCTGACCGCCGCGCTCGGCGCCGGCGCGGCGCTGATGGCGCCGGCCTGGGCGGCGCTGACGCCGGAGCTGGTGCCGAAGCCCGAGCTGCAGGCGGCGGTCGCGCTGTCGAGCGTCGGCATCAACGTCGCCCGCGCGGTCGGCCCGGCGCTCGCCGGGCTGATCGTCAGCACCGTCGGCCCGTGGGCGACCTTCGCGCTGAACGCGGTCTCCTTCGCCGGCGTCATCGGTGTGCTCGCCGGCTGGCGGCGCGCCGAGGTCGTGCAGACGCTGCCGTCCGAGCGCTTCTTCGGCGCGCTGCGCGCCGGCTGGCGCTACGCGCGCAGCGCACCGGCGCTGCACGCGGTGCTGGCGCGCGCGCTCGCGTTCTTCGTCTTCGCGAGCGCCGGACTCGGCCTGCTGCCGCTCCTGGTGCGCCGGCTGCCCGACGGCGGCGCGTCGGTCTACGGCGCGCTGCTCGCCTGCGTCGGCCTCGGCGCGGTCGGCGGCGCCTTCGTGCTGCCGCGGCTGCGCGAGCGCGCCTCGGCCGACCGCCTGATCGCCGTGGCGAGCGCGCTGTACGCCGGCGTGCTGGTCGCGCTCGCGCTGCTGCCTTCGGTGTGGCTGCTGGTGCCGGTGATGCTGGCGAGCGGCGCGGCGTGGATCGCGGTGCTGTCGTCATTCCAGGTCGCCGCGCAGAGCGTCGCACCGCCGTGGGTGCGGGCGCGGGCGCTGGCCGTCTACATGCTCGCGTTCAACGGCGCGATGGCCGCCGGCGCGGCGACCTGGGGCGTGGTCGCCACGCAGGCCTCGCCGACCGTCGCGCTGCTCGCGGCGGCGGCGGGGCTCGCGCTCGGCATCCCGCTGACCGCGCGCTTCCGGCTCGCCTGCGCCGGGGCCGAGGACCTGTCGCCGTCGCTGCACTGGCCGGCGCCGCTCGCCAGCACGGAGATCGAGCACGACCGCGGGCCGGTGCTGGTGACCGTCGAGTACACGATCGCGCCGGCGCAGGCCGGGGCATTCGTCGCCGCGATGCAGGCGGTCGCGCGCATGCGCCGGCGCAACGGCGCGGTGAGCTGGGGCCTGTTCCAGGACACCGACGTGCCGACGCGCTGGATCGAGTTCTTCGTCGACGAGTCCTGGGTCGAACACCTGCGCCACCACGGCCGCGTCACCCGCAGCGACGCGGTGACCGAAGCCCGCGTGCGCGCGCTGCACAGCGGCCCGCAGCGCCCGCTGATCCGCCACCACGTCGGCCCGCCCGCCTAGCCCTTCCCCCGCCGGGGGAAGGGTGGGGATGAGGGGGCTTTTCGACTCCGGCGGCCGGTGACGGGAAGGCACCCTCACGCCGGCTCCTCTCCCCGCGACGCCCGGAACGCCTACACTGCGTGTCCGCTAACCGCACCGGACCCGCCCGCGCATGAGCACCGCCGACGCCCTGCCGCTACGCCATCACCCCGCCTTCCGCCGTTTCTGGCTCGCCCGCGTGGCGACGGCGATGGCCTACCAGATGACCGGCGTGGCGGTGGGCTGGCAGGTCTACGAGCGCACCGGCAGCGCGCTCGCGCTCGGGCTGATCGGGCTCGCGCAGTTCCTGCCGGCGCTGCTGCTGGTGCTGGTGACCGGGCAGGTCGCCGACCGCTTCGACCGCCGGCGCATCGCCCGCACCTGCCAGTGGGTGCAGTGCGTGGCGGCGCTGCTGCTCGCCAGCGGCAGCGCCGGCGGCTGGCTGCCGGTGGCCGGCATCTACGCGCTGATCGTGCTGATCGGCGCGGCGCGCGCCTTCGAGATGCCGACCATGCAGGCGCTGCTGCCGGCGCTGGTGCCGGCGGGCTGGCTCGGTCGCGCGGTCGCGGCGAGCGCCGCGGCGATGCAGACCGCGATCATCCTCGGCCCCGCGCTCGGCGGCGTGATCTACGTCGCCGGCCCGGCGGTGGTCTACACCTGCGCTGCCGCCGGCTTCCTGGTCGCCAGCCTGCTGGTGCAGGGGGTGCGCTACGAGACGCCACCGCAGCGCGTCAGGGAGCCGCTCGGGCTCGCCTCGCTGTTCGCCGGCATCGCCTACATCCGCAGCCGGCCGGTGGTGCTCGGCGCGATCTCGCTCGACCTGTTCGCGGTGCTGCTCGGCGGCGCCACCGCGCTGCTGCCGATCTACGCCCGCGACATCCTGCACGCCGGCCCGTGGGCGCTCGGGCTGCTGCGCTCGGCGCCGGCGGCCGGGGCGATCGTGTTGTCGGTGCTGCTCGCCTACGTGCCGCTGCAGCGCCACGTCGGGCGCATCATGTTCGCCAGCGTCGCGCTGTTCGGCGTCGCGACCATCGTCTTCGCGCTGTCGAGTTCGATCCCGCTGTCGCTGGGGGCGCTGTTCGTGCTCGGCGCCGCCGACATGATCAGCGTGGTGATCCGCGGCGCGCTGGTGCAGCTCGAAACCCCCGACGCGATGCGCGGGCGCGTCAGCGCCGTCAACTCGGTGTTCATCGGCGCCTCGAACCAGCTCGGCGAGTTCGAGTCGGGCCTCACCGCGGCGTGGTTCGGCGTGGTGCCGGCGGCGCTGCTCGGCGGCGTCGGCACCCTGCTGGTGGTGGCGCTGTGGATGCGCTGGTTCCCCGCGCTGCGGCAGCGCGACCGCCTCACCGCGGCGGGGTGAGCATCAGCCGCCGAGGTTCTCCAGCATCTCGCGCGTGACCAGGGTCACGCCGCTGTCGGTGCGGTGGAACAGGCGCCGGTCGGCCTCGGCGTCGACGCCGATCGCGAGCCCGTCGGGCACCCGGCAGCCCTCGTCGATGATCGCGCGCACGATGCGGCAGCCGCGGCCGACGTGGGCGTCGGGCAGCAGCAGCGACTGCTCGATGGTGCTGCCCGGCTCGACCCGCGCGCGGGTGAACAGCACCGAGCGGCGCACCGCCGCGCCGGCGACCACGCAGCCGCCGCTGACCAGCGAATCGGCCGCCACGCCGCTGCCGTCGGCGCCGCCGAGGATGAACTTGGCCGGCGGCGACGGCTCGAAGCGCGTCCAGATCGGCCAGCGGTCGTCGTAGAGGTTGAGTTCGGGCACCACCTCGGTCAGCTCCAGGTTGGCGCGCCAGAAGGCGTCGACGGTGCCGACGTCGCGCCAGTAGCCCTGCTTGCCGGGCTCGTAGAGGTCGCGGAAGGGGTAGGCGCACACCCGCGCGGCGCCGATCGCCGCCGGGATCACGTCGCGGCCGAAGTCGTGCGTGGAGTTGTCGGTGCCGGCGTCGCGGTACAGCCAGTCGAGCAGGAACAGCGCGTTGAACACGTAGATGCCCATGCTCGCCAGGGCGACGTCGGGGCGCCCGGGGATCGGCTGCGGTGCCGCGGGCTTCTCGGTGAAGGCGGTGATGCGCGTATCGGGCTCGATCGCCATCACGCCGAACTCGCGCGCCTCCTCCAGCGGCACCTCCAGGCAGCCCACGGTGACCTCGGCGCCGCTCTCGACGTGGTGCGCGAGCATCGCGCCGTAGTCCATCTTGTAGATGTGGTCGCCGGCGAGGATCAGCACGTAGGCCGGCTGGTGGGTGCGGATGAAGTCGAGGTTCTGGTACACCGCGTCGGCGGTGCCGGCGTACCACGAGCTCAGCTCCGAGCGCTGCTCGGCCGGCAGCAGCTCGACGAACTCCCCGAACGGCCCGCGCATGAAGCTCCAGCCCTGCTGCAGGTGCTGCAGCAGCGACAGGCTCTTGTACTGCGTCAGCACGCCGATGCGGCGGATGCCGCTGTTGACGCAGTTCGACAGCGCGAAGTCGATGATGCGGAACTTGCCACCGAAGGGCACGGCGGGCTTGGAACGGCCGCTGGTCAGCTGGCGCAGCCGCGAACCGCGCCCGCCGGCCATCACCAGCGCCACCGTGTCGCGCGTCAGTCGGGTCACCACGCGGGGATCGGAAAACACGTTCATGCACACACTCCGGACGGGGTTCGGGAAACCGTGACGCCCGCCGCCGCGCCGGCGCCCGGGCGGAGCGGGCTTTCCCCCGACTCTGCCGCCGCCGCCGCGCAAAGGAAAGCGCCGCGCGCGGCGCCGCCGCATCGCGAAAACGCTTGCGTGGTATGAACTTGCAGCCCGGCGGCCAGGGCGCGCGCAGCCTCGCCGGGGCCGGTCGCGCGGACCCGCCGGCCCCCGACCGCCGGGGCGGAGCCGGCGCTCAGCCGGTCGCCTTGCCCTGGTTGGCCACCGCCTGCATCGAGGCGCGGATCGCCTCGTCGTCGGCCAGGTAGTAGTGGCGGATCGGCATCAGGTCGGCGTCGAGCTCGTACACCAGCGGCTGGCCGGTGGGGATGTTGAGCTCGACGATGTCGGCGTCGGAGATGTCGTCGAGGTACTTCACCAGCGCGCGCAGGCTGTTGCCGTGGGCGGCGATGATCACCCGCTGGCCGCTCCTCACCGCCGGCGCGATGGTCCCGTGCCAGTACGGCAGGAAGCGCGCGACGGTGTCCTTCAGGCACTCGGTGCGCGGGAAGCTGCCGGGGGCGAGGTCGGCGTAGCGCGGGTCGTCGGCCTCGATGCGCGGGTCGCCGTCGGCCAGCGGCGGCGGCGGCACGTCGTAGGCGCGGCGCCAGATCTTCACCTGCGCCTCGCCGAACTCGGCCGCCGTCTGCGCCTTGTTCAGGCCCTGCAGCGCGCCGTAGTGGCGCTCGTTGAGCCGCCACGCGTGATGCACCGGGAGCCACATCCGGTCCATCTCCTCGAGCGCCGTCCACAGCGTCTTGATCGCGCGCCGCAGCACCGAGGTGTAGGCGACGTCGAAGTCGTAGCCCTCGCGTTTCAGCAACTGGCCGGCGGCGCGCGCCTCGGCCAGGCCCTTCTCGGTCAGGCCGACGTCGGTCCAGCCGGTGAAGCGGTTCTCCTGGTTCCAGACCGATTCGCCATGGCGCAGCAGGACGAGCTTGTACATGGGAGCGGTACCTCCGGATCTGCAGACGGGTTCAGCGGGAAAGCGGTGCGCCAGCAGGCGCCGTACGGCCCAGCGTAACGCAGGCCGCCGGATGCCGGGATTGTTACCCTGTGCCCGCCCACCCACGGGCTCCACCGAGGAACCGCCGGCATGCCGCGCACAACAACAATGACAATCCTCGCCGCCACCGGCGCCCTGATGCTGTCACAGGCCCCCGCCCACGCCGGGCCCGTCCAGCTGCTGAGCCAGCATCGCTACGTGTCGGTGACCGGCACCGCCAGCATCCTCGACTTCGGCCACGGCGAACTCATCAGCGATACCGGCCACGACGCCTACAGCGCAGCGGCCGGCGACTTCGGCCCGTTCGACGCCGCGGCGATCGTCAGCGCCTTCGGCGTCAGCGGCTACGAGGCGAACGCGAGCGGCAGCGGGGCGGCCGCGCAGACCTCGTCGCTGGACGGCGGCGCCTTCGGCTTCACCGCCGCCACCGAGATGTACGCGGCGGGGTCGTCGGGCGTGCCGGGGCGCGGCAGCGTGACGGCGCTCGCCACCACCGGCTTCGAGGTGGGCTTCAGCATCGCCGCGCCGTCGCGGTGGCGGCTCGAGATGAGCAGCGCGGTGCCGGACTCGAACAGCCAGTTCAGCTTCCGCCTCGCCGACGTCGCCGGCACGGTGATCTGGGACCAGACCTATCTCTACGACCCCGTCCTGGGGACGCAGTACGACTACGTGACGCTGCTCGACCTGGCGGCGGGCGAGTACGCGCTGACGGCCTACCTGAGCAGCTACGCGTCGTTCGACGGCGATGTGGCGTACTCCGGGCAGGGCCGGGCCGGCTTCGCGCTGGCGCCGCTGGTCGAGCTGCCCGAGCCGCACGCGGCGGCGCTGCTGGCGCTCGGGCTGGCAGGGCTGCAGCGCCTGCGCGTCGCCCGGGCGACGCCGGCGTAGGCCGGGCGGGCGGCGGCACGGGGCGCGGCCACCTGCGCGTTCAGCGGTCGCTGCCCCGTGCCGGTGCAGGCTCGACTATGCTGCGGGACTCGCCGGCACATCGACGCCGGTATAGCGGGGCGCAGGGGCTGCGATGATCGATTCGACCGTGTTCTACCTCGCCGCCATCCCGGCGGTGCTGATCGTCGGGATCTCCAAGGGCGGGTTCGGCGGCGGGCTGGGGGTGGTGGCGGTGCCGCTGCTGACGCTGGTGGTGTCGCCGGTGCAGGCCGCGGCGGTGATGCTGCCGGTGCTGTGCGTGATGGACCTGGCGAGCGTGTGGGCCTTCCGCAAGGTGCGGCCGGGCCGGCAGCTGCCGGTGCTGCTGGGCGGCGCCACGCTCGGCATGCTGGCCGGGGCGCTGATGTGGCGCTCGATCGACGTCGCCTGGGTCAAGCTGCTGATCGGTGTCGAGGCGCTGGCCTTCACCGTCCACCACGTGTGGCGTACCCGCGGCGGCCCGCTGGCGCCGCGGCCGGCCGATCCGCGGCGCGCGGTGCTGTGGGGCAGCGTGTCGGGCTTCACCAGCTTCCTCGCCCACGCCGGCGGGCCGCCGCTCGCGGCCTACCTGCTGCCGCAGCGCCTGCCGCGCGCCGAGTTCGTCGGCATCACGGTGTTCTTCTTCACCGCGGTCAACTACGCCAAGATCCTGCCCTACGCGTGGCTCGGCCAGTTCGACAGCACCAACCTCGCCACCTCGCTGATCCTGATCCCGCTCGCGCTGATCGGCGTGCGCCTGGGCGTGGTGCTGCACAAGCGCCTGCCGGAAGGGCCGTTCTACGTCGTCTGCTACGTCGGCCTCGCCGTCTCCGGCGTCAAGCTGCTGTGGGATGCCGCGCTGGAGCTCGCTGCACGCTGAGGCCGGCGCGGCGGGCGCCCGGGGGCGGGTTCAGCCGGCGGCGAGCTGGGCGAGCAGGGTCTCGACGTCGCTGACCTCGTACTTGCCCGGGGCTTCGAGGTTGAGGATGCGCACCACGCCGTCCTCGACCAGCATCGAGAAGCGCCGGCAGCGCACGCCCATGCCCTTGGCGGTGAGGTCGAGCTCCAGGCCGAGCGCCCGGGCGTACTCGGCGCTGCCGTCGGCCATCATGCGCAGCTTGCCGGTGGCCTTGAGGTCGCGGCCCCAGGCCCCCATGACGAAGGCGTCGTTGACCGACAGGCACCAGATCTCGTCGACGCCGGCGGCCTTCAGTTCGTCGTAGCGGGCGAGGTAGCCGGGCGCGTGCTGGGCCGAGCAGGTCGGCGTGAAGGCGCCGGGCAGGCCGAAGATGACGATGCGCCGGCCGCGCACCAGCTCCTCGACCTTGAACGTGTTGGGGCCGAGGGCACAGCCTTCGCGGGCATTGTCGACGAATTCGCTCAGGGTGCCGTTGGGCAGGCGGTCTCCGACTTGGATGGTCATGGGTGTGGTCCTCGATACTGGCGTGGGCCAGGCAGGTGCGGCCGGATGGTCGCGTGGTTGGCGGTGATCTCGCTGCGCGCAGCGGCGCGCGGGCGATGCGGAGGGTAGCAGGCTCATGCGCGACAACGTGTGTTTCGACGGGGTATACCAGCAGATCCACATCGATGCCGCGCGCAACGCCACCGACGACTTCAACCCCTTCCACGACCCGCGCAAGTGCGGGCGCATCGCCGGCAACCCCTTCGGCGGGCCGCTGGTGCTGGGCTTCCAGCTCGAAGCGCTGCTCGAACACCTGCTGGCCCGGCTGGCGCCGGCGCCGGCCGACGCCGAACGGCTGCCGTGGACCAACTACGAGCTGACCTTCGCCGGGGCGCTGCTGCCGGGCGAGCCGTTCTCCGCCGAGGTGCGCAGCGGCACGCGGCGCGAGGCGCCGGAGCTGCAGATCGCCCACCGCGTGCTGATCCGCAAGCCCGGCGCCGCGGTGCTGCTCGGCTGGGTGCGCCACAGTGGCGCGCCGCTGTTCGAGGCCGGGCTCGCCTGCGGCGCCTTCGCCGCGCCGCTGCGCGCGGCGCCCGATCGCAGCCAGCACGGCGACTGGTACCTGAAGCGCAAGTTCGCGAGCACCGGGCACGCGAAGAACTTCCTCGCCGGCGCGCTGGCCGACCAGGCCGACTGGTTCGACGAACTCGAAGGGCGCGTGCGCTTCCCGCAGATGTTCCCGGCGGCGCTGCTGTCCTGCGCGCTGCTGGAGCAGGCGCGCGGCGCCGGGCACGACTTCTACGCCGCGCCGCTGGTGTACACCGCGCACCGCATCAGCGTGCACGCGCCGACGGCGCTCGCGCTGCGCAGCAACGACGCGCTGCACCTGCTGGTGCGCGGCCCCGAGCCGCTCGCCGGCGGCGGCGGGCTCGGCCTCACGGTCGAACAACTGCGCTACGTCGGGCTGGTGCACATGGGCGCCGACGATCGCCTGCTCGCCCGCGCCGAGGTGCTGCTGGCGCCGCTGGCGGCGATCACCGGCGCCCGCGCCGCCGCCCGCTGAGGCGCCGGCACGGCGCTCAGGCGGGGTCGAGGGACCGGCGGAACAGCACGCGGTCGTCGACGTCGCGCAGGGCGACGGCGAGCGTGCGCGTCGCGGCATCGATGTCGAGCTCGCCGAAGCACTGCAGGCCGGCGCACGGCCAGGCGTTCGGGGCCTCCGGCACCTTCTGGAACGCCACCCGCGGGTCGGAGGCGGCGTCGAGCGGACCGGAGACGAACGCCCGGAACGGGTCGACGTCGGTGAACGCCGCGCACGCCGGGGCGTACCGGTGGGCGGCGGTGGCGTGCACGCCGGTGTTCAGCCAGACCACGTTCTGCACCCCGGCGGCGCACAGGCCGCGCAGCAGCCCGGCGAGCGCCGGCGCGTCGTCGTCGGCCATCGCCAGGCTGCTCGGCCCGGCGAGGGCGACGAGCTTCCAGGTCGCGCGCGAGTGGCGCAGGCCGTCGAGCAGCCAGCCGAGCTGCGGACGGCCGCGGAAGGCGCCGGCCGCGTCGGCTGCGGGCGGGCGGCGGTGCGGGTCCGGGCCGTGGTGGCGGCGCGGGTCGACGACGAACAGGTCGAGCAGCGGGCCGTAGGGCAGGTGCCGGTACACGCGGCTCGCCACCTCGTCGTACAGGCGCCGCAGCGGCGCGTATTCGAGGAAGGCCCGGGCGGCGGGGAGCGGCACGCGCGGTTCGGCGTCGTGCGGGTCGACCTCCAGGCGCCCGGCGTCCGCGCTGGCGTTGACAGGCCCGCGGTCGTCCCACAGCCATACCTGCGCCACCTCGGCGTTGAAGCGGCGCAGCGCGGCGTCCTGCAGCCTGTCGCGGTAACGGCCGCGGAACGCGTCGAGCGCCGCGTCGGCCCCGGCGACCTCCGGGGTGGCGCGCTTGCGCCAGACACGGCCGTGCTCGACGAGCTGCCCGGCCGGCAGCGGGCCGTCGGCGTGCACCGCGCCGCCGCAGTGGATGAAGAGGTCCGGCCGGCGCCGGCGCATGGTGTCGTAGAGGCGCATGCCGCCCCGTTCGGGATCGACGTCGCAGCCCTGCCCGGCGGGGTCGCCCGACCACAGCAGGCGCAGCGGGCGCGGCCCCCGCGATGCGGTGCGCAGGCGCCCGCCGACGGCGTCGCCCGGCGTGCGGGCGTGGTCGAGGCGCTCGAAGCGCACCCGCACGAACAGCTCGGCATCGGCCGGCAGGCCGGTGAGGTCGACGCGCGCGGTGTAGTCGCCGCTCTCCAGCGCGCAGGGGCCGAGCACGCGGCGGGCGTCGCGGAAGTCCTCGCGGGTGGCGTACTCGACCAGCATCCGCGCCGGGCGGTCGCAACGGCTCCAGACGATCGCGCGGCCGGGGGTGACGTCGCCGAACTGCAGCCCGTGGGTGACCTGCGGGCGCGCGCGCTCCGGCACGACCAGCGCGGGAGCGGGCTGCGCGCGGGCCGGGCCTCCTGCCCAGGGCGCAGCGGTGGCGTCGAGCCGCAGGGCGGAGCCGTGCAGGACGTTCCGGCGCGGGTGGTCGTGGGGGTCGGGCATGGCGGCGGGCTCCGGCATTCGGCTGGCCGCGTCAGGCTAGGCCGCGACGGTGACGGGGGCGTGACGGGCGCCGCCGGGGCGCGTCATCGGCCCGCGCTTGCGGCCGCCGCGCCGCGCCTCCTAGTCTTGACGGGCGGTCCGGTCCGGGGGGAACCGGGCCTGCGTCATCACGCGCCATCGCCGAGAGCCGTTTCGGCGGGATGCTGCGACCTCCGGGGTCCCGGTCGCGGGCCCCGAAACCTTTTGTCATGGGGAGATGGATCATGAATCTGGGCAAGCGTTTGGGCGCCGAGTTCATCGGCACGTTCTGGCTGGTGCTGGGCGGCTGCGGCAGCGCCGTGCTGGCTGCGCTGTTCCCGCAGGTCGGCATCGGCCTGCTCGGCGTGTCGCTGGCCTTCGGCCTGACGGTGCTGACGATGGCCTTCGCCATCGGCCACATCTCGGGCTGCCACCTGAACCCGGCGGTGACCGCCGGGCTGGTGGCCGGCGGCCGGCACCCGGCCGGCGAGCTGCTGCCGTACTGGGTCGCGCAGGTGCTGGGGGCGACCGCCGCGGCGGCCGTGCTCTACCTGATCGCCACCGGCAAGGCCGACGCGAAGCTCGGCGGCTTCGCGGCGAACGGCTACGGCGAGCTGTCGATCGGCAAGTACAGCCTGACCGCCGGCTTCGTCTGCGAGGTGGTGATGACCGCGGTGTTCCTGTTCGTGATCATGGGCGCGACCGACCGCCGCGCCCCGGCCGGCTTCGCGCCGATCGCGATCGGCCTGTGCCTGACGCTGATCCACCTGATCAGCATCCCGGTCACCCAGACCTCGGTGAACCCGGCGCGCTCGACCTCGCAGGCGCTGTTCGCCGGCGGTGCCTACCTGTCGCAGCTGTGGCTGTTCTGGGTGGCGCCGCTCCTCGGCGGCGTCATCGGCGCGATCGTCTACAAGACCGTCGCCAGCGAGGACTGAGCGCGCCTGTTGCCGCCGCGCCGCAGCGGGTGCCCGAACCCCCGGCGCGGCGCTAGACTGCGCTTTCCACGAGCGGGCCGCCTGGCCCGCGCGACAGCGACATACCGCCAGCCCCGGCGTTCCGCGCCGGGGCTGTACTTTTTTGAGGAGGACACGCCATGGAACCCACCGTACCGATCACCATCACCCGCCTCGACGCCGAGCGCATCGACGCGCTGCTCGACAGCCGCGAGTTCCGCGACGCACCCGGCGCCGCCGCGCTGCGCGCCGAGCTCGATCGCGCCGAGATCGTCGAGTCGCACGCGCTGCCGGCTGGCGTGGTGACGATGAACTCGACGCTGCGCGCGCTCGACGAGACCACCGGCCGCCAGCTCGAACTGACCCTGGTCTACCCGCGCGACAGCGACATCACGGCCGGCCGGGTGTCGGTGCTGGCGCCGGCCGGCAGCGCGCTGCTCGGGCTCGGCGTCGGCCAGGCGATCGAATGGGAGGTGCCGGGCGGGCCGCGGCTCGCGCTGCGGGTCACCGAGGTGCTGAGCCAGCCCGGGGCCGCGGGCGCGCAGCCGCGCTGAGGCGGCCCCGGCGGCGGGCTCAGACGGCGAGGCCGTGGGCGGCGAACCAGGCGAGCAGGCGCTTCCAGCCGTCCTCGGCGGCAGCCTGCTGGTAGCTCGGCCGGTAGTCGGCGTGGAAGGCGTGCGAGGCGCCGGGGTAGACGACGAACGCCGAGCCGCTGCGGCCCTGCGCCAGCGCCGCCTTCATGCGCTCGATGCTGTCCTGCGGGATGCCCTGGTCGGCCTCGCCGTAGAGCCCGAGCACCGGTACCGTCAGCGTGGACGCGAGTTGCAGCGGCTGCTGCGGCGTGTTCGCACTGCTCGCGCCTTCGAGCCGCCCGTACCAGGCCACGGCGGCCTGCAGCCGCGGGTTGTGCGCCGCGTACAGCCAGGCGATGCGCCCGCCCCAGCAGAAGCCGGTGATGCCGGCGCGGCCCGCATCGGCGAACTTCTGCGTGCCGGCCCAGGCGAGGCAGGCGTCGAGGTCGGCGAGCACCTGCGCATCGGGCACCCGGGCGACCACGTCCTTGAGGATGGTCTGGACGTCGGCGATCTGGCTCACGTCGCCCTGGCGGAAGTAGAGCTCGGGGGCGATCGCCGCGTAGCCGGCGCGGGCGAGCCGCCGGCAGACGTCGCGGATGTACTCGTGCACGCCGAAGATCTCCTGCACCACCAGGATCAGCGGGCAGTCGCCGCGCCCGGCCGGGCGCGCGTGGTAGACCGGCAGCTCGCCGCTGGCGACGGCGATCCGGGCGGTGCCGGTGTCGAGCCCGTCGGCGGGGGTGAGGATGGTCTCGGCGGCGATCGGCTGCACCGCGAGCGCGAAGCCGCTGGCGGCCAGGGCGGTGACGAAGGCGCGGCGGGTGAGGCCGCCGTGGGAGGTGTCGGTCATCGGTCGGTTCTCCTCGGGATGGGTGCAACCGTGGCAGAGACCGTGCACGGCGGCGCTGCGTTCAACGCGGCGTGAACACCGGCCCGGCCGGACCGTCGAGGCGCGCCAGCGGGTGGCCGTAGAGCCGGCTCGCGCGCGCCGCGGTGAGCACCTCGGCGCAGGCGCCGGCGAGCGCCTCGCCGGCGCCGAACAGCAGCAGCGCGCGGTCGCAGAAGCGCGCGGCGAGCGTGGGGTCGTGGCTCACCATCACCCACGCCCGGCCCTCGGCCTGCAGGCGCGCGGCGAGGCGCCCGAGCAGGCCGATCTGGTGGGCGATGTCGAGGTGGTTGGTGGGCTCGTCGAGCAGCAGCACCGCGGGCGCCTGCGCGAGCAGGGTGGCGAGGCCGAGCCGGCGCCGCTCGCCGCCCGACAGCGAGGCGACGCTGCGCGTCTCGAACCCGGCCAGGCCGGCCTCGGCGAGCGCGGCGCGGGCCGCGGCGAGGTCGGCCGTGCTCTCCCAGCCCCAGCGGCCGAGGTGCGGGTGGCGGCCGATCAGCGCGGTTTCGAGCACGCGTGCCGGGAAGGCGTCCTCGTGGTCCTGCGCGAGCAGCCCCAGGTGCTGCGCGCGCGCCCGCCGCGACAGTCGCTGCAGCGGCGCGCCGGCGAGGTGCACCGTACCGGCGGCGGGCGCGCGCAGCCCGGCCAGCGTGTGCAGCAGCGTGGTCTTGCCGACGCCGTTGCCGCCGAGCACGGCCCAGCGCTCGCCCGGGCGCACCGCGAAGTCGAGCGCCTCGCACACGCGCTTGCCGGCGACCGTCACCGTCAGCCCGCGCACCTCCAGCAGCGCGCCGGCCTCAGTCATCATCGCGCCGCGAACCGTGCAGCAGGTAGAGGAACAGCGGCACGCCGAGCAGCGCGGTGATCGCCCCGACCGGCAACTGCTGCGGCGCGATCAGGCTGCGCGCGAGGGTGTCGGCCACGGTCAGCAGGGTGCCGCCGGCGAGCACGCAACCGGGCAGCAGCAGGCGGTGGTCGGCGCCGAGCGCCAGGCGCAGCAGGTGCGGGATCACCAGCCCGACGAAGCCGACGCTGCCGGCGAGCGTCACCGCCGCGCCGGCGAGCAGCGAGGCGAGCGCGTACACCGCCAGGCGCAGCGGGCGCACCGCCACGCCGAGGCTCGCCGCGGTGAGCTCGCCGTGGGCGAGCACGTTGAGCGCGCGGGCGAGCGGCAGGCTGGCGGCGAGGCCGAGCGCCAGCGCGACGAGCCCGCCGCCGGGCGCGGGGGCCGCGGCGAGATCGCCCATCAGCCAGAACAGCATGCCGCGCAACTGGCGGTCGGGGGCGAGCGCGAGCAGCAGGGTGATCAGCGCGCCCCAGCCGGCGGCGACGATCACGCCGGTCAGCAGCAGGCGCAGCGGCGTCCATGCGCCGCGCCCGTGGGCGAGGCCGAACACCAGCAGCATCGAGGCGAGCGCACCGGCGCCGGCGCCGGCGTTGATCCACAGCCCGCCGACGCCGAGCAGCATCAGCGACAGCGCCCCGGCGGCGGCACCGCCGGACACCCCGAGCACGTAGGGGTCGGCGAGCGGGTTGCGCAGCAGCACCTGCATCAGCGCCCCGGCGAGCGCGAGCAGGCCGCCGGTGGCGAAGGCCGCCACCGCGCGCGGCAGGCGCAGCTCCCAGATCACCCCGGCGGCGAGCCCCGGCGCTCCGCGCAGGCCGTTCCACAGTTCGGCCGGGCCGAGCGCGACGCTGCCCTGGGCGAGCGCGAAGACGAGGCTCGCGAGCGCCAGCGCGGCGAGCGCGAGCAGCACCCGCAGCGGGCGTGGTGCGGTGGGACGGGGGTGGGTCGGCATGCGGGCGCGAGGGCCGCCACCGCGCGCGCGGCGCGCCGGCGGCTCAGTCGCGCAGGCTCAACTGCGGCCAGCCGCGGGCCTGGGCGTGCTCGGCGAGCACCGGGTCGGGGTCGACCGCGACCGGGTGGTCGACCCGCGACAGCAGCGGGATGTCGTTGCGCGAATCGCTGTAGAACCAGCTGCCGGCGAGATCGTGACCGGTTTCCTCGAGCCAGGCGTCGAGGCGCAGCACCTTGCCCTCGGCGAAGCAGGGGATGCCGGTGGGCTGGCCGGTGTAGCGCCCGTCGGTGAACTCGGGCTCGGTGGCGAGCAGGTTGGGGATGCCGAACAGCTCGGCGATGGGTTCGGTGACGAAGCGGTTGGTGGCGGTGATGATCAGCAGCGTGTCGCCCGCCGCGCGGTGGCGTTCGACCAGTTCCCGCGCCTTCGGCAGCAGCAGCGGGCGGATGCGCGTGGCGACGAACTGCAGGCGCCAGTTGTGCAGCCGTTCGAGCGGGTGCGCGGCCAGCGGCGACATGGCGAAGCGCAGGTAGGCATCGATGTCGAGCGTGCCGGCACGGTACTGCAGGTGAAACGCGCGGTTGGTGCGCACGAAGCGCTCGCCGTCCACCGCGCCGACGCTGGCGAGGTAGCGCCCCCACAGCTGGTCGCTGTCGCCGCCGATCAGGGTTTCGTCGAGGTCGAAGATCGCCAGACTCACCGCAGCCTCCTCAACCATCGCCGGCCCGGTGCCGGCGCGGGGCGGCAGGGTATCGGATGCCCCGGTGCATCCGCAATCGGCAGCCGCGTGCCGCAGCGGCGCGCTGCAGTGCACCATTTTCGTCTGCAGCAGGCCGCCGCGGGCACGAATGCCGGCGAAGGCCCGCCGCGGGCACTTTTCCGCTTCCGCGCCGGGCTGCGCCGGGACGCCGCCGGCGCACCGGCAGGGGCCGTGGTGGTGCGGCACGGGCGCGTTGTCGGGGGGCTTGCGCCGAGTTGGCGCAGGTCTACTCTTTGTGAAAGAATGCAACGCAACGCATATCGACGGGTTGATCATCAAGTGATTGATTCAGAGGGTTTCCGGGCCAACGTCGGTATCATCCTCTGTAACGACGAAGGCCGTTTGTTCTGGGCGCGCCGGATCGGGCAGAAATCATGGCAATTTCCCCAGGGTGGCATCCGGCGTAACGAGTCCCCGCAGGAGGCGATGTTCCGCGAACTGGGCGAAGAGGTGGGCCTGCGTCCGGAACACGTCGAAGTGATGGGCTGCACCAAGGGCTGGCTGCGCTACCGGCTGCCCAAGCGCCTGATCCGGCGCCACAGCCGCCCGACCTGCATCGGGCAGAAACAGGTATGGTTCCTGCTTCGCATGCGTGGCAGCGAAACCGACGTGCACCTCGACTGCTCCGAGCGTCCGGAGTTCGACCACTGGTGCTGGGTCGACTACTGGTACCCGCTGGAGTCGGTGGTGTCGTTCAAGCGCAACGTGTACCTGCGTGCGCTGCGCGAACTGGCGCACCTCGCCTTCGGGGCGACACCGCCCGAACCGCCCGCCGCGGTGCTGGCGCAACTGGTCGGTGCGCAGCGCCCGCTGCCGTGTGCTGCGCTGCCGCCGCCGGCCCCCGGCGGTGAATCCCGCCCCGCGCCGCTGCGCTGAAGCGCGCGCGAGCGCGCGTCCGCCGCTCCGTCGTCACGGGCCGGCGGACGGAGCCGGGCGGCCGCCCGCTTTTTCCGACACTGCGAGGACCGCCGTCATGCTCGACTCCCTGCAGCGCATCGTGCAGGAGGTCAACGTCGCCCACGACCTCGACGAGGCGCTCGAACTCATCGTCGAACGGGTGAAGACGGCGTTGTCGGCCGATGTCTGTTCGGTCTACCTGCTCGACGAGGCCCGCGGCGAGCACGTGCTGATGGCCACCGACGGCCTGCGCCCGGGCGCCGTCGGCCGGGTGCGCATTCCGCTCGGCAAGGGCCTGATCGGCCTGGTCGCGAACCGCGCCGAACCGGTCAATCTCGAGAACGCCCCCGATCACTCCGCCTTCCTGTTCATCGCCGCGACCGGCGAGGCGCCCTACCACGGCTTTCTCGGCGTGCCGATCGTGCGCCGCCGGCGGGCGATGGGCGTGCTGGTGGTGCAGCAGCGCGAGCAGCGCAAGTACACCGACGAGGAGGTGGCCTTCCTGGTCACGCTGGCGGCGCAGCTCGCCGGGTCGATCACCTCGGTCGAGCTGCGCCAGGCGCTCGACCGCATCGACGACCTTGCCGGTACCGTCTTCCTCGAAGGCGTGGCGAGTGCCAAGGGACTCGGCATCGGCCAGGCGGTGGTGATCTTTCCCGACGCCAACCTCGCCTCGGTGCCCGACAAGGTCCTCGCTCCCGAGGCGATTGAGGCCGAGGCGCAGCGCTTCCGCCAGGCGGTGGAGGCCGAGCTCGCCGAACTGCGCCAGCTCGGCGAGCGCCTCGGCAAGATCCTCTCGCCCGGCGACCAGGCGCTGTTCGACGCCTATGCGCTGCTGCTCGGCTCGGAGAGCCTGGTCAACGGCACGCTCGAACGCATCCGCGCCGGCAACTGGGCGCCCGGCGCGCTGCGCGCCACCATCACCGAATACGCCAACGTGTTCGAGGAGATGGACGACGCCTACCTGAGCGGGCGCGCCGCCGATATCCGCGACCTCGGCAACCGCCTGCTCAAGCGCCTGCGCAAGGAGTCGTCGGGCAGCGTGATCGACTATCCCGGCGGCTGCGTGCTGATCGGCGAGGAGATCAACGTCTCGCAACTGCTCGACGTGCCGCCCGAGAAGCTCGCCGGCCTGGTGTCGGTGCGCGGCACCGGTGCCTCGCACGTCGCGCTGCTGGCGCGGGGGCTCGGCATCCCGGCGGTGTTCGGCGTCAGCGGTGCGCCGCTGGCGCGCCTGAACGGGCGCGAGGTGGTGGTCGACGGCTACTCGGCGCGCGTGTGCATCCAGCCGGGGCCGGCGCTGCGCGAGGAGTACGAGAAGATCGCGCGCGCCGAGGCGGAGCTGTCGAAGGGGCTGCAGGAGCTGCGCGACCTGCCGGCGCAGACGCCGGACGGCCACCGCGTGCGCCTGCTCGCCAACTCCGGCCTGTTCGCCGACATCAACGCCGCGCGCGACAGCGGCGCCGAGGGCGTGGGCCTGTACCGCTCGGAGATGCACTTCTTCCTGCGCGACCGCTTCCCCGGCGAGGACGAGCAGACCGCGACCTACGCCCGCGTGCTGGCGAGCATGGCGCCGCGTCCGGTCACCCTGCGCACCCTCGACGTCGGCGGCGACAAGCCCTTGCCGTACTTCCCGATCCAGGAGGAGAACCCGTTCCTCGGCTGGCGCGGCATCCGCATCCTTCTGGACCAGCCGGACATCTTCAAGACGCAGTTGCGGGCGATGCTGCGCGCCGGCGCCGAGACCAAGGCCGACAACCTGTCGATCCTGTTCCCGATGATCACCGTGCTCGCCGAACTGGAGGAGTCGATCGAACTGCTGCGCCTCGCGCACGCCGAACTGGTCGAGGACGGGCTGCCGGTGAGCTTCCCGCGCGTCGGCGTGATGATCGAGGTGCCCTCGGCGGCGTATCAGGTGTCGCTGCTCGCCAGCCGCGTCGATTTCGTCTCGATCGGCAGCAACGACCTGACCCAGTACCTGCTGGCGGTGGACCGCAACAACGACCGCGTCGCCAAGCTCTACGACCACCTCAACCCGGCGGTGCTGGGGGTGATCGAATGGATCGTGCGCCGCGCCCACCAGGCGGCGCGGCCGGTGAGCGTGTGCGGCGAGATGGCCGGCGATCCGGCCTCGGCGCTGCTGCTGATGGGCATGGGCGTCGACAGCCTCAGCATGAGCCTCGGCAACCTGCTCAAGGTGAAGTGGATGGTGCGCAGCATCCCGCTCGCGATGGCGCGTGAACTGCTCGCCGAGGCGCTGACGATGGAGAGCGGCGTGGCCATCCGCGCGCGCCTGCACGAGGTGCTGGAGGCACACGGGATGGGCGGCCTGATCCGGCCGGGCCGCTAGCGGGCACGCGGCAGCCGCCGGCACGCGGGCGGGCATGCCGCCGGCGCCGTGCGGGCGGGGTGGGCGACGACGCGCCGCTCAGGCGGCGCGGCTCTTTTCCTTCTGCTCCTCGACCTGCTTGCAGTCGATGCAGAGTTCGGCGGTGGGCCGCGCTTCGAGCCGGCGCAGGCCGATCTCGCAGCCGCAGTGCTCGCAGAAGCCGTATTCGTCGGCGTCGAGGCGCTTCAGCGACTTCTCGATCTTGTGCAGCAGCTTGCGTTCGCGGTCGCGCGCGCGCAGTTCGATCGAGAACTCCTCTTCCTGACTCGCCCGGTCGTTCGGGTCGGGCAGGTTGAGGGGTTCGTCCTGCATGTGGCTGACGGTGCGCTGGCTTTCTTCCATGAGCTCGCGTTTCCAGGCGAGCAGCAACTGGCGGAAGTGTTCGCGCTGCGCCTCGTTCATGTACTCCTCATCGTCCCGGGGCTGGTAGGGGGCGATGCCGGAGGGGCTGTCGACACTCATGATGAACCTCCCGGTTGCGAAGGCCCGGGCATGCCCGCGGCAGCGGCCCGGAGTCGGCAAAGCGGCCGGATGAGAGCACAAATGACCGGCTGATGGAATGGTAGCCCCGGATATGTCATCACGCGGTAACGAAAGCCCCGCAGCGTCACATGCCGGTCAAACGCCCGTCATCGGATCGACGCGAATTCACGCGGGTGTCATATTCCTTGCCTTTAATGGCGCCGCCATTGCGGGAGCCAGCGACGATGAGTGAAAAGCGCATTCTGATCGTGGAAGACGAACAGCCGATCCGGGAAATGATCAGCTTCGCGCTGGGCAGTGCCGGCTATCAGACCTGCGAGGCGGCCGACGCGCGCCAGGCGCAGACGGTGATCGCCGAGCGCCTGCCGGACCTGATCCTGCTCGACTGGATGCTGCCGGGCGCGAGCGGGCTGGAGTTCGCGCGGCGCCTGAAGAAGGACGAGCTGACCCGCGAGGTCCCGATCATCATGCTCACCGCGCGCGTCGAGGAGGAGGACAAGGTCCAGGGCCTCGAAAGCGGCGCCGACGATTACGTCACCAAGCCGTTCTCGCCGCGCGAGCTCGTCGCCCGCATCAAGGCCGTGCTGCGCCGCGGCGGGCCGCAGGCCGGCGACGAGCCGCTCGAAGCCCGCGGCCTGCGCCTCGACCCGGCGAGCCACCGGGTCACCGCCGGCGACGCCGACGTCGAGATCGGCCCCACCGAGTACCGCCTGCTGGAGTTCTTCATGTCGCACGCCGAGCGCGTGTACTCGCGCTCGCAGCTGCTCGACCGCGTCTGGGGCAGCAACGTCTACGTCGAGGAGCGTACCGTCGACGTGCACATCCGGCGGCTGCGCAAGGCGCTGGAAGGCAGCGGCCACGATGCCCTGATCCAGACCGTGCGCGGCTCCGGCTACCGCTTCTCGACGCGGGTGTGACGCTTGCTCAGCCCGTGGCCGACGACGATCTGGCGCCTGTGCGCGGTGCTGGCGCTGGGGACGGCCGTCGGCGCGGAGTTCGGCGCGGCCTTCGCGGGGTTGTTCGTGGCGATGGCGGCACTGCTCGCGGCGCAACTGCTGTCGCTCTACCGCTTCGAGCGCTGGCTGCGTGACGGCTGCCGCCGCCGCCGTCCCGAGGCGGGAGGCGTCTGGGGCGAGGTCTACTACCACCTGGGGCGGCGGCGGCGGCGGCTGCGCGCCGCCACCCGCGAACTGGTCACCGTGCTGCGCAAGTTCCAGGAGGCTGCCGAAGCCGTGCCGGACGCCGCGGTGGTGCTCGACGAGGACGACGCCGTGCTCTGGTGCAACCAGGCCGCCGAGCGGCTGCTCGGCCTGCGCCGTCCGCAGGACACCGGCAGCCGCATCACCTTTCTGGTGCGGCATCCGAGCTTCGTGCAGTTCCTCGCGCGGCACGACTACCAGGGCGTGTGCGACTTCCCGTCACCGGCCCCCGACGGTCCGCCGCTGTCGCTGCGCGTCAGCCGTTACGGTGGCGGGCGGCGCCTGCTGATCGCCACCGACGTGTCGCGCCTGCACCGCCTGGAGCAGATGCGGCGCGATTTCGTCGCCAACGTCTCGCACGAACTGCGCACGCCGCTCACGGTGATCGGCGGCTACCTCGAGACCCTGCTCGACAGCGACGACGTCTGCGCCAGCCGCTGGCAGCAGCCGCTGCGGCGCATGCAGCAGCAGTCGGCGCGGATGCTGCACATCATCGAGGACCTGCTGATGCTGGCGAAGCTCGAGACCCAGACCGAGCGCCCGTCGCTGCGCCCGGTCGCGGTGCCGGGCATGCTCGCGGCGATCGCCGAGGACGGCATCGCGCTGTCGGGCGAGGCGGGGCACCGGATCAAGACCGAGGTCGACGCCGAGCTCTGGCTGCTGGGCAACGAACAGGAACTACGCAGCGCCTTCTCGAACCTGACCTTCAATGCGGTGCGGCACACGCCCGCGGGTTCGCACATCGTGCTGCGCTGGTACGCCGACGAGCGCGGTGCGCACATGGAGGTGGTCGACGACGGTGACGGCATCGCACCGCACCACCTGCCGCGTCTGACCGAGCGCTTCTACCGCGTCGACCGCGGTCGCGACCGCGAGCATGGCGGCACCGGGCTCGGGCTCGCCATCGTCAAGCACGTGGTCATCCGCCACGGCGGCCAGATGCGGATCGAAAGCCGGGTGGGCGTGGGCAGCACCTTCGCCTGCGACTTCCCGGCACCACTGATCATCGGACGCGGCGGCCGCCGGGCCGCCGCCGGGGAGGGTTGATGAAACTGCTGCTGATTCGCCACGGACTCGCCGAAGACCCCGAGCGCTTCCGGCTCGCCGGCGGCAACGACGCCGAGCGGCCGCTGACCGAGCTCGGCATCCGCCGCCTGCGCAAGGGGGCCAACCGCCTGCGCGCGCTGGTGCCGACGCTCGACGTGCTGGTGTCGAGTCACCTGCTGCGCGCCCGCGAGAGCGCCGACATCGTCGCCCGGGCCTACGGCTACGGCGAGCTGCAGGCGCTCGACGGCCTCGCGCCCGACGATCCGCCGACCATGCTGCTGGCCTGGCTCGCGGCGCAGCCCGCCGGTGCCACCGTCGCGCTGGTCGGGCATCAGCCCCATCTCGGCCGCCTCGCCGGACTGCTGCTGTGTGGCGAGGCGCGCCCGTGCATCGGGCTGCGCAAGGGTGGCGCGGCGCTGATCGAATTCGCCGGGATCGCCGAGGCCGGCTCCGGCGTGCTCGGCTGGCTGCTGACGGCGCGCCAGCTGCGCGGCCTGCGCGCCGCCTGATGCCGCAGCGCGGCGCCGGTACCGGCAGGTGACGCCGGTGCCGAGGCCGCGCCGGCGGGTTCCCTGTTCCACGACCGCCTGCTCCGGAAGCGACCACCATGTCCACCGACTCCTTCGCCGCGATCGATCTCGGCTCGAACAGTTTCCACATGATCGTGGTGCGCACCGGCAACGGCCAGGTGCAGGTGCTCGATCGCCTGCGCGAGATGGTCCAGCTCGCCGCCGGCCTCAACGCCGACAACGTCATCAGCGAAGAGGCGCAGTCCCGCGCGCTCGACTGCCTGGCGCGCTTCGGGCAGCGCATCGGCCACCTGCCGGCGGGGCGGGTGCGCATCGTCGGCACCAACACGCTGCGCCAGGCGCGCAACGGGGCGAGCTTCATCGCCCGCGCCGAAGCGCTGCTGCGCCACCCCGTGGAGATCATCAGCGGTATCGAGGAAGCGCGCCTGATCTACCTCGGGGTGGCGCACACCACGGCCGGCAGCGGCCGCCGGCTGGTCATCGACATCGGCGGCGGCAGCACCGAGCTGATCGTCGGCGAGGCCTTCGAGCCGCAGCGCCTGGAAAGCCTGCACATGGGCTGCGTGAGCATGAGCAAGCGCCACTTCCGCGGCGAGCGCATCCGCGAGGCCGACCTGCGCCGCGCCGAGCTGGCGGTGGGCATGGAGGTCGAGCCGGTGGAGGGGGCCTTCCGCAGCCTGGCCTGGGGCGAGGCCATCGGTGCCTCGGGCAGCATCAAGGCGATCCGCGACGTGGTGGTCGCCGAGGGCTGGTGCGAGGAGGGCATCAGCCGCGAGGCCCTGCGGCGGCTGCGCGCCGAGCTGCTCGACCAGAGCCCGGAGACGCTCGCGGCGCGCTTCGACCTGGAGCGCGAACGTGCCGAGGTGTTCGCCGGCGGTTTCGTCGTGCTCCACGGGGTGTTCGAGGGGCTCGGCATCGAGGCGCTGCGGGTGTCGGACGGGGCGCTGCGCGAGGGGCTGATCTACGACCTGATGGGGCGCGTGCGTCACGAGGACGTGCGCGATCGCAGCGTGACCGCGCTCGCGCATCGCTTCGGCTGCGACGAGGCTCACGGCGCACGCGTGGCCGCGACCGCCGAGCGGCTGCGCGCGCAGGTGGCCGCGGCCTGGGAGCTGGAGGACGCGGACGTCGCCTACTGGCTCGACTGGAGTGCGCGCCTGCACGAAGTGGGGCTGTCGATCGCCCACAGCCAGTACCACAAGCACGGGCACTACATGCTGCTCAACGCCGACCTGCCCGGCTTCTCGCGCAGCGAACAGGCGCTGCTCGCGGCCCTGGTGCGCGGGCACCGGCGCAAGGTGCCGCAGGACGTGTTCGCGACGCTGCCGTCGGCGTCGGCGAGCCCGGAGCTCGCGCTGCGCCTGTGCGTGCTGCTGCGCCTCGCGGTGGTGCTGCATCGCAGCCGTTCGAATCCGCCCCTGCCGGCACTGACGCTGGCGGTCGACGGCCGCGAGCTGCGGCTCGGCTTCGCGCCAGGGTGGCTCGACGATCACCCGTTGACGCGCGTCGACCTGGAGACCGAGGCCGACTACCTCGCCGCCGCCCGCTTCCGGCTGACGCTGGCGAACGGCGACTGAGGCGGCGCCTCAGCCCTCGACCGGGCGGGACGGGCGCCGCCGCGGCGGGCCGCCGGTGCGTCCGCCGCTGCCGGGGCGGGCGCCGTGCGGGCGCGTGCGCTCGCGTTCGATGCGCTTCGGCGGGGCGACCTCGAGCAGCAGGTCTTCGGTGATCGGCTCGACCGGGATCTTCTGGCCGATGTAATCCTCGATGTCCGGCAGCGAGTACACGTACTCCTCACAGGCGAAGCTGATCGCGTCGCCCGAGGCGCCGATGCGCGCGGTGCGGCCGATGCGGTGCACGTAGTCCTCGGCGTCCTGCGGCAGGTCGAAGTTGATCACGTGGCTGACGTCGGGGATGTGCAGGCCGCGCGCGGCGACGTCGGTGGCGACCAGCACCGGCAGCTCGCCGCGCTGGAAGCGCTCGAGCAGGCGCTCGCGCTTGTTCTGCGGGATGTCGCCCGACAGCACGCCGCATTCGTGGCCGTTGCCGAGCAGGTAGCCTTCGACCACCTCGCAGCCGCGCTTGGTGTTGACGAAGACGATGGTGCGCTGTGCCTGATGTTTGTGCAGCACGCCGCAGAGCAGGGCGATCTTGTCTTCCTTCGACACGTGGTAGAGCACCTGCCGGACCTTGTCGGCGGTGATCTGCTCGGATTCGATCTTCACCACCTGCGGGTCGTTCATGTGTTCGTAGGCGAGCTCCATCACGCGCGCCGACAGCGTCGCCGAGAACAACATGTTGATCCGGCTCGCCGGTGGCGGCATGCGCCGCAGCAGGTAACGGATGTCGGAGATGAAGCCGAGGTCGAACATGCGGTCGGCCTCGTCGAGCACGACGACCTCGATGTTCTTCAGCTTGCACACGCCTTGCTTGTAGAAGTCGATGATGCGGCCGGGCGTGCCGATGACGACGTCGACGCCTTCCTCGAGCGCGCGGCGCTGGGCGTCATAGCCGGTGCCGCCGTAGACCGCGCAGAAGCGCAGGCCGGTGTAGCGGCCGAGGTTCTCGGCGTCCTTGTGGATCTGCAGCGCGAGTTCGCGGGTCGGCGCCAGCATGATCGCCCAGGGGCCGGACTGGTCTTCCTCGACCGGCGTGGTCATCAGGTAGTGCAGGGCCGCGAGCAGGAAGGCGGCGGTCTTGCCGGTGCCGGTCTGCGCCTGCCCGGCAAGGTCGTGGCCTTCGAGCGCGAGCGGCAGGGTGGCCGCTTGGATCGGCGTGCAGTGCGTGAAACCGCCGTCTTCGAGGGCTTCCTGGAGACTGTCGTGCAGGGGCAGCGAGGCGAAGGCGGTAGACGTGAGATGGCTGGTTTCCATGGACGTTTTTCGTTATCCCGAGTGGGCGCACAGGAGCGCGGGAGGACGGGAAGCGGGCGGTCGCTGCGGGTAGTTCGAGGCGGCGAGTTGACACGCCCGGCGAACGCCTTGACACTTTCGACGGGCCTTCACCGCCGCCAATCGCCGCTTTTCCCGTCCCGTTCGCGGCGGGATATCCGGAAACGGACCCCCGAGCGAGTCCTCTCTGCGCCGTCGGCCAGCCGATTTCTTCCGCCCGCACTAAACTACTGCCCAATTGTGGAGGCGAATGCCGTGAGTGATCAAATCGTTTATGTGACCGATGCCACCTTCGACGCCGAGGTGCTGCAGGCCGAACTGCCGGTGCTGGTGGATTACTGGGCCGAGTGGTGCGGACCCTGTCGCATGATCGCGCCGATCCTCGACGAGGTGGCCACCGAGTACGCCGGGCGTCTCAAGGTGGTCAAGCTCAACATCGACGACAATCCGGCGACGCCACCGAAGTTCGGCATCCGCGGCATCCCCACGCTGATGATCTTCCGCAACGGCAACGTCGAGGGGCAGAAGGTCGGCGCGCTGTCGAAGTCGCAGCTCACCGCGTTCATCGAGAGCACGATCTGAGCACGACGGATCTGCACGCGCCGGCGTCCGTGCACTCTGGACGCCGGCGCGATGCGCGTGTTAACTTTTTTTGCAATTCCCGGCGCGCCTTCCACTACGCGCCCGATCGCTACGACAACCCGATCGCTACGACAACAAGCCGGACGACCGGTGACCTCCCAGACGCATCTCGCTCCCCCTTCCGTGGGGGGTGATGTCCGGCCATATGCCGCCCGCGCCCGAAGAACTCCACATGAACCTGACCGAACTCAAACGAAAGTCCGCCGCCGAACTCATCGATATCGCACTGAGTCTCGGCCTGGAGGGAATGGCGCGCTCGCGCAAGCAGGACGTGATCTTCGCGATCCTCAAGGCGCACGCCAAGAACGGTGAGGACATCTTCGGCGACGGCGTGCTCGAGATCCTGCAGGACGGCTTCGGCTTCCTGCGCGGGGGCGACAGCTCCTACCTCGCCGGCCCCGACGACATCTACGTCTCGCCGTCGCAGATCCGCCGCTTCAACCTGCGCACCGGCGACACCGTGAGCGGCAAGATCCGGCCGCCGAAGGAAGGCGAGCGCTACTTCGCGCTGCTCAAGGTCAGCGAGATCAACTACGAGCCGCCGGAGAATTCCAAGAACAAGGTTCTGTTCGAGAACCTCACCCCCCTGCACGCGGCCAAGCGCCTCACGCTCGAGCGTGGCAACGGCAGCACCGAAGACATCACCGCCCGCATCATCGACCTCATCGCCCCCATCGGCAAAGGCCAGCGCGGCCTGATCGTCTCCCCGCCCAAGGCCGGCAAGACCGTGATGCTGCAGAACATCGCGCAGAGCATCGCGGCGAACCACCCCGAGTGCTACCTGATCGTCCTGCTGATCGACGAGCGTCCCGAGGAAGTCACCGAGATGCAGCGCACGGTGCGCGGCGAGGTGATCGCCTCGACCTTTGACGAGCCGGCGGCGCGCCACGTGCAGGTGGCCGAGATGGTGATCGAGAAGGCCAAGCGGCTGGTCGAGCACAAGGTCGACGTGGTCATCCTGCTCGATTCCATCACCCGCCTCGCGCGCGCCTACAACACCGTGGTGCCGAGCTCCGGCAAGGTGCTCACCGGCGGCGTCGACGCCAACGCGCTGCACCGCCCCAAGCGCTTCTTCGGTGCCGCGCGCAACATCGAGGAGGGCGGCTCGCTGACCATCGTCGCCACCGCGCTGATCGAGACCGGCTCGCGCATGGACGACGTGATCTACGAGGAGTTCAAGGGCACCGGCAACATGGAGATCCACCTCGACCGGCGCATCTCCGAGAAGCGCATCTTCCCGGCGATCGACATCAACCGTTCGGGCACGCGCCGCGAGGAGCTCCTCACCGAGCCCGACGACCTGCAGAAGATGTGGATCCTGCGCAAGCTGCTGCACCCGATGGACGAACTCCAGGCGATGGAGTTCATCCTCGACCGCCTGAAGAACACCCGCATCAACCGCGAATTCTTCGAGATGATGAAGCGCTAGGCCGCGCCCTCGCGCCGCCCCGCAAAGCCGGCCCCGGGCCGGCTTTTTCGTGCCCGCCGGCGACCTTCAGCGCGGCATGAGGCCGTCGCCGCCGAGCGCGGCATCGCCGAGCAGCGGGTAGCGCGCGGCGTCGGGCAGGTGGTAGTGCCACCACTCGTCGGCATGGTGCTCGAAGCCGGCGAGGCGCATCAGGCCGAGCAGCAGCAGGCGGTTGCGCTGCGCGGCGGGGCTCACCGTGGCGTCGCCGTGCCGGCTCCGGGGGCTGAAGTCATCGAAGGCCGTGCCCATGTCGAGCGTCGTGCCGGCGGCGTCGAGCAGCGTCAGGTCGACCGCGACGCCGCGCGAGTGCGCCGAGCCCTCGGCCGGCGCGGCGACGAAGCCGGGCAGCGGGCAGGCCTCCCACAGCGCCTGCTGCGCCTCGGTGGGGCGGAAGGCGTCGAACAGCCGCAGGCGCAGGCCGAGCGGGCGGGCGAGCGCGATCGCCCGCTGCAGGCAGGCGGCGGCGTCGCGGTGCAGGTAGGCCGCGGCGCGCGCGTAGAGCGGGCGGCCGCAGACGTTGTCGGGCGTGGCGTAGGCGAGCGCGAGGTCGACGTCGAAGGCGGGCGGGGCGATGGCGAGCAGCGGCATGCGGATGTCCGGGGGCGTCAGTCGTCGGCGGCCTGCGCCAGCAGCGCGGCGGCGTGTTCGCGCCGGTACGGGCCGCTCGCCTGCCACAGCGCGCGCGTGTACGGGTGGGTGAACGCGCCGCGCTGCAGGGCGGCGCGGTCGAAGGTTTCGACGATGACGCCCTGGCGCATCACCGCGATGTGCTCGCACAGGTGCGCGACCACGGCGAGGTCGTGGCTGACCAGCACGAGCGTCAGCCGGCGCTCGGCACGCAGCGCCGCCAGCAGGTTGAGGATCTCCGCCTGCACCGAGACGTCGAGCGCCGAGGTCGGCTCGTCGAGCAGCAGCACGCGCGGCTCCAGGATCAGCGCGCGGGCGATCGCCACGCGCTGGCGCTGGCCGCCGGAGAGCTGGTGCGGGTAGCGGTAGCGCAGGCGCGTGCCGAGCCCGACCGCGTCGAGCACGGCGCGGATGCGTGCGTCGCGGCGGTCGAGGCGGTGGATCGCCAGGCATTCGGCGAGCGCGGCGTCGACCGTGTGGCGCGGGTGCAGCGAGCCGTAGGGGTCCTGGAACACCATCTGCACGCGCCGGCGCGCGGCCTTGTCCGGGCGTGCGGCGAGCGCGGCGCCGGCGATCTCGATGCGCCCGCCGCGCTCGCCGTCGAGCCCGGCGAGCGCGCGCAGCACGCTGGACTTGCCCGAACCCGACTCGCCGACCAGGCCGAAGCACGCGCCCTCGGCCACCGTGAAGCTGACGCCGCGCACCGCGGTGAAGTCGCCGAAGCGCACCTCGAGGCCGTCGACGCGGATCACCGCCCGTCCCCATCGAGCCAGGCGGGGTCGCGCGCCAGCACCGGCAGCGTCGCCCGCGGGCGGTCGAGCCGCGGCAGCGCATCGAGCAGGCCGCGCGTGTACGGGTGGCGCGCGGCGTGCAGCCCGGCGGCGGGCAGGGTCTCCAGCACGCGCCCGGCGTACATCACCACCACGCGGTCGCAGAAGTCCGCGACCAGGTTGAGGTCGTGGCTGATGAACGCGAGGCCCATGCCGCGGGCGCCCACCGCGGCATCGAGCAGCGCCAGGATCTGCAGGCGCACGGTGACGTCGAGCGCCGAGGTCGGCTCATCGGCGATCAGCAGCTCCGGCCCGCCCGCCACCATCATCGCGATCATCACGCGCTGGCCCATGCCGCCCGACAGCTCGTGCGGGTAGCTGGCGAACACCCGCGCCGGCTCGCGGATGCGCACCCCGGCGAGGCGTTCGAGCGCGCACTCGCGGGCGGCGCGCGCCGACAGCCCCGGCTCGCGGCAGCGCAGCGCCTCGATGAGCTGCGCGCCGACGCGCATCACCGGGTTCAGCGAGTACTTCGGGTCCTGCATCACCATGGCGATGCGCCGGCCGCGCAGCGCGCGCCAGCCGGCGGCGTCGAGCGTGCGCAGGTCCTGGCCGGCGAAGTGCAGGCGCTCGGCGCGCAGTTGCGCCTGCGCCGGCAGCAGGCCGAGCACCGCGCGCCCGGTCACCGACTTGCCCGAACCGGACTCGCCGACGATGCCGACGCGCTCGCCGCGGGCGATCGCGAGCGTGACGCCGCGCACCGCCGCCACCGGCCCGCGCGGCGTGCGGAAGGCGACCTCCAGCCCGGCGATGTCGAGCAGCGGCGCGTTCATGGCTGGCGCGGGTCCAGCACGTCGCGCAGGCCGTCGCCGAGCAGGTTGAAGCCGAGGCTGACGAGGAAGATCGCGAGCCCCGGCATCGTCGCCACCCACCAGCTGTCGAGCAGCACCTTGCGCCCCGAGGCGATCATCAGCCCCCACTCCGGGCTCGGCGGCTGCGCGCCGAGGCCGAGGAAGCCGAGGCCCGCCGCGGTGACGATGACCCCGGCCATCTCCAGCGTGGCGCGCACGATCACCGACGGCAGGCACAGCGGCAGCACGTGGCGCACGACGATGCGCGCGTGCGAGGCGCCGGCCAGGCGCACCGCGGCGATGTAGTCGGCGCGGCGCAGCAGCAGCGTCTCGGCGCGCGCCAGGCGCGCGTAGGCCGGCCAGGCGGTCAGCGCGATCGCCAGCACCGCGTTGTCGATGCCGGGGCCGAGCGCGGCGACCAGCGCAAGGGCGAGGATCAGCCGCGGGAAGGCGAGGAAGATGTCGGTCAGGCGCATCAGCACGGTGTCGACCCAGCCGCCGGCGTAACCGGCGACGGTGCCGATGGCGAGCCCGAGCGGCACCACGATCGCCACCGTCAGCAGCACGATGCCGAGCGTGATGCGCGCGCCGCAGAGCAGGCGCGAGAGGATGTCGCGGCCGAGCTCGTCGGTGCCGAGCCAGTAGCCCGGCGTCAGCGGTGGACGCAGGCGCAGCTCCAGCACCTGCGCCGCCGGGTCGTGCGGCGCGAGCCACGGGCCGATCGCCGCCAGCAGCATGAGCAGCAGCACCAGGGCGAGGCCGAGCAGCGCCAGCGGGTTGCTGCACAGCCGGCGCCAGCCGAGGTACAGGCGCCCGAGCCGTGCCTGCCACGGCGATGCGGGTTCCTCGGCGAGCAGCCAGGCGCGCATTCAGCGCACCCTCGGGTCGAGCCAGCGGTAGAGCACGTCGGCGAGCAGGTTGAGGCCGACGAAGATCGCCCCGATCACCACGGTGCCGCCGAGCACGGCGTTCATGTCGGCGCTCATCAGCGCCTGCGTCAGGTACGAGCCGAGCCCCGGCCAGGCGAACACGATCTCGGTCAGCACCGAACCTTCGAGCAGGTGGCCGAAGGACAGCGCGATCACCGTCACCAGCGGCACCGCGGCGTTGGCGAGCGCGTGGCGCAGCACCACGCGCCACTCGGCGAGGCCCTTGACGCGCGCGGTGAGCACGTACTCCTGGTGCAGCTGTTCGAGCATGAAGGCGCGCGTCATCCGCGCCAGGTAGGCCATCGAGAAGTAGCCGAGGATGCTCGCCGGCAGCACGATGTGGCGCCAGGCGTCGACCAACACCGCCCATTCGCCGGCGAGCAGGGCGTCGAGCAGCAGCAGCCCGCTGCGCGGCTCGACCAGCCCCTCGTAGGCGAGGTCGAGCCGCCCCGGCCCGGCCACCCAGTCGAGCCGGGCGTAGAACACCAGGAGCCCCATCAGCCCGAACCAGAACACCGGTACCGAGTAGCCGACCAGGCTCGCCACGCGCACCGCGTGGTCGACCCAGGTCCCCTGGCGCAGCGCCGCGATCACCCCCAGCGGCACGCCGCCGAGCACGCCGATCAGCGTGGCCAGCGTGGCGAGTTCGACGGTGGCCGGGAACACCCGCGCGATGTCCTCGGCGACCGGGTTCGAGGTCAGCCGCGAGACGCCGAAGTCGCCCTGCAGCACCTGCCCGAGGTAGCCGAGGAACTGCCGCCACAGCGGCTGGTCGAGCCCGAGTTCGTGCAGCGCCTGGGCGTGGGCGCTGGCGCTGGCGCGGTCGCCGACCAGTGCCAGCGCCGGGTCGATCGGCACCAGCCGGCCGATCACGAAGGTCACCGCGAGCAGGCCGAGGAAGGTCGCGGCGAGTTCGAGCGTGCGGCGCGCGACGGCGCCGGGGAGGCGGGCCGGTCTCATCGGCGGGCGCTCAGCGCTTGACGATCTCGCTGTAGAAGAACTGGTCGTTGATCGGCCCGGTGACGAAGCCCTCGACGCCGCGCCGCTCGGCGAGCGTCAGCACCTTCTGGAACAGGATCACGAACGGCGCGTCGCGGACGAAATCGCGCTGCAGCGCCTCGTAGGCGGCGCGCCGGCGCGCCGGGTCGGGCTCGGCGAGCGCCGCCTCGGTGCGCCGCGTGTAGTCGGGAATGTCCCAGGCGTTGCGCCAGGCCAGCAGGCGGTTGGGGCTGGCGTCGCCGTTGTCCGGGCTCCACGCGAAGCCCTGCGCGTTGCTGTGCGGGTCGATGTAGTCGGGGGCCCAGTAGCCCTGGTAGATGTCGTGCTGACGCGCGCGGTAGCGCGTCAGCGTCTGCTTGTTGTCCGCCACCAGCAGTTCGAGCCTGACGCCGGCCTGGGCGAAGTTCGCCTGCAGGATCTGCGCGAGGTCCTGCCCCGGGTAGCCCTTGCGCACGTCGATGGTCGCGCTGAAGCCGTCGGGGTAGCCGGCCGCCGCCAGCAGGGCCTTGGCCCGCGACGGGTCGAAGCGGTAGGGCAGGTCGTCGATCGCGCCGAAGAAGCCCGCCGGCAGGAAGGTCTGGTGGGGGACGTGGGTCTCACGGAACACGTGGCGGCTGATGCCCTCGTAGTCGACCAGCCACTTCAGCGCCTCGCGCACCGCGGGCTTGGCGAAGGCCGGGTGGCGCGTGTTCAGGCCGAGGTAGAGGAGGTCGGCGGCGGGCACCGTGCGCACCCGCACGTCGGGGTTGGCGCGCAGCGCGGCGAGGTCGTCGGGGCCGAGGTTGCGGGCGATGTCGACGTCGCCCTTCTCCAGCAGCAGGCGCTGCGCGGCGGCCTCGGGCACGTGGCGCAGCACCACGCGCCGCATCGCCGGGTGGTCCTGCCAGTGCCCGGGGAAGGCCTCCAGCGTCAGCGCCTCGCCGGCCCTGAGCGCGACCAGCCTGAACGGCCCGGAGCCGGCCTCGCGGGTCTTCAGCCAGGCGTTGCCGAGGTCACCGTTCACCTCGTTGGCGAGCAGCAGTTCGCGGTCGAGCACCGAGGCGGCCCAGGCCCCCAGGCAGTTGAGCACGAAGGTCGGCGCGTAGCGCTCGCCGGTGACGAGCACCAGCGTCGTGGCGTCGGTGGCGCGGATGCGCTCGGCGACGTTGTCGGCGCTGAAGCCCATCTGCGTCAGCAGGAACGCCGGGCCCTTGTTGAGCCGCACCAGGCGGGCGAGCGACCAGGCGGCGTCGGCGGCCGTCACCTCGCGGCCGGAATGGAAGCGCGCGCCGCGGCGCAGCGTGAAGGTGAAGGTGCGGCCGTCGTCGGCGACGCTCCAGCGCTCGGCGAGCCCCGGCAGAATCTCGCCGGGGCGGCGCGGGTCGGTGCGCACCAGGCGGTCGTAGACGTTGGCGGCGTACTCGATCGGCACCAGCTCGTAGATCTCGGCCGGATCGAGCGAGATGAACTCGTCGAGCATCGCCGCCATCACCACCATGTTCTTCGGCGTGTCGGCCGTCGCCGGCGCGGTGGCGGCGAGGCCGCAGGCGAGGCAGAGGGCGAGCAGGGCACGGCGGATGCGCATCGGGGACGTCCTCGGGCGGGGCGCGCGGCCCGCGGGGGCGCGGGCGCGCCGGGGCGGGGCTCAGCGCCGGGTGCGTTCGCGGGCGATGGCGCGGTAGCCGATGTCGGTGCGGTAGAACATGCCCTGCCAGTGGATGCGCTTGGCGAGGTCGTAGGCGTGGCGCTGGGCATCGGCGACGGTGGCGCCGAGCGCGGTGGCGCACAGCACGCGCCCGCCGTTGGTGACCACCTGGCCGCCGCGCAGCGCGGTGCCGGCGTGGAACACGCAGGCGTCCTCGGTGGCGGCGACCGGCAGGCCGATGATCGCGTCGCCCTTGTCGTAGCTGTCGGGGTAGCCGCCGGCGGCCATCACCACGCCGAGCGCCGGGCGCGGGTCCCAGTCGGCCTCGATCTCGCCCAGGCGGCCTTCGAGCGCGGTCTCGCACAGGTCCACCAGGTCGGAGCGCAGCCGCATCATCACCGGCTGGCACTCCGGGTCGCCGAAGCGGCAGTTGAACTCCACCACGCGCGGGCTGCCGTCGGCGGCGATCATCAGCCCGGCGTAGAGGAAGCCGACGAAGGGCGTGCCCTCGGCGGCCATGCCGCGCACCGTCGGCAGGATGATCTCGTCCATCACCCGCGCGTGCACCGCCGGCGTCACCACCGGCGCCGGCGAGTACGAGCCCATGCCGCCGGTGTTGGGGCCGCGGTCGCCGTTGTCGCGGGCCTTGTGGTCCTGGCTCGTCGCCATCGGCAGCACGTGGGTGCCGTCGCTGATGACGATGAAGCTCGCTTCCTCGCCTTCCATGAAGTCCTCGATCACCACGCGGTGACCGGCCCGGCCGAAGGCGTTGCCGGCCAGCATGTCGCGCACCGCCGTTTCCGCCTCGGCCGGGGTGCGGGCGATGATCACGCCCTTGCCGGCGGCGAGCCCGTCGGCCTTGATCACGATCGGCGTGTCGCGCTCGGCGAGGTAGGCGAGCGCCGGCTCGACCTCGGTGAAGGTCCGGTAGGCGGCGGTGGGGATGTCGTGGCGGGCGAGGAAGTCCTTGGTGAAGGACTTCGAGCCTTCGAGCTGCGCCGCCGCCTTGCTCGGCCCGAAGCAGCGCAGGCCGGCGGCGGCGAAGGTGTCGACCACGCCCAGCACCAGCGGCGCCTCGGGGCCGACGATGGTCAGGTCGACGTGGTTGGCCTGCGCGAAGCTCGTCAGCTCGGCGATGTCGGTGGCCGCGATCGGCACGTTGTGCACCTTGGGCTCGCCCGCGGTGCCGGCGTTGCCGGGGGCGACGAACACGTTCTTGACGCGCTCGCTCTGCGCGACCTTCCACGCCAGCGCGTGCTCGCGGCCACCGCCGCCGATGATCAGGACGTTCATGGGTAGGGCTCTCGCTGTTCGGGGGGACGGGGCGCGGCCGCGCTCAGTGCCGGAAATGTCGCATGCCGGTGAACACCATCGCCATGCCGTGGGCGTCGGCGGCCTCGATCACCTCGGCGTCGCGCATCGAGCCGCCGGGCTGGATCACCGCGGTGATGCCGGCGGCGGCGGCGGCGTCGATGCCGTCGCGGAAGGGGAAGAAGGCATCGCTCGCCATCACCGAGCCCGGCACCGTCAGGCCCTCGTCGGCGGCCTTGATGCCGGCGATCTTCGCCGAGTACACGCGGCTCATCTGCCCGGCGCCGATGCCGATGGTCTGGCGGTTCTTCGCGTAGACGATGGCGTTGGACTTGACGAACTTCGCCACCTTCCAGGCGAACACCAGGTCGTGCAGCTCGGCTTCGGTCGGCGCGCGCGCGGTGACCACCCTGAGGTCGGCGACGTCGATCATGCCGGTGTCGCGCTCCTGCACCAGCAGGCCGCCGTTGACGCGCTTCCAGTCGAGCCCGGCGGCGCGCGCGCTGCCCCACTCGCCGCACGCGAGCACGCGCACGTTCTGCTTGGCGGCGGTCACCGCGAGCGCCTCGGCCGACACCCGCGGCGCGATGATCACCTCGACGAACTGGCGCTCGACGATGGCGCGCGCGGTGGCGGCGTCGAGCTCGCGGTTGAAGGCGATGATGCCGCCGAAGGCGCTGGTCGGGTCGGTCGCGTAGGCGAGCTCATAGGCCGCGCGGATGCCGCCCTCGGGGCTCACCGCGACGCCGCAGGGGTTGGCGTGCTTGACGATCACGCAGGCGGGCTTGACGAAGCTCTTCACGCATTCGAGCGCCGCGTCGGTGTCGGCGACGTTGTTGAAGCTGAGCGCCTTGCCCTGCAGCTGCCGCGCGGTCGCCACGCAGGCCTCGGCCGGGGCCGGCTCGACGTAGAAGGCGGCGCGCTGGTGCGGGTTCTCGCCGTAGCGCATGGTCTGCGCGAGGCGCAGCTGCGCGTTGAAGGTGCGCGGGAACTGCGCATCGGCGCCGGCGGTGCGGGTGCCGAGGTAGTTCGCGATCATGCCGTCGTAGCGCGCGGTGTGCTCGAAGGTCTTCACCGCCAGCGCGAAGCGCGTGGCGTGGCCGAGCGCCCCGTCGTTGTCGCGCAGCTCCGCGAGCACCGCGGCGTAGTCCGCGGCGTCGACCAGCACCGCCACGCCGGCGTGGTTCTTCGCCGCCGAGCGCAGCATGGTCGGGCCGCCGATGTCGATGTTCTCGATCGCCGCTTCCAGCGTGCAGCCGGGGTTGGCGACGGTCGCCTCGAACGGGTAGAGGTTGACCACCACCATGTCGATCGGCGCGATGCCGTGCGCGGCCATCACCGCGTCGTCGACGCCGCGCCGGCCGAGCAGGCCGCCGTGGATCTTCGGGTGCAGGGTCTTGACGCGGCCGTCCATCATCTCGGGGAAGCCGGTGTAGTCGGCCACCTCGGTCACCGCGAGTCCGCTGTCGGCGAGCAGCCGGGCGGTGCCGCCGGTCGACAGCAGTTCGACGCCGAAGGCGGCGAGGCCGTGCGCGAGGTCGACGATGCCGGTCTTGTCGGAAACGCTGAGCAGCGCGCGGCGGATGCGGAGGGAGTCGGGTGCGGTCATCGGTGGTGAGTCCGTGCAGCGGGGCGGGAAAAAAGGCGCGCAGTATAGCGGATGCGTCGCCGCCGCCGCAGGATGCGCGCCGGCGCCCTTCCCGATGTGCCAAGGAGTTGCACCCATGCCCAGGCCCCCCGTCGAACCCAGCCCGGCCGACGCCGGCCCGCTGCCGCTGCGCTACCTGCGCGCCACCCGCCTGCCGTTCCTGAGCGTCACGCTGTTCGCCTGCCTGATCGGCTTCGGCACGGCGGCGCAGGCCGGGGCGCTGCAGCCCGGCCCGGCACTGTTCACGCTCGCGCTCGCGCTCGTCTGCCACGCCGCCGTCAACGTGCTGAACGACTACTACGACGCCCTCAACGGCAGCGATGCCGCCAACACCGAGCGCGTGTTCCCGTACACCGGCGGCTCGCGCTGCATCCAGAACGGCGTGCTGAGCCTGCGCCAGACGCGCGACTTCGGCTTAGCGCTGCTCGCGCTGACGGTGCTCGGCGGCCTCGCGCTGCTGGCGCGGGCGCCGGGCCTGCTCGGCATCGGGCTGATCGGCGTGCTGGCCGGCTGGGCCTATTCGGCGCCGCCGCTGGCGCTGAACGCCCGCGGTCTCGGCGAGGCGGCGGTGGCGCTGTGCTTCGCGCTGGTGGCGGTGGGTGCCGATGCGGTGCAGCGCGGCGTGCCGGCCGCCGGGCCGCTGCTCGCCGCCGCCGGCTACGGCGTGGCGGTGACCGCGATCCTCTACATCAACCAGTTCCCCGACTGGCGTGCCGACGCTGCCGCCGGCAAGCGCCACTGGGTGGTGCGGCTGGGGCCGCAGCGCGCGGCGGGGCTGTTCGTGCCGCTGCTCGCCGTCGCCTACGCGCTGCAGGCGCTGGCGATCCTCAGCGGCGCGCTGCCGCCGCTCGCCGCGGCGGTGCTGGGGCTGCTGCCGCTGTGGCGGCGGGCGGCGCGTGAGCTCGCCGCCCATGCGGGCGCGCCGGGCCGGCTCGCCGCGGGCATCCAGGCGACCATCCTCGCCGCCAACCTGTTCGGCCTGCTGACCGCCGCCGCGCTCGCCTTCGGCTGAGCGGCGGGCGCTGCCGGCCTCACTCCAGCCCGTAGTGGCGCAGCTTCTTGCGCAGCGTGCTGCGGTTGAGGCCGAGCACCTCGGCGGCGCGGGTCTGGTTGCCGCGGGTGATCGCCATCACCGCTTCGAGCAGGGGCCGCTCGACCTCCTGGAGCACGAACTGGTAGAGGTCGCGCGGCAGTTCGCCGTCGAGCTGGCGAAAGTAGTCTTGCAGCGCGGCCTGCACCTGCATGCGCAAGGGCACGCAGGTGGCCGGCTCTCGGTCGGGCGCGGTCATGCGGCGAGTGGCTCCTGCTGTTCGAGTTGCGCCAGGTAGCGGGCGGTGGCGGCGAACTGCTCCCGCGCGGTGTCGAGGCGGTTGACGTGTTCGCGGAAGCCGTCCGCCTGCGCCCTGCCGGCGCAGTACCAGCCGAGGTGCTTGCGCGCGATGCGCACGCCGCGCTCGGCGCCGTAGAAGGTATAGAGCGCTGCGAGGTGGCCGAGCAGCCATTCGCGCACCTGCGCCGCCGAAGGCTCGGGCAGGTGCCCGCCGCTGGCGAGGTGGTGGGCGATCGCGGCGAAGAGCCACGGCCGCCCCTGCGCGGCGCGGCCGATCATCACCGCGTCGGCGCCGGTGTGTTCGAGCACGGCGCGCGCCTGTGCGGGGCTGGTGATGTCGCCGTTGGCGATCACCGGGATGCGCACCGCGGCCTTGATCGCGCGGATCGTGTCGTACTCGGCGCTGCCGCGGAAGGCGCAGGCGCGGGTGCGGCCGTGCACCGCCAGCGCGGCGATGCCGGCCTGCTCGGCGAGGCGGGCGATCGCCACGCCGTTGCGCTGCTGCGGCGACCAGCCGGTGCGGATCTTCAGCGTCACCGGCACCGCGACCGCGGCCACCACGGCCTCGAGGATGCGCGCGACCAGTGCCTCGTCCTGCAGCAGCGCCGAGCCGGCGGCGACGTTGCAGACCTTCTTCGCCGGGCAGCCCATGTTGATGTCGATGATCTCGGCGCCGCGCTCGACGTTGGCGCGTGCCGCCGCGGC
This sequence comes from Plasticicumulans lactativorans, assembly GCF_004341245.1. Classification (GTDB taxonomy): domain Bacteria; phylum Pseudomonadota; class Gammaproteobacteria; order Competibacterales; family Competibacteraceae; genus Plasticicumulans_A; species Plasticicumulans_A lactativorans. The sequence goes on along the minus strand of NZ_SLWY01000007.1, from coordinate 30,530 downwards.
GAGCTGTGCCGGGTCGGCGCCGGCGATCTGCACGCTGCGCGGGCTCGCCTCGCCGCTGTGGTCGAGGCGCAGGCGGGACTTGTCGGTGTTCCACAGTCGGGTGTCGGCGGTGACCATCTCCGACACCGCGAGCCCGGCGCCGAGCTGCCGGCACAGCTGCCGGAACGGCCGGTCGGTGACCCCCGCCATCGGCGCGAGCACGACGGGCGCGGGCAGGGCGTAGGGGCCGATGCGCATGGCGGGGCGGGACCGGGTGGGAAAGGGGGAGGGCGATGATACGCGTGCCGGGCGCGCCGGCAAGTGCGCGCGCTCAGCCGCGGCGGATGCCGTGCAGGCGGGTCCAGCCCTCGCGCTCGCGGCGCGGCTGCAGTTCGAACCAGGGCGCGTAGGCGGCCTCGACCTCGTCGGCGTGGCGCTCCAGCAGGCCGGCGAGCACCACGTGCCCGCCGGGGCGGGTCAGCGCGGCGAGGCGCGGGGCGAGCAGCATCAGCGGCCCGGCGAGGATGTTGGCGAGCACCACGTCGACCTGCACGTCGCCGAGCGCCTCGGGCTTGCCGACGCGCAGGCGGTGGTCGACCTGGTTGACCGCGGCGTTCTCGCGCGTCGCGATCAGCGCCTGCGGGTCGATGTCGATCGCGGTGGCGGTGTGCGCGCCGAGCTTGAGCGCGGCGATGGCGAGGATGCCCGAGCCGCAGCCGTAGTCGATCACGCGCCGGCCGGCGAGCTCGGCCGCGTCGAGCCATTCCAGGCACAGCGCGGTGGTCGGGTGGGTGCCGGTGCCGAAGGCGAGCCCGGGGTCGAGCAGCAGGTTGACCGCGTCGGGGTCGGGCGGCTGCCGGCACGAGGGCACCACCCACAGCCGCTCGCCGAAGCGCATCGGGTGGAAGTGGTCCATCCACGCGCGCACCCAGTCGCGTTCCTCGACCGCGTGCAGCTGCGCCTCGGGCAGTTGCGCGCAGCCGAGCAGCGCGCACAGCAGGTGCTTGACCTGCTCGATGTCGGTCTGCGCGTCGAACAGGCCGGTGACGCGGGTGCGCGACCACAGCGGGGTGGCGCCGGGGGCGGGTTCGAGGATCGGCTCGTCGGCCGCGTCGCTCAGCGTGACGGCGCAGGCGCCGGCTTCGAGCAGCGCGTCCTCGAGCACCTCGGAACGGTGCTCGCGCGCTTCGAGCGTGAGTTCCAGCCAGGCGGCGTCGACCGTCATGAGGGCTCCGGGGGCGTCAGCGGTCGAGGCCGAGCTGCTTTTCGAGGTAATGGATGTCGGTCCCGCCCTCGATGAAGTTGGGATCGGTCATGATGCGCCGGTGCAGCGCGGCGTTGGTCTTGATGCCCTCGACCACCAGCTCGGCGAGCGCGTTGCGCATGCGCGCGATCGCCACGCCGCGGTTCTCGCCGTGGGCGATCAGCTTGCCGATCATCGAGTCGTAGTTGGGCGGCACGCGGTAGCCGGCGTAGATGTGCGAGTCGATGCGGATGCCCGGCCCGCCCGGCACGTGGTAGCGCGTGATGGTGCCCGGCGAGGGCATGAAGGTCTCGGCGTCCTCGGCGTTGAGGCGGCACTCGACGGCATGCCCGGTGATGCGGATGTCGTCCTGCGTGTAGGCGAGCGGCAGCCCGGCGGCGATGCGCAGCTGCTCCTTGACGATGTCGACGCCGGTGATCATCTCGGTCACCGGGTGCTCGACCTGCACCCGCGTGTTCATCTCGATGAAGTAGAACTCGCCGTTCTCGTAGAGGAACTCGAAGGTGCCGGCGCCGCGGTAGCCGATGCGCCTGCACGCCTCCACGCACACCGCGCCGATGCGCGCGCGCTGCGCCGGGGTGATGCCCGGTGCCGGCGCTTCCTCCACCACCTTCTGGTGGCGGCGCTGCATCGAGCAGTCGCGCTCGCCGAGGAAGATCGCGTTGCCGTGGGTGTCGGCCAGCACCTGGATCTCGATGTGGCGCGGGTGCTCCAGGTACTTCTCCATGTACACCATCGGGTTGCCGAAGGCGGCCCCGGCCTCGGCGCGGGTCAGCGCGATGGCGTTCAGCAGGCTGGCCTCGGTGTGCACCACGCGCATGCCGCGGCCGCCGCCACCGCCGGCGGCCTTGATGATGATCGGGTAGCCGATGTCGCGCGCCAGCGCGAGGTTGGTGGGCTCGTCGTCGCCGAGCGGGCCGTCGGAGCCCGGCACGCAGGGCACGCCGGCCTCCTTCATCGCGCGGATCGCCGAGACCTTGTCGCCCATCAGGCGGATGGTCTCGGCGCGCGGGCCGATGAAGATGAAGCCCGACTGCTCGCAGCGTTCGGCGAAGTCGGCGTTCTCGGAGAGGAAGCCGTAGCCGGGGTGGATCGCGACGGCATCGGTCACCTCGGCGGCCGAGATCAGCGCCACCATGCTCAGGTAGCTCTCGGCCGAGGGCGCCGGACCGATGCAGACGGTCTCGTCGGCGAGGCGCACGTGCTTGAGGTCGCGGTCGACCGTGGAGTGCACCGCCACCGTCTTGATGTCGAGCTCACGGCAGGCGCGCAGGATGCGCAGGGCGATTTCGCCGCGGTTGGCGATGACGACTTTGTCCAGCATGGATCGCACCGATCTCGAAGGTTGCGACGCGGCATGCCGCGGGACGGTACAGCCCGCCCCGGCGGCGTCGACGGCGGTGGCGGGGCCTTATTCGATGATGATCAGCGGCTGGTCGAACTCGACCGGCTGGCCGCTCTCGACCAGGATCGCGCTGACCACGCCGGACTGGTCGGCCTCGATCGGGTTGAACATCTTCATCGCTTCGATGATGCAGACGGGGTCGCCGGCGTTGACGCGCGCCCCCACCTCGACGAACGGCTTGGCGCCCGGCGCCGAGGCCCGGTAGAAGGTGCCGACCATCGGCGACTTGATCGCGTGCCCGCTGGCCAGCGGATCGGCGGCCTCGGCCACGGCGGGCACCGCGGCGGCGGCGGTTGCGGCCGGCGCGGCGGCGGGCAGCGGGGCCGCGGCGGGTGCCGCGGACCACTGCGGCGGCGCCATCATCACCGTGGCGCCCTGAGGCTGGCGCGAGATGCGCACCGACTCCTCGCCCTCGCGGATTTCGATCTCGGCGATGCCGGATTCCTCCAGCAGTTCGATCAGTTTCTTGATCTTGCGGATGTCCATGGCAGGCGGATCCTTATCGGCTGGGGTGCAGTTCGACGACTGGCGGTTGCTGGTGGGCGGCTCCGGGCGCCCGGCCCGTCGCATGCGTCCACCGGGGGGCGCGCGGGCGGGCGGATTCTGCCCCAGGGCCGCGCGCCCTGTCCATCCGCGAAATGCGCTGTTTTGCCGGAAATCGCTGCCAGTTGGCGGCAGGTGGCCGCCATCAGCCTTCGCCGAAGCGGCCCAGGTGGGTGGCGAAGGCGTCGCCCGGCACGAAGCCGACGATGCGCGCGGCGGGAATCTCGCGGCCGTCGCGACCGAACAGCAGCAGCGCCGGCGGGCCGTAGAGGCCGAAGCGGCGCAGCAGCGCCTGGTCGGCGGCGTCGTTGGCGGTGACGTCGGCGCGCAGCAGCAGCGTGCCGGCGAGCGCGGCGCGCACCGCCGGATGCGGGAAGGTATCGCGCTCGAGTTCCTTGCAGCTCACGCACCAGTCGGCGTAGAGGTCGAGCAGCACCGGCCGGCCGCCGGCGCCGGCGATCGCCGCGTCGAGTTCGGCGAGGCCCTTGACTGGGCGGAAGGCGGGTGCCGGCAGCGCCGGCGCGCCGCTGGCGAGCCCGGTGCCGAGCAGCGGGCGCAACGGATCGCGGCCACCGGCGGCCACGCCGATCAGCAGCAGCGCCCCCTGGATCAGCAGCACCAGGCCGAGCCCGCGCACCAGCGTGCGCCAGCCGGGGGCACCGTGCGGCACCGGGGTCAGCGCCCCCATGTAGGTGGCGCAGACGATCAGCAGCACCGCCCACAGCAGCATCGCGAGCGCCACCGGCAGCAGGCGGTCGAGCAGCAGCAGCGCGACGCCGAGCAGCAGCACGCCGAACACCGCCTTGACCTTGTCCATCCAGTGCCCGGCGCGCGGCAGGAAGTGCCCGGCCGAGGCGCCGATCGCGAGCAGCGGCACGCCCATGCCGAGACTCATCGCGAACAGCGCGCTCGCACCGAGCACGGTGTCGCCGGTGCCGGCGATCACCGCGAGCACGCCGACCAGCGGCGGCGCCACGCAGGGGCCGACGATCAGCGCCGACAGCAGTCCCATCATGGCGACACCGAGGTAGTCGCCGCCGCGCTGGCGCCCCGACAGATCGGCGAGGCGGGCCTGCCAGCGCGCCGGCATCTGCAGGTCGTAGAAGCCGAACATCGAACCGGCGAGGGCCACGAACAGCGCCGCGAAGCTGCCCAGCACCCACGGGTTCTGGAAGGCCGCCTGGACGTTGCCACCGAGGCGTGCGGCGAGCACGCCGGCGAGGGTGTAGGCGAGCGCCATCGCGCCGACGTACACCGCCGACAGCCCGAAGGCGTGGCCGCGCGTCAGGTGGCGGCCCTGGCCGACGATGATCCCGGAGAGGATCGGCACCATCGGGAACACGCAGGGGGTGAAGGCGAGCAGCAGGCCGAAACCGAAGAACAGCGGCAGCGCGAGGAAACGCCGTTCGCGCAGCAGGCGCGCGATGCGGTCCTGTTCGGCCTCCGGCGCCGGCCCGGCGGCACTGACGAGGCCCGGCGTGGCGGTGGCCGCTGCCGATGGTGATGCCGGCGCGGCGCCGGCGGCGGGCAGCTCGAGCGCGACGGTGCGGCTGATCGGCGGATAGCACACGCCGAGCGGCTCGTTGCAGCCCTGGTAGTCGAGCTTCAGCGTGACCCCGGCGTCCGCCGCGCTGCGGCGCAGGCGGACCGTGGTGGTGGCCTCGGCGTGGTAGACCTCCTGGCGGCCGAAGTAGGGATCGTCCTTGGGCTCGCCGGGCGGGGTGTCGACCGCCAGCAGTTCGACCCCGACGGGGTCGACCAGCGCGATCCGCAGCCGCTCGCGGTACAGGTAGTAGCCCGGCGCGATGGTCCACTGCGCACGCACGGCTTCCGCGCCGGCGGCGGTGACCGTCAGCGCGAAGGCCTGGTCGGGTTCGAGCAGCTCGGCTTCGGCGCCGGCCTTGCCGGCGCGGCCGAACAGGTCGAGCGCAGCGGGGGCGGCGGGCGCGAGCAGGATCAGGACCAGGGCGAGCAGGGCGGCGAGGAGGCGTTTCACGGGGCGGTCTCGGGGCGGGCGGCGGTGACGGACGGGCGGGGGGCGGGCGGCTGCCCGGCTTCGAGCCGCTGCGCCGGTTCGAGTTCCGGCGGCCGGCGGCATCCGCTGCCGGCCCGGGGCCGCGGCGGCGGGCTCAGGGGGCGGGGGCGAGGTTCGCCGCGAGCCAGGCGAGGTAGCCCTCGCTGCCTTCGCCGAGCGGGACCGCGACGATCTCCGGCAGCGCGTACGGGTGCAGTGCGACGATGCGTGCGCTCAGCGCGGGCAGGTGCTCGACGCGGGTCTTGATCAGCAGCAGCGCCTCGGCATCGCGCTGCACCCGCCCTTCCCAGCGGTAGATCGAGGTGAGGCCGGGAATCAGGTTGACGCAGGCGGCCAGCGCCTCCTGCACCAGCGTTTCGGCGATGCGGCCCGCCGTGTCCGGGTCCGGACAGGTGCAGAGAACCAAGCGAAAGCCCTTGTCCATACCGCCAGACGCCCCCACTACGTATGAATGCGCCATCATACCGCGCCCCCGCGCGGGGCGTTCCCGACCTCCAGCCCCCGGAGCACCGCGTGAAGCCTTCGCTCGCCCCCCTCCTGCTGCTCGCGCTGCCCTTCGCCGAGCTCTACGTGATGATCCGCGTCGGCGCCGCCATCGGTGCCCTGAACACCATCCTGCTGCTCGTGCTCGGCGGCGCGGTCGGGCTCGCGATCCTGCGCGAGCAGGGCTTCGCCACGCTGCGCCGGGTGCAGGCGCTGCACGCCGCCGGCGTCCCGCCCGAGCGCGAGCTCGCCGCCGGCGCGCTGAAGATGCTCGGCGGCCTGCTGCTGCTGGTGCCGGGCTTCCTCACCGACCTCGCCGCGCTGGTCTGCCTGCTGCCGGTGAGCCGCCGCTGGCTGCTCGCGCACCTGCGCACCATCGCCCCTGGCAGCGGCAGCGGCAGCGGCAGCGGCAGCGGCAGCGGCAGCGGTTCGGGGCCGCGGGTGATCGAAGGCGAGTTCGAGCGCGACGACGATCGTCGGCCGCCGCGCGCCCCTTGAAGTCGGCACGCGCATCCCCAGATCGCGGCCGTCCCTTGACAGGGGGCGGCGCCCGACTAGTATTGGCACTCGCTCGGGGTGAGTGCTAACAGCGCACCCCCGCGATCTCAACCTTGGATACACAGGAGATGACCCGCATGAGCCTTCGTCCGTTGCATGACCGCGTGATCGTCAAGCGTGAGGAAGAAGAAACCAAGACCGCCGGCGGCATCGTGCTCCCCGGCAACGCGGCCGAGAAGCCCTCGCGTGGCGTGGTGCTGGCCGTGGGGCGCGGCAAGATCCTCGAAAACGGCGATGTGCGCCCGCTCGACCTGAAGGTCGGCGACCGCGTGTTGTTCGGCAAGTATTCCGGCAGCGAAGTGAAGATCGACGGCGAAGACGTCCTCGTGATGCGCGAGGACGAGGTCATGGCCGTCATCGAGTGAGCCGCCCGCGCGCTCCTTCCTGCCCATTCCCCAATCGGTTGTAGAGGTCTGAATACAGATGGCTGCCAAAGACGTTAAGTTCGGTGACGACGCCCGTTCGCGCATGGTGCGCGGCGTGAACATCCTGGCCAACGCGGTGAAGGTCACCCTCGGCCCCAAGGGCCGCAACGTGGTGCTCGACAAGGCCTTCGGCGCCCCCACCGTGACCAAGGACGGCGTCTCCGTGGCCAAGGAGATCGAGCTTGCCGACAAGTTCGAGAACATGGGCGCCCAGATGGTCAAGGAAGTGTCTTCCAAGACCTCCGACGTCGCCGGTGACGGCACCACCACCGCGACCGTGCTGGCCCAGGCCATCGTCCGCGAGGGCATGAAGTCGGTCGCCGCCGGCATGAACCCGATGGACCTGAAGCGCGGCATCGACAAGGCGTGCGTCGCCGCCGTCGAGGAGCTGAAGAAGCTCTCCAAGCCCTGCGCCGACAGCAAGGCCATCGAGCAGGTCGGCACCATCTCGGCGAACGCCGACAGCGACATCGGCCGCATCATCTCGCAGGCGATGGAGAAGGTCGGCAAGGAAGGCGTGATCACCGTCGAGGAGGGCTCGGGCCTGGAGAACTCGCTCGACGTCGTCGAGGGCATGCAGTTCGACCGCGGCTACCTGTCGCCGTACTTCATCAACAACCAGCAGTCGATGGCGGCCGAGCTGGAGAGCCCCTACGTCCTGCTGACCGACAAGAAGATCTCGAACGTCCGCGATCTGCTGCCGGTGCTGGAAGGCGTCGCCAAGTCGGGCAAGCCGCTGCTGATCGTCGCCGAGGACGTCGAGGGCGAGGCCCTGGCCACGCTGGTCGTCAACACCATCCGCGGCATCGTCAAGGTCGCCGCCGTCAAGGCGCCGGGCTTCGGTGACCGCCGCAAGGCCATGCTGCAGGACATCGCGATCCTCACCGGCGGCCAGGTCGTCTCCGAGGAAGTCGGCCTGACGCTGGAGAAGGCCACGCTGGCCGACCTCGGCACCGCCAAGCGCATCGTCGTCGCCAAGGAGAACACCACGATCATCGACGGCGCCGGCGCCGAGGCCGAGATCAAGGCCCGCGTCGAGCAGATCCGCGTGCAGATCGAGGAAGCCACCTCCGACTACGACCGCGAGAAGCTGCAGGAGCGCGTCGCCAAGCTCGCCGGCGGCGTCGCCGTGATCAAGGTCGGCGCCGCGACCGAGATGGAAATGAAGGAGAAGAAGGCCCGCGTCGAGGACGCCCTGCACGCCACCCGTGCGGCGGTCGAGGAAGGCGTGGTCCCGGGCGGCGGCGTCGCGCTGATCCGCGCGCTGCAGGCGATCCGCAGCGTCAAGGGCGACAACCACGATCAGGACGTCGGCGTGCAGATCGCCCTGCGCGCGATGGAAGAGCCGCTGCGCCAGATTGTCGCCAACGCCGGTGACGAGCAGTCGGTGGTGCTCGCCCGCGTCTCCGACGGTGCCGGCAACTTCGGCTACAACGCCGCCACCGGCGAGTACGGCGACATGATCGAGATGGGCATCCTCGATCCGACCAAGGTCACCCGTTCCGCGCTGCAGAACGCGGCCTCGGTCGCCGGCCTGCTGATCACCACCGAGGCGATGGTCGCCGAGCTGCCGAAGAAGGACGAGCCGGCGATGCCGGGCGGCGGCATGGGCGGCATGGGCGGCATGGACATGATGTAAGTCCGGCCGGCCGCAAGGTCCGAGCAAAGCCCCGCGCGAGCGGGGCTTTTCTTTTGCCCGCGCGCCGCCGCGGGGCGGGCGGCGGCTGACGCCGGGCAAGGTCGGCGCGCGGACGCCTGTGCTTAAATGGCGGCCTTTCCGTAACCGAACCAAGGATTGCAGCGGATGAAAGGCGTGGTGTGGACCGTGGTGGGGGCGGCGGCGGTGGCCGGCGCGGTGGTGGTCGGCGGCGTCTACTGGTCGGGTGTCAAGACCGAGGAGCAGTACCGGGCATGGCTCGACGCGGTCAACCGCGAGGGGATCTACAAGGCGTCGAACACGCGCTACGACCGCACGCTGTTCCACTCCGAGGCGGTGACCCGCCTCGAACTGTCGCCGCCGCCCGGCACCGACGGCACCCCAGTGGTGCTGTTCGCCGAGCACGCGGTGCAGCACGGCCCGTGGCCGCGCGCCGCCTGGTACAGCGGCGGTGCGCAGCCGGTCTACGGGGCGATGCGCACGCGCTTTCGCCTCGACGACGCGGCCGGCCAGCGCCTGGTGCAGGGGGCCTACGCCGGCAAGGATGTCGTCGATGTCGTCTCGACGCTGCGCCTCGACGGCAGCAGCGGCCATGACGTGGCGGTCGCCGGCCTCGCCTGGAGCCGCGCCGACACCGGCGAGAGCCTGCGTTTCTCCGGCCTGCAGGGGCACTACGAACTGACCGCGCAGGGCGGTGCGCTGAAGGGCGAGCTGCACGGCGAGGAACTCGCCGGCACCTTCGTCGCGCGCCAGGAAGTCGAGGTCCCCGCCGATACCGATGACGAGACCGACGGCCAGACCGACGAGGATGTCGCCGGAGCGCCGCCGTCACCCGCCGAGCCCGAGGTGCGCCACCTCATCACCGAGGTGGGCCTGCGCGGACTGCGCTTCAGCGTCGACGCGACGCGCACCCGTGCCGGCGTGTGGCCGGGCAACGCCACCTTCGCGGTCGACACGGTCGCGGTCGCCCAGTCGGACAGCGCCGGCACGCGGCGGGTGGAGCTCAGCCGGCCGCAGTTGCGCGTCGAGCTCGCCGCGAACGGGACGCTGCTCGACCTGCGCGAGGCGTTCAGCGTGGCCGGCGTCAACCTCGACGGCCGCCCCGCCGGCAGTGGCGAGTTCACCGTCAGTGCCACGCGCATCGACCTGCCGAAGCTGCAGCGCGTCAACCAGGCGCTGCTCGCGCGCACGCTCGCCGCGCCGGAGCCCGGCGCGCAGGCCGACTTCGTCGCCACGCTGCGTGCGCTGCTCGCGCCGGGGCCGGTGCTCGCGGTCGACGGCTTCAGGCTGCAGGTCGAAGGCCAGCCGCAGCCCTTCACCGGCAGCGCGCGGCTGGCGTTGCGCGACCCCGAAGGCGAGATCGGCCACCCGGTCCAGCTGGCGATGCAGATGTTCGACTCCGGCAGCCTGCACCTCGACCTGCCGGCGCTGCAGGTCGGCGACCTCGCGGCGGAAACCGGCAACGCCTTCCGCCTCGCCGGCTTCAAGGTCGACCTCGACGTCGCGCCCGGCGCGGCGACCGCCCGCGGCGAGCTGCGCACCGACGAGCTCACGGTGCTGAGCGACGGCGCGGCGGGCCGCGAGCGGGTCGCGCTGCGCGGGTTCGGCGTGCGTGCCGATCAGGTCAAGGGGCGCCACGGCCTGTTCACCGGCACCACCGACCTGCGCCTCGACAGCCTGCGCGTGGCGCAGGCCGCCGGCAGCGACGTCGAGCTCGCCGGCTTCACCGTCGGCGCGCGCGCGAGCGAGGACGGCGACTTCTACGACGTCGTCGAGACCTTCGCGCTGCAGGCGCTGCGCAGCGCCGACCAGCCGCTCGGCAGCGGCGGCTTCACCCTCGCGCTCGAACACCTGCACGGCCCGACCCTGGGCGAGCTGGTGCGCAGCGTCGACGAGCTCAACTGGAAGCACTACGCGCAACTGCTCGACGACCCGCAGGGCGACCCGGAGGCGATCTCCGCCGAGATGGGCCAGCGCCTGCTCGCCGGCCTGCAGCAACTGCTCACCCACGCCCCGCGGGTGCGGCTCGACGACCTGCAGGTGCGCATGAACGGCGAGGCGCAGCCGCTCACCGCGCAGCTCAGGCTTGCCTTCGGCGCGCTCGGCCCGGCCGGCTGGGACGATCCCGAGCTGCTGCAGCGCGTGCTCGAACAGGGCCAGGGCACGCTCAGCGTGCCCGAGGCCTTCCTGCGCCTCGCGCTCGCCGAGCAGGTGCAGGCGGAAATGGCGCTGGAGGCGGAAACACCGCCGCCGCCGCCGAAGCGGGGGCAGCCGGCGCCGGCGAAGCCCGACTTCGACACGCGCCTGCAGGCGGCGCTCGACGAGCAACTGGCGCCGCTGGTGCAGGCGGGCTACATCAAGCGCGCCGGCGGCGCGGTGTCGACCGAGTTCGCGCTCGACCGCGGCGCCGTCACGCTGAACGGCGTGGCGCTGCCGCTGCAGTGACGCCGCCGCGCGCCGGCATGCTGCCGGGCGCGCGATGCCTGGCCGTGCGCAGCGTCGCGCGCGGCCGCTCCGCCGGCGGCGCGCCGGCGCCGTCGCGAGAGGGGCTACACCCGTGACCGACTTCACTGCCGCCCTGGCCGCCCTGCCGGCCGCCCTGCGTCCCGCGGTGGCTGCCCACTGGGAGGCCTTCACGGCCGCCGCCGCACCGCCGCCGGCCGCGCGCCTGGCGGAGCTCGCCCGCGTCTGGGCCGGCAGCGGCTTCGTTGCCGAGAGCTGCACGCGCAGCCCGGAGCTGCTCGCCGGGCTGCTCGGCAGCGGCGATCTCGACCGCGCCTACGCCGCCGGCGAGCTGCGCGCGCGGCTGGCGGCGCAGGCCGCCGGCGCGGCCGACGAGGCCGCGCTGATGGCGGCGCTGCGCCGCGCGCGCCGGCGCGAGATGGTGCGCATCGCCTGGCGCGACCTCGCCGGCCACGCCACGCTGGCGGAGACCCTCGGCGACCTCACCGACCTCGCCGACGCGGCGGTCGACCTCGCGCTCGAGCGCGCCCACGCCTGGGAGGCGGAGCGCTGCGGCGAGCCGCGCGGCGCCGACGGCACACCGCAGCGCCTGGTGGTGCTCGGCATGGGCAAGCTCGGCGGCCGCGAGCTCAACTTCTCGTCGGACATCGACCTGATCTTCGCCTACCCCGAGAACGGCGAGACCGACGGCCGGCGCTGCATCGACAACCAGAGCTTCTTCACCCGCGTCGGCCAGCGCCTGATCAGGCTGCTCGACGCGCCGACCGGCGACGGCTTCGTGTTCCGCGTCGACATGCGCCTGCGCCCGTTCGGCGACAGCGGGCCGCTGGTGGCGAGCTTCAACGCCTTCGAGACCTACTACCAGACGCAGGGCCGCGAATGGGAGCGCTACGCGATGATCAAGGCGCGCGCGATGGCCGGCGACCTCGCCGCCGGCGAGCGCCTGCTGGCGGCGCTGCGCCCGTTCGTGTTCCGCCGTTACCTCGACTTCGGCGCCTTCGAGTCGCTGCGCGGCATGAAGGCGCTGATCGCCCGACAGGTCGAGCGCAAGGGCCTGCGCCACAACGTCAAGCTCGGCCCCGGCGGCATCCGCGAGGTCGAGTTCATCGGCCAGGCCTTCCAGCTCATCTACGGCGGGCGCGAACCGGGGCTGCGCGTGCGCGGCATCCTCGCGGTGCTCGACTACCTGCGCGACACCGAGCGCCTGCCGGCCTACGCGGTCGCCCGGCTGGAGAACGCCTACGGCTTCCTGCGCCGCGTCGAGAACCGCCTGCAGGCCTGGGCCGACGGCCAGACCCACGACCTGCCCGAGGAGGCGACCGGGCGGCTGCGGCTCGCCTTCGCGATGGGCTTCGCCGACTGGGAGGCGTTCAGTGCCGAGTACCGCGAGCGCACGCGCTTCGTCGCCGGCCAGTTCGAGCAGGTGTTCGCCGCCCCGCAGGCCGAGGATGCGCCGTCGGCGCCGGGGCGCGAGACCACCGGGGCCTGGGCCAGCGCCGATGCCGACGAGGCGCGGGCGAGCCTCGCCGGGCAGGGCTTCGATGACCCGGAGCGCGCCGTCGCCGCACTCGCGCGCCTGCGCGCGAGCTTCGCCTACCGCTCGATGCGCGCCGAGGGCCAGGAGCGCCTCGACCGCCTGATGCCGCTGCTGCTCGGCGCCGCCGCCGCCGTGGCGCAGCCGGCGCAGGCGCTCGAGCGCATCGTGCGCCTGCTGGAGCCGATCCTGCGCCGCTCGGTGTACCTCGCGCTGCTGATCGAGAACCCGCTGGCGCTGTCGCAGCTGGTCAAGCTGTGCGCCGCCAGCGAGTGGATCGCCGAGCACTTGGCGCGCTACCCGCTGCTGCTCGATGAACTACTCGACCCCTCCGACCTCTACGCGCCGCTCGACCGCCAGCAGTTGCGCGCCGAGCTCGAGCGCCTGCTGGCGCACGTCCCCGCCGGCGACCAGGAGGCGCTGCTCGACGCGCTGCGCCACTTCAAGCACAGCTGCGTGCTGCGGGTGGCGGCGGCCGACGTCAGCGACGTGCTGCCGCTGATGGTGGTCAGCGACCACCTCACCGACATCGCCGAGGTGGTGCTGAAGAAGTGCGTGGCGCTGGCCTGGAACGACCTCGTCGCCCGCCACGGCACGCCGCGCTGCGTCGACGCGGGTGAGGCGCGGGCGGCGGCCTTCGCGGTGATCGCCTACGGCAAGCTCGGCGGCATCGAGCTCGGCTACGGCTCCGACCTCGATCTCGTGTTCCTGCACGATTCGCGCGGCGAGGCGCAGGAGACCGACGGCGCGCGTGCGCTCGACAACCCGAGCTTCTTCTCCAAGCTCGCCAGCCGCATCATCCACATGCTCACCGCGCACACCGCCGGCGGCGCGCTCTACGAGGTCGACACCCGCCTGCGCCCGAGCGGCCGCTCGGGGCTGCTGGTCGCGAGCCTCGACGGCTACGCCGAATACGAGCGGCGCGAGGCCTGGACCTGGGAGCACCAGGCGCTGGTGCGCGCGCGGGCGGTGGTCGGGCCGGCGGCGCTGGTGGAGCGCTTCCAGGCGCTGCGCCAGGAGATCCTCGGCCGGCGCCGCGACCCGCAGGCGCTCAGGCGCGAGGTGCGCGAGATGCGCGAGCGCATGCGCCAGGAACTCGGCGCGCACGAGTCCGGCATGTTCGACCTCAAGCAGGACCGCGGCGGCATCGCCGACATCGAGTTCATGGTCCAGTACCTGGTGCTCGCCCACGCCGCCGACGAACCCATCCTCGCGCGCTACACCGACAACGTGCGCCAGCTCGCCGCGCTCGAAGCCACCGGGCTGCTGTCGTCGTGGAGCGCCGGCCTGCTGCGCGACACCTACCGCGCGCTGCGCAAGCGCGCCCACTACCTGCGCCTGCAGGGCCTGCCCGACCGCGTGCGCGCCGACGAGATGCGCGAACACACCGCCGCCGCCGCACGGCTGTGGCATGCGCTGATGGAGGTGGACTGAGGTCGTGGGGCGTGGCCGCGTCAGCCCGCGTGTACGCGGCGCGGGTGGCGTCGTACCGCTGGTCGGCGCGTTGTGGTCAAATGTCGGCCTTCCGAAGCCGGCGCCCGCGTGGGGCGCGAAGGCTCACACAACGATCCCGAGGAGAAACCCACCATGTCTATGGACGATCGCGACGGCGTGATCTGGCTCGACGGGCAGATGGTGCCGTGGCGCGAAGCCCGCGTGCACGTGCTGACCCACACCCTGCACTACGGCATGGGCGTGTTCGAGGGCGTGCGCGCTTACCAGACCGACCGCGGCGCGGCGATCTTCCGCCTGGCGGCGCACACCGACCGCCTGTTCAACTCGGCCAAGATCCTCGGCATGGCCATGCCCTACGACAAGGACACCGTCAACGCCGCGCAGCGCGCCGTGGTGCGCGAGAACGGCCTGAAGAGCGCCTACCTGCGGCCGATGTGCTTCTACGGCTCCGAGGGCATGGGGCTGCGCGCCGACAACCTCAAGGTGCACGTGATGGTCGCCGCCTGGGAGTGGGGCGCCTACCTCGGGGCCGACGGCATGGAGCGCGGCATCCGCATCAAGACCAGCTCCTACACGCGCCACCACGTCAACATCACGATGACCCGCGCCAAGTGCAACGGCAACTACGTGAACTCGATGCTGGCGCTGCAGGAGGCGCTGCGCGACGGCTACCAGGAGGCGCTGCTGCTCGACCCCGAGGGCTACGTCGCCGAGGGCAGCGGCGAGAACTTCTTCATGGTCAAGGGCGGCGTCATCTACACGCCGGAGCTGACCTCGTGCCTCGAAGGCATCACCCGCGACACGGTGATGACGCTCGCGCGCGATGCCGGCTACGAGATCCGCGAGAAGCGCATCACCCGCGACGAGGTCTACATCGCCGACGAGGCCTTCTTCACCGGCACCGCCGCCGAGGTCACGCCGATCCGCGAACTCGACGGCCGCCAGATCGGTGCCGGGCACCGCGGTCCGGTCACCGAGAAGCTGCAGACGCTGTATTTCGACCAGGTCCACGGGCGCCGCGAAGCCTACCCGGAGTGGGTCGACGTCGTCTGAGCGCGCCGCATCCGGGCGGGGGCGGGGGGCTCCCGCCCCAGCACCCCGAGGAGAACCGTCCATGTCCGCCGAAGTCGCCGAGATCCAGGCCAACGCCCAGAACCGCTACGAGGTCACCCGGGCCGACCTGCCGCTGTCCTGCCCGATGCCGGGCATGAGCCTGTGGAACTCGCACCCCAGGGTCTACCTGCCGATCGAGGACAAGGGCTACGCCAAGTGCCCTTACTGCGGCGCCGACTACGTGCTGAAGGACTGAGCGGCCCGTGGACTTCATCGCCACGCTCGCCGCACACCGCGAGGTGATCGAGCGGCTCGCGCCGCTCGCACCGCAACTCGACGCCCTGGTCGACCGCCTGCAGGCCTGCCTCGCCGGCGGCGGCAAGGTGCTCTGGCTCGGCAACGGCGGCTCGGCCGCCGACTGCCAGCACCTCGCCGCCGAACTGGTGGTGCGCTACAAGGCCAACCGCCGCGCGCTGGCCTCGCTTGCGCTCACCACCGACACCTCCGTGCTCACCGCGCACAGCAACGACTTCGGCTTCGAGACGGTGTTCGCGCGCCAGCTCGAAGCCCTCGCGCGCCCGGGCGACGTGGTCATGGCGCTGTCGACCTCCGGCACCAGCCCCAACGTGCTCGCCGCGGCCGAGACCGCGCGCCGCCTCGGCGTCTACTGCGTCGGCTGGACCGGCGCCGGCGGCGGGCGTCTCGCCGGGATCGCCGACGAGACCCTGCGCGCCCCGAGCGACGTCACCGCGCGCATCCAGGAAGCGCACATGCTGATCGGCCACTGGCTGTGCGAGGCGCTGGAAGCGCGCTTCGCCGCCTGACGCGCGCCGCGCAGGGCGCCGCACCCCGGCGCACCCGCTGTGGCGGGGTGCGCCGGCCGCGTGCCGGCGCGCCCCCGTCCCGTTCCTGAGCCCGAGCGCCCCCGCATGCTTCGACTGCCCGACTTCACCCGTGCCCGCGTCCTCGTCGTCGGCGACCTGATGCTCGACCGCTACTGGAGCGGGGCGACGCGGCGCATCTCGCCCGAGGCGCCGGTGCCGGTGGTGCACGTCGCCGGCACCGAGGACCGCCCCGGCGGCGCCGGCAACGTCGCGCTCAACCTCGCCGCGCTCGGCGCGCACGCCACCGTGCTCGGCCTGACCGGCGACGACGAGGCCGCCGCGGTGCTGCGTGCGCGGCTCGAAGCCGCCGGCGTCGCCTGCGCCTTCGAGGTCGTCCCCGGCCGCGCCACCATCACCAAGCTGCGCGTGCTGTCGCGCCACCAGCAGCTGATCCGCCTCGACTTCGAGGACGGCTTCCCCGGCTTCGAGCCCGCGCGCCTCGCCGCGACGTTCGCGCGCCACCTCGACGAGGCCGACGTGGTGGTGTGCTCGGACTACGCCAAGGGCTGCCTGGCGGCGGTCGAGCCGCTGATCGCCGCCGCCCGCGCCGCCGGCAAGCCGGTGCTGGTCGACCCCAAGGGCCAGGACTTCCGCCGCTACCGCGGCGCCACGCTGATCACCCCCAACGAGGCCGAGTTCGCCGCGGTCGCCGGGCGCTGGGACGACGACGCCGGGCTGGTCGCCCGGGCCCGCGCGCTCGCCGCCGACTGCGGCTTCGCGCAGGTGCTGGTCACCCGCAGCGAGCGCGGCATGACGCTGGTCGAGGCCGGCGGCCGCGCCCAGCACATCGCCTCGAAGGCGCGCGAGGTGTTCGACGTCACCGGCGCCGGCGATACCGTCGTCGCCACCCTCGCCGCGGCGCTCGCCGCCGGCAGCCCGCTCGTCGACGCCGTGCACCTCGCCAACACCGCCGCCGGCGTCGTCGTCGGCAAGCTCGGCACCGCCACCGTCAGCGTCGCCGAGCTGCACGCCGCGCTGACCCCGGCGCGCCCGGCGCAGGCCGGCGTGGTCGGCGTCCCCGCGCTGCTCGCCGAGGTCGCCGCCGCGCGTGCCCGCGGCGAGCGCGTGGTGATGACCAACGGCTGCTTCGACCTGCTGCACGCCGGCCACGTCGCCTACCTCGGCGAGGCCGCCGCGCTCGGCGACCGCCTGATCGTCGCCGTCAACGACGATGCCTCGGTCGGCCGCCTGAAGGGCCCGGCGCGCCCGATCAACCCGCTCGGCGCGCGCATGGCGGTGCTCGCCGGGCTGCGCGCGGTCGACTGGGTGGTGCCCTTCGCCGAGGACACCCCGCGCGAGCTGATCGCCCGCGTGCTGCCCGACGTGCTGGTCAAGGGCGGCGACTACCGCCCCGAGGACATCGTCGGCGGCGCCGAGGTGCTCGCCGCCGGCGGCGAGGTGATCGTGCTCGGCTTCGTCGACGGCCACTCGACCACCGCGACGGTGGCGCGCATCCGCGGCCGGGCCGACTGACGCGGCGCCAGCGACCCCGCCCGCCCGGCCGCGGCCCTCACTGCGGATCGAAGGTATAGCCGAACAGTTCGATGTCGGGTGCGAAGTGCCGGGCGGCGAGTTCGGCGAGTTCGTCCGTGTAGTAGCTGCGGTAGTCCTTCCTGCGGTCGGTGGCCTGGCGCTTGTGCGGCAGCGGCGGGGGCTTGATGCCGATGCGGCGGCAGGCCTCGTCGAAGTCGGTCTGGATGTTCTCGGTGCGGCCGATGAAGTCGACCAGCACCTTGCCGTGCAGGTCGATGCAGTAGTCGCTCTGCAGTTCGATGCTGGTGTCGACGTGGTACTGGTAGGGGCGTTCGGGGTCGAGTTTCCAGCGCAGGAACTGCTCGAAGGTCTCGATGTGGCTTATCAGGTGCGGGCGTTCGCGGCGGATGTGGTGGAAGCTGCTGACCTGCAGGTCCCACGGATTGCGCACGAAGACGAACTTGAACAGCTGCGCGAACAGCTCCGCCGGCAGCATCTCCTGCGCGGCGATGATCTTCGAGTGGCGCGGAAACTTGATCCCCAGCCGGTGCCCGGACAGCGTCGACAGCCGCGAGCACAGGAACTGGGCGTAGAACCACGGGTCGCGCAGGCGCAGCGGGCGCAGCGCGTCGCGCACCGAGGTGCCGCCGGTCTTGGCGGTGTGCACGAACAGGAAGTTGTACTTCAGCGAAAGCAGCATCGGCGGGTCTCCGCGGACGGGATCGGGTTCGGAGCCATTGTCGGCGGCAGCGGCGGTGGCCCGAAAGGCATGAAAATTTTCATGACGATAACCGGTGGCTATGAATGGCGTCCCGATACCCTTGGGCTCGCCCCCCTGCCGCCTCGCGGGGAAGGCGCCGCGAGGCGGCGACGGGTTGCGTCCCGGCGGCCCGGCCGTGCCCGGCATCCGTGAACGCCGTCCACCCCCCGGCGGGGGCTAGGGGGTTGCCGTCTCGGGCAGCAGCAGGCGCAGATACGCCGTCACCGCCGCCGCCTGCGTGTACTCGGCGACCGCCTGGCGCAGCGTGTCGGCCAGCAGCGGCGCGGCGAGGGTGGCGAGCATCGCGCGCGCCAGCGCCGCATCGTCGCCGACCGGCACCAGCGCGCCGTAGCGGCCGCCGTCGAGGATCTCGCGCGGGCCGCTCGGGCA
Source organism: Plasticicumulans lactativorans (assembly GCF_004341245.1). Taxonomy (GTDB): domain Bacteria; phylum Pseudomonadota; class Gammaproteobacteria; order Competibacterales; family Competibacteraceae; genus Plasticicumulans_A; species Plasticicumulans_A lactativorans. The sequence goes on along the minus strand of NZ_SLWY01000007.1, from coordinate 12,169 downwards.
GTCGGTGGCCACGCTCGGCACGCCGAGCGCGAGCGCCTCGGTGAGCACGTTGGGCGAACCCTCCCAGGCCGAGGACAGCACGAACAGCCGCGCGCGGCACATCCAGGCGTAGGGGTTGGGGTCGAAGCCCGGCAGCAGCAGGCGCTCGCGCAGGCCGAGGCTGCCGGCGAGCGCCTCCAGCGCCTTGCGCTCGCGGCCCTCGCCGAGGATCACCAGCCGCGCCGGGTACGCGGCCTGCACCTGCGCGAAGGCGCGCAGCAGCGTGGCGAAGTCCTTCTGCTCGGTGAGCCGTCCGGCGCCGAGGATCACCGGGTCGCCACCGTCGGCGAGCCAGGGGTGCGGCGCGGGCGCGGCGGCGAGTTCGGCCAGCCGCGGCATCACCACCGGGTTGCGGATCACCGAGCAGCGCCCGGCCGGCAGCCCGGTCAGCGCGCGGGTGTCGGTGGCCACACCGGCGCTGACCGCGACGACGTGGTCGACGTAGGGGTAGAACAGCCGCATCGGCGCCACCCGCAGCCAGCGGCTGATGCCGGCGCGGCCTTCGAGCGCGGCCGACAGGTTGGTGCCGAGGCGCCCGACGATGCGGCACGGCACTCGTGCGAGCGCGCGCGCGGCGACCGCGGCGCGGATCGCGCGGTCCTTCGCCGCCAGCAGCGCGCGCGGCCGCTCGCGGCGCAGGTAGCGCGCGAGCGCCGGCACCGCGAGCCCGCTGTGGCGCACGCCGAGGTCGTGCAGGTGCACGCCGGGGGGCAGCGCGCCGAGGTGCGCGCTGTCGGCGCGGATCGCCAGCAGGTCGACGCGCAGGCCGGCGGCGGCGAAACCGTCGACCAGGTTGAGCACCATGCGCTCGACCCCGCCCTCGCCCGAGAACGAGATCAGCACCGCGAGATCGGGGCGGCTCATGCCGGCAGCTCCAGCCCGAGCGCATGGGCGTAGGCACGCGCGCTGGCCTCGGCGGTGTAGGCACGCGTCGCCTCGCGCCCGAGCGCGCGCGGCGGCGGCGCGCGCAGCGTGGCGTACAGCGCCTCGGCCAGCGCAGCGGCGTCGCCGACCGCCACCAGGCGGCCGTAGCGGCCGTCGGCGAGCACCTCGCGCGGGCCGCTCGGGCAGTCGCAGGCGACCACCGGCGCGCCGAGCGCGAGCGCCTCGATCAGCACCACCGGCATGCCCTCCCAGCGCGAGGTGAGCGCGAAGGCCGCCGCGCGCGCCATGTACGGGTAAGGGTCGGGGACGAAGCCGGGCAGGGCGACGGCGTCGGCGCTGCCGAGGCTCTGCGCCAGGGCTGCGAGCTCGGCGCGGCGGCGGCCCTCGCCGAGGATCAGCAGGCGGCAGTCCAGGCGCTCGCGCAGCAGGGCGTGGGCGCGCAGCAGCGTGGCGAAGTCCTTGCGCTCGGAGAGTTCGCCGACGCCGAGCAGCACCGGCGGGCCGCCGTCGCTGAACCACGGGTGCGCCGCCGGGGCGTCGGCGCGGGCGAGCAGCGCGGCGGTGACGATCGGGCTCGGCACCACGCTGATCGCTTCGGGCGGCAGGCGCGCGTGCGCGGCGAGGTCGGCCGCGGCCCCGGTCGAGGGCACCAGCACGGCGTCGGCGGCGCGGTAGAACAGGCGCATCGAATTCGTCTGCAGCCAGCGCTCCAGCGGGCCGCGGCTGGCGAGGTTGACCGACACCGTGGTGCCGAGGCGCACGCCGACGCGCGTCGGCACGCCGGCGAGGAAGCGCGCGAGCAGCGCCACGCGGTTGACGCGGTCCTTGTCGGTGAGCAGCGCCGCCGGGCGGGTGCGGCGCAGGTAGCGCACCAGCGCCGGCAGCGCCGAGTTGACGTGGCGCGTGCCGAGCGCGATGCGCCGCACCCCCGCCGGCAGCTCGCCGTAGTCGGGGCCGTGGCCGGCGATGCCGAGCACGTCGACGGCGAGCCCCAGCCCGGCCAGCGCCGGCACCAGGTTGCCGAGCACGCGGTCGACGCCGCTGTGCCCGGAGGTGGCGGCGAACACCGCGAGGTCGGTGTGAGGCGGCGTCACGGCGTTCACCGGCGGTTCCTCACCTGCCCGGCCGGCAGGCGCAGGCGGTAGCGGTCGTACAGCCAGCGCACCGCGCCGGCCGGCAGCAGCGCGAGCCACAGCGCCAGTGCCGCGCCGCGCAGCGGCCGCGCCTGTTCGGCGAGCGCCACGCCGGCGTGCAGCGAGAAGCGGATGTACTCGATGGTGCTGCGCACGCGCTGGCGCCAGCCGTGCCAGGCGCGGTGCAGCGTGATGTCCTCGAGGTGGTAGAGGGCGAAGCCGCGCGGGTTGCGCAGGCGCAGGCCGAAGCGGTTCGACGACAGCCCGTCGGGCTGGTACTCGCAGTCCTGGATCACCTCGTTGACGTAGCGGAAGCGCCAGGCGTGCGCCATGCGCTTCCAGATCAGCGAGGGGCGCATGTGGCGCTCGCCGGCGAACACCGGGTAGGGGTAGTCACGCAGCACCGCGGTGAGGATGGCGTTCTTCTTGTCGCCGCCGACGCTGCGGCGGTAGCGGATGCTCAGGTAGTCGGTGTCGATCACGTCTTCGGGGAAGCGGTCCTTGGCCTTGACCCGGCCCTCGATCGCGATCAGCCCCTCGACGCCGGCGAAACCGCCGCGCACCTCCGGGGGGATCGCCTGCCAGTGCCGCAGCAGGCGTTCGAGCGCGTCCGGCAGCAGGCGGTCGTCGGAGTCGAGGTTGACGAAGAAGCGGCCCGCGGCGTGCGCCACGCCGGTGTTGTGCGCGACGTGCTTGCCCTGGTTGGCCTGGCGCAGGTAGCGCACCGGGAAGTCGACCCGTGCCTGCCAGGCGGCGACCACGTCGGCGGTGGCGTCGGTGGAGCCGTCGTCGACGATCACCACCTCGAAGTCGCGCAGCGTCTGTGCCTCGATGCTCGCCAGCGCCCGCGGCAGCAGGTGCGCGCGGTTGTAGGTCGGGATGAACACGGTGAAGGTCGGGGTGGTGTCGGGCATGCGCGGGTTCCGGGGCGGGCACGGCCGGGCGGGCCGGGGCGCGGAGGGCGCCGGAGTATAGCCCGCCGCCTCAGCGCGGGCGCGGCATCGCGCCCTTGATCGGGCGCACCCGCTCGCGCAGGCGCGTGTGCAGCGCGCGCAGCGCGCCGAACGGGTAGAGCGCGAGCCACAGCGGCTGCCAGCCGAGTTCGCGGCCCTGCGCGACGAAGCCGGCGCCGGCCTGCAGCGCGGCGCGGATGTAGTCGAGGCTGATGCGCACGCGGCTGCGGCGGTCCAGCCAGGCGCGGTGCAGCGTCAGATCCTCGGCGTAGAAGCGGCGCATGCCCTGGGGGTTGTTCATGCGCAGGCGGTTGCGGTCCGACGACAGCCCGTCCGGCTGGTACTCGCAGTCCTGGATCACCTCGTTGACGTGGCGCGTGCGGTAGGCGTGGGCGATGCGCTTGAGGATGATCGACGGGCGCAGGTGGCGCTCGCCGGGAAACACCGGGTAGGGGTGGTCGCGCAGCACCGCGGTGCGCAGCGCGTTCTTCTTGTCGCCGGTGACGCCGAGGCGGTAGCGCAGCGTCAGGTGGTCGGTGTCGAGCACGTCCTGCGGGTAGCGGTCGCGTACCGGCACCCGCCCGCCGAAGGCGATCAGCCCCTCGACGCCGGCGTAGCCCGCGCGCGCCTCGGGGGGGATGTCCAGCCAGTGCCGGCGCAGGCGCTCCAGCGCATCCGGCAGCAACTGGTCGTCGGAGTCGAGGGTGACGAAGAACTCGCCGCGGGCGGCCGCGACCGCCGCGTTGTGCGCGACGTGCTTGCCCTGGTTGGCCTGGTGCAGGTAGCGCACCGGGAAGCTCACCCGCGCCTGCCAGGCGGCGACCACGTCGGCGGTGGCGTCGGTGGAGCCGTCGTCGACGATCACCACCTCGAAGTCGCGCAGCGTCTGCGCCTCGATGCTGGCGAAGGCGCGCGGCAGCAGGTGGGCGCGGTTGTAGGCCGGGATGAAGATCGTGAAGCCGAGGCTCATGCGCGGGTCCGGGCTGGCGGAAGGGAGCGGCGCGGCGCGGGGCCGCCGGTGCCGCGGCGCAACGGTATCATGCGCGCACGCGCGGGGCCGTCGCCCCGCCCGGTCGTCGGAGACCCCATCGTGACCTTCGCACTCCCCTGGCCGGCCGGCACGGATCGCCGGCGCTGGATCGAGATGACCGGCTTCGCCGGCGCCTGCCTGTTCGCGTTCGGTGCCTGGGCGGGCATCGCGCTCGCCAACGTCGGCACCACGCTGATGCTGCTCGCGCTGCTCGGCGACGGGCGCCGCGTGTGGGGCGTGCTGCGCCGCTCGGTGTGGCCCTGGCTGCTGCTCGCCTCGCTGGCGACGCTGGCGATCAGCACCTGGCGCGCCTGGCCCGGGGTGAGTGCGGCGCTGCATGTCGAGGACGCCGGCAAGCTCGCGCGGCTGTGGGCCTTCCTGCTGGTCGCCTGGTGGCTCGGCGGCGACGTGCGTCGCATCTGGTGGTTGCTCGCGCTGGCGCTGGCGGGCTTCGCCTGGGGCCGCTTCGCCTCGCCCGACCTGCGCGCGGTGGCGACGCTGCCGCCGGGCGAGCGCCTGGGCTTCGGCCTGCCGATCCTCGCCTTCGGCCAGTACGCGGCGATGGCGCTGCTCGGCCTCGGGCTCGCCGCGCCGCGCCTGTGGCGGCTGCGCGGCGGTGCGCTGCGCATCGTGATGGCCGCCCTGTGGTGTGCCGCGGTGCTGCTGCTGGTGCAGGGGCTGCTGATCGCGCAGGCGCGCGCGATCTGGCTGCTGCTCGCGCTGCTGCTGCCGCTGCTGCTGTGGCTCGGCCTGCGCGGCAGCGGGCGCGCGGCGCTGTCGCGGCGCGAACTCGCGGTGATCGCCGTGCTGCTGCTGGTCGGCGCGGGCTTCCTGGCACGCCACTTCGACGCCATCGTCTTCCGCTTCGCCGCCGAGACGGCGAGTTTCCAGGCGCTGCTCGACGGGCGCATCGCCGACGTCGACTACGGTTCGGTCGGCATGCGCGTGCACGCCTGGCTCTACGGCAGCGACCTGCTCGCCGCGCGGCCGTGGTTCGGCTGGGGGCCGGGCGCGGTGCGCCACCTGCTCGAAACCGCCCCCGACGCCGGCATCCGCACGCTGGCGGACTTCCATGACCTGTACCTGGAGCTACCGATCCGCATCGGCCTGCTCGGCAGCCTGCCGTTCGCGATCGGCACCGTCGTGGTGTTCGCGGCGCTGCAACAGGCGCGGCGCGAGCGGCGCCTGCCACGCGATCTGCACCTGATCCTGCTCGCCGCGCTGGTGCTGCACTTCGCCGCCAGCGTCACCAACATGCGCACGCTGAACTTCGACTGGCGCTTCTACTGGATGCTGTTCGCCGGCGCCGCCACCACCTTCGCGCTTCACCCGCGCGCGCCGAGCACCTCGACGTAGACGCGGCGGTTGCCGGCGACCATCGCCGGGATCGAGAAGTGGCGCTCGACGATCGCGCGCCCGGCCGCACCCATCGCCGCGGCGCGCGCCGGGTCGCCGAGCAGGGCGTCGAGCGCGCCGGCGAGGCCGTCGACGTCGCCGGGCGTCACCAGCAGGCCGTTCTCGCCGTCGCGGACGATCTCCGGGATGCCGCCGGCGCGCCCGGCGACGATGGCGATGCCGCAGGCCGCGGCCTGCAGCAGCGCCACCCCCAGCCCCTCCATGAAGGCCGGGTGCACCAGCAGGTCGAGCGCCGGGATCACCCGGTCGAGGTCGTCGCGAAAGCCCGGCAGCTGCACGCGCCCGCGCCAGCCGCGGCGCTCGACCTCGGCGGCGATCGCACCGTGCAGCGGCCCCTGGCCGAACAGCAGCACGTGCAGGTCCGGGTGGCGCGCGAACACCGTCGGCAGCGCGTCGAGCAGCACCGCGTGGCCCTTGCGCTCGATGAACTGCGCGACCATGCCGAGCGTGCGCACCCCCGGCGGCAGGCCGAAGGTGCGCGCGAGCCACGGGCGATCACCGCCGGGGTGGTAGCGCACGGTGTCGACCGCACTCGGCACGCACACCACCTGGTGCGCTGGCACGCCCTCGGCGAGCAGCACCGCGCGGATGCCCTCGGAGATCGTGATCACGCGCGCCGGCAGCCGGTACTTGAGCGCGGCGAGCAGGCGCGGCTCGGGGTTGTCGACGCGCCGCGACAGCACCGTCGGCACGCCGGCGAGGCGCCCGGCGAGCACGCCCCAGGTGTCGGCGCCGCGCCGCGAGTGCAGGTGCACGAGGTCGGGGCGCTCGGCGCGCAGCACCGCCTTGAGGCGCGCGACCATGCCGAGGTCGGCGTCGCCGCCGAGCCGGCACTCGATCACGCGCAGCCCCAGCGCGCGCACCGTCGCGCCGATCGCCGCGCCGTTCGGGCACACCAGCACGTGCTCGTCGCCGGGCACGGCGGCCAGCCCTTCGAGCAGGAAGCGCACCTGCAGCGCGCCGCCGTAGAGGTGGCGCCCGGTCTCCACGTGCACGACCTTCATGCCAGCACTCCCGGCAGCGTGACGGCGGCGGCGAGCACGCCGTCGACCTCGTGCGCGCGCATGCAGTCGAAGCGCCCGCCGCAGGTCGGGCGGCGGCGGCACGGCGAGCACGGCAGCGCGTGGTAGAGCACGCGCGCGCGCGGCGTGCCGGGGTCGAGGTAGGGGCGGGTCGAGCCGAACAGCGCGAGCGTCGGCACCTCGCAGGCGATGCCCATGTGGGTCAGGCCGGTGTCGACGCCGATCAGCAGGCGCGCGTCGCGGATCGCCGCGACCGTCTGCGCGAGCGAGGTGCGCCCGGCGAGGTCGCGCAGGCCGGGCGCCGCGGTGGCGATGCGCGCGGCGGCCTCGCGGTCGCCGGGGCCGCCGAGCAGCACCACCGGCAGGCCGAGCCGCGCCGCGAGCCGCGGTGCGAGCGCCGCCCAGCGCTCCTCGAACCAGTGCTTCTGCGGGCGCGTGGTGAACGGCGCGAGCACCGCGTAGGGGCCGTCGACGCCGGCCTCGGCGAGGCGCTCGCGCGCCGCCACGGCGTCTTCCGGCCGCGTCGCCAGGTCCATGCGGAAGGCCTCGGGTGGGCAGCCGAGCGCGGCGGCGAGCGCGCGGTACTCGCGCCCGATCAACCGCGGCCCGCCGGGGTCGCGCGCGACCACGCGCGTCATCAGGTACCGGCTGCCTTCCTTCGAGCCGAGCCCGATGCGCGTGGCGGCGCCGCTCGCGCGCGCCAGCAGGCCGCTCTTCAGCAGCCCCTGGGTGTCGAGCACGAGGTCGAAGCGGCGCGCGCGCAGCGCGCCGACGAAGCGCCGCACCGCGCCGGCGAGTTCCCGCCAGCGGCGCTCGGTGCGCAGCCGCTGCCACTCGCCGCGCGGCCACACGATCACCTCGTCGAGGCGCGGGTTGGCGGCGAGCAGCGGTGCCGCGGCGGGCTCGATCAGCCAGGCGAGGTGGGCGTCGGGGTGGCGGGCGCGCAGCGCCGGGATCAGCCCGGAGGCCATCACCACGTCGCCGATCGCCGACAGGCGCACGATCAGGATGCGTTGCGGCGTGCTCATCAGTGCCCCCGTTCGGCGCGCAGCTGCGCGTAGAGCTCGAGGTAGCGCGCCAGCACCGCGGCGCGGCCGTGCTCGCGCTCGACGCAGGCATGGCCGGCGTCGGCGAGACGCGCGCGGGCCGCGCTGCCGGCGTCGAGCAGTTCGCGCAGGCGCGCGGCGAGCGCCGGCGGGTCCGCGACCGGGCAGAGCAGGCCGTTGGCGTCGTCGATGATCAGCTCGCAGGCGCCAGGGGAGCGCGTGGCGACCACCGGCTTGCGGTAGCTCCAGGCTTCGAGGATGACGTTGCCGAGCGTCTCGTGGCGCGACGGGCAGACCATGATCTCGGCCAGGTGGTAGTACGGGCCCGGCGCGGCGAGCCAGCCGGGGAAGTGCGTGCGCGCCGCGATGCCGAGGCGTTCGGCCTGCGCCTGCAGCGCCGCGCGCAGCTCGCCGTCGCCGCCGATGACGAGGTGCAGCGGCTGCCCGCCGGGGGCGGCGGGCAGCGCGGCGAAGGCGTCGAGCAGGTCGTCGAAGCCCTTGATGCCGATGAAGCGCCCGAGCGTGAAGATCACGCGGGCGTCGGCGGGCAGGCCGAGTTGCGTGCGCACCGCGGCGAGCGCGGCGGGGTCGGCCGGCGCCGGGTCGGGCACGAAGTTGCCGATCAGGAACACGCGCGCGGCGGGCAGGCCCTGCTGCACCAGCCAGTCGCACAGCCCGCGGGTGTTGCCGACCCAGGCGTGGGCGTGCCCGTAGTAGCCGCGGATCTTGTAGTAGCCGCCGAGGCGCGCGATGTGCACGGCGCGCCCGCGCGGCGGCAGGCGGGTCAGGCGCGTGGCGCGGCCCATGTAGCTCTGCACCACGTCGAAGCCCTCGCGCGCGACCAGCCGGCGCAGGCGCCAGGCGGAGTACGCGTCCCACTTGTTGGCGAGCGGCAGGTGCAGCTGGCGCACCGGCGTGCCGGCGAGCGCGCGGGCGATCGGCGAGCCGGCGCGGTCGAGCGCCACGGCCTCGTGGCCGGCGACGTTCAGCGCCTCGACCAGGCGCACGAAGAACTGGTCGGCGCCGCCCATCTGGGTCGAGCCGATGACGTGCAGCGAGCGCATCTCAGTAGCGCTGCACGGCGGCCTTGCGGGCGTGCTTCATGTGCAGTTTCCAGGCGTAGCCGATCAGGTTGTCGCCGTAGGAGATCGCCTTGCGCGGCAGCTCGAAGACGTTGTCGGCGGTGTTGGCGGCGCCGCGGATGCAGGTCAGCCCCGAGCGGTAGCCGGCGGCGAGCGCGGCGTCGCGCACGCGCGCGTCGTAGTCGCCGAAGGGGTAGCAGAGGTGCTCGACCGGGGCGCCGAGCAGGTCTTCGAGGCTCGCCTTGCTGTCGCGCAGTTCGGCGTCGATGCGCGCGGCGTCGAGCCGCGACAGCTTCGGGTGGCTCACGGTGTGCGAGCCGATGGTGATGCCGGCGGCGTGCAGCTCACGCAGCCCGGCGGCGTCGAGCATCGGCGTGTCGCCGCGGCCGTCGGCGGCGAGCCACTCGGAGCGCCGCCCGACCAGCCCCGAGACCATGAACACCGCGGCCGGGAAGTCGTGGCGCTGCAGCGCCGGCAGCGCGTGCTCGATGAAGCCCTGGTAGCCGTCGTCGAAGCTCAGCACCACCGAGCGCGGCGCCAGCGGCGCACCGTGGAACAGCCCGGCGATGGCGGCGTCGAGCGAGATCACGCGGTAGCCGAACGCCGCCAGGTAGGCCATCTGCGCGCGGAAGCTGCTCGCGCGGCAGTACAGCGCGCGATGCGTGCGCGGGGCGGGGAACACGCCGACCTGGTGGTACATCAGGATCGACACGGGCGGCAGCCCCGGCGTGGGGGCGCGGAGATCGGCGCTCATCGGGGACTCGCGGCGGATGCGGGCGCACAGGATAGCGGCTGCGGGGCGCTTTGCGCGCGGCGCGCTATGCTGCGCGGCCAGCAACCCCACGAGCCCGCCGCCATGCCCAGGCCCGCCCTGTTCCTCGATCGCGACGGCATCGTCAACGTCGACCACGGCTACGTGTACCGCATCGAGGACTTCACCTTCGTCGACGGCATCCTCGCGCTGTGCCGGCACTTCCACGCCGCCGGCTGGCCGCTGGTGGTCGTCACCAACCAGTCGGGCATCGCGCGCGGCTATTACGGCGAGGCCGAGTTCGGCGCCCTCACCGCGTGGATGTGCGCGCGCTTCGCGGCGGCCGGCGCGCCGCTCGCCGGCGTCTACCACTGCCCGCACCATCCGGACGCGAGCGGGCCGCTCGGCATCGACTGCATGTGCCGCAAGCCGCGTCCGGGCCTGATCGTGCAGGCGGCGCGCGACCTCGACCTCGACCTGGGGCGGAGCGTGCTGGTCGGCGACAAGGCGCGCGACGTCGAGGCGGCGCGGCGCGCGGGCATCGGCTCGGCCTGGCTGGTCAGCGACGATGGCGCCGAGATCGGCGCCTGCGCGCCCGACGCGGTGTTCGCGAGCGTCGAGCGGCTGGTCGCCGCGTTCGCGCTCAGTACACCGACGGGGCACCCGGCGGGCGCCCCTTGAAGCGCCGGTGCACCCACAGGTACTGCTCCGGCGCGGCGCGCACCCAGCTCTCGACCAGGGCGTTGATGCGGGTCGCGTCGGCGAGGTCGTCCCCGCTCGGGAAGTGCTCGAGCGCCGGCAGCACGGTGATGTGGTAGCCGCCGCCGGGCTTGCGCACCGGGTAGTAGGGCACCACGCGGGCGCCGCTCATCTTGGCCAGGCGCGCGGTGGCGGTGATGGTGCGCGCCGGCACGCCGAAGAAGGGGGCGAACACGGTGCCCTGCGCACCGTAGTCCTGATCCGGCGCGTACCAGACGGCGCGCCCCTGGCGCAGCGCGCGCAGCATGCCGCGCAGGTCGTCGCGGGTGATCGTCGTCATCTTCGAGCGCCGCTCGCGCGCCCAGCGCATCACGGCTTCGTAGAGGCCGTTGGCGTGCGGGCGGTACATCGCGTGGAAGGGGCGGTGCAGCGCGAACAGGCCGGCACCGAGTTCCAGCGTGGTGAAGTGGCCGGTGAGCAGGATCACGCCGCGACCGTCGGCGAGGGCGGCGTCGTAGTGTTCGAGGCCGTCGATGTCGACCAGGCGGCGCAGATCGGCGTCGGGCGCCCACCAGCACAGCGCGGTCTCGACCATGCCCATGCCGACGGCGGCGAGGTGATCGCGCAGCAGGCGCTCCCGCGCGCCGGCATCGAGTTCCGGGAAGCACAGCGCCAGGTTGGTGGCCGCGATGTGCCGGCGACCGCGGGCGAAGGCACCAAGCACCCGCCCGAGCCCCAGGCCCAGGGGCCTTTGCACGCGGTAGGGCAGGGCGCAGATCAGCTGCATGGCGCCGAGTCCGAGCCAGACCGGCCAGTAGCGGGGGGCATGGAACTGCCGGAAGAGCGCGCGCAGGTCGAGTGTCACGGCGGGGCCGCCTATAGAATGCCGGGGCCGCATTCTAGCAATCGGTCCGGGCGGCGATGGAGGTCGGTGTGGAGCGTACATTCCTGGTGACGGGGGCTGCCGGGTTCATCGGCAGTCATTCCGTCGATCTGCTGCTCGCCAGCGGGCATGCCGTGATCGGACTCGACAACCTGCGCACGGGGCGGCTGGCCAATCTCGAACAGGCCCTGCGCAGCGGGCGCTTCACCTTCGTGGAGGGGGACGCGGCCGACGAGGCGACGGTCGATGCGGTGTTCGCAGGCCGGCGTATCGACGGTGTGCTGCATCTGGCGGCGCTGGTGAGCGTGCCGGAGAGCTTCCGCGAGCCGGCGCTGAACTTCCGCACCAACGTGGCGGCCACTGACGTGGTCGCGCGGGCCTGCCTGCGCCATGGCTGCCCGCGCGTGGTGTTCGCCTCGTCGGCCGCGGTGTACGGCGATCGCGCCGAGCTGCCGAACCGCGAGAGCGCCGTGCCGCAGCCGATGTCACCCTACGCGGCGGCGAAGCTCGCCTCCGAAGAGCTGCTGCTCGGTTACGCCGCGAGTTACGGGCTGCAGGCGGTGTGCTTCCGCTACTTCAATGTGTACGGGGTGCGCCAGGACCCGGGATCGCCGTACTCGGGCGTGTTGTCGATCTTCACCGACCGCTTCGCCGCGGGCCTGCCCGTCACCGTCTACGGCGACGGCGAGCAGACGCGCGATTTCGTCTCGGTGCACGACGTCGCCCGCGCGAACGCTACGGCGCTGATCGCCGAGGCGGCCGGTAGCGGGCGCTTCAATGTCTGCACCGGGGTGGCGGTCAGCCTCAACCGCGTGCTCGACGTGTATCGGCGTCTCTATCCCTCGTCCGCGGGCGTCGCCTACGCCGAGGCGCGCGTCGGCGACATCCGCCATTCCTGCGGCGACGCCGGTGCGCTGGCGAAGAGGTTTGACGTGAGGGCGCGGGTGGAAATCGAGGCAGGGCTGGGCGCATTGGTAAGAGGTGAGTCATTGAGCTAGAAGAATTGGGAGTGAAGGGGGTTGACGTGGTTGGTTGGTGGGCTAGACTGCGCGGCCCCTGAGTCGTGGAGAGGGAGTTGGGCCGAAGGATCGGCGGGGGGTGAAGGAAGATGGGATGCAGGGCTTGCGGGATGGAGAACGGCGTGTATAATGCGCGCCTCGCTGAACGGAACGGGTTGGCGAGAGTTCTTTAACAGAGTGGATCGAGCAGTTTGTGTGGGGGCTTGTGTTG
>NZ_SLWY01000006.1 GCF_004341245.1 Plasticicumulans lactativorans | reverse complement strand
GCGGGCGGTAGCACGGCTGCGGTGCAAGAAGCGGATTATTCTGGGTTGCTTCAAAGAGACTGGCTTGTATTAGCTAACCATGCAGAGCTCAGTAATAGGTATTTGCTGATAGCTTCAGCAGGTTTGCTGCCAATCCAGATAAACGCTGAAACTGATCCCTGCATGGAATTTGTGAAAAACCCAATCGTAACCAAAATAGGTTATGAGCAGCACCTAAAAACTGCTGACGCCTTCAAACAAATGCAATGTTCTGCAAATTGGATGTCCGCGTCAGATGCACTGAATGCAGGCATAGAAGCGACGGTCCCGATTTACAGCCTACCAACACCAATTACTGTCAGTTGGGATAACTCAAAGGTCGAGCAATGGAAAAGCAACAATTGTTCCAAAGAAGAACGCAGTAGCTCTTACACCGGATCATTATTAAATTCATTCTATGAAGAAAATCCTATCTCAGCTAGAGTGGCGCTCGAGTGCATTATAAGACGCGACGACAAAAAAGCCGTTCGTTGCAGCGTAGATGATGGTGAAAACGCCATTGCTTTTAACGCGGAGTGGAGGAGAACATATGGAGAACCTCCAGAGGCCGCCCCCAAAATCACCGACATGAGCTATAGAAACGCCAACTGCTATAACAATAATGTATTTTCGAGGGGAACAAGTGTTCTCGATGGGGGAATAGCGCTTCTGTGTGAGCGTGGAGATAAACAACCTGTATTCGTGCTATCAACAGATCGTGGGGCATGCATTGAATTCGGCATGGACCACTCGGACGTCTATACACTATCAGGCATCATGGAGCTTTCGAGTCCACTGTTCGTCAGAGCGGCCAGAGTTCAAATCAAAAGCGATCTAAAAATGATAACAAACGGGAATAATGTTCAGATTTATGCTAATGACCGACTAGACATCCAAGGCGCGCCTACTATTGTTTCCTATAGAAGCTCGAAAATAGAGCAGCAATCAAAACCCGGCGGAGCATCTGGCATCATCATTATAAAAGCGAAAAAGATCAATGGAGGCAATTTAACGATTAATAATGCTGGTCAAGACGGAGGGCGTGGCATCGACGGAGAAGCTGGACCTCCAGGCACTGATGGAGGACCGGGGCGTGGTCGCGATCCAATAACCGGTTCTAGTCATAATTTATTTGGATACCTGATTGAGATAATTCCCAAAGGATGCACAGGCGGAAGACCTGGCGGGAATGGCGAGCGGGGACATAGGGGCCAAGATGGCACCAGGGGCGCGCCCGGTGGGTCTGCTGGTGAAGTAACATTAATGTTACCGCTCGACGTTACTCCAGGAGAATATATTTCTGTGTTAACAGGGGTTGACCTTAACAACCAGGCGCGCCTCGATTGCGCAAGAGAAATTTGCGGTGGAAAAGGTGGCGATGGTGGTCAAGGTGGACTTGGAGGCGCTGGCGGCCGAGCAGGAAAAGGCGCGAATGCGACCGCTTTGTGCCCGAGCACCATCGATGGCGTGCCTGGGGCCGTTGGTGAAAGTGGCGCACACGGCGCATCAGGCCCTACAGGCGCTCATGCCGAAGTACGGTACAAATAGTTGAGCAGAGGCCGTTGGTCGCCCGCTCGCCCTCCCTGTCGAGTGTCCCGGCTTCGCGGGCGCCCATCCCGTGCCTCTACGGCGTGTTCAAGGGCCCCGGTTCGCCCTGCACCTCGGGCCTGCTGCGTCCGTCGAGTCTGCGCAGCGCGTCTCGACGGACGCAGCAGGCCCGAGGTGCAGCGAACCGTCATCAGATCAGACCAGCGCGTCGTGTAACAAGGCGACCGCCAGGCGCTGCGGGGATTTCCGGGTGTGCCATGGCCGGGGGTCAACTAGGGTGAGGCTGTGGGGTGAGGGTGGCGGTTTTAACGCTACAAATTTGCTTAAGCAGGAACTTGGTTTAATACAAAAATTTGATAATAAAGAATAAATTCTGTTACCGGATGTACTGGGCCATGCGCTGGAGCAACCTTCTCTGAGTGTTCGCAGGGTCTTCGAGACTGACGCTTCGTCTTGAGCATCAGATGCTTGTGCCGTTGATCGTGATGCCGCCGGCAGGGCGGGTTGCGCCGGGACCTGCCACGCCGTCACGACCCGCTCGCCCCTCGTCGCCAGCCGGCAGCGGGCTGCATGGCTGCGGGCCCGTGGTGCTCGCGGCGTGGCGGCGAACGATACACCCAGCCCATGACCTTCGGCAGTTCCGGCAGGTCCCCGCCGGGCCCGGCGCCTTCCGCGCGGGGGAGGCCGACGGCCCCGCGCGGTTCGCCGGTAAACCCGCTCGCTGTGGGAACGCGTCAGTTTTTCACGGGCAGCGGGTCCGGCAGGGCGACGACGCCGCGGCGCAGGCTCGGGTCGAGGTGGGCGAGGAAGTCGACGACCGACTCGGCGGTCACGGCGGGGTAGTGTCCGCCGAGCCGGGTGGCGAGCGGATGGTCGGTGAAGCTGATGTTCGCCGCCATCAGCGTCGCCCCGAGCCGTTCCGCCGCCGACACGCGGATGTCGCCCGGCACGTAGCCCTGCGCCGCGAGCCAGGCCTGTGCGCTGCGGCGGTCGCTCACGCCGGGCTCGGCGAGCGCAAGGGCGGTGAACTCCAGCAGCCACTGGTTGGAGTTCTGCATGTGCGTGCCCCAGGGGTTCGCCAGCATGTTGTAGGTCGGCTCGAACACGTCGAGGACGTGGGGCCCGCCGAGTTCGCGCGCGAGCTGCTGCTGCAGCGCTGGCGCGGGGACGGCCAGCAGGGCCTCGTAGCGGAAGGGGGTGTCGGAAAAGAAGTTGCCGAGCCCTTCCTCGTACAGGCCGGCGGTCGCGGTGCCGCAGTGGTTGAGCAGGTGGCGCACCCGCCACGGCCCGCCCGGCGCCGTGCGCCAGACGTAGCCGGTGTGGCTGTAGCGCAGGCCATGCGCCGACAGGTCGGAGCCGACCCGCGCGATCAGCGCGAGTCGCGCGCCGCTCGCGTCGAGCCACTCCTGCACGCGCAGGCCGAGCGTCAGGGCTTTGCGGGCGGCCTCCGGCGACGGTGCGACTTCCGTGCAGCCGCGCCCGGCGTGGGCGGCCGGCGCGGCGAGCAGGGTCAGGATGAAGAGCAGGCGGGCCGCGCGCATGTCAGCGCACCGTGTCGAGCCGTGCGTGGTAGATCAGCGAACGGCCGACGGCGTTCGGCACGTAGGCCACCATCCGGCCGCCGGCGAGCAGGGCGGCGCCGGTGACGTCAGTCGACACCGTCAGCACGGCGCCCACCCCGATCGAGGCCGCACCGGCGGCGGCCGTCGACAGGCGCAGCGTGGTTTCGACGCCGTGCACCGAGCCGCGCAGGACCAGATCGATGCGCTCGCCGATCGCGCTCGCCGCGGTCACGACCAGGTCGGCGCCGTCGACCAGCAGCGTGGCGCTGCCGCCGACGATCATCGCCGAGCCTTGCGAGATCGCGTTGGAGCCGTTGCTCGGGGTGACGGATTCGGCCAGCACCGGGGCGGTACCGAGCAGGGTGACAAGCAGGGTGAGGGTGGCAGGTCGCAGCATGGCATCGGCTCCGGAGTCATGTTTACATGACTGGTTACATGGTTATGTAACGGCGAACGAAAAGCCTCTCAGCCCTGTTCGCGGATGTAGGCGAGCACCTTCTCGAAGGCGTCGATCAGGGTCCCGCGGTTCAGCCAGAAGTAGACCTCCTTGCCTTCCTTCAAGCTGTTCAGCACACCGGCCTCGCGCAGCACGCGCAGGTGGTGCGACACCGCCGAGCGGCTGAGCGTCGACACGGCGACGATCTGCCCGACGTTCAACCGCTCGCCGGGCTCGAAGGTCAGCAGGATGCGCTGCCGGTGCTCGTCACCGAGCGCGGTGAAGACCTTCGACAGCTCCCGCCACTCCGGCGGGATGGTGCGCATGTAGTCGGTGAACATGTCGATGAGATTAGTTATATGGTTGTGGTGTGTCAAGCCGCCGGCTAGAGTCTTTCGGATGGCATCGCAGCCGCTGCCCAGCCGCGCGCAGCCGGCGCCCGGCAGCCACACGATCAGGGGAGGAACGACGAGTGGAGAGGATCTGGCTGAACGAGTACCCCGACGGCGTGCCGGCGGACATCGACGTGACGGCTTACCGCTCGATCAACGAGATCTTCGCCCGCAGCTGCGAGCGTTACCGCGACCGTCCCGCCTTCAGCAACATGGGGTCGGCGCTGAGCTACGGCGAGCTCGACGCGCTGAGCGCCCGCTTCGCCGGCTTCCTGCGCAGGAACCTCGGCCTCGCCCGCGGCGCGCGGGTGGCCCTGATGATGCCGAACGTCCTGCAGTACCCGGTGGCGCTGTTCGGCGTGCTGCGCGCCGGCCTGGTGGTGGTCAACGTCAATCCGCTGTACACGGCGCGCGAACTCGAACACCAGCTCGCCGACTCGGGCGCCGAGGCGATCGTGGTGCTGGAGAATTTCGCGCACACGCTGGAAGTGGCGCGCCGGCACGCGCCGATCAGGCACGTGGTGGTGACGGCGCTCGGCGACCTGCTGCCGCTGCCGAAGCGCTGGATCGTCAACGCGGTGGTCCGTCACGTGCGCAAGCTGATCCCGCCCTGGAACATCCCCGGCGCCTGGCGCATGCGCCAGGCGCTCGCCAGCTCGCCGATGCCGGCCGAGGAGGTGCGGCCCGAGGACATCGCCTTCCTGCAGTACACCGGCGGCACCACCGGCATCGCCAAGGGCGCGGTGCTGACGCACCGCAACATGATCGCCAACCTGCAGCAGGCGGGGGCCTGGATCCAGCCGGCGCTGGGCGACGTCCGCGGCGGCGCGACCATCATCACGGCGCTGCCGCTCTACCACATCTTCTCGCTGACGGCGAACTGCCTGATCTTCATGCGCCTCGGCTGGTGCAACGCGCTGATCACCAACCCGCGCGACATCCCCAACTTCATCAAGGAGCTGGGCAGGCTGCGCTTCGCCGCGATCACCGGCGTCAACACGCTGTTCAACGCCCTGCTCAACGCCCCCGGCTTCGCCGGGCTCGATTTCAGCGAGCTGCGCGTCAGCCTCGCCGGTGGCATGGCGCTGCAGCGGGCGGTGGCCGAGCGCTGGCACGCGGCGACCGGCTGCAACCTGATCGAGGCCTACGGCCTCACCGAGACCGCCCCGGCGGTGTGCATCAACCCGCTGACCCTCGACCACTTCAACGGCAGCATCGGCCTGCCGATCCCGTCCACCGAGATCAGCGTGCGCGACGAGAACGGCGTCGAGGTGGCCGTCGGCGAGGTGGGCGAGCTCTGCGTGCGCGGACCGCAGGTGATGCTGGGCTACTGGCAGCGCCCGGACGAGACCGCCACGGTGTTCACCGAGGACGGCTTCCTGCACACCGGCGACATGGTTTCGGTCGACGCGCGCGGCTACGTCCACCTGGTGGATCGCAAGAAGGACATGATCCTGGTGTCGGGCTTCAACGTGTACCCGAACGAGATCGAGGACGTCGCCATGCTGCACCCGGGCGTCCTCGAAGCCGCCGCGGTCGGCGTGCCCGACGCCGAATCGGGCGAGGTGGTGAAGCTCGTCGTGGTGCGCAAGGATCCGGCGCTCGACGCCGAGACCCTGCGCGAGCACTGCCGCGCCAACCTCACGCGCTACAAGGTGCCGCGGATCATCGAATTCCGCACCGAGTTGCCGAAGACCAACGTCGGCAAGATCCTGCGCCGCGCGCTGCGCGAGGAAGCTCAGTCGTAGACGCTGCGCCACACCGCCAGGTCGCGCTCCGGCAGCGGCGCGCGGCGGCCCTCAGCGTCGACCGCGACGTAGACGATCACCGCTTCGGTGACCTTGATGCAGCCGGCCGGGCTCTCGCGCGGGCGCTGCGCGAAGACTTCCACCAGCACCGTGATCGACGTCCTGCCGACGCGTTCGATGCGCGCGAAGCTGCTCACCAGGTCGCCGACGAACACCGGCTTGTGGAACTCCATCGAGTTCACCGCGACGGTGACCACGCGCCGCCCGGCGTACTCGGCGGCGACGATGGAACCGGCGACGTCCATCTGCGCCATGATCCAGCCACCGAAGATGTGCCCCGAGGGGTTGGTGTCGGCGGGCATCGCGACGACGCGCGCGGTCGGCTGGCGGTTGCTCGGAAAGACGTCGCTGCGGGGGGCGATCGGTTCGTTCATGAAGCGGGATCTCCGGGAATGAGGGGGGAGGCGGGCACTGCGGCGGCTGACGGCCGTCATTGTGCCCGCTCACCGGAATGCCGTACAAAAACGACCGCGACCGGCAACGGGCGCGGCAGACGGGAATCCAAACAAGAGCCGCGGAGCGGCGACACACGTTCCGACAGAACGGAGGAGGGGAGGCATGGCGGGCAGCAGAAACGTTTGCTTGTACCTGGGGGAGGAGCTGGGACGGTACGGCTTCGGCGACGACCACCCGTTCGGCGAGGACCGCATCCACGCCTTCATGGACGAGATGCACCGGCGCGACCTCGACTACCAGGTGCGCATCTACGATTCGGTGGCGGCGACGGAGGCGCAGCTGCTCTTGTTCCACACCCCCGCGTATGTCGCCAAGGTCAAGGCGTGCTCGGAGGCCGGCGAGGGCATGCTCGATTACGGCGACACGCCCGCCTACAAGGGGGTGTTCGAGCACGCCTCGCACGTGGTCGGCGCGGTGCTCGACGCCACGCGCCGGATCATGGCCGGCGAGGCGCGGCGCGGCTTCGTGCCGATCGCCGGGCTGCACCACGCGATGCCCGACACCGCGGCGGGCTTCTGCGTGTTCAACGACGTCGGCATCGCGATCAAGGTGCTGCAGCAGGCGTACGGGCTGGAGCGCATCGCCTACGTCGACATCGACGCCCACCACGGCGACGGCGTGTTCTACCCCTTCGAGAGCGACCCGCGGGTGATCTTCGCCGACATCCACGAGGACGGCCGCTACAACTTCCCGAACACCGGCTTCCCCCACGAGGTGGGCAAGGGCGAGGCCAAGGGGCGCAAGCTCAACATCCCCCTGCTGCCGCTGTCGGGCGACCAGGAGTTCCTGATGATGTGGGACAAGGTCGAGGGCTTCCTGCGCGAGTGGCGGCCGCAGTTCGTGTTCATGAACTGCGGCGCCGACGGCCTCGACGGCGACCCGCTGGCGCACCTGCACTATTCGCAGCGCGCGCACCAGCGCGCCGCGCGCGGCCTGTGCGCGATCGCCGAGGAGTTCGCCGAGGGGCGCCTGCTCGGCGTCGGCGGCGGCGGCTACGACCTGCGCAACGTCGGCCGGGCCTGGGCGACCGTGGTCAACGCCTTCGTCGAGGCGCCGATGCACGCCTGAGCGCGGCGCTGCGGCACGGCGGCTTGCCACGGCAGCGCGCGGAATGCCGGGGGGGCTCGCGGCAGCGGGATTTCCGGTACACTCGCGCGCTTTTCCACGGCCGGCCCGGCCGGGTTGCGCGCTCCAACCGCCTGGCCGACCCTGACGCTCCAGGGGGGCGCCCATGTACAGCCAGACCACGACTCTCGCCGCCTACGACGCCGAACTGTACGCCGCGATGACCGCCGAGGCGGCGCGCCAGGAGGCGCACATCGAACTGATCGCCTCCGAGAACTACGCCAGCCCGCGGGTGCTGGAGGCGCAGGGTTCGGTGCTCACCAACAAGTACGCCGAGGGCTACCCCGGCAAGCGCTACTACGGTGGCTGCGAGTTCGTCGACGTCGCCGAGCGGCTGGCGATCGACCGTGCCAAGCAGTTGTTCGGTGCGGACTACGCCAACGTCCAGCCGCACTCCGGCAGCTCCGCCAACGCCGCCGTGTACCTCGCTCTGTGCGCGCCCGGCGACACCATCCTCGGCATGAGCCTCGCGCACGGTGGTCACCTGACCCACGGCGCCAGCGTCAATTTCTCCGGCAAGCTGTTCAAGGCGGTGCAGTACGGCACCGACGACCAGGGGCTGATCGACTACGACGAGGTCGAGCGCCTGGCGCGCGAGCACCGTCCGAAGATGATCGTCGCCGGCTTCTCGGCGTACTCGCAGGTGCTCGATTTCCCGCGCTTCCGCGCCATCGCCGACGCCGTCGGCGCGTACCTGTTCGTCGACATGGCGCACGTCGCCGGGCTGGTCGCCGCCGGGCTCTACCCCAACCCGGTGCCGCTCGCCGACGTCGTCACCACCACCACGCACAAGACCCTGCGCGGGCCGCGCGGCGGGCTGATCCTGGCGCGCGCGAACCCCGAGATCGAGAAGAAGCTGCAGAGCCTGGTGTTCCCCGGCACCCAGGGCGGGCCGCTGATGCACGTGATCGCTGCCAAGGCGGTCGCGTTCAAGGAAGCGCTCGAGCCGGAGTTCCGCGACTACCAGCGCCAGGTGCTCGCCAACGCGCGGGCGATGGCCGCCACCTGCATCGAGCGCGGCTACAAGGTGGTCTCGGGCGGTACCGAGAACCACCTGTTCCTGCTCGACCTGGTCGCGCAGGGGCTGACCGGCAAGGCGGCCGATGCCGCGCTGGGCGCCGCGCACATCACCGTGAACAAGAATGCCGTGCCCAACGACCCGCAGAGCCCGTTCGTGACCTCGGGCATCCGCATCGGCTCGCCGGCGATCACCACGCGGGGCTTCGGCGAAGCCGAGGCGCGCCAGGTGGCGACGTGGATCTGCGACATCCTCGACGCCCTGCGCGGTGGCGAGGCGGCGGCCGAGCCGGTGATCGCGCGCGTGCGCGGCGAGGTCGCCGCGCTGTGCCGGCGCTTCCCGGTCTACGGGGCCTGAGCGCGGAGCGCCCGATGCACTGCCCGTTCTGCAGCGCGGTCGACACCAAGGTGGTCGACTCGCGCCTGTCGCCCGACGGCGACCGCGTGCGGCGGCGGCGCGAGTGCCTCGCCTGCGGCGCGCGCTTCACGACCTTCGAGGTCGCCGAACTGGTGATGCCGCGGGTACTCAAGCGCGACGGGCGCCGCGAGCCGTTCAGCGGCGAGAAGCTGCGCGCCGGCATGCTGCGGGCGCTGGAGAAGCGCCCGGTCAGCTCCGAACGCATCGACGACGCGCTGCACCGCATCCTGCGGCGGGTGCGCGCCGCCGGCGACGGCGAGCTGGAGGCACGGCGCATCGGCGAGTGGATGATGGACGAACTGCGCGAGCTCGATCAGGTCGCCTACGTGCGCTTTGCCTCGGTGTACCGCAGCTTCCAGGACGTCAATGCGTTTCGTGAGGAGATCGAGCGCCTGCAGTCGCCGGCCGGAGCCGACGAGTGATGCCCCCCGCTGCGCGCCGATGAGCACCGCGACCGACACCCGCCACATGGCCCGCGCGCTGCAGCTCGCCGCGCACGGACTCACCACGACCAGCCCCAACCCGCGGGTGGGCTGCGTGCTGGTGCGCGACGACCGGGTGGTGGGCAAGGGCTGGCACGAGCGCGCCGGCGCCGGGCATGCGGAAGTGCAGGCGCTGGCGGCGGCGGGCCCGGCGGCGCGCGGTGCGACCGCCTACGTCACGCTGGAGCCGTGCTCGCACCACGGCCGCACGCCGCCGTGTGCCGAGGCGCTGATCGCGGCCGGCGTCGCCCGCGTGGTCGCGGCGATGCAGGACCCCAACCCGCGCGTCGCCGGGCGCGGGCTCGAACGGCTGCGCACGGCGGGCATCGCGGTCGACTGCGGCGTGCTCGAAGCCGAGGCGCGTGCGCTCAACCCCGGTTTCATCAGTCGCATGGAACGCGGCCGGCCCTGGCTGCGCGTGAAGCTCGCGATGAGCCTGGACGGGCGCACCGCGCTCGCCTCCGGGGAGAGCCAGTGGATCACCGCGGCGCCGGCCCGCGCCGACGTGCAGCGCTGGCGCGCACGCGCCTGCGCGGTGCTGACCGGCGTCGGCACGGTGCTCGCCGACGATCCGGCCCTGGACGTGCGCCTGCCCGGCACCTGGCGCCAGCCGCTGCGGGTGGTGGTCGACACGCAGCTGCGCACGCCGCCGCAGGCGCGCCTGTTCACGCGGCCGGGGCGCGTGCTGATCGTCACCGCGAGCGAACGCGACCCGGCCGCGCTGCGCGCGGCCGGGGCCGAGGTCGTGCGCCTGCCGGCCGCCGCCGCAGGTATCGACCTCGTCGCGCTGTGCGCCGAGCTCGCGCGGCGCGAGTGCAACGAGGTGCACGTGGAGTGTGGCGCGCGGCTCGCCGGCGGCCTGCTCGGCGCCGGGCTGCTCGACGAAGTCCTGCTCTACGTGGCGCCGCTGCTGCTCGGCGACGGCGCGCACGGCCTGTTCCACCTGCCGGGGCTGCTGCGCATGGACCAGCGCATCGCGCTCGAGGCGCTGGACCAGCGCATGGTCGGCCGTGACTGGCGGCTGCTGCTGCGTCCGCGTCGTGCGGCCGCGGCCGCCGGCATGGGTTATGGTGCAACGATCGCCGGCGCAGCCGCGCCGTGAACCCCACGCCGCCCTCCGGGGCCCGCGGAAATCGAGTCGACATGCAATTCAACACGATCGAAGACATCCTCGGGGATCTGCGCCAGGGCCGCATGGTCGTGATCATGGACGACGAGGACCGCGAGAACGAAGGTGACCTGCTGATGGCGGCGAGCCTGGTGCGGCCCGAGGACATCAACTTCATGGCGCGTTTCGGCCGCGGCCTGATCTGCCTCACGCTGACCCGCGAGCGCTGCCGGCAGCTGCGCCTGCCGCTGATGGTGAGCAACAACGGCACCCCGTTCGCGACCAACTTCACCGTCTCGATCGAGGCCGCCGAGGGCGTCACCACCGGCATCTCGGCCTACGACCGCGCCCACACCGTGCGCACCGCGGCCGCGCCGGCGGCGCGGCCCGAGGACCTGGTGCAGCCCGGCCACATCTTCCCGCTGATGGCGCAGCCCGGCGGCGTGCTGACGCGCGCCGGCCACACCGAGGCCGGCTGCGACCTCGCCCGCCTCGCGGGCGTCGAGCCGGCGGCGGTGATCTGCGAGATCCTCAACGACGACGGCACGATGGCGCGCGGGCCCGACCTCAAGGTGTTCGCCGCCGAGCACGGCCTGAAGATCGGCACCATCGCCGACCTGATCCGCTACCGCATGGCGCACGAACAGACCGTCGAGCGCGTCGCCGACGCGCGCGTGCCGACCGAGTTCGGCGACTTCCGCCTGCTCGCCTACCGCGACATCGCCGAGAAGCGGCTGCATTTCGCGCTGGTGCGCGGCGGCATCGACCCCCAGCGCCCGACCCTGGTGCGCGTGCACGTGCACAATCCGCTGGCCGATGCGCTCGGCGTGCGCCTCGGCGACACCGGCTGGCCGCTGCAGGATGCGCTCGAGCGCATCGCCGCCGAGCCCGGCGGCGGCGTGCTGGTGGTGCTGGCGCGCACCGAGGACGACAACGAACTGGTGCGGCGCATCCGCGAGGTGTCGCTGCGCGACAGCGGCCACACCACCGACCGCCGTCCGGCCAGCGCGCAGGAGCTGCGCACCCATGGCATCGGGGCGCAGATCCTGCTCGACGTCGGCGTGCGCCGCATGCGCGTGCTCGGTGCCCCGCGCAGGCTCAGCGGCCTGTCGGGGTTCGATCTCGACATCGTCGAATACGTTCATTGAACCGGGCCGCGCCGTCGGCGACGAGCGCGGGCCCACCTGAGGACACACCCAGCATGCACAGCATCAAGACCTACTCCGGCGACTTCCGCGCGCCGGATGCACGCTTCGCGATCGTCGCCGGACGTTTCAACAGCTTCATCGTCGAGAGCCTGATCGGCGGCGCCGTCGACGCGCTGACGCGCCACGGCGTTGCCGCCGACCAGCTCACCCTGGTGCATGTACCCGGGGCCTTCGAGATCCCGCTCGCGGTGCAGCGCCTGGCGGCGAGCGAGCGCTACGACGGGATCATCGCGGTCGGCGCCGTGATCCGCGGCTCGACGCCGCACTTCGACTACGTCGCCGGCGAGTGCGTCGGCGGCCTGTCGAAGGTGGCGCTCGACCAGGGGCTGCCGGTCGGCTTCGGCGTGCTCACCGTCGACACCATCGAGCAGGCCATCGAACGCGCCGGCACCAAGGCGGGCAACAAGGGCGCCGAGGCGGCACTGTCGGTGCTGGAGATGGTCAGCCTGCTGCGCGTGATGCAAGCGTGAGCGGCCCGGATCACGCAGCCCAGGCGCGCGGCGCCGCCCATCGCGCGCGCAGCTGGTCGCGGCGCTTCGCGCTGCAGGCGCTGTACCAGTGGCAGCTGACCGCGCAGGACGTCGGCGTGATCGATGCGCAGTTCATCGCCGACCAGGACCTGTCCAAGGCCGACGTGGGCTACTTCCAGGAGCTGCTGCACCAGATCCCGGCGCGCTGCCAGGCGCTCGACACCGCGCTCGCCACGTGCGTCGACCGCCCGCTCGCGCAGCTCGACCCGGTGGAGCGGGCGATCCTGTGGATCGGCGCCTACGAACTCGCCTACCGTGCCGAGGTGCCCTACCGGGTGGTGATCAACGAGGCGATCGAACTCGCCAAGCGCTTCGGCGCCGAGCAGAGCCACCGCTTCGTCAACGGCGTGCTCGATCGCCTCGGCAAACGTCTGCGGGAGGGGGCCGGCGCCCGCTGAGCGACGAAGGACGCGCCGACGTGATCCAGCGCATGGTCCACGCGCCTGCCGCCGGCTAAGCTTCAGCGCGTACTCACAAGTAGGAGGGATGGACCGCCATGACGTATGCCATCAACAACATCCTGTATTCGACCGATCTCGGTCCGCGCAGCCTGGAAGTCTTCCATCATGCCGTCGGGCTGGCGGCCAGGTTCCAGGCGAAGCTCACGGTCGTCACCGTGATCGAGGCCGCCGGTGACTATGCCAACGTCGCCCTCGACAGCTACGTGCCCGCCGACATCGTCGCGCAGATCCGTCAGGACGGCGTCGCCCGCATCCGCGAGAACATCGACGCGCGCATCGCCGCCTACCAGGAAAACCACCCCGAGGTGGACGTGCGCGGGCTGATCTCGGAAGTGAAGATCCTCGAAGGCGCCGCCGCCGACGCCCTCCTCAACGAGGCGAAGGCCTCCGGCGCCGACATGATCGTGCTCGGCTCGCACGGCCACACCGCGCTCGGCGAGATGCTGATCGGCTCGGTCGCCCACAAGGTCACGATGCGGGCGCAGGTCCCGGTCGTGCTGGTGCCGATCAACTACTGAGCCCGGGACCGCGCCCGCCCGGCGGGCACAGACGTCACCGGACCGCCCGCGGACCCCGCGTCCGCGGGCGGTTTCGTTTGTCGGTCCGTCACAGGCTGCGCAGCAGGACGTAGATCGCGCCGGTGCCGCCGTCGTGGGGGCGGGCGCTGCAGAAGGCGAGGATGTCGTCGCGCTTGCGCAGGTAGACGTTCAGCTTGTGCTTCAGCACCGGGCCGCGGTGCTGCGAGCGGTTGCCCTTGCCGTGGATGATGCGCACGCAGTGCGCGCGCTCGCGCCGCACGCGGCCGATGAACAGGTGGATCGCGGTGCGGGCCTCGTGCCACGACAGCCCGTGCAGGTCGAGCTGCGCGCCCACGCTGAACTGGCCGCGGCGCAGCTTGCGCAGGACCGTCCACTGCACGCCTTCGCGCAGGTAGTGGATGTGCTCGCCGGTTTCGACCTCGGCGGGCTCGAAGTAGTCCGATACCATGTCGTGCAGCACGCGCCGTTCGTCCTCGAGCCGCGAGCGGGGCACCGCCGGCGGCGGCGGAGGCCGCCATTCGACGCGATCGCCG
Organism: Plasticicumulans lactativorans; assembly: GCF_004341245.1. Classification (GTDB taxonomy): domain Bacteria; phylum Pseudomonadota; class Gammaproteobacteria; order Competibacterales; family Competibacteraceae; genus Plasticicumulans_A; species Plasticicumulans_A lactativorans. The sequence continues at coordinate 227,837 of NZ_SLWY01000006.1, read as the reverse complement.
GCGACCGGCGTGACCTCGCCCACCGCCTCACGGAACAGGCGGCGTTCGTCGTCGTCGGGTGCTGGGGCGTCGGGCATGGTGGCACACATATCGCGGGTGGAGAGCGGCGAAGCTCGCGGCTTTGACATTGCCCGGTCGATGTGGTTTTGATACGACCCGCAGGCGCCGGAGCAACAACCCCGAATGAGAATACTGGTGAGCAACGACGATGGATACCAGGCACCCGGCATCCGCGCGCTGGCGGCGGCGCTGCGCGAGGTCGCTGAGGTCGTCGTCGTCGCACCCGACCGCGACCGCAGCGGCGCGAGCAACTCGCTGACCCTGAAGCGCCCGCTGTCGGTGGTGGCGCACGGGGACGGCGTCAGCAGCGTCGACGGCACGCCGACCGACTGCGTGCACGTGGCGATCACCGGGCTGCTCGACGACGAACCCGACATGGTGGTGTCAGGCATCAACGCCGGCGCCAACATGGGCGATGACGTGCTCTACTCGGGCACCGTCGCCGCGGCGATGGAGGGGCGCTTCCTCGGTCTGCCGGCGCTTGCGGTGTCGCTGTGTTCCTACAGCCCCGAGCACTGCGACACGGCCGCGCGGGTGGCCGTGACCCTGGTCGAGCGCCTGCGGCGCCAGCCCCTGCCGGCCGACACCATCCTGAACGTCAACGTCCCCGCGCTGCCGTGGGAGCGCCTCGCCGGTTTCCAGGCGACCCGGCTCGGCCACCGGCATCGCGCCGAGGCGGTGATCCGCAGCGAGGACCCGCGCGGGCGGCCGATCTACTGGATCGGCGCCGCCGGCCCCGAGGACGATGCCGGCCCGGGAACCGACTTCCATGCCGTGCGCAGCGGCTACGTCTCCGTGACCCCCATCCAGGTCGACCTGACGCGCTATACCGCGCTCGACCAGGTCGCACACTGGCTGGAGACGCTGTGAAGCGCTCGGTGATCGACGGCATCGGCATGACCTCGGCGCGCACGCGTGCGCGGCTCGTCGCGCGCCTGCGCGACATGGGCATCGACGACGAGGCGGTGCTCACGGTGATGCTGAACACGCCGCGACACCTGTTCATCGAGGAGGCGCTGGCCAGCCGCGCCTACGAGGACAACGCGCTGCCGATCGGCTTCGGCCAGACCATCTCGCAGCCGTACATGGTCGCGCGGATGACCGCGGCGCTGCTGGCCGGGCGTAGCGAAAAGCCCGCGCGCGTGCTCGAAGTCGGTACCGGCTCGGGCTACCAGTGCGCGGTGCTCGCCCCGCTGGCCGGGCGCGTGTACAGCATCGAGCGCATCGAGCGCCTGGCGGAACGCGCGCGCGAGCGGCTCGCGGCGCTCGGGCTGCGCAACGTGCGGCTCAAGCACGGCAACGGCAGCCTCGGCTGGCGCGAGCACGCGCCCTTCGAGGGCATCGTGATCACCGCCGCGAGCCTCGCGGTGCCGCCGGCCCTGGCCGAGCAGGTCGCGGTCGGCGGCCGGCTGGTGGCGCCGATCGGCCCGGCGGGCCGGCAGGAATTGATGGTGATGGAGCGCAAGGCCATCGGCTTCGAGAGCCGCAGTCTCGGCGGGGTTGCCTTCGTGCCGCTGCTGGAGGGTTTGGCGTGAAGATCGGCGGGTACGGTGGCGCGGTGACGACGCGCCTGTGCGTGGGCCTGGTGATGCTCTGGATGGGCGCCTGTGCGAGTTCGCCCGACCTCGGCGAGCGGCCACGGGAACACGTGGTGGCGCGTGGCGAAAGCCTGCAGGTGATCGCCTGGCGCTACGGCGTGGACCTCGAGGACCTGGTGCGCTGGAACCGCATCGGCAACCCCAACCTGATCCGCCCGGGGCAGCGCCTGGTGCTGGTCGACCCCGCGACCACCGCGGCGTCGACGCCGCCCGAAACGACCCGGCGCGTGTCGCCATCGCGCGTGGCCCAGGACAGCGCGCCCGTGCATGCACCGGCACGTGACCCGGAGCGGCGCACGGCGTCGGCGGCCGACGTCGCCGCGGTCGAACGCAGCGGCTCGTGGCGCTGGCCGGTGCGGGGGCAGGTGATCAAGCGCTTCGAGCCCGACACGCCCGGCCGCAAGGGCATCCAGATCGGCGGCGAACTGGGACAGCCGGTGGTGGCGGCGAAGTCCGGGGAGGTGGTCTACGGGGGCAGTGGACTTCCCGGATACGGCCGACTTATCATCGTGAAGCACTCCGAAGCCTTGCTCAGCGCCTACGGCTATCTGGGAAAAATCCTTGTCAATGAAGGTGATAAGGTTGGTCAGGGACAGACGATCGGTGAACTCGGCAGCAGCGCCGAAAACCGCCCAGCGCTCCATTTCGAGATTCGCCAGAATGGCAGACCGATCGATCCGCTGCGCTTCCTTTCCGGGTGAGCGCGGACCGCGCAACTGCCACGAGATGCGTTTCCTCCCTGCCTCGAACGCATAAGAACCGACGGGCCTGCGCACAAGGCCCGCGAACCACCAGAGAACAACGTCGAGGAGCCGGACATGTCGCGACGCACCAACGAAGAGATCGCGGACTTCACAGAAGACCCCGAGGACTTCGCCCGCGGTGAGGACGAGGCACTGCTCGAGGAGGACGCCGACAGCGACGACCCCGTCGCGGCCGCCTTCGGTGGCGACGGCGACGAAGGGCTGGAGGGCGATGACCGTCCCTTCACCAAGACGCCGCTCTACGGCCGCGACTTCAGCCAGGACGAGATGGACGCGACGCGCCTGTACCTCGGCGAGATCGGCTACTCGCCGCTGCTCACGGCCGCCGAGGAGGTGTTCTACGCGCGCCGCGCGCTGGCCGGGGACGAATCGGCGCGGCACCGGATGATCGAGAGCAACCTGCGGCTCGTCGTGAAGATCTCGCGCCGCTACATGAACCGCGGGCTGACGCTGCTCGACCTGATCGAGGAGGGCAATCTCGGCCTGATCCACGCCGTCGAGAAGTTCGACCCCGAACGCGGCTTCCGCTTCTCGACCTACGCGACGTGGTGGATCCGCCAGACCATCGAGCGCGCGATCATGAACCAGACGCGCACGATCCGCCTGCCCATCCACATCATCAAGGAAATCAACCTCTACCTGCGCCAGGCACGGCAACTGGCGCAGACGCTCGACCACGAGCCCTCGGCCGAGGAAATCGCGCAGGCGATGGACAAGCCGGTGGCGGAGGTCAAGCGCATGCTCGGCCTGAACGAGCGGGTCGCCTCGGTCGACACGCCGATCGGCAAGGACGAGGACCGCTTCCTGCTCGATGCGATCCCCGACGACAACAACCCCGACCCGTTCCAGCAACTGCAGGACGAGGATCTGCACCAGAAGCTCGATTTCTGGCTCGACCAGTTGAACGACAAGCAGCGCATCGTCGTCGAGCGCCGTTTCGGCCTCGGCGGCAAGGAGCGCGCGACGCTCGAGGAGGTCGGCAACGAGATCGGCGTGACCCGCGAACGCGTGCGCCAGATCCAGATCGATGCCCTGCGGCGGCTGCGCAAGATCCTCGAATCCGAGGGGTTCTCGGAGGATGTCCTCTATGGCTGAGGCGCCGCGGCGGCGCGCTCAGATCATCAGCAGCAGCGCGACGGCGTTGCGCCCCTCCGCGGCGACGATGTTGTAGGTACGGCAGGCCGCGTCGGTGCTCATCACCTCGACCGCGATGCCCGCCGCGGTCAGCGCCTGCGTCAGCCGCGGGTGCGGAAAGCGCTGCCGGGCGCCGGTGCCGAGCAGCACCACTTCCGGGCGCAGCTCGATCAGTGCCTCGAAATGCTCGGCGGCGAGGTCCTCGAAGCGCTGCGGCAGCGTGTCGGTGATCAGGCGCTGCGGCGAGATCACGAAGGCGCATTCGAGCCGCGTGTCGGCATTCACGGTCACGTAGCCCTCACCATAGGCGCGCACGACGTTGTGGCGGCCTTCGAAATCCAGACTCACGCGCATGGTGGTGTCCTCCGGGCGGGGTGGGCGGCCGATTATAGGGCCGCACGGCAGGTGGCGCGGCACGCGGTTTGACAGCCCCAGGTCCGACGCTTATGTTCCGGCGCTCACGTCGGTTCGTCCTCTCACCCTGCCGCGAAGTGACCGCCTTGGACGCAGAATTCCAGCGCATCAGCCGTCTGCCGCCGTACGTCTTCAACATCGTCAATGACCTCAAGGCCAAGGCGCGTGCCCGTGGCGAGGACATCATCGACTTCGGCATGGGCAATCCGGACCGCCCGACGCCGCAGCACATCGTCGACAAGCTGGTCGAGGCCGCGCAGCGCGGCGACACCCACCGTTATTCGGTCTCGCGCGGCATCCCGCGGCTGCGCAAGGCCATCGCCGGCTGGTACCAGCGCCGCTTCGACGTCAGCCTCGATCCCGAGACCGAGGCCATCGTCACGATCGGCTCGAAGGAGGGGCTGAGCCACCTCGCCCTGGCGACGATGGGGCCGGGCGACACGGTGCTGGTGCCGAACCCGGCCTATCCGATCCATCCCTACGGCTTCGTGATCGCCGGCGCCGACGTCCGCCACGTGCCGATGGTGCCGGGGGTGGACTTCTTCGAGGAACTCGAGCGCGCGATCCGCGAGTCGTGGCCCAAGCCGAAGATGCTGGTGCTGAACTTTCCCAGCAACCCGACGGCGCAGTGCGTCGATCTGGGCTTCTTCGAGCGCGTGGTGGCGATCGCCCGCGAGCACGGCATCTGGGTGGTGCACGATCTCGCCTATGCCGACATCGCCTTCGACGGCTACGTCGCGCCGTCGATCCTGCAGGTCAAGGGCGCCAAGGAGCTCGCGGTCGAGTTCTTCACGCTGTCGAAGAGCTACAACATGCCCGGCTGGCGGGTGGGGTTCATGTGCGGCAACCCGACGCTGGTGCACGCCCTCGCGCGCATGAAGTCGTACATGGACTACGGCACCTTCGCGCCGATCCAGATCGCGGCGATCACCGCGCTCGAGGGTCCGCAGGAGTGCGTGGCCGAGATCCGCGAAACCTACCGCGCCCGTCGCGACGTGCTCTGCGACGGGCTCAACAACATCGGCTGGGCGGTCGAGAAGCCGCGCGCGACCATGTTCGTCTGGGCGAAGATCCCGTCGCAGTACCAGGCGATGGGCTCGCTCGATTTCGCCCGCAAACTCATCCAGGACGCCAAGGTCGCCGTCGCGCCCGGCATCGGTTTCGGCAGCTACGGCGACGACCACGTGCGCTTCGGCCTGATCGAGAACGAACACCGTACCCGCCAGGCCATCCGCGGCATCCGTGACATGTTCCGCAAAGACGGCAAAGCCTGAACATCGCTAAGGGGATCATTTTGAATCCGGTCAAAGTCGGTCTGTTGGGTCTGGGCACGGTGGGCAGCGGCACGGCGAACGTGCTCGCCCGCAACGCCGGGGAGATCAGCCGCCGCGCCGGGCGCGGCATCATCGTCACCCACGCCGCGTCGCGCAGCCTGCGCTCCAGCATCAACGACACCTCGGGCATCAAGTTCACCACCGATCCGCAGGACGTCGTCGACGACCCCGAGATCTCGGTGGTGTGCGAACTGATGGGCGGATACGAGCCGGCGCGCGCGCTGGTGCTGCGGGCGATCGCCAACGGCAAGCACGTGGTCACCGCCAACAAGGCGCTGATCGCGCGCCACGGCAACGAGATCTTCGCGCTGGCGCGGGAGAAGGGCGTGATGGTCGCCTTCGAGGCGGCGGTCGGCGGCGGCATCCCGATCATCAAGGCGATCCGCGAGGGGCTCGCCGGCAACCGCATCGAATGGCTCGCCGGCATCATCAACGGCACCGGCAACTTCATCCTGACGGAGATGCGCGACAAGGGCCGCGACTTCGCCGACGTGCTCGCCGAGGCGCAGGCGCTCGGCTACGCCGAGGCCGACCCGACCTTCGACGTCGAAGGCATCGACGCCGCGCACAAGCTGACCATCCTTGCCTCGATCGCCTTCGGCATCCCGCTGCAGTTCGACAAGGTGTACACCGAGGGCATCTCGCGGATCACCCGCGAGGACGTCGCCTACGCCGAACAGCTCGGCTACCGCATCAAGCACCTCGGCCTCGCCCGCGCCACGCCCGCGGGCATCGAGCTGCGCGTGCACCCGACGCTGATCCCGGAGCGGCGCCTGATCGCCAACGTCGACGGCGTGATGAACGCCGTGCTGGTCAAGGGCGACGCCGTCGGCCCGACGCTGTACTACGGCGCCGGCGCCGGCGCCGAGCCCACCGGCTCGGCGGTGGTCGCCGACCTGGTCGACGTCGTGCGCACCCTCACCACCGACCCCAACAACCGCGTACCGCACCTGGCGTTCCAGCCCGACGCGCTGTCGAGCCAGCCGGTGCTGCCGGTCGACGAGATCGTCACCGCCTACTACCTGCGCCTGCGCGCCGCCGACAAGCCGGGCGTGCTCGCCGACGTTACGCGCATCTTCGCCGAGGCCGGCATCAGCATCGAGTCGATCCTGCAGAAGGAGCCGCCGGCCGGCAGCCCCGACGCGACGGTGATCATCCTCACCCAGCGCGTGCGCGAGCGGCAGATGAACGGCGCCATCGCGCGCATCGAGGCGCTCGATTCGATCACCGGCGCGGTCACCCGCATCCGCCTCGAACACCTCAACTCGAACTGAGCGCGCCGCGCCGCGCGCCGCCGCCCGGGCGGCGCGCGGCATCGGCCGCCGTGTCCACGGGCCATCCCATGCACCTGACGCTGCTCGTCCCGGGCCTGCTGCCGGAGTGGTCCGCGCGCCTGGCGCCGCCGCCGCGCGCGCCGGCGCTGCGGCGTCTGCTCGCGCGCGGGCGCTGGGAGGCCGGCACGGAGCCGCTCGACGCCGAGCTGTTCCGCCGCTTCGGCTGGCAGGGCGGGAGCGAGCCGCCGGTGGCCGCGGTCAGCGCCGCCGCCGATGGCCTCGACGCCTGCACCGGCTGGTGGCTGCGGGCCGACCCGGTGCACCTGCACGCCGACCTGCACGGCGTGACCCTGCACCCGCTCGACGCCGCGCCGCCGACGCCGGAGGAGGCCGAGGCGCTCGCGAGCGCCTTCGACCGCACCTACGCCGACGAGGGGCTGCACCTGCTGACCCCGGCCGCCGGGCGCTGGTACCTGCGCCTCGAGGCCCCCGTCGAGCTGAGCACGACGCCGCTCGACGCGGCGAGCGGCCGCGACATCCACCGCCTGCTGCCGCGCGGACGCGACGCGGCGGTGTGGAACGGGCGCATGACCGAGGTGCAGATGCTGTTCTACGGCGAGGCCGTGAACATCGCGCGCGAATCGCGCCACCTGCCGATCGTCAGCGGGCTGTGGCTGTGGGGCGGCGGAGCGTGGCCGCAGCGCGGCCTGCGCGCGCCTGCGGCCGGCGTCTACGCCGCTGCGCCGGTCGCGCGCGGGCTTGCCCGTGCCGCCGGCCTCGCGCTCAACCCGCTGCCGCGCGGCTTCGACGACTGGCAGCGGGCGGCGGCGGGGGAGCGCTCGGCGCTGGTGGTGCTCGACGCCCTGCAGCCGGCGGCCGCGGCCGGCGATGCCGGGGCCTGGGAGGCCGCGGTCGGTGCCCTCGAGCGTGACTGGTTCGCGCCGCTGACGGCGGCGCTGCGCCGGCGGACGCTGCGCGCGCTCACCCTCGCCAGCTGCGGCGCGGGCACGCTCGAACTGCGCGCGGGCGAGCTCTGGCGGTTCTGGCGGCGCGCGCCGGCGGCCTCGCGTTTCGCCGGCTGAGCCGCGGTGTCGACCACGACGGTGGTGCGCCGGGCGGTCCCGGAGGAAATCGAGCTGCCGGGGCCGCCGCTGCTCGCCCGCCTCTACGCGGCGCGGGGGGTGCGCTCGGCCGGTGAGCTCAACCGCGCGCTCGACGCGCTGCCGCCGCCCACGTCGCTGAAGGGCCTGGCGGCGGCCACCGGGCTGCTCGCCGCCGCCCTCGCCGAGGACGCGCGGGTGCTCTTCATCGCCGACTTCGACGCCGACGGCGCCACTGCCTGCGCGCTCGGGGTGCGCGCGCTGCGCGCCTTCGGCGCCCGCCACGTCGACTATCTGGTGCCCGACCGGCAGAAGCACGGCTACGGGCTCACCCCGGAGCTGGTCGAGCTGGCCGCCGAGCGCCGCCCCGACCTGCTGGTGACCGTCGACAACGGCATCGCCAGCGTCGCCGGCGTGGCCGCGGCGAAGGCGCGCGGCATGCGCGTGCTGGTCACCGACCATCACCTGCCCGGCGACGAGCTGCCGGCAGCCGATGCCATCGTCAATCCCAACCAGCCGGGCTGCGGCTTCCCGAGCCGCTGCCTGGCCGGCGTCGGCGTGATCTTCTACGTGATGCTCGCGCTGCGCGCGACGCTGCGCGCGCGCGGCTGGTACACCGCCTGCGGCATCACCGAGCCCAACCTGGCGCGGCTGCTCGACCTGGTGGCCTTCGGCACCGTGGCCGACGTGGTGGCGCTCGATCACGTCAACCGCGTGCTGGTGGAGCAGGGGCTGCGGCGCCTGCGCGCCGGTGCCTGCGTGCCGGGCCTCGCCGCCCTCGCCGAGGTCGCCGGGCGGCCGCGCGAGCGCCTGTGCACGGCCGACATCGGCTACGCGCTGGCGCCGCGGCTCAACGCCGCCGGGCGCATCGAGCACATGAGCCTCGGCATCGAATGCCTGCTCGCCGACGATGCGGGGCGCGCGCTCGAACTGGCGCGCGAACTCGACCGGCTCAACCGCGAGCGGCGCGAGATCGAGGACGCGATGAAGCTCGCGGCCTTCGCCGACCTCGACGCCCTCGACCTCGACGGCGACCTGCCCTTCGGCCTGTGCCTGTACGACGAGACCTGGCACCAGGGGGTGATCGGCATCCTCGCCGCCCGCGTGCGCGAGCGCACCCACCGCCCGACCATCGTCTTCGCCGCCGATCGCGACGGCCAGCTCAAGGGCTCGGCGCGCTCGGTGCCGGGGCTGCACATCCGCGACGCGCTCGCCGCGGTGGCGGCGCGCGCACCGGACCTGATCACGCGTTTCGGCGGCCATGCGATGGCGGCCGGACTGAGCCTGCCGGCGGCGCACTACGCGACCTTCCGCGACGCCTTCGACGCCGAGGTGCGCCGCCACCTGGCGCCGGGCGATCTGTGCGGCGTGCTGCTGTCGGACGGCGAACTCGGCGCCGGCGAGATCGCGCTGGAACTCGCCGACTGCCTGCGCGAGGCCGGGCCGTGGGGGCAGGGCTTTCCCGAGCCGCTGTTCGACGGCGTGTTCGAGGTGGCCGGCTGCCGGGTGCTGAAGGAGCGCCACCTCAAGCTGCTGGTGCGCGTGCCCGGGCAGGCGGCGGTGTTCGACGCGATCGCCTTCGGCCTCGCCGAAACGGTCGGCGAACCGCGTGCGGGCAGCCGCTGGCACCTCGCCTACCGGCTCGACGCCAACGAGTGGAACGGGTCGCGCAAGGTGCAGTTGCGGGTGGAGTACCTGGCGCCGGCGTGAAGCGCTTGCGGCGCCGACACGGGAACTCCTACGCTGCGGCCTGCTCCACCGTCACAGCCCCTGCCCGTACCGGAGTCCTCGCATGATGGCCGACCTGTCCGCCGCCACCCCCGCCGCCCCCCGCACCGTCCGCCTCGCGGACTACGCGCCGCCCGACTACCTGATCGATACCGTCGCCCTGCGCTTCGAACTCGGCGAGACCGGCACCACGGTCAGCGCCGAACTCGCGCTGCGGCGCAACCACGCCGGCGCCCGCCCGCTGGTGCTGGACGGCCAGGGCCTCGAACTGCTCGGCGTCTGGCTCGACGGCGTGCCGCTCGGCGCCGAGCGCTACCGCTGCGACGACGAGCACCTGACGCTGCCCGGCGTGCCGGAAGCCTGCGTGCTGCGCATCGACACGCGCATCCATCCGCAGAGCAACACCGCGCTGGAAGGGCTCTACCAGTCCTCGGGCAACTTCTGCACGCAGTGCGAGGCGGAGGGCTTCCGCAAGATCACCTATTACCTCGACCGCCCCGACGTGATGGCGCGCTTCACCACCACCATCGTCGCCGAGCGGGCGCGCTACCCGGTGCTGCTGTCGAACGGCAACCCGGTGGCGCGCGGCGAGTACGACGACGGCCGCCACTGGGTGACCTGGGAGGACCCGTTCCGCAAGCCGGCGTACCTGTTCGCGCTGGTCGCCGGCGACCTCGGCTGCGTGCGCGACACCTACACGACGGCCTCGGGCCGCAGCGTGGCGCTGGAGATCTACACCGAGCACGCCAACGTCGGGCAGTGCGGGCACGCGATGGCGTCGCTGCAGAAGGCGATGCGCTGGGACGAGGAGCGTTTCGGCCTGGAGTACGACCTCGACATCTACATGATCGTCGCGGTCGGCGACTTCAACATGGGGGCGATGGAGAACAAGGGGCTCAACGTCTTCAACACCAAGTACGTGCTGGCGAGCCCCGAAACCGCCACCGATGCCGACTACCTCGGCATCGAGAGCGTGATCGCCCACGAGTACTTCCACAACTGGACCGGCAACCGCGTGACCTGCCGCGACTGGTTCCAGCTGTCGCTGAAGGAAGGGCTCACCGTGTTCCGCGACCAGGAGTTCACCGCCGACCTGAACTCGGCGGCGGTGGCGCGCATCGACGACGTGCGCAACCTGCGCGCGCTGCAGTTCCCGCAGGACGCCGGCCCGCTCGCGCACCCGGTGCGCCCCGAGTCGTACATCGAGATCAACAACTTCTACACGGTGACGGTGTACGAGAAGGGCGCCGAGGTGGTGCGCATGTACCAGACGCTGCTCGGGCGCGAGGGCTTCCGCAAGGGCATGGACCTGTACTTCGCGCGCCACGACGGGCAGGCGGTGACCTGCGAGGATTTCCGCGCGGCGATGGCCGATGCCAACGGACGCGACCTCGGCCAGTTCATGCGCTGGTACCAGCAGGCCGGCACCCCGGTGGTGATGGCGCGCGGCACGCACGATGCGACGAGCCGCCGCTACACGCTGACACTCACGCAGCACTGCCCGGCCACACCCGGGCAGCCGGAGAAGGCGCCGTTCCACATCCCGGTGGCGCTGGGCCTGCTCGCGCGCGACGGGCGCGAACTGCCGCTGCGCCTGCACGGCGAGGCGGCGCCCGTCGCCACCTCGCGCGTACTCGAACTGACCGCGGCCGAGCAGCGTTTCGTGTTCGAGGACGTCGCCGAGCCGCCGGTGCCGTCGCTGCTGCGCGGCTTCTCGGCGCCGGTCAAGCTCGACGCCGCATATGCCGAGGACGAGCTGCTGTTCCTCCTCGCCCACGACCGCGATCCCTTCAACCGCTGGGAGGCCGCGCAGCAGCTCGCGGTGTGCACGGTGCTGCGGCTGCTCGACGAGCGCGCGCGCGACCTCGCCTGGGCCGCGCCGACGGCGCTGATCGAGGCCTTCGGCCGCGTGCTCGCCGACGACGGGGCCGACCCGGCGCTGGTCGACCAGATCCTGACGCTGCCATCCGAGGCCTACCTGGCCGAGCAGGTGGCGGTGATCGACCCCGAGGCGATCTTCGCCGCCCGCGAGTTCCTGCGCCGCAGCGTCGCCGCCGCGCTGGCCGGGGCGCTCGCGGCGCGCTACGCGGCGCTCGCGCCGCGCGGCCCCTACCGGCTGGACGGCGCCGCGAGCGGCCGGCGGGCCCTGCGCAACCGCTGCCTCGATTACCTGGTCGCGCTCGACCAGCCGGCCATGCACGCGCTCGCCGAGGCGCAGTTCGCGGCCGCCGACAACATGACCGAGCAGCTCGCCGCCCTGGCCTCCCTGGTCGACAGCACGAGCCCGGCCCGCAGTTCCGCGCTCGCCGCGTTCTACGCGCGCTGGCAGCACGCGCCGCTGGTCGTCGACAAGTGGTTCACGCTGCAGGCGGCTTCGCGCCACCCCGACACGCTCGCGCACGTGCGCGGGCTGCTCGAACACCCGGCGTTCTCGATCCGCAACCCCAACAAGGTGCGCGCGCTGATCGGCGCGTTCGCCAACGCCAATCCGGTGCGCTTCCATGCGGCCGACGGCAGCGGCTACGCGTTCCTCGCCGAGCAGGTGCTCACGCTCGATCCGCTCAATCCGCAGATCGCCGCGCGCCTGCTCGGCGCGATGACGCGCTGGCGGCAGTTCGAACCGCTGCGCCAGGGGCTGATGCGCGCCGAACTCGAACGCATCGTCGCCCGGCCGGGGCTGTCACCCGACGTCTACGAGATCGCCGCCAAGAGCCTCGCCGACTGACGCGGGCGGCCTGTCGGCACGGTCGCCGGGGTTCGATCGGGGGGTGCGCCAGGGCGCGGGGCGGCGCATGATGCGCGCGTCGTGCCCCGGCGCGACCGGTATTGCTGCATTGCAATAGGAAAGCGTTGACAGCGCCCCCCTGCGGAGGCATGATGCGACTCCAATGGTGCAGCGCACCAAATCTTCAAAAACCATCAACATGCGAGGAAGTGATCATGGCCCAGAATCCCTTTGCCGAATTCGCCAACTTCGACGTCAGCAAGGTGCTCGGTGATCTGAAGCTCCCCGGCGTCGACGTCGAGGCGATCGTCGCCAGCCAGCGCAAGAACATCGAAGCGCTGACCGAGGCGAACAAAGTCGCCCTCGCCGGCGTGCAGGCCGTCGCCAAGCGTCAGGCCGAGATCCTGTCGCAGGCCATCGCCGAGGCCAACTCGGTCGCCAAGGAGCTCACCTCGCTGTCGAGCAACCCGCAGGAGCTGAGCGCCAAGCAGGCCGCGCTGACCAAGGAAGCCTTCGAGAAGGCGCTGGCGAACGCCCGCGAGCTCGCCGAGCTGGTCAACAAGTCGAACGCCGAAGCCTTCGCGCTGATCAACGCCCGCGTCAACGAGAGCCTGGAAGAGCTGAAGGCGCTCGTCGCCAAGAAGTAAGCCGGCCGCGGGTGGCCGAGGCTCATCCGATCAAGGGCCGCCCGGGTTAGCCGGGCGGCCTTTTCATTTTCGCGGTGTGGCGCGGGTGAATTGACCGGCGCGAGCCCCCGTGCCTAATCTCGCCGCGCCTCATGAGGGCGCGGCGGCACGCGCCCACCGATTGAACGCGAAGGTTCGAAGGAAACCCACAATGGCCGAAGCGCAAGCCCCCGAGATCAAAATGCCCGACCCGGTCGAAGTGTCCAAAGCGGTAACGAAGATCGCTGAGCAGAGCCAGCGCCTGGTGGCTGACTTTCTCCAACGCCAGAGCGCCGGCGGGGCCCTCGCGCTGGTCGAGAATCCGAGCCTCGGCAGCGCCTTCCTGGAGATGACGCGGCGCCTGCTCGCCAACCCGGGCAAGCTCGTCGAGGCGCAGATCGACCTCTGGAAGGTCTACGTGAACCTGTGGACGCAGGGGACCTCGGCGGTGTTCTTCGGCCAGAACGCCAATTCGGCGGCGCTGTCGACGCGCTCCGACAAGCGCTTCAAGCACGACGACTGGGAACAGAACGCTCTCTTCGATTACATCAAGCAGGCCTACCTGCTGTCGGCGCAGTGGGTGCAGAGCACCGTCGCCGGCATCGAGGGCATGGACGAGAAGACCAAGAAGAAGATCGAGTTCTACACCCGCCAGTTCGTCGATGCCCTGTCGCCGACCAACTTCCCGATCACCAATCCGGAAGTGCTGCGCGCGACCATCGAGACCGGTGGCGAGAACCTGCTGAAGGGGCTGTCGAACCTGCTCGACGACCTGGAGCGCGGCAAGGGCAGCCTCAACATCCGCATGACCGACCTCGAGGCCTTCCAGCCCGGGGTCAACATCGCCGCGACCCCCGGCAAGGTCGTGTTCCAGAACGAGCTGATGCAACTGCTGCAGTACGCGCCGTCGACCGAGACGGTGTTCCAGAAGCCGCTGCTGATCGTGCCGCCGTGGATCAACAAGTTCTACATCCTCGACCTGCGCGAGAAGAACAGCTTCATCAAGTGGTGGGTGGACCAGGGCTTCACGGTGTTCGTGATCTCCTGGGTCAACCCCGACGTCACGCTGGCCGAGAAGAACTTCGAGAACTACCTGACCGAGGGCACGCTGGCCGCGCTCGACGCCATCGCGAAGGCGACCGGCGAGCAGGAGGTCAATGCCGTCGGCTACTGCCTCGGCGGCACGCTGCTCGCGAGCACGGTCGGCTACCTGGCGGCAAGGAAGGACACGCGCATCGCCTCGGCCACCTACTTCACGACGATGCTCGACTTCGATCAGCCGGGCGAGCTCGAGGTGTTCATCGACGAGGAGCAGATCTCGATGCTCGAGAAGCGCATGGAGCGCCAGGGCTTCCTCGACGGCAGCGAGATGGCCGGGACCTTCAGCATGCTGCGGGCGAACGACCTGATCTGGTCGTTCTTCATCAACAACTACCTGCTCGGCAAGGACCCGTTCCCGTTCGACCTGCTGTACTGGAACAGCGACTCCACGCGCATGCCGGCGAAGATGCACAGCTTCTACCTGCGCAACATGTACCAGAAGAACCTGCTGCGCGAGCCCGGGGGCATCACGCTGGCCGACACGCCGATCGACCTGCGCAAGGCGCAGACGCCCGCGTACTTCATTTCGGCGATCGAGGACCACATCGCGCCGTGGAAGTCGACCTACGCCGGCACCCGCCTGTTCGGCGGGCCGGTCAAGTTCGTGCTCGGCGGCTCGGGGCACATCGCCGGGGTGATCAACCCGCCGGTGGGCGGCAAGTACTGCTACTGGGAGAACGCGGAGCTGCCGGCCGGGCCCGATGCCTGGTACGCCGGTGCCCGGCAGAGCGGCGGTTCGTGGTGGCCGAACTGGCTGGAGTGGGTGCGTGCCTACGCCGGCGAGCAGGTGCCGGCCCGCGTGGTCGGCGCGGGCGAACTCGCGCCGATCGAGGATGCCCCCGGCAGCTACGTGAAGCGCAAGCTGATCGTGGCGTGAGGCGGCCGCTGCCGGCCCTGCCGGCGCGGCGATGATGTGAAGGAGGCGGACCTCGCGGTCCGCCTCGGTTTTTTCGGCGACCACCCGCGCCGCGGGCGGGTGTCGCGCGATGGCTTATCGGCGGGGGCAGCGCTATCGTGCGCGGGCGCACGGCGTGGCGGCCCCGCCCCTGTGAAGGACCGGCGCACGCGATGAACGACGACGACCTGCTGCGCTACAGCCGCCAGATCATGCTCCCGGAGATCGACATCGAGGGCCAGGAGCGCCTGTGCGCGGCGCACGTGCTGCTCGTCGGCCTCGGTGGCCTGGGCTCGCCGGCGGCGATGTACCTGGCGGCGGCCGGCGTCGGACGCCTGACACTGGTCGACTTCGACCGCGTCGACCTGTCGAACCTGCAGCGGCAGATCATCCACCGCACCGCCGACATCGGCCGGCCGAAGGTCGAGTCGGCACGTGACGCCCTGCTCGCGCTGAACCCGGGCGTGACGGTGACGACGGTGCCCCACGCCCTGCAGGACGAGGCGCTCGCCGAGGCGGTCCGCGGCGCCGACGTCGTGGTGGATGCCACCGACAACCTCGCCACGCGCTTCGCGCTCAACGCCGCCTGCGTCCGCGCGCGGCGGCCGCTGGTGATCGGGGCGGCGATTCGCCTGGAAGGGCAGGTGATGGTGGTGCGCCCCGATCGCCCCGACGGCGCCTGCTATCGCTGCCTCTACCGCGGTGACGGGGAACCCGACGAGACCTGCTCGCAGTCCGGCGTGCTCGCACCGGTGGTCGGCATCATCGGGGCGATGCAGGCGGTGGAGGTGATCAAGCTGATCACCGGCGCCGGCGACACCCTCGACGGCCGCCTGCTGCTGCTCGACGCGCGCGACATGGAATGGCAGGAGGTGCGGGTGCCGAAGCACGCGCACTGCCCGGTGTGCGGGGTTCCGGCATGAGCGCGACGGGCCGGCGCCGGACGCAGGCATGAAGCCGTCGATCCGGGTGATCGTCAACGCCGACGACTACGGCTACTTCGCCTGCGTGAGCCGCGGCATCCTCGCCTGCCACCGCGACGGGCTGGTCACCGCGACCGGGGTGATGGCGAACGGCCCGCGCTTCGACGAAACCGTCGCCTGGCTCGCGCAGGCGCCGGAGCTCGATCTCGGCGTGCATCTCAACCTGAGCCTGGGGCGGCCGCTGACGGCGGCGCTGGCCGCGGCGCCCGGGCTGCGCGACGGCGCCTTCGACGGCAAGTTCGCGGCGCTCGCGGCGCTCGCCAGCGGTCGCTGGCCGCTGGATCGGGTGGCCGCCGAGTGGCGCGCGCAGATCGAGCGCTGCCGCGCCGCCGGGCTGCGGCTGTGCTTCCTGAACTCGCACGAGCACGTGCACATGTGGCCGGCGCTGTGGCGGGTGGCGCGGGCCCTCGGCGACGAGTTCGGCATTCCCCACCTGCGCCGCGTGCGTCCCGAATGGCAGGGCATGCAGGGGTGGCTGCGCAACCTTGCGCTCGGTCTGGTGTCCATGCGGGTGCCCGATGCCGCGGAACCCCGGTTTCTCGGTCTCGCGGCCAGTGGCCGCCTCGACGAGGCGGCGGTGCGGCGGGCGCTCGGTGGGCTCGCGGCGGGCGGTGTCTACGAACTGATGTGCCATCCGGGCGACGACGACGCCACGGAACTTGACGCCCCGCATCTGCGCACCTATCACGCTTGGACGCTCGAACGCCAAACCCTGTGTGCCCCCGGTCTGCGAGCGTGGTGTGCCGAGCAGGGCATCGTGCCCTGCGGCTACCGTGACCTCGATCCGGGGCGCTGGTGACTCCTCCATGGTCTTGCTCGAAGTACTCGATACCGGCCCCGGCAAGCGTCCGGCGGCCGGGGAAGTGCCCCTGGTCAGCGTGGTGCTGCCCGCGCACAACGAAGGCGAAGGCATCCGCCGCGCCCTCGAAACCATCGCCGGGGTGCTGCGCGCCTGCGGGGTGACCTTCGAGCTGATCGTCGTCGACGACGGTTCGCGCGACGACACCTTCGCCGAAGTGCAGGAGGCCGCGCAGCGCTGGGCCTGGGTGCGGGGCCTGCGCTTCAGCCGCAATTTCGGCAAGGAGGCGGCCCTGCTCGCCGGCCTGCGCGCGGCGCGCGGCAAGGCGGTGATCACGATAGACGCCGACCTGCAGCACCCGCCGGGCGTGATTCCCGACCTGCTGCGACTGTGGCGCGACGGCGCCAGGGTGGTGCACGCGGTCAAGCGCGACCGTTCCACCGACACCGGTACGGCGCGCTGGCGGGCGCGCGTGTTCAACGGGCTCCTCAGCCGTTTCGGCCGCATCGACCTGCAGAATGCCTCCGACTTCAAGCTGCTCGACCGCACCGCGGTCGACGTGCTGATCGAGCGCCTGCCGGAGCGCGGACGTTTCTACCGCGGCCTGGCGCAGTGGATCGGCTTCGCGCAGGCGAGCGTGCCGTTCAACGTCGCGCCGCGGGCGGCGGGCACCGGCAAGTGGTCGCTGCTCGGGCTGATCAGCCTGGCGACCACGGCGATCCTGTCCTTCACCAGCGCGCCGCTGCGCATCGTCACGCTGCTCGGTCTGGTGACGCTGGTCTTCGCCGCGATCGTCGGCACCGATGCGCTGATCTCGTGGGTCCTCGGCAACAACGCCGCCGGCTTCCTGACGCTCGAGTTCACGATGCTGATCCTCGGCAGTTTCATCATGATCAGCCTCGGCATCGTCGGCGAGTACATCGCCAAGATCTACGAGGAGCTGAAGGGACGTCCCACCTACCTCGTGGAGCAGAGCGTCGGCTTCGACGACGAGCCCCCCGCCGTCTGAACGCACCGTGAACCCCGGCCACGCCGCGCTGGCCGCCGCCGTCACCCGCGCGACGCAGCGCTACATCGCCGAGCGGCGCGCACGCATCCCGGCCTTCGCCGCCGCGCAGTTCGGCTGGGCCGGCGCGGCGCGGCTGCACCGCCACGCCCTCGGCCGCGACCTGCTGCGGGTGCCGGTCAACGTGCTGTGGGCTGCCCCCTACCTGCTGACGCGCGGTGCCGCGGCGCTGTCGCGGCGCGCGGGGGCGCAGCAGGTGGCGGAGCGGCTGGAGCGCCTGCCAGCGGGGCTGCGCACCGACGTCGAACGCGAGCTCGAATGGCGGCTGTACGCCGGGTGGCTGGAGCTGCCGTTCCGCCAGGGCGAGCGCCAGTGCGAGCGCGACGCGCTGTTCGAGGCCATCCTCGCCGAGCCGGAGGTCGCGGCGCTGTTCGGCGCGGCGTTCGCCGGGATCGCCACCGCCGCGCAGCGCGAAGGCTTTCGTGGCCGGCTGGAGGCCTACCTGCGCCAGTACACGCACTCCCGCACCGCGGCGGCGGAGCTGTCGACGGCGCTGATCAACCTCGCGGTCGGCGCCGCCGCGTTCCAGGGCTTCACGCCCGGCGCGCTGGCGATGGGCAGTGCCGTCGCCGGCAGCCTGGCGAAGCAGATCGCCGTGGCCCAGTTCGCCCTCGGCCCGACGCTGGGCGCGCTCTACTACGGCGTGTTCCCGACCTCGGCGTCGGTGGGGCTGCTGGCGGCGACGACCGGCGGGCTGATCGCCGTGCTCGGCGTCGTCGCGGCCTTCTCGGGGGTGCTCACCGACCCGGTGCAGCAGGCGCTGGGATTGCACGAGCGCCGCCTGCACAAACTGGTGGATGCGCTCGAGCGCACGCTCGACGGCGGCGAGGCCGGTCTGGCGATCCGTGACGCCTACGTCGCGCGGGTGTTCGACCTGCTCGATCTGCTGCAGACCGCGGGGCGCCTGCTCGGCTGAGCGGGCCCGAAATGCAGACGGCGGGCTTGTGCTGCCCGCCGTCTGCCGGGGTGCGCCGCCGGGGGCGCTCAGGCCGGGTGCGTGGTCTTGTCGTGCTCGATCAGCGCGTAGGCCGAGTGGTTGTGGATGGACTCGAAGTTCTCCGACTCCACCGCGTAAGCCTCGATACGCTC
Source organism: Plasticicumulans lactativorans (assembly GCF_004341245.1). Taxonomy (GTDB): domain Bacteria; phylum Pseudomonadota; class Gammaproteobacteria; order Competibacterales; family Competibacteraceae; genus Plasticicumulans_A; species Plasticicumulans_A lactativorans. The sequence goes on along the minus strand of NZ_SLWY01000006.1, from coordinate 209,108 downwards.
GTCGGCATTCAGGTGTGCGGCGATGTCCCGCACCATGTCCTCGACGAACTTCGGATTCTCGTACGCCCGTTCGGTGACGTACTTCTCGTCGGGGCGCTTCAGCAGGCCGTAGAGCTGGCACGAGGCCTCGTTCTCGACCAGGTCGATCAACTCCTCGATCCAGACGAAGCCGCGCACGCGGGCGTTCACGGTGACGTGCGAGCGCTGGTTGTGGGCGCCGTAGCGCGAGATCTCCTTCGAACACGGGCACAGCGACGTCACCGGTACCACGACCTTGACGTTCATGCTGGTCTTGCCCTCGCTGATCATGCCGATGAACGACACCTCGTAGTCGAGCAGGCTGCGCACGCCGCTGACGGGGGCGGCCTTGTTCACGAAGTACGGGAAGCTCATCTCGATGTGGCCGGTGCCGGCTTCGAGCCGCTCGGTCATCTCGGCGAGCATGATCTTGAAGGACTCGACGGTGATCTCGTCTTCGTGGCTGTTGAGAATCGCCACGAAGCGCGACATGTGCGTGCCCTTGAAGTTGTGCGGCAGGTCCACGTACATGTTGAAGTTCGCGATCGTGTGCTGCTCGCGCCCGGTGCGGTCCTTGACCTTCACGGGGTGGCGGATGTCCTTGATGCCCACCTTGTTGATCGGGATGCGACGGGTGTCGGCACTGCTCTGCACGTCGGGGATGGCCGTCACGGTGTCTACCACGATGGGGTTGGGTTTGGTCATTGGGTCATTCCTCACTGGGCGCGCGGGGCGCCGCATGGCTGGCGGGGCGAGCGCCATGCCGCCGTACCTGTCGCCCCGGCATTGAGAGTCGCAGCGGCGAACCCAGCGCTTCGGAGGAGGAAACCTGTACGAAAGTTTCGGCCTGCGCCGACAAGCACGCCCAGCATCGGTGTATTTCCGACTGCTTCAGTTGGATAATACTGCGATGCAACAATGTAGACAATTCGATGTGGCTATCGCGCCTATTGCCACGGCCTATGGCGCTTCCAGCGCCGCGAGCACGCCGGCGACGTCCAGGCCGCACTCGGCGAGCAGTTCGCCGCGCTCGCCGTGGTCGAGGAAGCGGTCGGGCAGGCCGAGGTTGAGCACGCGGGGCGTGCGGCCGTGTGCCGCCAGGCACTCGTTGACGGCGCTGCCGGCGCCCCCGGCGATCGCGTTGTCCTCGAGCGTCACCAGCCGCTCGTGCGTGTCGGCGAGCGCGAGGACGGTGTCGACGTCGAGCGGCTTGACGAAGCGCATGTTGACCACGGTCGCGTCGATCCGCTCGCCGACCGCTTCGGCCACCGGCACCAGGGCGCCGAAGGCGAGCAGGGCGGTGCCGCGCCCCTGGCGACGCCGTTCGGCGCGGCCGATCGGCAGTGCCTGCATCGTCTCGACCGGGGCGACGCCAGGACCCTTGCCGCGCGGATAGCGCACCACGCTCGGCTGATCGAGCTGGAAGCCGGTGTAGAGCATCTGCCGGCATTCGTTCTCGTCGGCCGGCGCCATCACCACCAGGTTCGGGAGGCAGCGCAGGTACGACAGGTCGAAGCTGCCGGCGTGGGTCGGGCCGTCGGGGCCGACCAGGCCGGCGCGGTCGACGGCGAAGAGCACCGGCAGGTTCTGGATCGCCACGTCGTGGATGAGCTGGTCGTAGGCGCGCTGCAGGAAGGTCGAGTAGATCGCGACCACCGGCTTGAGGCCGTCGCAGGCCATGCCGGCGGCGAGCGTCAGCGCGTGCTGCTCGGCGATGCCGACGTCGAAGTAGCGCTCCGGGAAGCGTTCGGAGAACTCCACCAGCCCCGAACCCTCGCGCATCGCCGGCGTGATGCCCATCAGCCGCGGGTCCGCCGCCGCCATGTCGCAGAGCCAGTCGCCGAACACCTGCGTGTAGGTGGGGCCGCCGCCGGCCTTGGCGGCCGCGATGCCGCGCGTGGGGTCGAAGGTGCCGACGCCGTGATAGGTGACGGGCTCCGTCTCGGCGAGCTTGTAGCCCTTGCCCTTGCGGGTGATCACGTGCAGCAGCCGCGGCCCCTTGAGGTCGCGCAGGTTGCGCAGCGTCTGCACCAGCGTCGGCAGGTCGTGGCCGTCGATCGGGCCGAAGTAGTTGAAGCCCAGCTCCTCGAACAGCGTGCCCGGCGTCACCAGTCCCTTGGCGTGCTCCTCGGCGCGCTTGGCCATCTCCCACATGCCGTGCGGCATGTGCGAGAGGATGCGCTTGCCGCCTTCGCGCACCGTCGAGTACAGCGGCCCGGTGAGCAGCCGGGTCAGGTACGAGGACAGCGCGCCGACGTTCGGCGAGATCGACATCTCGTTGTCGTTCAGCACCACGAGCATGTCGGTCTTCAGGTGCCCGGCGTGGTTCAGGGCCTCGAAGGCCATGCCGGCGGTCATCGCGCCGTCGCCGATCACCGCGACGGTCTTGCGCGGGCTGCCGGTGGCCGCCGCGGCGATCGCCATGCCCTGCGCGGCGCTGATCGAGGTGCTCGAGTGGCCGACGCCGAAGGTGTCGTAGGGGCTCTCGCAGCGCTTCGGGAACCCGGCGAGCCCGCACTTGCGGCGCAGGCTCCCCATGCGCGCGCGCCGGCCGGTGAGGATCTTGTGCGGGTAGCTCTGGTGCCCGACGTCCCAGACCAGGCGGTCCTCGGGGGTGTTGAACACGTAGTGCAGGGCGACGGTGAGCTCGACGGTGCCGAGGTTGGCCGAGAAGTGTCCGCCGGTCTTCGCCACCGACTGGATCAGGAAGTCGCGCAGCTCGTCCGCCAGTGACACCAGGCTGGATTCCGGCAGCCGGCGCAGGTCGGCAGGACTGTCGACGCTCTCCAGCAGGGGGTAGACGCTCACGGGGGTCATGGGCGGGTCGCGTGGTCGTGAAGGAGCGCGATTATCGGGGTGCCCGCCGGCCCCTGCAATCCGATCCCCGGCACTCAGCGCGCGCGATCGACGATCCAGGTGGCGATGGTGCGCAGCGTGTCGGCGCGCGCACCCAGCGGTTCGAGGCTGGCGAGCGCCGCCTCGTAGAGCGCCCGGGCGTGCTCGCGGGCGCCGTCGAGGCCGAGCAGCGACGGGTAGGTCGGCTTGTTCAGCGCGAGGTCGGCGCCCTGGGTCTTGCCGATCGTCGCGGTGTCGCCGACCACGTCGAGGATGTCGTCGCGGATCTGGAAGGCGAGGCCGATGCACTTGGCGTAGTGGTCGAGGCGGTCGAGATCGGCGTCGGCCACCTGCGGCTGGCACAGCGCGCCGAGCAGCACCGAGGCGCGGATCAGCGCACCGGTCTTGTGGATGTGCATGTTCTCCAGCTCGGCGAGTGACAGCTCGCGCCCCACCGCGCCCATGTCGATCGCCTGCCCGCCGGCCATGCCGCGCGAGCCGGAGGCGCGCGCGAGCAGCTCCACCATGCGCAGGCGCCGCGCCGCATCCACCTGTGCCGCGGTATCGGTGGCGAGCACCTGGAAGGCGAGCGTCTGCAGGGCGTCGCCGGCGAGGATCGCGGTGGCCTCGTCGAAGGCGCGGTGGCAGGTCGGCTGGCCGCGGCGCAGGTCGTCGTCGTCCATCGCCGGCAGGTCGTCGTGCACCAGCGAATAGGCATGGATGAACTCGACGGCACAGGCGGGGGCGTCGAGTGCCTCGGCCGGCACGCCCACCGCCTCGCCGGCGGCGTAGACGAGCACCGGTCGCACGCGCTTGCCGCCGCCGAGGGTGGCGTAGCGCATCGCCTCGTGGAGGCGGCAGGGCAGCGTGCCGGCGGCCGGCAGGCGGGCTTCCAGCGCCTGTTCGGCGCGGGCCTGGAAGGCCTGGATGCGTTCGCTCGACATCGCGCTCAGTCCTGTGCCGGCGCGCCGAAGGGCACCAGGGCCTCCTCGCCGGCGCGGTTCTGCAGGAGCTCGACGCGCTGCTCGGCGCTGGCGAGCGCCACCTGGCAGACGCGCGAGAGCTCCATGCCGCGCTCGAACTGCTTGAGGGCGTCCTCCAGGCCGAGGTCGCCGCGCTCGAGGGTCTCGACCAGCGTCTCGAGTTCGGTCAGGGCCGTCTCGAGATCGGGAACGGCCGCCTTCTTGCTCGCCATGGTGTCGCCGCCTGCCGGAAAAGGAGCGGTACGGTAGCGCCGGGCGCAGGGGTGGTCAATTTGCCGGCGGCAGCGGCCGCGGACGCGCGCGCCAGGGTACGCGCAGCGCGAGCACGCGATAGGCGAGCCATTCGAGCAGGCGCTGCCACGGGCCCGGCGGCCGCGGTCGCGGCTGCAGCGGGCGCGCCTGCGCGAGGTCGTCGAGGAACTGCCGGGCCAGGGTGTCGGTGACGCCGGCGTCGTACACGGCGAGCCCGATCTCCAGGTTGTGGGCACTGGTGAAGGCGTCCATGTTGAACGAGCCGACCGCGGCGAACGCCTCGTCGACCAGCAGCGTCTTGGCGTGCAGCGGCGCAGGGTAGGCGTACAGGCGCACGCCCGCGGCGGCGAGCTTGCGCACCACGAAGCCGCGCGCGAGGTCGACCAGGCGCACGTCGGAGCGCGCCGGCGCGAGCAGGCGCACGTCGACGCCGGCACGCGCGCGGCGCGCCAGGGCCCGCAGCAGGCGCCGCGATGGCACCGGGTAGGGCGTGGTGAGCCAGCAGCGCTGGCGGGCGAGGGTGATCGCCTGGCGCAGCCGCGTCTGCAGGTGCAGGCGCTGGCGGCGGGCATTGGCGCACAGCACCTCCACCCGCACCGTGCCGGCCGCCGCCGCCGCCAGGGGCGCGGGTGGCGGTGCGGCGCCGAGTTCGGCGAGGGTTTCGGCGAGGGCCTGCGCCAGCTGCGTGACCGCCGGTCCGCGCAGGCGCACCTGGGTGTCGCGGAACGGGGTGTCGCCGAGGCGGGCGCCGGCATAGCGGCGGCCGACGTTGCGGCCGCCGAGCCAGGCGATGTCCGCGTCGATCAGCGCGAGCTTGCGGTGGTCGCGGAACAGCCACGGGCCGTGCGCGCGCCACGGCCACACCGGGTTGAAGCGGTAGCAGCGCCCGCCGGCGGCGCGCAGCGCGGCGAGATGCGCCTCGGCGAGCGTGGCGGAGCCGACGGCGTCGTACACCAGCAGCACGTCGCAGCCGCGCGCGGCGGCGGCGGCGAGGCGGGCGAGGGTCGCCCGCCCGACCGCGTCGGGCTCGAGCAGATAGACTTCCAGCCACACGCGCCGCGTGGCGGCGTCGATGTCGGCCCACAGGCGCTCGAAGTAGGCGTCGCCGTCGAACACGATCTCGACCGCGTTGCCGTCGCACGGCGCGGGCGCGGCAGGACGGGCACGACGGTGCAGCGCCTCCAGCAGGCGGGACATCTCCGGCTTCTCCGGCGCAGGGGTTACACTCGCGCCGCCGCGGCGTCTGCCGCGGGGCGATCCCTCTCACACGCACACCTCGGACAGGAACACGATGACCACGGCTTACGACGCGTCCGCGATCGAGGTCCTGAGCGGGCTGGACCCGGTGCGCAAGCGCCCGGGCATGTATACCGACACCTCGCGACCGAATCACCTGGCGCAGGAGGTGATCGACAACGCCGTCGACGAGGCGATCGCCGGGCACGCGACCCGCATCGAGGTCAGCGTCTACGCCGACGGCTCGCTCGCGGTCGCCGACGACGGCCGCGGCATGCCGGTGGACCTGCACCCGGAGGAGGGCATTCCCGGCGTCGAGCTGATCCTCACGCGGCTGCACGCGGGCGGCAAGTTCTCGAACCAGGCCTACCGTTTCTCGGGCGGCCTGCACGGGGTCGGCGTGTCGGTGGTCAACGCGCTGTCGCGGCAGCTCGAGGTGTGGGTGCGCCGCGGCGGGCACGAGTACCACATGGCCTTCGCCGGCGGCGACAAGCGTTCCGACCTCGCCGTCGTCGGCACGCGGCCGAAGCGCGAGACCGGTACCACGGTGCGCTTCTGGCCCGACCCGCAGTACTTCGACACGCCGAAGTTCTCGGTGCCGCGGCTGCGCCACGTGCTGCGCGCCAAGGCGGTGCTGTGCCCGGGGCTGCGGGTGAGCTTCTTCGACGAGGCGGCGAACGAGCGCGTCGAGTGGTGCTACCAGGACGGCCTCACCGACTACCTCGGCGAGGCGCTCGGCGAGGCGCCGCTGACGCCCGATCCGCCCTTCGTCGGGCGCCTCGAAGGCGAGCACGAGGCGGTCGAATGGGCCGTCACCTGGCTCACCGAGGGCGGCGAGGGCGTGGCCGAGAGCTACGTCAACCTGATCCCCACCGCGCAGGGCGGCACCCACGTCAACGGCCTGCGCACCGGCCTGACCGAGGCCGTGCGCGAGTTCTGCGAGTTCCGCAACCTGCTGCCGCGCGGCGTGCGCCTGGCGCCGGAGGACGTCTGGGAGGGCTGTGCCTACGTGCTCTCGGCGAAGCTGCAGGAGCCGCAGTTCTCCGGGCAGACCAAGGAGCGCCTGTCGTCGCGCGAATGCGCGGTGTTCGTCGGCGGCGTGGTCAAGGACGCCTTCAGCCTGTGGCTCAACCAGCACGTCGAGCAGGCCGAGAGGATCGCCGCCTTCGCGCTGTCCAACGCCGGCCGGCGCCTGCGCGCGGCGAAGAAGGTGGTGCGCAAGAAGGTCACCGCCGGCCCGGCGCTGCCCGGCAAGCTCGCCGACTGCGCGGCGCAGGACCTCGCGCGCACCGAGCTGTTCCTGGTCGAGGGCGACTCGGCCGGCGGCTCCGCCAAGCAGGCGCGCGACCGCGAGTTCCAGGCGGTGATGCCGCTGCGCGGCAAGATCCTCAACACCTGGGAGGTCGACTCGGGCGAGGTGATGGCCTCGCAGGAAGTGCACGACATCGCCGTCGCCATCGGCGTCGACCCCGGCTGCACCGAGCTCGCCGGCCTGCGCTACGGCAAGGTGTGCATCCTCGCCGACGCCGACTCCGACGGTCTGCACATCGCCACGCTGCTGTGCGCGCTGTTCACACGGCATTTCCGCCCGCTGGTCGAGGCCGGGCACGTGTTCGTCGCGATGCCGCCGCTGTACCGCATCGACGTCGGCAAGGACGTCTACTACGCGCTCGACGAGGCCGAGAAGACCGGCGTGCTGGATCGCATCGCCGCCGAGAAGAAGAAGGGCAAGGTCGCCGTCACCCGCTTCAAGGGCCTCGGCGAGATGAACCCGATACAGCTGCGCGAGACCACGATGGCGCCCGATACCCGCCGGCTGGTGCAGCTGACCGTCGAGCCCGACGACGACACCCCGGCGATGCTCGACATGCTGCTCGCCAAGAAGCGCGCCGGCGACCGCAAGAACTGGCTGGAGGACAAGGGCAACCTCGCCGAGGTGTGAGCGGCCCGCGCCGCCCGCCGTGCCCGTCCCGACCGCCGCCGCCCCCCTTCGCCGCTGATTCCGAGCCCCGATGCCCGAACCGACCCCGATCGCCGCCGAACACACCGAGCGCCTGCCGCTCAGGACCTTCACCGAGAAGGCCTACCTCGACTACTCGATGTACGTGATCCTCGACCGCGCGCTGCCGCACCTCGGCGACGGCCTCAAGCCGGTGCAGCGGCGGATCGTCTACGCGATGAGCGAGCTCGGCCTGTCCGCCGCCGCCAAGCACAAGAAGAGCGCGCGCACCGTCGGCGACGTGCTCGGCAAGTACCACCCGCACGGCGACAGCGCCTGCTACGAGGCCATGGTGCTGATGGCGCAGCCGTTCAGCTACCGCTACCCGCTGGTGGACGGGCAGGGCAACTGGGGCTCGATCGACGACCCCAAGAGCTTCGCCGCGATGCGCTACACCGAGGCGCGCCTCGCGCCCTACGCGCAGACCCTGCTCGCCGAGCTCGGCCAGGGCACGGTGGACTGGGCGCCGAACTTCGACGGCACGCTGGAGGAGCCGCTGCTGCTGCCCGCGCGCCTGCCCAACGTGCTGCTGAACGGCACCACCGGCATCGCCGTGGGCATGGCCACCGACATCCCGCCGCACAACCTGCGCGAGGTCGCGCACGCCTGCGTGGCGCTGCTCGATGCGCCCGACGCCCCGCTGGAAGCCCTCTGCGCCCACGTGCAGGGCCCGGACTACCCCACCGGCGGCGAGATCGTCACCCCGCGCGAGGACCTCGTCCGGCTCTACGCCAGTGGCAACGGCTCGATCCGCGTGCGGGCACGCTACGAGTACGAGCGCGGCGGCGACGAGATCGTCATCACCGAGCTGCCGTACCAGGCCTCGGGCGCCAAGGTGCTGGAGCAGATCGCCGCGCAGATGCAGGCCAAGAAGCTGCCGATGGTCGAGGATCTGCGCGACGAATCCGACCACGAGAACCCGATCCGCCTGGTGCTGGTGCTGCGCTCGAACCGCGTCGACGTCGAGCCGCTGATGGACCACCTGTTCGCCACCACCGACCTCGAACGCAGCCTGCGCGCCAACCTCAACGTGATCGGGCTCGACGGCCGCCCGCGGGTGAAGAACCTGCGCGAGATGCTCGTCGAGTGGCTGGCGTTCCGCCGCGCCACCGTGCGCCGGCGCCTGCGCTTCCGGCTGGAGAAGGTCGAGGCGCGGCTGCACATCCTCGAAGGCCTGCTGATCGCCTACCTGAACCTCGACGAGGTGATCCGCATCGTGCGCTTCGAGGACGAGCCCAGGGCCGCCCTGATCGCGCGCTTCCAGCTCTCCGAGATCCAAGCCGAGGCCATCCTCGAAACCAAGCTGCGCCACCTCGCGCGGCTCGAAGAGATGAAGATCCGCGGCGAACAGGACGAACTCGCGCGCGAACGCGACGAGCTCAACGCGCTGCTCGGCGATGCCGCCCGCCTGACCGCGCTGATCCGCGCCGAGATCCTCGCCGACGCCGACCGGTACGGCGATGCGCGGCGCTCGCGGCTGGTCGAGCGCCGCGCGGCGCAGGCGCTGGACGAGGCCGCGCTGACGCCGAGCGAGCCCGTCACCGTGGTGCTGTCGCAGAAGGGCTGGGTGCGCGCCGGCAAGGGCCACGAGGTCGACGGCGCCGGGCTCACGTACAAGGCCGGCGACGGCTTCCTGATGCAGGCGACGGGGCGCAGCAACCAGCAGGCGGTGTTCCTCGACGACACCGGCCGCGCCTATGCGCTGCCGGTCCACGGCCTCGCCTCGGCGCGCGGCTACGGCGAACCGCTCACCGGGCGGCTCGATCCGCCGAGCGGCGCGAGCTTCGTCGCGGTGCTGCTCGGCACCCCCGAGGAGCGCTACGTGCTGGCGTCGGATGCCGGCTACGGCTTCGTCTGCAGCTACGAGGACCTGCTCGGCCGCAACCGCTCGGGCAAGGCGGTGGTGAGCCTGCCGGACGCGGCGCGCCTGCTGGTGCCGGTGCGGATCGGCGATCCGGCACGCGAGCGGCTGGCCGTCGTCACCCGCGGCGGGCGCATGCTGGTGTTTCCGGTCGCGGACCTGCCGCAGCTCGCCAAGGGCAAGGGCAACAAGCTGATCGGCATCGCCAGCGAGGCCGCCGCGGCGCGCGAGGACCACGTGGTCGCGCTCGCCTGCCTGCCGCCGGGCGGCAGCCTGCAGCTCGGCTGCGGCAAGCGCACGCTGACGCTCAAGCCCGCGGACCTCGACGCCTACGAGGGCGAGCGCGGGCGCCGCGGCAATCCGCTGCCGCGCGGCCTGCAGCGCGTCGACGCCGCCACCGTGCTGCCGGCGGGCTGACGATTCAGACGACGCGGGCCGGCGCCATCCCGCCGCCGGCCCGCGCGCGATCGCCGCGCGCAGGCGAAGTCGATGCGAGCTTGCCGGCCGCGACACGCCAATGCGGATACGCGCGCGCACCGGCGCGGCACGGCATGACAGCAGGACGATGGGGAGGTGATGCCGGAGTGCGGCGAGGAGAGGCGGTGCCTGATCCGGATGCCGGGATCGGATGGCGCTCCCTAGGGGGTTCGAACCCCTGTTCCCGCCGTGAGAGGGCGGTGTCCTAGGCCACTAGACGAAGGGAGCAAGCTGGTATCCGGTGAATGCGGCGCGTAGTATACGGACTCTTTCGCATTGCACAAGAGCCCGTCCGGAACCTCGCCATTGGAATCGAACCTCGCCCCCGGCACACCTGCCGTCATCCCCCGCTCCGATCATGGCATCTCGCGTTCCCGCATCAGCCCCAATGCGCTGAAGGTGATGTACCGCCTGCGCGCGGCCGGCTATCGCGCGTGCCTGGTGGGCGGGGGCGTGCGGGACCTGCTGCTCGGGCGTGAACCCAAGGACTTCGACGTCGGCACCGATGCGCACCCCGAGGAGGTCTACCGGCTGTTCCGCAACTGCCGGCTGATCGGCCGGCGCTTCCGGCTCGCGCACGTGCAGTTCGGCGACGAGATCATCGAGGTCGCGACCTTTCGCGCGCACAGCTCGGCCGATGAGGACGACGACAAGGGCGTGGTCACCGACGACGACGGCCGCATCCTCAGCGACAACGTCTACGGCACCATCGAGGACGATGCCTGGCGGCGCGATTTCACGATCAACGCGCTGTACTACGACATCGAGGATTTCTCCGTCCTCGACTACGTCGGCGGCATGGCGGACCTCGAGGCCGGCGTGATCCGCCTGATCGGCGACCCGGAACAGCGCTACCGCGAAGACCCGGTGCGGATGCTGCGGGCGGCGCGCTTCGCCGCGAAGCTCGGCATGCGCATGGAGGCCGAGACCGAGGCGGCCATCCACGTCCTCGGGCACCTGCTGCGCGACATCCCGCCGGCGCGCCTGTTCGACGAGGTGCTCAAGCTCTTCATGGGCGGCTACGCGGTGCAGACCTTCGAGCTGCTGCGCCTGCACGGCCTGTTCCGCCACCTGTTCCCGGCCACCGACCGCTGCCTGAAGCGCGAGGCGAGCGGTTTCCCGCGCCTGCTGGTGGTGCGCGCGCTGGAGAACACCGACGAGCGCGTGCAGGCCGACAAGCCGGTCACGCCGGCCTTCCTGTATGCCGCGCTGCTGTGGGAGCCGGTGCGTGCGCGCTTCGAATGTCACGTCGCCGACGGCGTCGGCGAGTTCGAGGCGATACAGCAGGCCGCCGACGAGGTGGTCGAGGCGCAGCTGCGCCACACCGCGCTGCCGCGCCGCTACGCGCTGCCGATGCGCGAGATCTGGTCGCTGCAGCCGCGCCTGCACGACATCACCGGCAAGCGGCCGCTGCGCCTGGCGGGGCACCCGCGCTTCCGCGCGGCGTTCGACTTCCTGCAGTTGCGCGCCGAGGTGGGCGAGCCGGTGCGCGAACTCGCCGCCTGGTGGGCGCGCTTCATCGGCCTCGACGAGGCCGCGCGCGAAGCGCTGGCGCACCCTGCGGCCGAGTCCGCGAACAAGCGGCCGCGGCGGCGGCGGCGCAGCCGCCAGGATGCCGTGCCGACCGGACCCGCAGAAGCCTGATCCGTCGTGAGCCGTGTTCGGGCCTACATCGGCCTCGGGGCCAACCTCGGCGATCCGCGTGCGGCGCTCGATGCCGCCTGCGCCGCGCTCGTCGCGCTGCCGGACAGCACGTTCGCCGGCCGCTCGCCGCTGTACCTGACGGCCCCGCTGGGCGGGCCGCCGGGGCAGCCGGACTACCTCAATGCCGTCGCCGCCCTCGATACCGCGCTCGCGCCCGGCGCGCTGCTCGCGCAGCTGCAGGCGATCGAGGCCGGACACGGGCGCACGCGCGAGGTGCGCTGGGGGCCGCGGACGCTCGACCTCGACCTGCTGCTGTACGGCGACGCCGTGGTCGACGAACCGACCCTGTGCGTTCCGCATCCGCGCCTGCATCAGCGCGCCTTCGTCCTGTATCCTTTGGCCGACCTTGCGCCCGATCTGTGCGTCCCGGGTCTCGGGACGCTGCAACGACTTCTCGCCGGGTGCCCGCGTGCGGGCATCCGGCGCCTCGATCCCCTGGAGTAGTCAGCATGTCGGAACGCCAACGTTCAGCGAACCAAGTCGACGACTGGGCCCGCGATTACCTCGGCCGGCGCCCCTTCGGCGCGCTGGCGCACGCGACACCGGCGGCGTCGCGAAACGCAGACACCGTGGCGCTCTCGGCGCCCGGGCGTGTGCCCGACGCCCGCGCGGCGGCCTGAGGAAACCCGACCCATGTATACGGAAGCGATCCGCAGCAAGCCGGTGACGGTTGCGACCCTGCGCCGCATGAAGGCCAACGGCGAGAAGATCGTCGTGCTCACGGCCTACGACGCGAGCTTCGCCGGCCTGATGGAAGCGGCGGGGGTGGACGTGATCCTCGTCGGCGACTCGCTCGGCATGGTGGTGCAGGGCCGCGACAGCACCGTCCCGGTCAGCGTGGACGACATGGTCTACCACTGCTCGATGGTCGCCCGCGGCAGCCACCTGCCGCTGCTGATCGCCGACCTGCCGTTCATGAGCTACGCGACGCTCGACCAGGGCCTGCGCAACGCCGCGCGGCTGATGCAGGAGGGCGGCGCGCGCATGGTCAAGCTGGAGGGCGGCAGCGAGGTGCTCGGCTTCGTGCGCGCCCTCTGCCACAACGGCGTGCCGGTCTGCGCGCACCTCGGCCTGCTGCCGCAGTCGGTGCACAAGGTCGGCGGCTACCGGGTGCAGGGGCGCGACGAGGTGTCGGCCCGGCGCATGCTCGACGATGCGCTCGCGCTGCAGGACGCCGGCGCCGATCTGCTGGTACTCGAATGCATCCCGGCCGAGCTCGGCACCCGCATCAGCGAAGCGCTCGAGATCCCGACCATCGGCATCGGGGCGGGCGTCGACTGCGACGGCCAGGTGCTGGTGGTCTACGACATACTCGACATCACCCTCGGGCACCGGCCGAAGTTCTCGCGCAACTTCATCGCCGGCCAGGAGGGCGGCGTGCGCGGCGCGCTCGAGGCCTACGTGCGCGCCGTGCGGCAGGGCGAGTTCCCGGCCCCCGAGCACTCCTTCTGAGGCGCCACGGGCGCCATTCCTGTCACGTTCGAGGAAGCCCCGTTACATGCAACTGATCCACGGCATCGCCGAACTGCGCGCGACGCTTGCCGCCTGGCGTCGCGCCGGCGAACGCATCGCACTCGTTCCCACGATGGGCAACCTGCACGCCGGCCACATCCGGCTGGTCGAGCGCGCGCGCGAACTGGCGCCGCGCACGATCGCGAGCGTGTTCGTCAACCCGATGCAGTTCGGGCCCAGCGAGGACTTCGCTGCCTACCCGCGCACGCTCGACGCCGATCGCACCCGGCTCGCCGCCGCGCAGCTCGACGTGCTGTTCGCGCCGGCGGTGACCGAGGTCTATCCGCGCGGGCTCGACGGCATGACCCAGGTGGCGGTACCCCACATCACCGACACCCTCTGCGGCCAGTCGCGGCCGGGGCATTTCACCGGCGTCACCACGGTCGTCGCCAAGCTCTTCAACATGGTGCAGCCCGACATCGCGCTGTTCGGCGAGAAGGACTGGCAGCAGCTGCAGGTGATCCGGCGCATGGCCGACGACCTCGACATGCCGATCGACATCGTCGGCGTGCCGACGGTGCGCGAGGCGGACGGGCTGGCGATGAGCTCGCGCAACGGCTACCTGTCGGCGGCGGAGCGTGCGCTGGCGCCGACGCTGTACGCCGTCCTCTCGGCCGCCGCCGAGCGCCTGCGCGCGGGCGAGCGCAATTTCGCGGCGGTCGAGACCGCTGCCGCCGAAACGCTCGACGAGGCCGGGCTGCGGCCCGACTACGTGCAGGTGCGTCGCGCCGACGATCTCGCCGCGCCGGGCGCGTCCGACCGCCACCTGCGCATCCTCGCCGCCGCCTGGCTCGGCCGTGCGCGCCTGATCGACAACTGCCCGGTCGAGCTGCCCGGCTGAAGCCGCACCGGCCCGCGCCCGCCCGGCGGGCCGGTGCGCCCCGAAGCGGATGCGCGCGCCGCGCCATCCCCCGCGTTCCACGGAGTCCGCCCCCATGCCCGATCCCTCGCGCTCCGACATCGATGCCGTGCTGCAGGGCACGGTCGACCCTTACCTGGAGAAGGACCTGCTCGCCGCCAGGTGCGTGCGGAACGTGCGCATCGAGGGGGGCGTCGTCGACGTCGACATCGCCCTCGGCTACCCCGCCGGCGAGCACGCCGACGCCCTCGCGCAGGACCTGCGCACGCGCCTCGCCGCCGTCGCGGGGGTGCAGCGTGCCGAGGTCGCGGTCAGCGCGCAGGTGATCGCGCACGAGGTGCAGAAGGGCCTGCGCCCGCTCGAAGGCGTGAAGAACGTCATCGCCATCGCCTCCGGCAAGGGCGGCGTCGGCAAGTCGACCACGGCGGTCAACCTGGCGCTGGCGCTGGCCGCCGACGGCGGCCGGGTGGGGGTGCTCGACGCCGACATCTACGGCCCCAGCCAGCCGCGCATGCTCGGCGCGCACCAGCGGCCGGAGTCGCTCGACGGCAAGCGCATCGAGCCGGTCGTCAGCCTCGGCCTGCAGAGCATGAGCATCGGCTACCTGGTCGACGAGGACACGCCGATGATCTGGCGCGGCCCGATGGTCACGCAGGCGCTGGAGCAACTGCTGCGCGACACGCGCTGGCAGGATCTCGACTACCTGATCATCGACCTGCCGCCGGGCACCGGCGACGTCCAGCTCACGCTGAGCCAGAAGATCCCGGTCAGCGGCGCGATCATCGTCACCACGCCGCAGGACATCGCCCTGCTCGACGCGCGCAAGGCGCTGAAGATGTTCGAGAAGGTCGAGGTCCCGGTGCTCGGCGTGGTGGAGAACATGAGCATCCACATCTGCTCGCAGTGCGGCCACGCCGAGCACATCTTCGGCGAGGGCGGCGGTACGCGCATGGCCGCCGAGTACGGCATACCGTTCCTCGGCAGCCTGCCGCTCGACATCCGCATCCGCGCCGAGACCGACGCCGGCCGTCCGACCGTCGCCGCCGACCCCGACGGCCGCATCGGCCGCCTGTACCGCGAGATCGCCCGCCGCGCCTCGGCCCGCCTCGCCCTGCAGGCCAAGAACTACAGCGGCCGTTTCCCCAACATCGTCATCAAGAAGAGCTGAGCGTCGCCGATGAGCATCAAGTCCGATACCTGGATCCGGCGCATGGCCGCCGCAAGGGCGATGATCGAGCCCTTCGAGCCGGGGCAGGTGCGGGCGGCCGACGGCCAGCGCATCATCTCCTACGGCACCTCGAGCTACGGCTACGACGTGCGCTGCGCCGACGAATTCAAGGTCTTCACCAACATCAACTCGACCATCGTCGACCCCAAGGCCTTCGACGAACGCAGCTTCGTCGAGATCCGCGGCGAGCGCTGCATCATCCCGCCCAACTCCTTCGCGCTCGCCCGCACCGTCGAGTACTTCCGCATCCCGCGCGAGGTGCTGGTGGTCTGTCTCGGCAAGAGCACCTACGCGCGCTGCGGGATCATCGTCAACGTGACGCCGCTCGAACCCGAGTGGGAAGGGCACGTCACGCTGGAGTTCTCGAACACCACGCCGCTGCCGGCGGTGATCTACGCCAACGAGGGCGTCGCGCAGATGCTCTTCTTCGGCGGCGACGAGGTCTGCGAGACCTCTTACGCCGACCGCGGCGGCAAGTACCAGGGCCAGACCGGCGTGACGCTGCCGCGGACCTGACGCGCAGCGGCGGCATGGCCCCGACACCTTGGTCACACGGTGGTCGTTACGCTATGCTCCGCCGCTGCGGCACGGTGGCGGATGCAAGGTCCGGCACCGGCGAGGAGCCACCGGCGCAAGCGCGGCAGGACGATTTCAGGAAGGGTGGCAGAGCGGTTTAATGCACTGGTCTTGAAAACCAGCGATGGGCGACCATCCGTGGGTTCGAATCCCACCCCTTCCGCCACTTCGAGATAATGCCGAGAACACCAGATTCCCGCCGATAAAAACGGCAACTTATGAGTTGCCTGAAATGGCATTTCTTTCGAGAGGATTAGACATTCCTACATCATGTCCATCTCATTCATCAAAATTTCAAAAGGGGCCACCTACTCACGCAAAACATTAGCCGAGTTATGGGGTTACATTAGTTATCACGCCATCGCTCGTGGGGTCGTTACGCCCCGCGGGAGCAACAAGATCGTTCTCTTCGTCACAGAAGAAAAGCAGTCCTCTGCCGAGCAGTATGCGGACCGCCTCTCAGGAAGCATCCTCGAATGGGAAGGCCCGACCGACCACTTTGCCGAAGACCGCATGCTAAATGCAGAGATCAATGGCGAAGAAATTCATCTCTTTCACCGTGAGCGCCATCACTCCGATTTCACCTACTGCGGTCGCCTAAAGGTGTCGCACCATGTTCTCCGTACCGATGGACCGAGTCAGTTCAAATTCCAGCTAATTTATTAATCCGGCAGCCAAAATAGTAATTAATTGTAGGCGATAAAGAGATTTCTAGTTAAGTCAATAGCATAAGCTAGACCAGGTAGAATTGGCGGCATCTCGGAACACGAATTCACTGCCACCCATGAAGCAGATCTCCTTTGCGACGCTGGCCGAAACCGGGAAAAAGCGCAAAACCAAGCGCGAACGGTTTCTGGAAGAGATGGAAACGGTGGTGCCGTGGGTGACGCTGATTGAGCCGCATTACCCGAAAGCGGGTAAGGGGCGCCGGCCGCGGGGTCTGGAGACGATGCTGCGCATCTACTTCATGCAGCAGTGGTTTGCCCTCTCCGACCCCGGCATGGAAGACGCCCTCTACGATGTGCCGTGCATGCGGGCCTTTGCCGGGCTGGACCTGCTTGACGGAGCGATGCCGGACGAGACGACAATCCTGAAGTTCCGTCGCCTGCTGGAGCGGCACCAACCAACTGACGGCGGCGATCATGAACGCCATCCGAACAGAATGGCTTGCTGCTCAAGGGCGGCACCATAGTCGACGCCACCCTCATCCATGCCCCGCCCTAGTATTCTCAGTTCCCATGCGTGTGCTGATCGAGTAATCACTGACACCGGCGCCGCGCCGGTGTTGGTTTATGCTGCATTAAGCAGCCCTGCTTCCGGTTGCGCTCTCAGCGGTCTACTGTCAGGTGATTACTACCTCCACACACGCCGTCCATCTCCGCCTCGAACGCGGCCTTCTCTTCCGGTGAGTTGAGGTTGACGAAGTGCTCGGGGCGGTCGCTGAAGTCGACCGGGGCGAGGCGGCGGGAGCGGAACCAGCGGTCGATCTTGCGTTCGCCGGCGGCGAGCTGTTCGGCGAGGTCGGCGTGGAGTTCGCGGCGCAGCAGCGCGAACACCGGCTGGGTGCGGACGCCGTCGTGCGCCACGGCGATCTCGGCGTCGTCGCGCAGCAGGGCGGCGTGCAGGCGCGCGGCGAGGTCGGGTGCCAGGCGCGGGCAGTCGCAGGGCACGGTCAGCAGCAGCGGCGTGGTGATGGCGCCGAGGGCGGCGCACATGCCGGCGAGCGGGCCGTCGAAGTCGCCGCTGGCGTCGGCGATCACCGGATGGCCCCAGGTGCGGTAGCGCTCGGCGTTGCGGTTGGCGTTGATGACGATGGCGCCGACCTGCGGCGCCAGCGCGGCGAGCGTGTAGCTGATCAGCGGCCGGCCGGCGACGTCGACCAGCCCCTTGTCGAGGCCGCCCATGCGCAGGCCGCGGCCTCCGGCGAGCACAACGGCGGTGATGTCGGGGAACATCCGGGACTCCTGCGCGACGCCGGCGGTGCGGCCGGCGCCCAAGCATGGCTCGCGCCGCGGCGGCCCGCCAGCGGCGCGAGCCGTCCCGTCAGGCCGCGGCGGGGACGGCGTCCTTCTCGTGGTAGGTGAAGTAGGTCGCGCTGATCGCGTCGTGGATCGCGCCGAGGCCGATCTGCAGGTCGTCGATGAACTCGTGCAGGCCGGCGTTCGCCAGCGCCTCGACGTCGGCTTCCAGCACCTGGCGCTCGGCCGCGTCCACGCTGGCCATCGCCGCCTCGGCGCGCGGCAGGCCGTGCAGGCCTTCCTTGAGGCGGGCGAGGCAGAAGCGCACGGTGCGCGGGAACAGCGGGTCCTGCAGCAGGTAGGCGAGCACATCCTGGCCGCGCACCCGCGCGCGCACCTGCTGGCGGTACATCTGGTAGGCCGACAGCGACTTCAGCACGCTCATCCACTGGATGCCCTGGAACGGCGCCAGCTCGCTCTCGCGCGTCAGCAGGCTCGCCGAGCGCACGTCGAGGATGCGCGTGGTCATGTCGGCGCGCTCGAGGTAGCGCCCGAGCAGCACGAAGTCGCGCGCCGGGGTGTGCGACAGGCAGCCTTCCAGGAAGCCGTTGAAGCGCTGGCAGCCCTGGATGACCTCGCGCAGGAAGTGCTCGCGCCCGCGCGGGCTGACGCCGTTGGCGAGGTTGTCGCGCACGTACAGGAAGATGTGGTTGAGCGCCTCCCAGGCCTCGCGCGGCATCACGTCGCGCGTGGTGCGCAGGTTCTCGCGGGCGCTGGTGAACGAGGACAGGATCGAGCCCGGGTTCTGCAGGTCGCCGGTGAGGAAGCTCACCACGGCGACCTCGCCGGCGCGGCCGAAGTGCTCGAAGAAGTGCTCGTGGCTGCCGGTGATGTAGATCAGCGGCTCCCAGCCGAACTGCGCCGAGCGCGGCAGGTCGAGCAGCAGGTTGGTGTTGACGTTGATCAGGCGTGCGGTGTCCTCGGCGCGCTCGACGTAGCGGGACATCCAGTAGAGGTTCTGGGCGACGCGCGAAAGCATGGTCAGGCCTCCTCCAGGTCGACGATCCAGGTGTCCTTGCTGCCGCCGCCCTGCGAGGAGTTCACCACCAGCGAGCCCTTGACCAGCGCGACGCGGGTGAGGCCGCCGGTGGTGACGTAGGTCTGCGGGCCGGAGAGGATGAACGGGCGCAGGTCGACGTGGCGCGGTTCGGCGTGCCCGTCGCACAGCGTGGGGCTGGTGGAGATGGTCAAGGTCGGTTGCGCCATGTAGTTGCGCGGGTTCGCGCGGATCAGTTCGGCGAAGGCGGCGCGCTTCTCGGCGGTGGAATGCGGGCCGACCAGCATGCCGTAGCCGCCGGACTCGTTCGCCGGCTTGACCACGAGCTTGTCGAGGTTGGCGAGCACGTGGTCGCGGTCCTTGTCGCGCATGCACAGGTAGCTCGGCACGTTGGGCAGGATCGGGTCCTGGTCCAGGTAGTACTTGATGATCTCGGGGACGTAGGCGTAGACGACCTTGTCGTCGGCCACGCCGGCGCCGGGGGCGTTGGCGAGCGCGACCTTGCCGGCGCGCCAGGCGCGCATCAGGCCGCGCGCGCCCAGCGTCGATTCCGGGTTGAACGCCTCGGGGTCGAGGAACAGGTCGTCGATGCGCCGGTAGATCACGTCGACGCGCTTCAGCCCGTAGATCGTGCGCATGTAGCAGCAGTCGTCGTCACCGACGACGAGGTCGGAGCCCTCGACGAGTTCCACCCCCATCTGCTGGGCGAGGTAGGCGTGCTCGAAGTACGCCGAGTTGTAGATGCCCGGCGTCATCACCACGATCTGCGGGTCGTCGCCGGGGCGCGGCGACATCGCCGCCAGCATGTCGTAGAGCTGCGACGGGTAGTCGTCGACCGGCAGGATGCGCGTGGATTCGAACAACTCGGGCAGCACGCGCTTGGTCACGACGCGGTTCTCGAGCATGTAGCTGACGCCGGAGGGCACCCGCAGGTTGTCCTCCAGCACGTACATGGTGCCGTCCTTGTCGCGCACCAGGTCCGAGCCGCAGATGTGCGCCCAGACGCGGTGCGGCGGGGTGATGCCGACGCACTGCGGGCGGAAGTTCACCGACTGCGCGAGGACGTCGGCCGGCAGGATGCCGTCCTTGATCACTTTCTGCTCGTGGTAGAGGTCGTCGATGAACAGGTTCAGCGCCGCCACGCGCTGCTTCAGCCCGGCCTCGATGCGCGTCCATTCGGTGAGCGGGATGATGCGCGGCATGATGTCGAACGGCCAGGCGCGGTCGATCATCCCGCCTTCGGAGTACACGGTGAAGGTGATGCCCATGACCCGGATGGCGATCTCGGCCGCTTCCTTGCGTTCGGCCAGCTCGGCGTCGGACAGCGATGCGAGGTACTCGCAAAGCGCTCGCGCCGTCGGGCGCGGCACGCTGCCGCTGGCGATCAGTTCGTCGTAAAACCCCTCGGTGGGGTAGTTGTGCCAGTCGAGTGAGCTCATGAAGCGTTCCTTGTTGGGCGTGTCGCAGTCATGGCCGAACCGCGCAACCGCGGCCCGGCCGCTGCCGCGGGACGTTCGATGACGGGAAGCAAGCGGCGTACCATGCCGTTGCGCCGGCATGGCCGGGCGGCCGCCGCGCGCCCCGGGTGTGCCAGCTTCTCACAGGGCGCAAGACCATAGCGCGCGCCGTCCGCTCCGTTGCCTGCACGGCGCTTCGCCGCCGCGGCGCCGCCGTCGCTGCCACCGCTCCAGAAGAGGGCGCCATGCTCGACGCCGATGCACGGAAACGGTGCGGCGCTTCGGTTCGATAGGTCCTCGATCTGCCCACCCTGCCACGGGACGCGCTCAGGCGACGGGTGGGCGTGTGGCGCGGGATGGCGCCGGCGCGCGGCGCGCGGCGCCTCCGCGGCCCCGGCTGCGTGTCGGCCGGGCGGGGGCGGGCGGCATATCTGCTTGATCGCCTTCCATGACGCGCCGCCGCACGCGGGCCGCCCGTCGCTGCCGGATGGTGGCGTGGTCCCCGCTTCGGGTCCGGGCGGAAATCTGGCAATACAGGTGGAACGCCGCTTGCTTTGCATGCCACGATGTTTCATCCATCTGTGCCCAGGGATCCGCCATGACCATCCGCGTTGCGCTCAACCATAAGACCTCCTATCGCTTCGACCGCGCCGTGGGACTGTCGCCGCACATCGTGCGCCTGCGGCCGGCGCCCCACGCGCGCACGCCCATCCCGGCCTACTCGCTGAAGATTTCGCCGCAGCCGCATTTCATCAACTGGCAGCAGGACCCCTTCGGCAACTTCCAGGCGCGGCTCGTGTTCCCCGAGAAGCTGAGCGAACTGTCGGTGGAAGTCGACCTGGTCGCCGAGATGACGGTGATCAACCCCTTCGACTTCTTCGTCGAGGAATACGCCGACGCGCTGCCCTTCGAGTACCCGCCGGACCTGCGCAAGGAACTCGCGCCCTACCTCGAGATCCGCGAGCGCGGGCCGCTGCTGCTCGACTGGCTGCGCGACGTGCCGCGTGAAGCGGCCAACACGGTCAACTTCATCGTCGACCTGAACCGCCGGCTGCAGCAGGACATCGCCTACCTGATCCGCATGGAGCCCGGCGTGCAGGCCGGCGAGGAGACGCTCGCCAAGGGTAGTGGGTCCTGCCGCGATTCGGCGTGGCTGATGGTGCAGATCCTCCGCCACCTCGGGCTCGCCGCGCGCTTCGTGTCGGGTTACCTGATCCAGTTGACCGCCGACGTCAAGTCGCTCGACGGCCCCTCGGGCCCCGAGGCCGACTTCACCGACCTGCACGCCTGGACCGAGGTCTTCGTGCCCGGCGCCGGCTGGATCGGGCTCGATCCGACCTCCGGCCTGCTCGCCGGCGAGGGCCACATCCCGCTCGCGGCGACACCCGACCCCTCGGGTGCCGCGCCGGTCACCGGCGCCACCGACAAGTGCGAGGTGGAGTTCGAGTTCTCGATGAGCGTCACGCGCATCCACGAGGACCCGCGCGTCACCAAGCCCTACACCGAAGAGGAGTGGGCCGCGATCGAGGCCCTGGGGCGGCACGTCGACGTGCGCCTGGACACCGGTGACGTGCGCCTGACGCTCGGCGGCGAGCCGACCTTCGTCTCGATCGACGACATGGACGGCGCCGAGTGGAATACCGCCGCGCTCGGCCCGACCAAGCGCGTGCTCGCCGGCACGCTGCTGAAGCGCCTGCGCGACCGCTTCGCGCCCGGTGGCCTGCTGCACTATTCGCAGGGCAAGTGGTACCCGGGCGAGCCGCTGCCGCGCTGGGCGCTCGCCTGCTACTGGCGCGCCGACGGCGTGCCGGCCTGGCGCGACGCCGCGCTGATCGCCGACGACCGCACCAGCCCCGGTTTCGGCCCCGCGCACGCGCGCCGTTTCGCCGAGGTGCTGGCGACGCGCCTGCACGTCTCGCCGAAGCGCCTGGTCCCCGGCTACGAGGACGCCTACTACTACCTCTGGTACGAACGCACGCTGCCGGTCAACGTCGACCCGCTCGACTTCGACCTGGACGACGCCGACGAGCGCCGCCGGCTCGCCAAGCTGCTCGAACGCGGCCTCGGCGAGACCACCGGCTACGTGCTGCCGCTGCGCTGGAACCACCACCAGAACGCCTGGGAGAGCGGCGCCTGGCCGCTGCGGCGCGAGCACCTGTACCTGATCCCCGGCGACTCGCCGATGGGCTACCGCCTGCCGCTCGCCGCGCTGCCCTGGGCCGAGCGTCGCGACATCCCGGTCGAGCAGTCGATGTTCGAGTTCCGCGAGGCGCTCGGCGACATCCACGGCGAGGTCATGCGCCGCTACAGCGAGTACCTGCACCAGCGTCCCGCCGACGCCTACGTCGAGCACGGCGAGGGCCTGCATCCGGCGTACGCCCGCGGACCGCTCGGCAGCGATGCGGCGGGCGAGGGCTACTACCTGCGCGACGGCGGCAGCCCGGTGCGCAGCGCCTTCGCC
Source organism: Plasticicumulans lactativorans (assembly GCF_004341245.1). GTDB lineage: Bacteria > Pseudomonadota > Gammaproteobacteria > Competibacterales > Competibacteraceae > Plasticicumulans_A > Plasticicumulans_A lactativorans. The sequence continues at coordinate 186,635 of NZ_SLWY01000006.1, read as the reverse complement.
CCCGAGCGCCAGGATCAGCGCGAGGACTACGAGGCGACCGTCCACACGGCGCTGTGCGTGGAGCCGCGCGACGGCCAGCTCTACATCTTCATGCCGCCGGTGGCGCAGCTCGAGCACTACCTCGATCTGGTGGCGTGCATCGAGCACACCGCCGCCGACCTCAACATGCCGGTGTTCGTCGAGGGCTATCCGCCGCCGAACGATCCGCGGCTGAAGAAGTTCCTGATCACCCCCGACCCCGGCGTGATCGAGGTCAACGTGATGCCGGCGGCGAACTGGGACGAGCTCGTGCGCAACACCGAGATCCTCTACGAGGAGGCGCGGCTGACCCGCCTGGGCACCGAGAAGTTCATGCTCGACGGGCGCCACACCGGTACCGGCGGCGGCAACCACGTCACCCTCGGCGGCGCCACCCCGGCGGATTCGCCCTTCCTGCGCCGCCCCGACCTGCTGAAGAGCCTGCTCACCTACTGGCAGCACCATCCGAGCCTGTCGTACCTGTTCTCGGGCATGTTCCTCGGCCCGACCAGCCAGGCGCCGCGCGTCGACGAGGCCCGCAACGACAGCCTCTACGAGCTCGAGATCGCCTTCCAGCAGATGCCGCAGGGCGAGGTGCCGGCGCCGTGGCTGGTCGATCGCCTGCTGCGCAACCTGTTGATCGACGTCACGGGCAACACGCACCGCGCCGAGTTCTGCATCGACAAGCTGTATTCGCCGGACTCGGCCACCGGCCGCCTCGGCCTGGTCGAGCTGCGCGCCTTCGAGATGCCGCCGCACGCGCGCATGAGCCTGATGCAGATGCTCTTGATCCGCGCCATCGTCGCGCGCTGCTGGGAGCAGCCCTACGGCGGCCCGCTGTGCCGCTGGGGCACCACGCTGCACGACCGCTGGCTGCTTCCGCACCACCTCTGGGCGGACATGAAGGACGTGCTGAGCGATCTCGATCGTGCCGGCTTCGCCTTCGATCCGGCGTGGATCGCGCCGTTCATGGAGTTCCGCTTCCCGGTCTACGGGCGCATCGCGCAGCAGGACATCGAGCTCGAACTGCGCCAGGCGATCGAGCCGTGGCACGTGCTCGGCGAGGAGGTCGCGCTCGGCGGCACCGCGCGCTACGTCGATTCGTCGGTCGAGCGCATGCAGGTCAAGGTCGAGGGGCTGAACGGCGACCGCTACGTGGTCGCCTGCAACGGACGGCGGGTGCCGCTGCGCCCCACCGGCACGCAGGGGCAGTTCGTCGCCGGCGTGCGCTACCGCGCCTGGCAGCCGCCGTCGGCGCTGCACCCGACGATCCCGGTGCACGCGCCGCTGGTGTTCGACATCGTCGACACCTGGAACGACCGCTCGATCGGCGGTTGCACCTACCACGTCTCGCACCCGGCCGGGCGCAACTTCGTCGCCTTCCCGATCAACGCCAACGAGGCCGAGGCGCGTCGCCTCGCGCGCTTCTGGTCCTACGGGCACACCCCGGGCGCGATGCACGCGCCGCCCGAGGAGCCGAGCCGCGAGTTCCCGCACACCCTCGACCTGCGGCGGCGTTGAGGGCCGGCCGCCGTGATGCGGCCGGCGTGCGCGCACCACGGCGGAGCGGTCGCGATACTCCCTTGGAGGCGTCCGCTGGCCGCGCCGGTGCCGTCTGGCCTACCATCGGCGGTACCGAACCGATGCGGTTGAGAGATTGACGGGCATGTCAGAGGCACAGGCGAAAGCATTCCCGGTGGGTGAGCTGCTCGCCGATTACCCTTTGCCGACGGATGGTTACGACGAACTCCTGACCCCGGGGGGGGAGTTGCGGCCGGCCTGGTCGGAACTCCTCCCGGCGCTCGCGGCGATGGGCGCCGAGGAGCTCACGCAGCGCTATGATGAGGCGCAGCGCCTGCTGCGCGAGAACGGCGTCACCTTCAACGCGCACGAGGACAGCCACGGCAGCCAGCGCGCCTGGACCGTGGATCCGATCCCGCTGCCGATCGACGGCGACGAGTGGGCGGAGATCGAAGCCGGCCTGATCCAGCGCTCGCGCCTGTTCGAACGCCTGCTCGCCGACCTCTACGGCCCGCGCACGGTGCTGCGCCGCGGCATCCTGCCGCCCGAACTGGTGCACGCGCACGCGGGCTTCCTTCACGCGGCCTGGCAGTCGCTGCCGGCCGGGCGGCGCTGGCTGGTGTTCCACGGCGTGACGCTGGCGCGCGGCGCCGACGGCCGCTGGCTCGCGCTGGCCGACCACGCGCAGGCGCCCTCGGGTGCCGGCTACGCGCTGGAAAACCGCATCACGCTCGCGCGCTCGATGCCCACGCTGTACCGCGACGCGCCGCTGCGGCGGCTCGCGAGCTTCCTCGAAACCGAGCGCGTGACGCTGGCGAAGCTGCCGGCGCGCCCGCCCGACAAGCCCAACGTGGTGCTGCTGACGCCGGGACCGGGCAGTCAGGCGTACTTCGAGCACGCCTACCTCGCCAACTACCTGTCGCTGTCGCTGGTGCAGGGCGGCGACCTGGTGGTGCGCGACGGCCGCGTGTGGCTGAAGACGCTCGGCGGGCTGAAGGCGGTCGACGTGATCCTGCGCCGCGTCACCGATGCCTGGTGCGATCCGCTCGAACTGCGCGGCGATTCGGTGCTGGGCGTGCCCGGGCTGCTCGCCGCGGTGCGCAACGGCGGTGTCGCGCTCGCCAACGCGCTCGGGGTCGCTGCGGTCGAAAACCCGGGCCTGATGCCCTTCCTGCCCGCGCTGTGCCGCGACCTGCTCGGCGAGGAGCTGCTCCTGCCGTCGGTGGCGAGCTGGTGGTGCGGACACGCGCTCGAGCGCGAGTACGTGCTGGCCAACCTCGGCGGGCTGCTGGTGCACCAGCTCGGCCTCGAACCGCGCCTGATCGACGGCTCGCGCCTCGGCGAGGAGGGGCGCGCCGCGCTCGCCGCGCGCATCCTCGCGCGCCCGACGCTGTACGTCGCCCAGCAGCGCATCCGCCCGGCCACCGCGCCGGTGTGGGACCACGGGCGCCTGGTGGCGCAGCCGATCACGCTGCGTGCCTTCACGGTCGCCGAGGACGACGGCTACCGCGCGATGCCCGGGGCGCTCGCCTGGGTCAGCCAGGACGGCCGCAACACCGGCCGCGGCGGTATCGCCAAGGACGTCTGGGTGCTGGCGCCGGCGCCGCAGCCGCACGTCAGCCTGCTGCGCCAGGCACACGGTCCGGTGGTGGTGACGCGCGACGGCGACGACCTGCCGAGCCGCGTCGCCGACAACCTGTTCTGGCTCGGCCGCTACGGCGAGCGCTACGACGCGCGTGCGCGGCTGCTGCGCGAGGCGCTGACCCGCCTGCTCGAACAGGGGCCCGAGGCGGAGGACAACGGCTGCCTGCCGGACCTGCTGGTCGCCCTCGACCTCGAACTCGGCGAGGTCGAGGGCGGTCCGCGCGGGCGCTTCCTGGCGCTGCGCCGGGTGTTCCTCGCCGAGTTCGACGAGCGCGACACCGACGGCCTGCGCGACATCTTCGACGGCATGCTGCGCAACGGTCGCGCGGTGCGCGACCACCTGGGCGACGACTCCTGGCGCGTGCTCAACCGCCTGCGCCAGAGCCTCGCCGAGCTGCCGTCGCCGCCGAGCACGATGGCCGGGCGCAAGGCGCTGGAGGAGCACCTGACGCTGCTCGCGGCGTTCTTCGGCCTGTGCAACGAGACCATGCCGCACCATTACGGCTGGCGTTTCCTCGACATCGGCCGCTTCGTCGAGCGCGTGCTCAACACGGTCGCGCTGCTCGAACTCGCCTTCGTCAAGGCGCACCGCCCCGGCGTGGCGCTGTGGGAGGTGGTGCTCGCCACCACCGACAACCTCACCGCCTACCGCCGCCGCTACCGCTCGGCGCTGCACCCGGCGGCGATCCTCGACCTGCTGCTGCTCGACGAGGACAACCCGCGCTCGGTCGGCTACCAGCTGCGCCGGCTCGCGCGGCAGATCCAGCGCCTGCCCAAGCCGCCCGGCAGCCGCTACCGCAGCGCCGAGGAGCGCCTGATCCTGCAGGCGCAGACCACGCTCGCGCTCGCCAACATCGAGGCGCTCGCCGATTCCGCGCGCGATGCCTGCGAGGGCCGCGCCAGCGAGGAACTGGCGCACCTGCTGGCGGAACTCCACGCTCCGCTGTTCGAACTGTCCGAAGCCGTGATGCACGGCCACTTCAGCCACGCCGAAACGCCGCGCCAACTCATCGAGATGCTATGAACTACACGGTCACGCACCGCACCGCGTACCGCTACCGCGGCCGCGTGGCGCTGTGCCACAACGAAGCGATGCTGATGCCGCGCGAGACCGCCTGGCAGTTCGTGCCCGAATGCCGCATCGAGATCGAGCCGCGCCCGGCGCTCAGCGCCGAACGCACCGACTTCTTCGGCAACCGCGTGCTGTACTTCGCGATCCAGGACATCCACCAGACGCTCACCGTGACGGTGACCTCGCAGGTCACCGTGGCGCCGCGGCCGCTGACGCCGGACCTGCCCTCGCCGCCGTGGGAAGAGGTGGTGCAGCTGATCCGCGAGATGCCCGAACTGAACGCGATGGAGGCGCGCCAGTTCACGCTGGAATCGACCTTCATCCGCCCCGGCGACGAACTCGCCAACTACGCGCTGCCGTCGTTCACGCCGGGGCGGCCGCTGCTCGAGGCCGCCTTCGACCTCACCCGGCGCATCTTCGCCGAGTTCACCTACGACCCGCATTTCTCGACCATCGCCACCCCGCTGACCCAGGTGCTGGAGGAGCGCCGCGGCGTCTGCCAGGACTTCGCCCACCTCGCCATCGCCTGCCTGCGCTCGCTCGGCCTGGCGGCGCGCTACGTCAGCGGCTACCTGGAGACCCTGCCGCCACCCGGCGCCGAGCGCCTGATCGGCGCCGACGCCTCGCACGCCTGGCTGGCGGTGTTCATCCCCGGCCTCGGCTGGGTGGACCTCGACCCGACCAACGACTGCATGCCGGGCGAGCGCCACGTCACGCTGGCCTGGGGGCGCGACTACGCCGACGTCGCACCGCTCAAGGGGGTGATGATGGGCGGCGGTGCCCACAAGCTCGACGTGTCGGTCGACGTCGCACCGCAGCCCCGCTGAGCGCGGCTGCGCCGCCCGCACGGCGCGCTGATATGCTGCGGCCCTCGCCGGTGCCGTTTGCGGGCGCCGGTTTCTCCTGGATGAATGACCGATGGACAAAGCCCTCGAAGCACGCCTGCGCGCGACCCAGCTGTCGAGCCTGCCGGGCGTGGCCCTGCGCATCGTCGCCCTGGCCGGCGAATCCGACCCCGAACCGAACGACGTCCTCGCCGCGGTCGCCCTCGACCCGGCGCTGACCGCGCGGGTGCTGCGCGCCGCCAACTCGGCGCTGTACAACGCGCGCGGGCGCGTGCGCAGCCTGAACCAGGCGCTGATGCTGATGGGGGTGAAGGGTGTGCTCAACCTCGCCCTCGGCTTCACCTTCCGCCACCTGCTCGCCGGCGGCGCCGGGCACGCGCGCTACTGGCGGCGTTCGGTGCTGGCCGCGATCGCCGCGCGCGAAACCGCGCAGCGCGTCGCGCTGTCGGCGGTCGACGAGAGCTTCATCGCCGCGCTGCTGCAGGACATCGGCATCCCGGCGCTCGCCGCCGCGGCGCCCGAGGCCTACGCCCGCGAGGTCGGCGAACCCGAGTGCCATGCCGAGCGCTGCGCCGCCGAACGCCGGGCCTTCGGCTGCGACCACGCCGAGGTCGGCGCCTGGCTGCTGACGCAGTGGGGCTTTCCCGACAGCCTGATCGACGTCGTGCGCCTCAGCCACGACCCGGGCGACGGGCCGTCGGGGCGACGGATCGGCGTGCGCTGCGTCGCCGTTTCCGGCCCGATCGCCGACATCTGCCTGGAGCCCGACGTCGAGGCCGCCACCGAACGCGCCTGGGCGCTCTTCGACCGCTGGCTCGGCTACGACGCCGAGGTGCTCGGCGCGGTGCTCGACGCGCTGCGCGGCCAGCTCGCCGAGGTGGCGATACTGTTCGAACTCGACGCCTTCGATGCCGCCCGCCTCGACGGCATCGCCACCCAGGCACGGCGGCTGCTCGCCGTGCGCACCGCCGTCGAGGTCGCCCGCCCCGACGACGACGCCGACGTGCCCGGCTAGGATCGACAGGCGGGCGATGGCCGACGGCTTCATCGGACACCTCTCAGGCGACCTGACGGCGGCGTCGAGCGGGCGGTGAGGGCAGGACGTCCCGCCGGGACCATGGCGCCGCTCCCGTCAGCTCGCTGCGTTACGTGTGATCCAGCGCGAGAACGACGCCATGAAGTTCAGCAGGAGCTTTCGCGTGCCGTCGCTGACCGGTTCGCCCTGCTCATCGAACAGCTTGTCGGCGTGCTGGGGGGCGTTTAGCCGCCGCCGAGCGCGGCGAGCAGCAGCGCGTAGCGCCCGCCCTTGCCGAGGGCGATGCAGGCGAGGCTCGCCAGCCAGCCGAGGCGCAGCCAGCCGGCGGCGACGCACAGCGGATCGCCGATCAGCGGCACCCACGACAGCAGCAGCACCGCCGCGCCCCAGCGGCGCACCTGGGCGAGCGCGCGGGCGTGGCCGTGCCCGTCGAGCGTGCGCTGCGGGTAGCGCACCGCGAGCCCGTAGCCGATCAGCCACGAGCTGAACCCGCCCAGCGTGTTGCCGAGCGTTGCCACCGCCAGCAGCAGCCAGGGCGACTCGCGCCCGGCCAGCACCAGCGCGCCGAACAGCAGCTCGGAGCCGCCCGGCAGCAGCGTCGCCGCCAGGAAGCTGCCGGCGAACAGCCCCCACAGTTCACCGTTCACCGGCGCGTCAGACGTCGAGCCACGGCGGCAGCCGCGCCGCGATCGCGCGCAGCTGCGCGCGCCGCGTGGACCAGTCGGGGTCGTGGCGGGCCACCAGCGCCCAGAACGCCGGCGAGTGGTCGAGGTGCACGGTGTGGCAGAGCTCGTGCACCAGCACGTGGCGCAGCAGCGCCGGCTCCAGGAACAGCAGCTTGACGTTCAGGCTGATGGCGCCGCGGGCGCTGCAGCTGCCCCAGCGCGCGCGCTGCGCGCGGATGCTCAGGCGCGTGTAGCGCAGCCCGGTGGCGGTGGCGACGGCGTCGAGGCACTCACCGAGGCGCAGCCGCGCGTGCGCCATCAGGAAGCGGCGCAGCAGCACGCGCGCCTCGGCATCGCTCGCCCCGGCGATCACCAGCGCGTCGGCCTGGCGGCGCAGGCGCGGCTGCGGGCCGTCGCGGCGCAGCAGCTCCCAGCCCTCGCCGGTCGCCGGGAGTTCGAGCCGTGCGGGCAGCGTGCGGTCGAGCGCCACGAGCCGGGCCCACTGCGCGTCGATCCAGGCGCGGTGACGGGCGACGATGGCGGGGATGTGCGCGTGCGCGAAGCCGCGCGGCACGACGATCTCGAGCCCGGCGGTGGCGCTGACGCGCAGGCTGACGCGCCGGGCGCGCGCGCTCTCGCGTACCTGCAGCGGTGGCAGCGGGGCGGGGGCGGCCGTCATCGTCAGCCGCCCGCCCGCACCGGCAGCGTGATGCGCCGCCCGGCCTGTTCCGGGCACGGCTGCCGGGCGTCCGCCGCCTGCAGCGCCGCGAGCCGGTCGGCGATCGCCGCCGGGAACGGACGGCCGCGGCGGGCGCCCAGGTCGACGTGCAGCAGCATCAGTTCGTTGGTGGCCGCCGCCACGCCGTCGGCGCAGCGGGTGAGGGTGTGGAACAGGTGCAGGCGCTTGGCGTCGGCGCCGAGCACCCGGCTCGCGATCGTGTAGGCCGCGCCGACGGTCAGTTCCTGCAGGTAGTTGACGTGCATCTCCAGCACGAACACCGAGCACGCGCTCGCCGCGCGGTAGGCCGCGTCCATCCCCACGGCGTCGAGCAGCGCGTCGGTGGCCCGGTCGAAGGCCATCACGTAGCAGGCGACGTTCATGTGGCCGTTGTAGTCGATCCACTCCGGCGCCACCGTGCCGGCGAGCGGCGCGAGCGCCGGCGCCAGCCCCTGGTAGGCGGGGTCGATCTCGTGCGCCAGGCACGGTGGCGACGAACACTCGGGGGCGGTGGGCATGGGCAAGGCTCCGCGGGGCGCCGCGAGGCGCGGCGGCGTCACGATACGGCAGCGCGGACCCGCCGGGCGAGAGGGGCGGGCGGCGTCAGCGCTCTTCGTCGCGGCCGGCGCGCCACGCCCGCGGCGTCATGCCGAAGTGCAGCCGGAAGTTGCGGATGAAGTAGCTCTGCGTCGAGAAGCCGCAGGCCCAGGCGACCTCCTTGCCGCTCAGGCTGGTTTCGCGCAGCAGCCGTGCCCCGCGCTCCATGCGCTGGCGGTTGATGTACGCGGCGAGGTGCTCGTCGGTGCTGCGGCTGAACACGTGCGACAGGTAATCGGCGGTGCAGCCCGACTGCTCCGCCAGGCGCCGCACGCTCAGGTGGTGGTCGCCGAGCTGGTTCTGCACCAGCACGCGCGCGCGCGTCACCAGCGCCGGCTCGGGGCGGGCGTCGGGGTCGACGTCGTCCAGCGCCTGCAGCACGCCGGCGACCGCGGCCGACACCAGTGCGCGGGTCTGCACGGCGAGCCAGGACGCGCCCGGCGACGCGGCATCGCTGCCGCTCCCGGCGTTGCGGGCGAGCCGCGCGGCGTCGGTCAGCCAGTCCTGGACGTAGCGCGCCTGCGGGTGGTGGCGCACCTCGAGGTGCAGGATGCCCGGCGTGCCCGGCGCCTCCTCGTGGGCGAGATGGCAGCCCATCGACGCCCCCTCGGCGAACACCACCACGTTGCAGAAGGCCGCGCCGTCGGGGCCGCTGCCGACGTTCTCGGCGTGCAGCAGGCGCGGCGGCACCACCAGCGCCTCGCCGGGGCCGAGGTGCAGGGTGCCGTGCGGGAAGCGGAAGCGCGTCCAGCCCGAGACCTGCAGGAACAGCTCGGGCACCAGATGGAAGTGCCCGTCGCCGCGCATCTCCCACTCGCCCGCGATGGTCGGCAGCCGCACCGGCAGCGTGCCGGCGCTCAGCCGCGCGACCCCGTCGGCCAGCAGCTGCCGCAGCCGCCGGGCCTGTTCGGGGGTCTGCCCGCACGGGCTGCCGGGCCCGGGGGGCGGTACGAGGGTGGAGATGGGGCCTGCATCCGGTTTTTTTCGCATTTATCGGAGATTTATAGCAACGATCCCGGTTGAGGCGGATTGCCGCCGCTGGCTAAGATTTTCGCACTCGGAGCCATTGATTACAGAGCCTTACAAGAAGCATCCGAGCCGAAACACACCATTATAACGAGCATGGCACCAGTGGAGCATGAGTGTGATCGAGTCGAAGATTTCTGTCATCAGTTGGCACGCGTTCCAGCACGAAAACCCGACCGTCCATGCGTTCCGCTCCGCCGGCCCGGCCGCGGCGCGCACCGTGCCGGGAGGCCGGCGGTGAGCCGCCGCCCGCCTGCCGGCCTCGCCGCGGTGCGCGCCGCGCGGGTGCCCGACAGCCGTCGGCTGCGGGTGGGGGTGATCGGCCTCGGCAGTGGCTGCACGCACATCGACGGCTGGCGCCAGCACCCGAACGTCGACGTGGTGGCGCTCGCCGACGCCGACGCCGACCGCCTCGACGTCGCCGGCGAGCGCTTCGACGTCGCCACCTGCTACACCTGCGCCGAGACCATGCTCGACATCGAGCGTTTCGACGTGATCAGCCTCTGCACGCCCAACCGCTTCCACAAGGCGCTGGCGATCGCCGCGCTCGAGGCCGGCTGCCACGTGCTGTGCGAGAAGCCGATGGCGCTCGGCGCCACCGAGGCCCGCGAGATGCTCGCCGCCGCCCGGCGCAACGGCCGCCGGCTGATGGTCAATTTCCCCTGCCGCTTCAGCGCCCAGTCGCGCGCGCTCAAGGCGCAGGTGGACGCCGGGCTGTTCGGCGACTTCTACTTCGGCCGCAGCGTGTGGCACCGGCGGCGCGGCCTGCCCGACGGCAGCCGCGCGCTGGCCGATCTCGGCGTGCACCGGCTCGACCTCGCGCTGTGGCTGATGGGCCACCCCCGGCCCACCTGGGTGCTCGGCAGCACCCACGAGCCGACCGCCGGCGGCGGGTGGGCCGGCGACGTCGGGGACCTCGCCACCGCGCTGATCCGCTTCGACAACGGCGCCACGCTGGTGCTGGAAGCCTCCCGGGCCACCCACATCGGCGAGGCCGAGCTCATGGAGACGCGCCTCTTCGGCACCCGCGCCGGCCTGCTGCAGAAGAACCTCGACGGGGGCCCGCGCTGCGAGGCGCAGATCTTCCTCGAGCAGGCAGGCACGCCGTGCGACCTGCACCTGCGCCCGGCGGCCCCCGAAGCGCCCTCGGCGATGTATGAATTCGCCGAGGCTATCCTGAACGAACGTCCGCATCCTGCACCCGGCGAGGAGGGCCTGGTCGTGATGGAGATCCTCGATGCGATCTGCCAGAGCGCGCGCAGCGGCGAGCCCGTGAGGTTCGCCGCGTGAGCGCCTCGGTGCCGACCCTCGATGCCGCGGGTGGCGAACTGCACCGTGCGCGCTGGGCCACGCGCGCGCAGTTCGCCGCCCTCGGCGTGCTCGCCGGCGCCTGGGGCGCGCACATCCCCTCGGTCAAGCAGCGCTACGGCCTCGACGAGGCCGGCCTGTCGATCGTGCTGCTGGCCGCGGCACTCGGTGCGATCACCTCGCTGCTGTTCGCCGGGCGCGTGGTGGCGCGCTTCGGCGCGCGCCGCGCGGCGTTCGGTGCCGGCGTGACGATGAGCGGCATGCTCGCGCTGATGCTGCTGCTGCCGGGCCTCGGCGTGGTGCTGCCGGCGGCGCTGGTGTTCGGCGCCGGCATGAGCCTGTTCGACGTCGCCATCAACACCGAAGGCTCGGAGCTCGAACACCGCTCCGGGCGCGCCATCATGAGCAACCTGCACGGCATGTTCAGCGTCGGCGGCATGGCCGGCGCGGCGCTGGTCGCCGCGCTGCTGCGCGCCGGCATGGCGCCGGCGCTGCAGCTCGTGCTGATCGCCGCGGGGCTGATGCTGCTGGTCGGTGTCGCCGCGCGCGGCATGCTCGACGCCCACGGCGGCGATGGGGACGGCGACGGCGACAAGGCGCACTTCGCCTGGCCGCGCGGGCGGCTGCTGGTCATCGGGCTGCTGATCCTGTCGGGGATGATCGCCGAAGGCGTGATGTACGACTGGTGCGTGCTCTACCTGAAGCAGGAGGTCGGCATGCCGCAGGCGCAGGCGGCGCTCGGCTACGCCGTGTTCGCCGCGGCGATGGCGCTGTCGCGCTTCACCGGCGACGCGCTGCGCGAGCGCTTCGCCGAGCCCGCGCTGCTGTGCGCCGGCGCCACGCTGACCGCGGTCTCGATGGCGGTGGTGCTGCTGGTCGGCACGCCGTGGGTCGCGCTCGCGGGCTTCGCACTGGTCGGCGCCGGCCTCGCGCCGACGGCGCCGATCCTCTACAACGCCGCCACCCGCGTCCCCGGCGTCAGCCGCGCCGCGGCGATCGCCTCGGTGACCTCGATCGGCTACGGCGGCTTCATGATCGGCCCGCCGCTGATCGGCGGCCTCGCGCACGCCACCTCGCTGACGGTCGCGCTGACGGTGGTCGTCGCCGGCGCCACGCTGCTCGCGCTCGGCTCGCGCCTGGTACCGGCGAAGGCCTGAGCGCGGCCGTGGCGACGCTGCGACGGCAGCACCGCCACGGCCGTGCTAAATCTTGGCGACCCCCTCGCCAAAGGTGCAGGTTTTGATCCTCGGCACCGTTACAAGGGACTTCATCGACCGATGAACGCCGCGCCCCGCGCGGCCAGGGAGGAGCGAGATGTACGCGAGCTACTGGGGCAAGGCCCGGCGACCGGAGGACGCGCCCACCGACGCCGCCGGCTGGCATCCATTCGCGCTGCACAGCCTCGACGTGGTGGCGGTCGCCGATGCCTGGCTCGCGGCGAGCGCGACGCTGCGGCGGGCCTTCGGCAGCGACGATCCGCGCCATGCCGCATGGCTGCGCTTCTTCATCGCCCTGCACGACCTCGGCAAGCTCGACGTGCGCTTCCAGAGCAAGGCGCCGGAGGTGCTGAAGGCGCTCGGCCGCTATCCGGCGCGCGAGGTGAGCCACATCGACGGCAGACACTACGCGCACGGCCCCGAAGGCTATGCGCAGGGCCTCGGCGAGCTGCCGCGCTGGCTCGGTTCCCGCGAACCTGATGAATTCATCGACGTCGTCGACGGCTGGCAGCCCTGGCTCGCCGCCGTGACCGGCCATCACGGCGCGATCCCGTACGAACGCCAGCCGATGGCGCACAGGCTGGTTCTGCTGCCGATCCGCGAACTCGATCGCGCCGCCCGCGCCGCGTGGGTCCGCTGCTGCGCCGACGCCTTCCTGCAGCCGGCCGGCTGCGCGCTCGACACCGTGCCACCGCCAGCCCCGCCGCTGCTCGCGGGCTTCTGCGCGATCTGCGACTGGCTCGGCTCGAACACCGATTACTTCGGCTACCGCACCGACGCACCACCGGTCGCTGCCTATCTGGACGAGCGCGCCGACGCCGCCGCGCGTGCGCTTCGCGACAGCGGCCTGTGCCGGCCCGCCCTGCGGGTCGGCGGCATGGCCGCGGTGTTTCCCGCGCGCGTGCCGCGGCAGGTGCAGCGGCTCGTCGACGAACTGCCGGTGGCGCCGGGGTTGACGCTGGTCGAGGCGCCGACCGGTTCAGGCAAGACCGAGGCGGCGCTCGCCTACGCGGCGCACCTGCTGGCCGCCGGCTGCGCCGAGGCGATCGTGTTCGCGCTGCCGACGCAGGCGACGGCGAACGCGATGCTGGCGCGGCTGGAGGCGGTCGCGCCGAAGCTCTTCCCCGGCACCGACGCGAACGTGGTGCTCGCCCACGGCAAGGCCCGCTACAACCCCGACTTCATCGAACTGCGCCGCGCCGCCCACGCACGCACGGCGCAGCGGGACGAGGAGGCGCTGGTGCAGTGCGCCGGCTGGCTCGCGCAGAGCCGCAAGCGCGCGCTGCTCGGGCAGATCGGCGTCTGCACGGTCGACCAGGTGCTGCTCGCCGTGCTGCCGGTGAAGCACGCCTTCGTGCGAACCCTCGGCATCGGCCGCAGCGTGCTGATCGTCGACGAGGTCCACGCCTACGACCGCTACATGTACGGCCTGCTCGAAGCCGTGCTCGCCGCGCAGCACGCCGCGGGCGGCAGCGCCGTGCTGCTGTCGGCGACGCTGCCGCGCGTGCAGCGCGCGCGGCTGGTCGGTGCCTGGCGGGCCGGGCTGACCCTGCCGGAGGCGGCCGACGGCCGCTACCCGCTGCTGACGCACGTCCCGGCGGCGGGGGCGCTGCGGCTGCTGCCGGACAGCGATGCCGCAACCGCCCCCGAACCGGCTGGCTATGGCCCGTCGCCGCGCACCGTGGCCGTGCGCTGCATCGAGGCCCCGGCGGCCGCGCCGACCGACGCCGTGCTCGACGAACTGCTCGCGAAGGCGCGGGCAGGGGGGCGCGTCGCGGTGATCTGCAACCTGGTCGATGCCGCGCAGCAACTGGCGCGGGCGCTGCGTGCGCGGGCGCCCGACGTCGCGGTGGACCTGTTCCACGCGCGCTACCGCTTCCGCGATCGCCAGGCGCGCGAGCGTCGCATCCTCGCCGTGTACGGCCCGCAGGCAGCGTGCGGGAGCGGCCGCATCCTGGTGGCGACCCAGGTCGTCGAGCAGAGCCTCGACCTCTGCTTCGACTGGCTGGTCACGCAGCTCTGCCCGATCGACCTGCTGTTCCAGCGCCTCGGCCGCCTGCACCGTCACCCGCGCTCCTACGCCCCCGGCTGCACGACCACCGCCTGCACGGTGCTGCTGCCGACCGAGGCCGATTTCGGCGTGCACCGCCGCATCTACGGCGATGCCCGCGTGCTGTGGCGCACGGCGCAGCGCCTGCGCGGCTGCGACGGCGCGATCCACTTCCCGCTGGCATACCGCGGCTGGATCGAGGACGTCTACGACGAGGACGATCACGACGAGCCGGCGGCGATCACCGCGCTGGCGGATGCGTTCCGGGACGCGCAATGCAGGCTGGCGCAGAAGGCGAAGCGCCTGACGCGCGAGCGCATGAACCCGCTGGCCGACCGTGACCAGCAGGTGCGCGCGCTGACGCGGGCCGAGGCGGATGCCTTGCCGGTACTGCCGCTGGCCGCCGCCGGCCGCCTGCTCGACGGGCGGGCCATCGCCGACATCGGCGAGTGGGAGCGCGACGAGGCGATCGATCAGGCGCTCGTGCAGGTCCCGCGCAGTTGGGCGGACTGGCTGCCGGCGGCGGATGCGGAGGGCCGCATCGAGCTGTCGATGCAGCCGGATGGCGCCGACGCCTGGCTGACGGACGGCCCGAAGGGACGGCTGCGGTATTCGGTGGAGTACGGGATGGAGAAGGAGGCGCAATGAACGTGCTGACGGATGCCTGGCTGCCCGTCCTCGACGGCGGGCGGTTCCGGCGGATCGGCCTGCAGGAGCTGCTGTGCAGCGACGGCGATGTCCGTCTGGCGCTGCCGCGCGACGACATGGAGCTGGCCGCGCTCACGCTCGCCCTGGCACTGACGCAGACGCTGTTCATGCCGGCCGACGTCGCGACGTGGCGGCGGCGTCTGCGCGAGCCGCTGGGCGCGGACGAATACGCCGCCGGCATCGCACCGTATCGGGACTGGTTCGAACTCGATCACCCGACGCAGCCGTTCATGCAGACGCGCGGCGTGAAGGCGGCGGACGTGACGCCGATGCAGAAGCTGTTCATCGGCCTGCCCGACGGCGTCAGCCACACCTTCTTCAACCCGGAAGGCGAGATCGGCGCGGTCTGCGGCGGCTGTGCGGCGATCGCGCTGTTCAACCAGGCGAGTGCCTGTCCGAGCTTCGGCGGTGGCTTCAAGGGCGCGCTGCGCGGGGCGGCGCCGGTGACGACGCTGGTCGACGTGCCGGACGCCCGCCCCGGCAGCCTGCGCCGGCGCATCTGGCGCAACGTGCTGCCGGCGCCCGAGGTGGCGCGCCTGCTGCCGGACGCGCCGGCCGGCACCAGCGACCGGCCGGTGTGGGTCGACCCGGTGGCGGCCGGCAGCACCGGCCAGGTCGCCGCCATCGGCCTGCGGCGCGGGCTGTTCTGGCAGCCGGCCCACGTCGAACTGCGCCCGGCGCCGAGCGGCACCTGCGACCACTGCGGCGCGTCCGGCGTCGCCCGCTACGGCGGCTTCCTCAAGGAGAAGTTCGTCTACACGCTCGAAGGCCTGTGGCCGCATCTGCACAGCCCGCGCCAGTGGGATACCAAAAAGGGAAAGCGCGAGGAGCGCTTCCTGTCGTTCACCACCACGGCACCGGCGTGGACGCAGCTCTCGCAGTACGTGTTCCGGCGCGGCGACGACCGTGAGGGCTACGCACCGGCCGCGGTCGTCGCGGCGTGGGCGGGGGCGGGCAGCAGCGACGCCGCGCTGTACCTGCTGGTCGGCGGCTACCGCAACAACCAGGCGAACGTCGTCGAGCGCCGCCACGAACTGTTCAGCTTTGCGCCCGGCTGGGAGGGCGCGCGGGAGCAGATCGAAGCCTGCGTCAGCGATGCGCTCGCGGTGCGCTCGGCGTTGCGCGGCAGCCTGTACTGGGCGGCCAGGGGCCAGAAGGATCGCTTCAAGGGCCTCGGCGTCGACGTGCACGAACTCGGCGATGCGCGCTTCCTCGCCCGCAGCGGCGGGGTGCTGCTGGCCGAGCTGCGCGAGATCGACTGGGCCGGCGAGGGCTGGGCCGCGCGCAACGCGGCCTACCGGGCGGCGCTGATCGCCGTGGCCGAGGCGGTGTTCGCCGACGTCGTCGCGCCGTACCGCCACGACCCCGAACTGCTCCATGCGATTGCCGCGGCGCGCGGCAAGCTCGCGCGTGACCTGACACCGCTGCGACCGCCGGCGCAAGAGGAGGCCGTCTGACCATGACCGGGAAAACCGACTTCAAGGCACTGTGGGAGCGCTGGAACCGGCTCGACAGCGGAGCGAAGGCGGAGCTCCGCCGGGCGCGCGATCCCGCGGCGCTGACGCAGATACCGGCCTTCTACCGCCTGAGCGGCGGGCAGACATGGGAGGGCTGGCAGCGGGTGGTGTTCTGCCTGCCCTGGGCCGGACACCGCGACGGTGCCGAACCGCTCGGCGCGGCGCTGGCCCGCGCCGGCCTTGGTGAGAAGCGCCTGTTCCAGGTGATCCGCAGTACCGAGCCGAACGATCTCGTGCAGTTGCGCCGCCTACTGCAGCACGTCCGGCCGGTGGTGGACTGGGCGCGCTTCGGGCCGCAGGTGTTCTGGTGGGGCGACGACGACAAGCGCCGCCTGCTCGAGGACTTCTATCGCATGCCTTACGCCGACCGCCCCGCGGCCGGTGCCTGACCCCCGTCCGCAAAGGAGCCTGCCGTGCACAACTTCATCAATTTCCATGTGCTGATCACGCACAGCCCGTCGTGCCTGAACCGCGACGACATGAACATGCAGAAGTCCGCGACCTTCGGCGGGGCGCGCCGGGTGCGCATCTCCAGCCAGAGCCTCAAGCGCGCGATCCGCTGCAGCGACGAGTACCGGCGCCGGCTCGGTGAGCGTTCGGTGCGCACGCGCGATCTCGCCCGCCTGGCCGAACGCTTCGCCGCCGCGCTGGACGGCCGTTATCCGGCCGGGCGCGTGCAGCAGGCCATCGCCTGGATGGCCGGCAAGGACGGCCTCGCCGAAGACGCCGAGGCCAGCGCGGTCGCGCCGTGGGCGGTCGCCGAGGTCGCGCGCATGTGCGAGGCCATCGCGGCCGGCGAAGCCGAGGGGCTGGAGGTGAAGAAGCTGCAGAAGCAGATCGAGAAGGACGCCGCCGCGTTCCGCGACGCCGCGGCGCAGACCCTCGACATCGCGCTGTCGGGCCGCATGTCGACCTCCGATCTGCTGACATCGGTCGACGGCGCGCTCGCCGTCGCCCACGTCATCACCACGCACGCGGTCGACAGCGACATCGACTGGTTCACCGCCGTCGACGACCTGGTCAGCGAGGCCGGCGAAACCGGCGCCGGGCACCTGAACACGCAGGAGTTTTCCAGCGGCACCTTCTACCGCTACGCGAGCCTCAACCTCGCCCAGTTGCAGGAGAACCTCGGCGGCGCCACGCGCGGGCGGGCGCTGGAGATCGCCGGGCACCTGGCGTACCTGTTCGCGACCGTGGTGCCGCAGGCCAAGCAGCAGACCTTCGCCGCGCACAACCTGGCCGACGCGGTGCTGGTCAGCTTCGCGGACCTGCCGGTGTCGCTCGCCAATGCCTTCGAGGCACCGGTGAGCGCCGAGCGCAGCGGCGGTTTTCGCCAACCCTCCCAGGGCCGGCTGTTCGACTACTGGCGGCAGGTCCACCGTGGCTACGGCCTCGCCGAATCACCGGCCGCCTTCGTGCTCGACGGCACGCAGCCACCCGAAGGCATCGCCGCACAACCGGACCTCGCCGCGCTGATCGCGTGGATCGGCCGCGACGGGCGCGACTGAGCCGGGGGCGGAGCGATGGAAAGCTTCCTGATCCTCAAGCTCGCCGGGCCGCTGCAGGCCTGGGGCGGGCACACCTTCGAGGACTTCCGGCCGAGCCACGATGTTCCGACCCGCAGCGGCCTGCTCGGCCTGCTCGGCGCCTGCCTCGGCGTGCGGCGGGACGACCCCGACGGCCAGCAGGCGCTGGCGCGGTCGGTGCGCTTCGCCGTGCGCACCGACCGGCGCACCCTGGCCGACCGCTGGCATGCCGAGGGCGAGTTGAAGCGCCTCGGCGCGCGCTACGCCGGCCTGCAGCAAAGGCCGCTGCCGGCACAGCGCTTCACCGACTTCCACACGGTGCTGGATGCCCGCACCGTCGGTGGCGGCGTGCGCAAGGACCCGGTCGTGTCGCGGCGCGAGTATCTGGCCGATGCCGTGTTCACGGTCGCCGTGGGCGTGCATCCGCAGGCCGGTGTGACGCTCGACGCGCTCGCCGCGGCGGTGCGCCGGCCGGTGTTCACGCCCTCGCTCGGCCGGCGCAGCTGCCCGCCGAGCCGGCCGTTGTTCGAGGCGGTCGTGCAGGGGCGCAGCCTCGTCGCCGCGCTCGATGCGGTCGCCCCGCACGCCGGCCTGATCCACACCGAGGAGGCCGATGCCGACGGGCTGCCGCAACTGCGCGTGCGCGACGTTCCGGTGATCGCCAGGCCACGGCAGTTCGCCACGCGCGAGGTCTACGTCGACGCGCGCGTGCGGGGAGGGCGCGATGTTCCTGAGTCGGATTGAGCTCGACCCGCGCACGGCGCGGGCGCCCTACCAGTGGCACAAGGCGCTGTGGGAGCTGTTCCCCGGCCGCCCCGATGCCGGGCGCGACTTCCTGTTCCGCATCGAGACCGCCACCCCCGGACGGCCCGCGATCGTGCTGCTGCAGTCCGCGACGGCCCCGCAGCCGGCGGCGGAGCGGGCGGGCGTGCTGGCGACGCGCGCCTTCGAGCCGGCGTTCACGGGCGGTCAGATGCTGCGCTTTCGCCTGCTCGCGAATCCGGTGCGCACGGTGCGGGACGCCGACGGCCGGCTGCGCGCGGCCCGGGAGGCGGCGGGGCAGGCCATCGTCAAGCCCTGCCGCGTGCCCTTGCTGAAGGACGAACAGCAGCTCGCCTGGCTCGCGCGCAAGCTGGCCGGCGCGGCGGACGTGCTGGCGGCGACCGCGACGCCGTGCGAACCGCTGCACTTTCGCAAGCCGGGCGAGCCCCCCGGCAAGCTCGTGCCCTGCCTGTTCGACGGCGTGCTGCGGGTTGCCGACGCGGCGCTGCTGACGACGCTGCTGGCGGCCGGCATCGGCCCGGCCAAGGCGTTCGGCTGCGGCCTGCTGAGCCTGGCGCGGGCCTGAAGCATGCTCCCGCCGCTCAAGCCCCTGCCGATGAAGGAGCGCGTGTCGCTGGTGTTCCTGCGCTACGGCGAGATCGACGTGATCGACGGCGCCTTCGTGCTGGTCGACGGCAACGGCGTGCGCAAGCAGATCCCGGTGGGGAGCATCGCCTGCCTGATGCTCGAACCCGGCACACGGGTGTCGCACGCCGCGGCGGCGCTCGCCGCACGGGTCGGGACATTGCTGGTGTGGGTGGGCGAGGGCGGCGTGCGCCTGTATGCCTCGGGGCAGCCGGGCGGGGCGCGGGCCGACCGCCTGCTGTACCAGGCCCGGCTCGCGCTCGACGAGGCCGCGCGGCTCAAGGTGGTGCGCCGCATGTACGCGCTGCGCTTCGGCGAGGAGCCACCGACGCGCAGGAGCGTCGAGCAGTTGCGCGGCATCGAAGGCGTGCGGGTGCGCAAGACCTACCAGTTGCTGGCGCGCCAGTACGGCGTGGCGTGGGACGGCCGGCGCTACGATCCGCACGCCTGGGACACCTCGAACACCGTCAACAAGTGCCTGAGCGCCGCGACGGCCTGCCTGTACGGCATCACCGAGGCGGCCGTGCTGGCCGCGGGCTACGCACCGGCGGTGGGCTTCATCCATACCGGCAAGCCGCTGAGCTTCGTCTACGACGTGGCCGACATCTTCAAGTTTGAAACCGTCGTGCCGGTCGCCTTCCAGGTCGCGCGGCGCGAGCCGGCGCTGCCCGAGCGCGAGGTGCGGCTCGCGTGCCGCGACATGTTCCGGCAGAGCAAAATCCTCGGGCGCATCATCCCGGCGATCGAGGACATCCTCGCCGCCGGCGAGCTGCCGGTGCCGCCCCCGCCCGAGGACGCCATCGGCCCCGCCATCCCCAACCCCGAGAGCCTGGGCGATGCTGGTCATCGTGCTTGAGAACGCCCCGCCACGCCTGCGCGGGCGCCTCGGCGTGTGGCTGCTGGAGGTGCGCGCCGGCGTCTACGTGGGCGACTTCTCGCGGCGCGTGCGCGAGATGATCTGGGGGCAGATCGAGGCGGGGCTGGAGGAGGGCAACGCCGTGATGGTGTGGACCAGCAACAACGAATCCGGCTTCGACTTCCTGACCCTGGGCGCCAACCGGCGCATGCCGGTGGACCTCGACGGCCTGCGGCTGGTGGAATTCCTGCCGCCACCGAAACCCGACGCTGCTCTTTGAAAATCAGGAACTTGTAATCCAGACTCACGCCACCGCCGCGCCCTCCGGTTCGGGCGTTTCGTCGGTGGAATTTTCAGCCTCCTTTTTCGCCTTGTCTTTCAAGGGGATGGAGGAAGTCCGTTCCCCGCATGCGCGGGGATGAACCGATCGGCGAGCGAATCAGACGACTGCGCGAAGCCCGTTCCCCGCATGCGCGGGGATGAACCGGCTGCTGCGCGGCCTCTCGATCGTCGCACGCTCCGTTCCCCGCATGCGCGGGGATGAACCGTAGCGCCGTTCTCGCCCGCTATCGGGGCTGAACCGTTCCCCGCATGCGCGGGGATGAACCGCCGCCACCGGCTACAGCCGCAACGCGATCCACCCGTTCCCCGCATGCGCGGGGATGAACCGCCTCCGGCTACCGCTACCGGCTCCAGAACAACCCGTTCCCCGCATGCGCGGGGATGAACCGTCATTTTGCACGCATGAATTTTTCTCAGAGTTCCGTTCCCCGCATGCGCGGGGATGAACCGCTCGGCGAGACCTTTGCCCCGCTCGCGGTAGTCCGTTCCCCGCATGCGCGGGGATGAACCGCCGTCCAGGCAACTGTCCAGATCACTGCAAAACCGTTCCCCGCATGCGCGGGGATGAACCGCTCAGCGGCATTTCCGACCGCGGGCCAATGGCCCGTTCCCCGCATGCGCGGGGATGAACCGAAATTGCACAATTTTGTAGTCCTCGATGAGAGCCGTTCCCCGCATGCGCGGGGATGAACCGCGCGTCGAACTGCGCTTTCATGTCGGTCGTCGCCGTTCCCCGCATGCGCGGGGATGAACCGCGGTCGGGTTCTGAGGTAGGGGATTGGGTTCGCCGTTCCCCGCATGCGCGGGGATGAACCGTCATTCTGCCTGCGCTTAAAGCTTATCGCGAGCCGTTCCCCGCATGCGCGGGGATGAACCGTATTCCCGCTGGCGCCACTTTCACGTCTGAGCCCGTTCCCCGCATGCGCGGGGATGAACCGGCCGCTTGGGTGGGCCGCTCGATCCGCCCGCCCCGTTCCCCGCATGCGCGGGGATGAACCGCTCCGCCACCAGTCGGGGTCATAGCGGGTCGGCCGTTCCCCGCATGCGCGGGGATGAACCGAGCGTCGCTACCTGAGCGCAGAGGCATCCGCCCCGTTCCCCGCATGCGCGGGGATGAACCGCCCCACTCAGGCAGCCGGTACAGCACGTCGTCCCGTTCCCCGCATGCGCGGGGATGAACCGCGTTCGTTCCCCGAGCAGTCGCTGCGGATGCTCCGTTCCCCGCATGCGCGGGGATGAACCGGCCCTGCTATTTGGGTGCGTGGGCGCATTTCTCCGTTCCCCGCATGCGCGGGGATGAACCGCCTATCGCGAGGTTTGGACGAATATTCCGGTTCCGTTCCCCGCATGCGCGGGGATGAACCGCAACCTCGAGCGTCCGATAGTAGGAGCCAACCCCGTTCCCCGCATGCGCGGGGATGAACCGATCTCGGTACGGGTGCACACGCCGGTGGCGGTCCGTTCCCCGCATGCGCGGGGATGAACCTGTGCCATGCGCACCGCACACGCCCGCCCGGCCCCGTTCCCCGCATGCGCGGGGATGAACCGGTGACGGTGGAGGACGACCCCGCCGCCCGCGACCGTTCCCCGCATGCGCGGGGATGAACCTCCATGCGCAGCAGCCCCGGCAGGTGGAACAGGCCGTTCCCCGCATGCGCGGGGATGAACCGGCACTCTTCGCCGCGCTGCCCATCCCGGCCCACCCGTTCCCCGCATGCGCGGGGATGAACCGCCGACGCCGTATCCCTCGGTCTGCCAGTAGGGCCGTTCCCCGCATGCGCGGGGATGAACCTCGAGCTGCCTGGCGATGCGCCGGTGATCGCGCCCGTTCCCCGCATGCGCGGGGATGAACCGGCGACGGTGAGCTTCCTGGAGTTCGTCGAGGGCCGTTCCCCGCATGCGCGGGGATGAACCGCCTCGGGGTCGAGCAGGTCGAGGTAGCGCCCGCCGTTCCCCGCATGCGCGGGGATGAACCGCGCCGTCGATACGGCATTCCAGTGATCATCGACCGTTCCCCGCATGCGCGGGGATGAACCGAGCAACACCTACGGCTGGCTCGGGCAATTCCCCCGTTCCCCGCATGCGCGGGGATGAACCGGCGAGCTGGCCGGCGGCGTAGTTGACCGTGTACCGTTCCCCGCATGCGCGGGGATGAACCGGGCCGTCAACAAGCGCTCAAACGGCCCTCGATCCGTTCCCCGCATGCGCGGGGATGAACCGGCACACCTCCGGGCGGTGGCCACCGGTGCGCGCCGTTCCCCGCATGCGCGGGGATGAACCGATCCGCGGCAACCTGGGGCTGGTGATCACCGGCCGTTCCCCGCATGCGCGGGGATGAACCGTAGTCAGTGCCGCTGATCGTGGCGGTGTTGCCCCGTTCCCCGCATGCGCGGGGATGAACCGCCGGAGGAAGGAAATAGAAACCGGCGTGGCCGCCGTTCCCCGCATGCGCGGGGATGAACCGGCCTGGGCGTCATCGGCGCCCGCCCCGCCCCCCCGTTCCCCGCATGCGCGGGGATGAACCGGAGATCTGAGCCGTGCCGCTCATCGAAACCGACCGTTCCCCGCATGCGCGGGGATGAACCGCTCTGGCGAGTGCGCGCGACACCTCGGCGGGCCCGTTCCCCGCATGCGCGGGGATGAACCCAGTTCAAAATCACTCGGACCCATGATCAAGCCCCGTTCCCCGCATACGCGAGGATGAACCGAGTTGCCGGAATCTCCGGCCGGTGATCCGGTACCGTTCCCCCGCATACGCGGGGATGAACCGCTCGGCGACGACCTCTTCGACGCCGCCATGGCCCCGTTCCCCGCATACGCAGGGATGAACCGCAGTTTCAGCAGGCGGTAAAACGTGGGCTTGGCCGTTCCCCGCATACGCGGGGATGAACCGCGCAACGGCAACCCCTACAGCCGCACCGCCGTCCCGTTCCCCGCATACGCGGGGATGAACCGCCGGCCAGGACGGCCTGCTCAGCACCAGCCGCCCGTTCCCCGCATACGCGGGGATGAACCGACCCAGCTCGCCCTCACCGACGAGAGCTACCGCCGTTCCCCGCATACGCGGGGATGAACCGCGGCCACCTGCTCGCGCAGAGCGAGCTCGCCCCCGTTCCCCGCATACGCGGGGATGAACCGTGGGGCGATAGCTCGATCTTGAGATGCGCGCCGCCGTTCCCCGCATACGCGGGGATGAACCGGCTATATCCGGGCTGTCTTTCTGGAACTGCGGCCGTTCCCCGCATACGCGGGGATGAACCGGCTAGGCTTAATTGATTTCCGCTGTGCGGAAACCGTTCCCCGCATACGCGGGGATGAACCGCCATGCGCCGCGGAAAAGTCGGTCGCCAGTTGCCGTTCCCCGCATACGCGGGGATGAACCGAGCAGCCGGGATGACGAGCCAGAAAATCGGACCCGTTCCCCGCATACGCGGGGATGAACCGCAATTCGCGCTCATGCGTGCTCGCAGCGACGCCCGTTCCCCGCATACGCGGGGATGAACCGCGGCGAGAATCGGGGCGACCTGCTCATACAATCCGTTCCCCGCATACGCGGGGATGAACCGCGCCTCTCATCCAGGCATTCAGAGGCATAACCCCGTTCCCCGCATACGCGGGGATGAACCGCCATGACCACGCCCTGCGCCGCCGGCGGCTACCCGTTCCCCGCATACGCGGGGATGAACCGCGAGCTGCTTGTCCTCGCGGCAGGCGTTGAAGACCGTTCCCCGCATACGCGGGGATGAACCGCACTACACCGGCGTCGTCGGCAGCGACCTGCGGCCGTTCCCCGCATACGCGGGGATGAACCGCTCGCCGAGCTGGAGGGCGAGGTCGCCGCCTCCCGTTCCCCGCATACGCGGGGATGAACCGGCTTCGGCGATCAGCGCGTAGCGCTGACCGCGCCGTTCCCCGCATACGCGGGGATGAACCGACCTCGCGGTCTACGTGCTGCCAGAGAAACCCCCGTTCCCCGCATACGCGGGGATGAACCGATCGTCGGCGGCATCGAGTACGACCCCATCGGCCGTTCCCCGCATACGCGGGGATGAACCGAAGCAAGGGCGTCGCGGCTGCCGTCTACGGCACCGTTCCCCGCATACGCGGGGATGAACCGGGCACCGATGCCGCCAGCATCATCACGACCCGCCGTTCCCCGCATACGCGGGGATGAACCGCCGGTGGGAGAGGCAGCGTGATGGCCTACCACCCGTTCCCCGCATACGCGGGGATGAACCGGGGCGTCGCGTGCCCGTATTGGGCCCCGCAGTCCCGTTCCCCGCATACGCGGGGATGAACCGGCGGCAGATTTTGCCTCCCCCCCGGCAAAATCCCGTTCCCCGCATACGCGGGGATGAACCGGCCCTGCCGGCCGCGCCAGTTGTAGGGCATCGCCGTTCCCCGCATACGCGGGGATGAACCGCGGCGGATCGCGTAGTAGAAACACTCGCCGTCCCGTTCCCCGCATACGCGGGGATGAACCGATCCACCTCGCCGCGAAGGATCTCGCCCTCACCCGTTCCCCGCATACGCGGGGATGAACCGGCGGCGAGCGTGTCGACGCCCGCCGGCCAGTGCCGTTCCCCGCATACGCGGGGATGAACCGCCAATGCCATGCGGCCGGCGCCGCCGCGACGGCCGTTCCCCGCATACGCGGGGATGAACCGCCCCGGATCGCCGCCGGATCGGTCAGCCAGGTCCGTTCCCCGCATACGCGGGGATGAACCGAATGTGCGGGATCATTCGTGCTCCTACGCCGCCCGTTCCCCGCATACGCGGGGATGAACCGGCCGAATGCGTGAGGTCCGAGAACCGCGTGAGCCGTTCCCCGCATACGCGGGGATGAACCGACGGCGCAATAGATACGCCGTTCGTGATAGGACCGTTCCCCGCATACGCGGGGATGAACCGCTCGCCTAGGGTTTGGTGCCGCCCGGCGCAGCCCGTTCCCCGCATACGCGGGGATGAACCGGCGGTGACGCGCCGCGAGGTCGATCTGGTGGCCCGTTCCCCGCATACGCGGGGATGAACCCAGTTCAAAATCACTCGGACCCATGATCAAGCCCCGTTCCCCGCATACGCGAGGATGAACCGAGTTGCCGGAATCTCCGGCCGGTGATCCGGTACCGTTCCCCCGCATACGCGGGGATGAACCGCTCGGCGACGACCTCTTCGACGCCGCCATGGCCCCGTTCCCCGCATACGCAGGGATGAACCGCAGTTTCAGCAGGCGGTAAAACGTGGGCTTGGCCGTTCCCCGCATGCGCGGGGATGAACCGCGCGACGGCCAGCAGTACCGCCGCGCCTTTCCCCGTTCCCCGCATGCGCGGGGATGAACCGCCCGATGCGCTGGCGCGCCCGCTGGCCGTGTACTGGGATGCGCAGGACGAACGCCTGCTCTATCTGCTGACCCCGCCGACGGCGTCGGGCCGAAACAACCGCGGCTGGTGGTGCATCTCGACTTCATGGCCGGCAAGGCCGGCACCTTGAACTCGGTGCGCTCGGCCTTCCACATCAACCCGCAGGTTTTTGCGGACCAGAACCGTTTCGATCGCATCAGGTAGGTGCGCAGGTGGGAGGCCGGCTGTCCCTCCATCCCCAAGTGCCGATGCGATGGCCTTTGGTTGAACGGACGCCGAAAATTTCCGTTCGTCACCTGCGACTACCCCGAGCATAGCCCATGACCGGCACCACGATCACTCTCACCGTCGATGACCGCGCCGTGCGCCCGTTCCCCGCATGTGCGGGGATGAACCGTCCTTGTACTCGCAGGCGAGGTCCTTGGTCTGCTGCTGCAGCCGCGCGAAAGTGTCAAGCCTCGTAAGCTGCTGCCTGAGCGTGCGCGCGGTCTTGTCGAACTCGCGGCGCACAGCGGCCAGCGCGTCGGCGGCGCCACTGCCGTCGGCGCCGATTTCGATCTCGAACCGGGCTTTGTCGACCATGGGTATTCCACTCCTCAAAGGCGAAGCGCCCGCCCCCCGTTACCGCGCCTGGACGTTCTGGCGCGGGTTGGGGGCGGCCGTGGCGGTATGGCTGTGGGTCGGACTGGCCCTGCTGCTGGCCGGCAGCGGCCCCTGACAGGCGGCGGGCGCGCTGCTGCTGGCGCCGCTCGCGTGGCTGGGTGGGCCGGTGTTGCTCGTGACGCTCGCCGTCGTGGCGGTGCTGGGCTTGCGCGCGCTGCTACGGTAGCCGCGAAGGAAATGCCCGAAGGCACACGGATCGCGATCCTGAAACAGCTCGGCCTCGATTGAGGCCGAGTTTCTCGCTGCACCATCGCCCGCCCGCCACTCAGGAGGCGTGACATGTTGGCCTATCCGCTGCGCATCACCCCCGACACGGTCGGGTTCATGAGCACCTGCCGCGACCTGCCGGCGTCGGCGACACGGTCGAGGACGCCTGCCGGCTGGCCGTCGAAGGCCTGGAAACCACCCTCGGCATCTATATCGACGAGCGCCGCCCCGTGCCCGCACCGTCGGCGCCCGAACCCGGCGAGCACGTGGTGTACGTGCCGGCGCTGACCGCCGCGAAGGCACTGCTCAGCAACGCGATGATCGAGGCCGGCTGGCGCAAGGCCGACCTGGCGCGCGCACTCGACTGCCACGCGCCGCAGGTGGAACGGCTGCTCGACGTCAACCACCACTCGAAGCTCGACCAGATCGAGCGCGCGCTGGCAGCGCTGGGGCGCCGGCTGGTGGTGGACGTACAGCGCGCGGCGTAGCGGTTCGCACCCCGCCACCGCCGCGCCTGATCAGACGTGGCGGGCGCGCTCCAGCAACAGCAGCGCGCCCTCGGCGAGGAACCCGGAGCGCGACTTGAAGCGCGGGTTGTGGCCGACCACGTCGTCGATCCGGCGAAGGAGCCGCCCCGGCAGGGTCACGTTGATCTTCTCGGCCTTGCCGAGGTACGGCGTGATGTCCACGTTCGCCAGCGCCCAGACCCCGCCGGCGTAGTCGGGGCGAGCGACGTACGCCTGCACCGTGCCGGCGTGCGGGATATCGGCGCCCGCCTCGGCCAGCAGTTCGAGGTGCGCCTCGATGGCCTCGTGCGCGCTGGCCATAGCCTCGTCGAGCGTTTTGCCGGACGAGAAGCAGCCGGGAAGGTCCGGCACCGTCACGCCGTAGGACGATTCGCCTGCCTGGTGAACCACGATGGGGAACAGCACGTCAGCCTCCCGGGAAGCCCGCCGCGGGCTCACTTGAGCCCGGCCTGCAGGGTTATTTATGGGCGCGCGCCTGCTCACCAGCCGGCCTCATCCGCCTGGCGATGCACGACCCGCTGCAGGCGCTCGACGGCGCTGAGGGTGCGCAGCGGGCCCCACGCCGTGGCGTGGCTGAGCACGGTGTCGAACGTGTTGTCGTTGCGCAGGGCGACGGCGCATGCGCGGGGATGAACCTGAATGCCCGGCGGGTCGGCATACCTGCTGGATGCGCGGGAATGAGAGCGCCCTTGCCGCCCTGCACGGCGGCCGGCACCCGGCGCGGTTCATGGGGTGCAGCCCAGCGCGCCTTCGTGCCTGAAGCCTAGCCCATGACCGGTACGCACACAGTTCGCGACCTGAGTCGACACGGTGCACGCCAGTGGCAGGGTCGAGAGCCGCCACCGCCGGCATCGTCGTCAAGGATCGGCTTCTGGTCGGGTGCAAGGGCGCGCGATGCTGCTGCCGGCCGTGTACTGGGATGCGCAGGACGAACGCCTGCTCTATCTGCTGGCCCCCGCCGACGATGGCACGGGGCCGAAACAACCGCGCCTGGTGGTGGCGCTCGACTACCGCGAGAAGAAGGCCGGCACGATCAACGCGGTACGCAGTGCCTTTCTGACCGATCCGCTGATCCTGGAAAGCGCACCGCGCTATGACCGCATCCGCTAGAAAGGTGCCGCGGGTGGGAGGCCGGCTACTCCCCTCCATCCCCGAAGGGCCGAGAGGCCCGACGGTTGAACGGACGCCGAAAATTTCCGTTCGTCACCCGCGACTGTCCCGAGCATAGTCCATGGCCGGCACCACGATCACCCTCGTATTTCCCGCATGCGCGGGGATGAACCGCGCCGCCGGTCGTGGCGTTGGGGCCGCATCGGCGCTGCCGCTCACGTGCGCAGGAGCACCTCGGCGCCGAGGATGATGATGACCAGGCCGCCGAAGAAGACGACGAGGGGATGCAGCGACAGCATCAGCCGCGTTCCTTCGCCGCGGGCACCACGAGCACGTCGGCGGGGACCCACGCCAGCAACTGGTTCAGCGGCGAGCCGAGCAGCGCGCCGAGGAAGCCCGCGCTCTCGTGCGAGCCCATCACGACCAGCTCGACCGCATGCCGGCGCACGTAGCGGGTCAGGCTCGCCTCCAGCGAGCCTTCGACCGCCACGACCTCCCTGAGCGCGGCGCGGGGCACGCCGCTCGCGCTCACGAACTGCTCGCAGCGCTGCCGGCAGGCGGGCGCGGCCGGCGTCAGTTCGGCGGCCTGCGGCGGGGCGTCGAGCCCGCGCAGCCGCGGCTGCGCGTGGAACAGCTCCAGGTCGCTTTCGGGGAACCAGCGGGCGGCCGTCCGCAGCACGACGCGGGACTCGTCGGCGAGGTCCGAGGCCACCGTGATGCGCCGGTACCTGCCGTGCGGACGGTTGCGGACGATCAGCAGCGGCCGTTCGAGCGAGCGCGCCAGCCGTTCGACGTTGGAGCCGAGGAGGAAGCGCCCGAGCGGCTCGTCCCGCGCCAGCCCCGTCACCGTCAGGTCGGCCGCGAGGTCCGCGGCCACGCTGCGGATCGTCTCCGCCGGGTCGGGCGAGCGCAGCAGCCTGATCTCGGCCCTGGCGTCGAGCAGCGCGAGGTCCCGGCCGATCTGCCGCCGCGCATCCTGCTGCGGGTCGAAGGCCTTGTCCTCGGCCGCCCAGGCGAGGATCTGGTCGGGCTCCTGCGGCGCTTCGAGGACGTTCAGCACCGTGAGCCCGGCCTGCCAGTCCCGCGCGAGCTGGACCGAGCGATCGAACGCCCGGTCGCAGCGCGGGCTCAGGTCCGTGGCGAGGAGGACGCGCGCAGGCGCCGACGACGCGGTGGCCGGTGTGGACATGATTCGCTCTCCTTCGGTTGAAGCGCCATGACGACAGGTCCCTCGCGCCCGCCCGGGCGCTCGCCCGCGCCGCCTGTGCCGCCTGTGCCGCAGGCGACGCGCCGCCGCGACACCCCCTGGTGGGCCCAGGGCGCGGTTCTCGAAGCTCTGCAGGGGATAGCGCAAGCAAAAAACCACCGACTCCCGCACGGGCGGGCGGCTTCATCTCTCTAGGAGGCACACGGGGCGCATCGGTTCCCTCCCGCGTTCCGCCAGGGCGCCTGCATCCGGATGAGCACCTGCTGCGCATCTACGGACGGTCGGGACGGGCGGGGTGGCCGCGACGCGTCCGCGCACAACGAGGGGTGATGCCATGAACACCGTATTCGTGACCGGTGGCACCGGGTACATCGGCCAGCCGCTGATCGAGGCGCTGCTCGTCCGCGGCTACGCGGTGGACGCGCTGGTGCGGCCGGGTTCGGAGGGGAAGCTGCCGGCGGGGACGCGGGCGGTGGTCGGTGACGCGCTGCGCGCCGAGACCTTCCAGGCGGCGGTGCCGACCGGGGCGACGCTGGTGCACCTGGTCGGCACGCCGCACCCGGGTCCGGCCAGGGCGGCCGAGTTCCGGCGGGTGGACCTGGCGTCGATCCGTGCCAGCGTGGCGGCGGCACGCCACGCCGGGGTGGCGCACATCGTCTACGTCAGCGTGGCGCAGCCGGCGCCGGTGATGCGGGCCTACGTGGCGGTGCGCGAGGAGGGCGAGGCGCTGGTGGCGGCGACCGGCATCCCGGCGACGATCCTGCGGCCGTGGTACGTGCTCGGGCCCGGCCACTGGTGGCCGTATGCGCTGCTGCCGCTGTACGCGCTGCTGCGCCGGCTGCCGGCGACGCGCGCGGGCGCCGAGCGCCTCGGCCTGGTGACGCGCCCGGCGATGCTCGCCGCGCTGGTCGACGCGGTCGCGGCGCCGCCGGCGGCAGGGGTGCGCCTCGTCGAGGTCGCGGACATCCGCCGCGCCGCCGCAGCCGATGGCGGCGCGGGCGTGCGCTGCGCGTGCCGGCCGGCGGGCTGAGGCGGAGATGCTCGTGCGCAACGCATCGTCGCTGAAGGCTTTGCAAGGCTTGCCGCTGGCGCGCCACCTCGGGCGGTGGCTGCCGGCGCCGGGCCACACCTCGTCGCCCGAAGTGCTCACACCGCGGCGGAGGCGGCTTTGAACGTCGCGGCAGCCTTGCGGGCGCCGGCGTTCGTGCGCGGCCTGGCGGAGCTGTCGCCGGCGGCGGACCGCACCTGGCTGCTCGGCCTGGGGCTCGGCCTCGGGCTCACGCTGCTCGCGGCGTTCGGGCCGGGCGGCGCGGCGGCCGGGGCGTTCTGGGTCTACGCCGGGCTGCTCGCGCGCGCCGCGCTGTACCTGCGCGCCGGCGATGCGCTGCACGGGCGCGGCGGCGCGGCGCTCGCCGGGCTGTTCCGCTGCGGCCTCGTCGCCGGCTTCGGCGAACTGCTGGTCGACGGGTGGCTGGTGCACGGCGTGGCGCACGGGCGGCTCGTGTACCTGCCGCCGCACGACGCCGTGCTGCTCGCCTCGCCGGTGTGGATGCCGCTGGCGTGGGCCTGCGTGATCGTCGAACTCGGCTACCCGGCGCTGCGCCTGTACGCGCGGCTGGCGCGGCGCCTGCCGGTGGTGCCGGCGGCGCTGGCGACGAGCCTCGTCATCGGGCTCGCCGCCGGCGTCACCATCGGCTGCTACGAGTACCTCGCCGACCGCGCCGGCTGGTGGCGCTACGCACCGGCCAACGCGATGCTCGGCGAGTTCTGCGCGCTGTACATCCCGCTCGGCGAGGCCTTGATGTTCCTCGCCATCCTGCCGGTCGCCGCCCACGCGCTGGGCGAAGGGCGGCCGTCGCGCGCCCGCGAGATCGATGCCGGCGCGGCGTTCGCGGTGGCGATCGGCGCCGGCTACGGCCTCGCCTACCTGCTGCTCGAAGCCGGCCGGCCGCTCGGCTGAAGCACCACCCCGGCGAGGCGGCGCCGCCGGCCGCGGCCGCACCCGCCGAGCGCGGCGGCGGCGAACAGTGCGAGGGTGCCCGGTGCCGGCACCGCGACGTCGGGGATGTCGAGCGCGTCGAGGTTGTCGGAGAGCCAGTTCATGCCGGGGCCGAGCGGCACCTCCTGCAGGCCGAGGTCGGTGGCTTCGAGGAACAGCCGGTTCAGCATCCCCGGCAGCGCGAGGAACAGGTCGCCGGGGGATTCGCCCTGGTTCCACTCGTCGCGCACCGCCGTGCCGGCGGCGCCGTGCGAGTCGCGGTCGACGCTGAACACCAGCAGGTCGACCAGAGCGTCGAAGATCGGCCAGCCGTCGGGGCCGAGGCCGCCGTGGTCGAGCAGCAGCAGGGCGTCGAGGTTGTCGGTGGCCGGGTCGAGCCCGAGCGAGGCGGCGGTGGCGTAGACGCGGAACTCGCCCTGGTGGTTCGAGACCAGCACGTCGCCGAAATGTCCCGAAGGGCTGTCGCGGTCCAGCGAGAAGAAGCTGAAGCCGTCGACCAGCTCGAAGGTGTCGAAGCTGGAGATGCCGCCCAGTCCTTCGAGCCCGGTCAGGTCGTCCTCGTTGTCGGCGAGCCGTGGCCCGGTCTGGCCCATGAAGTACGAGTCGGCGTAGCTCTCGTTGGTGTTCTTCTGCTGTGCGGGGTGCAGCAGGTCGAGGTCGGCGAGGTTCTTGGTGCGGCGGTTCTGGTTCTCGATCGGCGCGGCGCCGGGGAGCAGGGTCTGGCTGATGAACACGTCGCCCGCCGCCTCGTTGACCACGGTGGCTTCGTTGAGCACGGCGTTGGGGTCGGGGTTGTCGACGCCGAACGGCGACAGCCCGGTCGCGTAGGTGTCGACGCTGAAGAAGATCCTGCCGCCCTTGGTCATCAGCGTGGGGAGATCGTCGCGGCCGAAGCTCAGCGCGTCGATGGCGTCGTCGATGAAGGCGCCGCGCTCGATCAGCCCGAGGTCGGTGCGACCGTCGGCGAACTGGCGGTTGCTGACGTCCATCGTCGAGGTCCAGATGTCGGACTCGACGCCGAACGGCGCGCGGGTGGCGTCGCGGTCGGCCTCGGCGCGCAGCTCGGTGCCGGCGCGGCCCTCGCGGATGCGGTCGGTGCGTGCGCCGGCCGGGCCCTGCGCGTGGATCTGGTCGCGCACGGTGAAGAACACCGGCTGTTCGCCGGGATCGACGTCGACCGGGCTCACCGCGTAGGCGACCGAGAACGGCGCGTTGGCGGTGCCGTTGTTGGTCACCCGCAGCGTGTAGTCGCCGACGCCGCCGGGGCCGATCAGCGCGTTGATGTGCTCGACGCTGCCGCCGGGCCCGGCCGAGGCGCGGCTGGTCGGCCCGTCGAAGTGCAGGTCGAGGTCGGGCTGGCTGGCGGCGGCGGTGAAGCGCGTGGCGAAGGCGCCGCCGCCGTCGTTGACGACGCGATCCCAGGTGACGGTGGCGACGATGCGGGTGTCGGGCCCGACCGCGCCGCTGAACACGTCGACCGGCGCTGGCGGGCCGCCGGCCGGCGGTGCGGCGTTGGCGGTGCCGGTGCTCACGCCCAGGCGCCCGCCGGCGCCGGCGGCGAGCGTCACCGCGCTGCCCCAGCCCTCGAGCGCACCGGCGCCGAGCTGCGGGTCGAGGCCGTGCGCCGTCGCGCTCCACGGGCCGTGGTCGTCGCGGTCGTCGTGGCGCACGGTCTTGTCGGCGGCGTTCATCAGCGCCGCCTTCATCGCGCGGTGGTCGGCGGTGGGGGCGAGCTGGTAGAGCTGCGCGGCGACGCCGGAGACGTGCGGGGCTGCGAAGCTCGTGCCGCTCGCCGGGCTGAAGCCGCGGAAGCGGTTGGGGTCGGCGGGGTCGGGGTCGGTGTTGCTCGGCATGTCGAGGTTGACCCCCGGCGCGACCAGGTCCGGCTTGTTGTAGGCCGGTGCGGCGGTGGTGCCGCGGCTGCTGAAGTTGGCCAGGTGGTTCATCGGCTGGCGCACCGGACCCTGGTGGCGGACGTCGCCGCTGCGGCGCAGCGCACCGACCGACACGCCGTTGAAGGTGTCGCCGGGCACGGTGACGTTGCCCGGTCCGGCGTTGCCGGCCGACTTGACGAACAGGAAGTCGCTGCTGGCGATCAGGCTGTCCATCGCAAGCGTGATGCTGCTGTTGCCGTTGGGGCCGCCGGCGCCCTGGTGGCTCATGTTCAGCACCTGCGGGTTGCGCGCATCGACGTTGGTGACGGCGTTGAAGAGCTGCGCGTTGCCGGCACCGGGGTTGTTGTCGCGGCCGTCGCTGAACAGGCTCGCGTTGCGCGCCATGCCGCGGTTGGTGGCGTCGGTCGACACCAGCACGCCGCCCACCTGGGTGGCGTGGGTGGTGCGGTTCGGCGTGGCGCCGACGTCGTTCGGGTCGACCGCGGTGAAGCTGACGTTGGCGTGGTTGAACGGCACGCCGGATTCGACCTGGCCGATGCGCACGCCGGTGCCGGTCAGGTCGTAGACGCTTTCGATCAGCAGCGACCCGACCTGACGGCGGGTTTCCTCCAGCGGAATGGCAACGGCGCGCTGCGGCAGCCACGCGGCGCCCAGCAGTCCGATCAGGACCCTGATTTCCCATCGCATGTTCTTCTACTCCTCCCGCAGGGCGGGTGGTGATGGGTGAGGGGGCGCCTGCGCGGACCGGAAGTGCTCCGTAGGGCACTCGGCCCGATGGGACGCAGGGCGCCAAAGGGACGATGGCGATTGGTTGGGGGTTGTATCCGGGCGTCGCGCAGCAACTGTGCCAATGAGTTAAATCCTTTTTATTCAGACTGTTGTAACTGCATGGCCACGAGCACTGTAAAGCAGGCTGACGCTGCACCCGGCGCCGTGCGCCGGCGGTTTCGCTCTACGTTTAGGGCACTGCGTTCGGGAGCGCCCCGGCGCGCCGCCGCGACCGTCGCCGATCCGCCGCCGGGGGAGCCCACCGTCATGTCCAAGTTCCATCTCGGCCTGCTGCTGCTCGTCGTGGCCGGCTGCGCCACGCTGGCGCGCGATGCGCTGGTCGAGCGTTTCGGCACGCCCGACCCGGCGCGCTTCGACGCGCCGCGCGCGCCGGCGGCCGACGGCGTGTCGTTCCGCCGCCAGGTGCTGCCGCTCCTCGAACGCCGCTGCGTGGTCTGCCACGGCTGCTACGACGCGCCCTGCCAGCTCAAGCTCGGTTCATGGGAGGGCATCGCGCGCGGGGCGAGCAAGGACGCGGTGTACGACCTGCGCCTGCGCGAGGCGCCGCCGAGCCGCCTGTTCGTCGACGCCGAGCGGGCCTCGGCATGGCGCGAGCGGGGCTTCCACCCGGTGCTCAACGAGTACCCGGCGGCCGTGGCCGAACTGCAGGCGAGCCTGCTGTTCCGCATGCTGCAACTGAAGGCCGAGCACCCGGTACCGGCCGATGCCGTGCTGCCGGCGGACATCGACTTCTCGCTCGACCGCAAGCAGAGCTGCGCCCGCATCGACGAGTTCGACGACTACGCGCGCGAGCAGCCGCAGCAGGGCATGCCCTTCGGCCTGCCGGGCCTGACTCGCACGGAAACCGACACCCTGCGCACCTGGCTGCTGCAGGGCGCGCCCGACGACACCGACGAGCGCCTGCCGGCGGCGGTCGAGCGCCAGGTGGCGCAGTGGGAGGCGTTCCTGAACGGCCCGTCGCTGAAGGAGCGGCTGATGAGCCGTTACCTCTACGAGCACCTGTTCCTCGCCCACCTGTACTTCGACGACCAGCCGCAGCCGCGCTACTTCAAGCTGGTGCGCTCCGCGACGCCGCCGGGCAGCCCGATCCGCCCGCTCACCAGCCGCCGCCCGGTGGACGACCCCGGCGTCGCCGCGTTCCATTACCGGCTGCAGCCCGAGCGCGAAAGCATCACCGTGAAGTCGCACCTGCCGTACGCGCTCGATGCGGCGCGCCTGGCGCGCTGGAAGAGCCTGTTCCTCGACCCCGACTACACGGTGACCGCGCTGCCCGGCTACGGCCCGGAGCTCGCCGCCGACCCCTTCATCGTCTACCGCGAACTGCCGGTGGACGCGCGCTACCGCTTCCTGCTCGACGAGGCGGAGTTCACCGTGATGGGCTTCATCAAGGGCCCGGTGTGCCGCGGCCAGACGGCGCTGAACGTGATCGACGACCACTTCTGGATCTTCTTCCTCGCGCCCGAAGCGCTGCAGCAGAGCGACGCCGAGTTCCTGCGCCACGAGAGCCGCGACCTGCGCCTGCCGGCCAAGCGCGATGGCGTCGGCCTCGCCCCGTGGCTGAGCTACGCGCGCCAGGAGCGCGACTACCTGGAGTCCAAGTCGCGCTACATGGAAAGCCGCCTGACCTCGCCGCAGCAGGTGGGGCTGGAGCTGGTCTGGGACGGCGGGCGGCGCAACCCCAACGCCGCGCTCACCGTGTACCGGCACTTCGACAGCGCGACGGTGCTCAAGGGCATGGTCGGCGGAATGCCGAAGACCGCGTGGGTGATCAGCTACCCGCTGCTGGAGCGCATCCACTACCTGCTGGTGGCCGGCTACGACGTCTACGGCAGCGTCGGCCACCAGCTCGACACGCGCCTGTACATGGACTTCATGCGCATGGAGGGCGAATTCAACTTCCTCGTGCTGCTGCCGCGCTCAAGCCGCATCGCGCTGCGCGACGCCTGGTACCGCGGCGCGAGCGACGACGTGAAGGAACTGGTCTACGGCCGCTACGCGCACCTCGACGTCGATTCGGGCATCGCCTACCGCAGCGCCGACCCGAAGCGGGAACTCTTCGAACTGCTGCGCCAGCGCCTGGGGCCGGTCATCGACGGCGCGCCGGACCTCGGCCGCGAGCCCGACGCCGAGCTGCGCCGCGACCTCGGCCGCCTCGCCGCGGTGCGCGGCACGGCGCTGGCGTGGATGCCCGAGGCGAGCATCCTGCGCATCGACCAGCGCGGGCGCGCCAGCCGCTACTTCAGCCTGCTGCGCAACACCGCGCACAGCAACCTGACCCAGATGCTGACCGAGGACGACACCCTGCTGCCGGCCGAAAACACGCTGGACGTGATCCCCGGCATCGTCGGCGCCTACCCCAACGCCATCTACCGCATCGACCGCCGCGACCTCGGCGCCTTCACCAGCGCGGTCGCCGGCCTCGATTCGGAACAGGGCTACGGCGCGCTGATGACCCGCTTCGGCGTGCGCCGCACCAGCCCCGCGTTCTGGGCCGTCAGCGACGCCCTGCACGCCGACGTCCGCCGCCGCACCCCGATCGAGGCCGGCATCTTCGACTACAACCGGCTGGAGAACCGCTGAGCGCGCGGGCCCCAGCGTGACGATGGGCTTGCTGGGCGCGCACCCGCTCGCCGCGTTACGCCCTTCTCTCCCTGGGAGAAGGGCCTGGGATGAGGGTGCTTTGGCGCCCGATCCCCAACGCGGCGACGCCCGGTACGGCAATGAATGTTGGGGTTCGCGTTCGCTCACCCGCAACCTACGGCCTGGCGGTGACGGCGGGCTGCTCTCCGTAGGTTGGTGGTGAGCGCAGCGAACCCCAACGCGGCGACGCCCGGTGCGGCGGTGGGTGTTGGGGTTCGCATTCGCTCACCCGCAACCTACGGGCTGGCGGTGACGGCGGGCCGCTCTCCGTAGGTTGGTGGTGAGCGCAGCGAACCCCAACGTGGTGGCGCCTGGTGCGACGGTGGGTGTTGGGGTTCGCATTCGCTCACCCGCAACCTACGGGCTGGCGGTGACGGCGGACTGCTCTCCGTAGCTTGGCGGTGAGCGCAGCGAACCCCAACGCGGCGACGCCCGGTGCGACGGTGGGTGTTGGGGTTCGCATTCGCTCACCCGCAACCTACGGGCTGGCGGTGACGGCGGACTGCTCTCCGTAGGTTGGCGGTGAGCGCAGCGAACCCCAACAGGGCGACTGCCACGGCGGTGGGACGTCACTCCGGATCGGGGCCGTCGAGTTCCACGTCCGAGGCCCAGTCCGGCGGATAGAGGCCCTCGGCAACATGGCGGTGGAAGCTCGAATACGGCCAGTCGGCCACCCGTTGCACATGTCCATGCTTCAGTGGATTGACGTGGATGTAATCGACGTGCTGCGCCAGATCACGCTCATCGCGGATCACATGCTCCCAGAAACGGCGTTGCCAGATGCCACGCTCGCCTTTGCCCAAGCGGCTCGGGTCGATCGGTTCGGTTGCGGGCAGCGCCCGCGAGAAACCGGCCTTGATCAGCGCCCAACGGGTGGCGTAGTCGCTGTCGTCCAGTGGCAAGGTCCAGATGGCGTGCAGGTGATCCGGCAACACCACGATCGCCTCGATGCGGAACGGATGCCTCGCCCGTACCTGCGCGAACGTGGTGCGCAGATGGTTGATGTGCTCGACGAGCAAGCGGCTGGATCGGTCAGCGAGGTTGACGGTGAAGAAGTAACTGCCACCCCGGATGTCCGACCGCCGATAGCGCATGTTGCCGAATCCCTCGTCGCGAAACCCTGTTATCGCCGCTGGAGCACCCTCAAGCGTAGGTTGGCAGTGACGGCGGGCCGCTCCCCGTAGGTTGGCGGTGAGCGCAGCGAACCCCAACGTGGTGGCGCCCGGTGCGGCGGTGGGTGTTGGGGTTCGCATTCGCTCACCCGCAACCTACGGGCGGGCGGTGACGGCGGGCCGCTCTCCGTAGGTTGGTGGTGAGCGCAGCGAACCCCAACGTGGTGGCGCCCGGTGCGGCGGTGGGTGTTGGGGTTCGCGTTTGCTCACCCGCAACCTACGGGCGGGCGGTGACGGCGGGCTGCTCTCCGTAGGTTGGTGGTGAGCGCAGCGAACCCCAACGCGGCGACGCCCGGTGCGGCGGTGGGTGTTGGGGTTCGCATTCGCTCACCCGCAACCTACGGGCGGGCGGTGACGGCGGGCTGCTCTCCGTAGGTTGGTGGTGAGCGCAGCGAACCCCAACGCGGCGACGCCCGGTCAGAGCCCCCGCATCCGCTCCTGCTGTTCCCTGAGCTTTGCCAGCGCGGCCTTCTGAGCGTCGAGCTTCTCGCGTTCCTTGGCGACGATCTCGGCCGGGGCCTTGTCGGCGAAGTTGGGGTTGGCGAGCTTGGCCTCGCCGCGCTCGAGGTCCTTGCCGAGGCGCTCGATCTCCTTCGCTAGGCGGGCGAGTTCGGCGTCCTTGTCGACCAGGCCGGCGAGGGGGATCAGGATCTCCAGTTCGCCGACCAGCGCGGTGGCGGCCTGCGGGGCGTCGGCGCCGATCGGCTCGATGCCGCTCAGGCGCCCGAGCGCGCAGAGGAAGACCGCGTTGGCGGCGAGGCGCGCGCGGTCGTCGGCGCTGCCGCCGCGGGCGAGCACGGCGAGCGGCTTGCCGGGGGCGACGTTGAGCTCGGCGCGGATGCGGCGCACGCCGAGCAGGAAGGTCTGCACCCAGGCGATCTCGGCCTCGGCCTCGGGGTCGAGCCAGGCCGGCTCCACGTGCGGGTAGGGCGCGCGCGACACGGTCGGGCCGGCGCGGCCGGCGAGCGGGGCGGCGCGCTGCCAGATCTCCTCGGTGATGAAGGGCATCAGCGGGTGCAGCAGGCGCAGCACGGTTTCGAGCGCGGCGATCAGCGTGTGGCGGGTGCCGCGCTTGGCGGCGTCGCTCGCCTGCCCGGTCAGCACCGGCTTGGAGAGTTCCAGGTACCAGTCGCAGTACTCGTTCCAGACGAACTCGTAGAGGCACTTGGCGACGATGTCGAAGCGGTAGTTCTCGACCGCCTCGTGCACCTCGCCGATCGTGCGCGCGAGGCGCGAGCGGATCCAGCGGTCGGCGGGCGAGTACTCGGCGCCGGCGGGGCGGCAGTCGTGGCCCTCGGTGTTCATCAGCACGTAGCGCGAGGCGTTCCACAGCTTGTTGCAGAAGTTGCGGTAGCCCTCGACGCGGCCGAGGTCGAACACCACGTCGCGCCCGGTGGTGGCGAGCGCGGCGAAGGTGAAGCGCAGCGCGTCGGTGCCGTGGGCGCGGATGCCCTCGGGGAACTGGCGGCGCGTGGCCTTCTCGATGCGCGGCGCCATCTGCGGCTGCATCAGCCCGGTGGTGCGCTTGGCGACCAGGCTTTCGAGGTCGATGCCGTCGACGATGTCGAGCGGGTCGAGCACGTTGCCCTTGGACTTGCTCATCTTCTGGCCGTCGGCGTCGCGCACCAGGCCGTGGATGTAGACGTCGCGGAACGGCACCTCGCCGTCCATGCAGTAGAGCCCCGCCATGATCATCCGCGCGACCCAGAAGAAGATGATGTCGAAGCCGGTGACCAGCACCGTGGTCGGGTAGAAGGTGTTCAGCGCGTAGCCTTCCTCGGGCCAGCCGAGGGTGCTGAACGGCCACAGCGCGGAGCTGAACCAGGTGTCGAGCACGTCCTCGTCCTGGCGCAGCGCGACCCCGGCGCCGAGGTCGTGGCGGGCGCGCACCTCGGCCTCGTCGCGGCCGACGTAGACCCGGCCGGCGTCGTCGTACCACGCCGGGATGCGGTGCCCCCACCAGATCTGGCGGCTGATGCACCAGTCCTGGATGTTGTTCATCCACTCGAAGTAGGTCTTGTCCCAGTTGCCGGGCACGAAGCGGATGCGCCCGCCCTCGACCGCGGCGATCGACGGCCGGATGATGCGCGCGAGCCCGCCGGGGCGGCCGTCGGGCTGCACCTCGCGGGTGAGGTCGACGTACCACTGCTCGGTGAGGAAGGGCTCGATCACCGCGCCGGTGCGGTCGCCGCGCGGCACCATCAGCTTGTGCGCTTTGACCTCGACCAGCAGGCCGGCGGCCTCGAGGTCGGCGACCACGCGCTTGCGCGCCTCGAAGCGGTCGAGCCCGCGGTAGGCGGCGGGGGCGTTGTCGTTGAGGCGGGCATCCTTGGTGAAGACGTTGAGCAGCGGCAGGCCGTGGCGCTTGCCGACCTCGTAGTCGTTGAAGTCGTGCGCCGGGGTGATCTTGACGCAGCCGCTGCCGAAGGCCGGGTCGCAGTACTCGTCGGCGACGATCGGGATGCTGCGGTCGCACAGCGGCAGCGCGATCTGCTTGCCGATCAGGTGGCGGTAGCGCTCGTCCTCGGGGTGCACGGCGACCGCGGTGTCGCCGAGCAGGGTCTCGGGGCGCGTGGTCGCCACCACCACCGCGCCGCTGCCGTCGGCGAGCGGGTAGCGGATGTGCCACAGCGAGCCGTTCTCCTCCTCGCTGACCACTTCGAGGTCCGACACCGCGGTCAGCAGCACCGGGTCCCAGTTGACCAGGCGCGCGCCGCGGTAGATCAGACCGTCGTCGTACAGGCGCACGAAGAACTCGCGCACCGCCGCCGACAGGCCCTCGTCCATCGTGAAGCGCTCGCGGCCCCAGTCGCACGAGGCGCCCATGCGCCGCAGCTGGTTCTGGATGGTGCCGCCGGACTGCGCCTTCCATTCCCAGACGCGCTCGATGAAGGCGTCGCGGCCGAGGTCGTGGCGGGTCCGGCCTTCGGCGTTCAACTGGCGCTCGACCACCATCTGCGTGGCGATGCCGGCGTGGTCGGTGCCCGGCTGCCACAGCGTGTTGAAGCCCTGCATGCGGTGGTAGCGGATCAGCGCGTCCATGATCGTGTCCTGGAACGCGTGGCCCATGTGCAGCGTGCCGGTGACGTTGGGCGGCGGGATCATGATGCAGTACGGCGTCCCCGTGCCCTGCGGCGCGAAGTGGCCCTGGCGTTCCCAGGTCTCGTACCAGCGTTGTTCGATGGCGTGCGGTTCGTAGGTTTTTTCCATGGTGCAGACGTCGCGTCGGGCTGGGGCGGGCGGGACGCAGGAGTATACGCAAGCCTCGGCGCGCTGGCCGAGGTCGCGCGCGGGCGGGAGGCAGGGACGCGGGCCTACAGCACGACCGGGGCGTCGGGCAGCTCGTTGCGGTCGTCGGCGGCGGCCGGAAAGTGCGTGCGCAGTTGCGCGGTGATCGCGGCGATGCCGGCGAGCGCGCCATCGCTGAAGCGCCCGGCGCCGAAGGCGGTCTCGATGTCGCGGCAGATCGCCGCCCAGGCCGCGGCGCCGACGCGGGCGTCGATGCCGCGGTCGGCGACGATCTCGACGGCGCGGTCGGCGAGCAGCACGTAGATCAGCACGCCGTTGTTGTGCTCGGTGTCCCACACGCGCAGGCGCGAGAACACCTCGATCGCGCGCTCGCGCGCGCGCTGCCCGCGCAGCAGCGCCCGCCCGCCGAGCGCCGCCTCGATGGCGAAGCGGAGCTCGCCGGTGTGGGCGGCCTCGCTCGCCTTCACCGCCTGCTCGATCGCCGCCAGCGCGGCCGGCGGGAAGGTCCGGCGCAACTGCCGGTGGGTGCAGAAGGCGTGTCGCAGGATGCGTCGCAGGTCCATGTCACCAGCTCCCCGAGGCGCCGCCGCCCCCGAAGCCGCCCCCGCCGCCGCTGAAGCCGCCACTGCCACCGAAACCGCTGCCCCCGCGGCCGCCGCCGAAGCCACCGCGGCCGAAGCCGTGGTCCTCGGTCCAGCCGCCGTTGTGCCAGCCGCCACCGCTGCCGAAGTCGCCGCCGCGCAGCAGCGCGAAGAGGAACGCGCCGAGGCCGGCGAGCACGCCGATCATCACCAGGCCGGTGATCCACCAGACGAACACGCCCGAGCTCACGCCGACACCGGCGGCGCCGACGACGCGCAGCGGCTCGGGGGCGAACAGCGCCACCGCCCAGGCGAGCCCGAGCGCCACGAACAGGATGAGCGTCAGCGGCGGCGGGCCACCGGGTTCGGCGGGCGGCGGCAGCGCTTCGCCGTCGACGACCGCGATCATGCGCTCGACGCCGGCGGCGATGCCGCCGTGGAAGTCGCCCTGGCGCAGGCGCGGCACGACGATCTCGTCGACGATGCGCTTGCACACGGCATCGTTGAGCGCGCCTTCGAGGCCGTAGCCGGCCTCGATGCGCAGCCTGTGGTCATCCTTGGCGATCAGCAGCAGCGCGCCGTCGTCGACGCCCTTGCGGCCGAGCTTCCACTGCTCGGCGACGCGCAGGCCGTACTGCTCGATCGTCTCCGGGGCGGTGGTCGGCACGATCAGCACCGCGATCTGGCTGCCCCTGCGCTGCTCGAAGGCGGCGAGGGTCTGCTCCAGCGCGGCCTGCTGCCCGCTGCCGAGCGTGCCGGTGAGGTCGGTGACGCGGGCACCGAGCGCCGGCACCGCCACCTGCGCGACGACCGCGAATGCGGCCAGCAGCACCGCCACGCCGCACAGCACGCGGACGGCGGCGGGCGCCTTCACGGCCGCGCCCCCGCCGGGGCGGTGCCGAAGTCCACCGTCGGCGGGCGCGAGATCTCGCGCTCATTGTCGACGGTGAAGTTGGGCTTGACCTCGTAGCCGAACATCATCGCCGTCAGGTTGCTCGGGAAGGCGCGCACGGTGACGTTGTATGCCTGCACCGCCGTGATGTAGCGGTTGCGCGCCACGGTGATGCGGTTCTCGGTACCTTCGATCTGCGCCTGCAGGTCGCGGAAGTGCGCGTCGGACTTGAGCTGCGGGTAGTTCTCGGTGACCACCAGCAGCCGCGACAGCGCGCTCGACAGCTCCCCCTGGGCGGCCTGGAAGCGGGCGAAGGCGGCCGGGTCGTTGAGCAGCTCGGGCGTCGCCTGCAGCGAGCCGACATGCGCGCGCGCCTCGGTGACGCGCGTCAGCACCTCCTTCTCCTGCGCCGCGAAGCCCTTGACGGTGGCGACCAGGTTGGGGATCAGGTCGGCGCGGCGCTGGTACTGGTTGAGCACCTCGGACCAGCTCGCCTTCACCTGCTCCTCGGTGGTCTGCAGGGTGTTGTAGCCGCAGCCGCCGAGGGCGCTGCCGAGCAGCAGCACCCACGCCAGGGAGAACATTCGCAACGTGCGCATGGTGCACCTTCCCGTGGAGTCGACCGGCCCGTCGTCAGCCTAGGCCTCTTGGCCGCCCTATACACCCGCGGGACCGGCGCGGCGCTGATCCAGCGCAGTTCCCCGCACGCGTCAGACCTCGGCCCACATGCGCAGCAGGTTGTGGTAGGTGCCGGTCAGCGCGACCACCGCGTCGGCGCTCGCGCCCTCGCGGGTCAGGCGCTGGATGGCGAGGTCGAGGTCGAACAGCAGGCTGCGCCGGGCGTCGTCGCGCACCAGGCTCTGCACCCAGAAGAACGAGGCGACGCGCGCCCCGCGCGTGACCGGGCTCACGCGGTGCAGGCTGGTCGCCGGGTAGATGACCAGGTCGCCGGCCGGCAGCTTCACCGCGTGCGTGCCGTAGGTGTCCTCGACCAGCAGTTCGCCACCGTCGTAGTCGTCCGGGGCGCTCAGGAACAGCGTCGCGGAGACGTCGGTGCGCAGGCGCTCGGCGCTGCCGGTGATGCCGCGGATGGCGTTGTCGACGTGGTGGCCGAAGTCCATGCCGACCTCGTAGCGGTTGAACAGCGGCGGGAACACGCGCCTGGGCAGCGCCGCGGTGATGAACAGCGCGTGGCGTTCGAGCGCGGCGAGCACCAGGTCGCCGAGCTCGCGCGCCGCCGGCGAGCCCTCGGGCAGTTGCCGGTTGCGTTTGACCTGCGCCGACTGGTGGCCGGCGGTGGCGCGGCCGTCGATCCAGTCGGCGCGCGCGAGCAGTGCGCGGCAGTGTTCGAGTTGCCGGGCGTCGAGCACCTCGGGGATGTGCAGCAGCATGGTCGGTCTCTCCGGTGGGCGCGGGCAGGCGGCGCGCCGGGCCGCCCGCCCGCGGCGGGGGCTCAGAAGCGGTAGTCCACGCTCAGCATGGCGCTGCGGCCGTTGCCGGGCACGGCGTGGCCGGCGTAGACGCCTTCGTAGTAGTGCCGGTCGGTCAGGTTGAAGACGTTCAGGCGCAGGTCGTAGTCCTTCTCCCGGTAGGCGACCTCGGCGTCCCAGCGCGCGTAGCCGGGCACCTGCACGGTGTTGGTGTTGTTGCCGTAGCGCTTGCCGGCGCCCTGCACGCCGCCGCCGACCTGCCAGTGGGCGTCGATGTCGTAGGTGGTCCACAGGCTGTAGGTGTGGCGCGGGGCGTTGGTCGGCACCTTGCCGACCTCGAGCGGGTTGTTCGACTCGGTGATCTCCGGGTCCATCCACGCCGCGCCGGCGAACACCTGCCACTGCGCGTCGAGGCGCCCGGCCACTTCGAGCTCGATGCCGTCCGACACCCAGCGGCCGTCGAGCACGTTGACGTTGAGGCGGTCGGGGTCGAGGGTGCGGGCGTTGGTCTTGTCGGTGCGGAACAGCGCCCCGCGCAGGCTCAGCGCGCCGTCGAGCAGGTCGAACCTGGCGCCGATCTCGTAGTTGACGTTCTTTTCCGGCTCCAGCCCGTCGTTGGCGTTGGAGATCGTCAGCGTCTCCGCGGTCGGGTTGAACGAGGTGCCGTAGGCGACGTAGTACGACTGCGCCGCGTCGGGCTGGTAGATCAGCCCCAGGCGGCCGCTGGTCATCTTGTCGGTGCGCTGCTTGTCGGCACGGCTGGTGAGGGCGCCGGTGGTGGTGTTGAAGGTGTCGGCGCGCGACTCGGCGGCGAAGCGGTCCCAGCGCAGGCCGGCGACCACCTTCCACTGCGTGTTCAGCGCGATCTCGTCGATCGCGTAGAGGTTGAAGCTGTTGGCCGAGGCGTCGGTCTCGCTCGCCGCGCGGCTCATCCGCAGGTTGGGCGCCGGGCTGTACGGGTCGGGGTCGGCGAGGTTCGTCGGCGGGGCGCCGGTGACGGTGTAGCGGCGGGCGTCGCTGGTCTCGCGTGCCACCTCCATGCCGGTCACCAGCGTGTGCCTGAGGCCGTCGGTGTCGAAGCGGAAGGTCACGTCGGTCATGTTCGACAGCACGGTGTCGACGCCCTCGCGCGTCGGCTTGCCGCGGTTGACGCCGATCAGCTCGTAGGGGGTGCCGGCCGGCGG
The DNA here is from genome assembly GCF_004341245.1 of Plasticicumulans lactativorans. Lineage (GTDB taxonomy): Bacteria > Pseudomonadota > Gammaproteobacteria > Competibacterales > Competibacteraceae > Plasticicumulans_A > Plasticicumulans_A lactativorans. Next base: position 141,657 of record NZ_SLWY01000006.1, on the reverse strand, counting down.
GTTGCCGGCGATGCGCGGCGCGGTGGGCGAGAGGTCGCGCTGGTAGTGCGCGTACTGCGTGCGGTTGCTGAAGTGGAGCGCGTCGCTGAAGCGGTGGTCGACGGTGACGCTGGCGATGTCGACCGTGGTGCGCTCGTAGTCGTGCCGCGCCAGGCCGTAGAAGTTGCTCTCGTCGACGTCCACCGGTTTGCCGAAGCGGTAGGGCACGCCGTAGAACGGGACGTTGTCCTCCTTCTGGCGGAAGTACGAGAAGTTCACCTGCGTGTCGGTGCCGAGGCCGAGGGTCAGCGAGGGCGCGATGCCGTAGCGGTCGAACTCGACCACCTCGGCGGTGGCGCCGGTGTTGTGCCACATGCCGTTGAGGCGGAACGCCGCGGTGTCCGACAGCGGCTGGTTCAGGTCCACCGTGGTGCGCAGCAGTTCGTCGGTGCCGGCGGCGATCCCGGCGGTATAGGCGGTGCCGCGGTGCGGGCGCTTGCTGACCTGGTTGATTGCGCCGCCGGTGGTGCCGCGCCCGAACAGCATCGATGACGGCCCCTTGAGCACGTCCACCTGCTCGATGTTGAAGACGTCGCGCGTGTACTGGCCGTTGTCGCGCACGCCGTCGAGGAACAGATCGTTGCGCGCGGTGAAGCCGCGCAGGTTGATGTTGTCCCCGGAGAAGCCGCCTTCGCCGGCGTTGAAGCTGATGCCGCTGACGTTGCGCAGCGCCTCGCGCAGCGAGGTCGCGCCCTGGTCCTTGATCAGCGTATCGGGGATCACCGTGATCGACTGCGGCTGGTCGCGCAGCGGCCCGGGCAGCTTGCCGAGGCCGGTTTCGTCGCGGCGGTAGCCTTCGGCCTCGGCGCTCACGGTGACGGCCGGCAGGCTGGTCTCGCCGCCTTCCCCGGCGGCGAGCGTGGGGGCCGGCAGCCCGGCGACGAGCGCACCCATCACGCAGCGCGCGAGGGGAGGGCGGGCATAGTGGCGGATGCCCGGGGAGACAGGGGTGTGAGGCATGGCGGTGTTCTCGCTTCTCGATGATGGTCGGAACCGTCCGGTGCACCGTGGCGGCGGTGCAGGGCGGTGGCGGATCGAGGCTGGCGAGGTCCGCGGCGGGGTGTCCCCGCTCCGGTGCCTGGCTGGCGACGGCGCGGCAACGGTGCCGGCCGGGTGGGACGCGGCGTTCGGCCGCAGTCCGGCGCCACGGCCGGCAGGCTGCCGGCGCGGCGACTGCCCGCCGCTACGGGCGGGGCGGTTCGGTGATGAAGCCGATGCGACCGAGGCCGCTGCGCTGCGCCGCGGCCATCACCTCGGCCACGCGCTCGTAGCGCGTGTCGCGGTCGGCGCGCAGGTGCAACTCGGGGGCCGGCGTCGCGGCGGCGGCCGCGGTGAGGCGCCCGGGCAGTTCGGCGTCGGGCAGCGGCGCGTTGTCCCAGTACAGCGCCCCGGCGGCGTCGATCGACAGGTTCACCGCCGACGGCGGTAGCGGATCGGGCCGGGCGCTCGCACGCGGCAGGTCGAGCTTGACCGCGTGGGTGAACAGCGGCGCGGTGATGATGAAGATCACCAGCAGTACCAGCATCACGTCCACCAGCGGCGTGGTGTTGATCTCGGCGTTGGGGCGGGTGAAGGCCCCCGCCTGGCCGAAGCTGCCGAACGCCATCACGCCCCCTGCGCCAGCGGCAGCGGGCGCCGCTCGACCACGGCCGGCACCGGCGGGCGCGACGCCGCCGGCGCGGCCTGCAGTTCCACGTGCAGCCGCGCGTGCAGCGCGTGGCCGAAGGCTTCGAGGTCGGCGAGCAGCAGGCGCTGGCTGCGGGTGAAGGCGTTGTAGGCGAGCACCGCCGGGATCGCAACGGCGAGGCCGAAGGCGGTCATGATCAGCGCCTCGCCCACCGGGCCGGCGATGCGGTCGATCTGCGCCTGGCCCTGCGCGGCGATCGCCGTGAGCGCGTGGTAGATGCCCCAGACGGTGCCGAGCAGGCCGACGAAGGGGGCGGTGCTGCCCACCGACGCGAGCGTGGTCATGCCGTGCTCGAGGCGCGCCGCGGCCTGGTTCAGCCCCTGCTGCAGCGCCGCGCCGATCGCGTCGCCGGCGGCGGTGGGCGGGTGGCCGTGGCGATCGAGCCAGTGCGCGGCCTCCACGCCGTGCTGCAGCAGCACGTGGAACGGCCCCGGGCGCAGGGCATCGAGCCGCGCGCGGGCAGCGGCGACCGAATCGGTGCCCACCCACAGCGTGCGCGCGAGCCGGCGTGCCGGGCGCAGCCGCAGCAGCCTCCAGCCCTTGGCGACGATCAGCGTCCACGCGGCGAGCGACATCAGCAGCAGCGTCGCCGCGGTGGCGGCGCTGACCGCGTCGCCCTGCTCGAGCAGGTGGACGAGCCCGGGCGGCAGCCGGGTGAGCCATTCTTCATACATCGTTCACTTCTCCAGCTTGAAGATGATGGGCACGGTGACGGTCGCGGCGAGCGCGCGTTCGCCTTGGCGCGCCGGCACGAAGCGCCAGCGCCGCACCGCGGCGAGCGCGGCCTCGTCGAGCCGTGCGTGGCCGCTGCCGGCGGCGAGCTCGACCGACTCGGCTGCGCCCTCGGCCGAGACGCGCACGCGCAGCAGCACGCGGCCGGATTCGCCGTTGCTGCGCGACAGCGCCGGGTACGCGGGCGGCGGATTGCGCAGGTAGGCGGCGTCGAAGCGTGCCGCGACGACCGGCGCCGCCGCTTCGGCCTGCGCCGGGGCCGCGACGGCGGGCGCGGGTGCGGCCGGGGCCGGTCGCGGTGCGGGCGTGGCGCGCGCCGGCTTCGGCGCTGCGCGTTGCGGGCGCGGCCGGGGCGGCGGTGGGGCCGGTGTCGCGACCGGCGTGCGCTCCACCGCGGGCGCGGTGACCGGCGTCGGTGCGGGCAGCGGCTCCGGTTGCGGCGCCGGCGGCTCGACGGGTGGTTCGGGCGGTGCCGGCTCCGGTGGTGCGGCTTCGGCGGCCGGCGCGGGCGCCGGCGGCTCGGGGCTGATCAGCCGCGCGATCACCGGCGCGGCGTGCAGGATCCGCGGCGACGTCGTCGGCGCCTGCAGCGCCATCGCGGCGAGCACGCCGGCATGCGCGATCAGCACGATCAGGGCCGGCGCCCAGCGCGTGTCATGTGCGGCTGCGGCGGCATCGAGATGGGCGAGCGGTAGACGTGCCGGCAGGCTGGCATTCATGATGAATCGATCAGAGGCTGAGTCTTGATCTCCTACGCTAATGAGAGCTCTTAACAATTGCAAACATGCCGATACCCATCGGCACGCCGGAGGCCGGCCATGAGGCCCCTGCCGGCCCCGCACCCGGCGTGCCGGAGGCCGTGATGCCGTCGCCCTGGAAGCGCCCGGAGTCGGTGCTCGTGGTCGTGCACAGCGTGGATTCGGCGGTGCTGCTGATCGAACGCACGCAGCCGGCCGGCTACTGGCAATCGGTCACCGGCAGCCTCGAATGGGACGAGCTCGACCCGCTCGCGGCCGCGGTGCGCGAACTCGAGGAAGAGACCGGCATCACCGGCGTCGCGGTGCGGGCGACCGGGTGCACCAACCGCTTCCCGATCCTGCCGCCGTGGCGCCACCGCTACCCGCCCGGCGTGGAGGAGAACCTCGAGCACGTGTTCGTCGTGACGCTGCCGGCCCCGGTACCGGTGCACCTGCGTCCCGACGAGCACGTGGCGAGCCTGTGGCTGCCGCGCGCCGAAGCGGCGGAGCGGGTGTTCTCGTATACCAACCGTGACGCCATACTGATGCTGGTGCCCCCGCCACGGGCGTGAACGCTGCGCGTAACGTGTTGTGGAGTCCGTGGGTGAGGGCGTTCGATGTTGCTAACCTGCCGGGACGCTGGAATTTTGGGGAAATCGCGGTGGGCGACACACATAACAATGAAGGCTGGTACCTCGAGGGCGTCAACGAGGCAGGCGAACACTGGTTCGTGCGCATCAGCGCTTCGCCCTTCACGATCGGCCGGGTCGATACCAACAACCTGTTCCTGCGCAACGACGGTGTGTCGCGCGTGCACGCGGTACTGGAGTTCGACCCGGACGGTCGGCTCTGGCTGCGGGATGGCAGCAGCACCAACGGCACCTTCGTCAACTACCAGCGCCTCGACCCCGCGCAGCCGGTGCCGCTCGGTGACGGCGACATCATCCACTTCGCGAAGATGGCGTTCCGCTGCGTGCGGCGCGAAGTCACCCAGATCACCGCACCGGCCGTCGCACCGAGCCCCGGCACGACGCTGCAGCCGTCGCTGCAGCTGCCGGAGACCTTCGTCGCGCAGTCCCAGGAGTCCTCGCTGCGCGAGATGCTGGCCGGCTGCATGGTGCAGCCGTTCTTCCAGCCCATCGTGCGCCTGAACCCGGCGCCCGCGCTGGTCGCCTACGAACTGCTGGGGCGCGGGGCGCATCCGGCGCTGCCGCAGAGCCCGCCGCAGTTGCTGCGCATCGCCCACGCGCTGGGGCGCATCGTCGACCTGAGCGAGCTGTGGCGCACGGTCGGCGTCAAGCGCGCGCTCGAGCTGCATGCGCCGTGCCTGTTCGTGAACACGGTACCGGCGGAGATGGCCCCGGATTTCCTGCACCGTTCGCTCGGTGCGCTGCGCACGCAGGCGCCGCACCTGCCGGTCGTGCTGGAGGTGCACGAGCACGCCGTGGCCGACGTCTCGCTGATGAGCGAGGTGCGCCACCTGCTGACCGAGCTCGACATGCAGCTCGCCTACGACGACTTCGGCGCCGGCCAGGCGCGCCTGGTGGAGCTGATGGAGGTGCCGCCCGAGGTGCTCAAGTACGACATCGGACTGATCCGCGGCATCGACCGCAAGCCGCCGCACGTGCAGGAGCTGGTGCGGGACCTGGTCCGCATGGCGCGCTCGCTCGGGGTGCTGACCCTCGCCGAGGGCATCGAGACCGACGAGGAGGCCGCCTTCTGCGTGGCGGCCGGCTTCGACCTCGGGCAGGGCTACCGCTACGGCCGCCCGACGCCCGATCCCCTGGCGGCGGCGGCCTGAGCCGGGGCGAAGCGCGCCCCGGCCCGCCTTCAGCGGCCGTCGCCTTTCTTCTGCAGCGCTTCGCGCAACGCGGCGGCCATCGCCGATTCGATCTCTTCGGTCGGTGCTGCGCTGAGCTTCGCCGGCGCCGGGCGTTCGCCGCCGCTGCGTTCGGAGCGCGGCCGCCGCGGCGGCATTCCCTGGTTTTCCTCGCGCGGCGCCTTGCGCGCCCGCGCCGGTCGTTCACGCGCTTCGGCGTCACGGGCGGGGCGCTCGCGGCGGGCACGGCGCGGCGACGGTGCGGCGGCTTCCGCCTCCGCCGTCTCGGCAGCGGCCGGCGGGGTGGCCGCGGGCGCGCTCGCCGCCTTGCCCACCTGGGCGCGCTCCTGGCGCTTCGCGCGCAGGGCCTCGACCTGCTCGCGCGCCTTGGCGCGATGCTCCTCGCTGATCTCGCCGGTGGCTTCGCCGGCGAGGTCGACGCGGCTTGCTTCCTTGGTCAGCGCGACCTGGTAGCGCAGCGCGCGGATGTAGAGGCCGAGGGCGAGGCGCAGGGCCAGGTTGTCGTAGCCCCACTCCTTGATGACCGGCTGCAGGTCCTTGTGCACGCCGAGTTTGAGTGGTCGTACCTGTCGCGCCGAGAGTGGGAAGAACGCCTTGGGGTAGGTGGCGATCAGCCGGTCGAGCAGGGATCGGGACTGCTCCCGTGCGCTGGGCTTCGATGCCTCGGGGACGGGAGCGGGCGATTCTTCGAGCATCACGGGTGTACCTTGGGGACCTGCCTGAAAAAAGGCGCGTAGTGTAACGCCGCTCCGGCCCTTCGCCCACCGTCGCGGCGGATCAGGGGACCTGCGCGAGCGCGGCGAGCGCCTGCGCGTGCACCCGCGCGTCGCCCGCCGCGAGCACGCGGCCGCCGTCGTGGCAGGGGCCGCCGTGCCAGTCGGTGATGTGCCCGCCGGCGGCCTCGATGATCGGGATCAGCGCGGCGACGTCGTAGGGCTGCAGGCCGCTCTCGACGATCAGGTCGAGGTGGCCGGCGGCCAGCATGCAGTAGGCATAGCAGTCGCCGGAATAGCGCGTCATGCGCACCTGCTTGCACAGCGCGTCGAAGGCCGCCCGCTCGGCGCCGGGAACGAACAGGTCGGGGTGCGTCGAGTAGAGCACCGCCTCGCCGAGGCCGGCGCAGGGCCGTACCGCGAGCGCCGTGCGGCCCTCGCGCGTGACCAGTTCGGCGCCGAAGCGCGAGCCGACGAAGCGCTCCCCGGTATAGGGCTGGTCCATCACGCCGAGCACCGGCCGGCTGCCGTCGTAGAGCGCGATCAGCGTGCCCCACAGCGGCATGCCGGTGATGAAGGCGCGGGTGCCGTCGATCGGGTCGAGCACCCAGGTCAGCCCGGTGCTGCCCGCGCGCGCGCCGTGCTCCTCGCCGAACACGCCGTGATCCGGGTGGGTGGCCGTGATCAGGCGGCACATGGCGTCCTCGGCGGCGCGATCGGCGATGGTGACCGGGTCGTAGCCGCGCGTGCCGCCCTTGTCGTCGACCGCGAGCCGGGCGCGGAAGTGCGGGCGGATCGCCGCGCCGGCTGCATCAGCGAGGGCGTGCGCGAAGGCGGTGTAGGCGGACAGTTGTGCGTCGCTGAGGGCGATCGGCGTGGAGCGGGGCAGGGTGGCGGGCATCGGGGCGGTCCTCGGCGGCGGGCGGGGCCGGCAAGCTTAGCCGATCGCCAGGTGCCGCCGGGCGCGCTCAGTCCGCATCGGCGTCCGTGTCGGCAGTGCCCGCCGTGCCTGCGCCGAGCGGGCGGGCGAGCAGCCCGGCGAGCGTGGCGGCCTCGGCCGGCGTCAGCTGGGCCGCGAAGTGGCGGGCGATCGCCTCACGGTAGACCGGCCAGATCCGCCGCATCGCCTCCTCGCCGGCCGCGGTGAGCACCGCGTACAGGCCGCGGCGGTCACCGGTGCAGGCCTCGCGCGCCAGCAGCCCTTCCTTCTCCAGCCGGTCGACCAGCCGCGTCAGGTTGCTGCGGCTCAGCGCGATGCGTTCGCCGAGTTCGTAGAAGCGCAGCCGTCGTTCGGGCGCGCGCCAGAGTTCGTAGAGCACGTCGTACCACTCGAGCGGCGGCAGCCCGGCCGCGGCGAGCTCCCGCTGCACGCGCTCGGTCAGCACCTTCTGGGCCCGCAGCAGGGCGGCCCAGGCCTCGACGTGGGTGTTCAGCGGGTCATCTGGAATGTTCATTTTCAGATTATTGCAAGCGGTACTACATGCGTCTATGCTGGCTATGTCGTTGCAATTGCAACGATACCGGATGCAACCGCCAGAACCCTTCATCCACCCGTCGAGGTCGACATGAACACCATCACCCGCGAACAACTCGTCGCAGCGCTGCAGCAGGGCGGCGTCACGCTGGTCGAGGCGCTGCCCGAGCGCTACTGGCAGGCCTCCCACCTGCCGGGCGCGCTGAACATCAACCACGATGAGGTCGACGCCAAGGCGCCGGCGCTGCTGCCGGAGCGCGACGCCGACATCGTCGTCTACTGCGCGAACGTCAACTGCCAGAACTCCGACATCGCGGCGCACCGCCTCGGCGTGCTCGGCTATTCGAAGGTGCGCGTCTACAAGGGCGGCAAGGCCGACTGGGAAGCCGCCGGGCTGCCGCTGCAGGCGGCCGCACCCGCCGCCGCCTGAAGGGCGACGGGCGGCGGCCTCGTCGCGGGGCGGCTCGGCTACAATCGGGCGTCCCGCCGCTCCGAGTCCCGCCGCCATGCCGCTCCTGAGTTTCACCGACGTCAGCATCGCCTTCGGCCTCGCCAGCCTGCTCGACCACGCCAGCTTCCAGATCGACGCCGGCGAGCGCGTGTGCCTGATCGGGCGCAACGGCACCGGCAAGTCCACGCTGCTCAAGCTGGTCGACGGCACCCAGGCGCCCGACGGCGGCGAGATCTGGCGCCAGCCGGGGCTGAAGATCGCGCGCCTCGAGCAGGAGATGCCCGAGGCCGGCGATTGCACGGTGTTCGAGATGGTCGCCGACGGCCTGCCCGAGATCGGCCGCCTGCTCGCCGACTACCACGCGGTCGCGCACGCCGTGGCGCACGATCACTCCGACGCGCTGCTGAAGCGCATGGAGCACCTGCAGCACGAACTGGAGGCCCGCGACGGCTGGAGCCTCAACCAGCGCGTCGAGCAGATCCTGTCGCGCCTGAGCCTGCCCGCCGACGCCACGCTCGGCGAGCTGTCGGGCGGCTGGCGGCGGCGCGTGCTGCTGGGCCGCGCGCTGGTCGGCGACCCCGACCTGCTGCTGCTCGACGAGCCCACCAACCACCTCGACGTCGAGGCCATCCAGTGGCTCGAAGAGCAGTTGCTCGACTTCCGCGGTGGCGTGCTGTTCGTCACCCACGACCGCGCGCTGCTCGAACGCCTGGCCACGCGCATCCTCGAACTCGACCGCGGCAAGCTCACCAGCTGGCCCGGCGACTACCCGAACTTCCTCGAGAAGAAGGCCGCGGCGCTGGAGGAGGAGGCGCGCCACAACGCGCTGTTCGACAAGAAGCTCGCGCAGGAGGAGGCGTGGATCCGCCAGGGCATCAAGGCGCGGCGCACCCGCAACGAGGGCCGCGTGCGGGCGCTGAAGGCACTGCGCGAGGAGCGCCGCGCGCGGCGCGAGGTGCAGGGCCGGGCGAGCTTCAGCGTCGAGGAGGCGGCGGCCTCCGGCAAGCTGGTCGCCGAGGTCACCGACATCGGCTACGCGTGGGAAGGCAGGCCGATCGTGCGCGACTTCTCGGCGCGCATCATGCGCGGCGATCGCATCGGCCTGATCGGCCCCAACGGCGCCGGCAAGACCACGCTGCTGCGCCTGCTGCTCGGCCAGCTCACCCCCGACCGCGGCAGCGTGCGCCTCGGCACCAAGCTCGAGGTGGCCTACTTCGACCAGCTCCGCGCCCGCCTCGACCCCGAGCTCAGCGTCATCGACAACATCGCCGAGGGCCGCGAGTTCATCGAGATCGGCGGCGAGCGCAAGCACATCATCAGCTACCTGCAGGACTTCCTGTTCAGCCCCGAGCGCACCCGCACGCCGGTGCGCTCGCTGTCCGGCGGTGAACGCAACCGCCTGCTGCTGGCGCGCCTGTTCAGCCAGCCGGCCAACCTGCTGGTGCTCGACGAGCCCACCAACGACCTCGACATCGAGACCCTCGAACTGCTCGAGGAGCGCCTGATGGACTTCGGCGGCACCCTGTTGCTGGTGTCGCACGACCGCGCCTTCCTCGACAACGTGGTCACGTCGAGCTTCGTGTTCGAGGGCGACGGGCGGGTGCGCGAGTACGTCGGTGGCTACTCCGACTGGCTGCGCCAGCGCGGCGCACCGGTGGCGCCGGCGGCCAAGCCCCGGGTCGAGGCGCGCCCGCCGGTGCCGGTCGCCGCCGAGCCGGCCAAGCCGAAGCCGGGCAAGCTGAGCTACAAGGACGCGCGCGAGCTCGACGCCCTGCCGGCGCGCATCGAGGCGCTCGAAGCCGAACAGGCCGCCCTCAGCGCGCGCACCGCCGACGCCGGCTTCTACCGCCAGCCCAAGGCCGAGCAGAACGCGGTGCTCGAACGCCTGAACGCGCTCGGCGACGAACTCGCCGCCGCCTACGCGCGCTGGGACCAGCTCGAGGCGCTGAAGGACGGGCGGGCCTGAGGCGGCCGGGCGCCACGCGCCCTGCGCCGCGGCGGCGGGCGGCTACGCTGGAGGGGTGTACCGCCGAGGACGCCGCCATGCCGCTGCCGAACCGCCATCCGACCCCGCCGCCTGCGCACGGCCGGCGGGCCCTGCCGTGCGGGGGTGCGGCATGAGCGCGCACGGGTGGCGGACGGGCCTTGCCGGGCTGGCGCTGGCGGCGCTCTGCGCGGCGCCGGCGCTGGCGGCGTCGGACGCCGCGGTGCAGGCGCCGACCCTGCGCGTCGACGACACCTGGGTGTACCGGCTCACCGAGGACGGACAGGCGACGCCGCTGATGCAGCGCGTCACCGGCGTCGACGCCGACGGCTACCGGCTCGAATCCCAGGAGATCGATTTCGGCGGCTTCCAGCGGACGCGGCTCGACCGGCAGTTGAACCTCGTCGAGCGCGAGGTCGGCGCGCACCGGCTCGTCAGCTTCACGCCGTTCTACCCGTACTTTCAGTTCCCGCTCGAACCCGGCGCCGAGTGGTCGGGCGAGGTGCAGATCCGCCACAACTGGGAGGCCGGCTTCCTGCTCGACCGCAGCCTGCGCTTCCGCGTCGTCGGCTGGGAGGAGGTGCACGTGCCGGCCGGCATCCTCCACGCGCTGCGCATCGAAGGCGAAGGCCGCAACGGCGGGCGCATCGGCGAGCGCGAACTCCACGGCCGGGTGCACGAGCGCCTGTGGTACGCCCCTGCCGTGCGCAACGTGGTGCGGCGCGAGTTCGACGAGCCCGCCGCCACGGGCGGGCGGCACAAGCAGACCTGGGAACTGCTGGAGTACCACCTGCAGCCGTGATGCCCGCTGCAGGCTGCCGCATCACGGGCGCCCGGTCGGGATGCCCTTGCGGTTGAAGTAGTACTCGATCACCCGCACCACGTAGCGGCGCACGTCGGGGTCGGCGGGCACCCGCCGGCCCGCCGCGAGCACCGGCTGCGCGCCGGCGTAGTACGCCGCCATCACCAGGCTCAGGTTGTGGAAGCGGTCGAGCTGGCGGCGCAGGTAGCGGCTGCCGGCGTCGATGTTGGCGGCGGGGTCGAAGGGCTCGGCGAGGCCGAGCTCGGCGGCGGTCGCCGGCATCAGCTGCATCAGCCCGAGCGCCCCGCGGTGCGACACCGCGCGCGGGTCGTAGCCCGACTCGGCGCGGATCATCGCGTGGATCAGCGCCGGGTCGAGGCGGTGGCGGCGCGCGGCGGCCTCGATCAGCGCATCGAAGCGCGTCGGCCGCGGCGCCGGTGCGGCGCGCGGTGCCGCCGCCGCGTCGGCATCGTCGCCGGCGGCGCCGGCCGGGGCGCAGAGCGCGAGCAGGCCGGCGAGCAGCAGCGCACGCGCCGGCGGCGGCAGCGGGGCGGGGGCGGGCGGGCGCGGCATCTCGGGCATCGGGCGGACGGGTGACGGTGCGGAAGGTCCATCGTAGACCGGGACGCGGTCGCCGCGCAGGAGCCGCTTTGGCATCATGGCCGCTGCCCGTTCCCGCCCGACCGCCGCCATGCCGCATCCGCTCGTCCGCTTCACCGCTTCCGATGGGCAGTCGATCCACCTCAAGCGCCGCGGCCACGGCCGCCCGCTGGTGCTGCTGCACGGCTGGACCTCGAGCCACGCCGACTGGGCCCACGTCACCACCGCGCTCGCCGGCGAATGCGAGAGCTTCGCCTGGGACGCGCGCGCCCACGCCGGGCACCCGCTCACCGGCGCGCCGGCGACGGTCGCGCGGATGGCCGACGACCTCGCCGAGCTGATCGCGCATTTCGCGCTGGTGCGGCCGGTGCTGGTCGGCCACTCGATGGGCGTGCTGACGATCTGGGAGTACCTGCGCCGCCACGGCGGCGCGGCGATCGCCGGGCTGTGCCTGATCGACCAGTCGCCGAAGCTCGTCACCGACGCCGGCTGGCGCCACGGCATCTACGGCGACTTCGACGCCATCCGCGCGCGCTGGTTTGCCGCGCGCCAGCGCGAGGACTTCGCCGAGGCGGTGCTGGAGCTCGCCGCCGGCGGCCACAACCGGCGCATGGCCGAGCGCTACGCGCGCGAGCCCGAGAAGTTCCAGCGCAGCCGCGAGCACCTGCGCGGGCTCGACGCCGCGGCCCTCACCGCGTGCTGGCTGACGCTCGCCGCCGGCGACTGGCGCGCCGTGCTGCCGACGATCGCGGTGCCGACGCTGCTGGTGTACGGCGCCGAGAGCAACTTCTACGCCGCCGCCACCGCCGCCTGGGTGCAGGCGCAGATCCCCGGCGCGCAGCGCCTGAGCTACCCCGGCGCCGACCACAGCCCGCACTTCTGGCACCGCGACCGCTTCGTCACCGACCTGCGCGGGCTGCTCGCGCGCGTCGACGGTGGCGCCGCGTGAGCCGCCCGGCACCGCTCGCGGTCGTCTACGCCGACGCGGACTTCGTCGCCGTCGACAAGCCCGCAGGGCTGCTGATGCACCGCAGCGACCTCGCCGCCGAGGTCGGCGAGGTGCTGATGCAGCGCCTGCGCGACCAGTTGCGGCGGCGCGTGTACCTGGTGCACCGGCTCGACCGGCCGACCTCGGGGGTGGTGCTGTTCGGGCTCTCGGCCGCCGCGGCGCGCGCCGCCTGCGCGCAGTTCGAAGCCCGCAGCGCCACCAAGACCTACCTCGGCGTGGTGCGGGGCTGGGCCGACCCGGCCGGCGTGATCGACCACCCGCTGGTGGAGGAGGAAGGGCGCGCGCCGCAGACGGCGACCACCGCCTACCGCTGCCTCGCCACCGCGACCTGGCCGCTCGCGGTCGGCCGCTACCCGAGCGCGCGCTACTCGCTCGTCGCGGTGCAGCCGCAGACCGGCCGCCGGCACCAGATCCGCAAGCATTTCCACCACGCCAGCCACCCGCTGATCGGCGATACCACGCACGGCGACGGTCGCCACAACCGCGTGTTCCGCGAGCACCTCGACTGCCACCGCCTGCTGCTGCACGCCGCGCGCCTGCGCCTGCCGCACCCGGCCGGCGGCGAGCTCGACGTGCAGGCGCCGCCGTCCGGCGCCTTCGCCGCGGTGCTGGAGCGCCTCGGCTGGAGCGCGGCGGCGCAGAGCGTCTACCGCTGAGCCGCGGCCGCGCCGCGCTTGGCAGCGGTGGGCGGGCGCGCGGAGAATGGCGGCCCCGTTTCCGACCCCAGCAGCGAGCCCGCCATGTCCGGCAATACCTACGGCAAGCTCTTCAGCGTCACCACCGCCGGCGAAAGCCACGGCCCCGGCCTGGTCGGCATCGTCGACGGCTGCCCGCCCGGGCTCGAACTGTGCGAGGCCGACCTGCAGCACGACCTCGACCGCCGCCGCCCCGGCACCAGCCGCCATACCACGCAGCGGCGCGAGCCCGACGAAGTGCGCATCCTCAGCGGCGTGTTCGAGGGCCGCACCACCGGCAGCCCGATCGCGCTCGTCATCGACAACGTCGACCAGCGCTCGAAGGACTACGGCAAGATCGCCGCGCAGTTCCGCCCCGGCCACGCCGACTACACCTACCACCACAAGTACGGGCACCGTGACTACCGCGGCGGCGGGCGCTCGTCGGCGCGCGAGACGGCGATGCGGGTGGCGGCCGGCGCGATCGCCAAGAAGTGGCTGCGCGAGCACCACGGCACCGAGGTGCGCGGCTACCTGTCGCAGCTCGGCCCGATCCGCCCCGAGCGGCTGCTGTGGGAAGCGGTCGACGACAACCCGTTCTTCTGCCCCGACCCGGACAAGCTGCCCGAGCTCGAAGCCTTCATGGATGCGCTGCGCAAGTCCGGCGACTCGGTCGGCGCCAAAGTGACGGTGGTCGCGTCGGGCGTGCCGGTGGGGCTCGGCGAGCCGATCTTCGACCGCCTCGACGCCGAGCTCGCGCACGCGCTGATGAGCATCAACGCGGTCAAGGGCGTCGAGATCGGCGACGGCTTCGCCTGCGTCGAGGCGCGCGGCACCGAGTTCCGCGACGAGCTGACGCCGGCCGGCTTCCTCAGCAACCACGCCGGCGGCATCCTCGGTGGCATCTCCACCGGGCAGGACGTGGTCGCGCACATCGCGCTCAAGCCGACCTCCAGCATCCGCCTGCCCGGGCGCAGCATCGACGTCGACGGCGTGCCCTGCGAGGTGGTCACCACCGGGCGCCACGACCCCTGCGTCGGCATCCGCGCCACGCCGATCGCCGAGGCGATGGTCGCGCTGGTGCTGATGGACCACGCGCTGCGCCAGCGCGCGCAGAACGCCGACGTGCGCGTGGCCACCCCGGCGATCCCCGGCCGCGTCGGCTGACGCCGCCGCGCACGATGTTCGTCCGCCTCGGCGCGTACTACTTCCTGTTCTTCGCCGCGGTCGGGGTGTTCATCCCCTACTGGCCGCCGTACCTGCAGGCGCGCGGCCTGTCGCCGGAGGCGATCGGCAGCCTGCTCGGCCTCGCCTCGGCCACCCGCGTGGTGGTGCCGAACCTGTGGGGCTGGCTCGCCGACCGCCGCGGCCGGCCGATGGCGGTGGTGCGGCTGGCGGGCGGGCTCGCCGCGCTCGCCGTCGCGGCGCTGCTGGTGGTGCCCGACAGCGTCGCGGTGCTCGCCGCGGTCACCGTCGCCTACGTGGTGTTCTCGGCCGGCACGCTGTCGCAGTTCGAGGCGACGACCTTCGCGCACCTCGGCCGCGACGGCGCGCGCTACGGCCGCATCCGGCTGTGGGGCTCGGTCGGCTTCATCGTCGCGGTGAGCGGCTTCGCGCCGCTGCTCGAGCGCCTCGGCAGCGGCGTCACGCCGCTGCTGCTGGGCGGGCTGCTGGCGGCGCTGTGGCTGCTCAGCCTGGCGGTGGCCGACGGCCCGGTGCAGCGCCACGACGCCGGGGGCGGCGGCCTCGGCAGCGTGCTGCGCCGCCGCGAGGTGCAGGCGCTGCTCGCGGTGAGCTGCCTGGTGCAGGTCGCGCACGGCCCTTACTACACCTTCTACTCGATCCACCTGGCGGCGAACGGCTACGGCCGCGAGGCCGTGGGCGCGCTGTGGAGCCTCGGCGTGCTCGCCGAGATCGGCGTGTTCATCGTGATGCCGCGGCTGTGGACGCGCTTCGGCCCGCGCCGCCTGCTGCTCGCGGCGCTGCTGCTGAGCGCGCTGCGCTGGACGCTGGTCGGACTCGCCGCCGCACAGCTCGGCGCCGTGCTGCTCGCGCAACTGCTGCACGCGGCGAGCTTCGGCATCTGCCACGCGGTGGCGGTGCAACTGGTGCAGCGCTGGTTCGGGCCGCGCCACCAGGGGCGCGGGCAGGCGCTCTACGCGAGCATGAGCGGCGGCCTCGGCGGCGGCCTCGGCGCCTGGCTCTCCGGGCAGGTCTGGCCGGCGTTCGGGCCCGCCGCGACCTTCCTGGTCGGTGCCGCGGTGTTCCTGCTCGCCTTCACGGTGGCGCTGCTGGCGGTGCGGGAGCCGGCCGGCGCGCCGGCTTGACCCACGTCAGCCGCGCACGGGGCCGCCGGTGTGCCGGGCGTGGCGCCCGGCTATGCTGCGCGCGCCACTCGCCCGCAGGCCCAGGAGAGCCTTACGCCATGCAGATCGTCGTCTTCAGCACCCAGCGCTACGACCGCGAACTTCTCACCGCGGCCAACGCCGAGCACGGCCATGCGCTCGTGTTCGAGGAAGCCCCGCTCAGCCTCAGCACCGCGAGCCTCGCCGCGGGCGTGCCGGCGGTGTGCATCTTCGTCAACGACCACGCCGACGCCGCCACGCTCGCCAAGCTCGCCGCCGGCGGCACGCGGCTGGTCGCACTGCGTTGCACCGGCTTCAACAACGTCGACCTGGACGCCGCGGCGCGGCTCGGCATCCGCGTGGTGCGCGTCACCGACTACTCGCCGTACTCGGTCGCCGAGCACGCGGTGGCGCTGCTGCTCGCGCTCGACCGCAAGGTGCACCGCGCCTACAACCGCACCCGCGACGGCAACTTCGCGCTCGACGGGCTGATGGGCTTCGACCTGCACGGGCGCAGCGTGGCGGTGCTCGGCACCGGCAAGATCGGCCGCGTGTTCGCGCGCATCATGGCCGGCTTCGGCTGCGAGCTGCTCGGCTACGACGCCTACCCGAACGCCGAATTCGAGGCGCTCGGCGGGCGCTACGCCGGGCTCGACGAGATCATCGATCGCGCCGACGTGATCTCGCTGCACTGCCCGCTGACCCCCGAGACGCGCCGCATCATCAACGCCGACACGCTGGCGCGGATGAAGCGCGGCGCGCTGGTGATCAACACCAGCCGCGGCGGGCTGCTCGACACCGAGGCGGCGATCGGGGCACTGAAGAGCGGCCAGCTCGGCGGGCTCGGGATCGACGTCTACGAGCAGGAGGCGGGGGTGTTCTTCCGCGACCTGTCGTCGTCGATCATCGCCGACGACGTGCTGCAGCGGCTGGTGGCGTTCCCGAACGTGATCGTCACCGGCCACCAGGGCTTCTTCACCCGCGAGGCGATCGGCACGATCTGCGCGACCACGCTGGCGAGCGCCAGCGCCTTCGAGCGCGGCGAGCCGCTCGTCAACGAACTGCACGCCGGCTGAGGCCGGCGCGCGCGCAGGGCTCAGCCGAGCCGCACGAGGCCGCGGCGGAAGCGCGCGGCGTTGTCGACGTAGTGGCGGGCGCTTCGCGCGAGCCCGTCGATCTGCTCGGGGGTGAGCGTGCGCGCCACCCGCGCCGGGCTGCCGACGATCAGCGAGCCGTCGGGGAACGCCTTGCCCTCGGTGACCAGCGCGCCGGCGCCGACCAGGCAGTGCCTGCCGATGCGCGCGCCGTTCAGCACCACGGCGCCGATGCCGATCAGCGAGCCGTCGCCGATGCTGCAGCCGTGCAGCATCGCCTGGTGGCCGACGGTGACGTGGTCGCCGATCTCCAGCGGCCTGCCCGGATCGGCGTGCAGCACGCTGGCATCCTGGATGTTGGTGCCGCGGCCGATGCGGATGGTGTCCGGGCCGTCGCCGCGGATCACCACGCCGAACCAGACGCTGGCGTCCTCGCCCAGCGCGACGTTGCCGATGACTTCGGCGCTGTCGGCGACCCAGGCCGATGCGGCAATCGTCGGGGCCACCCCGTCCAACGCGTAAATCGCCATGTGCATGCCCTCAAGCGCAGCGGCGGCGCTGCGCCGCACGTCGGGAGGCGGCCGGCCGCGCGGGAAGGCGGCGGCCGCCGGTGAGCGGGGCCGGCCTCAGTCGTCCTCGGTGAAGGCCTCGTCGCGCTTCCTGCGCAGCGCCGGGCTCAGCACCGCGATGAGCCCGGCGAGCGCCAGCAGCAACATCACCGCGCTGATCGGGCGGGTGACGAACACGCTCGGGTCGCCCTTGGACAGCAGCAGCGCGCGGCGCAGGTACTCCTCCATCATCGGGCCGAGGATGAAGCCGAGCATCAGCGGCGCCGGCTCGCAGTCGAGCTTGGCGAAGACGTAGCCGGCGAGTCCGAACAGCGCCATCAGGTGGACGTCGAAGGTGCTGTTGTTGAGGCTGAACACGCCGATCGCGCAGAACACCAGGATCGCCGGGTAGAGCAGGTGGTAGGGCACCAGGATCATCCGCACCCACAGCCCGATCAGCGGCAGGTTGAGCACCAGCAGGAAGAAGTTGCCGATCCACATCGACACGATCAGGCCCCAGAACAGCGTCGGCTGCTCGGTCATCACCGCCGGGCCGGGCTGGATGCCCTGGATGATCATCGCGCCGATCATCAGCGCCATCACCGGGTTCGACGGAATGCCGAGCGTCAGCATCGGGATGAACGAGGTCTGCGCGCCGGCGTTGTTGGCCGATTCGGGCGCCGCCACGCCCTCGATCGCGCCCTTGCCGAAGTTGGCCGCGTTCGGCGAGACCTTCTTCTCCAGCGCGTAGGCGGAGAACGACGCGAGCATCGCGCCGCCGCCGGGGAGGATGCCGAGCACCGAGCCGAGCGCGGTGCCGCGCAGCACCGGGGCGATGATGCGCCTGAAGTCCTCGCGCGTCGGCAACAGCCCGGTGACGCGCTTGATCATCACCTCGCGCGTCATCTCGTGCTCCAGGTTGCGCACGATCTCGCCGATGCCGAACACGCCCATCGCCACCACGACGAAGTTGATGCCGTCGGCGAGCTCGGGCAGGTCGAAGGTGTAGCGCGCGGTGCCCGAATTGACGTCGGTGCCGACCAGGCCGAGCAGCAGGCCGAACACGATCATGCCGACGGCGTGCAGCAGCGAGCCGTGGGCGAGCACGATCGAGGCGACCAGGCCCAGCACCATCAGCGAGAAGTACTCGGCCGGGCCGAAGGTCAGCGCCACGTCGGCGAGCGGCGGGGCGAAGAAGGCGATCAGCAGCGTCGACAGCGTACCGGCGATGAACGAGCCGATCGCCGCGGTGGCGAGCGCCTTGCCGGCGTGCCCCTGGCGCGCCATCTGGTAGCCGTCGAGCGCGGTGACCACCGAGGACGATTCACCCGGCAGGTTGACCAGGATCGCCGTGGTCGAGCCGCCGTACTGCGCGCCGTAGTAGATGCCGGCGAGCATGATCAGCGCCGCCACCGGCGGCAGGCCGAAGGTGGCCGGCAGCAGCATCGCGATGGTGGCGACCGGGCCGAGGCCGGGCAGCACGCCGATGGCGGTGCCGAGGAACACCCCGAGCAGGCAGTAGGCGAGGTTGGCGAGGCTCATCGCCGTTTCGAGGCCGAGCCACAGGTTGGCGAGGATCTCCATCGCGTCAGCCTCCGAACCACGTGCCGAGCATCGGCATCGGCACGCCGAGGCCCTTGACGAAGACCAGCACGCTGAACACCGTCAGCCCGGCGGCGAGCAGCAGCGAGGGCGCCAGGCGGAAGCGCTTGCTGGCGAAGGCGCCGATCACCACCAGCGCGGGCAGCGCGACGACGAGCCCGGCGCTGCGCACCAGGAAGCCGAACAGCAGCACGGCGCCGAGCACCAGCGCCACCTCGCCCAGCGCGAAGCGGCCGATGCCCTCACCGTCGCCGAAGAAGGCGCGCACCGCCGAGATCAGCCCGATCAGCGCGAGCAGCGCGCCGAGCACGGTGGGGAAGTAGCCGGGCCCCATGCGCCCGGCGCTGCCCATGCCGTAGTCGCGCGCCAGCCACACGGCGGCGAGGCCGAAGGCGAGGTACATCACCCCCGACCAGAAATCCTTCGGGTGCCGGATCACGCTCATCGTCTTGCTCCTCTCGAGGTGGGTGGGCGGAGGCGACATCCGCGTCGCTACGCCGTTGCGGGTTCGCCGCGGCCGGGCCGCTCCGCCGCCGCGGATCACGTCATCCGCCGGGCCGCACGACCGCTCGCGCCCCGAACCATAGCCGACGGCTCCGGGCTTCGCCGCGGCGGCCAGGGGCGACGACGGCGGCCGGGGCGGGCGGGTTGCGTGCGGTGTGAGTTCGAGTGGGTGGGCGCCGGCCCGTCTCCGTCACCGCGGGCCGGCCGCGGCGAGGGCGGGACTGGCGCCCGGCGGTATGCCGTCCATGGCATCAGGGCTGAGCGGGCGCGCGTGCCGCCGCGTCCTGTTCGTCTGCGACGGCCTGCTCCAGGGTTTCCCGATCCGCATCCGTCAGCGCGGCCAGGCCCTGGCAGTCCGCATCGCCGAGTCGTGCGGCCAGTGCTTGCGCGAGGCCGAAGTCGGCGTCGCCCGTGTCGATGCCGCGAAGGAACCGTTCAAAAACTGACCACCGCCGAGTGAGTCCGCGTGCGACGTCCGCGTCTGCACACGCCCGTCGCATGAGCGCTGGAAGATGTTTTTCGGCGCGGAACGCCGCGAAGTCCCGACCCTGTTCACGACAGCCGAGCGCCTCGGGGCCGAAGCAGTCACCTGTGATGCGCAGCGTGCCGAAGCCCTGCTGCCGGGCCGCCGCGAGGCGCGCGGTGAAGGCTTCCAGCGCTCCGGGGTCGAGGTACGGTTCGACGCCTTGCCGCAGCGCCTCGACCGCGTCGGCGCTCAGCAGCTGATCCGACACGCCGCGCAAGGCGGCGGCTTCAGCAGAGACGCCCGTCCCTGTAGCGCCGGCAAGCGCTGTGCGACTCAGATCGGCCGCATCAAGTTGGGCGAGGTCGAGGCTCGCGCCCTGGAGTTGGGCGCCGCCGAGGCTCGCGCCCTGGAGTTGGGCGGTGAAGAGGCTCGCGCCCTGGAGTTGGGCGGTGAAGAGGCGCGCGCCCTGGAGCCGGGCGCCGTCGAGGCTCGCGCCCTGGAGCCGGGCGCCGACGAGGCTCGCGCCCTGGAGCTGGGCGCCGTCGAGGCGCGCGCCCTGGAGCTGGGCGAAGTCGAGGCGCGCGCCCTGGAGCTGGGCGTTGACGAGGTACGCGCCCTGGAGCTGGGCGAAGTCGAGGCGCGCGCCCTGGAGCTGGGCGCCGACGAGGCTCGCGCCCTGGAGCTGGGCGAAGTCGAGGCGCGCGCCCTGGAGCTGGGCGAAGTCGAGGCGCGCGCCCTGGAGGTTGGCGCGGTCGAGGCTCGCGCCTTGGAGGTAGGCGAGGTTGAGGCGGGCACCCTGGATCTGGGCGCTGACGAGATTCGCCCCGGCCAGGCGTGACTCGCTCAGATCGGCGAGCGGCAGCACGGCGCCGCTGAGGTCGGCGCCCTGCAGGTCGCGCCCCTTCAGCTTGCCGAGTGGCACCGTCTGGGCGAGCGCGTCCTTCAGCGTTTTCTGTTTCTCCGACGCGTTCTCCGCCGGCGCTGGCGCCGCCCCGGCTCCGGTGATGGTCCGTCCGGCCGGCAGGCGGTCGAGATCGCCCCGCAGCGCGTGCCGCACTTCGGCGGAGGGTTTCTCGTCCAGCAGCACCTCGCCGTGCAGGTCGAGGTAGCGCTCGGGGAGCAGGCGTGCGAGCAGCGGCTCCGCTTCGGTGCCGATCGCTCTACCTCGCGCATCACGATGCGGGTCGAACAGCCAGGCGGTGAGCCACAGCGTCGGGCCGAGCTTGCCGCGAACATCCTGATCCGCGCAGGCGGCGGGTGGTTCCGAGTCCTTGTCAGCCGCTTCGGCTCGAACCCGGAGCGTAAGCGCGCCGCCGACCAGCCAGCGGCATCGCCCCCAATCCGACAATGTGCTGCGATTGAGCCAACGCACCAGTTGGCCTTCGAAGCCGTCGAGGTGCCAGACCAGCTTCGCGGAGTCTCCTTCGCCCTGCGTCTCGTAGCGCTGGCCCGGCACCAGGGCGACGGTGGCGAAGCCGACCGTAATCAGAAAGCCGATCGCCATCGCACGCGTCGCCAGCCACGGCGAGGCACCGATCTTGCGACCGGATTTGTCATGCCAGCACTCCGATTGGAAACCACTCTCCCAAATGCCGCTGCGCGAGGCGATCAGCGGCCATAACAACCTCACCGTAATCGCATCCATCCACACCGCGCCGCGCTGCGACCAGGTGATCGCCTCCGAGTGATAGGCGAGAAACTTCACCTGCACGAACAGCAGCACGAACCACGGAAACGCGATCACGCTGGTGAACACCGCCACCGCCAGCAGCGGCCGCACCAGCCGGCCGGCGCCGTGCAGCAGGTAGTGGACGAAGGGGAACAGGTACAGGCGTGGCGCCAGCGCGGCGTAGTCGGTGGTGGTCGAGAACGCCCAGGTCTTGCGCGCCAGCAGTTCGAACTGGATCAGCAGGTTCAGGTGCACCAGCCAGTACAGCCACGGCACCGCAGCGTAGAAGCTGGTGAGCCCCACCTGCACGTCGATCAGCGGCAGCTTCACCGGGCTGTCGAGCGCGAGGTCGCGGTGGGTGGTGCCCCACACCGTCACCACCACGTAGGCGCTGAGCGCCATGAAGGCGACGTGCAGCCCGGCGACCGTGCCGGCGGCCGCGTTGACGGTGTCGAGCAGGTCCTTGCCGGAGGGGGTGGCGTCAGTCGGGGCGGCTTCCGGCGCTGGCGTCGTTGCAGGTTCCGTGGCCGGCGCTGCCGCAGCGTCAGTCGTCGCGGGCGCTGGCGGTGGCACCGGGGCCGACGCGGGCGTCGACATCCCGGTCGCCAGGGCGCGCCACGGGTCCAGCGGCTTGCGGGGGCCATGCGGCTTCACGGGTGCGCTCCCAGCGGATCTTCTTCGTTTCCCATCGAGCTTAGCCGGCCGCCGGCACGTCGCCACGGTCGCGGGGTGCGGCGGTCGCCGGCCATTGCACAACGGGGGTGCGCTTTGTAGCCGGGTGACTACATTTGAGCGTGTGCCGGTACGCAGGGTGGTCCGGGTACCGGGTTCCATGCTGGCCAACGCTTACGGGGTACGCTTCATGTTCCAGTCACGCCTGTGCCTGGCGGCCGCGGTCGCCGCCTCCCTGATCGCCGCGCCGGCGTTCGCCGCGAAGACGCTGGTGTATTGCTCCGAGGCGAGCCCCGAGGGCTTCAATGCGCAGTTCTACACCGCCGGCACGACCTTCGACGCCGTCTCGCAGCCGCTCTACAACCGCCTGGTGGAGTTCGAGCGCGGCGCGACGACGATCATCCCGGGCCTCGCGGAACGCTGGGAGGTGTCACCCGACGGGCTGCAGTACACCTTCCACCTGCGCAAGGGGGTGAAGTTCCACACCACCGCCGACTTCAAGCCGACGCGCGACTTCAACGCCGACGACGTGGTGTTCAGCTTCCTGCGCCAGCTCGACAAGAACCACCCGTACCACAAGGTCTCGGGCGGCACCTACGAGTACTTCGAGGGCATGGACCTGCCGGCGCTGATCGACAAGGTCGAGAAGGTCGACGACGACACCGTGCGCTTCGTGCTGAAGCACCCGGAGGCGCCGTTCCTCGCCGACATCGCGATGGACCTCGGCTCGATCATGTCGGCCGAGTACGCCGACGCGATGATGAAGGCGGGCAGGCCCGAGACCATCGACCTGAAGCCGGTCGGCACCGGGCCGTTCCAGCTCGTCAACTACCAGAAGGACGCGGTGATCCGCTACAAGGCCAACGCCGACTACTGGCGCGGCAAGGCGCCGATCGACACGCTGGTGTTCGCGATCACGCCCGATGCCTCGGTGCGCTACGCCAAGCTCAAGGCCGGCGAGTGCCACGTGATGTCCTACCCCAACCCCGCCGACCTGGCGGCGATGAAGACCGACCCGAACATCAACCTGCTGTCGCAGGAAGGGCTCAACATCGGCTACCTGGCGTTCAACACGCAGAAGAAGCCCTTCGACGACATGCGCGTGCGCCAGGCGCTGAACCTGGCGGTGAACAAGGCGGCGATCATCGAGGCGGTCTACCAGGGCGCCGGCAAGGTGGCGAAGAACCCGATCCCGCCGACCATCTGGTCGTACAACGACGCGGTGCAGGACTACCCCTACGACCCCGAGAAGGCCAGGGCGCTGCTCAAGGAGGCCGGCCTCGGCGACGGCTTCGAGACCGACCTGTGGGCGATGCCGGTGCAGCGGCCCTACAACCCCAACGCCCGGCGCATGGCCGAGATGATCCAGGCCGACTGGGCCAGGATCGGCGTGAAGGCGAAGATCGTCAGCTTCGAATGGGGCGAGTACCTGAAGCGGCTGAAGGCCGGCGAGCACCAGACCGCGCTGATGGGCTGGACCGGCGACAACGGCGACCCGGACAACTTCCTCGCCACGCTGCTGTCCTGCGAGTCGGCGAAGACCGGCAGCAACTACGCCAAGTGGTGCTACGCGCCCTACCAGGAGCTGATCACCAAGGCGCGCATGGTCTCCGACGTCGCCGAGCGCACCAAGCTCTACGAGCAGGCGCAGGTGGTGTTCAAGGAGCAGGCGCCGTGGATCACCATCGCGCACTCGGTGGTCTACCAGCCGGTGCGCAAGGAAGTCGTCGACTTCCGCATCCACCCCTTCGGCCTCAACCTGTTCTACGGGGTCGACATCAAGTGAGCCCGCGCCCGGGCCCGGCGCAGCCGCCGGGTCCGGGCACGGCCATCGGGAGCGTGCCGCCATGCTGAGCTTCGTGCTGCGCCGTGTGGGCCTGCTGGTGCCGACCTTCATCGGCGTCACGCTGATCGCCTTCGCCCTGATCCACCTGATTCCCGGCGACCCGATCGAGCTGCTCGCCGGCGAGCGCGGCATCGACCCCGCCCGCCACGCGCAACTGATGCGGGAGATGGGCTTCGACCAGCCGCTGTGGCAGCAGTACCTGAACTACATCGGCGCGGCGCTGCAGGGCGACCTCGGCCGCTCGATCAAGACCCGCGAGCCGGTGCTGACGGAGTTCTTCACGCTGTTCCCGGCGACCATCGAGCTGTCGCTGTGCGCGATGCTGTTCGCCGTCGTCATCGGGCTGCCGGTGGGCATCCTCGCCGCCATCAGGCGCGGCTCGGTGTTCGACCACACGGTGATGGGTGTCTCGCTCGCCGGCTACTCGATGCCGATCTTCTGGTGGGCGCTGCTGCTGATCCTGGTGTTCTCGGTCAACCTGGGCTGGACGCCGGTGTCGGGGCGCATCGCGGTGGCCTACTTCGTCGAGCCGGTGACCGGCTTCATGCTGATCGACACGCTGCTCGCCGGCGACACCGACGCCTTCGCCTCGGCGCTGCACCACCTGGTGCTGCCGTCGATCGTGCTCGGCACCATCCCGCTCGCGGTGGTGGCGCGGATGACGCGCTCGTCGATGATGGAGGTGATCCGCGAGGACTACATCCGCGTGGCGCGCGCCAAGGGGCTGTCGCAGACGCGGGTGATCCTGGTGCACGCGCTGCGCAACGCGCTGATCCCGGTGGTGACCGTGATCGGCCTGCAGATCGGCACGCTGCTCGCCGGCGCCATCCTCACCGAGACCATCTTCGCCTGGCCGGGCGTGGGCAAGTGGCTGGTGGACTCGATCAGCCGCCGCGACTACCCGGCGGTGCAGGGCGGCATCCTGCTCGTCGCCGCCGTGGTGATGCTGGTCAACCTGCTGGTCGACATGCTCTACGGCCTGATCAACCCGCGTATCCGCCACGCCCGCTGACCCTTCGGAGCTGCCGCCATGAGTGCCACCGAGCCCGTCGTCGTCGAACAGGAAAAACCGCCGGGCCCCTGGCTCGAGAACTGGCGCCACTTCGCCGCCAACCGCGGCGCGCTGGCCGGGCTCGCGGTGATCGTCGTGATCACCGTGCTCGCGCTGCTGGCGCCGTGGGTGGCGCCGCACGCCCCGCACGAACAGTTCCGCGACGCGCTGCTGCTGCCGCCGGCGTGGAGCGCCGGCGGCGATGCGCGCTTCCTGCTCGGCACCGACGACGTCGGCCGCGACATCCTGTCGCGGCTGTTGTTCGGCGCGCGGCTGTCGCTGCTGGTCGGGGCGATCGTGGTGACGCTGTCGCTCGCCGTCGGCATCACGCTCGGGCTGATCGCCGGCTTCTTCCGCGGCACGGTCGAGAGCCTGATCATGCGGCTGATGGACATCCTGCTGGCGCTGCCGAGCCTGCTGCTGGCGATCGCCATCGTCGCGATCCTCGGCCCGAGCCTCGCCAACGCGATGGTCGCCATCGCCATCGTGGTGCTGCCGCACTACGTGCGCCTGACCCGCGCCGCGGTGATCGCCGAGACCAGCAAGGACTACGTGATCGCGAGCGAGGTCGCCGGCGCCGGGCTGCTGCGGCAGATGTTCGTCAACGTGCTGCCGAACTGCATGGCGCCGCTGATCGTGCAGGCGACGCTCGGCTTCTCCTCGGCGATCCTCGACGCCGCCGCGCTCGGCTTCCTCGGCCTGGGGGCGCAGCCGCCCACGCCCGAGTGGGGGACGATGCTCGCCGACGCGCGCCAGTTCATCCAGCGCGCGTGGTGGGTGGTGACCTTCCCCGGCGTTGCGATCCTGGTCACCGTGCTCGCCTTCAACCTGATGGGCGACGGGCTGCGTGACGCCCTCGACCCCAAGCTCAAGCGCTGACGCCATGGCCATGCTCGAAATCGACAGGCTCACCGTGGAGTTCGGCCGCGAGGAGGCGCCGTTTCGCGCGGTCGATGGCGTCAGCCTCAGCGTGGACCGCGGCGAGGTGGTCGGCATCGTCGGCGAGTCCGGCTCGGGCAAGTCGGTGACCTCGCTCGCGCTGATGGGGCTGATCGACTACCCCGGCCGGGTGCGCGCCGAGCGCCTGCGCTTCGACGGCCAGGACCTGCTCGCCGCCTCCGACCGGCAGCGGCGGCGCATCGTCGGCAAGGACATCGCGATGATCTTCCAGGACCCGATGACCAGCCTGAACCCCTGTTACACGGTGGGCTTCCAGATCATGGAGGCGCTCGCGGTGCACGCCGGCGGCAGCCGCGCCGAGCGCCGCACGCGCACGCTGGAGCTGCTGGAGCAGGTCGGCATCCCCGACCCGGCGAGCCGCATCGACGCCTACCCGCACCAGCTCTCGGGCGGCATGAGCCAGCGCGTGATGATCGCGATGGCGATCGCCTGCAACCCCAGCCTGCTGATCGCCGACGAGCCCACCACCGCGCTCGACGTGACCATCCAGGCGCAGATCATGGACCTGCTGCGCGAGCTGCAGACGCGCAACCGCATGGGGCTGATGCTGATCACGCACGACCTCGCGGTGGTCGCCGAGAGCTGCCAGCGCATCGTGGTGATGTACGCCGGCCAGGTGGTCGAGACCGGCGCGGTCGAGGCGGTGTTCGCCGCGCCGCGCCACCCCTACACCGCGGCGCTGCTCGCCTCGCTGCCCGAGCACGGCAGCTACAAGTCGCGGCTCGCCTCGCTGCCCGGCGTGGTGCCCGGCCAGTACGACCGCCCGCGCGGCTGCCTGCTCAACCCGCGCTGCCCGCACGCCACCGAACGCTGCCGCGCCGAGGCGCCGCAGTTGCGCAGCGACGATCGCGGCGGCGTTCGCTGCCACACGCCCCTCGCGGCCGACGGGAGGCCCACGCCATGAGCGGACCCGAAGCGGTGATGGAGGCGCAGGACCTGCGCCGCTACTACGAGCTGTCGCGCGGCTGGCTCGCCCCGAAGGCGACGGTGAAGGCGCTCGACGGCGTGTCGTTCACGCTGGCGCCGCACCGCACCCTCGCCGTGGTCGGCGAGAGCGGCTGCGGCAAGTCCACGCTCGCGCGCCAGCTCACGCTGATCGAGCCGCCGTCGTCGGGGGCGCTGCGCCTCAACGGGCGCGACTACGCGACGGCCAGCGAGGCGGAGCGCCGGCGCGCGCGCCGGCAGGTGCAGATCATCTTCCAGAACCCCTACGGCTCGCTCAACCCGCGCAAGAAGATCGGCGCGATCCTCGCCGAGCCGCTTGCGATCAACACCGATCTCGGCTCCGTCGAGCGCGAGGCGCGGGTGCGCGAGGTGATGGCCAAGGTCGGCCTGCGCCCCGAGCACTACATGCGCTACCCGCACATGTTCTCGGGCGGCCAGCGCCAGCGCGTCGCGATCGCCCGTGCGCTGATGCTGAAGCCGCGCGTGGTGGTGGCCGACGAACCGGTGTCGGCGCTCGACGTGTCGATCCAGGCGCAGGTGCTCAACCTGCTGATGGACCTGCAGGACGAGCTCGGCATGGCCTACGTGTTCATCTCGCACGACCTCGCCGTGGTCCGCCACATCGCCGACGACGTGCTGGTGATGTACCTCGGCCGGCCGGTGGAGCAGGGGGCCTCGGCGGAGGTGTTCGCGCGGCCGCTGCACCCCTACACCCGCGCGCTGCTCGCCGCCGCCCCGAGCCTCGACCCCGACCGCCGCGCCGGGCGCAGCGTGCTGCGCGGCGAACTGCCCTCACCGCTGAACCCGCCGGCGGGCTGCGCCTTCCACACCCGCTGCCCGCACGCCGACGGCGAGTGCGCCGCCCGCCGCCCCGAACCGCGCAGCTACGGCGGGCGCGAGGTCGCCTGCCACCACGTCGAACGCATCGGCTGAGCCGCGCGACCGGCGCCTCTGATGACGCCGGCCCTCGGCCGCCTTTGCGGCGGCGGGGCTCCCGTTACCCCGTATAGGCCTGCTGGAACGCGCTCTTCATGTCAGCCCCGCTGATCCAGTTCTTCGCCTTGAACAGCTTGAGAATGTTATTGGCGTGACCGAACAGGAGCTTGCTGCTCTTGTAATCCCGACTGACCCAATGCTGGTGGAAATTCGTCAGAGTACCGATACTGGTGGTGTTCATCGCCACCTGCATATCCGCGTGCAGTTGATCGTGGAAGCGCGCATCCGATCCTTCATCGTGGTTGTATATTTCATGGCCATCCATGGTTGAAAACATGCCATACACTTCTTCCAGATAGGTCTTGCTCGGACAGTCGATCGTCAGCGCGGTACCGGATTGCCCGTCATGATGGAGAATCAGATGGTTGATCCGATTCGTTGCGACGGGTATCAGGATGAATGCCATTTCAGTCTCCTCGGGCTTGATGAATCAATGCCTGGCAAATAGTCCGCTGTGGAGAAATCAATCGATCAGCGCTGTAACGTCGGAGTTGACCGGCATGTTAGAGCGGACGGCGCTCCGCCTTGTAATCGAACTCTCTCGAAAACAGCTTCGTAAACCGCGTCTTGTGATACGGCCAAGTGCGGTGATCGTCTAACATATGAACAAAAACATCACCCGCTAGGCCGGGGCCGAGCGCGTTGAACAGAAGAACGAGCAGCACATCGTACACGCGTTCAAGTTCACGGACGAAGGACTCCAACTGCTTGGGCGTTTCGAACCCGGGGGAAATACCCTGGGTCAGCAACCGCAAAGACTCCTGTACTTGCTCGGGGGAGCGATGGACGTACCGGCACAGCGACGAATACTGGCTCTTGATTTCGCCCATGAAAGCCTTGTTCTCGGGATCTGAGTAGCTGTAAAGGCGGAAGTCCTCGACAAAGGAGACTGAGGAACTGGGGATGTGGTCAGCGAGGAAGGTGATCTTCTCCGCCAAAGGCTTGCCCATGAGCTTCAGATCCGCATAGACATGCTTTGACACGGACTCGAGCAGGTAGCGCAGTTCGCGCTTAGCCACGGTCAGCTGCCCCTCTCTTGCCAGGGACCACACGGCTACCACGGATTGCAGCGTATCGTCTATGAACCGGAACGACAAGAATTCGTCGTAGGTCGAGGACCGCGTCGACATCATCCACATGGCGTGAATGCCGAAAGTGACGCCCTCCGTCAGTCGCTGAAGCCGCTTTGTTTGGGCTACAAATGGCTCCGACGAACGAAGTGCGGCGTGATTCGCCACAACCTTCTCGTGCGCGGCTCTGATCGATTCGAACGGGTCGTTGTTCATGCGCTCTAATATTAAAAGTGGGCAACGTTCAAACGGCAACGCCGTTTGAACGTCCGCTCTTGATCTGTTGGGTTGGCGATTAGATTTTCAACTGCAAGGGCAAATTTTCTCCAATTTGCTTTCGCTGCTCCATCTCCGTTGTTATACCCCGCAGCCTTCAGTGCATATTCCGTTCTTGAGAAGATATGGAATAGCTTTCCGGCGAGTTGGTCTAGGTGAGGATGATGTGTCATGTGATTACGTCCAACTACAAGTAGGCGGCCGATCGGCCGTCTAAACACGCCAGCAGTCGCGGGATATTCCCCGAAAAGTAGCGATCGATCAGTTGCTTGACAAGGCTGCGCCCGGGAACTTTTCGCGTGTCAGGCGGACGGATCGCCGCAATAAAAAATAGCGCAGCGATCCATCCGCCTGACACCCATTGTGGCGTTTCATAAAACACTTGATGCTCAACATGTTATCGGCTTGCAGGCTTTGTTATGCGGACCGCATACGCCCACGGCCGCCAGCGCCGCAGCAGCAGGGCGTTGGTGACGACGCTGACGCTGCTCGCCGCCATCGCGGCGCCGGCGAACACCGGGTTCAGCGCGCCGAAGGCGGCGAGCGGCAGGCCGACGACGTTGTAGACGAAGGCCCAGAACAGGTTCTGGCGAATCTTGCGGCAGGTGCGCTGCGAGATGTCGATCGCCGCCGGCACCAGCGCGAGTTCGCCGCGCATCAGCGTGATCGCCGCGGTGTGCATGGCGACGTCGGTGCCGCTGGCCATGGCGATGCCGACGTCGGCGGCGGCCAGCGCCGGGGCGTCGTTGATGCCGTCGCCGACCATCGCCACCACGCCGCCGCCGGCCTTGAGGCGGGCGATCGCGGCGGACTTCCCGGCGGGCAGCAGCTCGGCGACGACCTCGCCGAGGCCTAGCTGCGCGGCCATCGCCTGCGCGCTGCCGCGGCCGTCGCCGGTCAGCATCACGCAGCGGATGCCGCGCCGCGCGAGTTCGGCGAGCGCCGCCGCCGCGCCCGGCTTGAGCGTGTCGGCAAAGGCGAGCAGGCCGAGCACGCGCGGCGCCGGGACGGTCTCGGCCAGCCACGACACGGTGTGCCCGCTCGCGGCGAGGCGCACGGCCTCGGCGGCGAGCGCGGCGTCGGGCGCGAGGCCGGCCTCGGCGAGCAGGGCGCCGGTGCCGAGCAGCACCTCGCGCCCGCCGATGCGCCCGCGCACGCCGCGCCCCGGCAGCGCGCGGAAGTCCTCGACCGGCAGCGCCGCGGTGGTGGACGCTGCCGCCTGCACCGCGCGGGCGAGCGGGTGCTCGCTGCCGGCCTGCAGCGCCGCGGCGAGCGCCAGCACCTCGGCGGCGGTCGCCACCGGCAGCACCGCCTGCAGGCGCGGGCGGCCCTCGGTGAGCGTGCCGGTCTTGTCGAAGGCGACGGTGGTGATGCGGTGCGCGGTTTCGAGCGCCTGCGCGTCGCGGATCAGGATGCCGTGGCGCGCCGCCACGCCGGTGCCGACCATCAGCGCCGCCGGCGTGGCGAGCCCGAGCGCGCACGGGCAGGCGATCACCAGCACCGTCACCGCGTGCAGCACCGCGGGCTCCAGGCCGGCGCCGGC
This sequence comes from Plasticicumulans lactativorans, assembly GCF_004341245.1. Taxonomy (GTDB): domain Bacteria; phylum Pseudomonadota; class Gammaproteobacteria; order Competibacterales; family Competibacteraceae; genus Plasticicumulans_A; species Plasticicumulans_A lactativorans. The sequence continues at coordinate 111,328 of NZ_SLWY01000006.1, read as the reverse complement.
GAGCCACCAGCCGGCGACGGTGAGCGCAGCGATCACCAGCACCACCGGCACGAACACCGCGGCGACGCGGTCCACCAGGCGCTGGATCGGCGCCTTGCTCGCCTGCGCGTCCTCGACCAGGCGCACGATCTGCGCGAGCAGGGTCTCGGTGCCGACGGCGGTGACGTCGAAGTCGATCACGCCGTCGCGGTTGATCGCGCCGCCGCTGACGCGGTCGCCCGGGCGCTTGTCGATCGGCAGGCTCTCGCCGGTCAGCAGCGACTCGTCGACGCTGCCGCCGCCGGCGCGCACGCGCCCGTCGACCGCCACGCGCTCGCCCGGGCGCACGCGGACGACATCGCCGACCCGCACCTGCTCGACGGCGAGTTCGATCTCGGCGCCGTCGCGCAGCACGCGCGCGGTCGCCGGGCGCAGGTCCATCAGCGCGCGCAGGGCCGCGCCGGTGCGTCGCTTGGCGCGCGTCTCCAGCCACTTGCCGAGCAGCACGAAGCTCACCACCACGGCGGAGGCCTCGTAATAAAGATGTGCCGGCGCGCCGGCGGGGGCCGCCAGCCACAGCCAGGTGCTGAGCAGCCAGCCGGCGCTGGTGCCGAGCGCGACCAGCAGGTCCATGTTGCCGCTGCCGGCGCGCACCGCCTTCCAGCCGGCGACGTAGAAGCGCGCGCCGAGCCAGAACTGCACCGGGCTCGCGAGCAGCGCCTGCAGCCAGGCCGGCGGCATCGCCGCGTGCCAGCCCGCGAGGCCCGCCACCATGCCGAACACCAGCGGTGCCGACAGCGCGAGCGCGAGCACCAGATGCAGGGTTTCGCGGCGCTCGCGCGCCGCCGCCGCCACGTCCTCGGCCGGCGGCTCGCCGGGGGCGGCCGGCGCGGCCTGCGGCACGCCGTAGCCGGCGCCTTCGACCGCCGCGATCACCGCCGTGCGCAGTTCGGTGGTGTCGGCGACGAGCTGGATCCGCGCGCGGGCGCTCGCCAGGTTGACGCTGGCCGCGAGCACGCCCGGCACGGCGGCGAGCGCCTTCTCCACGCGCGCGACGCACGCCGCGCACGACAGGCCTTCGAGCGGCAGGTCGAAGGTCGCCCGCGCCACCTCGTAGCCGGCACCTTCGACCGCCGCGACCAGCGCCGCAGGGGTCGCCGGCGGCTCGAAGTCGATGCGCGCGCGTTCGGCGGCGAGGTTCACGCGCGCGGAGCGCACGCCGGGCACCGCCCGCAGGGCGGCCTCGACGCGCGCCGAGCACGATGCGCAGCTCATGCCGCGCACCGCGAGGTCGAGGGCGGCGGGCAGGGCAGGGGCGGGGGGAACGGAGGCGTTCATCGGCGAGGGTCCCGGTGAGGGCGGCGGGCAGGCGACTCTAGCGCCCGCCGGCGCCGGCGCGAAAGCACGGTGCCGGTGGCGGGCTCACGGCGTCGGCTCGAACGTGAGCGCACCGAGCTGGAGGCGCGCCCCGGGGCGGATGCCGCGGCGGGCGGCCTCGCCGCCGGCGATTTCGAGCACGTAGCGCACCGCCCCGCGGCTGGGGTAGGTGGGGCATGGTTCCGTGATGCAGGGGGGGGTGTCGCGGTGCAGCTCGACGAGCCGGCCGCGGACGTCGAAATACAGCAGGTCGAGCGGCATGCGCGTGTTCTTCATCCAGAAGTTGACCACCGCCGCGCGCGGCTGCACGAACAGCATGCCGCGGTCGGGCGGCAACTGCGCGCGGTACATCAGGCCGCGCGCGCGCTGTTCGGGCGTCTCGGCGATCTCGACCGTGAAGGCCTGGCCGTCCACGCGGACCCGGGCCTCGCGCGCGCGGCAGCCGACGAGCGCGAGGCCGAGCACGCCCACCGCGAGCGCGTAGAGGAGGCGCCGGGCGGGGCGGGCGGTGGGGGGGAGGGGCACTGCTATCATTTCGCATCCTCAGCCGCGAGCCGAATGCCATGAAGTACGCCTACGAGATCCTCGGGCGCGGGGAAGCCTACCGCGGCTTCTTCACCCTCGCCGAGTACCGGGTGCGCCACGAGCTGTTCGCCGGCGGCAGCAGCGCCGAGCTGCACCGCCTGTGCCTGGAGCGCGGCAACGCCGCCGCCGTGCTGCTGTTCGACCCCGACCTCGATGCCGTCGTGCTCATCGAGCAGTTCCGCATCGGCGCGCTGGCGGCGCCGCGCGGCCCGTGGCTGTACGAGATCGTCGCCGGGATGATCGGCGCCGGCGAGACCGCCGCCGAGGTGGCACGGCGCGAAACCGAGGAGGAGGCGGGCTGCCACGTGCTCGCGCTCGAGCACATCACCGACTACCTGTGCAGCCCGGGCGGCAGTTCGGAAAGCACCTCGCTCTACCTGGCGCGCGTCGATGCCCGCGGTGCCGGCGGCATCCACGGCCTCGCCCACGAGCACGAGGACATCCGCGTGCACGTCGTCCCGCGTGCCGAGGCGCTGGCGATGCTCGCCGACGGCCGCGTCAACTCGGCCGCCGCGATCATCGCCCTGCAGTGGCTGGAACTGAACCGCGAGCGCCTGCTCGCCCGCTGGCACGGGGCGTGAAACGGTGCCTCGCAGGCTACATGTCGGCTACAGCGCGATAGTCACGAACGTTGGGATGAAACCGGGTTTCTTACAGAAGACATACGCATGTGACTGAACGGATTGATTTGTTGCGTATGCACAAATATGTCAACAAAGGTTTTGCAGGGGCCTCTTTATGGGTTAAAAAGTGACCAAGATCACGCTTCATGGTGGAAATCAATATGCACAAGCCACATCGAGCCCGCGCCGCCTGGCGGTGCGCAGCACTGCTGGGCCTGTTGACGATCGCCGCACAGCCGGCCTTCTCCGCCACGGATAGCGCCCGCCATCACCACCAGACGCACAAGCGCAGTCTGGCGAAGGCCGACCGGGATGCCGGCCAGACCAGCCGCGCCGCGAACGGGCAGGTCGGCGTCGCGTCCTACTACAGTTCGCGCTTCGCCGGTCGCCGGACCGCCTCGGGCGAACGCTTCAACCCCGGCGAACTCACCGCCGCGCACAACTCCCTGCCGATCGGTTCGCTCGCGCGCGTCACCAACCTGCGCAACGGCAAGAGCGTGGTCGTGCGCATCAACGACCGCGGCGGCTTCCAGCGTCACGGCCGCCTCGTCGACCTGTCGCCGGCGGCGGCGCGCGAGATCGGGCTGACGCACCAGGGACTGGCCAGGGTCGCCGTCAAGCGCATCGACAGCGACAGCTGATCGTCACCCGTCCGGCCGCCCGGTGAGCGCATCGGGCGGCCGGGCTTTCAGCACAGCCTGGCGCCGTTCGGCACCGGGCGCTCCGGCACGGCGATCACCACGCCGCCGTCGGCATCGACGAAGCCCGTCAGCAGGAATTCGGAGCGGAACGGCCCGATCTGGCGTGGCGGAAAGTTCACCACCCCCACCACCTGGCGCCCGAGCAGATCCTCCCGCGCGTAGTGCCGCGTGATCTGCGCGCTCGACTTCCTGACGCCCAGCTCGGGGCCGAAGTCCACCCACACCTTCCAGGCCGGCTTGCGCGCCTCCGGGAACGGCTGCACGTCGACCACCGTGCCGATGCGCAGTTCCACCCGCTCGAAATCGCTCCAGTCGATGGGGTCCATCGTCGTCGATCACCTCGTTCAGTCGCCGAAACTGATGCCCTGCGCGAGCGGCAGTTCGCGCGAGTAGTTGATGGTGTTGGTGGCGCGGCGCATGTAGGCGCGCCACGCGTCGGAACCCGACTCGCGCCCGCCGCCGGTTTCCTTCTCGCCGCCGAAGGCACCGCCGATCTCGGCGCCGCTGGTGCCGATGTTGACGTTGGCGATGCCGCAGTCCGAGCCGGTCGCCGAGACGAAGCGCTCGGCCTCGCGCAGGTCGGTGGTGAAGAGCGCCGAACTCAGGCCCTGCGGGACGTCGTTCTGCAGTTCGATCGCCGCGTCGAAGTCCCGGTAGCGCAGCACGTAGAGGATCGGCGCGAAGGTCTCGTGGCAGACGCCCGGCGTCTGCGCGGGCATCTCGACCAGCGCCGGCGTGACGTAGTGGGCGTCGGGGAAGCGCTCGTGCAGCACCCGCTCGCCACCGAACACCCGCCCGCCGTCGGCGCGCGCCGACGCCAGCGCGGCCTGCATGGCGTCGAAGGCGGCGGCGTCGATCAGCGGGCCGACCAGCGTGCCGGCTTCGAGCGGATGGCCGATGCGGGCGCTGGCGTAGGCGCGCTGCAGGCGGGCGACGAGTTCATCGGCGACCGCCTCGTGCACGATCAGCCGCCGCGTGGTGGTGCAGCGCTGGCCGGCGGTACCGATCGCCCCGAACAGGATGCCGCGCACGGCGAGGTCGAGGTCGGCCGACGGGGCGACGATGATGGCGTTGTTGCCGCCGAGTTCGAGCAGGCTGCGGCCGAAGCGCGCGGCGACGCGCGGCCCCACCTCGCGGCCCATGCGCGTGCTGCCGGTGGCCGACACCAGCGCGACGCGCGGGTCGTCGACCAGCACCTCGCCGATCGCGCGCGCGCCGATCAGCAGCTCGCTGAGCCCCGCGGGCGCGTCGCCGAAGCGCGCGGCGGCGCGCGCGAACAGCGCCTGGCAGGCCAGCGCGGTCAGCGGGGTCTTCTCCGACGGCTTCCACACCACGGCGTCGCCGCACACCAGCGCGAGCGCGGCGTTCCAGCTCCACACCGCCACCGGGAAGTTGAACGCGCTGATCACGCCGACCACGCCGAGCGGGTGCCAGGTTTCCATCATGCGGTGGCCGGGGCGCTCGCTGGCGATGGTCAGGCCGTAGAGCTGGCGCGACAGGCCGACGGCGAAGTCGCAGATGTCGATCATCTCCTGCACCTCGCCGGCGCCTTCGGCGGCGATCTTGCCCGCCTCGATCGACACCAGGCGCCCGAGCGCGGCCTTGTGCGCGCGCAGTTCCTCGCCGAACAGGCGCACCAGCTCGCCGCGCCGCGGCGCCGGCAGCGTGCGCCAGGTGAGGAAGGCGGCGTGCGCGCGGGCGATTGCGGCCGCGGCCTCGTCCGGGGTGTGCTCGCGGACCCGCGCCAGGGGGGCGCCGTCGATCGGCGAGCGCGCGATGAGCGTGCCGTCGTGCAGCGTGGCGGGAGCGAGGCCGAGGGATTGCAGCAGATCGTCGATGTTCATGATCGGGTCCTGGTGAGGGCCGGGCCGGCGCCTTAGCGCGCCGCGGCGCGCAGCGCGCTCAGCGTGGTGCGGGTGGTGATGAGTTCGGGGTCGACCTTCAGGTGCAGCAGCGCGAGGCGGCCGGCGGCGAGCGCGCGGTCGAGCGCCGGGGCGAAGTCGGCGGTGGTTTCGACGGTTTCGCCGTGGCCGCCGCAGGCGCGCGCGAGCGCGGCGAAGTCGGGGTTGGTGAGCGCGGTGGCGATGCTGCGCTCGGGGTAGTGGCGCTCCTGGTGCATGCGGATGGTGCCGTACATGCCGTTGTCGACCACCACGATCAGCGGGGCCAGGCCGTGCTGCACCGCGGTGGCGAGTTCCTGGCCGTTCATCTGGAAGCAGCCGTCGCCGGCGAAGCCGACCGCGAGGCGCTGCGGGAACACCGCCTGGGCGGCGATCGCCGCCGGCACGCCGTAGCCCATCGCGCCGCTGGTCGGGGCGAGCTGGCTCGGGTAGTGGCGGAAGGCGTGGAAGCGCTGCGGCCAGCCGGTGTAGTTGCCGGCGCCGTTGCAGACGATGGCGTCGGCCGGCAGCCGCGCTTCGAGCTGGCGCATCACCTCGTTCATGTCGAGCGCCCCGGCGGCGGCGCCCGGGCGCAGGTTCGCCGCGCGCTCGGCGCGCGCGGCGGCGCTCCAGTCGGTCCAGGCCGGCAGGGCGGGCGGCGCCAGCGCCGCGAGCGCCTCGGCGACGCGCGCCGGGTGGGTGGCGATCGCCAGCTGCGGCCGGTACACGCGGTTCAGCTCGGCGGCGTCGGGGAGTACGTGCACCAGCGTCTGCGCCGGCGTCGGCGCTGCCACCAGCGTGTAGCCGTTGGTGGTCATCTCGCCGAGGCGCGAGCCGAGCACCAGCAGCAGGTCGGCCTCCTGCACGCGCCGCGCGAGCGCCGGCGCGACCGAGGTGCCGAGTTCGCCGGCGTAGGCCGGGTGCGCGTTGTCGAACACGTCCTGGCGGCGGAAACCGGCGGCGACCGGCAGTTGCCAGGCACTGGCGAAGGCGTGCAGCGCCGCACGCCCGGCGTCCGTCCAGCCGCTGCCGCCGACGATCGCGAGCGGCCGCTCGGCCGCGCGCAGCAGCGCGTCGAGCCGGGCGAGGTCGACCGGGTCTGGGGCGGGGTGCGCCACCGGCGCCGGCGGTGCGTCGGCCACGCTCGCGGTGTCGGTGAGCATGTCCTCGGGCAGGGCGATCACCACCGGGCCGGGGCGGCCGCTGCAGGCGAGGTGCCAGGCGCGGCCGAGCACCTCGGGGATGCGCGCGGCGTCGTCGATCTGCGTCACCCACTTTGCCAGCCCGCCGAACATCTGCCGGTAGTCGACCTCCTGGAAGGCCTCGCGGCCGCTGTCGCCGCGCCCGATCTGGCCGATGAAGAGCAGCATCGGCGTCGAGTCCTGCTGCGCGGTATGCACGCCGATCGCGGCATTGCAGGCGCCGGGGCCGCGGGTGACGAAGCACAGGCCCGGGCGGCCGGTGAGCTTGCCGGCGGCGTCGGCCATGAAGGCCGCGCCGCCCTCGTTGCGGCAGGTGACCAGGCGAAAGCGCGCGCGCGACTCCCACAGCGCATCGAGCACCGCGAGGTAGCTTTCGCCGGGCACGCAGAAGCCGAGATCGGCGCCGAGTGCGAGCAGCTGGTCGACGAGGATGCGCGCACCGGTGCGCGGCGCGGGGGAGGTGGTCATGACGGACGGGCTCCTGCGGTGGGCGGGGTGTCGGCGGCGGCCTCGCCGCCGGGTACGGGCTGGACCGCGGCCCGGGTCTGCGGGTGCGTGCTCACCCAGAGCACCCGCGCGTCCTCGCGGCTGGTGCTGATCACGCGGTGCCCCATGCGGCTGTCGAGGTACAGGCTGTCGCCGGGGCCGAGCGCGACCGGCTGGTAGAACTCGGTGTGCACCTCGATGGTGCCGTCGAGCACGTAGATGAACTCCTCGCCCGCATGCCGGCTCCAGTCCTCGAACTCGGCCACCGCGCGGGCGCGGATGCGGCTCTCGAAGGGCATCATCCGCTTGTGCGCGAGATCGGTGCACAGCAGCGCGTGCTCGTAGTGGGGCGTGCGATGCAGCTGCCCCTCGCCGGCGCGGCAGAGGCTGCGCCGGCCGGCCCCCATCGCCTCCTGCGGGGTCGCGAACAGTTCGGTCACGTCGACGCCGAGCCCGTCGGCGAGCTTGAGCAGGTTGTCGTAGGTCGGCGACATCAGGTCGTTCTCGATCTTCGACAGCGTCGAGCGCGCGAGCCCCGAGGCCGCGGCCAGTTCGGCGAGGGTCCACGCGCGCGCCGCGCGCAGCGCGCGCAGGCGCTTGCCGAGGCTGGTGTCGGGCGGGGGAGGGCTGATCCGGGGCGTGCGGCTCATCGGCCGGGGATTCCTGCGGTCACGGGCGGCTTGCGTTGTGGCAACTTCGTATGCAAAGTAGCACAAAATTTCCGATACGAAACTTTTTTCGCTTTAGAGGAAACCGAGCGTGCACGAACATTACGACGTGGTGATCGCCGGCGGTGCCGTCGTCGGCAGCGCAGCCGCGTACTTCCTGGCCGCGTCGGCGGATTTCGACGGTTCGGTGCTGGTGGTCGAGAAGGACCCGGGCTACCAGCGTGCCGCGACCACGCTGTCGGCCGCCTCGATCCGCCACCAGTTCTCGACGCCCGAGAACATCCGCCTGTCGCAGTTCGGCAGCGCGTTCATCCAGCACCTCGGCGACTACCTGGCGGTGGACGGGGAGGTGCCGGACGTCGGCTTCCACGAGGCCGGCTACCTGTTCCTGGCGAGCCCGGCCGGGCGTGCGGTGCTCGAACACAACCACCGCGTGCAGCGCGAGCTCGGTGCGGCGGTCACGCTGCTCGAGCCGCCGGCGCTCGCCGCCCGCTTCCCCTGGCTCGCGGTCGATGACCTCGCCGCCGGCTCGCTCGGGCTCGCCGGGGAGGGCTGGTTCGACGCCTACAGCCTGCTGCGGGCGCTGCGGCGCAAGGCGCAGGCGCTCGGCGTGCACTACGTGGCGGACGAGGTCGTCGGCCTGCAGCGCGAGGCGCGCGCGATCCGCCGCGTGCGGCTCGCCTCGGGCGCGCAGGTCGGCTGCGGGCGCCTGATCAATGCCGCCGGCGCCAGCGGCAGCACCGCGCTCGCCGCGCTCGCCGGCATCGACCTGCCGGTGCATTCGCGCAAGCGCTGCGTGTTCTACTTCCGCTGCCACGACGGCCTGCCCGGCTGCCCGCTGGTGGTCGACCCGAGCGGCGCGTACTTCCGCCCCGAGGGACCGGGGTTCATCGCCGGCATCGCCCCGCCGGCGGCGGCCGACCCCGACTGCAGCGACTTCGACGTCGATCACGCGCTGTTCGACGAGGTCCTCTGGCCGCTGCTGGCGCGGCGCGTGCCGGCGTTCGAGGCGCTGAAGGTGCACAACGCCTGGGCCGGGCACTACGACGTCAACGTCTTCGACCACAACGTCATCCTCGGCCCCCATCCGGACCTCGACAACCTGCTGTTCGCCAACGGCTTCTCCGGCCACGGCCTGCAGCAGGCACCGGCCGTCGGCCGCGCGCTCGCCGAACTCGTCGCCTACGGCGCCTACCGCAGCCTGGACCTGCGCGCGCTGGGCTGGGAGCGGGTGCTCGCCAACCGCCCGCTGCGCGAACTCAACGTGGTGTGAGCCTTGCGGCGGCGGGCGCGGCCGTCCAAGGTGTACGCCCCGCGCCGGAGCCGAAGCCATGCCACGCAGCCTCGAACCCCTTCCCCCGACCGACCCCTGCGGCCTCGTCGCCGGCGTCGACGAGGCCGGCCGCGGGCCGCTCGCCGGCGCGGTGATCGCCGCGGCGGTGATCCTCGACCCGGCGCGCCCGATCGCCGGCCTCGCCGACTCGAAGACGCTGTCGGCGCGCCGCCGCGAGGTGCTGGCCGCCGCGATCCGCGAGCGCGCGCTGGCCTGGGCGCTCGGTCGCGCCGACGCCGCCGAGATCGACGCGATCAACATCCTCTGGGCCTCGATGCGGGCGATGGAACGCGCGGTGGCGGCGCTCGCGCTGACGCCGGCGCTGGTGCAGGTCGACGGCAACCGCTGCCCGCCGGGCCTCGGCGTCGCCTGCGAGGCCATCGTCAAGGGCGACGCCAAGGTGGCGGCGATCGCGGCGGCGTCGATCCTCGCCAAGGTGGCGCGCGACGCCGAACTGGTCGAGCTCGACCGGCGCTGGCCGGCCTACGGCTTCGCCCGCCACAAGGGCTATCCGACCGCCGAACACCTCGCGGCGCTGGCGCGCCTCGGGCCCTGCCCCGAGCACCGGCGCTCGTTCGCCCCGGTGCGCGACACCGGCGCGGGCAGCGACGGCTAGCGACGCAGGAAGGCGGGGATCTCGCCCGGGGGCAGCGGACGGCTGATCAGGTAGCCCTGCAGCTGGTCGCACTTGAGCAGGCGCAGGAACTTCGCCTGCTCCTCGGTTTCGACGCCCTCGGCGATCACCTCCAGGCCGAGCGAATGCGCGAGCGAGACGATCGTCGACACGATGGTCATGCTCTCCGGGCGCGTGGTCATCGTGTCGATGAACGAGCGGTCGATCTTCAGCGCGTTGACCGGCAGCCGCGCGAGGTAGGCGAGCGAGGAGTAGCCGGTGCCGAAGTCGTCGATCGCCATCTTGAGGTCGCGGCTGCGCAGCAGCGTGAGCTTGGCGATGTTCGCCTCGACGTCGGTCATGATCATGCTCTCGGTGATCTCGAGGTCGAGGCCTGGCCGGTCGCCGTTGCCGGCCGCGAGCGCCTGCAGCACCGTGCCGGCGAAGTCCTCCTGCTGCAGCTGGATCGGCGAGACGTTGACGGCGATGCGCGGCGGCTGGATGCCGGCCGCGCGCCAGCCGCGCGCGTCCTCGATCGCGCGCAGCATCACCCAGGTGCCCACCGGCACCATCAGCCCGGTCTCCTCCAGCAGCGGCACGAAGCGGGCCGGCGACACCAGGCCGTTGTCCGGGTCGTGCCAGCGGATCAGGGCCTCGAGCCCGGTGACGTGGCCGTCGGCGGCATCGACCTTGGGCTGGTAGTGGAGCACGAACTCGTCGCGGTCGAGCGCCTGGCGCAGGCGGTTTTCGAGCAGCAGGGTCTCGACGATGCGCGCGTTCATCTCCGGGCGGTAGAACAGGTAGCGCTCGCCGGCGCCCTTGGCCTTGCGCAGCGCCGCCTCGGCGTTGCCGATCAGGGTGTCGGCGTCGTCGCCGTCCCCGGGGAACACCGCGATGCCCGCCGACAGCGTCGGGCGCAGTTCCTGGTCGCCGAGCACGGTCGGCTGGCCGAGCGCGCCGACGAGGTGCTTCTCCAGCAGGTGCGCGATTTCGGTGGCGTCGCCGATGCCGGTGACGAAACCGCCGAAGCAGTCGGCGACGATGCGCGCGACGTTGGCCGGCTCGGGCCACGCGTGGAGGAAACGCCGCGCGAGCTCGCGCAGCAGCTCGTCGCCGGCCTGGCGGCCGAGGGCGTTGTTGACGTGGCGGAAGCGGTCGACGTCGCCGACCACCACGCCGACCCGCTCGCTGCTCTGGCGGGCGTTCTGCAGCGCCCGCGACAGGCGCTCCAGCAGCAGCTCGCGGTTGGGCAGCCCGGTGAGAGCGTCGTAGTAGGCGAGGTAGCGGAGGCGGTCGCGCTTGCCGATGAATTCGAGGGCGAAGGAGAGGTCGTTCGCCAGCTCGATCAGCAGTTCGAGCCCCTCGCCCTGGAAGAAGTCGGCCTCGCGCGCGTACAGCGCGAGTATCGCCTCGACCCGTCCCTCGACCCGCAGCGGGAAGGCGATCGACGCGCGGTAGCCGCGCCGCTGGGCTTCCGCCACGCGCGTGCCGGCCGGGGCGACGATGGCGCCCAGGTCGTTGATGACGCTCGGCACGCCCTCGCGGATCGCATCGAGGATGCCGCCGGCGATGCGGTCCGCGGGGCCGGCCGACCGCACCGGCCGTGCGCCGAGCGTATCGTCGATGCCGGCCCAGGCGAGCGGCATGACCGACTGCGTCGCCGCATCGACGTCGCCGACCCAGGCGATGCCGAACTGCCCGTGCTCGACGGCGATGCGGCAGGCCTCGGCGAACAGCTCGCGGCGGTCGTGGATGCGCACGATCGCCGAGTTGATGCCGCTCAGCACCGCGTGCACGCGGCTCAGGCGCAGGATGTTCTCGCGCTGCGCCTGGCGCTCGAAGAACTGGCCGATCTGGTCGCCGACGGCGACCAGCGTGTCGATCAGCCCCTGCGCGGCGGGGCGGGGCTCGGTGGCGAAGACGTCGATGACGCCGACGATCTGGTTGCGCAGCGGCAGCGGCAGCGCGGCGGCGGCGCGGAAGCCGGCGGCGGCGGCGGCCGGCTTGCGCGGAAACTCGGTGTCGAGCAGCCCGTCGGCGATCCACACCGGCCTGCCGCTGCTCCACGCATGCCCCGGCAGCCCCTCGCCGGGCGCCATCTGCAGCGTGCGGGTCAGCGCGGCGAATGCCGCGGGCTGCGGCGACGGCGCATGCCAGACGTCGACGACGCTCAGCAGCTTGGCCTTGTGGTCGACCTGCCACAGCGTGCCGACCGTGAAGCCGAGGCCGGTGCAGATCGCCCGCAGCAGGTGCGGGGCCGCTGCCTGCAGGGTTTCGGCCTGGGCGAGCTGGCGTGCGACCACGTACTGCAGCTCGAGCTGCCGTTCGGCTTCCTGGCGTTCCACTATCTCGCGTTCGAGCTGCGCCGCGTGGCGCTGCACCTGCGCGTACAGGGCGCCGTTCTCGTAGATGCGCCCGGCCTGGGCGGCGAGGATGCCGAGCAGTTTCTCGTCGGCCTCGGTGAACGCCGGGCCGTCGGCCGGCCGGCCGAGGCCGAGCCAGCCGTAGACCGCCGTCAGCGATGCCAGCGGCGCCGCCACCAGGGCCCGCACCGGCGGGTAGCCGGCGGGCAGGCCGGCGGTGGCGTTCACGTCGTGCCCGGGCGCCAGCCGCTGCGTGCGGCGCTCGCCGACGACCCGGCCGAGCAGGCCCGCATCCAGCCGGCAGTGCCCGAGCGCGCCCTCGACGTCGGCATCGAGCCCGCTGTGGCTCACGTAGAGCACCGCGTCGCCGTTGGCGCCCCTGACGGCGAGCGAGGCGTAGGTGGCTTCGAGCAGCACGCGGGCGCCCCGGCACACCTGGTCGAGCAGCCGCTGCTTGTCGCGTTCCGAGGCGAGCTGCAGGTTGAGTTCGATCAGTGCGGCGAGCTGCTGGCTCGCGTGCTGCAGCTCGATGGCCTGCGCCGACAGCTTGTCGGTGACCAGCCGCAGGTGGGTGCGGTCGAACGCCTCCGGCTCCGCCAGCGCCGCCGGCGCGGCCGCCGGGGCACGGGCGAGGGCGTCCTCGACCACGCGGATGACCTGCTCGGGCTCGCAGGGCTTGGTGAGGATGTCGACCACGCCGCAGGCGCGGGCCAGCTCCTGCGCCTCGCGCTCGTGGTAGTACGCGGTGTAGAAGACCACCGGGATGTGGGCGAGCGCGGCGTCGGCGCGCAGCTGGCGCACGAATTCGTAGCCGTCCATCGCCGGCATCAGGATGTCGCAGATCACCAGGTCGGGGTGCTCGCGGCGCGTGAGTTCCAGCGCCGCCGCGCCGTCCGCCGCCTCGATCGACTCGTGCCCGAGGAAGCGCAGCACCGCGACCAGCAGCTTGCGGTTGGCGTCGAGGTCGTCGACGACTGCGATCCTGGCCATTCGCGTCCCTCCGGCCGGTCAGCGCGCGGCGCGCGCCGCGGCCGGCAGCCACTGCTCCAGCGCGACGACGAAGCTCTCGGGCTCGATCGGCTTGGAGAAGTAGGCGCGGAAACCGGCGGCGAGCACCTGGGTGCGGTCGCCGACCATCGCCGAGGCCGTCACCGCGATCAGCGGGATGTGGGCGAGCGCGGCGTCGGCGCACACCTGCCGTGCGAACGCGAAGCCGTCGACCACGGGCATGTGGATGTCGCAGAGCACCAGGTCGGGGTGCTCGCGGCGCACCAGCGCCAGCGCCTGCTGGCCGTCGGCGGCGCCGAGGGTGGTGTAGCCGCTCGCCTCGAGCAGGTAGCGCATCAGGTAGAGGCTTTCGCGGTTGTCGTCGACGATCAGGATGCGCGCGGGCATGGCTCAGGGCTCCTCCACGGTCAGCGTGAAGGTGCTGCCGCTGCCGCAGGTGCTGGCCACTGACAGCTCGGCGTGCAGCAGCCCGGCGAGCCGCCGGCTCAGGTGCAGGCCGAGCCCGGCGCCCTCGACGCCGCGCCGCCAGGCGTCCTGCCCGCGCGCGAACGCCTCGAACAGCGTCGCCTGTTCGGCATCGGAGATGCCGGGGCCGGTGTCGGTGACGCTGAAGGTGAGCCCCGCGCGGCCCGCACCGGCGCGGCGCGCCACGTCCAGGCGCACGCTGCCGTGCTCGGTGAATTTGACCGCGTTGCCGACCAGGTTCAGCAGGATCTGCCGCAGCGTCCGCGGGTCGGTGCGCAGGCGCAGGGGGGGTTCCGCCAGCGCGATGGTCAGCGCCAGGCCCTTGGCCTGCGCCTGCGGGCGCAGCGTGATGATGACCTCGTCGGCGAGCGCGGCGCACTCGACCTCCTCGAACTGCATCTCCCGCTGGCCGGCTTCGACCTTGGCGAGGTCGAGCAGGTCGTTGATCAGCGACAGCAGGTGGCGCGCGCTCGAGCACACCGTCTGCAACTGGCGCTCCTGCTCCTCGTTGAGGGGGCCCGGCAGCTTCATCAGCAGCATGCCGGTGAAGCCGATGACGGCGTTCAGCGGCGTGCGCAGCTCGTGGCTCATCGTCGCCAGGAAGCGGTCCTTGGCGCGGTTGGCGTTCTCCAGCTCGGCGTTCTTTTCCTGCAGCGTCTGCTCGAAGCGCTTGCGCTCGGTGATGTCGCGGATCGCGGCCGACACCAGCGTGCCGTCCTCGGTGTCGAGCGGGCTCAGGCTGATCTCGACCGGGAACTCGCTGCCGTCGTGCCGCTGCCCGTAGAGCGCGAGCCCCGCGCCCATCGGGCGCACCCGCGGGTCGGCGAAGAAGGCGTCGCGGTGGCCGGCGTGCGACGCGCGAAAGCGCGGCGGCAGCAGGGTCTCGACCGGCTGCCCGAGCAGCCGGTTGCGCGGATGGCCGAACAGCTTCTCGGTCTGCGAGTTGACCAGCACGATGCGCCCGGCGCCGTCGACGATCACGATCGCGTCGGGGGCCGCTTCGAGCAGGCCGCGGAACTTCTGCTCGGCGCTCCGGCGCTCGCTGATGTCGCGGATGGCGCTGACGACGACCGGGGTCCCGGCGCTGTCGAGCGGGCTCAGGCTGATCTCGACCGGGAATTCGCTGCCGTCCCTGCGCAGCCCGAAGAGCTCGAGCCCGGCCCCCATCGCCCGCGTGCGCGACTGCGCGAAGTACGCCGTGCGGTGGCCGACGTGCGATGCGCGGTAGCGCGGCGGCAGCAGCACTTCGATCGGCAGGCCGTGCAGCTCCCCCGGTCCGTAGCCGAACAGCCGCTCGGCCTGGCTGTTCGCCAGCAGCACGTGGCCGCTCGCGCCGACCATCACCATGCCGTCCGGGGTCGACTCCAGCAGGTCGCGGAAGCGCAGTTCGAGCAGGCGGCTGTCGCGGCGGACCTTCAGCGGCGTGACGTCCTTCTCGGTGAACAGCGCGCAGGGCGTGCCGGCGCGCGGGTCGCGCACGCGCCGCCCGGAGATCTCGACATAGATCAGACCGCCGTCACGATGGCGGCGCGTGGCCTCGAAGGTGGTGGGGCCGCCGGCGCAGGTCGCGGCGAGCATCCGGCCCTGCTCCTGCGCCGCGTCCGCGGGCACGATCAGCCGCTCCAGCGGGGTGTCGAGCGCCTCCGCGGCGCGATAGCCGTAGAGCGCTTCCGCCCCGGCATTCCAGAAGCGGACGCGGCCGTCCTCGCCCAGCGCGATGACGGCATCCGGCGCGGCGCCGAGCCAGTATTGATCGTCGTCGATCGACATTGCAGCCCATCCCTCGATGTCCATGGCCCTCGTTCTTTATAGACCAGACCCTGCACCGATGGCCTGCTCAGGCACCGAAGCGCCGCCACCACTCACCGACGATGATCCCGCTCGCGACCGCGACGTTGAGGCTCTCCACCTGCCCGGTGCCGGGGATGCACACGCGCAGGTCGCCGGCATCGAGCAGGCGCGCGCTCAGGCCGTGGCTCTCCTCGCCGAACAGCAGCACGCAGCGGGGCGGCAGCGCGGCGGTGTACAGCGGGGCGCCGCCGTGGCTCGACGTGGTGACGATGCCGAAGCCGGCCCGGCGGAAGGCCTGGAGGGTGTCCGGCAGGTGATCGCAGAGCAGGGCGTCGACGTACTCGGCGCCGCCCTCGGCGATGCGCGCCGCCGAGCCCGACCCCAGCGCGGCAGCCTCGGTGAGGAGCAGGCCGGCGACGCCGAAGTGCGCCGACACGCGCATGATGGCGCCAAGATTGTGCGGGTTGCCGACGTTTTCGAGCGCGATCACGCAGGCGGCGGCATCCCCGCGGTGCGCCCGCAGCCACGCCTCGGCGGGCTGCGGCGGGCGCCGCTTGACGATCAGGCACACGCCGCCGTGGTGGTCGGACTGGGTGATGCGCGGCAGCTCCGCGTCCGGCACCACGTGGTAGGCGCGCCGTTCGGCGGCGAGGAAGCGCATCACCTCGCCCCACTGCTGCGCGCTGCTTTCGCCGAAGTAGCCACGCACGATCGCCTGCGGGCGCGTCCGCAGCACCGCCGCGCAGGCGTTCACCCCGTACAGCTTGGTTTCGTCGGCGCCGAGCCCGCGCGGTGCGCGCGGCGGGCGGGGCGGCGGGGGAGGTCGGCGGGGCGGGCGGTTCACGGCAGGGGTTCTCGCGGTCACTCGGGAAGGCGCGCATGTTACGGCCGCCCGCCCGTGCGCCGCACGCGGGCGGGCGACGCGGTCGTCAGCCATCGGCGGTGCCGCGGGCCGCCCGCTGGGCTAAGCTGCGCGCGCTCATTCCCCGTCGC
Organism: Plasticicumulans lactativorans; assembly: GCF_004341245.1. Taxonomy (GTDB): domain Bacteria; phylum Pseudomonadota; class Gammaproteobacteria; order Competibacterales; family Competibacteraceae; genus Plasticicumulans_A; species Plasticicumulans_A lactativorans. The sequence goes on along the minus strand of NZ_SLWY01000006.1, from coordinate 95,261 downwards.
CGGAACGCCGCCCCATGTCGCCCACCTTCGTCCACCTGCACCTGCACTCCGAATATTCGCTGGTCGACGGCCTGATCACGCTGAAACCGCTGGTGAAGGCGGTGGCCGCCGCCGGCATGCCGGCGGTCGCGGTCACCGACATGAGCAACCTGTTCGCGCTGATCAAGTTCTACAAGACCGCGCTCGGCGCCGGCATCAAGCCGATCATCGGCGCCGAACTGTGGGTGCGCCGCGGCAGCGACGCACCGACGCGGTTGGTGCTGCTGTGCAAGGACCTCACGGGCTACCGCAACCTCACGGTGCTGATCAGCCGCGCCTACGTCGAGGGGCAGAGCCGCGGCGTGCCGATCGTGCAGTTCGACTGGCTGGGCGCGCTGTCCGCGGGGCTGATCGCGCTGTCCGGCGGGCGCGAGGGCGAGATCGGCCGCCTGCTGACGAACGGCCACCCGGACACGGCGCGGCGCGTGCTCGACGAGTATTGCGCGCTGTTCCCCGACAGCTTCTACCTCGAACTGGTCCGCACCGGGCGCCCCGGCGAGGACGAGCACGTCCGCGCGGCGGTCGAACTCGCGGTCGCCGCCGCGGTGCCGTTGGTCGCGACCAACGACGTGCGCTTCCTCGTCGCCGACGACTTCGAGGCGCACGAGGCGCGCGTGTGCATCCACGACGGGCGCGTGCTCGCCGACCCGCAGCGTCCGCGGCTGTACTCGGCGCAGCAGTACCTGCGCACGCCGGCCGAGATGGCGGTGCTGTTCGCCGACCTGCCCGAGGCGCTGCAGAACACCGTCGAGATCGCCCGGCGCTGCAGCGTGGTGCTCGAGCTCGGCAAGGCCTGCCTGCCGAACTTCCCGGTGCCGGCCGGGATGACGGTCGACGACTACTTCGCCGCGCAGTCGCGCGCCGGCCTCGAAGTGCGCCTGGCGAAGATGTTCGATCCGCAGGCGCCCGATTTCGCCGCGCGCCGCGCGCCCTACGACGCGCGTCTCGAAACCGAGATCGGCGTGATCATCCAGATGGGCTTTCCCGGCTACTTCCTGATCGTCGCCGACTTCATCCAGTGGGCGAAGGCCCACGCGATCCCGGTCGGGCCGGGGCGCGGCTCGGGCGCCGGCTCGCTGGTGGCCTACGCGCTCGCGATCACCGACCTCGATCCGCTGCCCTACGACCTGCTGTTCGAGCGCTTCCTCAACCCCGAGCGCGTGTCGATGCCCGACTTCGACGTCGACTTCTGCATGGAGGGGCGTGACCGCGTCATCGACTACGTGGCGCAGAAGTACGGGCGGCGCAGCGTGAGCCAGATCGCCACGCACGGCACCATGGCGGCGAAGGCGGTGATCCGCGACGTCGGCCGCGTGCTCGGCCACCCCTACGGCTTCGTCGACCGCGTCGCCAAGCTGGTGCCGCTGGAACTCGGCATCACGCTCGCCGACGCGCTGGCCAAGGACGAGGATTTCCGGCGCGCCTACGACGAGGACGAGGAGGTCAAGGCGTTGGTCGACCTCGCGCAGAAGCTCGAAGGCCTCGCGCGCAACGTCGGCAAGCACGCCGGCGGTGTGGTGATCGCGCCGACGGTGCTGACCGACTTCTCGCCGCTGTACTGCGAAGAGGGCGGCGAGCAGCTGGTGACGCAGTTCGACAAGGACGACGTCGAGGCCGCCGGGCTCGTGAAGTTCGACTTCCTCGGCCTGCGCACGCTGACGATCATCGACTGGGCGCTCGCCACCATCAACCGCGGGCGCACGGCGCGCGGCGAGGCGCCGCTCGACATCATGAGCCTGCCGCTCGACGACGTCGCCGCGTTCGAGCTGGTCAAGCGCTGCGAAACCACCGCGGTGTTCCAGCTCGAATCGCGCGGCATGAAGGACCTGATCCGCCGCCTGCAGCCCGACTGCTTCGAGGACGTCATCGCGCTGGTCGCGCTGTTCCGCCCGGGGCCGCTCGAATCGGGCATGGTCGACGACTTCATCAACCGCAAGCACGGCCGTGCCAGGGTCGAGTACCCGTTCCCGGAGCTCGAACCGATCCTCAAGCCCACCTACGGCGTCATCGTCTACCAGGAACAGGTGATGCAGATCCCGCAGGTGCTCGCCGGCTACACGCTCGGCGGCGCCGACCTGCTGCGCCGCGCGATGGGCAAGAAGAAGCCCGAGGAGATGGCCAAGCAGCGCGACATCTTCGTCAGCGGCACGGTCGAGCACGGCCACGATCGCGACCGCGCCGGCGCGCTGTTCGACCTGATGGAGAAGTTCGCCGGCTACGGCTTCAACAAGTCGCACTCGGCCGCCTACGCGCTGGTGAGCTACCAGACCGCCTGGCTCAAGGCGCACCACCCGGCGGCGTTCATGGCGGCGGTGCTGTCGTCCGACATGGACAAGACCGACAAGGTCGTCGTGTTCATCGAGGAATGCCGGCGCATGCGCCTCGCCGTGGTGCCGCCGTCGGTGAACGTGTCGGAGTACAAGTTCACCGTCAGCACCACCGGCGAGGTGGTCTACGGCCTCGGCGCGGTCAAGGGGGTGGGCGAGGGGGCGGTCGAGGCGATCATCGCCGAGCGCAGCGCCGGCGGGCCGTACACCGACCTGGCCGACCTGTGCCGGCGCGTCGACCTGAAGAAGCTCAACCGCCGCGTGCTCGAAAGCCTGATCCGCGCCGGCGCCTTCGACTGCCTGGGCGACACCCGCGCCTCGCTGATGGCGCAGCTGCCCGAGGCGCTGCGCCTCGCCGAACAGCACACGCGCAATGCCGACACCGGGCAGGACGACCTGTTCGGCCTGCTCGCCGCCGGGCCTGCCGTCGCCGCGCCGCTGGAGCGCCCGCGCCTGCCCGAATGGGACGACGAGACCCGCCTCGCCGGCGAGAAGGAGACCCTCGGCCTGTACCTGACCGGGCACCCGGTCGACCGCTTCCTGGCCGAGTTCAAGCAGTTCACCAGTGGCCGCCTCACCGAGGTGGTGGAGGAGGCCGAGGCCGTCTTTGCCGCACCCGGCGCGCGCCGCTACGGCAAGGGCGCCGAGCGCGCGGTGACCATCGCCGGGCTGGTGGTCGACATCCGCATCAAGCAGGGCGCGCGCGGGCGCATGGCCTTCATCACCCTCGACGACCGCGGCGGGCGGCTCGAAGTGCGCGTGTTCAGCGAAACCTACGAAGCGCATCGCCACCTGCTCGCCGTCGACCGCGTGCTGGTGATCGAGGCCGCGCTCGCCTGGGACGAGTTCAGCGAGGGGGTGCGGTGCACGGCCGCGGCCATACTGGATATCGACGCTGCCCGCGAGCGCCTCGCACGGCGCCTGCGCCTGCAGCTCGACGCCCGCCGCGGCGAGGGCGACGTCGCCGCGCGGCTGGCCGAGACGCTCGGCGCCTTCCGCGAAGGGCAGTGCCGCGTGGTCGCCGAGGTGCTGGCAGCGGGAGCCCGCGGCGAGCTGGTGTTCGGTGATGACTGGCGCGTGCGGCCGACCGAGGAGCTGATCCGTCGCCTCAACGCTCTTGCGGGGGAAGGCGCGGTGGCGCTCGAATACCGCTGAACGCCGAGAAGAACAGGACAGCACTGCCAGGAGGTCTTGCGCCATGCACCTGACCGTCGACATGCCGACCGCGCCGGCCGATGCGAGCGGCGATCCCGCCGAGACCCTGCGTGATGCCATCGCCGGCAAGCTCCAGGGCGCCGCCGCCGATACGATCGCCCGTTTCACCGACGAACTGACCGGTCCGCTCGACGAGGATGCCGCCGGTGAGGTGCTGCGCGAGCTGCTCACCGCTGGCGTGTCGGTCGAGCAGGTGACCTCGGCGCTCCTGCTGTGCCAACTGCATGCCGCCGAGCGCCTCGATGTCCGCCTGCGCAGCGGGGTTCGTGAGGGCCCCGGGCCGTTCAGCATCATCGACCTGGTCACCACCTTCGCTCGCGTGCAGACGCTGTGGATGAGCGTCGTGCACGAGCACTACGACACCTTGCTCGGCGAAAGCGAGCAGGCGCTGTCCCGCAGCAACGAGCGGCTGCTGATCGAGACCACCAAGGCGTTGTGGCTCAAGGACGGCGTCGCCGACCTGTTCAACTACTTCTGCGAACTGCCGGTCACCGCCAGCGTGCGCGTGCACGAACTCGACAGCGCCTACCTCACCGTCGAACTCACGGCCGCGCTGCGCCAGGTGCTCGCCGCCAGCGATCACGGCGCCACGGCGCTCGCGCACGCCAGCGACCCGGGCAAGACCGTCCTGCTGCGCCGCCAGGGCTCCGACGAGCGCTGCGTGGTGTTCCGCATCGTCGGCGCATCCGACCACAACGAGGCGCGCCGCCGCCGCGTGCGCATCCGCCCGCCGCGGGCCACGCCGCTGAGCGTGGCGCTGCCGGACCAGACCAGCTTCGACGGGCACGTGGTGGACTTTTCGGTGATCGGCATGGGGGTCGAGCTGCCCGGCGTCGACGCACTGCCGGTCGGCAGCAGGATCGAGTGCTCGGCGCTGTTCGAGGGCCGCGGCCGACCCTATGAGTTCACCTGCACCGGCACGGTGCGCTGGTTCGTGCACCGTGCCGGCAGTTGCCGCGCCGGCATCGAGCTCGTTCCCAGCCAGGTGCAGATGCAGGCGCTGGAGCGCCTGATGCAGGAATTCCAGCGCGACGCCATCGGTCGCCTGGGCCGCAAGATGGGCGCCGACGACGACTAGTCGTCCCAAGCCCGTCGTCGTTCCAGTGCGCCGCGCGGTCTGCAGCGGGCGCCCGTTCCAGGCATAAGCTCAAGCCGATCACAACGTGGCGATCGACAGGCGTCGCTGCGCGTGTCGTGCCGTGCGCGGATGCCCGGGTTGCGCGCAACGGTGTCGCGGATCGCGCCGCGAATACGCATGGCGGACCGGCCGAGGCGTGGGCTGGTGACGATGCGCGGGAGGGTGCACGGCGAGAATCATTCTTGGCCAAGTCTCTCACCGATATCTGCTCATTTATGAGTGATAATTATACTTGCCACTCATTTTTGGTGTGGTTGATAAAAAAATAAATCTGATTAAGGATTATTTTTTAATTTCATCCTGGTCGATCCCGCCCATGAACACCCGCGCCGCACTGCAGGACCTCGTCGACAACGCCATCGTGCAGTTGCTGCTACACGAAGGTCGCAAGCCGACGATCGAATCGGTGCAGGACTGGTTCGAGCGTCACGACTTCGGGCGGCGGAACACCAACGCGGTCGCGGCGCTGGTCAAGGGGTGCTGGGAACGCCTGCCGGCGCGGCTCGCGGCGCACACGCAGACGCTCGAACTCGAACCTGACGTGCTGGAGCTGGTGGCGCAGCTGCGCGGCAAGCTCGCGCTGCAGGCGGCGGCGGTGTTCGATGCCGATCGTGCACGCTTCGCCGCGCAGCTCGACGAAGCCTCGGCGCAGGCCGCCGCCCAGGTGCGCGATGCGCAGCTCGCGGCTGACACCGCCACGCGGCGTGCCGGTGAGCTGACCGAGCGGCTCGCGAAGACCGAGGCCGGGCTCGCCGAGGCCCGCGAAACCGCCGCGCGGCGCGAACGCGAACTCGGCACCGAACGTGCTAGCCTGACGGCGCGGATCGTCGCGCTGCAGGACCTGCTGGCGCAGGAAACCTCGACGTCCGCGCAACTGCGGCTGCAGCTGGAGGCCGAGCGCGTGCGCGCCGGCGAGGAACTCACCGCCTACCGCGATTCGGCGAGCCGGCTCGACGCCGAGCGCCTGCTCGAGATCGACCGCGGGCGCACGGAGCTGCAGGCCGTGCGCAGGACGCTGAAGGCCGAACGCGACACGGCCGAGAAGGCCCGCGAACAGCACCTGGCGCGCCTGGAACAGGCGGCGCAGGCGCAGCGCGCGCTCGGCGACGAACTCGCCGGCCTGCGCGCGCAGCTCACCGACCGCACCGCTCAGTGCCAGGCGGCGACGCTGCGCGCCGAAAGCCTCGAGCAGACGCTCGCCGCCGGCCGCGCGCTGGCCGAGACGCGGGCGCAGCACGCCGCCGAACTCGCGCGCCGTTGCGAGGCGCTCGAATCCGCCCAGCGGGCGCTGCACACCCGGGTGCGCCGGCGCGAGGCGCTCGCCCGCCGCCTGATCCGGCGGCTGCGGGGACTCAGAAACGAAGGAGACCGAACATGAGTGCGCGACGGCGCCCCCCGAACGACGATGCGAACCTGCCGGTCGTGGCCGAGCACGCCGCGGCCACCGCGCTGGTCGCACCCGTCGAAGGCACCCTGCTCCCGCGCCGCGCGCCGGCGCGCGGCTTCAGTTCGGACGATGCCGCGATCCACGGCTATCTGCTCGAATTCGCGGAGCGGCCGAACACGCAGCGCGCCTATGCCCGCGAGGTGCTGCGCTACGCGCGCTGGCTGCGCGAGATCCGCGGCAAGGCACTGGCGGATGCCACCCGCGAGGACGTGGTCGCCTACAAGGGCTTCGCCAAGTCGCCACCGGCGCACTGGCGCGGGCGGCGCGGCAGCCATGACGGCGCGCCCTTCGTCGCCGGGCTGACCCCCACCGGGCTGCGGCAGATGGTGCTGATCCTCGGTGGTTTCTACGCCTACCTGCAGCGCGCCCAGCACGTCGAGCACAACCCGTTCACGGTGGCGCGCGAGCGCGTGCCGGTCGACACCTCGACGCTGTGGCGCATGCGGGCGCTGAAGTGGAACCTGGTCGAACAGGTCATCGCGCTGCTCACCGAGGCCGCCGAGGCGCTCGGTGACGGCCCCGCGCGCCACCTGGTCGAACGCGAGCGCTTCGCGGTCGCCTTCCTCTCCAACCTCGGCCTGCGCCGCGGCGAGTTCGCGCAGGCGACGAGCGACGACCTGCACTACGAGGACGACCCCGCCGACGGCCAGCGCTACTGGTACCTGCGCATCACCGGCAAGGGTCGCAAGACCCGCGACGTGGCCCTCAACGCCGACGCCGCGGCGGCGTGGCGGCGCTGGCAGGCCTATCTCGCGCGCAACGGGCTCAGCGAGTCGCGCGGGCGCCTGCTGGTGGCGTTCTCGACCAGCGGCGCACTCGCCCGCCGGGGCTGCTCCGACAACACCGTCTACCGCATCGTGCAGTCGGCCTACGCGCGCGCCGCCGAGCGGCTCGAAGCGAACGACCCCGATGCCGCCGCGCGCCTGCTCGAAGCCACGCCGCACCGCCTGCGCCACAGCTTCGCCACCGCCACCGTCGATGCCGGCGCCCGCCTCGACATCGTGCAGAAGCAACTCGGCCACGCCAGCATCCAGACCACCACGCGCTACACCGCGGTCGACAAGCTGACGCTGGCGCGCGAGATGAACCGCAAGAAGGGTTGAGCCAGCCGCCGCACCGCGCTGACATCCGCCGCCGGCGGACGGAACCGGCGCCGCCGACGGCGGTCCGAGCGGGCGTGCGGCACTCCCCGCCTCGTCCGTCCACCGGAGATCAGCATGACCCGCCAGCGCAAGCCCTGCGCGCTCGCCCGCGAGCTGCGTTCACCCAAGTACCGCCAGCGCGTCGTCGACAGCGACAAGCGCTACAACCGCAAGGTCCGCCATGGCAAGTCCCGCCCCGAGCGGGACTTTTCGTTTTCGGCCGCCTGAAGCACCCGGGGCACCGGTCCGGTCCGTCCCGGGCGGATGATCCGGCTCCGGGCGCCCGTCGGGCCGGCCTCAGCCGTCCTCCAGCAGCGCGCGGGCGACGCGGTCGTCGGTGATCAGGCCGCTCAGGCACTCGCCGTGCAGCGCGGCGCGGATGGCGCCGAGCTTCGACAGGCCGCCGGCGATCGCGATGATCAGCCGCTGCGGGTGGCGCTGCAGCGGGATGCTGGTGACACGGCGGTTGATGTCGGTGTCGAGCAGGCGCCCGTCGGTGTCGTAGATCCAGCCGAGCATCTCCCCCGCCGCGCCCTCCCGGTGCAGCCGCTCGACGTCCGCCTCGGTGATGAAGCCGTCCTGCAGCAGCGCGCCGTTGGCGTCGACGGTGCCGATGCCGATCAGCGTGACGTCGGCCCTGACCGCCAGTTCGGCCACCACGCGGTACAGCCGCTGCGCCTGCAGCTGCTCGCGTTCGGCCGGCGAGTCGGCGAGCACCGGCACCGGCAGCACGAAGCTCTGCGCACCGATCTTGTCGGCGAGCCAGGTGTGCGCCTCGAAGGGGTTGGAGGCGCCGTCGGGTGCGATCACGCCGAGCAGCGTCGCGATGCGGTGCTGCGGGCTCGGGTGCCGCGCCACCTCGTCGACCACCGCGCGCAGCGTGCGGCCGGTGGCGAGACCGATCACCAGCGGTTCGGGGCGCTGGATGTAGCGTTCGAGCAGGGTGGCCCCGGCGACGCCGAGGGAGCGCAGTTCGCTGTCGGCCGCCGGCGCCGGCACGACCTCGCACAGGCGCAGGCCGAAGCGGGCCGCCAGCGCCGCGGCGAGTTCGTTGCAGGCGGCGATCGGATGGTCGAGGCGCACCTTGACCAGCCCCTCGGAACGGGCGAGCGCGAGCATGCGCTGCGCCACCGGCCGTGACAGCGCGAGGCGCTGCGCGATCTGGTCCTGGGTGAGCCCTTCGACGTAGTACAGCCACCCCACCTGGGCCGCGAGGTCCAGCTTGGGATTGAAGTGATGCATGCGACCTCCTTGCAGTAAAGGCCGTCATCTTCGGCGAACGTGCATCATGGCGTCGAGCCTGGCACGCCAGCTCGACGCCACCATCCCTCAGGTGAACTCGCTGCGCAGGGTGACGTACAGCCGCCGGTAACGCGCGAAGCGCTCGCCGAGCTGCCCGGCACGCGCGGGATCGGGGCCGATCTCCTCGACCACCGGCGGCATCGTGCACACCTCTTCCGGCGTCTCCCCCGTCACCGCCAGCCGCGCCAGCCGTGCCGCGCCGAAGGCCCCGCCGAAGTCGCCGTCGGGGTGGCGCAGCAGCGTCAGGCCGGTGACCGACGCGATCAGCTCGCCCCAGAAGCGGCTGCGCGAGCCGCCGCCGAGGAAGGAGGCGCGCTCCACGTGCGTGCCGGCGGTGACCAGCGCGGCGTGGCCGTCGGCCATCGCGAAGGCGACGCCCTCCATCACGCTGTACGCCAGCGCGGCGCGATCGGTCGAGCCGCGCAGGCCGAAGAACACGCCGCTCGCGCGGGCGTTGTTGTGCGGGGTGCGCTCGCCGTTGAGGTACGGCAGGAACAGCGGCGCCCGCGCCGGGTCGGCAGTCGGCGCGAGTTCGGCGAGCTCGCGCGCGTTCTCGGTCTGCGTCACCGTGCCGAGCCAGGCGAGGCTCGACGCCGCCGAGAGGATCACGGCCATCTGGTGCCAGCGCTGCGGCAGGCAGTGGCAGAAGGCGTGCACCGCCTGCTCCGGGTTCGGCAGCAGCCGGTCGGTGCACACCGACAGCACCCCCGAGGTGCCGAGCGACAGGAAGGCGTTGCCGGGGGCGATCGCGCCGATGCCGACCGACGAGGCGGCGTTGTCCCCCGCCCCGGCGGCGACCGTGACCGCGTGCGCCAGTCCCCAGTCGCGGGCGAGCTCGTCGCGCAGGTGGCCGGCGACCGCGTTGCCCTCGGCGAGGCGCGGCATCTGCCGGCGCGACAGGCCGGAGGCCGCGAGCATCGCGTCGGACCACGCGCGCCGCCCCACGTCCAGCCACAGCGTGCCGGCGGCGTCCGACATGTCGGAGACGAACTCGCCGGTCAGCCGGTAGACGATGTAGTCCTTGGGCAGCAGCACCTTGTCGATGCGCGCGAACACCTCGGGCTCGTGCTGCTGCAGCCACAGCAGCTTCGGCGCGGTGAAGCCCGCCATCGCCAGGTTGCCGGTGATGGTGCGGCTGTCCGGCACGCGGCGTTCGAGCTCCGCGCACTCGGCGTGGGCGCGACCGTCGTTCCACAGGATTGCCGGGCGCAGCACCGCGCCGCCGGCGTCGAGCAGCGTGGCGCCGTGCATCTGCCCCGACAGGCCGATGCCGCGCAGCGCGGCGAAGGTCGCGCCTGCCGCGGCGCGGACCTTGGCGACGGCCTCGAGCGTGGCCTGCCACCAGGCCTGCGGATCCTGCTCCGACCAGTGCGGGTGGGGATGCGACAGGCGCAGGCGCACGCCGCCGCTCGCCACGATGCGCTGGGCATCGTCGACCAGCGTCGCCTTGACTTCGGACGTGCCGAGATCGATTCCCAGGTAGCTCATCTTGCGTCCTCCGCTGCGGGGGCATGGCGCGCGGCCATGCCCGGGACGGTGCCGTATCGTGCGGGCGCCGGCATTCAGGCCACCAGCGTCAGCAGCTTGTCGAAGGCCTCGTCGAACAGCTTGAGCCCTTCGGCCTGCAGTTGCTCGCCCAGCGCGTCGCGGTCGAGGCCGAGCGCGGCGAGTTCGGCGAGGCGTGCGCGCGCCTCGGCGAGCCCCTCGGCGAGCGTCGCGCGTGCCTCGCCGTGGTCGATGAAGGCCGCCAGCGTGGCGTCGGGGACGGTGTCCACGGTGTCGGGCCCGATCAGCTCCTCGACGTAGCGCACGTCGCGGTACGCCGGGTTCTTGGTGCCGGTGCTCGCCCACAGCAGGGTCTGCGGCCGGGCGCCGACGGCGCGCAGCGCGGCGAAGCGGGCAGCGCCGAAGATCTCCTGCCACTCGGCGTAGGCGTCCTTGGCAGCGGCGATGGCGATGGTGCCGCGCAGGTGCGCGGCGGACTCCGGCAGCAGGCGGTCGACCAGTGCGTCGACACGGCTGATGAACACGCTCGCGACCGCGCGGATGTGCCGCACCGGCTGCCCCGCCGCCGCGCGCCGCTCGAGGCCCTGGCGGTAGGCGGCGAAGATGTCGCGCAGCTGGCGCGGCGAGAAGATCAGCGTCACGTTGACGTTGATGCCGTCGGCGATCGCATCGGCGACCGCCGGCACGCACGCGGCGGTGGCCGGGATCTTGATCATCGCGTTCGGCCGCGCGATCTCCGCCCACAGCCGGCGCGCGGCGGCCAGCGTGCCGGCGGCGTTCTGCGCGAGGCGCGGCGACACCTCGAAGCTGACGTAGCCCATGTCGCCGTCGGTTTCGTCGTACAGCGGCCGCAGCAGGTCGCAGGCGGCCTGGATGTCGGCCAGCACGAGGGCCTCGAAGCGCCGCTCGGGGTCGGTTTCCCGCGCCTTCACCCGCGCCAGGTCGGCGCCGTAGCCGTCGCCCTTGGCGATGGCGTTGTAGAAGATCGCCGGGTTGGAGGTCACGCCGGCGACGCCGTCCTCGGCGATCAGGCGGGCGAGCGCGCCGCTGTCGAGCAGCTCGCGCGAGAGGTTGTCGAGCCAGACCTGCTGGCCCAGTTCACGGATGCGACGGAGTCGACTCATGGGGTTCATCCTCGGTCCAGGCATTCACGCACCGCGGCGCAGACGTGCGCCACGGTGAAGCCGAAATGTTCGAACAGCGCGGCGGCGGGGGCCGACTCGCCGAAGGTGTCGATGCCGATCACGGCGCCTTCCAGCCCGACGTACTTGCGCCAGTAGTCGCTGACGCCGGCTTCGATCGCCACCCGCGGCGTGCCGGCCGGCAGCACCGCCGTGCGGTACTCGCGCGGCTGGCGGTCGAAGGCGAAGCTCGACGGCAGCGACACCACACGCACGTGGATGCCCTGCTCCGCCAGCGCCGCCTGCGCCCGCACCGCGAGCTCGACCTCGGAGCCGGTGGCGATCAGCACCGCCTGCAGCGCGCCGGCCTCGGCCACCAGCACGTAGCCGCCGCGGCGGATGTCGGCGAGCTGCGCGGCGGACTTCGGCTGGTACGGCAGGTTCTGCCGGCTCAGGATCAGGCTGGTCGGGGTCTGCCGGTGCTCCAGCGCGGCCTGCCAGGCGACCAGCGTCTCGGCGCTGTCGGCCGGGCGCCACACGTCCATGTTCGGGATCATCCGCAGCGTCGCGGTCTGCTCCACCGGCTGGTGCGTCGGGCCGTCCTCGCCGAGCCCGATCGAGTCGTGGGTGAAGACGAAGATCGGCGCGATCTTCATCAGCGCCGCCATGCGCAGCGCGTTGCGCGCGTACTCCGAGAACATCAGGAAGGTGCCGCCGAACGGGCGGAAGCCGCCGTACAGCGCGATGCCGTTGATGATCGCGGCCATGCCGAACTCGCGCACGCCGTAGTACACGTAGTTGCCGGGCCGGTCGTGGCTAACGCCCACGGCCTCGCGCCACAGCGTCAGGTTCGAGCCGGCGAGGTCCGCCGAGCCGCCGAGCAGCTCCGGCAGCCGCGGCGCAAAGGCCTGGATCGCGTTCTGGCTCGCCTTGCGCGAGGCGATGCTCTCGGCGCGCGCGTTCACCGCCTGCAGCTCGCGCTCGGCGTACGCCGCGAAGTCCTCCGGCAGCGCGCCGGACAGGCGGCGTTCGAGTTCGGCGGCGAGCGACGGGTGGGCCTCGCGGTAGCGCGCGAACAGCACCTCCCACTCGGCCTGCCGCGCCGCGCCGTGGGCACGGGCATCCCACGCGGCGCGCACGTCCGCGGGGATCTCGAACGGCGCGTGCGGCCAGCCCAGCGCCGCGCGCGCCGCCGCGACCTCGGCGGCGCCGAGCGGCGCGCCGTGGCTGTCGTGGGTGCCCTGCTTGGTCGGCGCGCCCCTGCCGATCACCGTGCGGCAGCAGATCAGCGTCGGCCGGCCGGCGCCCTGGGCGGCGCGGATCGCCGCGTCGATCGCCGCCGGATCGTGGCCGTCGACCTCGCGCAGCACGTGCCAGCCGTAGGCCTCGAAGCGCCTCGGCGTGTCGTCGGTGAACCAGCCCTCGACGTGGCCGTCGATCGAGATGCCGTTGTCGTCGTAGAAGGCGATCAGCCGGTCGAGCCCGAGCGTGCCGGCGAGCGAGCACGCCTCGTGGGAGATGCCTTCCATCAGGCAGCCGTCGCCCAGGAACACGTAGGTGCGGTGGTCGAACAGCGCGAAGCCGTCGCGGTTGAACTCGGCGGCGAGCAGCCGCGCCGCGAGCGCCATGCCGACGGCGTTGGCGAGCCCCTGCCCGAGCGGGCCGGTGGTGAGCTCGACCCCCGGCGTGTAGCCGTACTCGGGGTGCCCCGGCGTCCTGCTGCCGAGCTGGCGGAACTGCTTCAGGTCGTCGAGCGTGAGCGCGTAGCCGCACAGGTGCAGCAGCGCGTACTGCAGCATCGAGCCGTGGCCGTTGCTGAGCACGAAGCGGTCGCGGTTCGGCCAGCGCGGATCGGCCGGGTTGTGGCGCAGGTGCCGGCGCCACAGCACGGTGGCGATGTCCGCCATGCCCATAGGCATGCCGGGGTGGCCGGAGTTGGCCTGCTGCACGGCATCCATCGCCAGCGCGCGGATGGCGTTGGCGAGGCGGTCGTGGGAGATGGCGTCGTTCATCGGGGTGTCCTGGGCAGGGGCATCGCGGGGCTCAGGCGCCGAGCTGGCGTCGCAGCGTGGCGCTGGCGCCATCGGCGTAGAGGGCGCGCAGCGCCGCGGTGAGCTGCTCGACGAAGGCGCCCGCGCGCGGCAGCTCCAGCCCGAACACCTCCGGGCAGCCTTCCAGCAGCGTGCGCGGGTCCGCGCCGCCGCTGCGCGCCAGCGCGCGCAGGCGCTCGCCGAGCGGATCGACCAGCGGCAGCGCCTCGCCGCCCTCGCCGTCGCCCTGCAGGTAGCGCAGGTAGCCGGCCAGCACCAGCGCGGTGTAGCGGCTGTCGCCGCCGCGGGCGCTCAGTTCGACCGCCGACGGGATGACGAACTTCGGCAGCCGCGCCGAGCCGTGCTGGCACAGCCGCGCCGTGGTGTCCCTGACCGCGGTGTTGGAGAAGCGCTCGACCAGCGTCGCCTTGTAGGCGGCGAGGTCGATGCCCGGCACCTGCCCGACCAGCGGCGTGACCTCCTCCATGAAGGCACGGATGAAGCGCTCGAACAGCGGGTCGGCCATCACCTCGTGCACGTAGGTGTAGCCGGCCAGGTTGCCGAGGTAGCCGATGCCGATGTGGGCGGCGTTGAGCAGGCGCAACTTCATCTTCTCGTAGGGCTTGACGTCGGCGGTGAACAGCGCGCCGGCGCGCTCGAAGGCCGGACGCCCCTGCGGGAAGTCGTCCTCGATCACCCACTGCGTGAACGGCTCGCACACCACCGGCCAGGCGTCGGTGATGCCGAACGTGTCCGCGACCAGCGCGCGGTCGGCGTCGGTGGTCGCCGGCGTGATGCGGTCGACCATGCAGTTCGGGAAGGCGCCGTTCGCGGCGACCCAGGTGCCCAGGTCGGGGTCCTGCCGCTCCAGGAAGGCGAGCAGCATGGTGCGCGCCACGGTGCCGTTGTGTTCGATGTTGTCGCAGGAGAGCACGGTGAACGGCGCCAGGCCGCGCGCGCGGCGCCGGCGCAGCGCCTCGGCGAGGAAGCCGTAGAGACCCACCGGAGCCAGGGGGTGCGCGAGGTCGTGGACCACGTCCGGGTGCGCGGGGTCGAACGCACCGGTGCCCTGGTTGAAGCAGTAGCCGCCCTCGGTCACCGTCAGCGAGACGATCCGGCAGGTGGCGTCGGCCATGCGTTCGAGCACGGTTTCGGGTTCGCTCGGCGCGTGCAGGTACTCGATCATCGCGCCGACCACGCGCGCGTCGTCGGTGCCGGAGCTGCGCTCGACCAGCGTGTACAGGCCCGCCTGCGGCACCAGCGCGTCACGCATCGCGGTGTCGCCGGGCAGCAGGCCGACGCCGCAGATGGCGTAGTCCTGCGCCTCGCCGAGGGCGAGCAGCTTGTCGAGGTACAGCGCCTCGTGCGCGCGGTGGAACGCGCCGACGCCGATGTGGACGATGCCGGGGCGCAGCCGGCTGCGGTCGTAGGTGGGCACGGTGACCGCGGCGGCGAGCGCGGGGAGGTTTTCGGGCGTGAGCGGCAGCGTGCCGCCAGCGTTGAACTGGGACATGGGGGGTTTCCTCGGGTGGTGCTGTCGGGTTTTTTGTGTGCTGCGTACCGGGCGTCAGCCGGGGGGCCGGGCCAGCAGGCGCTCGACCAGCGCCGGCAGCGCGTGCATGTCGTCGATGGAGACGTGCGCGCCCAGCGCGAGCTGCACGTCGGCGTGCTCGGGCGGCAGGTGGCCGCCACCGGTGAAGCCGATCACCGTCATCCCCGCGGCCACCGCCGCGGTGATGCCGGCGACGCTGTCCTCGACGACGAGGCAGCGCGCCGGGTCGACGCCGAGCTCGCGCGCGGCGAGCAGGTAGAGGTCGGGGGCGGGTTTGGGGCGTTCGACCCGCTCGGCGGTGAACAGGCGCCCGCCGAACTCGGCCTCGATCGCGGCGAGCTCCAGCGCCCACTCGACGTGCGGGCGGTCGCTGTTGGAGACCACGGCCTTGGGCAGGGCGATGCGCGGCAGCGCCCAGGCCACCCCTTCGATCGCCGTCAGTTCGGTCGCGAGCGCTTCGCGCGTGGCGGTGATCACGCCGGGAACGAAATCGGGCTCGAAGACCACGCCGGCACGGGTTTCGAAGCCGCGCAGGATTTCCTCGGTGTGGTGGCCGAGCAGGCCGATCACCTCGGCTTCGACGTCGCGGCCGAGCCGTGCATTGAGGCGCTCCACCAGCACCCGCTGGGCGATGCGCTCGCTGTCCACCAGCACGCCATCGCAATCGAAGATCAGCCAGTCCATGTTCGGGTCCTCCGCAGGCGACAAATCAAGGGGTTGCCAGGCGTGACTCAGGCGGCGCGGTGGCGGCCGAGGTCGGCGAGGGGGTGGCGGTCGTGGCGCGTCAGCGCCACGCCGGTGGCGTCGAACAGCTGGCACACCGCCCCGTCCACCGCGATCGCCACGCGATCGTCCACCCCGGTGCGGCTGTTGCCGTCCACCTGCAGCGTCAGCGTCTCGCCGTTGACGTCCACGTACAGGAACGTCGACCCGCCCAGGCGCTCGACCACCAGCACCTGACCGTTCAGCGTGCCGCTGCCCGCGCGCTCGCCCTCGACCAGGTGCTCGGGGCGCACGCCGAGCGTCAGCGGCTGGCCGGGCTGCACGCCAGCGGTGTCGACCGGCACCGTCACCCGGCTGCCCCCGGGCAGCTCCACGCTGACCCCCTGCGCGCCGAGCGCGCGCACCGTGCACGCCAGGAAGTTCATCTTCGGCGAGCCGATGAAGCCGGCGACGAAGCGGTTGCGCGGGTGGTGGTACAGCTCCAGCGGCGAGCCGACCTGCTCCACCACCCCGCCCTGCAGCACCACGATCTTGTCGGCCATGGTCATCGCCTCGACCTGGTCGTGGGTGACGTAGATCATCGTCGCCCCCAGGCGCTCGTGCATGCGCGCGATCTCGATGCGCATCTGCACGCGCAGCGAGGCGTCGAGGTTCGACAGCGGCTCGTCGAACAGGAACACCTTCGGCTCGCGCACGATCGCGCGGCCGATCGCCACGCGCTGGCGCTGGCCGCCGGAGAGCGCCGCGGGCTTGCGCTCGAGCAACTGGTCGAGGTGCAGCAGCTGGGCGGCGCGGTCGACCTTGGCCTTGATCTGCGCGTCGGGCACCTTGGCCAGGCGCAGCGCGAAGCCCATGTTGTCGCGCACCGACATGTGCGGGTACAGCGCGTAGCTCTGGAACACCATCGCGATGCCGCGCTCGGCCGGGGGGGTGTCGTTGACGCGCGTGCCGCCGATGGCGAGGTCGCCCTCGCTGATCTCCTCCAGCCCCGCGATCATGCGCAGCAGCGTCGACTTGCCGCAGCCCGACGGGCCGACGAAGACCACGAACTCGCCGTCGGCGATGTCCAGGTCCACCCCCTTGATGATGTGCACGCCACCGTAACGCTTGTGGATGTTGCGCAGAGTCAGTGCAGCCATGGTGTTCTCCTCGTTGGAACCTTGGTGGTTTGTCGTGTTCGCCGGCGCCTGACGGCGGACCGTCGGCGCGCGGTCGTGGCGGCGCGTGCCGCCTCAGTTCATCCGGTCGTCGGCATCCGGGCCGGGCGGCGTCACTTGACTGCGCCGAAGGTGAGCCCGCGCACGAGCTGCTTCTGGCTGAACCAGCCGACGACCAGGATCGGGGCGATCGCGAGCAGCGAGGCGGCCGACAACTTCGCCCAGAACAGGCCCTCGGGGCTGGAGAAGGCGGCGATGAACGCGGTCAGCGGCGCGGCTTTCGAGGTGGTCAGGTTGAGGCTCCAGAACGCCTCGTTCCACGCCAGGATGACGTTCAGCAGACCGGTCGACGCGATGCCCGGCCAGGCCAGCGGCAGCAGCAGGATCTGCACTTCCTGCCAGGCGCTGGCGCCGTCGACGCGACCGGCCTCGAGGATCTCGCGCGGCACGTCCTTGAAGTACGTGTAGAGCATCCACACGACGATCGGCAGGTTCATCAGCGCGTAGACGATCACCAGCCCGGTCACGGTGTCGAGCAGCCCGGCGTCGCGGAACAGCAGGTAGATCGGCACCAGCACGCCGACCGGCGGCATCATCTTGGTCGACAGCATCCACAGCAGCGTCGAGCCGGTGCGCGGCGTCGGGTGGAACACCATCCGGTAGGCCGCCGGCACCGCCAGCGCGAGTGCCAGGAAGGTCGAGCCGAACGACACCAGCACCGAGTTCAGCGTGAATTTCAGGTAGTCGCCGCGCTCGAACACGGCGGCGAAGTTCTCCAGCGTCGGCTTGAAGAACAGCACCGGCGGCGTGCTCACGGCCTGCAGTTCGGTCTTGAACGCGGTCAGCGCCATCCAGCCGATCGGGAAGAACATCAGCAGCGCGACGGCCCAGCCCAGCACGGTGGTCCTGAGGGTGTTGTTGGCACGCATGGCGTCAGGCCCCCGGCTTGAGTTCGCGCGCCACCGAGCGCACGAGGAAGAAGGCGACGACGTTGGCGAGCACCACGGCGACGATGCCGCCCGCCGATGCACTGCCGATGTCGAACTGCTGCAGACCGAACTGGAACACCAGGTAGGTCAGGTTGGTGGTGTCGGTGCCGGGCCCGCCCGAGGTGGTGATGCGGATCTCGGCGAAGACCGACAGCAGGAAGATGGTCTCGATCATCACCACCACCGAGATCGCCCGCTTGAGGTGCGGCAGGATGATGAAGCGGAACAGTTCCAGGCCGCTCGCACCGTCGAGGCGCGCCGCTTCCTTCTGCTCGGGGTCGAGCGACTGGATCGCCGTCAGCAGGATCAGGAAGGCGAACGGGATCCACTGCCAGGCCACGATGAGGATCACCGACAGCATCGGGTAGTGCGTGAACCAGTCGATCGGCTCCAGCCCGATGCTGCTGAGCAGCCAGGCGAACAGGCCGTTGACCGGGTGCATCATCAGGTTCTTCCACACCAGCGCCGCCACCGTGGGCATCACGAAGAAGGGCGCGATGGCGAGCACGCGGGCCACGCCGCGGCCGGGAAACTCCTGGTCGAACAACACTGCCATCAGCGTGCCGCCGACCACGGTGAGGATCAGCACCGAGCCGACCAGCACCACGGTGTTCCAGATCGAGGTCACGAAGGCCGGATCGGTGAGCAGGAAGACGAAGTTGTCGATGCCGGCGAAACCGCGCGAACCCGGGTCGAGCAGGTTGTAGCGCAGCAGCGAGAAGTAGATCGTCATCGCCAGCGGCACGATCATCCACAGGAACAGGACGACGACCGACGGTGCGACGAGAGGCAGGGTACGGCGCGACGAGTCGAGTGTTTGGGACACGGCGCACTCCTCCTTAAGTCTTGTCTGGGTGAAGGGACGGACGGGCGCAGTGGCGGCGGAGGCTGCGCCGCGCCCGCGGGCGCGGCGGCGACGCCGGTCACGCCCGCGGGCAGGAACGGCTGCTTACTTCAGGTAGCCGGCCTGGCGCATCGCCCGCGTGGCGGCGGCCTGACCAACCTTCAGTGCGTCGTCGAGCGAGGTGGTGCCGGCCAGCGCGCCGGCGATCGCCTGGCCGACCTGGGTACCGATCGACTGGAACTCGGGAATGCCGACGTACTGCACGCCGGTGTAGGGGACCTTCTTCAGCGTCGCGTCATTCGGGTTGGCTTCGTTGATCGACTTCAGCACGAAGTCGGCGAACGGTGCCGCAGCCACGTAGTTCGGGTTGGCGTAGGTCGACGCACGGGTGCCGGGAGGGGCCGACGCCCAGCCCACCTCCTTGCCGACCCGTTCGATGTAGGGCTTGGAGGTCGCCCAGGCGATGAACTTGCGCGCCTCGGGCTGCGCCTTCGAGGTCGCCGGAATGCCGAGCGCCCACGACCACAGCCAGTGCGAACCCTTCGGCGTCACCGCCACCGGCGCGCGGGCGAAACCGGTCTTGTCGGCGACCTGCGACTCCGCCTTGCTGTAGAGCTTGCCGGCGGCCGAGGTGGCGTCGATCCACATGCCGCACTTGCCGCTCGCGAACAGCGCCAGGTTCTCGTTGAAGCCGTTCGAGGCCGCGCCCGGCGGGCCGTACTTCTTCAGCAGCTCGATGTAGAAGCCGACCGCCTTCTTCCACTCGGGGCTGTCGATGGTCGGGGTCCACTTCTCGTCGAACCACTGGCCGCCGTAGGTGTTGATGAGGGTGGACAGGAACGCCATGTTCTCGCCCCAGCCCGGCTTGCCGCGCAGGCAGATGCCGTACACGCCGGCGGCCTTGTCGGTCATCTTCTCGGCGAGCTTGGCGACGTCGTCGTAGGTGGGCTGCTCAGGCATCGTCATGCCGGCCTTTTCGACCAGGTCCTTGCGGTAGAACAGCATCGACGACTCGGCATAGAACGGCAGCGCGTACAGCTTGCCCTGGTACGACAGGCCGTCACGCACCGGCTTCAGCACGTCGTCGAGGTCGTAGTCGGCCGGCAGGCCGGTGATCTCCGCGAGCCAGCCCTGCTTCGCCCAGATCGGCGCCTCGTAGGTGCCGATGGTCAGCACGTCGAACTGCCCGCTCTTGGTCGCGATGTCGGTGGTCACGCGCTGGCGCAGCACGTTTTCCTCCAGCACCACCCAGTCGAGCTTGATGTCGGGGTTGGCGGCTTCGAACTGCTTCGACAGCCGCTGCATGATGATCATGTCGTTGTTGTTGACGGTCGCGATCGTGACCGTCGTGGCGGCGTACGCCTGCGTGCCCGCCATCGCCAGCACGACGGCGGCCAGACTCGAACGGAGGACGTCTGTCTTCATCGGTTACTTCTCCTCGGGTGGTCGCCAGCCCTCGGGTGGGGGCTGATCATTTGCTCTTTGAGTGAGCAGATATTTAACCAACCGGGCAGAAACGTCAATCCCCGTGTAGGGAAATTACGCTTCGTACCCGAAGGATCGACGCCATGGAGCCGGAGCCGCAGCGTTCGGCGGCAGCGACCGCGCCCGCAGGCACCCTCGCCCCCCGCTCGACGGCGTCCCGCGCAGGCGCGCCAGGCACGCGCCGGGTCATGTGTTTAAGCGAAAGCCGGAAGGTGTCGGAAGGGGCATCGCGGCGGTGGCCGCCTGCTCTGGTGCACGCGACGTGCTTGTCGCTGGACTACGGGAGGTAGCGGCGCTTCGCTGAAAGCGGTAACGCGTCGGGGTCCGGACGGCACAAGAAAAAAGGCTACGGCGATGCCGTAGCCTTTTTCCGGTTGATCCTGGGTAACTCGCACGCATGACCCGTGCGGTGGATGGCCCCGCTCACTGGCCGTTCATACACGCCACCGTCCGGTTGTTGATTTCGCCCGAGCCGGGCTCCATGCATTGCTGCAGGGTGCGGCGCAGTGAGCCCGGGCGGGACGCCGGGGGCGACGGCGGATTCAACGGGCCCGTCACCGGGGGCGGCAGCGGCGCCGTCTGCGCGGCGGCTACACGGGTTGGCCACGAACTGGCAGCGCCACCGCTTTTTTTTTTCCGCTTTCCGCCGCATCCTGCGCTGCGGCTGGCAAGAGCGCTGACGGCCGCGGCGCCCGTCCAGAATCAGCCGCCAAACCGTCCAGAATGGAGCGCCACGCTACATACAGACGCGCAGGGAGCACCGCAACTCGTGGTGCTGAGGGTGGCGCGCGGGGGGTAGCTCCCGCAAAAATCCCGCAAAGAATAAAGGGTTGCAAACCTTACGGTTCACAACCCTTTGATATGCTTGGTGGGTCGTGTGCGACTCGAACGCACGACCAGCGGATTAAAAGTCCGATGCTCTACCGACTGAGCTAACGACCCCGAAACGGGCGCGGATCATACCCTAATCGCCCGCGTGCGCCAACGCGACGAGACGGGCGCCGGGGCCGCTCAGCGCAGCTGCTGCAGCCGTCGCTCGGCCTGCGCCGCCGCATTGGTGCCGGGGTAGGCCTGCGTCAGGCGGCGCAGCACCTCGCGGGCCTTGGCGGCATCGCCGAGTTCGTCGTAGCAGTAGCCGAGCTTGAGCAGTGCTTCGGGCACGCGCTCGTTGTTCGGGTAGCTGGCGCCGAACTGGATGAAGGCGTCGCGGGAGCGGGCGAAGTCGCGCATCACGTAGTAGTTCTCGCCGAGCCAGTACTGCGCGTTGCCGGCGAGCGGCCCGCCCGGGAAGCGGTGCAGGAAGTCCTGCAGGGCCGTCGCGGCCTGCTCGTAGCGGCCGTCGCGCAGCAGCTTGACGGCGGCGTCGTAGGACTCCTGCTGGCCGGCCGCGGCTCCGGCGGCCGGCGCGGCGGGCGCCGCCGGTGCCGTGGGTGCGGCCGCCGGCGGCACCGGGGCGCTGGCGGGCGGAACCGCGGCCGGCGCCGGTGCGGTCGGCACCGGGGCGGCGGCCGGAGGTTTCGCCGCCGGCGGGGTGCCCGCCGGTGCCGGGGTGGCGCCGGGGCGCTGCGGCGGCTGCTGCGATTGCTCGAGCTGGTAGCGCAGGACTTCGATGTCACCCCGCAACTGGCGGGTTTCCTGTTCGAGCTGCTCGACGCGATCGAGCAGTTCGAGCAACAGCGGGCTGTCGTTGCGCGACTGCGCGGCGGCGGGGCCGGCGAGCGCGGCGGCGAGCCCGAGTGCGAGCAGACGGGGTGCAGGGCGGCGCTTCATCGCGGTCACCGGGCTCAGTAGGCGATTTCGACGCGGCGGTTCTGCGAGTACGCGGCCTCGTCGTGACCGGCGACGGCGGGGCGCTCCTTGCCGTAGCTGACGTTGCGCATCTGCTGCGACTTGACGCCCAGGGTCTCCATCACGCGGCGCACCGCGGTGCTGCGGCGCTCGCCGAGGGCGATGTTGTACTCGCGCGAGCCGCGCTCGTCGGTGTGGCCCTCGAGCACCACGGCGGCGCCCGGGTTCTGCACCAGGTACTGCGCGTGCGCCTCGATGACCGGCCGCGAGTCGGCACGGATGTCGGAGCTGTCGAAGTCGAAGTAGACGACGCGCTGCGCCTCGCTGGCGCCGGGGCCGCCGACGTAACCGCCGGCGGGGCCGGCAGCGCCACCGGCACCGGTGCCGCCGGCGCCACCGCCGAAGGCGCTGCCGCGGCCGGCACCGTAGGTGCTCGCGCCGGCGGCGCCATCGGCGGAGCCGTCACCGGCGGTGCCGCCGCTCGACGAGCAGCCGGCGAAGAGCGCGAGCGACGAAGCGATCAGGAGGGACTTGAGAAGCGTGTTCATGGGGCTCGGATACCTGCGAGGGGGTCGGGGTGTGGGTTCGGTCAGCGCGTGTAGGGCGCCCAGGCGGGTTCGCGCACGTCGCCTTCCTGCGACAGCAGGGTCTGCTGCACGCGGCCGTCGACGGACACCGCGGCGAGCACGCCGCGCCCGCCACGCTGGGTGGCGTAGATGATCATGCTGCCGTTGGGGGCGAAGCTCGGGGACTCGTCCATGCCGCCCTCGGTGAGGGTCTTCTGCTGGCGCGTCGCGAGGTTCAGCACGGCGATCGCGAAGCGCCCGCCGCTGCGGCTCATCAGGGCGACCGACTTGCCGTCGGGGGAGAACGCCGGGCGGGCGTTGTAGTCACCCGCGAACGAGATGCGCTCGGCGCTGCCGCCGCTGGCGGGCGTGCGGTAGAGCTGCGGCGAGCCGCCGCGATCGGAGGTGAAGACGATGCTGGAGCCGTCGGGCGACCACGCGGCCTCGGTGTCGATCGCGCTCGACGTGGTCAGCCGCGTCAGCGTGCCGCCGCCGAGGTCGTAGGCGTAGATCTCGGGGTTGCCGTCCTTGGACAGCGTGAAGGCGAGACGCCGGCCGTCGGGCGCCCAGGTCGGCGCACCGTTGATGCCGGGCGAGGCCGAGATGGTCTGCCGCGCGCCGGAGTAGACGTCCTGCACGACGATCTGCGAGGTGCGGTTCTCGAAGGTCACGTAGGCGAGCCGGGTGCCGTCGGGCGACCAGGCCGGCGACATGATCGGCTGCGCCGAGCGCAGCACGGTCTGCGGGTTGTAGCCGTCGGAATCGGCCACCACCAGCGCGTACGAGCGCCCGCCGGGTGCCGCGGTGATGTAGGCGATGCGCGTCGCGAAGGCGCCCTTCTCGCCGGTGAGTTTCTCGTAGATCAGGTCGGCGATGTGGTGCGCGAGGCGGCGCAGTTCGTTGGCGCGCACGTCGAACGAGTACGCCATCACCTGCCCGCCCTGGAACACGTCGGCGAGCTGGAACTGCACCGTGTAGCCGTTGCCGCCGGCGCGCACGCTGCCCACGGCGACGTGGTTGACCTGCAGCGAGCGCCAGTTGCCGAAGTTGATCTGGCCGAACTCGGTCGGGCGGTCGATGAACTGGCTCGGCGCCAGCGGTGCGAAGCGCCCGCTGCGCTTGAGGTCGGCGGTGACGATCGCGGCGATGTCGTCGGGCGCTCCGGCGTTGCCGCCGAAGGGCACGATGGCGATCGGCAGCGCGCCTTCGACGCCCTTGGTGATCTGGATGGTGAGCTCGGCGCGGGCAGGGCCGGCGACCGACAGCAGGCAGAGCAGCAGGAGCTGCGCGACACGGACGATGGCTTTCAAGCCCTAGTCTCCCGGTTTGAACTCGAAGTTGAAGCTGCGGAACTTGGCGGCAACCTCAGGATTGGACGGCATCGGCAGCGGCGACGCCTTCTGCACCGCGGCGACCGCCGAGCTGTCGAAGGCGGGATCGCCGCTGCTCTTGGCGATCGTCGCGCTCAGCACCTGGCCGCCCTCCCCCAGCGCGATGCGCAGGGTACACGATAAGCCGGCGCGGCTTCCCTGCGGCAGCAGCCAGCGCGCCTCGACCGCGCGCCTGACCAGCGCGCCGTGGCGGCTGATCGCGTCGGCGAGGTCGCGTTCGCGGGCCTCGCGCGCGAGCGACTCGGCGAGTTCGCGCTTCGCCGCGTCGGCCTTGGCCTTGGCGTCGGCCTCCGCTTTCGCCTTGGCGTCGGCGTCGGCCTTGGCCTTGGCTTTCGCATCGGCCTCGGCCTTCGCCCTGGCGTCCGCCTCCGCCCTGGCTTTCGCGTCGGCGTCGGCCTTCGCCTTGGCCTCGGCGCGCGCCTTCGTCTCGGCGTCGGCCTTGGCCTTCGCATCGGCCTCGGCTTTCTCGGCCTTGGCCCTGGCCTTCGCGTCGGCGTCGGCTTTCGCCTCAGCTTCGGCTAACTTTTTTTTTTCCTCGGCCTGCTTCTTCTCGGCCTCGGCACGCGCCTTCGCGTCGGCCTCGGCCTTCGCCTTGGCGGCCGCCGCGCGCTTTTCTTCGGCGGTGCGGCGTTCTTCGGCGGCCTTCGCCGCCCGCTGCGCGTCCTCGGCACGCTCGCGCGCCTCGGCGGCCTTGCGCTCCTCGGCGGCGCGGGCCTTCTCGGCCTCGGCGCGGGCCTCGCGCAGGTCGTCGAGCCGGCGCGCCTCGGCCTCGGCCT
The DNA here is from genome assembly GCF_004341245.1 of Plasticicumulans lactativorans. Lineage (GTDB taxonomy): Bacteria > Pseudomonadota > Gammaproteobacteria > Competibacterales > Competibacteraceae > Plasticicumulans_A > Plasticicumulans_A lactativorans. Next base: position 70,723 of record NZ_SLWY01000006.1, on the reverse strand, counting down.
TCGCCCGTGCCTCCTCCTGGCGCCGCGCCTCCTCGGCCTGGCGGCGCTGGGTCTCGCGCAGGCGGGTCTCCTCGGTGCGGCGCTTGTCCTCGGCGGCCTGCGCGGCCTGCTCCAGGCGGCGCTGGCGCGCCTCCTCGGCCTGCTGCTTGCGCTGCTCGGCTTCGGCGATCTTCGCCATCTCGGCGTTGACGCGCGCGTCGTTGACCACGGTGGCCTGGACGATCTCGACCGGCTTGTCGGCCGTCACCGTCGCGCCGCCGCTGTCGTGCGGACGGCTGGGGGCGAACGACACCAGCAGCAGCGCGATGATGATGCCGTGCACCAGCACCGCCAGCAGCGTGGCGACGACGTTGTGGGCGAGCTTGCGGCGCTGCATCGCGGGCTCAGCCCTCCGGCAGGTCGAGCGACAGCCCGACGCGGGAGGCCCCGGCCTTCTTCAGCAGGCCCATGGCGTAGACCACGCGGCCGTAGTCGACGGCCTTGTCGCCCTTCACCAGCACCGTCAGCGGCTGGTTGCGCTGGCGGGCGAGCGCGAGCACCGCGGCGGCGCGGTCGAGGATGGCCTGGTCGGGTTGCGGCGCACGCGGATCCTCGGCCTGGTTCAGGAACAGTTCGCCGTGCTGGTTGACGGTGAGGATCAGGGGCTGCTGCTCGTTCGGCTGCAGCACGTCCGCCACCCCCTGCGGCAGGTCGACCTCGACGCCCTGGTTCAGCAGCGGCGCCGTCGCCATGAAGATGATCAGCAGCACCAGCATCACGTCGATGAAGGGCACGACGTTGATGTCGGCCATCGCCTTCTTGCGCGAGCTACGCCTGGCCATGGCTCTCCGCCTGTGCCTTGGCGGCCTTCAGGCTGTGCGCCTGGCGCTGCAGGATGTTCGAGAACTCCTCGGCGAAGGTGTCGAAGCGGTTCACCAGCCGGTCGACCTCGTTGGAGTAGCGGTTGTAGGCGACCACCGCCGGGATCGCCGCGAACAGGCCGATCGCGGTGGCGATCAGCGCCTCGGCGATGCCCGGGGCGACCTGCTGCAGCGTCGCCTGCTTGACCGTGCCGAGCGCCATGAAGGCGTTCATGATTCCCCACACGGTGCCGAACAGGCCGATGTACGGGCTCACCGAGGCGGCGGTGGCGAGCACCGGCAGGTGCAGTTCGAGCTCGTCGGTCTCGCGCGACAGCGCCGCGCGCATCGCCCGCTGGCTGCCGGTGACGACCGATTCCGGGTCCACGCTCGGCTGCGAGCGCAGGCGCAGGAACTCCTGGAAGCCGGCGAGGAAGATCGCCTCCATGCCGGCCGTGCCTTCCTCGCGGCGGCTGGTGCGGGTGTACAGCGACGCGAGGTCCATGCCGGACCAGAAGTCGTCCTCGAAGTCGTCGGCCGCCTTGCGTGCCTGGGTGAGCCCGATCCGCTTCTTGAAGATCACGGTCCACGAGGCGAGCGAGATCAGCAGCAGGCTCAGCATGACCAGCTGAACCACCGTGCTGGCACCGAGGATCAGGTGCGTGAAGGACATCTCAGTAGTCACCGGAACTCTCCATCACTCCCGGGCGGGCCGGGATCACGCCGCGCGTACCATCCGCACATACCGCGGCGCGCCGGCAGCGCCGTGCGCGGGCCGGTGACGGGAGCGGTGGATGACGGGACGAAGCGCAGGGGCGGATCACGTGACGCGCCCGTGGGCAGGGCGTTTGGTTGCGGCGCAGCATGTTATCACCCGGTCCGCGAGCAATGAACCGCCGGCGGGGAAAAAGTTCCGCCGCGCCGGCTCAGGGCTCGTCCCCGCCCTTGAACAGCGCGGGTTCGAGGCCGTGGCGGGCGAGCAGCTTGTAGAACTCGGTGCGGTTGCGCTGGGCGAGCCGCGCCGCCTGGGTGACGTTGCCGCCGGTGAGCTGCAGCACGCGGATCAGGTAGTCGCGCTCGAAGCCGTCGCGGGCCTCGGCGAGCGAGGGCAGCTGCCCGGCGCGGTCGCGCAGCGCCCGGCGCACCAGCGCGAGCGGGATCACCGGCGTCACCGCGAGCGCCACGCAGTGCTCGACCACGTTCTGCAACTGGCGCACGTTGCCCGGCCAGTCGGCGCCGACCAGGGCCTCCAGCGCCTCGGGGGCGAAGCGCTTGGGCGCCTCGCCGGCTTTCTCGGCGAGCCGCGCGAGCAGGTGCGCGACCAGCAGCGGGATGTCCTCGCGCCGCTCGCGCAGCGGCGGCAGGTGCAGCGCGACGACGTTGAGGCGGTAGTAGAGATCCTCGCGGAACTGGCCCTGCGCCAGCAGTTCGTCGAGGTCGCGGTGCGTCGCCGAGAGGATGCGCACGTCCACCGCCACGCTCTGCGTCGAGCCGACCGGGCGCACCTGGCGTTCCTGCAGCACGCGCAGCAGCTTGGCCTGCATCGGCAGCGGCAGGTCGCCGATCTCGTCGAGGAACAGCGAGCCGCCGTCGGCGGCGACGAACAGGCCCTTGTGCGCCCCCGCCGCGCCGGTGAAGGCGCCCTTGACGTGCCCGAACAGCTCGCTCTCCAGCAGCTCCGAGGGGATCGCGCTGCAGTTCACCGCGACGAACGGCCCCGCCGCGCGCGGGCTCGCCTTGTGGATCGCCTGCGCGAGCAGCTCCTTGCCGGTGCCGCTGTCACCGTGGATGAACACGCTCGCCTCGCTCTTCGCCACCAGCAGCGCCTCGTCGAGCACGGCCTCGAGCAGCGGGCTGCGGGTGATGATCGCCGCGCGCCAGGCCGCCGCGTCGCCGCCCTCGGCCGGCGCCGACAGCGCCAGCGCCGCACTCACCTGGGCGAGCAGGTCCTGCGGGTCGAAGGGCTTGGGCAGGAAGCCGAACACCCCTTCGCGGGTGGCCTGCACCGCGTCGGGGATGGTGCCGTGGGCGGTGAGGATGATCACCGGCAGCCCCGGGCGCTGTGCGCGCACCGCCTCGAACAGCGCCAGCCCGTCCATGCCGGGCATGCGCAGGTCGGTGATCAGCAGCCGCGGCTGCACCAGCGGCAGGCGGTTCAGCGCCTCCTCGCCGCTCGCCGCGGTCTCGACCACGTACTTGGCGGCGCGCAGGCGCAGGCTCACCAGGCGCAGCAGGTCGGCGTCGTCGTCGACCAGCAGGATGTCGCAGCGGCGCGGCGTCGTGCTCATGGCTGCGTCCGGTTGCTGAGGCTGCGCTCGATCGCGCCGAGCGCTTCGATCTGCTTCTTCAGCTCGGCGTTCTCGCGCCGCGCCGCGGCGAGGTCACGCTCGGCGGCGTTGGCGCGGGCGTCGGCCTGGCGGGCCTGGGCACGCGCGCGGTCGAGCGCGCTGCCCTGTTCGGCGACCTTGCGGCGCAGGCTGGCGATGGTGGTCTCGTCGTCGTTCGTCGACGGCGGCCACTGCGCGCAGGCGCACAGCGCGAGCAGCGGCAGCAGCAGGATCAGACGGCGGTGAAGCGGGCGGATCATGGTGGGCGATGGACTCCGCAGAGGATTCAGGCGAGCGGCAGGGTCAGGCGGACGCAGCCGCCGGACCCCCGTGCGGCGACCACGGCGAGCGCGCCGCCGTGCAGCAGCGCGAACTCGCGGGCGATGGCGAGGCCGAGGCCCGAGCCCTGCACCGGGCCGGAGACCGGGGCCCCGCCCTGGTAGAAGGCCTCGAAGACGCGCTCGTGCTCGTCGGGCCCGAAGCCGGGTCCCTGGTCTTCGACCTCCAGCAGCAGCGCGCCGCCCGTGGCCGACGCGCGCACGTCGATACGACCGCCGGCGGGCGAGAACTTCACCGCGTTGCCGAGCAGGTTGTCGAGCACGGTCGCGAGCTTGTCGCGGTCGGCGGCGAGGTGCAAGACCGGCACCGCGACCGCCACCTCGAGCTGGCGCGCCTGGCAGGCCAGGCGGTGCGCCGCCACCACCTGCCCGACCAGCTCCTGCAGCTCCACCGGCACCTTGTCGGCGCTGAGGCTGCGCGCGAGCAGGCGGTTGAAGTTCAGCAGGTCCTCGATGCGCCGCTGCAGGCGCTGGGCGTTGTCGGTGAGGATCGTCGCGACCTCGCGCTGCTCGGCGTTGAGCGGGCCGAGCACCTCGCCGGCGAGCAGGTCCGAGCCCTCGCGCAGCGCCGTCAGCGGCGTCTTCAGCTCGTGCGACATGCTGCGCAGGAAGCGCGCCTTGGCCTGTTCGAGCTCGGCGAGCCGCGCGCGCAGCCACTCCAGCCGCGTGCCCAGCGCGCGCAGGTCGCGCGGCCCCGACACCACCACCGGGGTGGCGAAGTCCTCGTTGCCGAGGCGGCGGATCGCCACCGCGAGCTGGCGCAGCGGGCGCGCGATCAGCCCGGCGGCGAGCCCGGCGAAGGCGAAGGCGGCCACCGCCGCCAGCAGCGCCAGCCACAGCGTGCGGTTGCGCACCTCGTCGGCGCGCGCGCGCAGGTGCTCGACCTCGTCGGCGACCGCGGCGTTGCTGCGTTCGAGGAAGCTCGCGGCGTGCTCGGCGAGCGGGCGGAAGCGCTCGGCGAGGGCGGCGTCGTCGCCTTCGGGCGGAGCGGCGAGCGGCGTGAGGTCGCGCGCCAGCGCCGCGAGCAGCGCATCGCGCGAGTCGTCGAGGCCGAGCGTGCGCAGCCGCTCCAGCGCATCGAACAGGCCGCTGCGGTTGCGCTCGTAGGCCTCGCGCAGCTCCGGCGTGACCAGCACGCGGTACTGCCGCGCGGTGCGCTCGAGGGCGTCGAGCCGCGCCACCAGGCCGCGGCCGTCGCGCGCGGCGGCGTCGGCGCGCACCAGCTGGTCGGCGGCGCGGCGGGTCAGCTCCTCGACGCTCAGCGTGGCGACGGCGAGTGCGGCCACCAGCGGCAGCAGCGCGAGCGCGAAGCCGAGCAGCAGGCGTGCGAGCAGCGAGCCCGGCAGCGGCAGGCTGAGGCGCAGCATCGCGCTCAGTCGGCCGCCGCGTCGAAGAGGTCGTCGGCGCGCACCGGGACGACGCCGAGGTGGCGGTAGGCGTGCGGCGTGGCCATGCGCCCGCGCGGCGTGCGCATCAGGAAGCCCTGCTGGATCAGGAAGGGCTCGAGCACGTCCTCGATGGTGCCGCGCTCCTCGCCGAGCGCCGCGGCGAGGGTGTCGAGCCCGACCGGGCCGCCGCCGAACTTGTCGACGATCGCCCCGAGCAGGCGCCGGTCCATCTCGTCGAAGCCCTGGTCGTCGACCTTGAGCAGGGCCAGCGCGGCCTGCGCCACCGCCAGCGTGATGCAGCCGTCGCTCTTGACCTGCGCGTAGTCGCGCACGCGCCGCAGCAGGCGGTTGGCGATGCGCGGGGTGCCGCGGGCGCGGCGACCGATCTCGTGGGCACCCTCGGGCTCGCTCGGCACCCCGAGGATCACCGCCGCCCGGCGCACGATCGCAGTGAGCTCCTCGGTGCTGTAGAACTCCAGCCGGTGCACGATGCCGAAGCGGTCACGCAGCGGCGAGGTCAGCAGCCCGGCGCGGGTGGTGGCACCGACCAGCGTGAACGGCGGCAGGTCCAGCTTGATCGAGCGCGCCGCCGGGCCCTCGCCGATCATGATGTCGAGCTGGTAGTCCTCCATCGCCGGGTACAGCACCTCCTCCACCACCGGCGACAGGCGGTGGATCTCGTCGACGAACAGCAGGTCGTGCGGTTCGAGGTTGGTCAGCAGCGCGGCGAGGTCGCCGGGGCGCTCCAGCACCGGCCCCGAGGTCTGGCGCAGGTTCACCCCCATCTCGGCGGCGATGATGTGCGCGAGCGTGGTCTTGCCGAGGCCGGGCGGGCCGAACAGCAGCACGTGGTCGAGCGCCTCGCCGCGCGCGCGCGCGGCGTGGATGAAGATCTCCAGCTGCTCGCGCATGGCCTGCTGGCCGACGTAGTCGGCGAGCCGCCGGGGGCGGATCGCGCGGTCGATGGCGGCATCCTCGCCTTGCTCGGCGGGGGAGATGAGGCGGTCGGAGTGGATCATGGGCACGCCCGCGGGCCGGTCCGGGAAGCGGCGCAGCATAGCGCATCGCGCCGCCGCGCCTGACGCCGGGTGCGCCACGCGGGCATAATCGACGCCATGATCATCGACCGTACCCTCGATCTCAGCGGGCTCGTCTGCCCGCTGCCCCTGCTGAAAACCAAGCAGGCGCTGGCGAAGATGGACGCCGGCGAGACCATCCGCATCGTCGCCACCGACAAGAGCGTGGTGGTGGACTTCCGCGTGTTCATCGACCGCTTCGGCCACGAACTCATCGAGTTCACCGAGAGCCCCGAGCACTTCGTGTTCGTGCTGCGCAAGGCCTGAAGGCGCGGCCTCAGCCGCGCAGCGTCGCCTGCAGCGCGCGGCGGATCAGCTCCTCGCTCGCCAGCCCGTCGGCGGCGACCGCCTTGACCATCTTCGCGGCGTCGACCGGCTTGTAGCCGAGCGCGACCAGCGCGGCCTCGGCGTCGCCGAGCGGATCGTTCGCCGCCGCCGGCCGCGCGCCCCCCGCCGCCGACAGCGGGCCGGCGCCGAGGTCGAGGCCGGCGACGCGGTCGCGCATCTCCACCACCAGGCGCTCCGCGGTCTTGCGGCCGATGCCCGGCAGCCGCACCAGCGCGGCGAGGTCGCCGGCCTCGAGGCAGCGGGCGAACTGCTCGGCGCTCATCCCCGACAGGATCACCAGCGCGAGCTTGGCGCCGATGCCGGAGACGCGGATCAGGCTGCGGAACAGCGTGCGCTCGGAGAGCGAGCCGAAGGCGTAGAGGACGTGCGCGTCCTCGCGCACCGCGAGGTGGGTGTGCAGCGTCACCTCGCGCCCCAGTTCGGGCAGGTCGTAGAAGGTCGACAGCGGCGCCTCGAGCTCGTAGCCGACGCCGCCGACCTCGAGCAGCAGGTACGGCGGCTGCTTGTAGACCAGCGTGCCGCGCAGTCGGCCGATCATCGCGCGGCCCCGGCGGCGGCGAGGCGCGCGTTCACCGCCACCTGCGCGCCGTGGCAGAGCGCGACCGCGAGTGCGTCGGCGGCGTCGGCCTGCGGCTTGCGCGGCAGCCCGAGCAGTGCGGTGACCATGTGCTGGACCTGCTCCTTGTCGGCGCGGCCGGTGCCGACCACGGCCTGCTTGATCGTCGCCGGCGTGTATTCGGCCACCTCGAGCCCGGCGAGCGCCGCGGCGACGATCGCCACGCCGCGCGCCTGGCCGAGCTTGAGCGCGGATTCGGGGTTGCGGTGCATGAAGACCTGCTCGATCGCCATGGTCGCCGGGGCGTGCGTGCGGATGATCTCGGCCAGCCCCTCGAACACCGCGCGCAGGCGCGCGGCGGTGTCGCCGTCGGGGGTGCGGATGCAGCCGCTGTCGACGTAGCGCGAGCGGCTGCCGACCAGGTCGATGACGCCGTAGCCGGTGATCCGCGAACCGGGATCGAGGCCGAGGATGCGCGTCATGCCCGCGGCGGCGCGGCGCGGCTCACAGCTGCGCCATGATGGCGTCGGGGATGTCGGCGTTGGAGTAGACGTTCTGGGTGTCGTCGAGGTCCTCGAGCATCTCCAGCAGCTTCACCATGCTCTTGGCGTCGTCGAGGCCGAGGCTGACGGTGTTGCCGGCGCGCATCGTGACCTCGGCGGTCTCGGCCTCGAGGCCGGCGGCGACGAGCGCGTCGCGCACCGCGGCGAAGGCGTCGGGGCCGCTCAGCACGTCGAGCGAACCGTCGTCGTACTCGACCAGGTCATCGGCGCCGGCCTCGAGCGCGACCTCCATGACCTTGTCGGCATCGGTGCCGGCGGGGTAGCTGATCACGCCGGTCTCGGTGAACTGGAACGCCACCGAGCCCGAGGTGCCGAGATTGCCGCCGCACTTGGAGAAGGCGTGGCGCACCTCGGCGACGGTGCGGTTGCGGTTGTCGGTCATGCAGTCGACCATCACCGCCACGCCGCCGGGGCCGTAGCCCTCGTAGCGGATCTCGTCGTAGACCACGCCCTCCTCGCCGCCGGCGCCGCGCTTGATCGCGCGGTCGATGGTGTCCTTCGACATGTTGGCGTTGAGGCCCTTGTCGACCGCCAGACGCAGCCGCGGGTTGGCGGCGGGGTCGGGCAGGCCGCTGCGGGCGGCGACGGTGATCTCGCGGATAATGCGGGTGAACAGCTTGCCGCGCTTGGCGTCCTGCGCACTCTTGCGGTGCTGGATGTTCGCCCATTTGGAGTGTCCGGCCATGCGATCCTCTGGAAATACCGGGGGGCTTGGAAAACTGGCGCGCGAGTGTAGCACCGTGCCCGCGACCCGCCCACGGACCGCCCGCCGCCTCACGACGCCGGCGCGAAGCGCCCGTGGCGCAGGAAGTGGTCGACCTGGTGCGCCACTTCGGCCGAGAACAGCAGGCCGCTGTGCGACACCGGCAGCGCGACGTGGTCGCGCATCCCCGGGCACAGCGTTTCGGTGACGCCGACCACGCCGTCCCCCGGCGTCGGCACCGGCGCCAGCCACTGCGCGAGGCCGAGCGGGCGGGTGCCGGCGATCACGCCGAGTTCGTGCTGCGCCGGCCACGGCGGTGCGTCGCCGAACAGCGCGCGGGCGCGGCTCGCCCCCAGCGCCCAGCCGGCGCCCAGCGCCGCGAGGTGGCGTGCCGCGGCGCTGCCGGCGTGCGGCGTGCCGAGCGTCACCACCCGCCCCGGCGGCAGCTCCGGCACCTGCGCGTAAAGGTGGCGCAACACGAGCCCGCCGAGGCTGTGGCCGACCGCGTGGCGCACGCCGGCGGGATGCAGCCGCCGCGCCAGCCGCCGCGCCGCCGCGGCCGGGGATTCCAGCAGGCTCGGGTAGGCGAACAGCTCGATGCGCCAGCCGCGCGCGTGCAGCTGCCAGGCCAGCGGCACGAGCCAGAGGCGGTTCATGTACAGGCCGTGGACGAGCAGTACGGTGGCGTTCTCCAAGCGGTCTTCCCCCCTGTAAAGCGGTGTGCACGACGCCCCTGGCCCAGTGCCCGTCGCGCGGCCTGCGGCGGCCTTGACAGGCGCCGGCGCGGACGCTGGACTAGTGCGCTTTTTCCGTCCGGCGGCGCCCGTCGCCGGGCTGCCGCCGACACGTGGCCCCGGCGGGGCCACAGGAGCTTACGATGAACGCCGTCGCCGCCCGCCCGCATCGCCTGACGCCCGACCAGGTTCCCGACACCGTGGTCGAGGTGCTCGACCGCGACGAGAAGGCCGAACTCACCGAACGGATCAGGCGCCTGCTGCGCGAGCAGGATGCCACGCTGGTCGCGCACTACTACACCTCGCCCGAGCTGCAGGAGCTCGCCGACGCCAGCGGCGGCTACGTCTCCGACTCGCTCGACATGGCGCGCTTCGGCACCGAGTGCGCGAGCTCGACGCTGATCGTCGCCGGCGTGCGCTTCATGGGCGAGACGGCGAAGATCCTCAACCCCGAGAAGCGCGTGCTGATGCCCGACCTCGGCGCCGAGTGCTCGCTCGACCTCGGCTGCCCGCCCGACGAGTTCGCGGCGTTCTGCGACGCGCACCCCGACCGCGAGGTGGTGGTCTACGCCAATACCTCGGCGGCGGTGAAGGCGCGCGCCGACTGGATGGCGACCAGCGGCATCGCCCTCGACCTGGTGCGCCACCTGCACGCCGAGGGGCGCAAGATCCTGTGGGCGCCCGACCGCCATCTCGGCGCCTGGGTGCAGAAGGAAACCGGCGCCGACGTGCTGCTGTGGGACGGCGCCTGCGTCGTCCACGAGGCCTTCAAGGCCGACGGCCTGCGCGTGCTGAAGGCCGAGCACCCCGGCGCGATGGTGCTGGTGCACCCGGAGTCCCCGGCCGACGTCATCGCCCTCGCCGACTTCGTCGGCTCGACCACCGGGATCATCAAGGCCGCGAAGGAACTGCCGGCCGACACCTTCATCGTCGCCACCGACAACGGCATCTTCCACAAGATGCGCGAGGCGGCACCGCACAAGACCTTCATCGAAGCGCCCACCGGCGGCAAGGGGGCGACCTGCGTCTCGTGCGCGCACTGCCCGTGGATGGCGATGAACGGCCTGCGCTCACTCGCGCGCGTGCTCGAACGCGGCGGCAACGAGATCCACGTCGACCCGACGATCCGCGAGCGTGCGGCGCGCCCGATCCAGCGCCTGCTCGACTTCGCCCGCAGCCGCCGGGCCGTGGTGCTCGGCAACAACGACGCCTGATCCGGGCACGGCCGTGCCCACCGGGAGCGCGGCGGCGCATGCGCGCGCCGCCGCGCTCAAGGCACTGATCGTCGCGGCGCAGCCCCCCGGCGCGCCGCCACCGGCGCACCGCCGTCCGGCGGCTCCTGCCCCTGCGCCCACTCCCGCCGCGCCGGCGCCGCGCCGGCGACTGCCGCCGCGTACCCTGCTGCGCATCGGCGAGCGCCTGCGCAAGGCCGGCGGCGAGCTGCACGCGCTGCTCGCGACCGGCCTCGAACTCGCCGAGGTGAACCTCGCCTTCGCCGCCGCGGTGCGTGCGCCGCTCGGCGAGCACGCGCGGGTCGCGCGGCTCGATCCCGCCGGCTGGGTGATCCTGGTCGACTCCCCCGCCTGGGCCTCGCGCCTGCGCTTCGGCCTCAAGGCCGTGCGCCGCGGCCTGGAGGCCCGCCTGCGGCGCCCGGTCCCCGAGCTCGAGGTGCGCGTCGAACCGGCCGCGCTGCCGCCGCCGCCGCGCCCGGCGCCGCGCCCGATCGCGGTGTCTGACAACACCGCGCGCGTGCTCGCCAGCGCCGCCGCCGGCATCGACGACCCGGCGCTCGCCGCCGCGCTGCAGCGCCTGGCCCGCCACGCCCGCGCCCGCGCCGGGCGCTGACCCGCCGTCGCCGGCAGGCGACAGGGCAAGCCCTTGATCGGCCGGGACTCCGGCCGCGACCCGGCCGTGCGGCCGCGGAAGCGGCGACAATCCCGGGGGCGCAAGTGCCCGCCACTCCGGGCTTTTTATGGGTGGCACGCGACGTGCCTGGGCGTATCGGGGGGCGCCGTTCGCCCCGCTACACCGCACGCGAGGATTCCAGCCATGGGCACGCTCAGTCGCACGTTCCGCCATCTGGCGCTCGCCGGCGCGCTCGTCGTGGTCAGCGCCTGCGGCCACAACCCCTGGATCGACGGCGGGCTCGGCGCCGCCACCGGTGCGGTGGTCGGCAACCAGGTCGGCGGGCGCGGCGGCGCGATCGTCGGCGGTGCGCTCGGCGCCGCCACCGGCGTCGCCATCGGCCAGCAGCAGGCCGAGCGCCGCCGCTACGGCTACGGCGACGACGGTTACTACCGTGACGACGGCTACCGCGGGCGCTACGACGACCGCTACGGCGGCGGCTACCGCTACCGCGAGCGCTATTACGACGGCGGCTACGATCCCTATTACGGGCGCTGAACCACGCCGGCCGGAACGCCGCCGGCTGGACGCCGTCGCCACGGCGGCCGATCCCCTGCCAACGGGTATTGAACCGCGACGGCGTGGTTGTTCGCGCCGGCCGCGACGTGGAAAGCTGCGTGCCCCGTCCCGCGCCGGAGCGCCCCGCCATGCCCGTCCCTCACCTGCTGCTCGCGGTGCTCGTCACCGTGCTCTGGGGCTGGAACTTCGTCGCCATCAAGGCCGGCCTCGGCAGCCTGCCGCCGCTGCTGTTCACCGCGCTGCGCTTCGTCTTCGCCGCGCTGCCGGCGCTGTGGCTGCCGCGCCCCGCCGGGCCGTGGCGCTGGCTGGTCGCGGCCGGCCTCGGCATCGGCGTGGTGCAGTTCGGCTGCCTGTTCACGGCGATGGACGGGTACATCTCCCCGGGGCTCGCCTCGCTGGTGCTGCAGATGCAGGCCTTCTTCACCGTGCTGCTCGCGCGCGTGGTCGACGGCGTGCGGCCGCGGCCGTGGCAGTGGTGGGGGCTGGCGATCGCCTTCGCCGGCATCGCGCTGATCGGCGCCGAACTCGACGCCAGCGTCAGCGCTGCCGGGCTCGGACTGGTGCTGGTCGCCGCACTCGGCTGGGCCGGCGGCAACCTCGCGCTGCGCCGCGCCGGCGCGGTCAACATGCTGCACTTCGTGGTGTGGATGAGCCTGATCCCGCCGCTGCCGCTCGCCGCCGCCTCGCTCGCGCTGGAGGGGCCGCAGGCGCTGGTGCAGGCATGGCACGCGATCGACGTCGCCGGGACGGCGGCGCTCGCCTACATCGTCGTCGCCTCGACCTGGATCGGCTACGGCCTGTGGGGCTGGCTGATGCAGCGCCACGCGGTGACGCTGGTCGCGCCGTTCTCGCTGCTGGTGCCGCTGAACGGCATGCTCGCCGCCTCCCTGGTCTACGGCGAGCACTACGGCGGGCTGCGCCTGTTCGCCTGCGCGCTGGTGCTCGCCGGGCTGGCGCTGAACACCTTCGGCGGCCGGCTGCCGTGGTGGCGCCGGCGCATCGCCTGACGGCCGTGGCCGCCGCCCGCTAGAGCGGCGCGGTGGCGGCCTCGAGCCAGGCGGCGTCCGCCGCCGACAGGGCGCGCACGCCGGGCAGCACCTCGGCGCGCACCCGCGCGTGATAGGCGTCGAGCCAGGCGCGTTCGGCCGCGGTGAGCTGGTCGAGGTCGAGCGGACGGCGGTCGATCGGCACCAGCGAGAGTTCGCGGAAGCCCAGGTAGCCGTCGGCGTGCTCGACCACTTCCACCAGGTTCTCGATGCGCATGCCGTAGCGGCCGGCGGCGTAGTAGCCGGGCTCGTTCGACAGCACCATGCCGGGTTCGAGGTCGACCGCGACCGCGGCCTTGGAGATGCGCTGCGGCGGCTCGTGCACGCTGAGGAACTGGCCGACGCCGTGGCCGGTGCCGTGGTCGTAGTCGCAGCCCGCCGCCCACAGGAACTGGCGCGCCAGCGCGTCGAGGTGGTAGCCGCGGGTGCCGCGCGGGAAGCGCACGGTGGCGAGCGCGATGTGCCCCTTCAGCACCCGCGTGTAGCGGTCGCGCAGCTCGGCGTCGAGCGGGCCGAGCGCCACGGTGCGCGTGCAGTCGGTGGTGCCGTCGCGGTACTGCCCGCCGGAGTCGACCAGGAACACCCCCTGCGGCAGGAGCGGCGCCGGTGCCGCCGGGTCGACGCGGTAGTGCGGCAGCGCGGCGTTGGCGCCGGCGGCGGCGATGGTGGCGAAGCTCGGCTCGCGGAACTGCGCCTGTTCGCGGCGGCAGGCGAGCACCTGCTCGACCACGTCGCGCTCATCGAGCGCCTGCCCGGCGGCCACGCTGCGGTCGAGCCAGGCGAGCAGGCGCACCAGCGCCACGCCGTCGCGCACGTGGGCGGCACGGATGCCGGCGAGCTCGACCGGGTTCTTCGGCGCCTTCGCCAGCGTCACCGGGCCCGCCGCGAGCAGCGGCTGGCAGCCGGCGGCCTCCAGCGCGAAGCGCGCCGCGGCGGGGGCGGCATCGGGGTCGAGCCAGACCCGCGCGCCGGCCTCGAAGCCCGCCGCGAGGCGGACCGCGAAGGCCTCGACCGGGGCGATGCGCACGCCGTCGAGTTCCCAGCCGGCACGCTCCGCCGGCAGCTTGCGCGCATCGACGAACCATTCGGCGGCACCGTCGGCGTACAGCAGCAGGAAGGACTGCGGCACCGGGTTGTAGGGCACGTCGGCGCCGCGCACGTTGAGCAGCCAGGCGATGTTGTCGGGCTGGGTCTCGACCAGCGCGACCGCGCCGCGCGCCGCGATGACGGTGGCGAGCGCGCGGCGCTTGTCGGCCGCCGCCCGCCCGGCGCAGGCGAGCGGATGCGGCTCGATTGCGCCGAGCGGCGCGTCCGGCTGGTCGTGCCAGACGGCGTCGATCGGGTTGGTGGCGAGCGCGACCAGTTCGCCACCGCTCGCCCGCAGCGCCGCGTCGAGGCGTTCGAACAGCGCCGGCGGCACCAGCCAGGGGTCGACGCCGATGCGCAGGCCGGCGGCGTGCGCGGCGAGCCAGGCGGCCGGCGGTTCGTCGATCAGGTGGCGGAACTCGAAGTACGCGGCGTCGACCTGCTGGCGCACCTGCACCGTGTAGCGGCCATCGACGAACACCGCGGCGCGTTCCGCGAGCACGACCGCGGCGCCGGCCGAGCCGGTGAAGCCGGTGATCCAGGCCAGGCGCTCGTCGCGCGCGGCGACGTATTCGCCCTGGTGCACGTCGGCGCGCGGCACGAAGCAGCCGTCGACGCCGCACTGGCGCAGTTCGGTGCGCAGTTCGGCGAGGCGCTCGGCGTGCCAGCCGCCGGGCGCCACGGTGTCGGCGAGGGAGGTGTCGGCCATCGCCCGCGCCTCAGGGCTTGCTGCCGAGCGGGCGCAGGTGCACGAACCAGCGCTTCTCGACCTGGCGGAACAGCCACACCGTCAGCAGCGTCAGCACCAGGTAGATCAGCCCGGCGGTGACGAAGGCCTCGTACGGGCGGTAGTACTTGGCGTTGACCAGCCGCGCCGCACCGGTGATGTCGACGATGGTGACGATCGAGGCGATCGAGCTGCCGTGCAGCATGAAGATCACCTCGTTGCTGTACGCCGGCAGCGCGCGGCGGAAGGCGTTGGGCAGGACGATGCGGCGCAGCATCAACGGCGTGCTCATGCCGCAGGCCTTGGCGGCTTCGAGTTCACCTTTCGGCATCGTGGCGATCGCGCCGCGCAGGATCTCGACGGTGTACGCCGCGGTGTTCAGCGCGAAGGCGATCAGCGCGTAGCCATAGGCCTGCTTGAGGAAGGTCCAGTCCTGCTGCAGCTGCTGGATCCACTCGAACTGGCCCGAGCCGTAGTAGAGCAGGAAGGTCTGCACCAGCAGCGGCGTGCCGCGGAAGAAGTAGCCGTAGGCGAACACCAGCCAGCGCAGCCAGGCCGGCCCGTAGACCTGCGCGATGGCGAGCGGTACCGCGAGCAGCAGGCCGATGGCGAGCGACTGCAGCACCAGTTGCAGCGTGACCCAGGTGCCGCTCAGGTAGAGATCGAAACTGTCGGCGATGATCGAGAAATCCACGGCTCAGCGCCCCCCGCGCTCGTAACCCAGGCTGTAGCGACGCTCGGCCCAGCGCAGCAGCAGCAGCGACACCGTGGTGAACACCAGGTAGCCCAGGCACACCACGAGATAGAAGGTGAAGGGCTCCTTGGTCGCGTTGGCGCCGAAGCGCGCCTTGTTGACCATGTCGTTGAGCCCGATGACGCTGACCAGCGCCGTGGTCTTCAGCAGCACCAGCCAGTTGTTGCCGAAGCCCGGCAGCGCGTAGCGGATCATCTGCGGCAGCATGATGCGCACGAACACCTGCAGCCCGCTCATGCCGTAGGCGTGCCCGGCCTCGAGCTGCCCGCGCGGCACCGCCATCATCGCGCCGCGGAAGGTCTCGGCCATGTAGGCGCCGAAGATGAAGCCGATGGTGAGCACGCCGGCGGTGAACGGGCTGAGGTCGATCTGTTCCTCCAGCTCGAGCAGGTCGCCGATCCAGTTCAGGAACAGCTGTCCGCCGAAGAACAGGAGCAGCATCAGCACCAGGTCGGGGACACCGCGGATCAGCGTGGTGTAGGTGGTGGCGATGCCGCGCGCCACGGGCGACTTCGACAGCCGCGCGAGCGCGCCGGCCATGCCGAGCACGATCGAGATCAGCACCGAGACCAGCGCGACCTCGAGCGTGAGCCAGGCGCCGTCGGCGATGGTGGGGCCGTAGCCGTGCAGATCGAACATGGGGGGCGGGTCCGCGGTTCAGGGGCGCCGCGTGCGGCGCGAACGGTGCCGGCGGCATGCGCCGGCACCCCGGAGGCTCACTGCTTGATGCTGAGATCGAACGGGAAGTACTTGTCGTTCAGCTTCTTGAAGGTGCCGTTCGCGTAGGTGGCGGCGATCGCCCTGTCGAACATCTCCTTCAGGTCCTTGTCGGCCTTGCGCAGCCCCACGCCGACGCCGCCGCCGATCGGCACCTCGGCACCGATGAACGCGAAGTCCTTGCCCTCGGGCTTCTGCAGGAAGCCGCCGAACGCCGCCGGCGCGTCCACCAGCATGACGTCGAGGCGGTTGTTGCCGAGGTCGAGGTAGGCCTCGTCGGCGGTGGCGTAGCGCTTGATCTCGGCGACGCTGGCGAATTTCTCGGTGGCGTAGCTGTCCTGGATGGTGGCGCGCTGCACGCCGATGATCTTGCCCTTGAGGCCCTCGGCGGTCATCTGCAGCGGCGTGTTCTTGCGCGCGAGGAAGTGTGACGGCGAGCTGTAGTACGGCGCCGAGAACTCGATGGTCTTCCTGCGCTCATCGGTGATCGACATCGAGGCCATGATGGCGTCGAACTTCTTCGCCTGCAGCGCGGGGATGATGCCGTCCCAGTCCTGCTGTACCAGCGTGCACTCGACCTTCATCTCCTTGCACAGCGCCTCGGCGTACTCGACCTCGAAGCCGGCGAGCTTGCCGCTGGAGTCGACGAAGTTGAACGGCGCGTAGGCGCCCTCGGTGCCGATGCGGACCTTCTTCCATTCCCTGGCGTCGGCCTGGGTGATGCCGAGCGCGAGCGCGCCGGCGAGCACGGTGAACAGCATTTTCTTCATGGGGAACCCTCTCGCGTGGGGGACTGCCTGGATCGGCGCGCGGCCGCTGGCCGCCGCGCCCTCTAGCCTTTCAACTTGCCCGACAGGAACTGGCGGAAGCGCTCGGAGCGGGGGTTGTTGAACACCTCCGCCGGCGGGCCCTCCTCCTCCACCCGCCCCTGGTGCAGGAACACCACCCGACTCGACACCTCGCGCGCGAACCCCATCTCGTGGGTGACGACGATCATCGTGCTGCCCTCCTCGGCCAGCACGCGCATCACCTTGAGCACCTCGCCGACCAGTTCCGGGTCGAGCGCCGAGGTCGGTTCGTCGAACAGGATGGCATCGGGCTGCATCGCCAGCGCGCGGGCGATCGCGGCGCGCTGCTGCTGGCCGCCGGAGATGTGCATCGGGTAGTAGCTGCGCCGCTCGTACATGCCGACCTTGTGCAGCAGCGCCTCGGCGCGCTCGATGGCCTCGGCGCGCGGCACCTTGAGCACGTGGACCGGCGCCTCGATGAGGTTTTCGAGCACCGTCATGTGCGACCACAGGTTGAAGCCCTGGAACACCATCGCCAGCTTGGCGCGGATGCGCTGCACCTGGGCGGCGTCCTCGGGGCTCAGGTTGCCGCTGGCGTCGCGCTTCAGCCGCAGCGTCTCGCCCTTGACGATGATGCTGCCCTCGGTGGGCGTCTCCAGCAGGTTGATGCAGCGCAGGAAGGTGCTCTTGCCGGACCCCGAGGAGCCGAGGATGGAGATCACGTCGCCGGTGTTGGCGGTCAGCGATACCCCTTTCAGGACTTCGAGATCGGCGAAGGTCTTGTGCAGATCCCTGACCTCAAGTGCGGGAGGCGTCATGCGGTCGCTCCTGTTGCGTGTCTGTTCGTGTTATGGACCTGGCCGGGGCGACGCGGGTCGAGCCGAGCATAGCACCGGGTTCGGACGGTCGCCGTGCGCCCGTGCCGTCACCGGCTTCCCCCGCCGGGGGCTTGTCCCCTACGCTTGCGCGGCCGTTCCCGGCTTGCCCGCCCACGCTGGAGCGCCGATGAGAAGCCGTCTCAAGCTCGACCGCCTGTACCTGCGCATCCTCTCGATGCTGCAGCGCAACGCCCGCATCACCAACCAGGAACTGGCCGATGCGGTCGGGCTGTCGCCGAGCCCCTGCCTGGAGCGCGTGCGCAAGCTCGAGCGCGAAGGCTACGTGCGCGGCTACCGCGCCGAGCTCGACCTCGAGCGCCTCGGCAGCACCGTCACCGTGTACACCCTGGTGGCGCTCGGCAGCCACGACCAGGCGCGCTTCGAGCGCTTCGAGCACACCGTGGCGTCGTTGCCGCAGATCGTCGAATGCGCCAAGGTCAGCGGCAGCTTCGACTACCTGCTGCGCTGGGTCTGCCGCAGCGTCTCCGAATACCATCGGCTGAGCGACCGTCTGCTCGCCGGTGCCGCGGGGGCGACCCTGACCAGCCACATCGTGCTCGAACACACGCGGCCGTTTTCCGGTTACCCGCTGGAGCACCTGTTCGAGCCCCAGCCCGACGCCTGAACGGCACGCCCTGCGTCCGACCAACAGCATGCACGTCCCGGCGCAGCAGGCGCTGCGTTTCGCGGGCGGGCCCGCCGCACGAGCTGCGCTTTTCGCCGCCGAAACGGCAGCAACCGTCATGCGTCGACACCTAGTCTTATGCGCGACCGCCGGCCGCGCCCGTCCGCCCCGTAATGGAGACCCCCGTGATGAAGCCCCTGAGCCCCGAGTCCCAGGCCCTGGTCGAAACCGGCCGCCGCTGTTTCGTGCCCAACTACCGGCCGCGCGAGATGATCCTCGACCACGGCCGCGGCGCGCGGCTGTGGGACAAGGACGGCAACGAGTACATCGACTTCGGCGCCGGCATCGCGGTGAGCGTGCTCGGCCACCAGCACCCGGCGCTGGTCGCCGCGCTGACCGAGCAGGCGCACAAGCTCTGGCACACCAGCAACGTCTACTTCACCGAACCCTCGATCCGCCTCGCCGAGGAGCTGCTCGCGCTCGCCCCCTTCGCCAGCCGCGCGTTCTTCTGCAACTCCGGCGCCGAGGCCAACGAGGCGGCGATCAAGCTCGCGCGCAAGCACGCCGCCGACCGCGGCCGGGCACCCGAGGCGCGCGAGATCGTCACCTTCACCGGCTCCTTCCACGGCCGCACGCTGACCACCGTCACCGCCACCGCGCAGCCCAAGTACCAGGAAGGCTTCGAGCCGCTGCCCGGCGGCTTCCGCTACCTGCCGTTCAACGATGTCGAGGCGGCGCGCGCCGGCATCACCGGGAACACCTGCGCGGTGCTGGTCGAGCCGGTGCAGGGCGAAGGCGGCGTGATGCCCGCCGCGCCGGGCTTCCTGCAGGCGCTGCGCGCGCGCTGCGACGAGGTCGGCGCGCTGCTGATGCTCGACGAGGTGCAGTGCGGCCTCGGCCGCACCGGGCGGCTGTTCGGCCACGCCTGGGACGGCGTCGCCCCCGACGTGGTCACGCTCGCCAAGGCCCTCGGCGGCGGCATGCCGATCGGCGCGCTGCTCGCCGCGCCGGCGGTCGCCGAGGTGCTCGGCTTCGGCAGCCACGGCTCGACCTTCGGCGGCAACCCGCTCGCCTGCGCCGCCGCGCGCGCGGTGCTGCGCGAGGTCGGCAGCCCCGCGCTGCTCGCCCACGTCGAACGCCAGGGCGGGCGGCTGCGTGCCGCGCTGACCGAGCTCGGCGCGCGCCACGACCTGTTCAGCGAGGTGCGCGGGCGCGGCCTGATGCTCGGCGCGGTGCTGCAGGGGGCGTGGGCCGACAAGGCCACCGAGCTCACCGAGCACGCCCGCCGGCACGGCCTGCTGCTGCTGCAGGCCGGCCCCGGCGTGCTGCGCTTCCTGCCGCCGCTGAACCTCACTGACGAGGAGCTCGACAGCGGCATCGCCCGCCTCGAAAGCGCGCTCGAGAGCGCGCTCGGGGGCTGAGGTGGGCCGCTTCGACGCCCTGCTCGCGCCCCTCGACGGGGGTCGCGAGGCGATGCTCGAGCAGGTGCTGGCGTGGTCGGCGATCAACTCCGGCAGCCTGCACCGCGAGGGCCTGGCGCGCCAGGCCGACGCCCTGGCGGACGCCTTCGGCAGTACGCTCGGTGTGACGGTGACGCGCGAGGCGCTGGCGCCGCAGGCGGTGGTCGACGCCCGCGGCGAACCGCTCGAGCGCCCGCTCGGCGAACTGCTGCGCCTGCGCCAGCGCCCGCAGGCACCGTGGCAGGTGCTGCTGGTCGGCCACTACGACACCGTGTTCGGCGCCGATCACGCCTTCCAGACGCCGCGGCGCGTCGACGCCGATACCGTCAACGGCCCCGGCGTCGCCGACCTCAAGGGCGGGCTGGTGGTGATGCTGCACGCGCTCGCGGTGCTCGAGGCGAGCCCGTGGGTCGGGCGGCTCGGCTGGGAGGTGATCCTCAACCCCGACGAGGAGATCGGCTCGCCGGGCTCGGCACCGCACCTCGCCGCGGCCGCGCAGCGCCACCACCTCGGGCTCGTCTACGAACCCGCGCTCGCCGACGGCACGCTCGCCGGCGCGCGCAAGGGCAGCGGCAACTTCAGCCTGGTGGTGCGCGGGCGCGGCGCGCACGCCGGGCGCGACCATGCGCGCGGCCGCAACGCGGTGGTCGCGGCGGCCGAGTTCGCCGCCGACATCGCCCGCTGGAGCGGGGCGCTGCCGGGGGTGACCGTCAACCCGGCGGCGCTCGACGGCGGCAGCGCCGTCAACGTGGTGCCGGAGCGCGCGGTGCTGCGCTTCAACGTGCGCGTGGCGAGCGGCGACGAACAGGCCTGGGTGGAGGCGCGCCTCGCCGAGCGCGTGGCCGCGCTGAACGCCCGCGAGGGCTACGCGGCGACGCTGCACGGCGGCTTCGGCCGCCCGCCGAAGGTGCTCGATGCGCGCCAGCAGGTGCTCTACGAACTCGTCCGCGACTGCGGTGAGCACCTCGGGCTCGCGCTGCGCTGGCAGCCCACCGGCGGTTGCTGCGACGGCAACAACCTCGCCGCGGCGGGCCTGCCCAACGTCGACACGCTCGGCGTGCGCGGCGGCGAGATCCACTCGGAGCGCGAATTCCTCTGCGTCGACAGCCTCACCGAGCGCGCGCGCCTGAGCGCGCTGCTGCTGCTGCGCCTCGCCGCCGGCGAGATCGATGACGCGCCGTTCGCGCGTGGAGAGCCCGCATGCTGCTGATCCGCCCGGTCGCCGCCGGCGACCTCGACGACCTGCTGGCGCTCGCCGCCGCCGCCGGCCCCGGCATGACCAACCTGCCGGCGGACCGCGCGTTCCTCGAACGCAAGATCGCCGCGTCGGAGGCGAGCTTCGCGTGCAGCGTCGAGCGCCCCGGCGAGGAAACCTACTGCTTCGTCGCCGAGGACCTCGACCGCGGGCGCGTGGTCGGCACCTGCGCGATCATCGCCACGGTCGGGCTGACGCGGCCGTTCTGGTCGTACCTGATCGTCAGGCTCGCGCACACCTCGCAGGAACTCGACCGCTACGAGACCGTCGACGTGCTGCAGCTCGTCAACGAGTACCGCGGCGCGAGCGAGGTGGCGAGCCTGTTCCTCGCCCCGGCCTACCGCCGCGACCACAACGGGCGCTTCCTGTCGCGTTCGCGCTTCCTGTTCATGGGCCAGTTCGCCACGCGCTTCGCCGACACGGTGATGGCCGAGATGCGCGGCGTGCACGAGCCGGACGGCCGCACGCCGTTCTGGGAGGGACTGGGGCGGCACTTCTTCGACATGGAGTTCCGCAGCGCCGACCGCCTGTCCTCGCTCGGCAAGTACCAGTTCATCGCCGACCTGATGCCCAAGTACCCGATCTACATCCGCCTGCTGCCGCGCGACGCGCAGGCGGTGATCGGCCAGCCGCACCCGGACACCCGCCCGGCCTACGAGCTCCTGCTCCGCGAGGGCTTCCGCTTCGAAGGCTGCGTCGACATCTTCGACGCCGGGCCGACCATCCACGGGCCGCGCGACCAGTTGCGCGCGGTGCGCGACAGCCGCGTGTGCGAGCTGGCGCGGGTGCTCGACACGCCGCCCGCAGGCCCGCGCCACATGCTCGGCACCACCGGGCTCGCGCACTACCGCGCCTGCGCCGCGCCGCTCGCATGGTTGCCCGACGGGCGCATCGCGGTCGACGCCG
Organism: Plasticicumulans lactativorans; assembly: GCF_004341245.1. GTDB lineage: Bacteria > Pseudomonadota > Gammaproteobacteria > Competibacterales > Competibacteraceae > Plasticicumulans_A > Plasticicumulans_A lactativorans. Next base: position 49,185 of record NZ_SLWY01000006.1, on the reverse strand, counting down.
CCACCGCCGCGGCGCTCGCGGTCGACGCCGGCGACCGCCTGCGCATCGTCGAACTCTGACGCCCTCCCCCCACCCCGCACGCGAGCACGAGGCCATGAGCCACCTGATCGATCACGTCTGGCAGCCCGGCGCGGGCGCCGCCTTCGTTTCCGAGGACCCCGCGACCGGCGCGACGCTATGGGAGGGGCGCAGCGCGAGCCCGGCACAGGTCGACGCCGCGGTGCGCGCCGCGCGCGCGGCCTTCCCGGCCTGGGCGGCGCGGCCACACGCCGAGCGCGTCGCGCTGCTCGAAGCCTTCGCCGCGGCGCTCGGCGCGCGTCGCGACGTGCTCGCCGCGGCGATCGCCGCCGAGACCGGCAAGCCGCTGTGGGAGTCGGCGACCGAGGTCACCGCGATGATCGGCAAGATCGCGATCTCGATCACCGCCCACGCCGAGCGCACCGGCACGCGCGAAGGCGTGGCCGCCGGGGTGCGCTCGGTCACCCGCCACCGCCCGCACGGGGTGGTCGCGGTGTTCGGGCCGTACAACTTCCCCGGCCACCTGCCGAACGGCCACATCGTGCCGGCGCTGCTCGCCGGCAACACCGTGGTGTTCAAGCCGAGCGAGCTGACCCCGCGGGTCGCCGAGCTGACCGTGCACGCCTGGCTCGCCGCCGGGCTGCCGCGTGGCGCGCTGAACCTGGTGCAGGGCGAGCGTGACACCGGCGTGGCGCTCGCCGGCCATGCCGGCATCGACGGGCTGTTCTTCACCGGCAGCCCGCAGACCGGGCTGCACCTGCACCGGCAGTTCGCCGGGCAGCCGGGCAGGATCCTCGCGCTCGAACTCGGCGGCAACAACCCGCTGGTGATCGACGCCGCGCACATCGCCGACCTCGACGCCGCCGCCTGGCACGCGGTGCAGTCGGCCTACCTGTCGGCCGGGCAGCGCTGCACCTGCGCGCGGCGGCTGGTGGTGCCGGCGGGCGCCGCCGGCGATGCGTTCGTCGAGCGCCTGCTCGCGCTCGTCGACACGATCCGCGTCGGCCGCCCCGACGAGCGCCCCGAGCCCTTCATGGGCCCGGTGATCTCCAACCGCGCCGCCGACGCGCTGCTCGCCTTCCAGGCACGGCTCGAAGCCGCCGGCGCCCGCGTGCTGCGCCGGCTGGCGCGCCTCGACCCGGCGCGCCCGCTGCTCACGCCGGCGCTGCTCGACGTCAGCGCCGCCACCGCGCGCCCCGACGAGGAAGCCTTCGGGCCGCTGGCACAACTGGTGCGCGTCGCCGACTTCGACGCCGCGCTCGCCGAGGCCAACGCCACCCGCTTCGGCCTCGCCGCCGGGTTGCTGTCGGACGCGCCGGCGCGCTGGGAGCAGTTCCTGCGCGAGGTGCGCGCCGGCGTGGTGAACTGGAACCGCCCGACCACCGGTGCCGCCAGCGCCGCGCCGTTCGGCGGCGTCGGCGACTCCGGCAACCTGCGCCCGAGCGCCTACTACGCCGCCGACTACTGCGCCTACCCGGTGGCCTCGCTGGAGGCCGCCCGCGTCGAGCCGCCGGCCGCGCCGACGCCGGGGCTGGGCTGAGCCGTCGACGGCGATGGCCGCGAACGCGTACCGCCGGGCGGGAAGCACCCTCACCCCCACCCCTCTCCCAGAGGGGGAGGGGCTTTACACGTCTCCGCTCCCACAGGGAGCGGAGGTTCACCGGAAGGACGCAGCGCCATGCATCACGAAGTGAATTTCGACGGCCTCGTCGGCCCCACCCACAACTACGCCGGGCTGTCCTTCGGCAACGTGGCGTCGCAGTCGAACGCCGCCAGCGCGTCGAGCCCGCGCGCGGCGGCGCTGCAGGGGCTGGCGAAGATGCGCCGGCTCGCCGGGCTCGGGCTGAAGCAGGCGGTGCTGCCGCCGCAGGAGCGCCCCGACGTGGCGACGCTGCGCCGCCTCGGCTTCGGCGGCAGCGACGCGGCGGTGATCGCCGCGGCGAGCCGGCAGGCGCCGGCGCTGTTCCAGGCGTGCTGCTCGGCCTCGTCGATGTGGACCGCCAACGCCGCGACCATCGCCCCCTCGCCCGATACCGCCGACGGCCGCGTGCACTTCACCACCGCCAACCTGGTCGACCGCTTCCACCGCTCGCTCGAACACCCGACGACGACGCGCGTGCTGCGCGCGATCTTCCGCGACGAGCGCCGCTTCGCCGTGCACCCGGCGCTGCCGGCGCACGCGCACTTCGGCGACGAGGGGGCGGCCAACCACACCCGGCTCGCGCCGCAGCACGGCGCACCCGGCGTGCACGTGTTCGTCTACGGCCGGCGGGCGGGCGGCGACGGCCCGGCGCCTTCGCGCTACCCGGCGCGGCAGACGCTCGAAGCCTGCACGGCGGTCGCCCGGCTGCACGGCCTCGACCCGGCGCGCAGCGTGTTCATCCAGCAGAACCCGGCGGTGATCGACGCCGGGGTGTTCCACAACGACGTCATCGCGGTCGGCAACGGCCAGGTGCTGTTCGCGCACGAGCAGGCCTTCCTCGACCGCGACGCGGCGCACGCGGCGCTGCGCGCGGCCTGCGGCGAGGGCCTGACGATCGTCGAGGTCGGCAGCGACGAGGTGCCGGTGGCCGAGGCGGTGCGCAGCTACCTGTTCAACTCGCAGCTGCTGACGCTGCCCGACGGCCGCATGGCGCTGCTGCTGCCCGGCGAGTGCGAGACCTCGGCGCCGGTGCGCGCCTGCCTGGAACGGGTGCTGGCCGCCGACAACCCGATCGTGCAGGTCGAGTTCGCCAACCTGCGCGAGAGCATGCGCAACGGCGGCGGCCCGGCCTGCCTGCGCCTGCGCGTGGTGCTGGAGGATGCCGAGATCGCCGCCGCGGCGCCCGGCGTGTTCCTCGACGAGGCGCTGTACGCGCGCCTCGTCGCCTGGGTGGAAAAGCACTACCGCGACCGCCTCGGCGTCGCCGACCTCGCCGACCCGGCGCTGCTCGACGAGTGCCGGCGCGCGCTCGACGAGCTCACCGCGCTGCTCGGCCTCGGCGCGGTCTACCCGTTCCAGCTCGCATGAGCGCGGCTACGGCGTGAACCAGTAGCGCACCACGTGGAAGAACACCGGCGCGGCGAAGCACAGCGAGTCGATGCGGTCGAGCATGCCGCCGTGGCCTTCGAGGATCGCGCCGAAGTCCTTGACGCCGACGTCGCGCTTGATCGCCGACATCACCAGCCCGCCGGCGAAGCCGAGCAGCGTCACCAGCAGCGCGATCAGGCCGGCCTGCCACGGCGCGAACGGCGTCACCCACCACAGCGCCGCGCCGATCGCCGACGCCGCCGCGATGCCGCCGACGAAGCCCTCGACGGTCTTGCTGGGTGACAGCTTCGGCACGATCGGGCGCCGCCCCCACAGCTTGCCGCAGACGTACTGCAGCACGTCGGACATCTGCACCACCAGCACCAGCCACACCAGCAGCTGGGCGTTGTGCCCGGCGTAGCCGGGGATGTCGAGCATCAGCAGCGCCGGGGCGTGGCTGACGCAGTACACGCACACCATCAGGCCCCACTGGATCTTGGCGGTGCGTTCGAGGAAGCCGCGGGTGTCGGCGTTGAGCGCGCTGCGCAGCGGCAGGAACAGGAACGCGTACACCGGGATCAGGATCGTGAACAGCCCGTACCAGGCGGTGCCGACCAGCCAGTAGTGCAGCGGCAGGAACACGAAGAAGCTCCAGAACAGGCTCTCGTGGTCGCCGCGGCGCGCCGGCGTGAGGGTGACGAACTCGCGCAGCGCGAGGAAGCTCATCACCCCGAACAGCACGGTCGCGCCGGTGCGTCCGCCGGCGAGCGCCAGCGCGAACACCAGCACCATCACCCACCACGCGCGGATGCGTGCGTTGAGGTTTTCCACCGTCGCCTGGCCGTCGGCGGCTAGCGGCCGGCCGCTCAGCCAGGTGCCGACCACGCTCGCCACCACCAGGATGCCGAACACCCCGCCGAGCAGGGCGAACCAGGCGCCGTCCAGCGTCGTCGTGCTCATCCGCGCAGGGCCTCCACCGCGGCCCGTGCGCGGGCCAGGAAGGGTTCACGACACTCGCCGTCGGCGAGCATGAGCGGCGCGCCGAAGCGCAGCCCGCACAGCAGCGGCACCGGCAGCGCGGCGCCCTTCGGCAGCACGCGGTGCAGCTTGTCGAGGTAGACCGGCACCAGCTCGACCGCGGGACGCTGGCGCGCCAGGTGGTAGAGCCCCGACTTGAACGGCGCGATCGCCTCGCCGTCGCCCCGCGTGCCCTCGGGGAACAGGATCAGCGAATCGCCGCGGTCGAGCGCATCGAACAGCGGCTCGAGCACCTGCCCGCGGGCGTGGCCGGTGGCCTTGCGCTCGATCAGCACCGCGCCGAACACCTCGCTGGCGAGGAAGCGGCGCAGCGGCGAGGCGTCCCAGTAGTCGCGCGCGGCGACCGGCCGGGTGTGTGCGCGCAGCGTGCGCGGCAGCGCCGACCAGATCACCACGCCGTCGAGGTGGCTCGAATGGTTGGCGAAGTAGATGCGCGGCTGCGACGCCGGGCCGCAGCCCAGCCACTGCGCGCGCACGCCGGTGAGCACGCGCAGCGCGGCGATGCAGGCAGCCGAGATCAGGCGGCTCGACAGGCTCATCGCGCCTCCAGTTCGCGGACGAGGTCCACGCTGCGCCGCACCACGGTGGCGACGCTGCCGAGCAGGATCACCGCGAGCGCGAGCGCGAGCACGCCCTGCGCCCAGCCGGCGTCGGCGGCGCGGGCGCCGGCGGCGACGAGGGCGGCGACGCTCAGCACCGCCATGCGCTGCGACTTCGCCAGCGGCCCGGTGAAGCGCTGCGTGAGCCCGCAGGCGCCGCCGAGCACGCGCACGTAGGCGGTGAACACCGCGGCGAGCGCCGCCGCCCAGCCGAGCTCGGCCGCCCACGGCCACGCGCTCAGGCCGTAGCCGGTGCCGACCAGCACCAGCGCATCGCTGATGCGGTCCGGCAGGTCGTTGTAGACATCGCCGGCCTTGCCCGCGCGCCCGCCCTCGATCGCCACCATGCCGTCGAACAGGTTGCACAGCAGGCGCGCGGGGAGCGCGAGCGCGGCGAGCAGCAGCAGCGCGGCGCCGGCGGCGGGGCCGACGCGGAAGGCGCCGGCGAGGCACAGCGCCGCCAGCGCCGCGCAGCCGAGGCCGGCGAGCGAGATGCCATTCGGGGTCGCACCGCGGGCGCACAGCCAGCGCGCGCAGGCGTGCGCCCAGCGGGTGTCGCGCGAGCGGATCGGTCGGCGGTCCATTCGGGGGAACCTCCACGGAGTTGCGGACGGTGGCGGTGCCGGCGCCCGCCTATGCTTGACGGCACAGGCGCGGCCGCGGCGGTCGCGCGCGCAGACGAGGGTGACGCAGGTGGGCAAACCGGTAACCGTTCAGGTGGGCTCGCAGAGCCTGACGATCGTTCCACGTGAGGGGCAGGAGGTCACGCCGGAGCAGACGGAACTGGTCAAGACGGCACTGCGCAACGCCCTGGCGCGCCTCACCGACGCACTCTACATCACCACGCTCGGCCGCACGCTGCTCGACGACCTCTACGGCCGGCGCGTGCTCGACCAGGGCAGCGGCCGGCGGGTGTTCGACCGCAGCGCGCTCGAGGACCTGCGCCCCCTCAACGGCTACTTCGACATCCTCGCGGTGTGCTTCATGCTGACGCCGCCGGAGGACCGCAACGACATCGAAGGCTTCCGCCGCTGCCTGAAGATCGTCCACGACAACCTGACCCAGGTGCACCAGGGCCTGAGCGCGGGCACGGTGCAGATCGACGACCTCGAACCGGAGGCGCTGGTGCTCGGCAAGGTGCCCGAGGGCTACGTCAAGGTCGGCCCGCTCGAACGCCTGAGCATGTGGTGGCAGGGCGACGAGCACTTCCACAACTTCAAGTCCGAGCAGGCGCTCGCCAGCACGCTGCACCTGTACTTCTCGAAGCCGGGCATGAACGTCTGGCAGGCCACGCAGACGTTGATCCACGAGGCCGACCACAAGTACTGCCGCACCTACGACTACTACTACATCAGCGCCGACGCGCTGCGGCAGATGCAGCGCATCCGCGACAGCGACAAGCTGATCCGCAACCTGCAGCGCGAACTCGAGGCCAAGGGCCAGGCCCTGGGCGGGGCCAGCAAGCCGCTCGCCGAACAGTTCCGCGGCGTGTTCCCCAAGGCCGACCTGTGGGGCGGCGAGATGACCGTGGTGAAGGCGCTGAACAACGCCGACAGCTACGCCTACTACGCGATGTGGGTCAGCGACAACTGAGCGCCCGGCGGACGCGAGGAGCACGCCGATGCAGCTCGAATTCCTGGGCGCCGCACGCGAGGTCACCGGCTCGTGCTGCCTGGTGACGGTCGGCGGCCGGCGCGTGCTGGTCGACTGCGGCCTGGTGCAGGGCGGCCGCGACGAGGCCGAACGCAACGCCGCGCCGTTCCCGTTCACGCCGGCGTCGATCGATGCGGTGGTGCTGACCCACGCCCACCTCGATCACTCCGGGCGCCTGCCGCTGCTGCTGAAGCGCGGCTTCCGCGGACCGGTCTACACCCACGCGGCCACCGCCGAGCTGTGCGCGATCATGCTCGAGGACGCCGCCGGCATCCTCGCCCACGAAGCCGAGTGGACCAACCGCAAGCGCGAGCGCAAGGGGCTCGCGCCGCTCGAGCCGCTCTACGACCGCGACGACGCGCTGGCGGTCGTCGAGCGCATGCGCCCGCTCGCCTTCGGCGAGGCGCTCGACATCCTCCCCGGCGTGCGCGTGCGCCTGCAGGACGCCGGGCACATCCTCGGCTCGGCCATCGTCGAGCTCTGGCTGGACGACGGCCGGCGGCGGCGCAAGCTCGTGTTCAGTGGCGACCTCGGCCACGTCGGCGCGCCGATCCTGCGCGACCCGACGCCGGTGCCGAGGGCCGACCTGGTGATCCTCGAAAGCACCTACGGCGACCGCTGCCATCGCGCCTGGGACGCCACCTGGCAGGAACTCGCCGAGGTGCTCGAGGAGGCGCGCACCGGCAACATCCTGATCCCGTCCTTCGCCGTCGGCCGCACCCAGGAGCTGCTCTACACCTTCGCGCGGCACTACCGCGACTGGGGGCTCGAGCGCTGGCACGTGTTCCTCGACAGCCCGCTGGCGGTCAAGGCGACCGCCGCCTACCGCCGCCACCTCGAGGTCTACGACAGCGACGCCCGGCGCGCGCAGCGCGTGGCCGGCGACCCCTTCCACTTCCCCACGCTGCGCATCACCGAGACCGTGGAGGCGTCGATCGCGCTGAACCGCATCCGCAGCGGCGCGATCATCATCGCCGGCAGCGGCATGTGCACCGGCGGGCGCATCAAGCAGCACCTGAAGCACAACGTCTGGCGCGCCGACTGCCACGTGGTGATCGTCGGCTTCCAGGCGCGGGGCACGCTCGGCCGCGCGCTCGTCGACGGCGCGCGCTTCATCCGCCTGTGGGGCGAGACGGTGCGCGTCGCCGCGCAGGTGCACACGATCGGCGGGCTGTCGGCGCACGCCGACCAGGCCGGGCTGCTCGACTGGTACCGCCGCTTCGAGGGCGGGCCGCCGGTCGCGCTGCTCCACGGCGAGGCGGACGCGATGGACACCCTCGCCGAGCGCCTGCGCCAGGGGCCGGCGAGCCGGGTGCTGACGCCGCTCCCGGGCGAGCGCCTGGACCTCGCGGCGCTGCCGGACAACCCCTGAGGCCGCACCCGGCTCAGGCGATCTCCTCCCCGCCCGGCAGCATGGCGCGCCCGGCTCCGCGCCCCTTGGCCTGGTACATGCGCCGGTCGGCGATCTCGATCAGCTCGGGCCAGTCGCCGACGCGGTCGGCACGCCGCTCGGCGACGCCCAGGCTCGCGGTGAGCGGCGCGCCGTCGGGGCGCGCCCCGAGGCCGTGCTCGCGCAGCCGCTCGACGACGATCCGCGCGCCGCGGGCATCGGTGTTGCCGAGCACCACGAGGAATTCCTCGCCGCCCCAGCGGATCAGCGTGTCGCCCTTGCGCAGCGACTGGCGCAGGCAGCCGGCCAGCGTGCGCAGCACGCGGTCGCCCTCGTCGTGGCCGTAGCGGTCGTTGATCGCCTTGAACTGGTCAATGTCGACGAACATCACCGCGAGCGGCGTGTCGTGCATCGTCGACAGGCGGAACAGCAGCTCGATCGCCTCGATCCCCGCCTGCCGGTTGAGCGTGCCGGTGAGGGCGTCGTTGCTCGCCTGGCGCACCAGCGCGGTCAGGTACTGCACCTGGCTCAGGCTCGACACCATCGCGGTGCCGAGCACCAGCACCTGCAGCCACAGCAGGCCGGGCGCGACGCCGTGCGCCGCGACCGCGAGCGAGCTGAGCAGCAGCGGCGTGGCGAGCAGCAGCATTTCGAGCGCCGTCAGCGGGAACAGGCTGAGGCCGGCGAGCATCGCGAACGGCAGCAGCGTGTAGACGGCACGCACGGTCTCGGCGCCGACGGCGTCAGCGCCGGCACCATCGCCATCGAGGATGTGGACGGCGCCGAGCAGGAAGGCCGCCGGCACCGTCATCAGCCCGAACAGCGCGCCGAGCGCCTGATCGGGCCGCAACTGCCGGCGCAGCAGCACGGCGAGCAGCAGCAGCGCCGCGCCGGTCGCGAGCCGCAGCAGCAGCAGCGCACGCCAGCGCTCGGGCGCAAACACCAGCATGTCGATCAGGCTCCACAGCGGCACCAGCACGGCGAAGGCCAGCGCCACGGCGCGGGCCCGCGACACCAGCAGCAGCGTGCGCTGGCGGCGCGCCTGCGAGGAGTGGTGCCAGGGCACCAGCAGGTGGGCGACATCGGCATAGCGCTGCACCCGCGGCAGCGCCGGGGGCAGACGGGAGTCTTGCGACCATGGCATGGCGCGGTGCGCTCCATTGCGACGCTGGCGGCCGGACGGCGGCCGCAGCGGCGCCATCCCTCGGATGCACCGCCGCGGGCGCCGGCGGGCACGGCGAAGTCTATCCGCCGAATCCGGTTCCGGAAGGGCACCCGTGCATTTCCATCCGCCGGCCCGCGCCATGCCGCGGCGGGCCGGCGGTGGTCCGCTCAGGCGAGGTCGCGCAGCACCTCGCCGAGGGTGCCGACGAGCTCATCGATGTGCGACTTCTCGATGATCAGCGGCGGGCTCAGCGCGATGGTGTCGCCGGTGAAGCGCACCATCACGCCGCGGCGGTAGCACTCGTTGAACACGCGGTAGGCGCGCACCGTCGGCTGACCGGGCAGGGGCGCCAGCTCGATCGCGCCGATCAGGCCGAGGTTGCGCACGTCGATCACGTGCGGCAGGCCGGCCAGGCCGTGCACCGCCTCTTCCCAGTACGCCGCCAGTTCGGAGCCGCGGGTCAGCAGCCCCTCCTCGGCGTAGATGTCGAGCGTGGCGAGCGCCGCGGCGCAGGCCAGCGGGTGGCCCGAGTAGGTGTAGCCGTGGAAGAGCTCGATCACGTGCTCGGGGCCCTGCATGAAGGCCTCGTAGATGCCGGGGCGGGTGAACACCGCCCCCATCGGCACGGTGCCGTTGGTGAGCCCCTTGGCGGCGGTGATCAGGTCGGGCGTGACGTCGAAGCGGTCGCACGCGAACGGCGTGCCGAGGCGCCCGAAGCCGGTGATGACCTCGTCGAAGATCAACAGGATGCCGTGCTTGTCGCAGATCTCGCGCAGGCGCTGCAGGTAGCCCTGCGGCGGCAGCAGCACGCCGGTGGAGCCGGCGACCGGCTCGACGATCACCGCGGCGATGGTCGAGGCGTCGTGCAGCGCGACGATGCGCTCGAGTTCGTCGGCGAGGTGGGCGCCCCACGCCGGCTGCCCGCGCGAGAAGGCGTTGTGGGCGAGATCGTGCGTGTGCGGCAGGTGGTCCACGCCGTTCAGCAGCGGGCCGAAGAACTTGCGGTTGTTGCCGATGCCGCCGACCGAGATGCCGCCGAAGCCGACGCCGTGGTAGCCGCGCTCGCGCCCGATCAGCCGCGTGCGGGTGCCCTCGCCGCGCGCCCGGTGGTAGGCGATGGCGATCTTCAGCGCGGTGTCGACCGACTCCGAGCCCGAGTTGGTGTAGAACACCTGCCCCATGCGATCGCCGGTGAGTTCGATCAGGCGGCTGGCGAGCTCGAACGCCTTCGGGTGCCCCATCTGGAAGCCGGGCGCATAGTCGAGCTCGGCGACCTGCGCGGCGACCGCCTCGACGATGCGCCGGCGGCCGTGGCCGGCGTTGACGCACCACAGCCCCGCCGCCCCGTCGAGCACGCGACGGCCGTCGTGGGTGGTGTAGTGCATGCCCTCGGCGGAGACGAGCAGGCGCGGTTCGGCCTTGAACTGCCGGTTGGCGGTGAAGGGCATCCACAACGCGTCCATGTCGGGGACGGTCGCGGTTGACGGGGGGACGGTCTTCGGGATCGACATGGGAACCTCGCGGGCTGATCGCGTTGGATGCCCCGAACCTTAGCATGTTAAAAAAATTGCACAACCGTCCCCCGACCGCCGTACCCTGGAAACCACGACACCGCGCTGCCAGCGCCCGAAAACCCCCTAAATGCATGCTGCAGCGCGACATGATAACGCCTGTGCAGCGCTTGCCAGTGACAGGGTGAGCGATGTAATCGTTTAATAAACTGAACATCGATGCCGGAGCACGGCAACCCCCGTCCCCACTGCGGAACCCCTCGCGATGAGCACCCCGAGCCCTGCCGCCACCGCCCCGGCGCCCGCCGGCCCCGAGGCCGAGTTCAACATCGGCGAACGCCTGCGCCGCATACGCGAGGTCTACGGCCTGTCGCAGCGCGCGCTCGCCCGGCGCGCCGGCGTCACCAACGGCATCATCTCGATGATCGAGCTGAACCGCACCAGCCCGTCGGTGGCAACGCTGAAGAAGATCCTCGACGGCTTTCCGATCGCCCTCGCCGACTTCTTCACCTTCGACCTGCCGGCGCAGGACCAGGTGGTGTACCGCGCCGCCGAGCTGGTCGAGATCGGCGGCGGCGCGCTGTCGCTGCGCCAGGTCGGGCGCAACCTGCGCGGCCGGGCGATGCAGATCCTGCACGAGCGCATCGCGCCGGGCGCCGATACCGGCGCCGAGATGCTGACGCACGAGGCCGAGGAAGGCGGGGTGGTGATCCGCGGCCGGCTCGAACTCACCGTGGCCGCGCAAAGCTGGACGCTGGAGCCGGGCGACGCGTATTACTTCGACTCGCGCCTGCCGCACCGCTTCCGCAACGTCGGCGACGAGCCGCTGGAAATCGTCAGCGCCTGCACGCCACCGAGCTTCTAGCGGCGCACGCCCGGCCGGCGCCGCGGTCACACAGCGACCGATGCCGCCGTCCACCACCGGGAGGTTCACCGATGCCCGCTGCGCTCCGCCCGTTCCTGCTCGCGCTCGCCTGCACCGTCGCGCTGACCGCTGCGGCGGCCGACGACCCGGTGGTCAGCGGCACGCTGCTGCGCGCGGCCGACGGCGGCCTGCGCTTCGAGCCCTGCGACGGCCCGGCCGAGCTGCCGGTGGACGACGTCGGCGCCGACGCCGATCTCGCCGGCCTCTACGCCGTGCTCGCCGACAACGCCACGCCGGGGCTGCGTGCCGACCTGCGCGGCCGGGTCGAGGACGGGCGCTTCATCGCCAGCGGCATCGAGCGTCTGGTGCGCCACGGCTCGGTGTGCCGGCAGATGCGCAAGCGCCCGGCGGTGTTCCGCGCGCTCGGCCACACCCCGGCCTGGTCGCTCAACGTCGACCGCGTGCGCCTGCGCCTGCAGCTCGGCGGCAGCCGCGACACGCCCGAGTTCCGCTACCGGCGCTTCGCGCGCGATCCGCAGAGCGGCCGGCGCGTCTACGACGTGCGCGAGACCTCCTCCAGCCTGCGCGTGACGCTGCTGCCCGAGCGCTGCATGGACGGCCTGGCCTACGGCATCTACAGCTACCGCGCGATCGTCGTCTACGACGGGCGCGTGCTGCGCGGCTGCGCCTACGCCGGCACGCTGCCGGAATGATCCGCCGCGGCGGCGCTCAGTCGGCGGCGTCGGCCTGCGGTGGCGGCGCGTTGCGCGGCTTGCGGGGCTTGCGCGCGCGCGCTGCCTCGCCGGCCGCGGTGCGCCGCGGCTTGCGCTTGCCGGCCGCCTTCGGCGGCGGCTGGCGCGCGGCCTTGACCGCGCTCGCCACCGCCGAGCCCGCGCAGAAGGCGACCAGCGGCATCCAGCCCCACTGCGGCACCCACTGGCCCAGCAGCGTGCGCACCCACGGCTCGTGCGCCGGCAGCCGCGGCACCAGGTAGGTGCAGGCCGGCCAGGCGGCGGCGGCGAAGCCCAGGTGCAGCCACCACGGCAGCCTGAGCCAGGCGCCGGTGAGGCCGTCATAGGCGTACTGCGGCGGCTTGCGTCGCGGCGCGCGGGGCGGCTGGTCGGGAGCGGGGGTACGGGCCATCGCGGTGCTCCGGCGGGGACGGGGGCACCGGTGTAGCGCAGCCCGGCGCAGCGGCGCAACCGCGCGCGGCGGTTCAGGCGGGGTGGTCGGCGACGATGCGCCCGTCCACCAGTTCGATGATGCGGTCGCAGCGCGCGGCGAGGCGCGGGTCGTGGGTGACGATCAGGAAGCTCGTGCCCTGCGCGCGGTTGACCTCGCGCAGCAGGCTGAACACCGCATCGGAGGTCTGCGTGTCGAGGTTGCCGGTGGGCTCGTCGGCGAGCACCAGCGGCGGCCCCATCGTCAGCGCGCGGGCGATCGCGACGCGCTGCTGCTGGCCGCCGGAGAGCCGGTCGGGGCGCGCATCGAGGCGATCGCCGAGGCCGACCTGTGCCAGCAGGCGCGCCGCGGTGGCGCGCATCGCGGCGTCCTGCCGGCCGCGCTCGACCAGCAGCGGCATCATCACGTTCTCGAGCGCGCTGAAGGCGTTGATCAGGTGGTGGTGCTGGAACACGAAGCCGAGCGCGCGCCCGCGCAGCCGCGTCAGCTCGGCCTCGGGCAGCGCGCCGGTGTCGTGGCCGGCGATCACCAGGCGGCCGCGGCTCGGCCGGTCGAGCAGCCCGATCAGGTTCAGCAGCGTGCTCTTGCCCGAGCCGCTGGGGCCGATCAGCGCAGCGAATTCGCCCGCCTGCAGGCGCAGGTCGATGTCGTGCAGCACCTCGACCGCGAGCGCCCCTTCGCCGTAGGTCTTGCAGACGCCTTCCAGCACCAGGACCGGTTCAGCCACGGATCGCCACCACCGGGTCGAGCTTGGCCGCGCGCCGCGCCGGCATCACCGCGGCGATCACCCCGGTCAGCGAGGCGAGCAGCGCCGCCCACAGGTACAGCGAGTAGTCGAGCTGGATCGGGAACAGCGGCGTGCCGTCGGCGTTGCGGGCGAAGGTGCGGAACAGCGTGGCGAAGCCGAGCCCGAGCGCGGCGCCGACCAGCGAGCCGCCGCAGCCGACCAGCCCGCCCTGGATCAGGAACACGCGCAGCATCTGCCCGCGCGACGCGCCCATCGCGCGCAGGATGCCGATCTCGCGGGTCTTCTGCACCACGCTCACCACCAGCACGCTGGCGATGCCGAAGGCCACCGACAGGCCGACGAAGAAGCGGATCAGCGAGTTCGACAGCGTCTGCGCGCGCAGCGCGACGACGAACTGCGCGTTGGTGTGGATCCACGAATCGGCGGTGAGCCCGGTGCGCCCGCTGATGCGCTGGGCGATGTCCTCGGCGTCGAACAGGTGCGCGACGGTCAGGTCGATGCTCGACACGCCACCGGCGAGGTCGAGCAGGCTCTGCGCGCTGCGCAGCGCGACGTAGACGTTGCGCAGGTTCACCGTCTTGGCGCCGAGGTCGTAGATGCCGGTGACGCTGAGCACGCTCTGGCCGCCGCTCGCGGTGCTGATGCGGACCTTGTCGCCGATCTCGGCGCCGAGGTCGCTGGCGAGCTCGGTGCCGATCACCACGTCGTTGCTGGTCAGGCGCAGGCGCCCGGCGACGATCTTGTCGGCGAGCGCGATCACCCGCACGTAGTGCTCGGGCTCGATGCCGATCAGCGTCACCGCGCGGCTCGCCTCGCCGCGCTGCGCGAACGCCGGCCCCGAGGCGATCGGCGATACCGCGGTGACCTCGGGCATCGCCTGCAGCATCGACCGCACCGACTGCCACTGGTCGATGCTCTGCAGCCGCTGCGCCTGCGGCTGCACCACGGTGAGCGCGGTGGCCGGGTGCAGCGCGCGCTGCACCCGCGGTGCCTCCTCGGGCGGCAGGATCACGATGTGCGCCTGCGCCGACAGCGTGCGGCGGATGATGTTGGCCTGCAGCCCGGTCAGCAGCGCCGACATGAACACGATCACGCCGACGCCGATCGCCACGCCGATGATGATCAGCGCGGTCTGCATGCGCCCCTCGCGCAGGAAGCGCAGCGCCGCGATCCACTCAAATGGCAGGAACCGGTCCACTCGCGCGCACCCTCACCCGACTGCCCTCGACGACGTCGACGGCGGCGGCCGGCACCACGTATTCGCCGGCCGCGAGCCCGTCGCGCACCTCCACGCGCCCGCCGCCGCGCACGCCGAGGCTCACCGCTTGGCGCTGCGCCCGGCCGTCGCGCACCACCAGCACGTAGGCGCCGCCGCCCGGCGCCTCGCGCACCGCGTCGAGCGGCAGCACCAGCGCATCGGCGCGCTGCGCCACCTGGATGTCGACCGACACGGTCATGTCCTGGCGCAGGAACGGCGGCGGCTCGGGCACGCGCAGCTTGACGTCGACCGCGCCGCGGCTCGCGTCGACCGCCGGGTTGATGTAGATGAGCTCGGCGGCGAAGGTGCGGTCGGGGAAGGCGTCGGCCGAGGCCAGCGCCGCCTGGCCGAGGGCGATCGCGGCGAGGTTCTTCTCGTCGATCTGCACCTCGATGCGGGTCTCGCCGTCGGGGGCGAGCGCCATCAGCATCCGCCCCGGCTGCACCACGTCGCCGGGCTCGACCGCGCGGGCGATCAGCACGCCGGCGGCGGGCGCGACGATGTGCGTGTAGCCGAGCCGGGCCTCGGCGAGCGCGAGGCTCGCACGCGCCTGCGCGAGCCCGGCCTCGGCGAGGACGACGTCGGCGCCGCCGGGGAGCTGGCCATCGAGCGTCAGGCGCGCCGCCCGCACCTGGCTCTCGGCGACGTCGAACGCCCGTCGCGCGTCGTCGAGTTCGGCCATGCCGATGAACTTGCGCGTCACCAGCCCCTGCGCCCGTTCGAGCGCGCGCGCGGCCTGCACGCGGTTGGCCTGGGCCTGCAGCAGCGTCTGCTCGGCCACCGCGCGGCCGACCTCGTGGATCTGCCGCAGCCGCGCCTCGGCCTGTGCCAGCGCGGCGCGGGCCTGCGCGACGGCGGCGCGGGCCTCGGCGGCGTCGAGCTCGATCAGCGCGTCGCCGGCGGCGACGCGGCTGCCCTCGTCCACCGGGATCGCCACTACCTGCCCGGTGATCTGCGCGCCGATCTCCACGCGCTGCGGCGTGCGCACCTTGCCGCTCGCCACCACGGTCTGCACCAGCTCGCCGCGCACCACCGGGTAGGCGACGATGCGCGGCCCGAACAGCAGCGGCGGCAGCAGCCAGCCGCCGAGCGCGACGAGCACGAGCGCGGGCAGCAGCAGACGGCGGAGGCGCCCGCGGGGCGGGCCGGAAGTGTCGGGCATGGTCGCAAGGCGGGCGGCCGCGGGCGCGCGCAGCGTAGCACGCGCCCCCGCGGCTGCCGCGCGCTAGACGCGGAAGCGGTTGACCAGCTGCTGCAGTTGCGCCGCCATCTCGGCAAGCTGGGTGGCGGCCTGGCGCACGTCGGAGCTGCCGTGCAGGGTGCCGGTGGCGGTCTGCGCGACGCGGTCGACGCCGTGGGCGATCTCGCCGGTGGCCGAGACGGTGTGGCCGAGGTTGCCGGCGATGTCGTTGGAGACGGCGTTCTGTTCCTCCACGGCGCCGGCGATGCTGGTCTGGATGTCGCTGATGCGGCGGATGATCTCGAAGATGCGGTCGATCGCCGCCACCGCGCCCTGGGTGTCGTCCTGGATGCCCGACACGCGCTGGCCGATCTCGTCGGTGGCCTGCGCGGTGCCCTTGGCGAGCTCCTTGACCTCGCCGGCGACCACCGCGAAGCCCTTGCCGGCCTCGCCGGCGCGCGCCGCCTCGATGGTGGCGTTGAGCGCGAGCAGGTTGGTCTGCTCGGCGATCGAGCTGATCAGCTTGACCACCTCGCCGATGCGCTGGCTGCTCTCGCCGAGGCGGCTGACCATCGCGGTGGCGTGCTCGGCGAGGCGCACGGCTTCCTCCGACACCGAGCTGGCCTCGGCGGTGGAGCGCGCGATCTCGCGGATGCTGGCGCTCATCTCCTCGGTGGCGGCGGCCACCGCCTCGACCCGCGCGTTGGCCTGGCCGGCGGACGCCGAGACCTGGCGGGCGTCGTCGGCGGTGTGGCCGGCGGCGGCGGTGAGCTGCGTGCTGACCGCGCCCATCTCCTCCGAGGCCGCGGCGAGGGTGCCGGCGGTGGCGCCGATCTCGCGCAGGCTGCCGCGCAGGTCCTCGAAGAAGCGGCCGAGGCCGCGCGCGATCTGGCCGATCGCATCGTCGCCGTCGACCGCGATGCTGCGCGTGAGGTCGCCGCGGCTGGCCGCCTCGACCACCTCGAGCAGCGTGTCGACCTTGTGCTGCAGTTCCTCGGCGCGGCGGCGCCCGGCCTCGGCCTCGGCGCGCTCGGCCTCCATCTGCGCGCGCTGCGCCGCGGCCTCGCGCCGCTCGCTCTCGGCGCGCGCGGCGGCGGCGGCCTGCACCTCGCGGTTGGCGTTCTCGATCGCGTCGAGCGAGCGCCGCTGCGCCCCGATGGCGAGGTTCAGGCGCTCGGCGACCTGGGTCAGCTCGTCGCGCCCGGCGACTTCCGCCTCGCGCGTCAGGTCGCCCTGTTCCACCGCTTCGAGCACGCCGGCCACCTGCGCCAGCGGCTGCGTGATCGAGCGCGTCACCGCCCAGGCGAGCGCCGCGCCGAGCGCGACCGACACCCCGGCGAGCGCCAGCAGGATGACCAGCGTGGTGTGGTAGTCGCTCGTCGCCGCGGCGTAGTCCTCGCGGTTGTTCACGTCCTGCAGGCGCATGTTCTCGCCGAGCGCGTCGCGCCACTCGTACAGCGCCGGCGTCAGGCGCTCGTTCAGCACCTCCAGCGAGCTGTCCATCTTGCCGAGCAGCGCGAGCTCGATCAGCCGGTCGGTGGGCGCGCGCGCCTTGGCGCGGGCGGCGTCGATGCGCAGGCGCAGCTGCGCACCCTGGCTGCCGGTCGGCATCTGCACCAGCGCCTGCCAGGCCTGGTCGTAGGCGGCGCGCTGGGCCTCGATGGATTCCTGGCGCTTGCGCACCTCGTCGACGTCGCCCTGGTAGGCGAGCTGGGTGGCGTGGCGGACTTCGACCTCCATGAGGTTGACGGCGTTACGCATGCTCCCGTTGAGCTGCATCTTCTTGACGTTGCCCTCGACGACGTGGCCGATGATGCCTTCCATCTTGTCGAGTTCGATCAGCGCGAAGCCGGTCATCAGGACCAGCAGGGCGAGGACGGCGGCGAAGCCGCAGGCGAGGCGAGTTCCGATTCGGGTCTGGCGCAACATGGGGAGGCGGGCTCGTGCTGGGCTGAAGGGAAGGCACGCCGCGGCATCCACCCCGGCGCAACGTCGCCAAGCTTAGCCCGCCCCCACCCTCCGGCCACCTTCCGGCCGCATGACGCGCCGGCACGGCCGCCGGCCCGCAAACGCAAAAGCCCCCGTGACGGGGGCTTGCGGGACGGCGGGTCGGCGCGTGCCGGTCACACGGTGCGCAGGTAGGAGTCGTACTCCAGCGGCGTCACCTGCTTGCCGAAGGCGGCGAGTTCCTGGCGGCGGCAGGCGGCGTAGAGCCTGACGTACGGCTCGCCGAGGTAGTCCTGCACGAAGGCCGAACGCTCGAACTCCTCCAGCGCCCAGTCGAGTGAGTTCGGCAGCGTCGAGGCATCCCCGCGCTCGTAGGCGCTGCCGCGCACCGGCTCGCCCGGGTCGAGGCGGTTGACGATGCCGTAGTGGGCGCCGGCGAGGATGCCGGCGAGCACCAGGTGCGGGTTGGCGTCGGCGCCGGCCACGCGGTGCTCGAAGCGCATCGCCTGGCGCTCGCCCGAGGGGATGCGCAGCGCCGTCGAGCGGTTGTCGTAGCCCCAGGTCGCGGTGGTCGGCGCGTGCGTGCCGGGCGCGAAGCGGCGGTAGGAGTTGGTGTTCGGCGCATACAGCGCCATCGTGTCGGCCATCGTCGCCTTCAGCCCGGCGACCGCGTGGCGCAGCAGCGCGCTGCCGTTGGGCGTGCCGTCGTCGAAGACGTTGCGCCCGTCGCGGTCGATCAGGCTCATGTGCACGTGCATGCCGTTGCCCGAGTACTGGCCGAAGGGCTTGGCCATGAAGGTCGCCGACATGCCGTGCGCCTGCGCCACGCCCTTGATCACGCGCTTGAGCAGCACCGCGTGGTCGGCGGCGAGGCTCGCGTCGGCCACGTGCTTGAGGTTGACCTCGAACTGGCTCGGCGCCTGCTCGGCGACGAAGGTGTCGATCGGCAGCTCCTGCTCCTTGCAGCCGCGGGTGATGCCGTCGAAGAAGTCCTCGAAGGCGTGCAGCTCCTCGATGCCGTAGACCTGGCTCGACCAGCTGCGGCCGCCGCCGAGCGGCGACACCGGCGGCTGCGGCGTGCCGTCGCCGGCGGTGTCGCGGTCGAGCAGGTAGAACTCCAGCTCGGTGGCGACCACCGGCGTCAGCCCCAGGGCCTCGAAGCGCGCCATGATCGCTTCGAGCACGTTGCTCGGGTCGCCGAAGAACGGCTGGCCGTCGGGCTCGTACATCGCCATCAGCGCCTGCGCGGTCGGCCGGTGCAGCCACGGCACCGGCTTCAGCGTGCCCGGCACCGGGATGCACAGCGCATCGCGGTCGCCGGTCTCGTAGACCAGGCCGCTGTCGTGGACGTCGTTGCCCCAGATGTCGATCGCGAACACCGAGCTCGGCAGGCGGATGCCGCCCTCGAAGGCGCGTTGCACCGCGCTGCGCGGCACCCACTTGCCGCGGATCACGCCGTTGGTGTCGGGGATCAGCAGCTCGAAGGTTTCGGTGTCGGGATGGGCTGCCAGAAAGGCCGCCGCTTCGGCGGACAGGACGGACGGCGACGGTGCGACGCTCATGGACGTTTCTCCTCGTGCTCTCGGCCCGTGCAGCGGGGGCTGCGGGCAGGTGCACCTCGGCTCGGGTGACCGTGCGCCTGCCGTTTGGCCGATCTATTGTGATCACAAAATAGCGAAGCTCGGCGAAGCTTGCAAGCCGGTGCTGAAGCGCCTTCTGCGCCACCGTCAGCCTTCATTGACATAACACACCTAAAAATAAGTGCGTTTACCCGGGCGACGGACACGCGGTCGCGTCACCGGCGGGTGTTGACACGTTCGATATAAAGTGATCACATTTAATTGTGATCACAAACCAGCGCGTGATCGCAGGTCCAAGACCGTCGCGCCACGACCGCGGCGGCACCCCGTAGACCCTCACCACCCGAGGAACACCATGCGCCGTCCCATCCGCTCAAGCCTCGCCCTGGCCCTCGTCGGGCTGCTCGGCACCGCCGTCGCCGGCGAGCAGGTCGTCAACGTCTACAACTGGTCGGACTACATCGACCCGCAGGTGCTGGAGGACTTCCAGAAGGAGACCGGGATCAAGGTCGTCTACGACGTCTACGACGGCAACGAGATCCTGGAGACCAAGCTGCTGGCCGGCTCCAGCGGCTACGACGTGGTGGTGCCCTCGGGCTACTTCCTGCGCCGCCAGATCGATGCCGGGGTGTTCGCCAGGCTCGATCGCAGCCGCCTGCCGAACTTTGCGGCGCTGTCGCCGCAGATCAACCAGGCGGTCACCCGCTACGACCCCGACAACGCGCACTCGGCGACCTACATGTGGGGCACCGTCGGCATCGGCTACAACGTCGACGCGGTGAAGAAGCGCCTGCCCGACGCGCCGCTCGATTCCTGGCAGCTCGCGCTCGACCCGGCGCGGCTCGCGGCACTGAAGGACTGCGGCGTGCACATGCTCGATGCGCCGGCCGAGATCATCCCGATCGTGCTGAACTACCTCGGCGAGAACCCGTCGAGCACCGATCCGAAGGTGATCGCCAAGGCCGAGGAGCACCTGAAGAAGCTGCGCCCCTACGTCAAGAAGTTCCACTCGCAGGAGTACCTGAACGGCCTCGCCAACGGCGACGTCTGCCTCGCCATCGGCTACTCCGGCGACATCCTGCAGGCGCGCAACCGCGCCAGGGAGGCCGGCAGGGGCGTCGACGTGGCCTACACGCTACCCAGGGAGGGCACGCTGATGTGGTTCGACCTGCTCGCGATCCCCGCCGACGCCCCGCACAAGGACGCCGCGCTGGCCTTCATCAACTTCATGCTGAAGCCCGAGACGGCGGCGAAGAACAGCAACTTCGTGCGCTATGCCACGGCCAACCAGGGCGCGCTGCCGCTGCTCGACCCGACGCTGCGCAACGACCCGGCGGTGTTCCCCACCCCCGAGGTGCAGGCGAAGCTGTTCGTGCCCGATGCCTATCCGCCGAAGACGCAGCAACTCGTCACCCGCACCTGGACCAAGGTCAAGAGCGCGCTCTGAGCCGCGTCGCCCCGCAGGAGAAACGTCCCATGTCCACCGCTGCCTCGTTAACCGCCGCGCGCAAGCCGGCGTGGACCCCGTGGGCCGATCCGGCCGCCCGGCCGTACGTGCGCCTGCAGAACATCGTCAAGCGCTACGGCGCGCACGCCGCGATCGACGAGTTGTCGCTCGACATCTTCCAGGGCGAGTTCTTCGCCCTGCTCGGCCCCTCGGGCTGCGGCAAGTCCACGCTGCTGCGCATGCTGGCGGGGTTCACCGAGCCGACCTCGGGACGCATCCTGCTCGACGGCGAGGACGTCGCCGCGGTGCCGCCCTACCGCCGGCCGGTGAACATGATGTTCCAGTCCTACGCGCTGTTCCCGCACATGACGGTCGAGGACAACATCGCCTTCGGCCTGAAGCAGGACGGCGTGGCGCGCGCCGAGATCCGCGCACGCGTCGACGAGGTCGTGCAGATGGTGCAGCTCGGCCCCTTCGTCAAGCGCAAGCCGCACCAGCTCTCCGGCGGGCAGTGCCAGCGCGTGGCGCTGGCGCGCAGCCTGGTCAAGCGGCCCAAGCTGCTGCTGCTCGACGAGCCGCTCGGCGCGCTCGACAAGAAGCTGCGCGAACAGACGCAGTTCGAGCTGATGGACATCCGCGCCAAGCTCGGCATGACCTTCGTGATCGTCACCCACGACCAGGCCGAGGCGATGACCATGGCCTCGCGCATCGCGGTGATGGACCACGGCCGCATCGTCCAGGTCGGCACGCCGGCCGAGCTCTACGAGTACCCGGAGACCCGCTACGTCGCCGGCTTCCTCGGCGACGTCAACCTGCTCGAAGGGCGCGTGGTCGACAACGCCGACGGCCTGGTGGCGGTGGAAAGCCCGCACGGCGGGCGCCTCGCGGTGCGCAGCCACGGCGAGGTGCTGCCCGGCAGCCAGGCCTGGGTGGCGGTGCGTCCGGAGAAGCTCAGCCTCAGCACCGCGAGCCCGGCGACCGACGTCGCCAACAGCGTCAGCGGCCGCGTCTGGGACATCGGCTACCTCGGCAACCTGTCGGTCTACCACGTGCGCCTCGACAGCGGGCAGACGCTGGTGTCGGTGCAGACCAACCAGACCCGCCTGATCGAACGCCCGATCGGCTGGGACGATCGCGTCTACCTGAGCTGGGACCCGCACGCCGCGGTCCTGCTCACGCACTGAGGGTCGCCGGCATGACTGCAAGCCCGCTCGCCGCACCGTCGCTCGTCGTCCCCGCCGCCACCGCTCCGGGAGCGGGTTCGCGCCTGCGCGCCTGGCTGCCGCGGGGGCGCAGCCTGGTGGTGGCCGCCCCGTTCCTGTGGCTGCTGGCCTTCTTCCTGGTGCCGTTCGCGATCGTCGCCAAGATCAGCGTCAGCGAGGTGGCGACCGCGATCCCGCCGTACGC
Source organism: Plasticicumulans lactativorans (assembly GCF_004341245.1). GTDB lineage: Bacteria > Pseudomonadota > Gammaproteobacteria > Competibacterales > Competibacteraceae > Plasticicumulans_A > Plasticicumulans_A lactativorans. The sequence continues at coordinate 27,187 of NZ_SLWY01000006.1, read as the reverse complement.
GGCGCTGCTCGACTGGACCGAGGACGCCGTGCTGACGCTGAAGCTCGACTTCGCCAACTACCTCGCGCTGTTCACCGACGAGCTCTACTGGCGCTCCTACGTCGGCAGCGTGCGCATCGCCGCGGTGTCGACGCTGATCACGCTCGCGATCGCCTTCCCGATGGCCTATACGCGATGGCGAAGGCGCCGCGGCACTGGCGCAGCGCGCTGATGGCGCTGGTGATCCTGCCGTTCTGGACCTCGTTCCTGATCCGCGTCTACGCCTGGATCGGCATCCTCAAGCCCGAGGGCCTGCTCAACGCGCTGCTGATGGGCCTCGGCGTGATCGACACCCCGCTCGCGATCCTCAACACCGAGACCGCGGTGTACGTCGGCATCGTCTACTCGTACCTGCCGTTCATGATCCTGCCGATCTACTCGAGCCTGGAGAAGCTCGACCTGCGCCTGCTCGAAGCCGCCGCCGACCTCGGCTGCCACCCGGCCAAGGCGTTCTGGGTGATCACCGTGCCGCTGGCGCTGCCCGGCGTGATCGCCGGCGCCTTCCTGGTGTTCATCCCGGCGATCGGCGAGTTCGTGATCCCCGACCTGCTCGGCGGTTCCGACACGCTGATGATCGGCAAGACGCTGTGGGCGGAGTTCTTCGGCAACCGCGACTGGCCGCTCGCCGCCGCCGTCGCCGTGGTGCTGGTCGCGATCCTGGTGATCCCGATCATGCTGTTCCAGCGCTCGCAGAAAGACGCCCTGGTGCACTGAGGAGCCGCCGCCATGCTCACGCGCTTCAACGCCTTCAACGCCGTCTCGCTCGCCCTCGGCATCGCCTTCCTGCACCTGCCGATCGCGCTCTTGGTGGTGTTCAGCTTCAACGAGTCCAAGCTCGTCACCGTCTGGGGCGGCTTCTCGCTCAAGTGGTACGGCGCGCTGCTGCACAACGAGGCGCTGCTCGGCGCCGCCTGGGTGTCGCTGAAGGTCGCGGTCACCTCCTCGACCCTCGCCACGGTGCTCGGCACCCTCGCCGGGCTGGCGCTGGCGCGCTACCCGCGCTTCGCCGGGCGCGCGCTGTTCGCCGGCATGGTGTCGGCGCCGCTGGTGATGCCTGAGGTGATCACCGGGCTCGCGCTGCTGCTGACCTTCGTCGGCCTGTCGCTCGACCGCGGCTTCACCACCATCACGCTCGCCCACGTGACCTTCACGATGTGCTTCGTGACCATGGTGGTGAAGGCACGCCTCGCCGGCTTCGACCGCTCGGTCGAGGAGGCCGCGATGGACCTCGGCTGTTCGCCGTTCAAGACCTTCTTCGTCATCACGCTGCCGCTGATCGCGCCGGCGGTGGCCTCGGGCTGGCTGCTCGCCTTCACGCTGTCGCTCGACGACCTGGTGATCTCGAGCTTCACCACCGGCCCCGGCGCGACCACGCTGCCGATGCTGATCTACAGCCAGGCGCGCCTCGGCGTGAACCCGCAGATCAACGCCGTCTCGACGCTGCTGCTCGGCGTGATCTCGGCCGCGGTGCTGCTCGCGACCGTGCTCGAAACCCGCGCCAACCGCCGCCGCGAGCGCGAGACGGCCGCCGCCTGACGACCACACCCCCTACAACGACGACCGCGCGGCAGCGCCGCGCGCACCGGAGGATCGCCACCATGTCCGAACACGTGAAGTCCTGGTACGCCGCCACCGCCCGCGGCGCGCACCCGCGCCCCGCGCTCGAAGGCACGGTGGACTGCGATGTGTGCATCGTCGGCGCCGGCTTCAGCGGCCTGTCGAGCGCCCTGCACCTGATCGACGCGGGCTTCCGCGTGGTGGTGCTGGAAGCCGCGCGCATCGGCTTCGGCGCCACCGGGCGCAACGGCGGCCAGGTGGTCAACAGCTTCAGCCGCGACGTCGACGTGGTCGAGGCGCGCCACGGCAGTGCCGCGGCGCGCGCCATCGGCGGCATGATCTTCGAGGGCGGCGACATCATCCGCGGGCTGATCGCCCGCCACGGCATCGACTGCGACTACCGCCCGGGCGGCATCTTCGCCGCGCTCAACGCCCGCCAGATGCGCCACCTCGAAGCGCAGCAGGCGCGCTGGGAGGCGTTCGGCAACCGCGACCTGCAACTGCTCGACGCCCGCGCGATCCGCGCCCACGTCGCCTCGGAGCGCTACGTCGGCGGCCTGCTCGACCTGCGCGGCGGCCACCTGCACCCGCTCAACCTCGCGCTCGGCGAGGCGGCGGCGGTCGAGCGCCAGGGCGGCACGATCTACGAGCAGTCGCCGGTCGAGCGCATCGACTTCGGCCCGCGGCCGGTCGCCTACACCGCGCGCGGCGCGGTGCGCTCGCGCTACCTGGTGCTCGCCGGCAACGCCTACCTCGGCAACCTGGTGCCGCGGCTGGCGTCGCGCTCGATGCCCTGCGGCACCCAGGTGGTGGCCACCGAGCCGCTCGGCGAGGCCCGCGCCCGCGCGCTGCTGCCGCAGGACCACTGCGTCGAGGACTGCAACTTCATGCTCGACTACTTCCGTACCACCGCCGACCACCGCCTGCTGTTCGGCGGCGGCACGGTGTACGGCGCGCGCGATCCGCGCGACATCGAGGCGCTGATCCGGCCGAAGCTCGAGAAGGTCTTCCCGCAGCTCGCCGGCGTGCGCTTCGACCATGCCTGGACCGGCAACTTCCTGCTGACGCTGTCGCGCCTGCCGCAGTTCGGCAGCCTCGGCGAGCACGTGTTCTACATCCAGGGCTGCAGCGGCCACGGCGTGACGCTGACCCACCTCGCCGGGCGCCTGATCGCCGAGCGCCTCGGCGGCGACGGCACGCGCTTCGCGGCCTTCGCCGCGCTGCCGCACCTGCCGTTCCCGGGCGGGCGGCTGCTGCGCGTGCCGCTGACCGCGCTCGGCGCCACCTACTACACCCTGCGCGACCGGCTGGGGCTGTGAAGCCCGGCCGGCGGTGAACCGCCTGCCTGACGGTGCCCGGCGTCCCGTACGACGCCGCGATGGCTAGAGGAGCCTGACCATGACCGAGCCCAGCCACGGCGACAACGCCTTCACCGCGACGAGCCTGTACGGCCGCCAGCCCGAGATGACCTACGGCGGCGCGCTGAGCTTCCTGCGCCGGCGCTACACCAAGGACCTCGCCGGGACCGACGTGGTGGTGAGCGGCATCCCCTTCGACGCTGCCACCAGCTTCCGCCCCGGCGCGCGGCTGGGGCCGCAGGCGATCCGCGCCGCTTCGGTGCAGCACGCCGAGCTGTTCGCCTTCCCCTGGGGCTTCGACCCGTTCCAGCGCCTGGCGGTGATCGACTGGGGCGACTGCTTCGTCGACTACGGCTACCCGCAGCGCCTGGTCGAGACCGTCGAGGCGCACGCGCGGCACATCCTGGCGAGCGGCGCGACGATGCTGACCTTCGGTGGCGACCACTTCGTCACCTACCCGCTGCTGCGCGCGCACGCCGCGCTGCACGGGCCGCTCGCGCTGGTGCACTTCGACGCCCACCCCGACACCTGGCCCGACGACGGCGAGCGCCTCGACCACGGCACGATGTTCCGCCGCGCCGCCGAGCAGGGGCTGATCGATCCGCGCCGCTCGGTGCAGATCGGCATCCGCACCCACGCGCGCAACGACCTCGGCTTCACCGTGCTCGACGCCCCGTGGGTGCACGAGCACGGCCCGCGCGCGGTGGTCGAGGAGGTGCGCCGCGTGGTCGGCGATGCCAGGGCCTACCTGAGCTTCGACATCGACTGCCTCGACCCGGCCTTCGCCCCCGGCACCGGCACGCCGGTGCCGGGGGGGCTGTCGAGTGCGCAGGCGCTGGCGATCGTGCGCGGGCTCGGCGAGGTCAACTGGGTCGGCCTGGACCTGGTCGAGGTGTCACCGCCGTTCGACCACGCCGAGGTGACCGCGCTCGCCGCGGCGACGCTCGCGCACGACTTCCTCTGCCTGCTGGCGGCGCGGCGGCCGAAGCGCAGCGCCTGAGCGCGCCCGCTCAGGGGGCGGGGGGCAGCGGTTCGAGGCGGCGCAGCCGCAGCGCGATCGCCAGGCAGGCGAGCAGGCCGAGCGCGAGCACGCCGACCACCGCCCCCCAGCCGCCGACGCTCCACACCAGCCCCGAGGCGGTGCCGAGCACGCTCGACCCGGCGTAGTACGCGAACAGGTACAGCGCCGAGGCGAGCCCGCGCGCCTGGCGGGCGCGCCGCCCGACCCAGCCGCTCGCCACCGCGTGGCTGCCGAAGAAGCCGAAGGTGAACAGCGCCACCCCGAGCACCACCGCCGCGAGCTGCGACGACAGCGTCAGCAGCAGCCCGACCAGCATCAGCGTGGTGATCCACCACAGCACGCGGCGACGGCCGAGGCGGTCGGCGAGGCGCCCGGCCCAGGTCGAGGCCGCGCTGCCGACCAGGTAGAGCATGAAGATCATGCCGGTCGCGCCCGGCCCGAGGTTGAACGGCGGCGCGCCGAGGCGGTAGCCGAGGTAGTTGTAGAGGCTGACGAAGCAGCCCATCAGCAGGAACGCGGTCGCGAACAGCCACGGCAGGCCGGCGTCGGCGAGGTGGCCGCGCATGCCCTCGGCGAGCACGCGCGGGTGCAGCGAGCGCGGCCGGAAGCGCCGCGACAGCGGCAGGCTGCGCCAGAACGCGAACGCCAGCGCCAGCCCGATCGCCCCCACCGCGGCGAGCGCGACGCGCCACGAGAAGGCCTCGCCCACCCAGGCGGCGAACACGCGCCCGCTCATGCCGCCGAGCGCGCTGCCGGAGATGTACAGCCCCATCGCGTAGCCCAGGCCCTCGGGCTCGATCTCCTCGCTGAGATAGGCCATCGCCACCGCCGGCAGCCCGGCGAGCGCCACGCCTTCGAGCGCGCGCAGCAGCACCAGGTGGGCGAAGTCGGCCGCAGCGGCGCTGAGGAGCGCGAGCAGCGCGGCGAGCGTCAGCGCGCTGACCATCACCGGGCGGCGGCCGTAGCGGTCCGACAGCACGCTGGCGGCGATCAGCGTCAGCGACAGCGCCCCGGTGGCGGCCGACAGCGCCAGGCTCGCCGCCGCCGGCGACAGCCGGTAGGTCTGCGACAGCAGCGGCATCAGCGGCTGCACGCAGTAGAGCAGCGCGAAGGTGGCGAAGCCGCCGAGGAACAGCGCCGTGCGCACGCGCCGGAAGGCGGGCGTGCCGAGGGCGATCGCAGCGGTATCGGGGGGGATCGCGGTCATGGGCGGCATCGCGACGGTGAAGGATGCCGCAGCGTAGGCGCGCCCCGCGGCGCGGTCCAATGCGCGGCACGGGACCGGGGTTTTCATGCGTTGCAGCGATAAGGATTTGAGCAAATACGCATGGCTGGATATAAATGCCGCAGCCAAACGAGGTCCACGCCGTGAAACTCCAGCAACTGCGCTACCTGACCGCGATCGCCAAGAACAACCTCAACATCTCCGCCGCCGCCGAGAGCCTGTACACCTCGCAGCCCGGCGTGAGCAAGCAGATCCGCCTGCTCGAGGACGAACTCGGGGTCGAGGTGTTCAACCGCAACGGCAAGCACCTGACCCACATCACCCCGGTGGGCGAGCGCATCATCGCGCGCGCCGAGGCGATCCTGCGCGAGGTGCGCAACATCCAGGTGATCGCCGAGGAGTTCCGCGACAACTCCCGCGGCACGCTCAGCATCGCCACCACCCACACCCAGGCGCGCTACGCGCTGCCGCCGGTGATCCGGGTGTTCCGCGAGCGCTACCCGCAGGTGCTGCTGCAGCTGCACCAGGGCTCGCCGACGCAGATCGCCGAGATGGCGGCCTCCGGCAAGGTCGACTTCGCGATCGCCACCGAGGCCATCGGCGAGTGCCACGACCTGGTGATGATGCCCTGCTACCTGTGGAACCGCTGCGCGCTGGTGCCGCAGGGCCACCCGCTGACCGCGCTGCCGCGGCTCACCATCGAGGACATCGCGCGCCACCCGCTGGTGACCTACGTGTTCGGCTTCACCGGCCGTTCACAGCTCGACGATGCCTTCCGCGCCGCCCACCTGCACCCGCAGGTGGCCTTCACCGCGACCGACGCCGACGTGATCAAGACCTACGTGCGCCTCGGCCTCGGCGTCGGCATCATCGCCCGCATGGCCTACGACGCCGAGGCCGACAAGGACCTGGTGGCGATCGACGCGGCGCACCTGTTCGCCCCCAGCACCACCAAGATCGGCTTCCTGCGCGGCAGCTTCCTGCGCCGTTTCCAGTACGATTTCATCCAGCTGTTCGCCCCGCACCTGACGCCGCAGGTGGTGCAGGCGGCCGAGGCGACCGATTCGCAGGAGGCGCTCGACGCGCTGTTCGGCGCCTGCGAACTGCCGCAGTACTGAGCCGCCCCGACGAGACCCGCGATGCTCCACATCGAAGCCCTCCCCGCCTTCACCGACAACTACATCTGGCTGCTGACGCGCGACGGCGGCAGCGCCGCCGCGGTGGTCGACCCCGGCGACCCGGACGTCGTGCTCGCCGCGCTCGCCGTGCGCGGGCTCACGCTCGACACCGTGCTGATCACCCACCACCACCGCGACCACACCGGCGGCATCGCCAGGCTCAAGGCGGCGTTCCCGCAGGCGGCGGTGCCCGGCCCGGCCGGCGAGCGCATCGCCGGGCTGACCCGGCGGCTCGTCGAGGGCGACCAGGTCGAGGTGCTCGGCGCGCGCTTTCGCGTGCTCGACGTGCCGGGGCACACCGCGGGCCACATCGCCTACGTCGGCGCGGCGCCGGACGCCGCCGGCGTGCTGTTCTGCGGCGACACGCTGTTCGCCGGCGGCTGCGGGCGCCTGTTCGAGGGCACGCCCGAGCAGATGACGGCCTCGCTCGCCAAGCTCGCCGCGCTGCCCGGCGACACCCGCGTGTACTGCGCGCACGAGTACACGCTGGCGAACCTCGGCTTCGCCGCCTGGGTCGAGCCCGACAGCCCGGCGCTGCTCGCACGCGTGGCCGATGACGCCGCGCGGCGCCGGCGCGACGAACCCACGGTGCCGAGCACGCTCGCGCTCGAACGCGCCACCAACCCCTTCCTGCGCGTGCGCGAGCCGGCGGTGATCGCCGCCGCCGAACGCTTCACCGGCCAGCGCCTCGCAACCGACAGCGAGGTGTTCTGGGCCGTGCGCCACTGGAAGGACACCGAGTACGACTAACGCCGCACTGCAGTCGGTGGAAAAGAGATCGCTTGCCGCTAGCCCACCATCCGATCGAATTCTGCGCTTCGCTGGTGTTCATCCGATGTCTTCACGGCGTCCCGAATACTTTCCGGATGAGTCTCGGTTTTGATCCTTGATTGTCTTACTTCACCAACTCCATCAGCTTGCCGAAGCTGTCCACCACGTCGTACTTGACGTTCTCCAGGGCGAAGCGGCGGTTCATCTCATCGAAAAACTTGCGGGCGCATTTGATCTTGGTTTTCTCGATCTCGCGCAGATCCATCGAGGACATCGATCCCTTGGTTTCCGCGACGAAGTAGATGTGCTTCACCGAGCCTTCCTTGAACGAGATGGCCCAATCGGGGTTGTAGTCACCAACCGGGGTCGGGATCAGGAAACCGCGCGGCAGCTTGGCGTACACGACGACTTCAGCGCTGGACTCCAACGCCTCGGCAAAGTCGCGCTCCGGCTTCGACCCGGAATCCGGCAGCACGAAGTCGTAGATGTGGTGCTTGGGCGTCTTGACCGCGTTGCTGAAGTCCTGCTTGGTCTGTCCGGCGGTAAAGATGTCGAGGTCGAACTTGTCCTCGACCGGATCGTAGGCCAGGTGCTCGATGATGACGGTGGCCTTCTGCTCGTTGATCAGGCGTATCGCCTCGGCAATAAAGCTCTCCGGGTTGGTCTTGAACTGCGCGAATACAGCGGCGCTGAGCCCCTTGAGGATATCTGTCACCGTGCGTCGCGTCAGTTGGGTGCCTTCGGCAAGCTTACCGATCAGGTCGTACTTGACCGCTGAATGGATTGAGGCGCGGTTAGTTTCCGTCTCCGTGGCCTTCAACTCGAACGCATTGCCGCCCTTGATTCCGTCGTAGGTCACGTCGGCTGCCTGTTCGCCGTGCTGGATGGTGTACTGCAACGGGGTCACACGAAGCCCGGCATCTTTGTCGTTGAGAGTCTTGACCGCTTTCTGCACCAGTTCGTCGGAGTCGAAGTCGACGCTGTATGCCGCCTTGCGATTGATCCGATTCCAGAGCTCCTTGAACTCCTGCTTCTCGAAGTTGGCGTTGAGCGGGTTCTTCTTGGGCTTGCGGTCGTCGCCAATTTCGGGCAACTGGCTCTCGCTGAAAACGCTGTCGATGAGCTTGAAGACCTGCTCGGCGTGCGGTGCCAATTCGGGGGGCAACGCAGCCAGCACGCCGTCTTTCTTGGCTTCGTGGTAAGCGCTGGTGATGCGATCAGCGTCATCGGTGTAGTCGTGCTTGAGCAGGTACTTGTAAATCTGCTTGGCGAGCTGCGGAGTGACCTCGACATCGCCAGACTCCGTCTTCAGCACCTTGCCGGTGAAGTAGGCCTCGTCCGCTACGCGCGGGCGCGCCGACAGCGACTCGCTGATGTCCTTCTGTAGCGCCGCGACAAAGTCCTTGTAGCTTTCGCTGGCCACCACAGTCAGCACGTTCACATCGTGTACCGTGGCCGGGTGATCCATCCTGTCACCGCTTTGGTTGACGGACAGCCGCAAGCCACGTCCCACCTCCTGACGGCGGGATATCGTGTTGTCACTGTGCTTGAGAGCGCAGATCACGAACACGTTCGGGTTGTCCCAGCCCTCACGCAGGGCCGAGTGGGAGAAGATGAAGCGCACCGGCTCGGCGAACGACAGCAGCCGCTCCTTGTCCTTCAGGATCAGGTCGTAGGCGTCCACGTCGTCGGAGAGCCCCGCGTTCTCGCCACGCGCCGCGACCGTGGGGTCGGCCAGCCGTTTGCTCTTCTTGTCGATGGAGAAATAGCCGCTGTGAGTCTTTTCGGCAGAAATGCCTTTTAGGTACTTGATGTACGGCGTCTCATCCAGATCCAGCACCTCGTTGAGGTAGAGCTGGTACTCCTCCTCGAAGATGCGGGCGTACTCGCCTTTCTCGTCCGGTGCGTCGTAGTCGCGGTACTTAACCACTTCGTCGATGAAGTAGAGCGTGAGCACCTTCACGCCCTGTTGGAACAGCGCCTGTTCCTTGTCGAAGTGCGCCTTGATGGCCTCGCGGATCTGGATACGGCGCAGCGCGGCTTCAGTGACATCACCGGTCGCATCCCCAACGGTCAGCTCAACGCCATTGGTGAAGCTCAGGGTGTCGGAGTTGGCGTTGATATCGGCCACGACAAAGCCATCCCGATACTGATCGAGCCCGCTCGACAGATCGAACAGGTTGTCGCCTTTGGAGAGCTTCCTCACCACCCGCTTGATGTTTCCGCCCGCCAGTTTCTGCTCGAACTCCACACGCGCCTCGGGCGGCTTCTTGCTCGAGATCTCGATGGACTGCAGGTACAGATAGCCCGCCGTGCCCGCCAGCCCTTTCACCGCGATGCCGCGCACGGCAATTTTTTTCACCAGCTTCTGGTTGTAGGCGTCCAGCGCATCGAGACGGTGGATCTTGTTGTGAGTGGTCTTGTGGGTGGCCGAGTAGCGCAACACCATGAGCGCCTTGAACTCCTCAAGCGACTTCAGCGTCGCCGCGCCTTCCATCTTTTGCGGCTCATCCAGGATCAGGATGGGGCGGTTGGCGCTGATCACGTCGATGGGCTTGCGCGACTGGAAGTCGTCCAGCACGTCATAAATGCGGCGGTTTTCAGCACCTCGCGCGGCAAACGCCTGCACGTTGATCACCATCACGTTGATGCCCGCGTCAGACGAGAAGCTCTCCAGATGGTGCAGCTGCTTGGAGTTGTAGATGAAGGAGCGCGCCTTCTTGTGGTAGGTCTCTAAGAAGTGCTCGGCAGTGATTTCCAGCGACTTGGCCACGCCTTCACGGATGGCGATGCTGGGTACCACGATGATGAACTTGCTCCAGCCGTACTGCTTGTTCAGCTGAAAGATGGTCTTGATGTAACAGTAGGTCTTACCGGTGCCAGTTTCCATCTCGATGTCGAGATTGACCTTGGCCACTTTAGTTTTGACTAGTGCGTCCGACACCGGCAGGTTCTGGCCGTGTTGCACGGCTCGGATGTTGTCGAGCAGCGCTGTTTCCGACAACGTGAAGTCGGCGTTGCGGAACGCTGCTTCCTTTTCCGCTGCGGCTTCAGGCGAAGCGGCCTCGAGCGCGAGCGCCGCTTGCGGGCTCGCTGGGGCTGCTTTCTGGCTGCCGGGATCGAGCCGATAGCGAACGCCTCCGTGATGCGGAACCTGCCCCTTGAAGCAGTCTACTATCGCTTGCACCGCCGCAGTCTGGTACGCCTGCGTCTTGAATTTCAGCTTCATCGCAGCCTCCTCAGATGCACTTCACTTCTGTGGCAGGCGACAAGAGCTTGAAGATCTGCTCCACGTTGATCTTGACGGCGCTGTCCTTGAAGCCCGCATCGCGGAACACCACGCGCAGCGGCTGGCGCTTGGCGAGTTCCTTCACGAAGGTTTCGTCGTTGCCGCCGTGCGCGTCAAAGCTGGCGGCCAGTGCGTTGCCATCGACAAAGAATACCTCCTTGCCCTGAATGCTTTCCCTGGCAACCGGCAGCGCCAAGTCAACACCCCAGTCCAGCATCACCTGGAACAGCAAGTCTTCCGCCGTGCGGTCAGGCTTGATGTTGTCGACGAATAAGTCAAGATGGGCCTTGTCCAGAGCATCGGGAGCGTAATAAATGTCGGCTATGTTAGAGGTGTCGATCTTCAATACGCGGAAGCCGGTGTCTACCTGCGGGTTACTCTGACTGATTTTCTTGCTGGCGCGCCGAATGCGCTCCTTGCTTACTTCTGCAATGGTCTTGTATCCCGCATTGGCCGCTTCTGAGTCCCCGGGACAAGGTTCGGGTAGCTGCACCATCACGAAACGACGCCTGCCGCCGTCTTCGGCGTTCTTCTTCATTACGGCATGGGCCGTAGATGAGGCGCCTGCGAAAAAGTCGACCACGATTGCGTCAGGCGATGATCCAAGCTCGAGAATGTGCTCAAGCAAACCAATAGGCTTCGGATTCTCGAACAACGTTGAGTTGTTGAAGATTTCCCCCATCTCATTCGAGCCGGAAGTGTTGAAGGGCGCGAAGTCCCAAAGAGAGGTCCAGGTGGCCCCCTCCTTTACCTCTGAAAGGAACCGCTTAAGCTTAGGTGATTGCTTGCCGTCCTTGCCGAAATAGATCGAGTCTTCTGCAATGAGGCGCTCGACCTTCTCTCGATTGAAGCGCCAGTTGCCGTTGTTAGGTGGGTAAAAGTGTTCACCAGTGTTTGGATTGACGATCGGATAGTAGAGGGAGGCTGAATAGCGGCCTCCCTTGACGTTGCCGGTGAGATCGCCGGCAACCCAAGGGCCTTTTGGATGATTGTCAGGATTCTTGTATCGATCAATTTGATCTTGCGTTCGCGGGCGCAGATTGATGCCTGAAACATTACTTTTCACATACAGGAGAATGTAATCGTGCTGAGCACCAATAACCTTGTCATTTGGTGGCGTGTTGCGCTTCTTCCAGATGATCTGTGCAGCGAATTGTTCTTCGCCAAATATTTCATCGCAGATTTTTCGAAGGTTTGATACTTCGCCGTCGTCGATGGACGCGAGAAAGACGCCATCATCTGCAAGTAAAGCTTTTGCTAAGCGCACCCGGGCATACATCATCGATAGCCAATCTGAATGAAACCGCCCGTTCGATTCTGGGTTAGCAACGAGCCTCTCTCCTGCGGGGCTAGTTTGAAGCGATTTGATTAGAAACGACTCCGCGTTTTCTGCAAAGTCATCGTCGTAAACGAAATCACGTCCCGTGTTGTAAGGCGGGTCGATGTAGATCATCTTGACCTTGCCCAGATAGGTCTCCTGCAACAGCTTCAGCGCGTCGAGGTTGTCGCCTTCGATGAAAAGGTTCTTGGTGGTATCGAAGTCCACACTCTCATCGCGGCAGGGCCGAAGTGTTTTGGCGATGGGCGCGTTGGCCGCGAGGAGCGCCTCGCGCTTTCCTGGCCAGTTCAGGTGATAGCGTTCCTGCGGCCCTTCGACAATCGAATCGGCCAGTTCCTGCCGCAACTGATCAAAATCCACTGCCAGCTTCACGCTACCGTCCTCGCCTTTGGCTTCGGTCACGCAGCCCGGAAACAGCTCGCGAATGCGCGCGATGTTGTCCTGCGTGAGATTGGGCGAGTGCATTTTCAGTTTGTCCATGTTCATTCCTCTGGTCGCCGTGCTTCCGATATCGGGGTTCAGCGACTCAATTGTTCAAGTTCAGATTTCAGTTGCCGCAAGGTCGCGTTGACCTCCACCTTGCGGTTGAATTGCTTTTCCTTAGCCAGCTTCGCCTGGGTTTTCTCGACTTCGCGGCGCTTGCTAGCCGCCAGTTCGACACGCGCAATCCAGTCGGGCAAGGTCTCCTGCGGGCGCGCCGGCAGCGGCATCAAGCCTTGCAGCAAGGCGGCGTACAAGTGGGCCATATCGAGGGCCAGTGGCATGGCCGTGCGAGCGGTGGCTGCAGGCATCCAGGTGGTGGCGAAGTAGCCGGAGAGCACCCAGCGACTGGCGTCAGCTTCGCTCGGGCGCTTGTATGCCGCCACCACCTGCGTCTTTGCCTGATCGCCCTGGCCTTGGTTCAGTTCAAACAGGATCGGGAACTGCACCGCGCCATCAATGCAGCGGAGCACGTCCTCGTGCAGCTCGGTGGACTTGAGCTGGATGCTGAAAATCTGGATCTCCGGCACCCCGGGCCGCGCGGGCAGGTTGATCGTCTCCGGGGCGAGCTTGTACTGCCAGACGATCTGCTCCACCTGTTCGACGAACAGATCCTTCAGCCGGGTGTTGGCCCCGCTGTGCTCGTAGATCTTGTTCTTGGGCAAAACGCGCCCGAAGGCTGCCTGCTTGGGGTAGGCAATCAGCGCAGCTTGTCGTTGTGTGGTCGCGCCTTGGCTCATCCAGCCTCCTGAATCACGAGGAAACTGATGAGTTCGAAGTCATTCAGGCCGGAGATGGTGTTGGTCAGCGCCGTGGTCTTGCCACCACTGAACAGGCTGTCCAGATCCTTCTCTTCTTTCACCTCGATCATCGAGCGAATAGCTTTACCCAGTAAGTCTGAGTACACCTGCATCTTTCGTCCTTCGGCCGTTTCCTGATTGAAGAGCTGGCATGCCTGCGGGATGGGCTTGTCCTGGCCCTTGCAGCAGGTGCGCGCCAAGTCCAACAGGCGCTTGACCTCAGTGTGGTCGTGCACCACGTCTCCAGCCCGGTTGATGTAAACGAGGTAGTAAGGGTGGAGCCGGTTGTGCTGGTTGACATTCACGCTTGCATTGCGGTTGCACAGCGTGAAGATGACGCCCGGATGCAGGCCCATGGTGGGCTTGGCGGAAACAACGGCATGCATGCCGTTGGGTACGTTGCGGAGTTCGCCGTGCTCCTTGACGTAGTTGAGCAGATCCATGCGGAAGTCATTGAGACCGAGGTCGGTGATCGACACTCCGGTTTTCAGGTCTTCCAGCTCAATGACTTCTTCTTGCAGGCGGCGCAGTTGTTCCTTGCGGTACGACACGTCGTTGGCCTGGGCAGACAGCACGTTGTCATCCCCTGTGGCCGTCACGTCCGCAATCATCATGCGGCTTTCAACCCGGCCTTTGAGGTTGATGTACTCGTCGAGGGTGATGTCGGGCCAGTAATTTACCAACTGGATGCTGCTGTTCGGTGACCCGATCCGGTCCACTCGGCCAAACCGCTGAATGATGCGAACCGGGTTCCAGTGAATGTCGTAGTTGATGAGGTAGTCGCAGTCCTGAAGGTTCTGACCTTCAGAGATACAGTCCGTACCAATCAGCAGGTCCACCTCGGCCGGCTCTGTGGGCAACACTACGGCCTTTTCTTTGGAGCGTGGAGAGAACAGCGTCAGCAACTCCTGAAAGTCGTAGCTCTTCTTCAGGGTGGACTTCGGCGCTCCCTTGCCGGTCACTTTGGCGGTGTGCAGCCCATGGGCGTCTTGCAGCATCGGGGCGAGGTTGGCGTAGAGGTAGTCGGCGGTGTCAGCGAATGCCGTGAAGATCAACACCTTCTTGTTGCCGGGATTGATCGGGTTGGCGATCTTGTTCAGCAGGTGCGCTTTGAGGTGCTGAAGCTTGGCATCGTCTTCAGGTGTGATCTTGTTCATCGATGCGAGCAGTGCGTCGATGATTTCCAGATCCACCTTCAGATCGCGCTCCCATGAGGGCAAATCCATGTCGCCGAGGCTGATCTTGATTTTGCCGCCGATTTCAGCATCGCCGATGACTGGTAGATCGTCGTCTTCCGCGTCCAAGTCTTCCAACTGATCGGTCATGTCAGTAACGCTGGCAGCGCTACCAGTCTGATTGAATGCAGCAATCTTGGCTAGGGTGTCCAAGTGGTTGGCGCGCAAAGATCGCAGGGTCAAGCGGAAGGACTCAATCGAGCTTTCCAGCCGCTTGAGCAGATTGGTTGTCATCAGTGCCTGCAGGCTCTTCTCGCGGTCAGCTTGCCTAAGTTTGCCTTTGCCTGTCACCTGCGTGTCATACATGTCCTCGTATTTCTTAAGTCGGCTGGGCAGGATGTAACTGATGGGGGCATAGACAGCGAGATTGAGCAAGGAGAGTTGCTCGAAAATTTCGTTCAAACTCATCACATCTGTTAGCTGCGTCAGTGGGCAGTGAAACGAAAGCGGTTTGTGGCGCTCGGGAAATTTCCCAATATCTTTTGTGTCATAAAAAGTGTGTATGTGCTTGCGCGAGCGCGCGATGGTGACGCTATCTAGCAGTTCAAAGAAGTCGAAGTCCAACATATCCAGTATGGCGCGCGCCGTACGCTTTTCCGATGGATGCTTTGACCATGCATTAAAAGCAGCCTGGGCACCCCGGAAAATTTCCTCCACGGTCTTGCTGGTACGCAGCTTCTTGCTGAGATTTTCGGAGTTTCCCTCATAGGCCAGAGCCAGCTGATTACGGAGATCATTAAAGCGGTTATTAACCGGGGTAGCCGAGAGCATCAGCACTTTGGTCTTGACGCCTTCCCTGATGATCTTGTTCATAAGCTTCTGGTATCGGGTCTCCTTGTCTTTGTAGGCGTCGTTGTTACGAAAGTTGTGCGACTCATCGATGACGACGAGGTCGTAGTTGCCCCAGTTGATACGGTTGAGCGGTGTACCGAACGATTCGCCGCTGGTACGACTGAGGTCGGTATGGCAAAGCACATCATAGTTGAACCGGTCGCGGGCGAAGATGTTGGTCTTGAGGTTGCGGTTGTAGTTGAGCCAGTTGTCCGCCAGTTTCTTGGGGCACAGCACCAGTACCGAGCGGTTGCGCAATTCATAATATTTCACTACAGCCAAAGCCGTAAAAGTTTTGCCCAACCCGACGCTGTCTGCCAGGATGCAACCGCTGTAGGTCTCAAGTTTGTTAATGATGCCGATGGCCGCATCCTTCTGGTAATTGAAGAGTTTTTTCCAGATTAGTGTGTCTTGATATCCTGTGCGGTCATTGGGCAGAACATCTTCGTCGACATCGTCCAGGAACTCCAGGAAGATGTTGTAGAGCATCAGAATGTAGATGCTTTCAGGTGAGTTCTCTTGATACACCGACGCAATGTGGTCGCAGATTTGGGCAGTGACATCCTCCAGCTTTTCGGGGTCACTCCAAATCTGATCGAAAAGACCGAGGTATGTCGCCGCGAAGATTGGTTCGTTTATCTTGCCGACGATATTAGAAACCGCATCACCTTGTTGATAGCCGAGATCGACGGCAGTGAAGCCGTGCAATGGCATGTAGGCGGTATCTGCACCCTCGGACTGCACGCAGGCGAACTGCTGCATCGGTGCTTTATTGCGGTTGGATTTGAATGTTGCTTTCCTTCGCATCCAGTCTGCGCACTCTTTTGCGATGGCCCGCTGAGTCAGTTTGTTGCGGAGTTGAATCTCGAATTCACTCCCGTATAGGCTGCGCTCCCGATCCAGTTTTGGAATGTGGAACTCTTTGCGCTCCTTGCGAATTTTGTCAGTAACCTCGTTGGCGATAAAGGTTGGTGAGGTGAAAATGAAATTCAACTCGCCGATTTTTTCCAGTTCGGAGCGGAGCGCTTCGAACGCATACATCGAAAAGCATGAGGCCGCAATTTTCAGCCGAGCATCTGGCTTTAGCGTTTGTTTGAGGTCGTCGCCGAACAAGCGATTGATGTTGTCGATGAGTTCCATCAAGAGTCTGCCTTTAGTGTTTAAATTTGAGGTGTATTTACACCGCTAATCGGTCTGAGTTTCAAACCGAGTGTGGATTGATTGTTTTGAGCTTTAGTGGTGGAACAACTGGATCGTGCATGAGCGCGAAGTTCATTCATAGAGAAAACCCCAGACCTGACGCCGGAGGTTGCACCCGCGTTGATGAGGTGTGATGAGCACCGCGCGTGCCCTCGGGCTTGGTTTTGTTTGAACTTCTCCGAGTGTGGCGGACGGGACTTGAACATCGCAGGTTCCTTTTTGGCCTTGCAGGCTAGGATGTCTGTGAAAGTGAGGCAACTTCATGCAGACCGGAACGAACCGATAGCACGCCATGGCCAAAAACGAGCAGGAAGAAGCCTACGAGAAGCTGATGTCCGCCCACCTTGCCCGGACCATCGACTTCGTCAAGTTCGGCGAGACCAAGAACGGCGCGCTGCTGGCGTTCTGCTCGGTGTGGATCGTCGCCTGCATCAACATCCTGTCGAACAGCCGCGCCCTGCCGCCGCTGGCGGGCGCGCTGCTGCCGCTCGCGATCCTGCTGTTCCTGGCCGCGGCGCTGACCGCGATCACCGCCTTCCTGCCGCAGATCACCACCGCCGACGCCGTCCCCGGCGCCGCCGAGGCGCAGCGCAACCTGCTGTTCTTCGGCGACATCGCGCGCATGGACGCCGCGCGCTTCGAAGCGCTCGCGCGCGAGCGCTACACCCCGGCGAGCGGGCACTTCACCACCGGCGCCTACCTGCACGACATCGCCACCCAGATCGTCGCCAACAGCGCGATCGCGATGCGCAAGTACGTACTGTTCCGGCGCGCCGCCCGGATCGCGATGACGGCGATCTTCCTCGTCGCCTTCCCCTACCTGGTCGACGCCTGCCTGCGCATGGGCCGCTGAGCCCGCGGCCGGCACGCCCTGCCGTCCCCCTGCGCCCCCCGGCGATTCCCTGCAGACCGCGCTGGCGTGGTTCATGCTGATATTCGGACGCAGGGGCGCGCCGACGGCATGGCCGCCGCCACCGGATATCGTCGACGCCATCCGGTACAACGTGACACCGAACCTTTCCTGTATTGTGAAACAATCAAGCGATTTTTTGTTGACAATGTATTGAATTTTTCTTGCCCATGCGCGCACCATATGGACCGCCGGGATCTGCCGCGTACGCGGCCCGGGCGCGCCCAGGATGGCAACCACCCCATGGCCGACTGGAGACCGCCCCGATGAGCGAGCACGACAGCATCCGCTTCGTACTGGATGGACGGGTGCACACCGTCACCGGTATCGACCCCACCACGACCGTGCTGCAGTACCTGCGCGAACACCTCGGGCGCACCGGCACCAAGGAAGGTTGCGCCGAGGGCGATTGCGGCGCCTGTACCGTGGTGCTCGCCGAGCTGCGCGACGGCCGGGTGCAGTACCTGCCGATCAACGCCTGCATCCGCTTCGTCGCCACGCTCGACGGCAAGGAGCTGATCACCGTCGAGAGCCTGCGCGGCACCGACGGCCGCCTGCACCCGGTGCAGCAGGCGCTGGTCGACCACCACGGCTCGCAGTGCGGCTTCTGCACCCCCGGCTTCGTGATGTCGCTGCTCGGGCTCTACCTCGACGGCCCCGCGCAGCCCGACCGGCGCGCGATCGACGACGCGCTCTCCGGCAACCTGTGCCGCTGCACCGGCTACCGGCCGATCATCACCGCCGCGCAGCACCTGCGCGACTACGGCACCGATGCGGTGCCGTTCGCACCGGGGCAGGACGAGTCCGCGCGCATCGCCCAGTTGCAAGGCCTGCGGCCGGACGGCACGCGCGTGCTGCGCGGCGACGGCGTGACGCTCTACGCGCCGACCGACGCCGACGCCTTCGCGCGGCTCTACGCCGAGCACCCGCAGGCCACCGTGCTCGCCGGCGGCACCGACGTCGGCCTGTGGATCAACAAGCAGTTCCGGCCGATCGACACCTTCCTCTACCTCGGCGACGTCGCCGCGTTCGACGCGATCGAGCAGGACGCGCAGGGCCTGTGCATCGGCCCGGCGGTGTCGCTGTCGCGTGCCTTCCGCGCGCTGCTCGACGCCTACTCGGCGCTCGACGAACTCCACCGCCGCTTCGCCTCCACGCCGATCCGCAACTCCGGCACCCTCTGCGGCAACGTCGCCAACGGCTCGCCGATCGGCGATTCGATGCCGGCGCTGATCGCGCTCGGGGCGCGGGTGCGGCTGCGCCACGGCGATGAGCGCCGCGAGCTGCCGCTCGACGCGCTCTACCTCGATTACATGCGCCAGGACCGCCGCCCCGGCGAGTTCGTCGAGGCGGTGATCGTCCCCGCCCCGCGCGCCGGGCAGCGCTTCGCGACCTACAAGGTGTCGAAGCGCATCGACCAGGACATCTCCGCGGTGTGCGGCGCCTACGCGCTCGAACTCGCAGCCGACGGCCGCGTGCACGACGTGCGCATCGCCTACGGCGGCATGGCGGCGACGCCGAAGCGTGCCGCCGGCGCCGAGGCCGCGCTGCGCGGCCGGCCGTTCGACGAAGCCGCGCTCGCCGACGCCATGCGCGCGCTGGCCGGCGACTTCACGCCGCTGACCGACGCCCGCGCCAGCGCCGACTACCGCCGCGAGGTCGCCGCCAACCTGCTGAGCCGCTTCTGGCTCGAAGCCACCGGCGTGGCGGCGCCGGTGCGCCTCAGCGAACTGGCCTGACGGAGGGCATGTCCATGTCGAACGCCGAATCGATCACCATCGGCCGCGCCCGCGAGCACGAGAGCGCCCACCTGCACGTGAGCGGCGAGGCCCGCTACACCGACGACGTCACCGCCCCCGCCGGCACCCTGCACGGCGCCTTCGGCCTGAGCCGCATCGCCCACGGGCGCATCCGCTCGCTCGACCTCGCGCCGGTGCTCGCCGCGCCCGGCGTGGTCGCGGTGGTCACCGCCGCCGACATCCCCGGCGAGAACAACTACGGTGCGGTCGTCCACGACGACCCGATCTTCACCGAGGCCCTGGTCGAGTACGCCGGCCAGCCGCTGTTCGGCGTGGTCGCGACCTCGCACGACGCGGCGCGCCGCGCCGCGCGCCGTGCCCGCGTCGAATACGAGGAACTGCCGGCGCTGCTGAGCGCGCGCGAGGCGCTCGCCGCCGGCAGCTTCGTGCTGCCGAGCGAGCGCATCACCCGCGGCGAGCCCGATGCGCGCATCGCCGCCGCGCCGCACCGCCTCGACGGCGAGTACGCGGTCGGCGGGCAGGATCACTTCTACCTCGAAGGCCAGATCGCGCTCGCCGTGCCGCAGGAGGACGGCTGCTGGCGCATCCTCAGCTCCACGCAGCACCCGAGCGAGGTGCAGCACGTGGTTGCGCACGCGCTCGGCGTCACCGCCAAGGACGTGACGGTGGAGATGCGCCGCATGGGCGGCGGCTTCGGCGGCAAGGAGTCGCAGCCGGCGCTGATCGCCGCCGCCGCCGCGGTGATGGCACGCAAGACCGGCCGCGCGGTCAAGCTCAGGCTCGACCGCGACGACGACATGCTGCTCACCGGCAAGCGCCACGACTTCTGGTACCGCTACGAGGTCGGCTTCGGCGACGACGGCCGCATCCACGGCGCGCGCCTGCTGCTGGCGTCGCGCTGCGGCTACTCGGTGGACCTCTCCGGGCCGGTCAACGACCGCGCGATGTTCCACGTCGACAACGCCTACTGCCTCGAACACGTCGACATCGTCTCGCACCGCTGCAAGACGCACACGGTGTCGAACACCGCCTTCCGCGGCTTCGGCGGGCCACAGGGCATGGTGCTGATCGAGCAGGTGATGGACGAGATCGCGCGCCACCTCGGGCGCGACCCGCTCGAGGTGCGCCGCGCCAACTTCTACGGCATCGGCGAGCGCGACGAGACGCACTACCGGATGAAGGTCGAGGACAACATCCTCGAGCCGCTGGTGCAGCGGCTGGCGACCGAGAGCGACTACCACGCCCGGCGCGCGGCCGTCGCCGCGTTCAACGCCGCGAGCCCGGTGCTGAAGAAGGGGCTGGCGCTGACGCCGGTGAAGTTCGGCATCTCCTTCACCGCGACGCACTACAACCAGGCCGGCGCGCTGCTGCACGTCTACAACGACGGCAGCGTGCAGATCAATCACGGCGGCACCGAGATGGGCCAGGGCCTGCACACCAAGGTGGTGCAGGTGGTGGCGGAGGAGCTCGCCATCGACCCGGCGCGCATCCGCATCACCGCCACCGCCACCGACAAGGTGCCGAACACCTCGGCGACCGCGGCCTCGTCGGGCTCCGACCTCAACGGCATGGCGGCGCGCGACGCCGCGCGCAAGATCCGCGCGCGGCTCGCGGCCTTCGCCGCCGGGCAGGCCGGCGTGGCGGCCGACGCGGTGGTGTTCGAACGCGACCGCATCGTCGCCGGCGAACGCGAGTGGCCGTTCGCGGCGCTGGTCAAGGCCGCCTACCTGGCGCGCGTGCAGCTGTGGGACTCGGGCTACTACCGCACCCCGAAGATCCACTACGACCGCGCAACCTTCAGCGGCCGGCCGTTCTACTACTTCGCCTACGGCGCGGCGGTGGCCGAGGTCGCGATCGACACGCTGACCGGCGAGACCCGGCTGCTGCGCGTCGACATCCTGCACGACGTCGGCAGCTCGCTGAACCCGGCGCTCGACCTCGGCCAGGTCGAGGGCGGCTTCCTGCAGGGGGTGGGCTGGCTCACCTGCGAGGAGCTGTGGTGGAACCCGCGCGGCGAGCTCGCCACCCACGCGCCATCGACCTACAAGATCCCCGCCTGCTCCGACTGGCCCGCCGAGTGGCACGTGGCGCTGCTCGAACGCGCGCCGAACCGCGAGGAGACGATCTACCGCTCCAAGGCGGTCGGCGAGCCGCCGTTCATGCTCGGCATCGCGGCGTTCCAGGCCATCCGCGACGCCGTCGCCGCCTGCGGCGCCCCCGGCTGCCGGCCGCCGCTCGACGCCCCGGCGACGCCGGAAGCGGTGCTGCGCGCGGTGGACGCGGTGCGCGCCGCAGGCCGCTGAAAGCCGATGCCCGGGTGCCGGCCGCCGCCGGCACCGCCGCGCCATCCGTCCGCGCCGCGCGCGCGCCGACCGCAGGAGGTGTTTCCGTGACCAGCCTCGCCGACTACGCCCGCGGCCTGCCCAAGGCCGAGCTGCACCTGCACATCGAAGGCACGCTCGAGCCCGAGCTGATGTTCGCCCTCGCCCGCCGCAACGGCGTGACGCTGCCCTACGCCGACGTCGAGGCGGTGCGCGCGGCCTACCGCTTCGAGGACCTGCAGTCCTTCCTCGACCTCTACTACGCCGGCGCCAGCGTGCTGCGCACCGCG
Organism: Plasticicumulans lactativorans; assembly: GCF_004341245.1. Taxonomy (GTDB): domain Bacteria; phylum Pseudomonadota; class Gammaproteobacteria; order Competibacterales; family Competibacteraceae; genus Plasticicumulans_A; species Plasticicumulans_A lactativorans. Next base: position 5,583 of record NZ_SLWY01000006.1, on the reverse strand, counting down.
GCCGACTTCCACGACCTGACCTGGGCCTACCTCGAACGCGCACACGCCGACCGCGTGCTGCACACCGAGATCTTCTTCGACCCGCAGACCCACACCGACCGCGGCATCCCCTTCGCGACGGTGCTCGACGGCATCCACGGCGCGCTCGAACGCGGCCGGCGCGAGCTCGGCATCGGCTACCGGCTGATCCTGTGCTTCCTGCGCCACCTGCCCGAGGCCGCCGCCGAGGCCACGCTCGACGCCGCGCTGCCCCACCTCGACCGCATCGACGGCTTCGGCCTCGACTCCTCCGAGCGCGGCCACCCGCCGTCGAAGTTCGCGCGAGTGTTCGCGCGCGCGCGAACACTCGGCAGGCCGGTGGTCGCGCACGCCGGCGAGGAAGGCCCGCCGGCCTACATCACCGAGGCGCTCGACCTGCTCAAGGTGGTGCGCATCGACCACGGCGTGCGCTGCGTCGAGGACCCGGCGCTGGTGGCGCGGCTCGCCCGCGAGCGCATGCCGCTGACGGTGTGCCCGCTGTCGAACGTCAAGCTGCGCGTGTTCCCCGACCTCGCCGCGCACAACCTGCTGACGCTGCTGCGTGACGGCCTGTGCGTGACGATCAACTCCGACGACCCGGCCTACTTCGGCGGCTACGTCGGCGACAACTTCGCCGCCGTCGCCGAGGCGCTCGCGCCGAGCCGCGCCGAGCTGCGCCAGCTCGCCGACAACAGCTTCGAGGCCGCGTGGCTGACGGCGGAGGAACGCGCCCGCTGCCGCCAGGCGCTCGCCGACTACGACGCCGCCGCGACATGAGCACCTGGCTCGACACCCTCGCCGCACTCCGCGTGCCCGCGGTGCTGGTCACGCTGGTCGGCGCCCGCGGCTCGGTGCCGCGCGAGCCCGGCACGCGCATGCTGGTCACCGCCGACGCGCTGTACGACAGCATCGGCGGCGGCGGGCTCGAGCACCACGCGATCGCACACGCCCGCGCGCTGCTCGCCGACGGCGATGCCGGGCGGCGGCTGCAGCGCTTTCCGCTCGGGCTCGCCTTCGGCCAGTGCTGCGGCGGCGTCGCCTTCGTCAGCTTCGAGTACGTGGCGCTACCGCGGCCGGCGTGGGTCGCGGCGCTCGCGGCGCGCGCCGGACACCCGTGCGTGCGCGTCGCGCGGGTCGATGCCGGCGACGCGTGCGCGCTGGTGGTCGACACGCACGCACACGCCGGCAGCCTCGGCAGTGCCGGACTCGACGCGCATGCGATCGCCCGCGCCCGCGAGTGCCTCGTCGCCGGCATGGGGGCGCCGCTGATCGAGCCGCTGGCCGGCGGCAGCGACGCCGGCGTCGGCCGCGAGCCGGCGCTGATCTACGAGCCGGTCGGCGGCGCGGGGCTGCAGCTTGCGCTGTTCGGCGCCGGCCACGTCGGCCGCGCGCTGGTGCACGTGCTCGCGCCCTACGCCGCCCGCATCGACTGGATCGATCCGCGCGCGGACGTGTTCCCCGAAGCGCTGCCCGCAGGCGTGCGGGCGATCGGTGGTGATGCCGTCGCCGCGGTCGCCGGGCTCGGCGCCGGCAGCCTGTGCGTGGTGATGACGCACGACCACGCGCTCGACCTGGAACTGTGCGTGGCGCTGCTCGCGCGCCCCGATCTGCCCTTCGTCGGCCTGATCGGCTCGCGCTCCAAGCGCAGCAACTTCGAGCGGCGCCTGCGCCAGCGCGGCGTCGACGCGGGCGCGATCGCCCGGCTGGTCTCGCCGATCGGCGTCGACGGCATCCACGACAAGCACCCGGCGGCGATCGCGATCGCCGTGGCGGCGCAACTGTTGCATGTCCATACCGCGACGCGTGCCGCGCCGCCCCGACCGGCGGCCACACACCGACGCCTGCCCACCCGTCATCTGGAGATCCCGTGATGCTCGAAAGCCTGTTCAAGCTGCGCGAACTCGGCACCGATGTGCGCACCGAGGCCATCGCCGGCCTCACGACCTTCCTGGCGATGGCCTACATCATCTTCGTCAACCCGTCGATCCTCGCCGCCGCGGGCATGGACCAGGGCGCGGTGTTCGTCGCCACCTGCTTCGCCGCGGCGATCGGCTGCTTCATCATGGGGCTGTACGCCAACTACCCGATCGCGCTGGCGCCGGGCATGGGGCTCAACGCGTATTTCGCCTTCACGGTCGTCGGCGCGATGGGCATGCCCTGGCAGGTGGCGCTCGCCGGCGTGTTCATGTCGGGCGTGCTGTTCGTCATCATCACGGTCGCCGGCATCCGCGAGCTGCTGGTGCGCTCCATCCCGCGCTCGCTGAAGTTCGCGATCTCGGCGGGCATCGGCCTGTTCCTCGGCATCATCAGCCTGAAGAACGCCGGCATCGTGGTGGCCTCGCCGGCGACGCTGGTGACCCTCGGCGACCTGCACAAGCCCGAGCCGCTGCTCGCCCTCGCCGGCTTCTTCGCGATCGTCGCGCTCGACCACCGCAAGGTGACCGGCGCGGTGATCCTCAGCATCCTCGGCGTCACCGCCGCCGCGATCGCGCTCGGCCACATCACCTTCACCGGCCTGGTGTCGGCGCCGCCGTCGATCATGCCGACCCTCGGCCAGCTCGACTTCGCCGGCGCGCTGCACGCCGGCCTGTTCGGCGTGGTGCTCACCTTCTTCCTGGTGGAGCTGTTCGACGCCACCGGCACGATGCTCGGCGTGGCCAACCGCGCCAAGCTGCTCGATGCCGACGGCAACATGCCGCGCATGGGCAAGGCGCTGCTGGCGGATTCGAGCGCGATCGTGATCGGCTCGGTGCTCGGCACCAGCTCGACCACCGCCTACATCGAGAGTGCCGCCGGCACCGCCGCCGGCGGGCGCTCGGGGCTGACCGCGGTGGTGGTCGGGGTGTGCTTCCTGGCGGCGCTGTTCTTCGCGCCACTGGCGGGGATGGTGCCGGCCTACGCCACGGCGCCGGCGCTGCTCTACGTCGCCGTGCTGATGGCGCAGGAGGTGAGCCACATCGAGTGGGAGGACCTCACCGAGGCGATCCCGGCGGGTTTAACCGCGATCGTGATGCCGCTGACCTTCTCGATCGCCAACGGCATCGCCTTCGGCTTCATCAGCTACGTGGCGATCAAGGTGCTCGCCGGACGCGGGCGCGACGTCTCGGCGATGGTGTGGGTGATCGCGGCGCTGTTCGTGATCCGCTTCGCGTTCTTCGCCGGGCACTAGCCGGTGAAGGCGGAGAACACCTCGCGCAGGTCCACCGCCGCGTCGCCCTTGTCGTCGAGGCTCAGGCCGGCCTCGACGTGGTCGAGGTGTTCGGCCATCAGCCGCGCCGCGGCCTCGGCGTCACCGGTGGCGATCGCCGCCACCAGGCGGGTGTGTTCGTCGGGGGCGCAGGCGGTGCGGCCGTCGTACTCGTAGAGCATGACCACCAGCGACGAACGCAGCACCAGTTCGCGCAGCAGTTCGAGCAGGGTCTCGTTGCCGGCGAGTTCGGCGAGCTTCAGGTGGAAGTCGCCCGACAGCTTCACCGCGCTGCGGCGGTCGCCGGCGGTGCGGGCGACGTCCTCCTGTTCGAGGTGCCGGCGCAGGCCGGCGAGCGCGGCAGCGTCGCAGACGCCAGCCAGGCGGCGGATCAGCGCGGTCTCGATCACCCGGCGCGCGTCGAACACCTCGCGCGCCTCGCGCACGCTGGGCTGCGCGACGAAGGCGCCGCGGTTGGGCTCGATCGTCACCACGCGGGTGTTGGCCAAGCGCACCAGTGCCGCGCGCACGATGGTGCGGCTGACGCCGAAGATCTCGCCGAGGTGTTCCTCGCCGAGCTTGGTACCCGGCGCGAGGCGGTGTTCACCGATCGCGGCGACGATCGCCTCGACGATCCGTTCGGGCGACTGCTTGGCGCTGCCACGGCCATTGCTGCGCGTGACGGCGATCTCGCGCCGGACCTTTCCCTCGCTTGCAGACATTTGAAACCCCCTGCCCGTATGCAAGACACATGCTGAGCTGACACGCTGGGCGTGGACATACTCACGCCTTAATCATCAACAGAATATTAAATTTTAGTATACAAGTGAGCCGTCACCACTGCGGTCGACGGCGCCGGACGGAGGAAACCGCGATGCACGAAACCTCATCCCGCCCCGTCGCCCTGCGCGGGCGCATCCTGCATTGCCTGCGTGATCCCGGCGACGGCGGCGACGCCGGCGCGCTCGAAGGTTTCGACGACGGCCTGCTGCTGATCGAACACGGTCGCGTGGCGCGGCTCGGCCCGGCGGCCGAACTGCTCCCGGGCCTGCCGGCGCACATCGAGGTGCACGACCACCGCGGGCGGCTGATCGTGCCGGGCTTCGTCGACACGCACATCCATTTCCCGCAGATCGACGTCATCGCCTCGTACGGCGAACAACTGCTCGAATGGCTGGAGCGCTACGTGTTCCCGGCCGAGCGCCGCTTCGAGGACCTGGCGCACGGGCAGGCGATGGCACCGCTGTTCCTCGACCAGCTGCTGCGCAACGGCACCACCACCGCGCTCGCGCTGTGCACCGTGCATCCGCAGTCGGTCGACGCGCTGCTGGCGGCGGCGCAGCAGCGGGGGATGCGCCTGATCGCCGGCAAGGTGCTGATGGACCGCCACTGCCCGGAATTCCTGCGCGACGACCCGGAGCGCGCCTACCGTGAATCGAAGGCGCTGATCGAGCGCTGGCACGGCGTCGACCGCCTCGCCTACGCGATCACGCCGCGCTTCGCGCCGACCTCGACCGAGGCGCAGCTCGAAGCCGCCGGCCGCCTCGCGCGCGAACACCCGGACGTGTACGTGCAGACGCACGTGGCCGAGAACCGCAAGGAGGTCGCGTGGGTCGCGTCGCTGTTCCCGTGGGCGCGCAGCTACCTCGACGTCTACGACCACTACGGCCTGCTGCGGGAGCGCGCGATCTACGCCCACTGCGTGTGGCTCGACGCGGTCGACCGCGCGCGCCTCGCGGCGAGCGGTGCGGCGGCGGCGTTCTGCCCGACCTCGAACCTGTTCCTCGGCAGCGGCCTGTACGACCTCGCGGCGATGGACGCCGCCGGCGCGTGCAGCAGCCTCGCCACCGACGTCGGCGCCGGCACCAGCTACAGCATGCTGCGCACGCTGGCCGAGGCCTACAAGGTGCTGCAACTGCAGGGGCAGCGCCTGACGCCGGCGCGCGCGCTGTACCTGGCGACGCTGGCGGGGGCGCGGGCGCTGGGGCTCGCCGGACGGGTCGGCAACTTCGAGCCCGGTCGCGAGGCCGACGCGGTGGTGCTCGACAGCGCCGGCACGGCACTGACCGCACGCCGCGCCGCGGTGGTGCGCGATCACGACGTGCTGGAGGAATGGTTCGCGCTGTTCACGCTGGGCGACGACCGCAACGTCGCCGCGACCTACCTGCAGGGCGCCGCCGCCTGGGAGCGCGGCAGCGCCTGAAACGAAAAACGGGGGCGGGCCGTACGGCCCGCCCCCGTGCCCGTGCCCGGGCGGCTTACTCGGCAGCCTCGGGAACCGCGGCGGCGGCCCGTCCCGCGCGCCGCTTCTGGGTGGCCCAGAGGTTGAGCACCTCCACCAGCACCGAGAAGGCCATCGCGAAGTACAGGTAGCCCTT
>NZ_SLWY01000005.1 GCF_004341245.1 Plasticicumulans lactativorans | reverse complement strand
ATGGCCAACCGCAACGCCGACACCGACCTCGTCGGCGTCGACCTGCGCTACGGCACCCCCGACTTCCAGATCGGCGGCACCTACGAGCACGGCGATCTGACCCTGCTCGGCGGCCTGCCCGCCAGCCTCACCGGCGGCATTGAGGGCGTCTTCAACCCGGTCAAGGGCATGAACTCCACCGGCTGGGGCATCGCCGGGCAGTACAACCTCGGCAACAACGTCCTCCTCGCCCACGGCGGACGGCGCACCAGCGACTACGCCTTCACCGAGCTCAACGAGTACGCCCTCGGCGTGCAGCACTGGTTCAGCAAGCGCACCCACGCCTACGTCGAGTACGAGTACATCGACCGCAAGAGCGACCTGCTCAACGACAACAGCACCGTCGCCATCGGCCTGCGTACCGATTTCTGAGTCCTCCCAGGGGCCCGGGGGCGATCCCGGGGCACTTCGGGCGCGGGTGACCGCGCCCGTTTTTTTTGGGAGGGCCGCCGCGGCAAACCTGCCCGATATCGTCGACGCTGTCCGCCCGAGCACGGCCGAGGCGGCGCGGCTGCCCGGCATCAGCCGCCGCACGCTGCGGTAGCGGCTGGAGCAGCACGGCCTGTCGAAGTGACGCGCGCGCTCACAGCGCGACGCCGAGGATCACGCTGGAGGCTTTGAAGATCGCGCTGGCCCGCACCCCGGGCGCGAGGCCGAGTTCGCGCACGCTCGCCTGGGTCAGCGTGGCGGCGACGCTGCCGCCGCCGTCGATGTCGATCACCACCTCGGCGTTCACCGCATCGGGCAGCACCGCGGCGACCGTGCCCGGCAACTGGTTGCGCGCCGACAGGCGGGCGCCGCGCAGGTCGGTGGCGACGATCACCGCCGAGGCCGCGACCAGCGCGAACGCGGCCTGGCGCGGCCGCAGCCCGAGCGCCTCGGTGCTCTCGCGGGTGAGCAGCGCGACGATGCGCGCGCCGCCGGGCAGGATCAGCTCCACCTCGTCGTCGACGGCACCGGCGCGCACCGCGGTGATCGTGCCGGCGAACTGGTTGCGGGCGCTGGTGCGGACGTTGAGCGTGCGCAGCACGTCGAGGTCCGCCTGCAGGTCGGCCGCCTCCTCGCTCAGCAGCCGGACGAAGCGCTGGTGGATCGCGTCGAGCTGCGCGTAGCGCTCGATCAGGCGCAGGCCGCGCGCCGTCAGGCGGGTGGCGCCGCCGCCGCGCCCGCCGCTGGTGCGCTCGACCAGCGCCTCGCCGGCGAGGTTGTTCATCGTGTCGACGGCATCCCAGGCCGCCTTGTAGCTCATGCCCATGGCCTTGGCCGCCTGCGTGATCGAGCCGTGCTCGGCGATCGCGCGCAGCAGGCCGATGCGCCCGTGCCCGCCCAGGCTGACGCCGCCGACGGTCATCCACAGCGCGCCACGCAGCTCGATGCGCTCGTCCTGCCTGCGCGGCCGGCCCGTCATGCGTGCTCCCGCGGGGTGTCGTGGCGGGGGCGGCCGGCCTGCGGCAACGCCCCCGCCGCCGGCGCAACCGTCGTCCCCACGACGCGCCCGCCGTCGAGCTGCACCACCGCATCGGCGAGCTGGTGCACGTCGTCCTCGTCGTGGGTGATCAAGAGCAGCGGCAGCTTCAGCTCGGCCTGCAGCTCGGCGAGTTCGTCGCGCAGGCGCCGGCGCAGCGCGCGGTCGAGCGCGGCGAAGGGCTCGTCGAGCAGCAGCGCGCGCGGCCGCGCCACCAGCGCGCGCGCCAGCGCCGTGCGCTGGCGCTGGCCGCCCGACAACTGCTCCGGGTAGTGCCGCGCCACCGCCTGCAGCTGGAAGGTCGCGAGCCAGTGGTCGACGCTCGCGTCGGCGGCGTGGCGCGAGGGGTTGCGCAGGCCGCCGTGCAGCGCGAAGGCGACGTTCTGGCGCACCGTCAGGTGCGGGAACAGCGCGTAGTCCTGGAACACGTAGGCGAGGCGCCGGCGCTGCGGCGACAGGTCCACGCCGCTCGCGCGGTCGAACAGCGTCGTGCCGGCCACCCGCACGTGGCCGCGGTCCGGGCGCGCGAGCCCGGCGATCATCTGCAGCGTCTGGCTCTTGCCGGCACCGGACGGCCCGAACAGCACCAGCCGCGCTGCCTCGCTGCGGCAGGCGACGTGCAGATCGAAGCGCCGCCCGTCGTGGCGCAGGCAGCGCGCGAGCTCGAAGTCCCACACCGCCGTCATCTCAGCGCCGCTCCGGCACGCGCCCCGGCGCCAGCCACCCGGCCGCCAGCAGCACCGCGATGCAGGTCACCGAGGTCACCAGCACCAGAGAATTGGCGACGGCGTCCTGGCCGGCCTGCACCGCCTCGTACACGGCGATCGACAGCGTCTGCGTCCTGCCGGGGATGCTGCCGGCCACCATCAGCGTCGCGCCGAACTCGCCGGTGGCGCGGGCGAAGGCCAGCAGCAGGCCGGCGAGGATGCCGCGCCAGGCGAGCGGCAGCGACACGCGGAAGAAGATGCCGGGCTCGTGCACGCCGAGCACGCGCGCGGCCTGCTCCAGCTGCGGCTCGACCATCTCGAAGGCCGCCCGCGCCGACTTGAAGACCAGCGGGAACGACACCACCGCCGCGGCGAGCACCGCGCCCTGCCAGGTGAAGATAAGGTTGATGCCGAACGTGCGCTTCAGCCAGCCGCCGAGCGGCCCCTGGCTGCCGATCAGCACCAGCAGGTAGTAGCCGAGCACGGTGGGCGGCAGCACCATCGGCAGCGTCAGCAGCGCATCGAGCAGTTCGCGCCCGGGGAAGCGGCGGCGCGCCAGCACGAAGCCGAGGCCGACGCCGAGCACCAGGTTCAGCGCGGTCGCCCAGCCTGCCACCTTCAGCGTCAGCGCGAGCGCCACCCAGGCCCCGTCCACTGCGCATCGTCTCAGGGCGCGCCGAAGCCATGGCGGGCGAGCAGCGCCTGCGCCGGCGCCGAGCGCAGGAAGGCGATGAACTGCCGCGCCGCCTCGGCCTGGGCACCGCCGGCCACCGGCGCGACCGGGTAGCGGATCGGTGTGGCGGTCGGCACCGTCAGCGCCACCGCGACCCTGCCGGGCATCAGCGCGGCGTCGGTCGCGTAGACGAAGCCGGCGTCGACCTCGCCGCGGGCGGTGTAGTCGAGCGCCTGGCGCACGTTGTTGGCGCCGATCATCTTCGGCTCGATCGCGAGCCACAGCCCTTCGCGTTCGAGCACGGCGCGGGTGTAGCGGCCGACCGGCACGCTGGCCGGCAGGCCGATGGCGATGCGCGCATACGGCGGCTGCGCGAGTTCGGCGAGCGTCGCGGGCCGCTGCCGGCTGCCCTCCGGCACGATCACCACCAGCGCATTCGCCGCGAAGTCGTGGCGGCCGGCGGAGTCGATCAGGCCCTGCGCCTGGGCCTGGTCCATCGTCTCCTGGTCGGCGCTGGCGAAGACGTCGACCGGCGCCCCCTTGGCGATCTGCTGCAGCAGCGCCCCCGAGGCGCCGAAGTTGAGCTGCACCCGGGTGCCCGGATGCGCCGCCTCGAACGCCGGCGCCAGCTCGCGCAAGGCGTTGGTCAGGCTGGCGGCGGCCGACACGGTGAGGTCAGTGGCCCACGCGGCAGCGCCGAGGCCAAGGACCAGCACGGACGCAAGGCAGGACAGCAGGGCGCGCATGGGGGCGGCATCCGTCGGGGGTCTGGATCGCAATATACAAGTTGCTATGACGCCTGTCCGCCTTCGCATCACGGGGTAACCCCAAGGGGGTGGTGGCCGCAGGCAGGCGGTCGCGGCACGGCCACGCCGCCGCGGACGGTGGCGGGCGCTCGTCGGAATTCCGGCCGGATATGCCGGGGCGGACGCCCGCCGCGCTCAGCGCTGGCGGATGCGGACGTCGCCGAACAGCGCGCCCAGGCCGCGCGGCTGCGAGCGCCAGTACTGCGGCGGCGCCTCGACCTGGGCGCCGAGCGTGGCCGCGGCGTGCCACGGCCAGCGCGGATCGAACAGCATCCCGCGCGCCAGCGCGACGAGGTCGGCGCGCCCGTCGGCGACGACCGCCTCGGCCTGCCCGGCCTCGGTGATCAGGCCGACGGCGATGGTCGGCAGGCCGACCTCGGCGCGGATGCGCGCGGCCAGCGGCACCTGGTAGTCGGGGCCGAGCGGGATCTGCTGGCGCGGCGACACGCCGCCGCTCGACACGTGCAGGAAGGCGCAGCCGCGCGCGCGCAGCGCATGGCCGAAGGCGATGCTCTGCTCCACGTCCCAGCCGCCGTCGACCCAGTCGGTGGCGGAGAGGCGCACGCCGACCGGCAGCGTGGCCGGCACCGCCGCCCGGACCGCGTCGAACACCTGCAGCGGGAAGCGCATGCGGTTGGCGAGCGAACCGCCGTAGGCGTCGTCGCGGCTGTTCGCGAGCGGCGAGAGGAACTGGTGCAGCAGGTAGCCGTGCGCCGCGTGCAGTTCGATCGCATCGAGGCCGAGCCGGTGCGCCCGCTGCGCGGCGGCGACGAAGGCCGCGAGCACGCGCCCGAGGCCGGCGTCGTCGAGCGCCTGCGGGGCCGGCTCGTCCGCCGCGTGCGGGATCGCCGACGGCGCCAGCGGGCGCCAGCCGCCCTCGTCCACCGGCACCAGCTGGCCGCCCTCCCAGGGCACGCGGCTCGACGCCTTGCGCCCGGCGTGGCCGAGCTGGATGGCGAGCGGCATCGGCGAGTAACGGCGCACCGCGCGCAGCACCCGCCCCAGCGCCTGCTCGGTCGCGTCCGACCACAGCCCGAGATCGGCCGCCGAGATGCGGCCTTCGGGCGCCACCGCGGTCGCCTCGATGATCAGCAGGCCGGCACCGGACAGCGCCAGGTGGCCGAGGTGGATCAGGTGCCAGTCGGTGGCCTCGCCGTCCTCGGCGGAGTACTGGCACATCGGCGCGATCACGATGCGGTTCTTCAGCGTGAGCGGGCCGATGGCGTAAGGCGAGAACAGCGTGCTCATGGGGGGCTCCTGGTCGCGGCCGGGCGGCGCCGGCAGGCGCTATCCTGCCACCGCGCCGCGCCGGCCGGGGGCATCCCGGCCGCGCGGCGGGCGGTCGCCACGCACCGGCGCGGCGATCCCGAACCCCGCACGCCCCGAGGCCAGCGCGATGAAACACGTGGGAATCGCCGCACGCGTCGCGCTGCTCGCCGCGGGATGCACGGGCTACCGCCCCTGCCGCCGATCCGCTTCGCCCCGGTGCGCTGGCGCGAAGGCTACACCTGAGCCGTCAGTCGCCGAGGCACGCGCCGAGGCGGCGCAGCGCGTCGATCCACCGGTGCTCGGGCGGCACCGTACGGGCGCCGCTGCCGGCCTCGGCGAGCGGCACCGGCACCAGCCGGCCGTGCTGCTGGCCGACCATCACGCCGTGCACGCCGGCGCCGAGCAGGCGCACCGCCTCCAGGCCGAGCTCGGTGGCGAGCAGGCGGTCGCCGACGGTGGGGGCACCGCCGCGCAGCACGTAGCCGAGCGTGGTCAGCCGCGTCTCGATGCCGGTGGCGTCCTGCAGCTCGTCGACCAGGCGCAGCGCCGCGGCGTGCTTCTGCGTGCGCCCGGCGGCGGCGTCGGCGGCCGAGCGCGCGCCCTCGGCGACGACGACGATCGAATAGCGGCGGCCGCGCGCGGCGCGCGCCTGCAGCGCCGCGACCACCGCCTCGGTGCGGTACGGAATCTCGGGGATCAGCACCACGTGCGCCGGGCCGGCGAGGCCCGCGGCGAGCGCGATCCAGCCGGCGTCGCGCCCCATCACCTCGCACAGCATCACCCGCGAATGGCTGTGCGCGGTGGTGCGCAGGCGCTCGATCGCCTCGGTGGCGATGTACACCGCGGAGTCGAAGCCGAAGCAGACCTCGGTGCCGCGGATGTCGTTGTCGATGGTCTTCGGCAGCGTGACGACGCGCAGCCCCGCCTCCGCCAGCGCGCGCGCGAAGCGCTGGGTGCCGTCGCCGCCAAGGCACACCAGCGCGTCGAGGCCGAGGGCCGTGGCCTGCTGCAGCGAGCGCCGCACCAGGTCGTCGAGCGCCGCGCCCTGCTCGGCGCGCCCGCGGCCGGTGCCGAGGATGGTGCCGCCCTGGGCGAGGATGCCGGCGACGTCGTCGCGGTCGAGCCGGCGGCAGTCCCCGCGCAGCAGGCCGACGTAGCCGTCGTGGAAGCCGAGCACCGTGGCGCCGAGGTCGCGCTGCGCGGCGAGGGTGACGGCACGCAGCGCGGCGTTGAGCCCCTGGCAGTCGCCGCCGGCGGTGAGCAGTCCGAGTGTGCGGATGGTGTGCATGGTGCGCCTGTACCTCCCCGGCCGCGGGCGGATGCGTAACACTTGCTGACGGGCCACGGGCACGGCACCGGGTGCGCGATGCTAGACTCCGCGCCTCGCGCGTGACGGCTCCCCGGTCGATACCCGTCACGCTCTGCGCAGCCCCCCGATCTCAAGGTAATCCCGCATGAACGTCGGCACCACGGTCACCCAGTTCATCATCGAGGAGCAACGCCGCCATCGCAGCGCCTCGGGCGATTTCACCGCGCTGATCAACGACATCGTCATCGCGGTGAAGTCCATCGCGCATTCGGTGCGCCGCGGCGGGCTCGCCGGGGTGCTGGGCGGCGCCGGCTCCGAGAACGTTCAGGGCGAGATCCAGAAGAAGCTCGACGTGCTCTCCAACGACGTCTTCCTGCGCTGCAACGAGTGGGGCGGGCACGTCGCGGCGATGGCCTCGGAGGAGATGGACGACGTCTACAACATCCCCGCCGAGTACCCGCGCGGCAAGTACCTGCTGCTGTTCGATCCGCTCGACGGCTCCACCAACACCGACGTCAACGGCATCATCGGCACCATCTTCTCGGTGCTGCGCGCCCCCGAGTCCGGCGGCAGGCCGGTGGCGACCGACTTCCTGCAGGCCGGCGCCGAGCAGGTCGCCGCCGGCATGGCGATCTACGGCCCGCAGACCATCCTGGTGCTGACCACCGGCCACGGCGTCAACGCCTTCACGCTCGACGACAGCATCGGCGAGTTCCTGCTGACCCACCCCGACATGCGCGTGCCCGAGGAGTCCGTCGAGTACGCGATCAACGCCTCCAACGAGCGCTTCTGGGCGCCGCCGGTGCAGCGCTACATCGGCGAATGCCGCGCCGGCCGCGAGGGGCCGCGCGGCAAGGACTTCAACATGCGCTGGATGGGGGCGATGGTCGGCGACGTCTACCGCGTGCTGTGCCGCGGCGGCGTGTTCCTCTACCCGTGGGACACCAAGACCGCCGCCAAGGGCGGCAAGCTGCGCCTGATGTACGAGGCCAACCCGGTGGCGATGCTGATCGAGCAGGCCGGCGGCCTGGCGAGCACCGGCACCCAGCGCATCCTCGACCTGCAGCCCGACGGCCTGCACCAGCGTGTGCCGGTGATCATGGGCTCGCGCCACGAGGTCGAGCGCATCGTCGCCTACCACCTCGAAGGCTGACGCGCGGTGCACACCTCCGACCCGCGGGACACCCCGGGCGGCGCGCAGGCGCCGGTCGGGGTTTTCGATTCCGGGCTCGGCGGACTCTCGGTGCTGCGCGAACTGCGCGCGCTGCTGCCGCACGAGGACTTCGTCTACGTCGCCGACTCCGGCCACGTGCCCTACGGCGAGAAGTCCGAGGCCTACATCCGCGCCCGCACGCACGCGCTCACCGGCTTCCTGCTCGGGCACGGCGCGAAGCTCGTGGTGATCGCCTGCAACACTGCCACCGCGGCGGCGGCCGACAGCCTGCGCAGCCGCGTCGCGGTGCCGGTGGTCGGCATGGAACCGGCGGTCAAGCCCGCCGCCGCCGCCACGCGCAGCCGCGTGGTGGGGGTGCTCGCCACCACCGGCACGCTCGCCAGCGCACGCTTCGCGGCGCTGCTCGCGCGCTTCGGCGACGGCGTCGAGGTGCTCACCGAACCCTGCCCCGGCTGGGTCGATCTGGTCGAGCACGGCGACCTCACCAGCGCCGCGGCGCGCGCAAACGTGGCGCGCCACGTCGAGCCGCTGCTCGCGCGCGGCGCCGACACGCTGATCCTCGGCTGCACGCACTACCCCTTCCTCGCGCCGCTGATCCGCACCGTCGCCGGCCCCGACGTGACGCTGATCGACACCGCCGGCGCGGTCGCCCGACGCACCCGCAGCCTGCTGGAGAGCCACGGCCTGCTGCGCGGCGCCCCGCACGCCGGCACCGCGGCCTTCTTCGCCAGCGGCGACTGCGCGCGGCTCGAACCAGTGGCCGCGCGCCTGTGGGGCGCGCCGCTCACGCTCGCACCGCTGCCGGCCGCGGTCGCCGGCTGAACCGCACATGCACGTCGACCGCGCCAGCGGCCTGCTCAGCGGCGCGCGGCAGTGCCCGTCGCCGAACGCCGACGCGCGCCCCGACGGCGCCGGCATCGAGCTGATCGTGGTGCACGGCATCAGCCTGCCGCCGGGCGCGTTCGGCGGGCCGTGGATCGACCACCTGTTCAGCAACACGCTCGACCCCGCCGCCCACCCCTACTTCGCCGCCATCGCCGGGCTGCGCGTGTCGGCGCACCTGCTGATCCGCCGCGACGGCGCGCCGGTGCAGTACGTGCCCTTCCACCGCCGCGCCTGGCACGCCGGCGTGTCGAACTGGCGCGGCCGCGAGCGCTGCAACGACTTCTCGGTCGGCATCGAGCTCGAAGGCAGCGACGACACCCCCTACGCCGACGCGCAGTACGGCGCGCTCGCCGCGGCGATCGGCGCGCTGCGCGCCGCCTACACGATCCCCGCCGCACACCTCGCCGGCCACAGCGACATCGCGCCCGGACGCAAGACCGACCCCGGCCCGGCCTTCGACTGGCCGCGGCTGCGCACGCTGCTCGGCGACGCATGAAGCTCTACATCGACGCCGACGCCTGTCCCGGCCCGGTCAAGGAGATCGTGCTGCGCGCCGCGACACGCCTGGCGCTGCCGCTGGTGCTGGTCGCCAACCAGCCGCTGAAGCGCCCGCCGGGGCGCGGGGTGCGGGTGGTGACGGTGAGCGCGGGCTTCGATGCCGCCGACGACTGGATCGTCGCCGCGGCCGAGGCGGGCGACGTGGTGATCAGCGCCGACATCCCGCTCGCCGCGAAGCTCGTCGCCAACGGCGTGGCGGTGATCAACCCGCGCGGTGCGCTGTACACGCCGGACAACATCGGCGAGGTGCTGAGCCTGCGCAACGCGATGGACGAACTGCGCAGCGCGGGGCTCGCGCAGACCCGCACCGCGCCCTTCGGCGAGCGCGACCGCCAGGCCTTCGCGGCGACGCTCGACCGCCTGCTTGCCCGCCGCCCGCGCGGCGGCTAGAGCCACCGCTCAGCCCGCCAGCGCCAGCGTGCGCCGCAGCCTGAGCGCGGCGACCGTGAAGAACACCCCGCCGATCAGCGCCACCAGCGCGAGCTGGCGCCACACCAGCGCGAATTCGGCGCCGCGGAACAGCACCCCCTGCGCCACCGCGACGTAGTGCGTCGACGGCGAGAACTGCATCAGCGTGCGGATCGCCGCCGGCATGCTGTCGAGCGGGGTGATCGAGCCCGACAGCATCACCATCGGGAACACGATCGGCAGGCCGAGCAGGCCGAGCTGCGGCATCGAGCGCGCGACGGTGGCGAGGAAGATGCCGATCGCCGTCACCGCGAACAGGTAGACCAGCGTCGCGCCGAGGAACAGCGGCACCGAGCCGCGGATCGGCACCTGCAGCAGCCCCTGCACCACCACGGTCAGCGACAGCCCGGCGGCGACGACGATCACCAGCGCGGTCGCCCACACCTTCGAGGCCATGATCTCGAACGGCGTCAGCGGCATCACCAGCAGGTGTTCGAGCGTGCCCTGCTCGCGCTCGCGGATCAGCGCCGAGCCGGTGAGGATGATCGCGAGCATGGTCACCATGTTCACCACCATCATCACGCCGAGGAACCAGTGCGCGTACAGGTTGGGGTTGAAGGCGATGCGCACCGTCGCGTTCGCCGCGGCGGCCGGGGCACCGTCCGCGGGCCCGAGGTAGGCGGCGATCTCGTCGTTGATGATGCGTTCGAGGTAGCCGCTGCCGATGCCGGCCTGGCTCATCGCCGTGGCGTCGACGTTGAGCTGCAGCGCCGGCTGGCGCCCGGCGTGCACGTCGGCCTCGAAGCGCGGCGGGATGTCGACGACGAAGGTCTGGTGGCCGCCGTCGAGCGCGGCGTCGACGTCCTGCGGGGCGAGCGCCACCGGCGCCTGGAAATACGGCGGCGCGGGGGCGTCGACCAGGCGCCGGGCGAGCGCGCCGCCGTCCTCGTCGACGAAGGCGATCGAGGCGTTGCGCACCTCGATGCCGGTCGCGCGCGCGCTGACGAACACCAGCACGCTCATGCTGTAGACGATCAGCAGCATCAGCACGAGGTCGTGGCCGAGGCTGGTGAACTCCTTCAGGCCGAGGAAGAAGATGTTGCGCAGCGTCGCCGGCACGCTCAGTCCTCCTGGCGCGCGAGCAGCGCGACCGCCGCGCTGGTGTAGACGACGATGAAGCCGGCCAGCGCCAGGTAGTTCGGTGCGAGTTCGCGAAAGCCCAGCGCCTTGGTGAACACCCCGACGCTGATCTTCAGGAACCAGCTCGCCGGGAAGCCGTAGCCCATCACCGCGGCGGCGCCGGCGAGCGAGGACACCGGCGCGATCAGCCCCGAGAAGTTGATCGACGGCATCATCGTCAGGATGAAGGCGCCGAACAGCGCGGCGATCTGCGTGCGCGTCACCGTCGAGATCAGCAGCCCCCAGGCGGTGGCGGCGACCACGTAGAGCAGCACGCCGGCGGCGAGGGCGGCGAGGCTGCCCTTCAGCGGCACGCCGAAGCCGAAGCGCGCGAGCAGCACCAGCAGCGTGGCGTTGACCAGGCCGATGCCGACGTAGGGCAGTTGCTTGCCGAGCAGGAACTCCAGCCGCGTCGCCGGGCTCGCGTAGAGGTTGGTGATCGAGCCGAGCTCCTTCTCGCGCACCACGCCGAGCGCGGTCAGCGTCGCCGGGATCACCAGCAGCAGCAGCGCGATCACGCCGGGCACGATCGCATCGATGCTGCGGAAGGCCTGGTTGTAGCGAAAGCGCGTCTCGATCGTCGCCGGCAGCGTCGCGTCGGCGCCGCCGTCGCGCGCGAGTTCGTCGAGGTAGCGCGCGTGCACGCCCTGGATGTAGCCGCGCGCGGTCTCGGCGCGGAACGGCATCGCCCCGTCGACGAGGAAACCGACCTCCGGCGTGCGCCCGCGCAGCAGGTCACGGCCGAAGCCGGGCGGGATCTCGATCGCGAACAGGATGTCGGCGCCGCGCAGGCGCCGCTCGGCCTCGGTGGTGTCGGCGAGCGGCGGCTGCTCGCGGAAGTAACGCGCGCCGGCGAAGTTCTCCAGGTAGGCGCGGCTCTCCGGGCTGCGGTCGCGGTCGAGCACCGCGTAGCGCAGGCCCTCGACGTCGAAGGTGATGCCGAGCCCCATCACCACCATCAGCCCGAGCGTGCCGAGCAGCGCGAAGGCGAGGCGGATCGGGTCGCGCATCACCTCCAGCGCCTCGCGCCGCGAGAAGGTGAGCAGGCGCGCGAGCGAGAAGCGCGGCGCGACCGCGGCCGGCGCGGCGGCACGCACCGCGGGGGCCGCCGGCGCCGCGGCCGGTGCGGCGGCGGCGGGCTGCGCCGCCTCCAGGTAGTGCACGAAGGCGCCTTCGAGGTCGCGCGCGCCGCAGCTGGCGATCAGCGCCGCCGGGGCGTCCTGCGCCAGCACGCGCCCGGCGTGCATCAGCGAGATGCGGTCGCAGCGCGCGGCCTCGTTCATGAAGTGCGTGGAGACGAAGATGGTCACGCCGGCGCCGCGCGACAGCGTGCTCAGCAGCTCCCAGAAGCGGTCGCGGGCGACCGGGTCGACGCCCGAGGTCGGCTCGTCGAGGATCAGCACCTCGGGGCGGTGGATCACCGCGCAGGCGAGCGACAGGCGCTGCTTGAGCCCGAGCGGCAGGCGCTCGGCGGGCACGTCGAGCACCTCGCCGAGGTCGAAGTCCGCCACCAGCCCGGCGATGCGCGCCCCGGCCACGGCCGGGTCCACCCGCAGCAGGCGCGCGTGCAGCGCGAGGTTCTGCGCCACGCTCAGCTCGCGGTACAGCGAGAACGCCTGCGTCATGTAGCCGATGCGCAGGCGCACGCCGAGGTCGGCGGCGTCCACCGGGCGGCCGAACAGCCAGGCGCGGCCCGCGCTCGCCGGCAGCAGCCCGGTGAGCATCTTCATCGTCGTGGTCTTGCCGCAGCCGTTGGAGCCGAGGAAGCCGAAGATCTCGCCGCGCTCGATGCGGAAGTCCACGCCGTCGACCGCGGTGAAGTCGCCGAAGCGGCGCGTCAGCCCCGCGGCCTCGATCGCCACCTCGGCATGCGCGGCCGGGCGCGGCGGGATCTGCGGCTCGCGATGGCCGTGGCGGCGCGCCGGCGGCAGCAGCGCGATGAAGGCCGCTTCGAGCGTGGCGGCATCGCCGCGCGCGCGCAGCGCCGCCGGCGTGCCGGTGGCGAGCACCCGCCCGGCGTCCATCATCACCAGGTGATCGAAGCGCTCGGCCTCCTCCATGTAGGCGGTGGCGACCAGCACCGACAGCCCCGGCCGGCGCGCGCGGATGCGCGCGATCAGCTCCCAGAACTGGCGCCGCGACAGCGGGTCGACGCCGGTGGTCGGCTCGTCGAGGATCAGCAGGTCGGGCTCGTGGATCAGCGCGCAGCACAGCCCGAGCTTCTGCTTCATGCCGCCCGAGAGCTTGCCGGCGGGGCGCCCGGCGAAGGGTGCGAGGCCGGTGCCGGTGAGCAGCTCGTCGATCCGCGCGCGGCGCTCGGCGGCGCGCTGGCCGAACAGGCGGCCGAAGAAGTCGACGTTCTCGTGCACCGACAGCGTCGGGTACAGGTTGCGCCCCAGGCCCTGCGGCATGTAGGCGATGCGCGCGCGCAGCTCGGCGCGGTGCTGCCGCGCGCTGACGTCGCCGCCGAACACCCGCACGCGCCCGTGCTGCACCCGGCGCACCCCGGCGAGCAGCGCGAGCAGCGTCGACTTGCCGACGCCGTCGGGCCCGATCAGCCCGACCATCACGCCGGCGGGCAGCGCGAGGTCCACCTCGGCGAGCGCGACCGCCGCGCCGTAGCGGTGGCCGACCGCCTCCAGCTGCGCCAGCGGCGCGCTCACGGCTGCATCCAGTCGGTCGCCAGCCGGGCCGGCCAGTCGACGCGCGGATCGAGCCGCACATAGGCGACGCCGGGCAGGCCGGGCTTGGCGTAGGGTCGGTAGCGCGCGCCGACCTCGATGCGCGCCTTGGCGCGGAAGGCGAGCTTCTGGCGCTCGTCGTGGGTCTCGACGGTCTTCGGCGTGAACTGCGCCTGGTCGGCGACGAAGGCGATGTGCGCCGGCACCGGGCGGTCGGGGAAGGCGTCGAAGACGACGCGCACCTCGGCGCCGATGGCGACGCGCCCGGCGGCGGCCTCGGACAGGAACAGCGTCATGTAGACGTCGTCGAGGTCGATCAGCGCCAGCACCCGCCCGCCCGCCGCCAGCACCTCGCCGGGCTCGGCGATGCGGTGCTGCACGCGCCCGCCGCGCGGGGCGCGCAGCACGCTGTCGCCGAGGTCGATCTCGATCTGCTGCACGTGCGCCTGCGCCGCCTCGACCGCGGCGTCGGCCTCGACGTTGCGGATGCGCGCCGCCTGCAGCATGGCCTCGGCGACCGCCTTGCGGTTGCGGTCGGAGTCGAGGCGCTCGCGCGCCACGCCGCCGCTGGAGATCAGTTGCTCGGAGCGCTGCGCCTGCTGGTTGGCGAAGACCAGGTCGCTCTCCGCCTGCGCGATCAGCGCCGCGGCGTAGCGCTGGTCCTCGCGGGCCCGGCGCAGCTCGGCGCGCGCCTGCAGCGCGGCGGCCTCGAGGTCGCGCGCGTCCATCCGCGCCACCACCTGGTCGGCGCCGACCAGTTCGCCCTCGGCGACCAGCACCTCGGCGACCCGCGCGGCGCGCTTGGTGGCGACGTCGATGCGGGTGGCCTCGGCGCGGCCGTTGACGCGCTCGAACCCCGGCGGCGGGTCCTGCGTCTCGTGCTGCGCCCACCAGCCGCCGGCGGCCGCGCCCCCCAGGGCGAGCACGACGACGGACACGACGAAGAAGCGGCGTGAAGGCATGGAAGCGGCTCCGGGCAGCGTGGCGGCGCGATTTTACGCCTGCCGCCGCCGAGCCACGCCGTCTCGCCGCCGCGGCCCCGCGGCGCCCCGATCGGGGCACTCCCAAAAAGCGCTACCCGTGCACCGCCCCGCGGGTCGAAAATCGCCGGGTTCGGCCGTGCGCTGGGGCGCGGCCATCGTCCCAGCGCGGAGTCACACCATGAGCGACTGCATCATCGTCGGCGGCGGCATCAGCGGGCTGCTCGTCGCCCGCGAACTGGCCGGCGCCGGCCTCGACGTCACCCTGCTCGAACGCGGCAGCACCGGGCGCGAGGCCTCGTGGGCCGGCGGCGGCATCCTCTCGCCGCTGGTACCGTGGCGCGCCGACCCGGCGATCACCCGCCTGGTCGGCTGGAGCCAGGCGCACTACGCGGCGCTGTCCGCCGACCTCGCGGCGCAGACCGGCATCGACCCCGAGTGGACGCCGAGCGGCCTGCTGACGCTCGGCGGGCTCGACGCCGAGATGGCGCTCGCCTGGGCGCAGGACGCCGGCCAGCGGCTCGAAGCGCTGACGCCGCCCGAGGCGCTGGAGATCGAACCGGCGCTCGCGCACGTCGGCACCTGCGCGCTGTGGATGCCCGACGTGGCGCAGATCCGCAACCCGCGGCTGCTGCGGGCGCTGCGCCACGCGGTCGAGCAGCTCGGCGTGCGGGTGCAGGAGGACACCGAGGTGCGCGGCATCGCCGTGCACGACGGCCGCGTGCGCGGCGTGCGCACCGCGCAGGGCCGCTTCGAGGCGCCGACGGTGGTGGTGGCCGGCGGCGCCTGGACCGGCCAGCTGCTGTCGGGGCTGCGCCACGCGCCGGCGATCGGGCCGGTGCACGGGCAGATGATCCTGTTCCGCGCCGCGCCGGGGCGGCTGCGGCGCATCGTGATCCGCGACGGCCGCTACCTGATCCCGCGCCGCGACGGCCGCGTGCTCGCCGGCAGCACGGTGGAGTTCACCGGCTTCGACAAGCGCCCGACCAGCGCTGCCCACGACGAGCTCTACGACGCCGCGCTGGCGCTGGTGCCGGCGCTCGCCGAGGCGACGGTCGAGCGCCACTGGGCCGGGCTGCGCCCGGGCGCGCCGGCCGGCGTGCCCTACATCGGCGAGCACCCGGAGGTTGCCGGGCTGTTCATCAACGCCGGCCACTACCGCAACGGGCTGGTGCTCGGCCCGGCCAGCGCGCACCTGCTCGCCGACCTGATCCTCGGCCGCGCACCGATCGTCGACCCGGCCCCCTACGGCTTCGCCGCCGCACGGGCGTGACGCCGCCGCAGCGGGGCGCTTGACCGCGCTCAAGGCAGCGCCGGGCGGTGGCGCGTCGAATGGGGCACCTGTCGCCCCGCCGCCGAGATCACCGCCGATGACCGCCCTGCACCAGCGCTGGACCGTGTTCAGCGCCGCCCCGCACCGCCTGATGTTCTGCGCTGGCAGCGTCCAGGTGGTGCTCGCCCTGCTCTACTGGAGCGTCGAGCTCGGCACCCGCCAGGCCGGCGGCGGCACGCTGCCGACCGCCCTGGCCGCGACCTGGGCGCACGCGCTGCTGATGCTCTACGGGGTGTTCCCGTTCTTCATCTTCGGCTTTCTGATGACCACCTACCCGCGCTGGATGAACGGGCGCGAGCTCGGGCGCCGTGCCTACGTGCCGGCCTGGGCCGCACTGGTCGCCGGGCAGGCGCTGGTGTGGGGCGGCCTGCTGGCCCTGGGACGCCCGGCGCTGCTCGCCGGGCTCGTCGCCATGCTCGCCGGCTGGGCCTGGGCCGTGGCGCAGCTCTACCGCGTGTACCGGAGCACGCCCGCCGGCGACAAGCGTCACGAGACCGTGCTGAACGGCGCGCTCGCGCTCGGCTGGCTCGGGCTCGCGGGGTTCGCCGCGTGGCTCGCGGCGGGGTGGCCGTTTGGCCTCGCGTTCGCGCTGCAGGCGGGGCTGTGGGGCTTCCTGCTGCCGGTGTTCTTCACCGTCTGCCATCGCATGATCCCGTTCTTCAGCGCCTGCGTGCTCGCCGACTACCAGGTGGTGAAGCCGGCGTGGAGCCTGCCGCTGTGGTGCGCGGGCAGCCTGCTGCACGGCGCGCTCGAACTCGCCGGCGCGCCGCAGTGGACCTGGCTCGTCGACCTGCCGCTCGCGGCGACGGCGTTGTGGCACTCGGCGGCGTGGGGCCTGCTCCGGGCGCAGCGCATCCGCCTGCTCGGCGTGCTGCACCTGGCCTTCGCGTGGATGGGGGTGGGGCTCGCGCTGTACGGCGTGCAGAGCCTGGCGCTGCTCGGCGGTGGCCACGCGCCGCTCGGCCGCGGCCCGCTGCACGCGCTGGCGATCGGCTTCTTCGCGGCGATGGTGGTGGGCATGGCCTCACGGGTGACGCTCGGTCACTCCGGGCGCCCGCTGGTCGCCGACACCTACACCTGGGCGTGCTTCCTCGGCGTCAACGCCGCGGCGCTGCTGCGCGTCGCCGGCGACGCGCTGGCGCTGCCGGCGCTGACGCTGCTCGCCGCGCTGGTCGCGCTCGCGGCCTTCGCCGCCTGGGCGCTGCGCTTCGCGCCGATCTACCTGCGCCCGCGCGCCGACGGCCGCCCCGGCTGAACGGCTTCAGCCGCCGAAGCGCGCCTGCAGCGCCGGCGCGATGCGCACGGCCCCGGGCGCGAGCTGCATGCGCACGCCGTGGGTGACGGCATCGAAGATCTCGCGCATCCCGGCGATGCGGTCGAGCGCCGACAGCGCGAGCTGCGTATCGGTGTAGAAGGCCGCGCGCAGGCCGTGGTAGTCGGTGTCGCTGCCGATGCGCTCGAACAGCATGCCGGCGCTGGCGAGGCGCCGTGCCAGGCGCGGCTCCATGATCGCGTAGGCATACTCGCGGCCCGACAGCACCACGAGGCTGCTCGCCGCGAGGAACAGGCACAGGCTGATCAGCGGGAAGGTGCGGCGTTCGACGTCGGTGAAGTCCTGCCCCTCGATCTGGCCGATCGGCGACTCCTGCTCGCCCGGACGCCGGCGGAAGGCGCCGCCGACCGCGAGCCGCGAGATCTCGGCGTAGCTCCCGGGCGGAAAGCACGCCGGGTGGTTGGGGTGCTGGGCGAACAGGCTGTCCTCGCAGTGCGCCCAGAACGGCAGCCGCTGCTCCGGCGCGTCCGGGCGGCTCAGCACCAGGCGCACCGTGCCGGCGCTCGACTGCGTCGAGCGGTGCACCAGCAGGCAGTGCAGCGACTGGTCGTCGTATTCGTCGCGCTCCATCTGCCCGGGGCAGTCCTCCTCGCGCTCGAAGCCGAACTCGCGGCAGTAGACCTCGTAACGCAGCCGATGGCAGCGCGCGATGATCCCGGCGTTGCGCTCGGGCGCACGGGTATCGTGCGGGTCGGCGACGAACAGGTCGAAGTAGTTCTGGAACTGGCCGAAGGGGGAGAGGCTTTCGGTAGTCATCGGACGGCGCCACGGTTGCACGAGGGAGAGCGGCGGGTCGGGATCCGGCGACCTTGACGGCGGGGTGCAGCCCCGCTCCGCTCAACCGGGCCTGGACGCTCATCCGTTATAGTAGCCACTCCGCGTGGTCCCCGCCCTGCCGACTCCCCGAGGTCCCCCCCTGTGGACGACATCCGCCCGACACCCCCCGAGCTAGGCGCCTGCTCGGGCGTGCTCACCCTCGAACTCGACCTCGGCCGCAGCCGCGCCGACGGCATCCCCCCCGCGCCGCTGACGCGCGCCGATGCGAGCCGTGTCGCCGACGCCATCGCCGCCGACCTCGGCCGGCTGGTACCGGACCTGACCGCGCTCGGGCTGGTGGTGCCGGGCGCGCTCTACGACCAGACCGAGCTGATGCGCCCCGGCTTCCCGCTGCTGACGGCGCTCGAAGACATCTTCCGCGGCACGCTGCGCGACGCGCACTTCCAGCCGCAGCTGGTCGCGCTCGGCAGCGACGACGGCCGCGCCTTCAGCCTCGCCGCGCTCAACCCCGAGCGCCGGCCCGGCTCGGGGCCGCTGCTGATGCTGCCCTTCACCTTCGTCGGCCCGCGCGAGCGTATCGGCGCACTGGCCGGGCAGCTCGAGAACGACCTGCTGCAGCGCGGCGCGGCCTCGCCGACGACGCGCCGCACGCTCGAAACCACCTTCGGTGTGCAGGCGGTCAACCTGTCCTACGCGACCGTCGGCGACCTCTGCGCCCTGCTCAAGGTGCAGCTCGAAAGCGTCGAGTTCGGCGGCCTGTGGGAGTTGCTCGAGCACGCCTTCTTCCGTCGCGAAGGGCCGTGCGACGTCACCCTGCCGACCGGCAACCGCTTCGTCTTCGACGGCGAACGCGTGTGGACGCCGTTCTTCTCCTTCGACGACTGGGCACAGGTCGGGCCCGGCGCCGACACCCCGGGCGACGCGCTGATGGAGGGCTACGTCGCCTGGGCCAAGCGGCAGCGCCAGTACCTCGCCGCGCTCGCCACCTACCGGCTGCCGGTGCAGCAGGTGCTGGGCGAAGGCGGCGGCGGCTGCACCGGCAGCACGCTGACGACGCTGCACGCCGCGAGCCGCCTCGACGGCGACTACGTGGTCGAGACCGTGGTCCGCGTCGAAGGCGCCACGGCCGAACACAAGCTGCTGATCACCAACCAGTTCGACGACGACGTCGGCACCCTCGCCTACACCGTCGCCGCCCTCGACGGCGCCGGCCAGTTGCTCGCCCTCGAACACCACTACCCGCTGAGTGCGCAGGGCCTCGCCGCGATCGCCGATCGCCTGACCCGGCGCAGCGAGCACATCACCCGCCAGGTGCTGCACCCGGGCGGGCTGATCGTCTCCGCCGCCGGGCGCTGCCTGGAATCGGCCCCCGACGGCGGCGTGCCCGCGCCGCGGCGCCACTGACGCGCGGCGGGCCGGCGGCGATGAAGGTGTTCTACTGCGACCATTTCGTGCTGCCGCTGCCGGCCGGGCACCGCTTCCCGATGCAGAAGTACGCGCGCCTGCGCGAGCGCGTCGCCGCCGCGGGCGACGGCCTGTTCGAGCTGCACGAGCCGGCCGCCGCGAGCCCCGAGCAGATCACGCTCGCGCACCACCCGGCGTACTACGCGCGCGTCAGCCGCGGCGAGCTCTCCGAGCGCGAACTGCGGGTGCTGGGTTTCCCGTGGTCGGCGGCGCTGGTGGAGCGCTCGCGGCGTTCGGCCGGGGCCACCATCGCCGCCTGCCGCGCCGCGCTCGCCGATGGCGCCGGCGCCAACCTCGCCGGCGGCACGCACCACGCCTTCGCCGACCAGGCGCAGGGCTTCTGCGTGTTCAACGACGCGGCGATCGCCGCGCGCACGATGCAGGCCGAAGGCCGGGTGCGGCGCGTGCTGATCGTCGACTGCGACGTGCACCAGGGCAACGGCACCGCAGCGATCCTGCGCGGCGACGACAGCGTCTTCACCTTCTCGATCCACGGCTCGAAGAACTTCCCGTTCCGCAAGGAGCAGAGCGACCTCGACGTGGAGCTCGACGACGGCACCAGCGACGCCGCCTACCTCGACGCCCTGCACGCCGGCCTCACCCGCGCGCTCGAGCGCGCGCAGGCCGAGCTCGCGATCTACCTCGCCGGCGCCGACCCCTACGTCGGCGACCGGCTCGGCCGCCTCGCGCTCAGCAAGGCGGGGCTCGCGGCGCGCGACGCGCTGGTGTTCGAGGCCTGCGAACGCCACGGCCTGCCGGTAGCGGTGGCGATGGCGGGGGGCTACGCCGACGACATCGACGACATCGTCGACATCCACTTCGCGACGGTGCGGCGCGCCGCCGCGCACCGCCCCGCCAGGGCGCACGCGCCTAGCGCGTGACCCGCGCCTGACCGTCGGCGGAGGTCAGCACGCGTACGCGCTCGCCGGCGTTGAAGACCTCGTCGAGGCCCTGGGTGATGGCGACGACGCGCCCGTTGTCGAGGCGCACGGTGACTTCCACGCCGCGCTGGCGCGCCGCCTGGTTGTCGATGGCGTTGCCGATCAGGCCGCCGATGATCGCACCGCCGATCGCCGCCGCCGCCGAGCCGCGGCCCTGGCCGATCGCGCTGCCGGCGATGCCGCCGAGCGCGGCGCCACCGAGGGTGCCGACGCCACCGCCGCCGTAGTAGCGGGCGTCGTCGATCTGCACCTCGCGCGCCGACTCGACCACGCCGTACTGCACCTGCTGCAGCTGGCGCGCCTGGTAGCCCGCGTAGTTCGCCCCGCCGTAGTTCGGTGGCACGCAGCCGGCGAGCGGGGCCGCGAGCGCCGTGCACAGCGCGAGCGCAAGGGAACGCTTCATGGGGTCGATCCTCCATCGGTCGAAGCGGCCGCGGCGGCATGCACCGCGGCGGGGGTTGGGTCGAACGCCGCCACCGCCTCCAGGCCGGCGAGCACGCCGGCGGCGCTCAGCGGCGCCGGCAGCCACAGGTCGACGCCCGCGACCTCGGCGGCGGGAAACGCCGACACCGCGATCACGCGCGGCGCCAGTGCCACCCGCGCGGCACGCGCGACCAGGCTGTGCACCGCGGCCTCGGGCTCGAGCAGCGCGGCGTCCCAGTCCAGCACCACGGCGTCGACGTTGCGCCCGCTGCACAGCGCGCGCAGCAGCACGGCATCACCCACCGTGGTCACCCGGCAGCCGTGCGCCTCGAGCACGGGCGCCAGCTCGGCCCGCGCGGCGGCGTCGGCCACCGCGAGGAGCACGCGCCGGCCGGTGCGCCGCTCGCGCAGGCTGTGGCGGGTGATCAGCGTGTCGGCCTGCGGCCCGCCGAGCACCACGAGCACGGTTTCCCGCAGCTCGGCCAGCGTCACCGGCTTGGTCAGGTAGGCGGCGATGCCCAGCGTCCGGCAGCGCGCGGCATCGCCGCGGATGCCGCTGGCGGTGAGCAGCATCACCCGCGGCGCATCGCCGCCGAGCAGGCCGTAGAGCGTTTCGATCCAGGTGAACGCGCGCTCCACCGACTCCTCGATGTCGAGCAGCAGCAGCCGGAACGGCTGGCCCTCGACGCGGCTGCGTTCGAGCAGCGCCAGCGCCTCCTCGGGCTCACCAGCGGTGACCGTCGCCAGGCCGAGACGTTCCAGCGCATCGACCAGCGCGCGCCGGCCACCCAGCGAATCGGCCATCACCAGCGCGCTGGTACCGGGCCCGATCGCCTCGCCGCTCGGTGCCTCCAGCAGCGGCAGCGTGCAGCGCAGGCGGCTGCCCTGGCCCTCGCCGGCGCTTTCGGCCACCAGCTCGCCGCCGAGGCGCAGGGCGAGCTCGCGACACAGGCTGAGCCCCACCCCGGTACCGCCGAAGCGGCGCGTGCTGGCGCCGTCGAGCTGGTGGAACGGATCGAAGATCGTCCCGATCCGCGCAGGCGGCATGCCGATCCCGGTGTCGGCCACCTCGATGACGAGCCGCGCGCCTTCGCCGGCGGACGACGCGAGGCGGCGCGCCGTCACCTCGATGCGCCCGCGCGGGGTGAACTTGATGGCGTTGTCGACCAGCTGCAGCAGGATCTCGCGCAGGCGCAGCGGATCGCCCAGCAGCGCGTCGGGCACGTCGGGTGCGACCTGCCAGTGCAGGCGCAGGCCCTTGGCGCGCGCGCGTTCGGAATCCTCGGCGAGCGCCGAGGCGAGCAGCTCGCGCAGGCTGTAGGGGACGCTGCGCACCCGCAGGCGCCCGGCGGCGACCTGGGCGAAGTCGAGCAGGCTGCCGATCTGGCGCAGCAGCTGCCGCCCGGCGGTCTGCGCCGCCAGCAGGTAGCCGCGCTGTTCGGCATCGAGCTCGGTGTCGAGGGCGAGCTCGGTCATGCCGAGCACGGCGTTCAGCGGCGTGCGCAACTCGTGGCTGATGGTGCCGAGGAACTCGCTCTTGGCCTGGTTGGCGTCACCGGCGATGCGCAGCGCGTCGCGCAGCTGCTCCTCGGTGCGGCGACGCTCGGTGATCTCGTGCTTGAGCTTGGCGTTGTAGCGGTCGAGTTCGGCGGTGCGCTGCTCCACCAGGCGCAGCACCATCGCCGAGCGCGCGCTGAGCACCAGCAGCAGCGCCGCGAACACCGCGCAGAGCACCAGGCCGGCGGTCAGCAGCGCCCAGGCCTGGAACGGATAGCTGCGCCAGACCAGGTCGGCGCCGATCGGCTCGCGACCGTCGACCCCGACCAGGTCGAGCAGCATCAGCGTGCCCGCCAGGGCTACCGTGACCGGAACGGCGACCGTCAGCGGCCGCGACCGCCACGCCCCCTCGCGCGGCATCACCAGCGCCAGCACGACCGGAGCGAACACCATCACGCCCAGCATCTGGCCGAGCCACCACAGCGCGAAGGTGCGCGCGAGCACCGCGGCCGCGAACCCGCCTTCGCCCGCCAGCAGCATCACCATGGTGGCCGGGGCGATCCAGGTGCTCAGCACCCCGCCGAGCAGCCAGAAGGCGACGACGTCGCGCCCGCGCCCGAGCTCGTTCGGGAAGCCCAGCCCCCGGCGCACCGCCCAGGCGCCGACGGCGGTCTGCAGCAGCGTCGCGAGCGCACCGACGAGGCTGCGCACGATGACCGCGTCGGGCAGGCTGCCGGCTTCGAGCCGCAGCCACACCGCGAGCAGGAAGGCCCCCGCGGCGACGCCCGGCAGCACCCCGCGCCCCCAGCGCAGGCAGGCGGCGAGCGCGATGCCGGCCGAGGGCCAGAAGGCCAGCGGGTAATCGGCCTCCACCCGCAACCGGGCCACCGCGTAGCCGCCGGCCAGGTAGGCGCAGCCCACCAGCGCACTGATGAGCCACGGGGGCAGCGGGCGCGCGTTCATGACGGCGGCTCGTCGCCTCCGCCGGCCTCGGCTTCGAGCACGTCGAGCGCGGGCGAGCGGAACTCGCGCCGGTACAGCACCAGCACCACCCAGCCGGTGAGGACGACGAGCAGGCCCGGATGGATGAACCAGGTCAGGGCCGCGAGCCCGAAGTAGTACGCGCGCAAGCCGCGGTTGAAATGGTCACCGGCGAGCGAGTTGAGGGCCGCGAGACACACCGCGCTGCGCTCGCGCGCCGCCGCGTCGGCGAAGGCGGCGGGCGGCGGCGCCGCCCCCATCAGGATCGAGCAATAGTTGAACTGGCGCAGCGACCAGGTGAACTTGAAGAAGGCGTAGATGAAGATCGTCGCCAGCAGCAGGATCTTGAGCTCCCAGAGCTCCTGCGAGACGTGGGCGACGAAGGGCAGTTGCGACACCACCGCCACGACGCGGTCGGCCGAGCCGAGCATGGCGACGACGCCGCCGATGATGATCAGCGTGGTGGAGGCGAAGAAGGCCACGCTGCGCATCAGGTTGCCGACCAGGTTGGAATCGAAGATGCGGTTGTCGCGATCGAGCATGCGCCGCATCCAGCGCAGCCGGTGGCGGTGCGTGGCGCGCGCGAGGTTGCGCCCGGCGCGCTCGTGGTCGGCGAGCTGGGCGTAGAGCGTCCAGGCCAGCACGAAGAAACCGAAGGCCCCGAGGTCCTGCCACCCTATTCCCGCCATCGCGCCTGCGCGCGGATCACCGCGCCCTCCTCGAAGTCTCCGGCGGCATGCAGCGATTCCAGCCGCAGGCCGCGCAACACCAACTCGCCCCCGAAGCGCGCCTGGCCGTCGGGGGTGAACTCGAAACCGTAGCGCCGGCGCCATACCGGCCAGCCGTCGGCGTCGCGCACCAGCGCGAGGCCGCGCACTTCGACCGTGTCGTCGAGCAGTTGCAGCCCGCGGCAGCTACAGAAGCGCCGGCAGAGCACGAGCGCCTGCTCGCGCGCGGCCAGCGCGCTGCGCCACAGCGCGCCGGCCGCGGCGATGATGACGATTACCAGCAGGGCCTGCGACGGGGTCATGAACGGCCCTTGAGACGGGCGAGAATGTCCTCACGGGCGTCGGCCAGCAGCGAATCGCGGTCGAGGCTGTCGAGGATCTCCTGCACCGCCCGCTTGGGACCGCCCTCGCCCCACGAACGTCCCTGGGCGAAGTAGCGCTCGGCGGCACGGCCGACCACATAAGTACCGTAATAGGCAATCGCGCCCTGCGCCGCCGCCGTCACAACTGTCGACAATCCGAGGCTCACGCCCTTCAGCGCCGAGGCCAGCAGATTCACCCCGAACACCGTGCCGAGCAGCAGCGCGAGCTGGGCGACGATGGCGGCGAGGACCCCGCCGGCCTCGCTGCGGCTCACCGGCAGCCCGTACACCCGGCCCAGGTGCACGACCATGGCGACGTCGCTGACGGCGGCGAGCAGGTCGGCGAGCGGGATCGGGTTCAGCGCGACCGCCACCCCCTTGCCGAGGCTGTAGCGTCGCACCACGGCCTCGGCGAGCTCGCGCCGCACGCCGAGGATCTCGCGCGCGAGGCGATCGGCGAAATGCCCGGCGAACAGCCCGGCGTTGACCGCCGCCACGGTCTTGCCCTCGGCCGCCAGCACCGCCCACAGGGTCTCGCGCAGATCCTCGACCTGCGCCGGCGGGCGCTCGCGGGTCTCGCGCTCGCTGCCGTCGGCCGCCACCCGGATCACCACGCGCTCGGCCGGCGCGGCCGCGGTGGGCACGATGTGCTCGGGGCGCACCAGCCCGGCGCTGCGCCGCTCCAGCGCGGCGAGCAGGCTGTCGCGCTCGGCGCGGGTGTAGCGGTCGGTCTTGTTCAGCGCGAGCACGATCGGCCGGGTGCCGGTGGCGAGGCGGCGCAGCGCCGCCAGCTCGGTTTCGGTGAGGTCGCCGTCGCAGACGAACAGCACCAGGTCGGCGCTGCCGGCCACCTCCACCGCCAGGCGCTCGCGCAGCGCGCCGTCGACCTCGTTGATGCCGGGCGTGTCGACCAGGTAGACGCCGCCGTCACAGATCTGGCGCACCCCGGCGAGGTCGCCGACCGCCTCCCAGCGTGCCGCCGCGGCGGCGGTGGTCTCGCCGTGCAGCGGGCTGGTGCTGAAGCGCGACTCGCCGAGCAGCGCGTTGAGCAGCGCCGACTTGCCGACGCTGACGCGCCCGAACACGGCGATGTGCAGCTGCTCGTGCTCCAGGCGGTCGAGCAGCATCTGCAGCTGGCGGTAGTCCTCGCCGAGCCGCGCGCGCACGTCGGCGGGTACGCGAGCGTCGTCGAGCAGCTCGCGCAGGCTCTCGCGGGCGAGGCGCAGGTGCGCATCGCCGCTTGCGGCGGGGACTGGCAGGTCCGCCGGCGGCTCAGGCGTCGTGCCCGCGCGCCCGACCGACAACCAGGCCGGCCAGGCGTCGCGCACGCGTTTCCAGATGTTCACGCAGATCGTCCTCGAACAGGCGCAGCACGGGGGCGGCGGCGAGCTCGCCGCGGGTCTCCAGCGAGCGCACCACGGCGCGCCCCAGGCTCTCGAAGATCAGCCCGTAGGCGACCGCGTGCAGCATGCCGCCGACCACGGTGCCGACGCCGGGGAAGGCCTTGAACACGTTGCCGGCGAGCGCGAGCAGCAGGTTGAGGTTGCGCTTGACGTGGCCGCTGGCGAGTTCGACGAAGCGCTGCAGGTCGACCTCGCGCGCCGGCACCTCGTAGAGCGCGCACAGGTCCTTGAGCATGGCGACGCCGAGGTAGCCCTGGATCAGCACGTCGGTGCCCGGGCCGACGGCGGCGAGCGCGCCGAACACCGCCTTGCGCGCGTAGCCCTGCACCAGCGCATCGCCGCGTTCGCGCCGGTGCGCCGCCACGCTGCGCTCGAGCCGGCGCGCCAGCACGCTGAACACGGCGAGGTCGCGCAGCTGTTCGAGCGCCGCCGGGTCGGCGTCGAGCTGTCGCCGCAGCGCGGCGCGCAGCGCCTCGACCTCGGCCGGGCGCGGCCGCGTGAGCCACTCCTCGCGCCCGTCGGGCAGCACGCGCAGCACCTCCTCGCTGCCGCCGGCCTGCACGCCGACCAGTTCGGCGCGCCCGGCGAGGCGTTCGCGCAGGCGCGCCTCGACCTGCGCCCGCTCGTCGGCGCTGTAGCGGTCGGTCTTGTTCAGCGCGAGCAAGAGCGGCTTGCCGAGCGCGAGCAGGGCGTCGAGCTGCGCAGCCTGGTCGCGGGTGAGGTCGCCGTCGCAGACGTAGATCACCAGGTGCGCGCGCTCGGCCTCGGCCCGTGCCAGCGCATCGAGCGCACCGCCGGCCTCGTTGGTGCCGGGGACGTCGGCGAGCACCAGGGCATCGCCCGCCGGGCTGGTCCAGGTGTGCTGCGTCACCGTGCGCGTGGTGCCGCCGAGCACGTCGACCGCCACCGCGGCGTCGGGCAGGAGTGCACGGATCAGGCTCGACTTGCCGGCGCTGACCTCGCCGAACAGCGCCACCACGATGCGCCCGGCGGCGCGGCGGCGGGCCAGCTCGTCGAGTTCGGCGCGCAGCTCGGCGACATCCACGCCCTGCTCCGCCGCGGTTTCGAGGCGTGCGGTGAGCTCGGGTTCGGCGGGCGGGGCGGTGGGTGCCGGCGGGGCGGACGGCGGCGCCGGCGACGGGGCGAGCAGGCGCCAGATCAGCCAGCCGCCGCCGCCGGCGACCAGCGCGATCAGCAACGCATAGGCGACGACGAAGCCGGTCGGCGCCGTGGCGAGGCGCTCCCACACCGCGAAGCCGAGGTCGGTGAGGTAGAGGATCAGGATCAGCAGCGCCGCGAGCCCCAGGCTCAGCAGCAGCGCAACGACGATTCGCAGGGGCAGCAGCGGACGCATGCAGGAACGGGAGCGGCACGCGGCCGCTTCAGGCGCAGACGGCGAACAGCGCCGGGAACGCGTCGGGCACCGGACGCACGCGCCGCGCGGCGTAGTCGAAGAACACGATGCCGGTCTTGGCGCGCGCGACCTCGCGCCCGTCGTCGCGCGCGCTGACGCGGTAGACGAAATCGCAGCCGTGCCTGCCGAGGTCGGTGGTCGCGACCTCGAACACCAGGGTTTCGCCGAGAAAGGCTTCGGAGCGGTAGACCACCACGGCGTCGGCCATGATCAGCGCGGCGCCGCAGCAGTCCAGCTCGCTCTGGCCGTGCGCGGCGAGGTAGCGCACGCGCGCCTCGTGGACCATGCCGAGCAGCGCATGGTTGCCGAGGTGGTTGCCGTAGTTGATGTCGACCACCCGCACCTGCAGCTCGGTGCGGAACGGGAACTGCGCGGGCAGATCGAGGCGGACGCGGGCCATGGCGGTGCGCGCGGCGGCGCCTAGTGTCCGCTGCAGCCGCGGATCGCGGCGATCAGGCGGTCTTCCAGCGCGATGCGCGCTTCGAGCTGGGCGCCGAGGCCGGCGAGGTCGGTCGGCAGCGCGGCGAGGTCGGGTTCGACCTCGCCGCCGTAGCGCTCGTCGAAGTCCACCGCCGCCTGGGTGATCTCGGACAGGGTGTCCTCCAGCCGGCCGGCGAGTTCGAGCACGTCGGCGCAGCGCGGCGCGGTGCGCGCGCTGTCGTTCAGGCACTGGTAGACCTCGAAATGCCCGAGCGCGAGGTAGTCGATCAGCACCTGACGGAAGCCCTGCAGGCGCCGGCGCAGTTCGGCGGCATCCCCCGTGTCGCAGCGTCCGGCGAGCTCGCGCAGATGCGCGAGCACGTCGGCACGCTCGTCGAGCAGCTTGGTGACCAGTTCGGGCAGTGCCTTGCCATTAAGGCTGTCGGGAATCGCGGTACTTGTCGTTGTCATATCGGCTTCCTCGATCTGTCGCGCGTGCGGGACGCGTCGGCGGCGGGCAGGGTGCCGCGGCGCCAGGGCGCGGCCATGCTAGCAGCAGCGCGAACGCGCCGGCCAGCCGCCGTCAGCGCGCGGCGGCGGCACGCGCGGCGAGCGTCTGCGCCACCTCGTCGCGCAGGTACACCGGTTGCGCGTGCTCGGCGGCGACGCCTTCGCCGCGCGCCAGCCGCAGCCCGCCGAGGACGGCGACGTCGAGCGCGTGCGGCTGGGCATCGCGCAGTTGCGCGCGCACCGGGCAGACGGCGTGCAGCGCCTCAGTGCAGGCATCCCAGCCGCTGCCGATGCCGACCCAGTCGTCCCCCGCCGGCACCGGCACCGCCGCCGGCGGGCACACGCGCTCGTCACCCACGGCGACCACGTCGCCGGCAGCCGTCGCGCGGTAGGCGCCCCAGTAGACCTCGCCCATGCGCGCGTCGAGCGCCGCGGCGACGTTTTGCGCGCCGTGCACGCGCCACGCCTGGCGTGCCAGCGCCGCCAGCGTCGACACCGGCACCACCGGCAGATCGGCGGCGAAGGCCAGGCCCTGCGCCACCGCCGCAGCGATGCGCACGCCGACGAAGGCACCCGGTCCGCGCCCGAAGGCGATGCCGTCGAGTTCGCCGAGGCGCAGGCCGGCCTCGGCGAGCACCGCCTCGATCATCGGCAGGAGCAGCGCGGTGTGGCCGCGCGGCGCGACGGCGTAGCGGTGCACGCTGGCGCCGTCGCAGCAGACGGCGGCCGAACAGGCATCGGTGGCGGTATCGAAGGCGAGCAGCTTCACGCGGGTCTCCGCAACGGAAGGTGCCGGGGGACGCGAGCGGCCGCCTCAGGCATCGGCGGCCCCGGCGTCGACCCAGGCGAAGAAGCGCTGCACGCGCTCGATCTGGCGGGTGCGCGTCATCGGCGGCAGGCTGTCGAGGAACAGCCGGCCGTACGGTTTGGTGAGCAGGCGCGGGTCGGCGAGCACCAGCACGCCGCGGTCGGAGACGTCGCGGATCAGCCGCCCGACGCCCTGCTTCAGCGTGATCACCGCGTGCGGCAGCTGGTACTCGATGAAGGGGTTGCCGCCGGCACGCTTCATCGCCTCGATGCGCGCCGCCAGCACCGGGTCGCCCGGCGAGGCGAACGGCAGCTTGTCGATGATCACGCACGACAGCGCCTCGCCGCGCACGTCCACGCCCTCCCAGAAGCTCGCGGTGCCGAGCAGCACGGCATCGCCCAGCTCGCGGAAGCGCGCCAGCAGCGCGGCCTTGGGCAGGCTGCCCTGGATCAGCAGCGGCCACGGCACGCGCCCGGCGAGCCGCTCGGCCGCCTCGTTGAGCGCGCGGAAGCTGGTGAAGAGCAGGAAGGCGCGGCCGCGGCTCGCCGCCAGCACCGGCACGATCGCCTCGACCAGCGCCTGCGTGTAGCGCGGCGAGGCCGGATCGGGCAGGTCCGGCGGGTGGTACAGCAGCGCGTTGCGGGCGAAGTCGAAGGGGCTGTCGAGGCGCAGCGTGGCCGCCTCGGCGGGCAGGCCGAGGCGGTGGGCGAAATGCGTGAAGCCGTCGGCCACCGCGAGCGTCGCCGAGGTGAAGATCCAGGCGCTGTGGTAGCGCTCCATGCGCCCGCGGAACAGCGGGGCGATCTCGAGCGGCGTCTGCGCGATCGTGAAGCTGCGGACGTGGGTCTCGAACCAGTGCACGACCTCGCCGGCGGCCGGCTGGGTGAGCTGCTCGACGCGCGCGGCGAGCGTGCCGGCCCGTTCCAGGCAGTTCTCGAGTCCCTTGCCGCGCGGTGCGGCCAGCCGCAGCGCCTCGGTCAGCGCGGCGAGCGCCGCCTGCAGCGCGGCGATGCCGTCCACCAGCGCAGGCAAGGCGGCCACCTCGTTCCACGGCGCGCGCCGCAGTTCGGTGCCGAACGCGAGCCGCAGGTCGGCGACCGCCTTGTCGAGGCCCCCGGCGCGCTCGCCGAGTTCGCGGAACTCGGGCGCGTCGCGCAACTGCTCGACGCCGGCGTCGCGTGCCAGCTCGACGAGTTGGCGGCTCGACAGGCTGACGCCGAAGAACTGCCCGGCGACCTCGGGCAGCTGGTGCGCCTCGTCGAGCACGAAGGCGTCGGCCCCCGGCAGCAGCTCGGCGAAGCCCTCCTCCTTGATCGCCATGTCGGCGAAGAACAGGTGGTGGTTGATCACCAGCAGGTCGGCTTCCTGCGCCTCGCGCCGCGCCTGCACCACGAAGCAGTCCTGGTAGACCGGGCACTCGGCCCCCAGGCAGTTGTCGGCGGTGGAGGTCACCTGCGGCCAGAGCGGCGAATCCTCGGCGACGTCGGCCAGCTCGGCGATGTCGCCGCTGCGGGTGCGTGCCGCCCAGGCCTGCACCCGGGTGTACTCGTGCGCCTGGGCGCGCGAGCGCAAGCGCCCGGCACCGGAGAAGCCCTCCAGGCGCTGCCGGCACAGGTAGTTGGCGCGCCCCTTCAGCAGCGCTACCTTGACGCCGCGGCCGAGCGCCGCACGCACCACCGGCAGGTCCTTGTGGAAGAGCTGGTCCTGCAGGTTGCGCGTGCCGGTGGAGACGATGACCTTGAGCCCGCTCAGCAGCGCCGGCACCAGGTAGGCGAAGGTCTTGCCGGTGCCGGTGCCGGCCTCGGCGATCAGCACGCCGCCGGATTCGAGCGCGGCGGCGACGGCGCGCGCCATCGTCACCTGCGCCGCGCGCGGCGCGAAGCCGGGCAGCGACCGCGCGAGCGGGCCGTCGGCGCCGAACGCCGCGTCGATGTCCATGGTCGGGGGAACGGCCGGCGCGCACGCGCGCCGGCCCGCCTCAGCGGCCGCGCTCGGCCAGCGCGGCCTGGGCGTCGGCGGCGTCGGCGCCGCTCGCGTTGCCGCCGGCACGCCGCACCGCGCCGATCAGCTTCCAGTTGCGCGCCTTCAGCGCGTTGTCGGCGCCGGCGAGGCCGATGGACTTCTGCGCGAGCGCCTCGGACTGGCCGTACTGGCCCTGGTGCGCGCGCACCTGCGCGAGGTCGTAGAGGATGCTCGGGTTGCGCGGCTCGATGCGCTGCGCGCGTTCGAGCGCCGCTGCGGCCTTGTCGAGATCGCCGCTCTGCACGAAGCCGGCGGCGCTGTCGAGCAGCGCGACCACCGCGGGATTGCCCTGGCGGTTGATCTCGGCCGGCGGCGGCGCCGGCGCGCGTGCGGCCGGCTCCGCCGCAGCGGCGGCCGGGGCCGGGGCGGGCGCGGGGGCCGGCGGCGCCGGGCGCGCGGCGACCACCGAGTTCGGCGGCGTCGGCAGCGGCGTCGTCGGGGCCGGCAGGTCGGCCGACGACTCCATCGCCGGCGCCGGCTCGAGCGCGCCGACGTTCGGCACCAGCGGCTCGGGGCGGGCCAGCGGCTGGACCTCGACCGCCGATGCCGGCGGCGGATTCGGCGTCGCCCTGGCGGTACGCGGTGCGCCGCGGATGCTGCGGTCCTCGACCGGAGCACCGAACGGCGACGGCGCGCTGGCGCAGCCGGTGAGCACGACGAGCAGCAGGGCCAGGCCCAGGGCTGGGCGCGGGGCGTGGGAAATCATTGCATCAACCTCTTGAAGAAATCGCCAATCGAATCGTTGCCGCCGCCGCCGGACGGCGGCGCGGACGGGTCGGCCGGCGCGCCGCCGGCCCCCGGATCGCTGTTGTCATCATACCCCGGTGCGGACTCGTAGCCGGCGTGGCAGGGCGCGACGGTGCTCGGCGCCGAGCCGGCGATGAACGGCAGGCTCAGCGCGCGCGGGCAGTGCTCGTCGGCGAGCAGGCCGCTGTCGCGGTCGATGCGCGCGGTCTGCACGCCGGCCGGCGGCGCGGCGTCGACGGGCTGCAGCGGGAGCTGCTTCATCAGCTCCACCCACACGCGCAGGGCACCGGTGGTGCCCGACAGCCCGGTCGGCTGGTTGTCGTCGCGCCCGACCCAGACCACGCCCATGTAGTTGCCGCTGAAGCCGGCGAACCAGGAGTCGCGCAGGTCGTCGGTGGTGCCGGTCTTGCCGGCGAGGTTGAGCTTGCGATCGAGCTTGGCGGTGGCCGCAGCCGCGGTGCCTTCGCGCACCACGGTCTGCAACGCCTGGGTGATCAGGTACGCCGGCCCCGGCGAGACGACCTGCTCGATCTTCAGCGGATAGCGGGCGAGCGGGCGGCCGTCCTGCGTGGTGACCTCGCGGATCGCGCGCAGCGGCGCGCGGTAGCCGCCGCTCGACAGCGTCTGGTAGACCTGCGCGATCTCGATCGGCGCAATGTCGGTGGCGCCGAGCACCAGCGACGGGAAGGGCTTGAGTTCCTGGCGCACACCGAGGCGCTTCAGCGTGTCGACGACCTTGTCCATGCCGACCATCTGGCCGAGGCGCGCGGTCGGGATGTTGTAGGACTTGGCGAGCGCGTCGCGCAGCAGCACGCGCCCGTGGTAGCGCTTGTCGTAGTTGTGCGGCGACCAGTCGCTGCCGGCCAGGTGCCAGGTGAACGGCGAGTCGTCGAGCGCGGTGGCGAGGGTGAAGCGCGACGGGTCTTCCAGCGCGGTCAGGTACACCGCGGGCTTCAGCAGCGAGCCGGCCGGCCGGCGCGCGTCGAGCACGCGGTTGAAGCCGGCGAAGTGCACGTCGCGCCCGCCGACCATCGCCAGCACCTCGCCGGTGTCGGGCACCGCCAGCACCGCCGCGCCCTGCAGCAGGTCGGGCTTGAGCCGCACGCTCTTTTCGAGCACCGGCAGCATGTTGATGATGGTCTGCTCGGCCACGCCCTGCAGCTGCGGGTCGAGGGTGGTGAAGATCTTCAGCCCGGCCGAGGTCAGGTCCTCCTCGCGGTAGCTCTCGCGCAGCTGCCGCTGCACCAGGTCGAGGAAGGTCGGGTACTGCGTCACGCCGCTGGACGGGCGCTCGACCACGCCGAGCGGCGCCTGCTTCGCCGCGGCCGCCTGCTCCGGCGTGATGCTGCCGAGTTCGGCCATCGCGTCGAGCACCAGCGCGCGGCGGTCGCGGGCGCGCTCGGGATGCCGGCGCGGGTCGTAGTACGACGGCCCCTTGACCAGGCCCACCAGCAGCGCCACCTGCGGCAGGTCCAGCTCGCTCAGGGTGCGGCCGAAGAAGTAGCGCGCCGCCAGGCCGAAGCCGTGGATGGCGCGCGCGCCGTCCTGGGCCAGGTAGATCTCGTTGGCGTAGGCTTCGAGGATCTCGTCCTTGCTGTAGTGCCAGTCGATCAGCACCGCCATCAGCATCTCGTTGAGCTTGCGCGTCATCGTGCGCTCGTTGCTGAGGAAGAAGTTCTTCACCAGCTGCTGGGTCAGCGTGCTCGCCCCCTGCACGGTGCGTCCGGCACGCAGGTTGACGATGGCGGCACGCACGATGCCCTTGGGATCGATGCCGAAGTGTTCGAAGTACGAGCGGTCCTCGATGGCGACCAGGGCATCGACGAGGGCCTTCGGCAGTTCGTCGCGACGCACCAGCACGCGGTCCTCGCGGTGCGAGGGGTAGATGCCGGCGATCTCGGGCGGCTCCAGGCGCACGAGCCCCGGTGCGGGCTGGCCGTCGAGCGCGGCGATCTCCGCGACCGTGCCGGCCTTGAACGCCACCCGCAGCCGGCGCACCGGCTCGACACCGTCCCAGAATGCGAAGCTGCGGGTGCTGAGCTCGAAGGTCTCGCCCTTGCGGGTGTAGCTGCCGGGGCCGAGGTCCTGGCCTTCGACGCGGTAGTTCAGCAGCCCGAGCTCGCGCGCGAACTGCTCGGCGCCGAGCGGCATGCCGGCGAACACCTCGAGCGGGCGCGCGTACACGCGCGCCGGCAGGGCCCAGCGCTTGCCCTCGAACTGCGTGCGGATGATGCCGTCGAGGTGGCGGGCATAGGAGAACAGCGCCACGCTGCCGACGGCGAGCGCCCCCAGCAACAGCAGCATGATCAGACCGAACAGGCCACCGAACACACTGGGGCGGCGGCGGGGGAGGACTTTCTTCATCGACGATCCGGCTGGAGGGCCGCACGGCGGCGGCAGGGGTGCATGCTTGGTTTGGGCTCGGCGGCTGGCCTATCCTGTCGCTCCCTTCCAGCCAGCTCACGTCGGGACGCGATGTCGCAGGAACCGCAGGATCGCTTCACCACGCTCATCGACGCACTCGCCGACCCGGTGCGCTTTCCAGGGCCGCCCGCGCAGGTCAGCCGCATCGAGACGCACATCTCGGTGGTGCTGCTCGCCGGCGACGACGCCTACAAGATCAAGAAGCCCCTGAACCTGGGCTTCCTGGACTTCTCCGACCTGGTGCGACGGCGCGACTTCTGTGCCGCGGAAGTACGGCTCAACCGCCGCCTTGCGCCTTCACTCTATTTGGATTCTATCGCGATCACCGGCTCGGCGGAAAACCCCGTGCTCGGCGGCGATCCGGCGGAAGCGATCGAGTTCGCGGTGCACATGCGCCGCTTCCCGCAGGAGGCGCTGCTCGACCGCTGCCTCGCCGACGGCCGCCTGCGTGCCGAGCACCTCGACGCCCTCGCCGAGCGCCTCGCCGCCTTCCACAGCGACACCGCCGCGCCGCTGCCCGCCGCCAGCCATTTCGGCACGCCCGCGACGGTCGCCGCGCCGGCCTTCGACAATTTCCGCCACACCCGCGAGCTGCTCGCCGAGCCGGCCGATCTCGCCCGGCTGGAGCGCCTCGAGGCCTGGACCCGCAGCGCCCACGCCGCCGCCGCGGCGGCGATCGCGCGGCGCAAGGCCGAGGGCCGCGTGCGCGAGTGCCACGGCGACCTGCACCTCGGCAACATGATCCTCACCGAGGGCGGCGTCGAGGTGTTCGACTGCATCGAGTTCAACGACGAGTTCCGCTGCATCGACACCGCGAGCGACCTCGCCTTCCTGGTGATGGACCTGGTGCAGCGCGGCGCCGAGGGCTGGGCCTGGCGCCTGCTCAACACCTACCTCGAACACGGCGGCGACTTCGGCGCGCTGGAGGTGCTGCCGTTCTACCTCGTCTACCGCGCGATGGTGCGCGCCAAGGTGGCGGCGATCCGCCTGCACCAGCCGGGGCTCGACGCGCCGGCGCAGGCCGCGCTGCTCGCCGAGTGCCGCAGCTACCTGGCGCTCGCCGAGCGCTTCACGCAGCCGCGCGTGCCGTTCCTGTTGCTCACCCACGGGGTTTCGGGCTCCGGCAAGTCCACCGCCACGCAGGCGGTGCTGGAAGCCTTCGGGGCGATCCGGCTGCGCTCGGACGTCGAGCGCAAGCGCCTGTTCGGGCTCGCCCCGCGCGCGAACAGCGCCGCGGCGGTCGCCGGCGGCATTTACACGCCCGCGGCCAACGCCCGCACCTACGCGCGCCTGCTCGAACTCGCCGGCACGGTGCTGGCGCTGGGCTGGCCGGTGCTGGTCGACGCGACCTTCCCGGAAGCCGCGCACCGCGCGCCGTTCCGGGCGCTGGCCGCGGCGCGCGGGGTGCCCTGCGTGCTGCTCGCCTGCCATGCCGAACCCGACCAACTGCGCGCGCGGGTCGCGGCGCGCGTGGCCGCCGGCAACGACGCCGCCGAGGCCGACCTCGCCGTGCTGGAGCGCCAGCTCGCCGCCTACACGCCGCCGCCGGCCGACGAACACCCGCTCGACGCGCGCGGCCTCGACACCCCTTCCCTGCTCGCCGCGCTCGCCCGCAGGCTGGCCGATGGCGGGTGAGCGGCGCCGCCGGCCGACGCTCGCGCTGCTGTTCGCCCTGCTCGGCATGCCGGCGTTCGCGGCCGACGGCGACGCCGCGGCTGCCGACGGCGAGCGTCCGCTGCACCTGCGGGTCGAGGGGCTGGACGACGAGCGCCTGCGCGGCAACGTCCAGACCCTGCTCGACGCCAACAACCCCGCCGACGGCGGCAAGGTCAGCGACACCCGCGCGCAGTGGCTGCACGCGCGCAACCTCGGCGTCATCCGCAGCGCGCTCGAACCCTTCGGCTACTACAGCCCGCGCATCGACGCCGAGCTCGCGTCCGCCGCCGAGGGCTTCGTCGCGACCTATCGCATCAGCCCCGGCGAGCCGGTGCGCCTGCGTGCCGTCGACGTGCGCGTCGACGGCGCGGCGCACGACGACCCGGCCTTCGCGCAACTGCTGGCGAAGAACCCGCTGCGCCCCGGCGAGGTGCTCGAACACCCGCGCTACGAGCAGTTCAAGTCGGCGCTGCAGGGCCTCGCCACCGAGCGCGGCTACTTCGAGGCGCGCTTCGAGGTGAGCGAGGTGCGCGTCGACGCCGGCGCGCACACCGCCGACGTCGAACTGCACCTCAGCAGCGGCAAGCGCTACCGCTTCGGCGCCGTGAGCTTCCAGCAGGGCTTCCTGAGCCCGCAGCTGCTCGCACGCTACAACCGCATCCAGCCCGGCAGCCCCTACGACGCCACGGCGCTGATCGACCTGCAGAGCGCGCTCGCCGACGCCGACTACTTCCAGGAGATCGAGCTGCAGGCCGGCCCGGAGCGCGCCGAGGGCGACACCATCCCGGTCGACGTCAGGCTCACGCCGCGGGCGCGCGAGCGCTACGACTTCGGCCTCGGCTACGGCACCGACACCGGGCCGCGTGCGCGCATCGCCTACGCCGATCGCTGGATCAACGCCGAGGGCCACCGCCTCAACGTCGACCTGCGCCTGGCGCCGGTGAAGTCGACGCTGACCGGCGAGTACCTGATCCCCGGCGAGGACCCGCGCACCGACCAGTACGCGATCCGCACCGGCTTCGAGCGCGAGGACTCCAGCACGCTGTTCAGCGAGGTCGGCCTGTTCGGGGTCGGCGCGCGCCACCAGGACGGCCTCTGGCAGCGCGTGCTGTCGCTCGACTACCAGTTCGAGCGCTACCGCGAGGACGAGGAGCTGCGCAACTCCAAGCTGCTGATCCCCGGCGTCACCTGGTCGCGGATCGAGGCCGACGACCGCATGAACGTCAGCCAGGGCACGCGCCTAGACCTGCGCCTGCGCGGCGCCGCCGAGCCGCTGCTGT
Source organism: Plasticicumulans lactativorans (assembly GCF_004341245.1). Lineage (GTDB taxonomy): Bacteria > Pseudomonadota > Gammaproteobacteria > Competibacterales > Competibacteraceae > Plasticicumulans_A > Plasticicumulans_A lactativorans. Next base: position 206,086 of record NZ_SLWY01000005.1, on the reverse strand, counting down.
CCGACCTCTCGTTCGTGCAGGCGAGCGTCAGCGCGAAGTGGGTGTGGCGCCTCACCGCGGACAGCCGCCTGCTCACCCGCGGCGACCTCGGCACCACCTGGTCGTCGAACGACCCGGCGCTGCCGCCGTCGATCCGCTTCGCCGCGGGCGGGGACAACAGCGTGCGCGGCTACGACTACAAGTCGATCGGCCCGCGCGACTCCGACGACAAGGTGCTGGGCGGCAAGCGCCTGATCGTCGGCAGCCTCGAGTACGAGCACCGCGTCGACGGCCCGTGGAGCGTGGCCGCCTTCGTCGACGTCGGCGACGCCTTCGACGAGTCCCCCGAGTTCAAGGTCGGCGCCGGGCTCGGGGTGCGCTGGTCCTCGCCGATCGGCCCGATCCGCCTCGACCTCGCCCACGGTTTCGACGAGCCCGGCGACGCCTTCCGCATCCACTTCACGCTGGGGCCGGACCTGTGAGGCGGCGCCACTGGCTGTGGCTCGCACCGCTCGCCGCGCTCGCCGGCGTCGCGGCCGCCGGCGGCTGGCTGCTCGGCAGCGAGCGCGGCCTCGCGGTGGTGCTCGCCGCCGCGCAGCGCTTCGTGCCCGGCGAGCTGCAGGTCGAGCACGCGAGCGGTCGCGTGCTCGGTGGCTTCACGCTCGCCGGGCTGCGCTACCACGCCGGCGAACTGCGCGTCGAGCTGCGCGAGTTCGCACTCGACTGGTCGCCGCGGGCGCTGTTCGAGCCGCGCCTGCACATCGAACGCCTGCGCGTCGCCGGCCTCGACCTCGCCCTGCCGGCGGCGCCGGCGGCCACCGCCGAGCCCTCCCCGGCGGCGCCCCAGGGGCTGCCGGAGCTGCGCCTGCCGCTCGCGCTCGCCCTCGATGCCGTCGAGGTCGACGAAGTACGCGTGCAGAGCGGTACGGCGGCGCCCTTCGTCCTCGACCGGGCGCGGCTGCGCGCACGCCTCGACCACGACGGCCTCGCGCTGGAAGCGCTCGAGCTCGCCCTGCCCGGGCTCAGCGCCTCGGCGGCGGGCAGCGTGCAGCCCGCCGGCGCCTGGCCGGCGCAGCTCGAGCTGCACTGGCGCCTCGCCACGACGCCGCTCGGCGGTGCGCTCGAGGGCAGCGGCCGGATCACCGGCGACGCGCAGCGCCTGACGCTCAGCCACCGCACCGAAGGCGCCGCACGCACGCAGGTCGAGGCCGAGGTCGGCGACCTGCTCGGCGGCCTCACCTGGCGCGCCCGCGTCGAGGTCGAGCCCGTGGAGCTCGGCGCGCTCGTCCCCGAACTCGCCGGCAAGCCGCTGGTCGCCGCGGCGCAGGCCGACGGCGACCGCACGCGGGCGCACATCGAGCGCCTCGACCTCGGCCTGGACGGCACGCCGAGCCGGCTGCGGGTGCGCGGCGATGCCGTGCTGAGCGACCCCGCCCCCCGCCTCGATCTCACCGGCGAGTGGGAGAACCTGCTGTGGCCGCTGGAGGCGCCGACGGTGCACAGCCCGCAGGGGCGCTTCGCCTTCGTCGGCTCGCCGGCCGACTACCGCGCGACGGTCGACGCCGGGCTCGCCGCCGACGCCCTCGGCAAGGTCACCGCGGCGGTGGTCGCGCAGGGCGGCGCGCAGGCGATCCACCTCGAACGCCTCGCGCTCACCTCGGCGGACGGCCGCCTCGCGCTCACCGCCCACGGCGACTACGCCTTCGCCGAACAGCGCTTCAGTGCCGCCGGCGCGTGGCAGAACCTGGTCTGGCCGCTGCTCGGCGCAGCCCAGGTGGAAAGCCGCGACGGCCGCTTCAAGGCCGCGGGCACGCCGGCGGACTACCGCTTCAGCCTCGCCGCGCAACTGCGCGGGCCGAACATCCCCGCCGGCAGCTGGCAACTCGCCGGCAGCGGCAGCAGCGAGGCGGTCGAACTCGCCGAGCTGCAGGGCGACACCCTCGACGGCCACCTCAGCGGGCATGCCGGCGTGCGCTGGGCGCCGCAGCTCGAATGGCGCGCCGCCCTCGACGGCAAGGCGCTCAACCCCGGTGCCTTCGCCGCGCAATGGCCGGGGCGCATCGGCTTCGCGCTGGCCACCGACGGACGCCTGCGCGCGGACGGCGGCCTCCAGGCCACCGCCACCCTCGACGCGCTCCAGGGCACGCTGAACGGCCAGCCGCTCGACGGAGCGCTGCGCGTGATGCTCGACGGCGAGCGCGTGGAGCTGCCGCGCCTCGCCCTGGCCCTCGGCGGCGCGCGCCTCGACGCCGCCGGCACGCTCGACCGCGACTGGGACCTCGGCTTCAAGCTGCGCGTGCCCGACTTCGGCAAGGCCGTGCCCGGCGCGCGCGGCACGCTCAACGGCGAGGGGCGCCTCGCCGGGCCGCGCCGGCAGCCGCGCGTGACGCTCGACCTCGGCGGCCGCGATCTCGCGCTGCAGGGCAACGGCATCGGACGGATCGACCTCAAGGCCGCGCTCGACGCGCTCGGCCAGAGCCGTTCCGAGCTCACGCTGGCCGCCACCGCGATGAACCTCGGCGGCCAGCGCTTCGAGCGCCTCGACCTGCGCGCCGATGGCACCCCGGCGCAGCACCAGGCCACGCTGAAGCTCACCGGCGCCCCGCTGCGCCTGGCGCTGGCGCTGGCCGGCGGCCTGCGCGAGGACACCTGGGAAGGCCGCCTGCAGACGCTCGACGCCCTCGCCACGCCGATCGGCGACTGGCGGCTGCAGCAGCCGGTCGCGCTCGCCGCCGGCGCCGCGCGCGCGCGACTCGGCGCGCTCTGCCTCGCCAGCGCACCGACGCGCCTGTGCGTCGAGGGCGACTGGAGCACCCGCGACGGCGGCGCGGCCAGGCTCAAGCTCGAACGCCTCGCCCCGGCGCGCTTCGCGCGCTGGCTGCCGGCGGGGCTCACACTCGACACCGAACTCGCCGCCGACGCCGAAGCGAGCCTCGGCGCCGCCGGCGGCATGCCGACCGCGCACCTGAACGCGCGCCTCAGGCCCGGCACGCTGCGCTACACCGGCGGCGCCGAGGCGCTGAGCTTCCCGCTGAGCGGCGAGCTCAAGGCCGACAGCAACGCCAGCGAGGTCAAGGCCGCGATCAGGCTCGGCCTCGGCAGCGACGGGCTCGATGCCGACCTGCGCCTGGGTGACCCGAGCACTGCCCGGCGCCTCGACGGCCGCATCCGCGCGACCTTCTCGCAGCTCGTCGCGCTGCGCGCCTTCGTGCCGGCGCTGGCCAACCCGCGCGGGCGTCTCGGCGCCGACCTGACGCTCGCCGGCAGCGTGACCAAACCGCAGTTCCGCGGCCAGGTGCGCGTCACCGAGGGCGGCTTCGAGGCCCCGGCGATCGGCCTCAAGGTCACCGACCTGCAGCTCGCGGCCGCCGGCACCCCGCAGGGCGGGCTGCAGTTCAGCGGCGGCGCGCGTGCCGGCAAGGGCGAGCTCACGCTCGGCGGCGCCTGGCAGCCGGAAGCGCAGCGCTTCCAGCTCGACCTGCGCGGCAGCGACTTCCAGGTCGCCGACGCCGACACCCTGAAGGCGGCGATCAGCCCGAACCTGACGGTGCGCCTCGAACAGCGCCAGCTGCGCATCGAAGGCGAGGTGGCGATCCCGCGCGCGCGCATCACCCCGCCCGACACCAGTTCGGCGGTGACCCCGTCGGACGACGTCAAGCGCGTCGACCTCCCCGCACCCGAGGAAACCACGCCGCTCAACCTCCTCACCAAGGTGCGGGTGAGCCTCGGCGACGACGTGCGCGTCGAAGCCGCGGGCTTCAAGGCGCAGCTCGAAGGCAGCCTGCTGGTGGAGCAGGTGCCGCCGCTCGCGCCGCGCGGCAACGGCATCATCGGCATCAAGGCCGGTGAGTACCGCATCTACGGCCAGGACCTCAGCATCGAGCGCGGGCAGTTGCTGTTCTCGGGCGGCCCGCTCGACAACCCCGGCCTGGACATCCGCGCGCTGCGCACCGTGGATACCGTCAAGGCCGGCGCGCGCATCACCGGGTCGGCGCGCAAGCCGGTGATGAAGCTCTTCTCCGAACCGTCGATGCCCGACGCCAGCGTGCTGAGCTACCTGGTGTTCGGCCGCGCCCCCGATGCCACCTCGGGTTCGGAGGGCGCGCTGCTCGGCCGTGCCGCGGCTGCGCTCGCCACCGGCGGCGGCAACACCCTCGGCAAGAAGATCGGCGACGCGGTCGGCCTCGACCAGTTCGGGCTCGAGTCCTCGGGCAACGGCGGCGCGCGCGACACCGCGCTGATGCTCGGCAAGTACCTCACGCCCGAGCTCTACGTGAGCTACGGCGTGGGCCTGTTCGAGCCGGTGGGGAGCTTCATGGTGCGCTACCAGCTCACCAAGCGGCTGCGCGTGGAAGCCCGCGCGAGCGGCGCCGCCACCGGCGGCGACCTGCTCTACTCATTCGAGCGCGCGCGCTGAGCCGGCGCGGCCGCGTCGCTATACTGCGCGGCCTTCGTCATCCACCACCCGGGAACGCCCACGATGCCCTCCTTCGACGTCGTCTCCGAAATCAACGAGCACGAGCTGACCAACGCGCTCGACCAGGCCAACCGCGACATCGGCGCGCGCTACGACTTCAAGGGCGTCGACGCCCGCATCGAGCGGGCCGATCGGGTGCTCACGCTGCATGCGCAGAGCGAGTTCCAGATCGAGCAGATGAGCGACGTCCTCTACCAGCGCCTGGCCAAGCGCGGCATCGACGTGCAGTGCCTGGAGGTCGGCAAGGTCGAGATCGCGAACCTCAAGGCGTCGCAGAAGATCACCGTGCGGCAGGGGATCGACGCCGAGCTGGCGAAGAAGATCGTGCGCCTGATCAAGGACGCCAAGCTCAAGGTGCAGGCGCAGATCCAGGGCGAGCAGGTGCGGGTGAGCGGCAAGAAGCGCGACGACCTGCAGGCGACGATCGCCGCGCTGCGCGAGGCGACGTTCGAGCTGCCGCTGCAGTTCACCAACTTCCGCGACTGAGCGCCGCGGCGGCGCCGGCTCAGGCGGCGGCCAGGGCGTCGAGCGTCGCCACCGCGGCGTCGAGATCGCCGTACTCGAACAGGTAGCTCCGCGTCGTGTCCATCAGCCGCGCCACCGACTCGAAGCCGCGCAGGCCGGTGCGCTCGTAGTTGAACGAATTGCCGGACAGCTTCAGGAAGGAGCGCTCGCGCGCCAGCGGCACGAGCCTGGGCGGCTTGCCCGCCTGGAAGTTGGGGTAGACGACCCAGGCCGGGCGCGCCGGCTCGTCCATGCGCGCCACGCTGTCGGCGCTGGGGCGCACGTGGGCGACGTCGCCCTTGCGCGTCTTCGGGAACACCGGCCCGATCACGGCCTGCGGCGCAAACCGGCGCATCACCCCGATCGAGACGTTCTTCAGCGGGATCAGGCGCGGGAAGGGGTCCAGCAGCCCGTCGTCGGGGCGCAGCAGGCCGAACTCGTCGGACAGCAGGCGCCAGCCGCGGAACATCAGCGCCGCCGCCAGCGTGCTCTTGCCCGAACCCGGCCACGCGGGCAGCAGCAGCGCCCGCCCCGCGCGCTCGAGCACGGCCGCGTGCAGCAGCAGGTAGCCGTCCATGCGCGTGGCCACGCACCAGTTGCTGCCCCACTCGAGGAACGGCAGCGCGGTGTCGGCCGGAAAGGGCTCGAACGGCGCCTCGCCGTCGGTGCGGAACTGCACCTGCGGGCGCAGCCAGCGGCGCAGCCCGGGCGGGTGGTCGACGCGGATGTGGAAGTCGGCGAAGGCCCCGGCGGCGGGCGCCATCGGGTACAGCCCGTAGAGCGTGTGCAGCTGGCTGGCGAGCGCCGCGAGCCGGGAGCGCAGGCGAAAGCGGAACGGCCCGCAGCCGACGTCGAAGCGCCCCGCCCGCAGCCCCGCCGCCCACTCACCGGGCGGGACATCCGCGACGATCATGCGCTGACCGGCTCGGCGAGGCCGAGTTCGTCGAAACGCGCGAGCAGCAGGTGCAACTCGCCGGCCGACAACTCGTCGGGCCCCAGATCGAGTTCGTGACGCACGGCGGCAGCCAGTTCGGCTTCGTCACGCGAACCGGCCGCGAGGGTTTCGAGGCACACGGCGCCGATCACGTTGAGCGCGTGCGTCAGTCCCGACGCGGCGTCGAACAGCACGTAGCCTTCGTCCCAGTGCCGCCAGTGAAGGATGCACGTCGGGTTGATGCGCCAACACCCGCGCGCCGACGTGGCCACCACGCTCAGGGCTTGGACTTGTTGAGGATGGAGGTCATGCAGGACGCACCGGCCGGCAGGTCGACGTTGTTGGGGCCCAGAGCCTGCACCGCGCCGTTGTTGTCGATCCAGCCGATCGCGTAGTAGCCGTTACCCAGGGGGGTGAGCGTGTAGTAGTCGTTCGGATTGACCGTGGACGGCGGATACACCTGGGTCAGCGACGATTCGTCGATCGTCGTCCCGGCACCCGGTACGACCAGCCCATCGACCGCTTTCCGCCAGCGACTCGCCAAGCCATCGAAGTAGACGTTGAAGGCTGGCTGTGGCTGCCCGTTCAGGATCCGCTGCACCGTGTAGACACTGCTCACCTGGCCGCGCGCCCAGTTGATGCCGCTGCCGTCGGCGCCGCTGGAACTCGTTGTGAGAGGCGACGCGCTCGCGGGCTCGGCGCTCGTCGTGCCCTGCTCGGTGCTGCCGGTGCGTTTGGCGAGACAGGTCAGGCTCTGCGCCGCGAGCACGGCGCCGCTGCGCAGCGTCATGATCGCCGGCAGCCCCACGGCCGCGCCCTTCAGCAGACGCCGTCGCGCGCGCAGACCGGCGGCGACGCCGGTCGGCTCCTCGTGTGCGGGTTTCTGATCGAACGGATCAGTCATTACTGCGTTCTCCGAAGTCTGGATTCGAACGCGCGGCGCTCGCCATCGCGGCCGCGCTCGGCATGGGCGCCGACGTCATCTGCATCATACTGCAAGCAATTTTCGCTCCCAACCGCAGCAATTGCCTGAGTTGGCTAACGATTGTGGCAAATCTCCCCTTCCCTCCGGAGTCCCTGCAAGGCCTGCTGTAAAATTCGCGGACGTCCATCCGGGAGTCCCCTGTGCCGTGCCCGCCCCCCGTCTCCTGATCCGCCTCCTGGCCGATCCGCACGTCGCGCCTGCGCTGACGCCCGCGGAATGGGACCGGGTGATTCCGTACGCGTTCCGTCGCGGCCTGCTCGGCCGCATCGACCACGCGGTGTGCAGTGCCGGGGTGTTCGCCGCGCTGCCGCCGACCATCGCCCGCCACCTCGTCGCCGGGCGGGTGCAGGCCCAGGATCGCGCACGCATGCTGCGCTGGGAAGCCGACCGCGTGCGGCGTGCGCTCGCGGGGCTCGGCATCCCGCTGGTGCTGCTGAAAGGCGCGGCCTATGAACTCGCCGAGCTGCCGCCGGCGCACGGCCGGCTGGCCTCCGACCTCGACCTGCTGGTGCCCCGCGCGGCGCTGGCGAGCGTGGAGCGCCACCTGCTGCAGCACGGCTGGCAGCACGTCAAGCTCGACGACTACGACCAGCGCTACTACCGCGAGTGGATGCACGAACTGCCGCCGCTGCACCACCCGCTGCGGGGTACCTCGATCGACGTGCACCACACCATCCTGCCGCTCACCGGCCGCCGCCGGCCCGATGCGACGGCGCTGCTGAACGCGGCACGTCCCCTGCCGGGCACGGTGTTCTCGGTGCTCGCGCCCGCCGACATGGTGCTGCACAGCGCCGCGCACGCCTTCCAGGACGGCGACCTCGGCAACGTGCTGCGCGACCTGGTGGACCTCGATGCCCTGCTGACGCACTTCATCGCCACCGAGGCCGGCTTCACCGATGCGCTGGTGGCGCGCGCGCGCGCCCTCGACCTGGCCCGGCCGGCCTGGTATGCGCTGCACACCTGCCGCCGCCTGCTCGACAGCCCCATCCCGCCGCACGCGCTCGCCGCGCTGGCGGACACCCCCTCCGCCCCGCTGCGCTGGACGATGGATCGCCTGCTCGATGCCGTCACCTTCGAGACCCCGTGGCACCCCCTCGCCGGCCAGTTGCTCTACGGGCGCTCGCACTGGCTGCGCATGCCGCCGGCGATGCTCGCCGCTCATCTCGGCCGCAAGGCCTGGCGACGCCTGCAGGCGATCCGCGCCGGCTGACGCCGAACCTCGCGCCGCAGCCGCGGTCGATGGGCTGCACGCAGGCGCAACGTCACCCATCGTCCATGCGCCTGCGGCATCATGCGCCACCACCCCCTGCCCGCTTCGGAGGAGCCCACCCCCATGAACGCTCTCGCCCGCTGGGCGGCTGCCACCGGCTTGGCCGGCGTGGCGCTGCTGGCGACCGCGGCCACCGCCGCCGATCTGCCCGACTTCACCGAACTGGTCGAGCGCTACGCCCCTGCCGTGGTCAGCGTCAACGCCGGCAACCGGCAGCCGGCCGCCGGCAAAGGCGCGCCGCGCGCCGAAACGCCCAACCCCTTCGAGGGCACGCCCTTCGAGGAACCGTTCCGCCGCTTCTTCGAGCAGATGCCGGAGCGCGCCCCGCGCGAAATGCCGAACGCGATCGGCTCGGGGTTCATCGTCTCGGCCGACGGCTACATCCTGACCAACGCCCATGTCGTCGAGGGCGCCGACACGGTCACCGTGGGCTTCAGCGACCGCCGCGAACTCGCCGCCGAGGTGGTCGGCAAGGATGCGCGCAGCGATCTCGCCCTGCTCAAGGTCAAGGCCGACAACCTGCCGACGGTCAGGATCGGCGACTCGGATCGCGTGAAGGTGGGGCAGTGGGTGGTGGCGATCGGCTCGCCCTTCGGCTTCGAGGCGAGCGCCTCGCTCGGCATCGTCAGCGCGCTCGGGCGCAGCCTGCCGAGCGAAAGCTACGTGCCCTTCATCCAGACCGATGCGGCGGTGAACCCCGGCAACTCGGGTGGCCCGCTGTTCAATCGCGACGGCGAGGTGATCGGCATCAATTCGCAGATCTACAGCCGCTCGGGTGGCTACCAGGGGCTCGCCTTCGCGATCCCGATCAACGTCGCGATGAAGGTGGTCGAGCAGTTGAAGGCCTCGGGCAAGGTCTCGCGCGGCTGGCTCGGCGTGCTGATCCAGGAGGTGACCCCCGACCTCGCCCGCTCGTTCGGGCTCGACCGTCCGCGCGGGGCGCTGGTCGGCCAGGTGCTGCCCGACGGCCCGGCGGCCAAGGCGGGCCTCAAGGCCGGCGACATCGTGCTCGAGTGCGAGGGGCGAGTGGTGCTGCGCTCGGGCGACCTGCCGCCGCTGGTCGGCAGCCTGAGCCCGGGCCGGCCGGCCGCGCTGAAGGTGTTCCGCGAGGGCAAGGAGATCGTGGTCAACGTGACGATCGAGGAGCTGCCCGACGACGTCGCCCGCGCCGACAAGCCCGGCGGGTTCGCCCGCCAGGGGCTCGGCCTGGTGGTCGGTGAACTCGCTGCCGAACAGTTCGCGAAGGGCGAAACCGGCGTGGTGGTGCGCGAACTGTCGCCGGGGCCGGCGACGCGGGCCGGGGTGCGCCCGGGCGACGTCATCACGCGGATCAACAACGAGGCGGTGACCGGGGTGGCCCAGTTCGAGGAGCTGGTACGCAAGCTGCCGAAGGGCAAGCCGGTGCCGATCCTGGTGAAGCGCGGCGACGCGGCGCTGTTCCTCGCCCTGACGCTGGAGCCGTGAGCACCGGCCGGGCGCATGGACGCGCCCGATCGACTTCGCGACAATGGCGCCCCTCCCCGCTCCAGGGCAGGCGAGCGCCGCCGGACGATAACGACGACAACACCGGGCACACCGGGAACGAGGCAGCATGTTCGAACAAATCCAGCACTGGATCGCCGAATACGGGTACCTGACGATCCTGGTGTGGACTTTCATCGAAGGCGAAACCGTGGTGATCGTCGCCGGCGTCATCGCCAAGCTCGGTCAGCTCGAACTCCCCTACGTGATCCTGGCGGCCTTCGTCGGCAGCCTGTGCGGCGACCAGTTCTACTTCTTCATCGGCCGCTTCCAGGGCAAGAAGCTCCTCGACCGCCACCCCAAGTGGAGCAAGCGCGTCGAGTGGATCAATCGCCACCTCGAACGCCACCGCGACTTCCTGGTCCTGACCTTCCGCTTCTACTACGGCATCCGCAACGTCACGCCCTTCGTGATCGGTGCGAGCGACATCCCGACGCTGCGTTTCTTCGTGCTCAACACCATCGGCGCCGCGGTCTGGGCGACGAGCTTCGCCGGCGCCGGGTATGCCTTCGGCCACGCGATGGAAGCCTTCATGGGCAACATGCACCATGCCCAGCTCTACATCCTCGGCACGGTGGTCGCGCTCGCGTTCATCGCCTGGGTGGTGATGCGCCTGCGCCGGCGCGCCCGCGAGGCGCGCGAAGCCCGCGAGGGCGCGAACCTCTGAGCGCCCCGCCGCGCGCGCCCGGACGCCGGCGCGCGGGCGCGGTTTCAGCGCTTCTTCGGCCCCGGCGACGGCTTGCGCGGCCCGCCGGTGCCGGCCGTCGCGGCGCGGCGGCGGGCGATGCGCTGGGCACGCTCCTCGGCGAGCGGCCGGTGCGTCTGCTTGCGCTGCAGCCCTTCCGGCTTGTAGGGGTTGTCACCCGCCTTGAAGTCCACGCGTATCGGCGTGCCGTGCAGGCGCAGCACGCGGCGGAAGGTGTTGATCAGGTAACGCCGGTAGGCGTCCGGGATGTGCTCCACGCGCGAACCGTGGATGACGATCACCGGCGGGTTCTGTCCGCCCGGGTGGGCGTAGCGCAGCTTGATGCTGCGCCCGTGCACGAGCGGTGGCTGATGCGTCGCCACGGCGTCCTCGAGGATGCGTGTGAGTTCCGGCGTGGACAGCTTGCGCGTCGCCGCGGCATACGCCTGCCTGACCGAGCGGAACAGGTCCATCACCCCCGAGCCGTGCAGCGCCGAGATGTAGTGCGTGTTGGCGAAGTCGATGAAGGCGAGCTTGCGCGCGAGCTCGCCGCGCACCTCGTCGCGCACCTCGGGTTCGAGCTTGTCCCACTTGTTGACGGCGAGCACCAGCGCGCGGCCGCTGTCGAGCACGTAGCCGAGCAGCGTGGCGTCCTGGTCGGCGATGCCCTGGCGGGCATCGAGTACCATCACCACCACGTGGGCCTCCTCGATCGCCTGCAGCGTCTTGATCACGCTGAACTTCTCGATCGCGTCGTCGACCCGCGAGCGGCGCCGGACCCCGGCGGTGTCGATCAGCGTGTAGCGCGTGCCGTCCTTCTCGAAGGGGATCGCCACCGCGTCGCGCGTCGTCCCCGGCTGGTCGAAGGCGAGCACGCGCTCCTCGCCGAGCAGGCGGTTGACCAGCGTGGACTTGCCGACGTTCGGGCGGCCGACGATGGCGAGGCGGATCGAGCCGTCGTCGGCGGCGATCGTGGTCCGTTCGAGCGCGGGCAGCGTGTCCGCCGGCCGCTGCGCGGCCGCCGCCGCCAGCACCGCCTCCATCAGCGCGTCGACGCCGCGGCGGTGGGTCGCCGAAATCGCCCAGGGCGCGCCGATGCCGAGCGCGTGGAAGTCGGCCGTCGCCTGCGCGGGATCGAGGTGCTCGGTCTTGTTCGCCACCAGGAACAGCGCCTTGCCGCTGCGCCGCAGGCGCGTGGCGATCTCCTCGTCGGCCGCGGCGAGCCCGGCACGGGCGTCCACCAGCAGCAGCACGGCGTCGGCCTCCTCGATCGCCTTGTGCGCCTGGCGGGCGACGAGGGCGTCGATGGCATCGGTCTCGCCGCTGAGGCCGCCGGTGTCGACCACCAGGTACGGCAGCGGCCCGATCTTGCCGAGCCCGTACTGGCGGTCGCGGGTCAGGCCGGGGAAGTCCGCGACGAGCGCGGAACGGGTCTGCGTCAGGCAGTTGAACAGGGTGGACTTGCCGACGTTGGGGCGGCCGACCAGGGCGATCACGGGGAGCATGGCGCCAAGCTTTCTCCAGGATCCGGACAAACGAAAACCGGGCCGCACGGGCCCGGTGGCGGCGTCAGGCCGCGGCGCAGGGGCCGCCGCGGCGACAAGGGAGGCCTCAACCGCCGGCGCGGTAGGCCGCGAGCGTGCCGCTCTTGCCATAGACGTACAGCATGTTGCCGCGCGCGAGCGGCCCCACGCCGACGCCGGTCGAATCGATCTGCGCCCGCCCGACGATGCGGCCGCTGCGGCTGTCGAGCAGGTGCACGTAGCCCTCGAAATCGGCCAGCGCGACCAGCGGTCCGTACACCGTGGGCGCGCTCAGATGGCGACCGCTGAGTTCGGCCTGCTGCCACAGCACCGAGCCGTCGCGCCGGTCGAGCGCCGACACGGTGTCGTCGGCGCCGACGACGTAGACCGCCTGCGGGTCGATGTCGAGGCCGGCGTAGGTCGAGATGTCCTTGGCCCACACCGGGTTGCCGCTCTGCAGGTCGATCGCCGTGACGCTGCCGTGATAGGGCGCGATGTAGAGCGTCGAGCCGGCGGCGCGGGGCTCGGCGTCGATGTCGACCAGGCGATCCATCTCGGTGCGTCCACGCGGTGCCGCCACCACGCGCTCGAACACCGGGCGGCCGCTGCGCAGGTCGAGGCCGAGCACGCGCCCGCTCTCCAGCCCGGCGATGACCACGCCCTGCCCCACCAGCGGCGGCGCCGATCCGCGCAGCGTCAGCACCGGTACGGTGGAGGCGTAGCCCCATATCTGCCGCCCGCTGGCCACCTCGAAGCCGAAGAAGCGCCCGTCGGCGGCACGGATCACGACGACGCCCTCGGCGATCCGCGGCGGTGCCAGCACCTCGCTCGACACCCGCGCACGCCACGCCTCGTTGCCGCTGTCGGTGCGCAACGCCACGACCTCGCCCTTGCTGGTGGCCACCACCGCCAGGCCGTCGCCGACCCCCACGCCACCGCTGATCGGCAGCTTGGTGGCGACCTTCCAGCGCGCCTGGCCGCTGCCGGCGTCGAGCGCCACGACCTCGCCGTCGCGCGAGGCGGCATACAGCCCGCCGCCCTGGTCGAGGGCCGGCACGAGCTTGACGAAGGCGCCATCGGTCCCCGCGCCGACGCGGGTATCCCAGACCTTGCTGAACGGGATCGGGTTCGCCACCGCCTGCAGCGGCGCCGGCGGCGGGCTGTTGTCGGTACCCGAGACCCATTCGGTGATCCAGCCGCAGCCGCTCACGGTCCAGGCGATGGCCGCCATCACGATGAAACGTCGCATCGTCACTTCTCCACCGCCGGAAGGTTGTCGAGTTTGAGCTGGATCAGCGTGGCGGCGGGGCCGGCCGCCGCGACGGCGGCGGTGTACGCGCTGCGGGCGGTCGCCATGTCGCCGCGGGCGAAGGCGATGTCGCCGCGCAGCTCTTCGCGCTCGGCGGCGAAGCCCGCGGACATCGACCGTCCGAGCTCGGCGAGGGCCTCGTCGAGCTTGCCGGCGCCGAGCAGCAGGCGCGCCGCGCGCAGGTGCGCGACCTCGCGCAGCTCCGGCGTGCCGGCATGCGCGGCCACCCAGCCGAGCTGCTCCAGCGCCGCCGCGACATCGCCGGCATCGCTCGCCGCCCGCGCCATCGCCAAGGCTGCGAGCACGGAGTAGGTCGAGTCGGGGTGGGCGTTGCGCAGCAACTGGCCGCGCTCGCGGACCTGCGCGGCGTCGCCGGCGCCGAGCGCGGCCAGCACGCCGTCGTACTGCAGCGACGCCTGCTGCGCCGCGCCGCGCTGCCGCTGCTGCCAGTACTGCCAGCCGAGCAGGCCCGCCAGGGCGAACAGCACCACCAGGATCGCGGCCGCGCCGTTACGGCGCCACCAGGCGTGCAGGGCTTCGACCCGTTGCTCTTCGGTGACGAAATCGTCCATCGCTACGCTGTACTCCCGCTCCGGGCCGGCAGGCGCGCACGCAGCCACTCGGTCAGGTGCGCGCGCGGCAGACGAATCTGCTCCTCGTCTTCACGCAGGGCCTTGACGCCGATGCTGCCGTCCGCGACCTCCTGGTCGCCGAGGATCAATGCCCAGGTCGCGCCGCAGCGGTCGGCGCGCTTGAGCTGGTTCTTGAACTGGCCGCCGCCACCGTTGACCTGCAGGCGCAGACCGGGCAGGGCGTCACGCAGGGACTCGGCGAGCACCAGGCCGGCGAGCTCGGCCGCGGCGCCGACGGTCACCAGGTAGGCCTGCGGTGCGCCCGCGGCGGCGGGCTCCGCATCGGCTTCGAGCAGGCCGAGCAGGCGCTCGATGCCCATCGCGAAACCCACGCCGGGTGTCGGCCGGCCGCCGAGCAGCTCGACGAGGCCGTCGTAGCGCCCGCCGGCGCACACGGTCCCCTGCGCGCCGAGACGGTCCGTGACCCATTCGAACACGGTCCGGCTGTAGTAATCCAGCCCGCGCACCAGGCGCGGATTGAGCTCGTAGGCGATGCCGGCGGCGTCGAGCAGCTCGCGCAGGCGCTCGAAATGCACCTGCGACGCGGCGTCGAGGTGCTCGATCAGCAGCGGCGCCTCGGCCAGCAGCGGGGCCATCGCCGGATTCTTGCTGTCGAGGATGCGCAGCGGATTGCTCGCGAGCCGGCGCCGGCTGTCCTCGTCGAGCGCATCGGCGTGCGCCTCGAAGTAGGCCACCAGCCGCTCGCGATACGCGGCCCGCGCCGCCGCCGAACCCAGCGAGTTCAGCTGCAGGCGCACGTCGCCGAGCCCGAGCCGCTGCCAGAACCGCGCCGTCATGCAGATCATCTCGGCATCGATGTCCGGCCCGTCGATGCCGAAGGCTTCGGCGCCGATCTGGTGGAACTGCCGGTAGCGTCCCTTCTGCGGGCGCTCGTGGCGGAACATCGGGCCGGCGTACCAGAGCCGCTGCTGCTGGTTGTGCAGCAGGCCGTGCTCGAGGCAGGCGCGCACGCAGCAGGCGGTGCCTTCGGGACGCAGGGTCAGGCTGTCCCCGTTGCGGTCGGCGAAGGTGTACATCTCCTTCTCGACGATGTCGGTGACTTCGCCGATGGAACGGCGGAACAGCTCGGTGCTCTCGACGATCGGAAAGCGGATCTCGGCGTAGCCGTAGCTGCCCAGGACCTCGCGTACCGCGGCCTCGAGCGCAGCCCAGCGTGGGGATGCGTCCGGCAGGATGTCGTTCATCCCGCGGATCGCCTGGAGATTCTTCGCCATCGTTCGAAACGTGCTCGGTGAGGGGCGGCACGGACCCGCCGCGTGGGGAAAGGGGGACGTTCAGTCGCCGCTGCCGGCCGCCTGGTCGGCACCGAGCGTGAAGCGGCTGACGGTGCCGCGCTTGGGGGCGTAGACCGCGGTGTCGACCGGCGCGCCGTCCAGCTTCAGGCGCACCGCCTGGGCATTGCCGAGGGCGATCTTGAACGGCGCCTTGCCGGTGAGCGTGCGCGCCGAGCCGGCACGCAAGGTGCCGTTCAGCAGGATCCGGCCACCGCCGTCGCGCACTTCGGCCCAACTGGCGGCGGTGAACTCGAGTTCGAGCCGGGCTTCGGCGTCGGCCGCCGCCGCGGGGGCGGACGCCGCGGGCGTGTTCGCCACGCTCGGCGTGACCGCCGCCGTGGCGGAGGGGGCTGCCGCCGAAGCCGCCGGCGACGGCTGCAGGGTCGCCGCCTCGGCCGTGGCGGCACGCGCCACCGGCTCGGGCGGTGGCGCCGGCGGCGCAGCGGATGCCAGCGGCGGCGCGACCGGAGCGCTCCCTGCAGCAGCTGAGGTGGCCGGCGGCGGCGCGGCATTCGGCAGCGCGAGCTCCTGTCGCACGCCGGCGTCGGACGTGGTGGTGGTGCCGGAGGTGCCCGACCCCGCCAGGTACGTCGAGACCAGTTCGAAACCGCGCCAGCCGCCATAGGCCAGCAGCACCAGCACCAGCAGATAGGTGAACGGGCGCAGAACGCCCTGTCCGCGCGGCGCGCTGCCGTCCGGCTCACCGCGCAGGCGCAGCGGCGGGGGCTCGGCGAGGCCGAGCGCGCGGTAGCGTTCGAGCACCGCCTCCTCGGCGAGGCCGAGCGCGCGGCAGTAGCGGATCAGGTAGCCGCGCACGAACACCGGAGGCCCCACCTCGGCGAAGCGCCCGTTCTCCAGGGCCGTGATCGCTGGCAGCGGCAGGCCGGCGCGCTGGGCCAGGTCGGCCGCGGACAGTCCACGCTCCTCGCGCCCGCCCAGCAGGTATGCGGCGAGGCTGGAAACGTCCTGTTGGGTGCGGCCCTGCTGTTGGGTATCGGCTTTCTTCATCGCGGCGGGCGCAGTCGGCGGGCGTCGGGCGAGCCGCCGAAGCGGCTCTGCAGGAGGGTTTGGTACTCGCGGCGCAGCGCGGCGTCGCCGGTGGCATCCGCGATCCGGACGCCGAGGGCGAGGCTTTCGGCCGAGTAGCCGGCGAGTTCGTGAAAGCGCTGCAGTTCAACCCGCGCCTCGGTGGCACGACCGCGGTCGAGCAGCAGCACGGCGAGATCATAATGCGCGCGCGACGCGCGCGGGTTCAGTTCGATCGCGCGGCGCAGGTAATCCTCGGCGCGCTCCGGCGCCACCGTCCGCACGCACGACGCCGCCTCGACCAGGGCGGTTTCGGGCGTGACGTCGCCGACGGGGTTGTCGGCCATCGCGACGAGGCGCTTCTCGCCCACCCCCACCTGCCCTCGCAGGCAGGCCAGTCGCGCCTGGTTGAGCTGCGCCGGGGCGAAGTTCGGATTGAGCTCCACGGCGCGCGCGTATTCGCGTTCGGCGGCCCCCAGCTCGCGCAGGCGCTCGTGGGCGAGCCCCAGGGCGTTGTGCGCCTCCGCGACGGAGTCGTCGAACTCGATGGCTTTCTTCAGCTTTTCGACGGCCACGGCGTAGTCGCCACTCTGTATGTAACCGATTCCGAGGCGCAGGTTCAGCCGGGCCGCCTCCTCACGATTCGGCTCGATGCGCGGCGGCGGGGCCTGCGGCACCCCGGCCGCGTTCGGGTCCTCCTCGGCGCCGAACCACTTGCCGATGGTCTGGCAGCCGGAAAGGCCGGCGGCGAGCGCCAGCACGAGCGCGAAGCGAAACGCGTGCATGCGATGGTTCAGCCCGCCGCCCGCAACACCCGTACCGCGCGCGTGCCGCGATCGAGCACCCGCCCCGCCAGCTGACCGCAGGCGGCGTCGATGTCATCACCCCGGGTACGGCGCGTGACCGTGGTCAGCCGATGCCCGATCAGAATGTCACGGAAACGGTCGATCGCCGCCTGCGGCGAACGCCGGTAGCGCGTGTGCGGGAAGGGGTTGAACGGAATCAGGTTGACCTTCGACGGGATGTGGCGGATCAGCCTGGCCAGCGCATGCGCGTGCTCGGGACTGTCGTTGACGCCGTCGAGCATCACGTATTCCCAGGTGATGCGGCGGTGCGGCTTGCCGGCGATGTAGGCGGCGCAGGCATCGAGCAGCTCGGCGATCGGGTACTTGCGGTTGATCGGCACCAGCTCGTCGCGCAAGCCATCGAAGGGCGCGTGCAGCGACACCGCGAGGCTGACGTCGGTCACCTCGCGCAGGCGGTGCAGGGCCGGCACCACGCCCGAGGTGCTGAGCGTCACGCGGCGTTTCGACAGGCCGAAGCCGAAGTCGTCCATCATCAGGTCCATCGCCGCGACGACCGCCTCGAAGTTCATCAGCGGCTCGCCCATGCCCATCATCACCACGTTGGTGATGGCGCGCTCGCCGGCGATGCGCCAGCCGAGGGCGCGGTTGGCGAGCCAGACCTGGCCGATGATCTCGGCGACCGACAGGTTGCGGTTGAAGCCCTGCTGCGCCGTCGAGCAGAAGCTGCAGTTGAGCGCGCAGCCCACCTGCGAGGACACGCAGAGCGTGCCGCGGCCGGTCTCGGGGATGAACACCGCTTCGATGCAGTTGCCCGAATCGACCCGGATCAGCCACTTGTGCGAGCCATCGCCGGAGGCCTGGTCGAGCACCACCTCGGGCAGGCGCACCTCGGCCAGCGCCATGAGCTGGCTGCGCACCTTCTTCGAGAGGTTGGTCATCGCCTCGAAGTCGGTGATGCCCTCGTGGTAGATCCACTTCATGACCTGCTGGGCACGGAACGGCTTCTCGCCGAGACCGGCGAAGAAAGCCTCGAGTTCGCGCCGCGTCAGGTCGAGCAGATTGATGCGGGCCGGGGTGTCCACGGGTCGATGTCGCTCAGCGCGTGCGCGGGCAGATGCCGTCCCGGCCGAAGAAGAACTCGATCTCGGCGGCGGCCGTCTCCGGGCCGTCGGAGCCGTGCGCGGCGTTCTCGTCGACCGAGTCGGCGAAATCGTGGCGCAGGGTGCCGGCGGCGGCCTTCTTGGGATCGGTCGCCCCCATGATGTCGCGGTTCTTCTGGATCGCGCTCTCGCCTTCCAGCACCTGCACCATCACCGGGCCCGAGGTCATGAAGGTGACCAGGTCCTTGTAGAACGGACGCTCCTTGTGCACGGCATAGAAGGCACCGGCCTGCTCTTCCGACAGCTGCAGCATGCGGGCGGCGACGATACGCAGGCCGGCGGCCTCGAAGCGCGCGTAGATCTGACCGATCAGATTCTTCGCGACGGCATCGGGTTTGATGATGGAAAGCGTGCGCTCAACGGCCATTCGGGAAAATCTCCGCTTTGTGAACCAAGGGCTTGATTTGAAAACCGGGAAGGAAGGGCGCCCGCCAGGGCGACGGCGGGCGCAGAGTGTAGCGGCATCGGGGGCAGGGCGGCAACGCGACCCGGCGCGCTCAGACGCTGAAGCTCTCGCCGCAGCCGCACGCGCCCTTGACGTTCGGATTGCGGAACTTGAAGCCCTCGTTCAGCCCCTCGCGGACGAAGTCGACCTCCATCCCGTCGAGGAACGCGAGGCTCTTCGCGGCGACGATCAGCTTGACGCCGCGGCTCTCGAACACCTGATCCCCGGCCTCGACGGCATCGGCGTAATCGACGGTGTACATGAAGCCCGAGCAGCCCGAGGTGCGTACCCCCAGGCGCAGCCCGATGCCCTTGCCACGCTTGGCGAGGAAGTTGTGCACGCGCTCGGCGGCGGTTTCGGTGAGGGTCAGTGCCATGCGGGCGTATCTCCTTAAGTACGGGTTCGAAATCAGGCCGCGCCGACCGGGCGCGGCAGCAGGCGCGCGACGGCATCGTCGAGCGCGGCGATCAGGGCCTGCCCTGCCAGCACCGCCGCCGGCAGGCGCGACGGCGGCAGGCGCAGGGCCTCGGCGATGTGACGATGGGTGAGACCGCGCGCCTCCTCGACGGTGCGGCCGCTGACGGATTCGGCGGTGAAATCGCCGGCGGCGATCAGCGCGGGACTGCCGTGGGCGCGAAACCGCGCTTGCGCGATCATGCCGCGGGCATCCACGCGCAGTTGCACGGTGAGCGTCTCGGTGCCGGCGGGGTCGTCCGCCTGGCCGCGGGCGACGCCCGGGGTTCCGGGCTCGAAGTCGCCGGCGCGGGCCGCGGCCGCGAAGCGCTCCAGCACCACCGGGCCGTAGCCGAACGCCCCGGCTGCCGGAGCGGCACCCGGCGCCGGTCGGCGCCCGCCCGCCAGCGCGCGCAGGCGCGCCACGGCGCGGCGGACCGCCTCCAGCGCACGATCGATGTCCTCGACCGTGGTGTGGCGGCCGGGCGAAAAGCGCAGCGCCGAGCGCAGCCGCGCCGCGTCGAGGCCCATCGCCCGCAGCACGTGCGAGGGCTCGTCCGCCACCGAGGTGCACGCCGAGCCCGCCGACAGCGCGAGCCCGGGCAGCGCGAGCAGCAGGCTTTCGGCGCCGAGGCCGTCGACGCTCACGTTCAGGATGCCGCCGGCCGCACGGGTGGCGTGGCCGTTGAGCTGCACGCCCCCGAGCTCGCGCAGCCCCGCCCACAAGCGCTCGCGCAGCGCACGCAGATGGGCCGCGTCGCGCTCGAGCGCTTCGCGCGCCAGCCGGCAGGCCTCGCCCATGCCGACGATCTGGTGGGTCGCGAGCGTGCCGGCACGCAGCCCGTGTTCCTGGCCGCCGCCGTGCAGCAGCGGCTCCACGCGGGCGCGCGGCCAGCGGCGCACGTAGAGCGCGCCCACGCCTTTCGGCCCGTAGGCCTTGTGCGCGGACAGGCTCATCAGGTCGGCCTCGAAGCGCGCCACGTCGAGCGCGATCCGCCCGGCGGCCTGGGCGGCGTCGATGTGGAACAGCACGCCGCGGCTGCGCGTGAGCCGGCCGATGGCTTCGAGATCCTGGGTCACGCCGGTCTCGTTGTTCACCGCCATCACCGACACCAGCAGGGTGTCGTCCCGCAGCGCGGCAGCGAGCTGGTCGAGGTCGAGCACGCCGTCCGCCGCCGGCGCCAGGCAGGTGATCTCCCAGCCGCCGCGGGCGAGCTGGCGGCAGGTGTCGAGCACCGCCTTGTGCTCGGTGGCGAGCGTGACGATGTGCCGCTTGCCGCGCGGGGCGGCCCGCGCCGCGCCGCTCAGCGCGAGGTTGTCGGCTTCGGTGGCGCCGGAGGTCCAGACGATCTCGCGGCGCTCGCAGCCGATCAGCGCCGCCACCTCGGCCCGCGCCGCCTCGACCCGCTCGGCCGCCTCGCGCCCGTAGCCGTGCGTCACCGAGGCCGGATTGCCGAACGCGCCGTCGGCGCCGAGGCAGTCGACCATCGCGGCGACCACGCGGGCGTCGACCGGTGTGGTCGCCGCGTGGTCGAGGTAGAGCGGACGGTTCATGACACCCGCTCGCCCGCCGCCGGCTCACTGCGCTCGAACGCCACCACGTGCTCGCCGCCCGCGGCCGTGGCGCGGCGGCGGTGGCGCTCGACGAGATCGCCCAGCGTGTGCCCGCTCAGGAAGGCGTTGATGTGCTCGTTGAGCTCGGCCCACAGGTCGTGGGTGAGGCAGCGCTGCATGCCCTGGCAGTTCGACGCCCCGCCACAGCGGGTGGTGTCGACCCCCTCGTCCACCGCCTCGATGACGTCGACCAGCGTGATCGCGTGCGCGGGCCGGCCGAGCGAGTACCCGCCCCCGGGCCCGCGCGTGCTGCACACCAGCCCGAAGCGGCGCAGCTTGGCGAACAGCTGCTCGAGGTAGGCGAGCGAAATCGACTGACGCTCCGAAATGTCGGCGAGCACCACCGGGTCACCCTGGTAGTGGATCGCGAGATCGAGCATGGCGGTGACCGCGTAGCGGCCTTTGGTGGTCAGTTTCATGGCGCCTCTTCAACGCGCCGTTTTATAGCCAATCCCGAGCAATGCGGTCAACTATTGCCATCCCCGCGCCGGGGCGGGCGCGGCCCGCACTTGCTGCCGGGCTGCTTGCGCTCCTCGACGGCGCTGAGGATGCCGCGCAGCAGCGCCACCTCGTTGCGCTGCAGCGCGGCACGGTGGTACAGGCAGCGCA
Organism: Plasticicumulans lactativorans; assembly: GCF_004341245.1. GTDB lineage: Bacteria > Pseudomonadota > Gammaproteobacteria > Competibacterales > Competibacteraceae > Plasticicumulans_A > Plasticicumulans_A lactativorans. The sequence goes on along the minus strand of NZ_SLWY01000005.1, from coordinate 184,859 downwards.
GCCGGCGCATCAGGTGGCGGGGCTTGTCCGGGTCGAGAAAGCCGATGCGGATCAGCGCCGACGCGTAGTGGGCGTAGAGCGCCTCGAGCTCCTCGGCGGTGGCGAGCGGCTCCGCGCGTGCGCTCCCGCCCGCCGCGGCGTCGGCCTGCTGCGCACGCCAGGCGAGACGCGCCTCGTAGCACATCACCTGCACCGCGGCGGCGAGGTTCAGCGAGCTGTACCCGGGATTGGTCGGGATGTGCGCGAGCAGGTTGCAGCGGTCGATCTCGGCATTGGTGAGGCCGGTGCGCTCGCGGCCGAACACCAGCGCGACCGGCCCTTCGGCGAGGGTCGCGACGGCGTGCTCGGCCACCGCCCGCGGCTCCAGCACCGGCGCCGACAGGTGGCGCGTGCGCGCGGTGGTGGCGATGGCGAGCACGCAGTCGGCGAGCGCCGCGTCGAGGGTCGCGACGACGCGCGCGGCGGCGAGCACGTCGTCGGCGCCCGAGGCGCGGGCATCCGCTTCGGGATGCGGGAACTGCTGCGGGGTCACCAGGACGAGTTCGGTGACGCCCATGTTCTTCATCGCGCGCGCGGCGGCGCCGATGTTGCCGGGGTGGCTGGTGTCGACGAGGACGATACGCAGGTGGGGGATGAGCATGGGGATTCGCCGGCGGGCAGAGCACGGTCTGCTATAATAGCCCGCTTTGCCGACGCCCCGGCCCGATCTTTCACACGTAAGCCCGCCGCCATGCATCCGACGCTCACCATCGCCAAGCGCGCCGCGCTCGCCGCCGCCAAGGTCATCCTGCGCAACCTCGAACGGCTCGACCATCTCAGCGTCAGCGAGAAGGGTCGCAACGACTTCGTCAGCGAAGTCGACGTCCAGGCCGAGCGCGAAATCGTCAACGTGCTGCGCAGGACCTATCCCGACCATGCCATCCTCGGCGAGGAGAGCGGCAGCCACGGCGCCGCCGATGCCGAGTACCAGTGGGTCATCGACCCGCTCGACGGCACCACCAACTTCCTGCACGGACACCCGCACTTCGCCGTCTCCATCGCGCTCAAGGTGCGCGGCCGGCTGGAGGCCGGGCTGGTCTACGACCCGCTGCGCCAGGAGATGTTCACCGCCTCGCGCGGCGCCGGCGCGCAACTCAACGACCGCCGCATCCGCGTGCGGCCGCTGCCGGGCCTCGAAGGCGCCCTGCTCGGCACCGGCTTCCCGTTCCGCCGCCCCCAGCACATGCCCGCCTATCTGGCGTGCTTCGCCGCGCTCGCCACCCAGTGCGCCGAGATGCGTCGCGCCGGCTCGGCGGCACTCGACCTCGCCTACGTCGCCGCCGGGCGGCTCGACGGCTTCTGGGAGATCGGGCTCGCCGAGTGGGACATCGCCGCGGGGGCCCTGCTGGTGCAGGAGGCGGGCGGGCTGGTCGGCGACTTCGGCGGCGGCAACGACTACCTGCTGAGCGGCAACGTCGTCGCCGGGCACCCGAAGGTGTTCAAGGCGCTGCTGCAGACCCTGCAGCCGCACCTCACGCCCGCGCTCGCCCGCTGAGGCCGCGACCGGCGCTTGCGGGAAACGGGCCCGCGTGCTATCCCGCAGCGCCCTGAAAAACCCTACAGACGGCCGACCACGGCCGCACCCGCACGACCGCAGAGGAGACCCGCAGATGAACAAGATGGCGTTGGCCGCCGTGCTCCCGCCGCTGGCGATCGCCAAGTACGGCGGTCGCGCGGCCTGGTGCGCGGCACCGATCGCGACGGTCTGGATGAGCGCGCTGGTCGGCATCGCGATGGGCCTGAACGGCGACGTCGCCGGCAGCACCCAGGGGCCGAGTCACTGGGTGCTCGCGTTCGGGCTGTTCGTGTGGGCGGTGTCGTCGATCTGGGCGGTGATGGTGATCCGCGGCGTCGAAAGCGACGCCGCGCACACGCCCGACAGCACCGCCGACCGCCTGGCCGCACGCGCCGACGACGACACGGACCCGCTCGACCAGATCCGCGGCCTGCGCTGACGCGCGCCCCGACGCAAAAGGGGCGGCCAAGGCCGCCCCTTTTGCGTGACCGCTCCCGGCGCGTGCCGCTCAGGGAATGTGGTCGAGGTCTTCCTTCGCCCGCGGCAGCAGATCCTCGCGCTTCAGGCCGAGGAAATACGGCGTGGCGCTGGCGATGTAGATCGACGAATAGGTACCGACCACCACGCCGATCACCATCGTCAGCGAGAACGTGTGGATCGCCGGCCCGCCCCAGCCCAGCAGCACGATCACGGCGAGCAGGGTCGTCATGCTGGTCATGATCGTGCGCGCGAGCGTCTCGTTGATCGAGGCATTGATCACCTCCTTCGTCGTCGCCTTGCTGAAGGCGCGGTTGCGGAAGTTCTCGCGGATGCGGTCGAACACCACCACGGTGTCGTTGACCGAGTAGCCGATCACCGCCAGCACCGCGGCGAGCGTGGTCAGGTCGAACTCGATGCGCCACAGGGCGAACACGCCGATGCAGAACACCACGTCGTGCACGGTCGCCGCGATCGCCCCCACCGCCAGGCGCCACTCGAAGCGGAACGCCACGTAGACCAGGATGCCGAGCGTGGCGATCAGCGCCGCGAGTGCCCCGTCCTGCACCAGTTCGTTGCCGACCTGCGGGCCGACGAACTCGATCTTGCGGATCTCGGCATCGGCGTTGCCGGTGCCGCTGCGCAGCGCCTCCAGCACCCGCGTGCTGATCTCGGCGGTGTTGACGCCCTCGCGCGGCGGCACGCGGATCAGGACCTCCGCCGCCGAGCCGAAGTACTGCGTCTGCGCATCGCCGAAGCCGGCCTCGCGCAAGGCCTCGCGCACCTGCGGGATCTCGACGGCGTGCGAGTAGCGCGCCTCGATCAGCGTGCCGCCGGTGAAATCGAGCCCGAAGTTCAGCCCGCGCAGCACCAGCGCGACGATGCAGCCCAGCAGCAGCGCGATCGACAGGCCGACGCAGAGCTTGCCGTAGCGCAGGAAGTCGATGTTCGTTTTCTTGGGAAGCAGACGCATGTGCGGATTCCGTCGCGCCGGTCAGACCGACAGGCGTTCGACCTTACGGCCACCGTAGATGAGGTTGATGACGCCGCGGCTGACCATCACCGCCGTGAACTGCGAGGTGAGGATGCCGATGATCAGCGTCACCGCGAAGCCGCGCACCGGCCCCGACCCCAGCAGCAGCAGCGCGACGCCGGCGATCAGGTGGGTGAAGTTGGCGTCGACGATGGTCGCGAAGGCACGGTCGAAGCCGGCCTTGATCGCCGCCTGCGGCGTCAGGCCGAGGTCGATCTCCTCGCGCATGCGCTCGTAGATCAGCACGTTGGCATCCACCGCCATGCCCATCGTCAGCACGATGCCGGCGATGCCGGGCAGCGTGAGCGTGGCCTGGAACAGCGACAGGATGGCGATGATCAGCACCACGTTGGCGGCGAGCGCGATCACCGCGACCACGCCGCAGAGGCGGTAGCTGATGATCATGAACGCGGCGACGATGAGGAAGCCGACCAGCGCGGAATCGAAGCCCTGCTCGATGTTCTCCTTGCCGGCGCTGGGACCGACGGTGCGCTCCTCGACGATCTGGATCGGCGCCGACAGCGCGCCGGCGCGCAGCAGCAGCGCGAGGTTGCGCGCCTCCTGCGGGCTGTCGATGCCGGTGATCTGGAAGCGCGCGCCGAGGCGGTCGCGGATGGTGGCGGCGTTGATGACCTCTTCGGTCGTGGTCGTGACCTTCTGCGGCTGGCCGTCGACCGTGCGCGTCTCGGTGCGGGTCTCGATGAACACCGTCGCCATCAGCTTGCCGATGTTGTCCTTGGTGCCGTCCTCCATGCGCTTGGCGCCCTTGCCGTCGAGCGTGATGTACACCGCCGGGCTGCCGCTCTGCTGCTCGATGCCGCTGGAGGCGTCGGTGATGGAGTCGCCGGTGAGGATCACCCGCCGGTCGAGCAGGTAGGGGCGACCGTCGCGGCCCTTGTAGAGCTTGGCGTTGATCGGCACCTGTCCCTGCAGCGCGGCGTTGATGTCGCCGCTGCTGTCGACCAGGCGGAATTCGAGCGTCGCGGTGGCGCCGAGGATCTCCTTGGCACGCGCGGTATCCTGGATGCCCGGCAGCTGCACGACGATGCGCGACTCGCCCTGCTGCTGGATCACCGGTTCGGCGACGCCGAGCGCATTGACCCGGTTGCGCAGCGTGGTGATGTTCTGCTGCAGCGCGAAGGTGCGACGCTCGCGCAGTTCGGGCTCGCCGATCGTGAGGACCAGGTCGAGCGCCGAGGCGCCGGCGTCGCCCACCTGCAGCGTGGTCAGCTTGTCGCGGATCAGGCCGAGCGCCTGGTCGCGGTCGGCGGCCTCGCGGAAACTCACGCGCACGCCGCCGCCGGGGTTACGCCCCACGCTGACGTAGCGCACCTTCTCGTTGCGCAGCAGCGCGCGGATGTCCTCGACGTAGCGTTCCTCGGCCTGCTTGACCACCGCCTTCATGTCGACTTCCATCAGGAAGTGCACGCCGCCGCGCAGGTCGAGGCCGAGGAACATCGGATGGGCGTTGAGCGCGCGCAGCCACGCCGGGGTGCTCGGCGCGAGGTTCAGGGCCACCGAGTAGTCGCGGCCCAGCGCCTGCTCGAGGCTGTCGGCGACCTTGAGCTGGTCGTCGGTGTCCTTCAGCCGCACCAGCAGCTGCCCGGCGCCGAGCTCGATGGTCTTGGGGCTGATGCCGTCCTGGCTGATCCGCTCGGCGACGCGCCGGTACAGGGCCTGGTCCACGGCCGCGGAGCGCGTCGGCGACACCTGGACCGCGGGGTCCTCGCCGTACACGTTCGGCAGCGCATAGACGATGCCGATCAGCGTGGCGACGGCGATGATCGCGTACTTCCACCAGGGGTAGCGGTTCAGCATCGGACGGCCCCGCTCACGAGTTCTTGTAGGTGCCCTTGGGCATCAGCGAGCCGACGGCCTGCTTCTGCACCTTGAGGTGCACGCCGTCGGCGACCTCGACCTGCAGGAAGCTCTCACCGACCTCGGTCACGCGCCCGAGCACGCCGCCGTTGGTGACGACCTCGTCGCCCTTCTTCAGGCCTTCGAGCATCACCTTGTGCTCCTTGGCGCGTTTCTGCTGCGGGCGGATCATCAGGAAGTAGAAGACACCGACCAGCAGCAGCGGAAACAACAGGGCTTCCCAGCCGCCGCCGGCCGGCGCGCCGGCGGGCGCGGCCTGCGCCATGGCATCAGCGATGAAGAAACTCATGGAAGGGCATCCTCGGGGGGTTCGGTGGTGGTGGGGCCCGCGCCGGCTCCCGGCGCGGGCCGCGCATTATACACGGGCGTCCGACGGCTTCCCGCGCCGCGCGTAGAACTCGCGCACGTACTCGGCCAGGCGGCCGGCGGCGATGGCGTCGCGCAGGCGCGCCATCAGCTGCTGGTAGTAGCGGCAGTTGTGCAGCGTGCCGAGGCGCGCGCCGAGGATCTCGTCGCAGTTGTCGAGGTGGCGCAGGTAGGCGCGCGAGTAGTGCGCGCAGGTGTAGCAGTCGCAGTCCTCGGCGATCGGCCGGGTGTCGTCGCGGTAGCGGCTGTTGCGGATGCGCACGTCGCCGTCGTGGGTGAAGTAGTGGCCGTTGCGTGCGTTGCGGGTGGGCATCACGCAGTCGAACATGTCGACGCCGCGCAGCACGCCCTCGACGAGGTCCTCGGGCTTGCCCACCCCCATCAGGTAGCGCGGGCGCGCGGCCGGCAGGTGCGGCACGGTGCTGTCGAGCATGGCGTTGCGCACCGCCATCGGCTCGCCGACCGCGAGCCCGCCGATCGCGTAGCCGTCGAAGCCGATCGCCTGCAGCCCGGCGGCCGATGCCGCGCGCAGCGCCGGGTACATGCCGCCCTGGACGATGCCGAACAGCGCCTGCGCGTTGCCGAGCCGGTCGTGCTCGGCGCGCGAGCGCGCGGCCCAGCGCAGGCTGAGCTCCATCGACGCCCGTGCCTGCTCCTCGGTGGCCGGGAACGGCGTGCACTCGTCGAAGATCATCACCACGTCGGAGCCGAGGGCGTGCTGGATCTGCATCGACTCCTCGGGGCCGAGGAACACGCGGTCGCCGTTCACCGGCGAGCGGAAGCTCACGCCGGCCTCGCTGATGGTGCGCAGCTCGGCGAGCGAGAACACCTGGAAGCCGCCCGAATCGGTCAGGATCGGCCCGTCCCAGTGCATGAAGCCGTGCAGGTCGCCGTGCGCGCGGATCACCTCGGTGCCCGGGCGCAGCCACAGGTGGAAGGTGTTGCCGAGGATGATCTCGGCGCCGCTCGCCCGCAGCTCCTCGGGCGTCATCGCCTTGACGGTGGCGTAGGTGCCGACCGGCATGAACACGGGGGTTTCGACGCTGCCGCGGGCAAAGCGCAGGCGGCCGCGCCGTGCCGCGCCGTCGGTGTGGAGGAGTTCGAACTGCATCGGGAGAAGAACCGGGCCGGGGGGCGCGCTAGTGTCCGGAGGCGGCAGCGGATTGGCAAGCGCGCGCCCTCCCCCGCGCCGTCACCCCAGGCGCCAGCCGAAGCCGCGCTCGGCGCCGTCACCGGCGTCGCGCTCGTGCACCTGCACGCAGCCGTCGTCGCCGAACAGCAGCACCGTCGAGCAGCGCGTGCCGTAGCTCTCGCTCGCGATGAACAGCGGCGACAGCCGCCGCTCCCACTCCAGGCTGACGCCGGTCGCCGGCAGTTCGGCGTCGGGCGCCTCGCGGCGCTCGGCGAGCAGCGTGAACAGCGCCTCCGGCGCGACCTCGGGCTGCGCCAGCGCCGTCGCGAGCGCGTGCTTGCCGTGGCGCACCTTGGGCCAGGGGGTGTCGAGCAGCGCGTTGGACAGCCCGTACACGCCGGGCGCGAGCGGCCGCGGCGCGCCGTCGCGGTTGCCGTAGTACCACAGCGTCTCGCGGTCGCCGACCAGCAGGTTGAAGCCGTTGTAATCCTCCCCGCGGCGGGCGAGTGCGGCGAGGTAGTCACCGGGCGCGGCATCGCCGCCGAGGTAGTCGGCCACCAGCGCCCCCCGCGACGGGCGGCCGTCGACGTTGCGGTGCGGGTCGCGGTGGTTGGTGACGGCGGCGAAGCGCCCGTCGCGCGTCACCCCGAACCAGGTGCCGCCGGCTTCGAGGTCGCGCCCGGCGAGCACCGTGGGGCGCTCGGGCCACCAGTCCATCGGCGCCGCCGGGCGCGCGTAGAACTCATCGCGGTTCGCCGCCAGCACCAGCCGGTAGCGCGCCCGCGCCTGCCAGGCGAACAGGATCAGGCACATCGCTGCCGCCACCCGCGCTCAGCCACCGGTCGCCACCGGCCGCGCCGGGTCGCGTACCCACTCGCTCCACGACCCGGCGTAGAGCCGCGAGCCGTGCAGCCCGGCGATTTCCATCGCCAGCAGGTTGTGGCAGGCGGTGACCCCCGAGCCGCAGCTGTGGATCACCGTCGCCGGCGCCGCACCGCCGAGCACCGCGGCGAAGCGCTCGCGCAGCCGCTCGGGCGGCAGGAAGCGGCCGTCGGCGTCGAGGTTGCCGTCGTGCGGCAGGTTGACCGCGCCGGGGATGTGGCCGGCGACCGGGTCGATCGGCTCGACCTCGCCGCGAAAGCGCGCCGCCGCGCGGGCGTCGACGAGCCGCTCGCCGAGCGCCAGTGCCGCCGGCACGCAGGCGCTCGGCAGCCAGGCGTGGTCGTCGGGCGTCGGCGGATACACCGTCGGCTGCGGCGCCGGGGTGTCGGTGGCGAGCGGCAGGCCGGCGCGCAGCCACGCCGCCAGGCCGCCGTCGAGCACCGCCGCGCGCGCGTGGCCGAACCAGCGCAGCAGCCACCACAGCCGCGCCGCGGCCATCGCGCCGCCGGCGGTGTCGTAGGCAATGACCTGCGAGTCCGGGGTGATGCCGAAGCGCCCGAGGCAGGCGGCGAACGCCGCCGGGTCCGGCAGCGGGTGGCGGCCGCTGTCGGCGCGCACCGGGCCGGAGAGGTCCTCGTCGAGGTGCGCGTAGCGCGCGCCGGGGATGTGCCCGGCGGCCCAGTCGCGGCGCCCCGCCGCGGGATCGGCGAGGCTGAAACGGCAGTCGACCACCACCCACGCGGCATCGTCGAGATGCGCGGCGAGGGTGCGGGCGTCGACCAGCGGCGATGCGGTCATGCGGACCTCCTGCGGGTCAGGCCGGGGTGAGCCAATCGACGCGCGTCTGCCCGTGCGGGCCGGCGCGCAGGTGTTCGAGCAGTTCCGGCAGCCAGCGCGCGGCGTTGCGGTCGAGCTGCCAGGGCGGGTTGACGATCAGCATGCCGCTGCCGCCCATGCCGTGCGGGCTGTCGTAGGGGGCGATGCCGAGTTCGAGCCGCAGCAGCGCGGGGATGCCGAGCGCCGTCACGCGCCGGGCGAAGCGCTCGCTCGGCGCCCGGTCGAGGATCGGGTACCACAGCGCCAGCGTGCCTTCGCGCCAGCGCCGGTGCACCCGCGCGACGAACTCGACGAGGCGGTCGAACTCGCGCTTGTCCTCGTAGGGCGGGTCGACGAACAGCAGCCCGCGCCGCTCCGGCGGCGGCAGCAGCGCGCCGGCGGCCTCGTAGCCATCGCGCCGGTGCACCGCCACGCGCCGGTCACCGGCGCAGGCCGCCTTCAGCAGCGCGTGGTCGGCCGGGTGCAGCTCGCAGGCGATCAGCCGGTCGTGCGCGCGCAGCGCCCCGCGCACGAGTTGCGGCGAACCCGGGTAGTGGCGCAGGCGGCCGTCGGGGTTCAGCGCCGCCACCGCCGCGCGGAAGGCGTCGAGTTCGGGGCCGAGCGCGGGCGCGTCCCACAGCCGGCCGATGCCGGCGCGCCACTCGCCGGTCTTGTCGGCGGCGGCGCCACCGAGGTCGTAGACGCCGGCACCGGCGTGGCTGTCGAGCACCGCGAAGGGCCTGTCCTTGCGCGCCAGCCCGGCGAGCAGCTCGAGCAGCAGCGTGTGCTTGAAGCAGTCGGCGAAGTTGCCGGCGTGGAAGGCGTGACGGTAGGCGAGCATGGACGCACGGGCGGCAGGCACGGGCGTGCAGCATGCCGCAAGCCCCGCAGCGCGGCCAGCGGCACCCGGCGCGGCGCGCCGGCACTCAGGCGGTGGCGATGTGCACCGGCTGGCGGCGCGCGCCCCAGGCACCCGGACGCGCCTCGAACACCCCCGGGCAGGGCGTGCCGCAGCTGCGGCAGTGCCCCCGGGCGTCGAGGTTCCATACGTCGAGCTCGTACCAGTCGCGGCCGATCAGCCGCGTGCCGCAGCCCGAACACCAGGTGCTGCCGCCGTCGCGGTCGTGCACGTTGCCGGTGTACACGTGGTGCAGGCCTGCGCGCCGGGCGATGTCGCGGGCGCGGGTCAGCGTCGCCGGCGGCGTGTGCGGCACGTCGGTGAGCTTCCAGTCCGGGTGGAAGGCGGTGAAGTGCAGCGGCACGTCGGGGCCGAGCTGCTCCATCACCCAGTGGCTCAGCGCCTCGACTTCGGCATCGCCGTCGTTGTGCCCGGGGATCAGCAGCGTGGTGATCTCGAACCACACCTGGGTCTCGCGCTTCAGGTACACCAGCGTGTCGAGCACCGGCTGCAGGTGCCCGCCGCACAGGCGGTGATAGAAATCCTCGGTGAAGGCCTTGAGGTCGACGTTGGCAGCGTCCATCGCGGCGTAGAACTCGGGCCGCGCCGCGGCGCTGATGTAGCCCGCGGTGACCGCGACCGACTTGATGCCGCGGGCGCGGCAGGCGGCGGCGACGTCCACCGCGTACTCGAGGAAGATCACCGGGTCGTTGTAGGTGAAGGCCACGCTGCGACAGCCCAGCCGCTGCGCGACCTCGGCGATGCGCTCGGGCGACGCGGCGTCGGCGAGGCGGTCGATCTCGCGGGATTTGCTGATGTCCCAGTTCTGGCAGAACTTGCAGGCCAGGTTGCAGCCGGCGGTGCCGAAGGACAGCACCGGCGTGCCGGGCAGGAAGTGATTGAGCGGCTTCTTCTCGATCGGGTCGATGCAGAAGCCGCTCGAACGCCCGTAACTGGTCAGCACCATCGCGTCGCCCTCGCGGGCGCGCACGAAGCACAGCCCGCGCTGCCCGGCGTGCAGGCGGCAGTCGCGCGGACACAGGTCGCACTGGATGCGGCCGTCGTCCAGCCGGTGCCAGTAACGGCCCGGCACCGTGTAGCGGGCGTCATTCGGACTGGCGTCATACGTGCTCATCGGGGGCCTCCCCGCAGGCTGATCGACGGCTGGAATGCCGCCATAAAGGCTTATGCTATCTAAAGTATAGGTACCGTTACACCGCCGTTGCGGCAGGAGTCGACCATGTCCGCCCGCGTACGCCCGCCGGCCGTCGCCGGCCTGTTCTACCCCGCCGATGCGCGCAAACTGCGCAGCACCGTCGCCGCCCACCTCGCCGCCGCCAGCGTCCGTCCGCTGCGCCCCAAGGCGCTGATCGTGCCGCACGCCGGCTACATCTATTCCGGGCCGGTCGCCGCGAGCGGCTACCGCCTGCTCGAAGCCCTGCGCGACACGGTGACGCGCGTGGTGCTGCTGGGGCCGAGCCACCGCGTGGGCTTCCACGGCATCGCCACGCCGGCGGTGACCGCCTACGCCACCCCGCTCGGCGAGGTGGCGCTCGACCTGGAGGCCCTGGCGGCGATCGCCGGGCTGCCCGGGGTCATCCCGCTCGACCGCGCGCACGTCCCCGAGCACAGCCTGGAGGTGCACCTGCCGTTCCTGCAGAGCGTGCTCGACGCCTTCCGGCTGGTGCCGCTGGTGGTGGGCGAGGCCTCGCCGGCCGAGGTCGACGGCGTGCTCGAAGCCCTGTGGGGCGGCGACGAGACGCTGATCGTGGTCAGCTCCGACCTCTCGCACTACCTCGACTACCGCTCCGCGCAGCTGAGCGACAGCGCCACCTCGCAGGCGATCGCCGCGCTCGATCCGCGCCCGATCGGCCCCGAGCAGGCCTGCGGCTGCCGCCCGGTGGCCGGGCTGCTGTGGGCGGCACGTCGCCACGGCCTGCACTGCGAGGTGCTGGACCTGCGCAACTCGGGCGATACCGCGGGTTCGCGCCATCAGGTGGTCGGCTATGGCGCCTACGCCTTCGTCGCCTGAACACCTCGGCGCCGGCGAGCGCCGCGCCCTGCTCGGCGTGGCGCGCGCGGCGATCGCCCACGCGCTCGCGCACGGTCGCCGCCTCGCAGTCGACGTGGCGGCCTTCCCGCCGCGGCTGCGCGAGCCCGGCGCGAGCTTCGTCACGCTGGAGATCGACGGGCACCTGCGCGGCTGCATCGGCACGCTGGAGGCGCGCGTGCCGCTGGTGCGGGACGTCGCCACCCACGCCCACGCCGCCGCCTTCGAGGACCCGCGCTTCCCGCCGCTCACCGCGGCGGAGTGGCCGCGCGTCGAGCTGCACGTTTCGGTGCTGACGCCGCCCGAACCGCTGCCGGCCGGCAGCGAGGCCGAACTGCTGGCGCAACTGCGCCCCGGCGTCGACGGCCTGATCCTCGAAGCGCCCGGGCACCGCGCGACCTTCCTGCCCGCGGTGTGGGAGGACCTGCCGGCGCCGGCGGAATTCCTCGGCCACCTGAAGCGCAAGGCGGGCCTGCCGGCGGCGTACTGGTCGCCCGAGCTGCGCTTTGCGCGCTACACCACCGAGGCCTTCGGCGACGACCCGGCCGCGTCGTGAGCCTGCGCGCGGGCGGCCAGCCGCCGGTAGCGGCGCAGGTCCGCCGGGCGGTCCAGGTCCCAGCCGGGCGGCAGCTCGACCCAGTCGAGGCCGGCGCGACGCAGCCGCCGGCGCGTCTGCGCCGCGACCCGCGCCCCGCCCCAGGCGACACCGCGAAACAGCGCCGGGCAGGGCCGGCGCAGGCCGAGCAGCACGTAGCCGCCATCCTCGGCGGGCACCAGCACGGCGTCGCGCCCACCGGCGAGCGCCGCCAGCGCCGCACGCAGGTCGGCGCGCGTGAGCGACACGCAGTCGGCGCCGATCACCACCGCGCCGGCGGCACCGGCGAGCGCGCAGCGCAGCGCGAGGTCCATGCGCCGGCCGAGGTCGGCGCCCGCCTGCCGGCGCGGCCGCGCGCCGAAGTCGCGCACGCAGGCGCGCAGCGCCGGGTGACGGGCATCGGGCGCCCCCCAGAGTTCGAGCGGCGCGAGCCCCGCGGCCTGCGCCAGCACGCCGCGCAGCAGGCGCCGGTACAGCCAGGCCGCGCCGCGCGCGCCGAGGCGCGGCGCGAGGCGCGTCTTGACCCGGCCCGGGCACGGGGCCTTCGCGAACACCAGCACGCGCAGCCCGGGAAACTCCATCGCTAGTCTCCGTAGTAGCGCCGGCGCAGCTCGGCCGGGTCGGCCCCGCGCCAGTAGGCGAAGCGCAGCCGCCACATCAGCACGACGGTGCGCAGGATGCCGTCGCGCTCCCAGCGCCGGCTCGACGTCGTCAGCGGCGGGCGCAGGCAGGCCGGCCGGGCGATGCGCTTCAGGATCGCCGACAGGGCGATGTCCTCCATCAGCGCGAGCGGCGGGTAACCGCCGATGCGCTCGAACAGCGCCCGACGCACGAACAGCCCCTGATCGCCGGTGGCGATGCCGGTCAGCCGCGAGCGCAGGTTCATCGCCGTCGCGATCACGCGCAGCGGCGGCGAGCGCCCCGACAGGCGCACGTCGAAGCGCCCCCACTGCGCCCCCTGCCCGCACGCGCGCAGCAGCGCCGTCAGTGCCGGCAGCGGCACCCCGGTGTCGGCGTGCACGAACCAGAGCACGTCGCCGCGCGCCGCCGCAGCACCGGCGTTCATCTGCACCGCCCGCCCCCGCGGCGCCGTCACCAGGCGGTCGCAGCCGGCGCGCGCCACCGCCACCGTCGCATCGCGGCTGCCGCCATCGACGATGACCAGCTCCACCCCCTGCGCACGCAGCGCCTGCAGCGCCGCCAGGCGCGCGCCGAGCTCGGCCGCCTCGTCGAGCACGGGCATCACGATCGAGATCCGCATGGAAAAAAGTCCTGCGCGGGGCTGGCGCCCCCGGACGGGATTCGTATAATGCGGCGCCTGTACCGTGGGGCGGTAGCTCAGCTGGGAGAGCGTCGCGTTCGCAATGCGAAGGTCGGGAGTTCGATCCTCCTCCGCTCCACCAAACTCAAGGGCCTGCACTTGCTGCAGGCCTTTTTCATTGCGCGGAAGGCCGCTCCCGGCCGGACTGCACGGCAGCGGCCACCTCCCCGGCCTGCACTGCCCGGGGCGCAACCAGGCGCTCCGGTCGGATGGCCGCAGACCGGCTCATAGGCCGCCTGCGCCGAGGCCACAGGCGGCACCGCGGCCCTGCATCCAGCGACGTGCCCAGCCCGTCACCGGAATCCATGGCCTGATCCGCGGCGCGAAGCAGCACTTCTTGAGCAGGCCGCAAAGTCGACGAGGGGCAACACCTCAAGCCCTACAAAACGACGTGAAACGCATCCCGAAGCCGGCGTACACGGCCGAGTTCAAGGGGCAGGCCGTCAAGCGGGCCGACGAGGCCGGCGGCATCCTCAGCGACGGCCGGCGGGTCACCGGCAGACCCTGCTGATCAACGGCGGGCACCCTCGGCAGGTCCCGTGGGCGGTCCCGCGGTCCCGCGGTCCCGGCGGGGGCGTCGTGCCGACGGCGGGGCAGGCGTGGCGGGGCGGCGCCGCGCGCGGGCTTCCGGGGCGGCGACGGCCGTGGCAGGGTATGTGCCGGCGCGCCCCCCGAGCGCCCCCCAGCACGAGCCCCCACGATGAGCACCGTCTCCCTTCCCCCCGGCCAGGCCCGCACCTCCGAGTTGCTCGAGGACTTCGCCAGCCGGCTCGACGGCGAACGCGTGCGCCTCGGCGACCTGGTCTCACTGCTCGGCAACCGCTCCTTCGGCATCCTGCTGCTGCTGTTCGCGATGCCCAACCTGGTGCCGCTGCCGCCCGGCTCGTCGACGGTGTTCGGCATCCCGCTGATGCTGGTCAGCCTGCAGATGATGCTCGGCTGGCCGACGCCGTGGATGCCGCGCTGGGCGCTCGAACGCTCGATCGCCCGCAACGTGTTCGTCGGCATGCTCGACAAGGTGCTGCCGCGCATCCGCTGGCTCGAACGCTGGCTGCGCCCGCGCGCGGTGCACTGGACCGGACTGCGCGCCGAACGCGTGCTGGGCGGCTACTGCGCGCTGCAGGCCTTCGTGCTCGCGCTGCCGCTGCCGCTGGCCAACCTGCCGCCGGCGCTGACCATCGTGCTGGTGGCGCTCGGCCTGATGGAACGCGACGGCCTGCTGGTGATGGCCGGCTGCGTGGCGGGGCTGCTCAGCCTGGCGATCGCCTCGGCGGTGTCGTTCACCGCCGCCAAGGTCGCCCTGACGGTCCTCGGGCTGGGCTGAAGGCCGGGGGCCTTCCGCGCGTCGGGCGACGGCGGACGGCCCCTGGGGTGGACCTCAGGCAGCGCTGGCGCGCGCCATCAGGTACTCCTCACAGCCCTTCAGCGTCGACAGCCTGGGGTAGTCGAAGTCGAAGATCGTGACCTTCAGTTCCTTTTCGAGCCCCATCATCAGGCGCAGGAAATCGATCGAGTCGATCTCGAACTGGTCGTGGAAGCTGACGTTGGGGTCGAGCCTGGAGGTCTGCGCATCCGGTGCGATCTCGGACAGCAGGCGTATCACCGTGTCGTGAATCATTTCAGTGGTCATGGCGAGGCTCCGGAAGTTGAGATTTGGCAGGCCATCGCCCCGAGGCAGGGGGGCTTTGGCCCGATTATATCGCTCCCGGCCGTTTTTGCTGCGACGCACCATGAAAAATTGTTGCTAAGCAACATTCAATGATCTGCGTTCCTGATCAGTCATTTGCGACAGGGCTTCACGATCGCGCTGAGTCGCTGTCGGTTTCGAGCGTCGACAGGTCGCCCTCGGGCAGGCCCAGTTCGCGGGCCTTGAGCAGGCGGCGCAGGATCTTGCCGCTGCGCGTGCGCGGCAGTTCCGGCAGGAAGTCGAGCTCGCGCGGCGCCACCGCCGGCCCCAGGCGCGCGCGCGCCAGTCCGATCAATGCCTTGCGCAGCGCGTCGTCGGCCACGTGGCCGGGCTTGAGGGCGACGAAGGCCTTGATGACCTCGCCGGCGTAGGGGTCGGGCTTGCCGATCACGCCGGCCTCGGCCACCGCGGCGTGCTCCATCAGCACGTTCTCGACCTCGAACGGGCCGATCAGGTGGCCGGCGGTCTTGATCACGTCGTCGTTGCGGCCGACGAACCAGAAGTAGCCGTCGGCATCGCGCACGGCGAGGTCGCCGGCGAGGTACCAGCCCTCGGCGAAGCACGCCGCGTAGCGCTCGGCCTCGTCGAGGTAGCCGCGGAACATCGACGGCCAGCCGGCGCGGATCGCGATCTCGCCCTCCTCGCCGTCGGCGAGGAAGTCGAGGCCACCGTCGCGGCGGCGGCGCACGATCGCCACCTCCACACCCGGCAGCGGCCGCCCCATCGAGCCCAGGCGCACCGCCTGCGCGCCGTAGTTGGCGACCATGATCGCGCCGGTCTCGGTCTGCCACCAGGTGTCGTGGAAGGGCCGGCCGAGGTGGCGCTCGGCCCACACCACGGCCTCGGGGTTGAGCGGCTCGCCGACGCTCGCGAGCAGGCGCAGCGCCGGAAAGCCGCGCCCGGCGAGCGGTTCGGCGCCGTACTTCATCAGCATGCGGATCGCCGTCGGCGCGGTGTACCAGACGTTCACGCGCTCGCGTTCGAGGATGTCGTACCAGCGCCCGGCGTCGAACTCCGCCTCGTCGACGACCAGCGTCGCGCCGAGCACCAGCGGCGCCACCAGCCCGTAGGACATGCCGGTGACCCAGCCCGGGTCGGCGGTGCACCAGTAGACGTCGCCGGGGCGCAGGTCGAGCACCGCGTGGCCGCTCCAGGCGTGCGCGAGCACCGCGCCGTGCACGTGCAGCGCGCCCTTGGGGGCGCCGGTGGTGCCGCTGGTGTAGTGCAGCAGCGCGGCGTCCTCGGCGCCGGTGGACACGGGCCGCAGCGGCTCGCGCGCGGCGTCGAGGAAAGCCTGCCAGCCCAGCGTGTCCGGCGCCTCGCCGGCGGCGAGCACCACCTGCGTGAGCGCCGGCAGGCGCGCGCGGTTCGCCTGCACCTTGCGCGCGTACAGCGTGGCGGTGGTGACGAGCACGCGGGCCTCGCTGCGGCTCAGGCGCGTGTACACCGGCTCGGGGCCGAAGGCCGAGAACAGCGGGCAGAACACCGCCCCCGCCTTGAGCGTGCCGAGCGCGGCGACGTACAGCTCGGGGATGCGCCCGGCGAGCACCGCGACGCGCTCGCCGGGCGCGATCCCGGCCGCCTGCAGCGCCGCGGCGAAGCGGTCGGAGGCGGCGGCCAGCTCGCCGTAGCTCAGCTCGCGCACGGTGCCGTCCTTGCCGAGCCAGCGCAGCGCCGCCACCGCGCCGCGCCCGGCGCGCACGTGGCGGTCGGTGGCCACGCAGCCGATGTTGATGCCGCCGGGCCGGCCGTCGAGCAGCCGGCACGCCTGCTGCCAGTCGAAGTCGCGGCGGGCCGCCGCGTAGTCGGCGAGGTTCCAGCCCCCTGCGGGGACGGGCTTGTCGATGATCGGATAGTCCATAGCGCCACTCCCCCGCCTCGCCACGAGGCGTTTCCGGGGACCGATGTTAACGGTCCCGCCCGCCGCCGCCAGCCGCTGTTGCCCGTCGTCAGCGGCCGCGCGCCGCACTCGCCTACACTCTGCCGATCGCGCCCGCGCGCCCCCCTTCGCCATCCTCCGGAGCCCGCTCCATGACCATCCGCAACCTCGACCACCTGTTCAAGCCGCGCTCCATCGCCGTGCTCGGCCGCGGCAAGGGTGACGACGGCGCCGACGCGCGCCTGGTGCACAACCTGATGCGCCAGGGCTACAGCGGCCCGATCATGCCGGTGACGCCCGACCGCACCGCCCTGCGCGGCATCCTCTGCTACCCCGACATCGCCAGCCTGCCGCTCGCGCCCGACCTCGCGGTGATCACCACGGCGATGGCCGCCGCCCCCGAGCAGATCCGCCAGCTCGGCGAACGCGGCACCCGTGCCGTGCTGCTGCTCAACGACGAGATGCTGAAGGCGGCCGAGGACGGCGGCGCGAGCCTGCGCCAGGCCCTGCTCGACGCCGCCAGGCCGTGGCTGGTGCGCATCGCCGGGCCCGACGCCTTCGGCCTCGCCGCGCCGCGCGCCGGGGTCAACGTGAGCCTCTGCCACACGCCGATCCAGAGCGGCGGGCTGGCGCTGGTCGGCCAGTCGTGCGCGGTGATGCGCGCGGTGCTCGACTGGGCCAGCGGCCACAACATCGGCTTCTCCCACGTGCTGTCGGTAGGGGCGAAGATCGACGTCGACTTCGGCGACATGCTCGACTACCTCGCCCGCGACGGCTACGTGAAGGCGATCCTGCTGTACCTGGAAAGCATCCACGATGCGCGCAAGTTCATGTCGGCGGCGCGTGCCGCGTCGCGCGTGAAACCGGTGATCGTGCTGCGCCCGAGCAACTACGGCTCGCACCCCGCCGAGGACGCCGTCTACGACGCCGCCTTCCGCCGCGCCGGCATCCTGCGGGTGCACAGCATCGAGGAGCTGTTCAACTCGGTGGAAGCACTCGGCACCGCCAAGCCGATCTACAACAACCGCCTCGGCATCGTCGGCAACAGCCGCAGCATCGGCCTGCTCGCCACCGAGAAGCTCGAACGCTCCGGCGGCGCGATCGCCCGCTTCAGCGACGACACCTGCGCCGCGCTGGCCAGGATCGCCCCGCCCGGCGCGCGCATCGACAACCCCCTCGACCTCGGCGACCTCTCGGCGCCGGAGCGCTACGTCGCCACCCTCGACACCCTGCTCGAAGCCCCGGGGGTCGATGCCATCCTGGTGCTGCACGCGCCCTACGCGCCCGCGCACGACCTCGCCATCGCCCGCGCCGTCGCCGAGCGCGCCGCCAAGAGCCGGCGCCTGGTGATCACCAGCTGGCTCGGCGCCGACAGCGCGGTGGCCGCGCGCGGGGTGTTCAAGGAGCGCCAGGTGGCGACCTACGACAACCCGGGCGATGCGGTCACCGCCTTCACCCGCATCGCCCGCCACCGCCGCGCGCTCGACCTGCTGATGGAAACGCCGTCGTCGATCCCCGAGGCCTTCTCGCCCGACACCGAGGGCGCGCGGACGATCCTCCGCCAGGCGCTCGCCGCGGGCCGCCGCCAGCTCGACGTGTTCGAGGCCGCGCAGGTGCTGCAGGCCTACGGCATCCCGGTGGTGGCCACGCACGCCGCCGCCACGCCCGCCGAGGCCGCGGCGATCGCCGCCGGCCTCGGCGGCTTCGTCGCGCTGAAGGTGCTGTCGCACGACATCGCCAGCAAGTCGGAGGTCGGCGGCGTGGCCTTCTGGCTCGATACGCCCGCGGCGGTGCAGGCCGCCGCCACGGCGATGCTCGAACGGGTGCGCGCGGCCGAGCCCGACGCGGCCGTGCACGGCTTCGCGATCCAGCCGATGGTGCCGCGCCAGGGCGCCTACGAGCTGATGATCGGCATGCTCACCGGCCGCACCTTCGGCCCGCTGCTGCGCTTCGGCCACGGCGGCACCGAGGCGGTGTCGATCAACGACATCGCCTACGCGCTGCCGCCGCTCAACATGGCGCTGGCACAGGAGCTGATGGGGCGCACGCGCATCCACGACGTGCTCAGGAGCGGGCGCATGCGCGGCGCCGACCTCGACGCCGTGGCGCTGACGCTGATCAAGCTGTCGCAGATGGCGATCGACCTCGGCGAGCTGCACGAGGTCGACATCAATCCGCTGCGGGTCAGCGGCGAGGGCGTGCTCACCCTCGACGCGAGCATCCGCGTGGCGCCGTTCACCGGCACGCGCCCGCGCGACCGGCTGGCGATCCGCCCCTACCCGGCGGAGCTCGAAGCCGAGCTGACGCTGCCCGACGGCCGCCAGCTGCGCATCCGCCCGATCGTGCCCGAGGACGAGCCGCCGCTGCAGGCACTGGTCAAGCGCACCCCGCCCGAGGAGCTGCGGCTGCGCTTCTTCCAGCCGATCCGCGAGCTGTCGCACGCGATGGCGGCGCGCCTGACGCAGATCGACTACCACCGCGAGATGGCGCTGGTCGTCACCGTGCCCGGACTGCCCGGCAAGGCCGACATCTACGGCGTGGTGCGCATCACCGCCGAGCCCGACCTGGACCGCGCCGAGTACGCGATCCTGGTCGACCACGGCATGACCGGCATCGGCCTCGGCCCGATGCTGATGCGCCGCATCATCGAGTACGCCCGCTCGCGCGGCATCCGCGAGCTGTACGGCGAGGTGCTGTGGGAGAACGAGGCGATGCTCAAGCTCTGCCGCGCGCTCGGCTTCACGGTCAAGGCCACCTCCGACGACCCCGGCGTGATGCACGTTTCGCTCACGCTGTAACCCCCCGCCGCGGCACGGCGGCAAGCCTGCTTGCCGCCACCGGCGGGCACGGGTGGAGGCCGCCGGCCCGCCGCGCTAGGCTGCCGGGCCGCGCACCGCACCCCGCGGCGCGCCCGCAGCCGTCCGCCCCGCCCCTGCCGGGCCGTGGGCCCGACGGCACCGAGCCAGCCGTCATGCCCGTCCTCCACCCCCTGCCCCCGGCGCTGCGCGAAGCCGCCGCCCTGCTCCGCCTCGGTCTCCCGGTGATCGCCGCCCAGCTCGCGCAGATGGCGATGGGCGTGGCCGACACCATCATGGTCGGCCGCGTCGGCGCCACCGAGCTCGCCGCGGTCGCGGTCGGCACCAGCCTGTGGAACCCGCTGTACCTGTTCACGCTCGGCCTGCTGATGGCGACCAGCGCGAGCGTCGCGCACCTGTTCGGCGCGCAGCGCCACGCCGAGATCGGCCGCCTGGTGCACCAGGCGCTGTGGCTCGCCGCCGCGCTGGCGCTGCCGGTGTGGGCGCTGCTGCGCGACATGGGCGCACCGATGCACTGGCTCGGCGTCGACCCGGCCATCGTGCCGGTGGCACAGGACTACCTCGACGCCCTCGCCTGGGGCGTGCCGGCCGCCTTCCTGTACGTCGTGCTGCGCTTCGCCAACGAAGGCGTGGGCGCGACCGCGCCGGCGATGCTGATCGGCTTCATCGGCCTCGCCAGCAACGTGTTCGGCAACTGGCTGCTGATCTACGGCCACTGGGGCCTGCCGGCGCTCGGCGCGCGCGGCTGCGGCTACGCCACCGCGGCGAGCCTGTGGCTGATGCTCGTGCTGCTCGTCCGGCTCAGCGCGCAGCAGCCGCGGCTCGCCGCCACCGGCCTGTTCGCGCGCCTCGAACGCCCGCGGCTCGACGGCCTCGGCCCGCTGCTGCGGCTGGGGCTGCCGATCGGCATCGGCATCTTCGCCGAGACCAGCATCTTCGCCGCGATCGCGCTGGTGCTCGGCGTGCTCGGCGCGGTGGTGGTCGCCGGCCACCAGATCGCGCTCAACGTCGCCTCGTTCGCCTTCATGGTGCCGCTCAGCCTGTCGATCGCCGCGTCGGTGCGCGTGGGCCACGCGCTCGGCGCCGGCGACGCGCGCGCCGCCCGCCGCGCCGGCGACGTCGCCATCGCGCTGTGCGGGGTCTGCATGGGTCTGTCGGCGCTGACGATCTACAACGCCGCCCCGATGATCGTCGCGCTCTATACGTCCGATGCCGCGGTGGCCGCGCTCGCCGTGCAACTGCTCGGCTACGCCGCGCTGTTCCAGCTCTCCGACGGCCTGCAGGTGGGCGCCGCCGGGGCGCTGCGTGGCGCCAAGGACACCCGCGTGCCCACCGCGATCATGCTGTTCGCCTACTGGGGCGTGGCGTTCCCGCTCGGCTACGGCCTCGCCTTCGCCGGCGGGCTCGGCCCGCGCGGCCTGTGGACCGGACTCATCGCGGGCTTGACGCTGGCGGCGCTGCTGCTGAACTTGCGCTGGCAGCACCTGATCCGGCGCCCGCGCAGCACCCCCTGAGGGGCCCGCGCGCAGCACGCGGGGTTTCCAGCCACGCCGGCACTCGCCTAGCATCGGTGCCAGCTTTCCACGATATGAGAAATCCCATGATCGAGCTTTCATCGCCGCGCGGCGTCGTCCCCGGTCCCCGCCAGCACCCGCTGCGGCTCGGGCTCGATCGCGAGATCCACGCCCGCCCCTACCAGGAGCTGCGCGCGCCGCTGCGCGCCACCCAGCTCGCGCTGTACACCGGCCCCGGCGGCGCGGCGGCCGACCGCGAGCACGTCGCCCGCCTGTGCGAGGACTTCGGCGCCCGCCCGCCGGCGATCGACGCCGTGCACTACAGCGTCGACTTCGGCCTGTTCCGGCTGAAGTGGGAGCGCTACAGCGAGTTCTCGGCGTACACCTTCACCGTCCCCGGGCGCTTCGTGCACGGCTTCGAGCGCCCGGCGATCGAGCGCGTGCCGCTCGCCTGGCTCGCCGAGCTGCCCGGCGAGCTGATCGCCGCCACGCACGTCTCGGTGGAGCACGCCGACGCCCCCGCCGAGCACCCGGACGACCTGCGCGTGCAGTTCGGCACCAGCAACCTCGCCGCCGCGCGCGTGATGTCCGACGCCGCCACCGTGTGGAGCGACTTCCGCGTGCACCCCGACGGCTACGGCCGCATCCTGATCCTCGACAGCCACACCACGCCGCGCCAGCTCGGCCGGCTGATCCAGCGCCTGTTCGACATCGAGTGCTACCGCATGCTGGCGATGCTGAGCTTCCCGCTCGCGCGCACCACCAGCCCCGAGGTCTCGCGCATGGAACTGCGCATCGCCCAGCTCACCGAGCGCATCGCCGCCGGCCCCACGGGGCTGGAGAACGAACAGGCTATCCTCGCCGACCTCGGCCAGCTCGCCGCCGAGAGCGAGCGCACCGTGGCGGGGACGAGCTACCGCTTCGCCGCCAGCCGCGCCTACGCCAAGCTGGTGCAGCGGCGCATCACCGAACTGCGTGAGGAGCGCCTGGAAGGCGTGCAGATGATCGGCGAGTTCATGGAGCGGCGCTTCAGCCCGGCGATGAACACCATCGAGGCGCTCGAAACCCGGCTGACTTCGCTGTCGGAACGCGTGCACCGCGCCGCCACGCTGCTGCGCACCCGCATCGACGTCGCCCTGGAAGCGCAGAACCGCGACCTGCTCGCCTCAATGGACCGCCGCGCGCACCTGCAGTTGCGCCTGCAGGAGACCGTCGAAGGGCTATCGGTGGTGGTGCTCAGCTACTACAGCGTCGGCCTCGCCGGCTACGCCTTCAAGGCACTCGCCAAGCTCGGCCTGCCCCTCAACCCCGACCTCGCCACCGGCCTCACCATCCCGCTCGCGGTGATCGGCGTCTGGCTCGGCGTCGGCCGCATGCGCGCCCGGCTGACGGCGGGGGAGCATTAGGCGGTTCGTGCGGGCGACGCTTTGCCGGAGGGCCCCGAAACGGTCACTGCCTCGCTTCCGGTCTGGCCTGCGAGTAGGGGCAGAGGCGATCTCAAAAAGCCAATCACTTTTGCGCGCCGGCCCATGGACGACCACGGCGGCCACTTGGCGCCCCAACTGGACGACGTACGTCGCTTGTGCTAACACCACGTCAGTCAATCCAACAAACCAAGGTGTCGCCATGGCCACCTCATCATCTGCTGCCCGATCTGCCCGGCTTGGCTTGCGTGCCACGCCCGAGCAGGAAGCCGTGCTGCGCCGTGCGGCCGAGGTGGCACACAAGTCCCTGACCGATTTCATCCTCGACAGCGCCTGCCTGGCCGCTGAGCAGACGCTGCTGGATCAGCGTCTGTTCATGGTCTCCGGCAGCCAGTACCAGGCCCTGATGGATCTGCTGGAGCGGCCCGAGCAGTCCAATGAAGGCTTGCGCGATCTGTTTTCCCGCAAAGCACCCTGGGATGCCGAGTGAGTTTGCGCGGACCGGAGCCCCTGGGTGCGCAGCATCGGCTGGAAGGATTCGACTGCGGTAAGCCAGTCTTGAACGACTGGCTGCTACGCCACGCCCGGCAAGCCCAAGGGAGCGGCTCAGCCAAAACCTTCGTGGTGGCGGATGATGATCGGATAGCGGGCTATTTCAGCCTCACCGTCGGCCAGGTCGATACCGTGGATGCGCCCGAGCGCGTTCGCAAAGGCATGGGTCAGTACCCTATACCGGTGGTGATCCTGGCCCGGTTGGCTGTTGCCACGCAGGATCAGGGGCGCGGCCTTGGCTTTGGCTTTGGCATGCTGCAGGATGCGATTCGCCGCACGCTGCTGATTGCGGAGCAGGCCGGCATTCGAGCAATGCTGACCCACCCCATCGACGATGAAGCCGCACGCTTCTACACCCACTTCGGTTTCATTGCCTCGCCATTGCGCGAGCAGCAGTTTCTCCTGCTGTTGAAGGATGCGAGGAGCTACGCCCGATGAGCCAAGCACGGCAGCACGGGTGGGCTGGGCTGCATAAAATGAAGCCCAACTGTGCCGCCGAAGAGCGGTGAATGTCGGGCTCCGCCTGCGAAGCCGCAGTCTGCGGGTTGGTACGCTCGGGCTCCGGGCTGCCGAAGCGGGTGCAGGGATCAACTGTCAGTCCGTGCATCCCACGTCTATTCTTCCGTTAGCCACCTTGCGCGTGGATGAACCAGAAACCACGCCATCCACACAGCCGCCCATACCTCTTCTCGCAAAGGAGATTCGCCATGACCCTCAGCGTCATCGGTACCGGGGTAGGCCGTACCGGCACCTACTCTCTGAAGCTCGCGATCAATCAACTCGGCCTCGGTCCATGTCACCACATGGAAGAAGTGCTGAGGAACATGCCCGTGCAGGTCCCGCTGTGGTCCGCCGCGCTGGGTGGTCGACCGGACTGGGAAGCGATTTACGCCGGTTATGGCAGCGCGGTCGATTGGCCAACGGCTGGCTTCTTCCGCGAACTGCTCAAGGCATATCCGACGGCAAAATTCATTCTGACCCATCGCAGCCCGGAAAACTGGGCCGACAGCTTTGGCGAAACGATCTACACGTTGCTGGCGAGCCGGGATCAGGCGCCGCCTGACATGAAAGACTGGCTGGACATGGCCACCGGCGTCATCGCCAAAACGGGCTTTCCAGAGGGCCTCGATCGCGACGCGCTGATCAAGGCGTTCAACGCCCACAATGATGCGGTGAAGGACACGATCCCGGCCAGGCAACTGCTCGTATACCAGGTAAAGGACGGCTGGGCACCGCTGTGTGAATTCCTCGGCAAACCGATTTCTTCAGAACCGTTCCCACGCACCAACGACCGCGCAGAATTCTGGGAGCGCGTCGCGGGGAAGATTTGACGATCAAAGAATCGAGGGCGTTCGATCCTGGCTGATGCGGCATGGTAGGTTGGGCCTTATAAAATGAAGCCTAACGTTTATCGTGCCCACGCAAGGAAAGTGTAAGCTGGTGCACCATCAAAGCAGTGGGTCGCAAATTGCTCCTTTTCGACCTTGCGCTGGCATACAGCGCGAATGATTGACGCCTTATTTGAGGCTACAACTAAAATGCCGTGATTTACCTTAGCAATCGGATAAAAAGTCGTCTAATTTTTACTAGGAATTAAAAAATGCCTCTAAGCATCGACATCGCAAACAAGTCTGTCCAAGCATCTATCGCTGCCATTGAGATATATAACAAGCCAAACTTTTCGTACCGAGAAGAGGCGTTTACGCTCTTGATGTCAAACGCTTGGGAGTTACTACTGAAAGCCAAATGGATTGCCGATCACGGGGAATCCATCGAGGCGCTACATGAGTTTGTTGATGACGGCAATGGCAACAAAACACCAAAAACAAATCGCTGTGGGAACCCGCTATCTCATAGCGCAACATATCTAGCTAAAAAACTGTTAGAAGACCCTAATTCTGGACTGGAGAAAGCTTGCCATGACAATATGCTGGCACTAATCGAGATTCGTGACAGTGCCGCCCACTTCATTATGAAAGACATGTATATTGGTCGGCGTGTGCTG
Source organism: Plasticicumulans lactativorans (assembly GCF_004341245.1). Classification (GTDB taxonomy): domain Bacteria; phylum Pseudomonadota; class Gammaproteobacteria; order Competibacterales; family Competibacteraceae; genus Plasticicumulans_A; species Plasticicumulans_A lactativorans. Next base: position 159,979 of record NZ_SLWY01000005.1, on the reverse strand, counting down.
GAGATTGGCACAGCTTCGCTACGCAACTACCTTCTTTTAGCAGCTGAATGGTTTCAGCTTGACCTATCTGAGTACAACTTCTTTCTAATGCCAATTTCTTTTTATCACGGCTTCGAAACTGTTGAGCCCGCCTCTCGAGTCCATTATCCAGAGCAGATACGAAACCTACTCGCATATCTCGACACTCTTGAAAATGCCGAGTCTGAAGAGGACTCTAATCAGCACGTTGCGCTCAGACTGGAAACTAAGCTTGTTCGTGGTAAGGACGCATGCTCAGTCATGTTCCGCTGGACGGATGACCCATCTGCACCAGCGCTAACAGTGAGGGAAGAGGACATCCTGAAGAACTATCCGTTGACGTATCGTGAACTAGTAAATGCAATGAGACGTCGGTATGAAAACTTTTTAGAAAACCGCACATTTCATAAACAACGACATGAACTCGAGAAAGAAACAAAGCATGTAATCGTCAGGCTACTACACCCGAACAATCCAAAAAGCGCGAAACAGCGATTCTATAATCCGAACATTTTTCAGGAATTCGATAAACGTTATGTCCGACGCAAGAAGGCCTAACTATGTATTCCAGCCGGCAGCTTTCCGCTCCGCTCCAAGCGTCGGCTGATCTTCATCGTTGGTTAACCGCACCGCCCCCCGCCTCTCCTCTAGCACCCCATGAATTCGACAATCGCCCTCGCCACCTCCCCGGCGTGTGTTTCCAGTGCGAAGTGGCCGGTGTCGAGGAAGCGGACGTCGGCGTTCGGCAGGTCGCGCTGGTAGGCTTCGGCGCCGGGCGGCAGGAAGAAGGGGTCGTGCTTGCCCCAGATCGCCAGCAGCTTCGGTTGGTGCTCGCGGAAATACGCCTGGAAGGCGGGGTACAGCGCGACGTTGCTCGCGTAGTCCAGCAGCAGGTCGAGCTGGATCTCGTCGGCTCCGGGCCGTTGCAGGTAGCAGGCGTCGAGCGCGCTGCCGTCGGGCGAGACCTGCGTCGTATCGGCGACGCCGTGCTCGTACTGCCAGCGGATCGACGCCGGCGTCAGCAGCGCCCAGATGCGCCGGGCACTCTTGGCTGCCAACGCCACGGCCGCAACATTGTGGTCGCGCCGTTTCGCCAGCTACACCACCCAGTCGCCGGCTCAGGCCTGCGGCGGCACCTGGCTCCAGGGCTGGCCACCGGTGGCCCAGTCGTGGCGCTTGACGTCGTAGAACAGGACATCCACGCCGCCCGGGCTGCCGCCGAGCACGCGCACGCAGGCGTCGGTCAGTTCCTTGGCCAGCGCGGCCTTCTGTTCGGGCGTGCGGCCCTCGAAGAGTTCGACACGGAGGGTGGGCATGGACGGGTCTCCAGGATCATCGGGGAAATCAATCGTCCAACGAGCGTAGCAGGGCCGGCCATTCATCCGTGCCTTCGGGCACGCTGCCGTCGCCGATCCACTGCCGTTGCGTGCGTTCGGCCACCTCGTCGCTGACGCAGTGCACGCGCCCGGTGGCCATCGCAGTGATCTGGATCTGCGCGGCGCGCTCCAGCAGGTGCATCAGCACGAAGGCTTCGGCGACCGTGCGGCCGACGGTGAGCGTGCCGTGGTTCTCGAGGATCAGGCCGTCGAGCGACCCGAGTGCCGCCACAAGGCGCGCGCGTTCGGCGGCGTCGAACGCCAGGCCCTCGTAGGCATGGCGGCCCAGGCGCCGCCACAGGCGCAGCGCGGGCTGCGAGCACGGCAGCAGGCCCTCCGGCAAGGCTGCAAGCGTCTGCCCCCAGCGCGTGTGCAGGTGCATCACGCACACCGCGTCGGGCCGCGCCGCGTGCACCGCGCCGTGGATCGCGAAGCCGCTCGGGTTGACCGGCGCACCCGAGCCGTCGACGACGCGGCCCTGCACGTCCACCTTCACCAGGTTGTCGGGCCGCACCTCGGCGAAGCGCAGGCCGAAGCGGTTGATGAAGTAGGCGCCCGGCTCGCCGGGCACCGACGCCGAGATGTGCGTCCAGACGATGTCGTCCCAGCCGCGGCGCGCGGCCAGACGGTAGGCGGCAGCGAGGTCGCGCCGCACGGTGGCTTCGTCGCCCGGGGGACTATTCAATGCGCCTCCGCGGTCCTGGCCGCCTCGATGGCGCCGCTGGTGTCGCCGCGTGCGCCGTTGAAGAACAGGTTCAGCAGCGCCGCGGCCACCGCGGTGAGCAGGATGCCGGACTCGAGCAGCGGATGACGCTGATCAAGCCCACGTTCCGCGAGAAGCTGGTGTACGGGAAGGTGTTGAACAGCCCCCCCGACCAGCGTGCCCAGGCCGTCGGTGCGCAGGCTCGCGGCGAGGTCCTCGCTGCTCGATCTTCCTGCCGGTGATGTCCGACAACGCGAGGAACATCCCGGTGGACTCGATCATCACGACGATCATCACCAAGTCGAACGTGGGAAGGACGAGGAAGGATAGGAAATTCAACCGCCCTCCCTCAAGTGAGGCGCGCCCTGTTGGCCTAGCCAGGGAAAGGTGCGCCCACCGCCCCCAAAGGAGGGCCTGCGGGCAGGAAAGTCTCGGACATCGGGGCGTGACGGGCTGCCTGAGTGCCGCATGGTGAAAATTTCGGCTTCGGTCGAGCCAGGCGCTTCGTTTGGCGGGACTTGTTCAGAGGTTCCCTAGCGCCCCATGAATTCGATGATCGCCCCCGCCACCTCCCCCGCGTGCGTTTCCAGCGCGAAGTGACCGGTGTCGAGGAAGCGGACGTCGGCGTTCGGCAGGTCGCGCTGGTAGGCTTCGGCGCCGGGCGGCAGGAAGAAGGGGTCGTTCCTGCCCCAGATCGCCAGCAGTTTCGGTTGGTGCTCACGAAAATACGCCTGGAAGGCGGGGTACAGCGCGACGTTGCTCGCGTAGTCCAGCAGCAGGTCGAGCTGGATGTCGTCGGCTCCGGGCCGCTGCAGGTAGCAGGCGTCGAGCGCGCTGCCGTCGGGCGAGACCTGCGCCGTATCGGCGACGCCGTGCTCGTACTGCCAGCGGATCGACGCCGGCGTCAGCAGCGCGCGCAGGGCCTGGCGGTTGGCGTCCGTCGGCTCGCGCCAGTAGCGCTGGATCGGGTTCCAGCCGTCGCTCAGGCCCTCCTCGTAGGCATTGCCGTTCTGCGAAACGATCGCGGTCACGCGCCCGGGGTTCGCCATCGCGATGCGCAGCCCGGTGGGGGCGCCGTAGTCGAAGACGTAGAGCGCGAAACGGTCGAGGCCGATCACCTCGGTGAAGCGCCCGATCACCTGCGCGAGGCGGTCGAAGGTGTAGCTGAAGCGGTCCCGCGGCGGGAGCGCCGAGCGGCCGAAGCCCGGCAGGTCGGGGGCGACCAGGTGGCAGTGCCCGGCGAGCAGCGGGATCAGCTCCCGGAACATGTGGCTGGAGGTCGGGAAGCCGTGCAGCAGCAGCAGCGTCGGCTTCGAGGCGTCGCCGGCCTCGCGGTAGAAGACCTCGAAGCCGTCGACATCGGCGGTGCGGTAGGTGACGGGGTTCATCGGCGTGCTCTCCCTCGTTTGCCCGGCGCCCGCGGCGGCCGGAATGGCGATCTCAAAAGGCGGTCCGGCAGGCTCAGAAGCCCAGGTCGCCGAGGCCGGGGTGGTCATCGGGGCGCCGGCCGAGGGGCCAGTGGAAACGCCGGTCGGCCTCGCGGATGGGGGCATCGTTGATGCTGGCGAGGCGGCGGCGCATCAGCCCGTTCCCGTCGAACTCCCAGTTCTCGTTGCCGTAGGAACGGAACCAGTTGCCGCTGTCGTCGTGCCACTCGTAGGCGAAGCGCACCGCCAGGCGGTTCTCGCGAAACGCCCACAACTCCTTGATGAGCCGGTAATCCAGCTCGCGCGCCCACTTGCGCGTGAGGAAGGCGATGATCTCCGCGCGGCCCTGCGCGAATTCGGCACGGTTTCGCCAATGGCTGTCGACCGTGTAGGCGAGCGCCACCCGCTCGGGGTTTCGGCTGTTCCAGCCGTCCTCGGCGAGCCGGACCTTCTCGACCGCGGTTTCCAGCGTGAACGGGGGCAACGGGGGGCGTTGGGTATCCATCATGCGTCTCCATGCGCGGCCAGCCGGGCGCGCAGTTCGGTGTTTTCAGCTTCCAGTCGGGCCAGGCGCTCGCGCAGCGGGTGCAGCGCTTCGTTGATCTCCTGCTCGGTGAAGCGTGGGGTGATGTGCTGGGGGCAGTTCCAGTCGAAGGCTTCGAGGTGCAGCCGGACGATGCGCTCGGGCTTCGCCCGGTAGCCGGGAACCACGACGCGCGCCGTCAGTTCGGGATCGGCGTCGAGCGCGACCGTCTCGGCGTGAGCGTAGATCTTCAGCCGCGCGCGCCGCGCGTAATCCATCAGGAACAGGCACACCCGGTCATCCGCCGAGACATTGCCAACGCTGAGGTACTGGCGATTGCCGCGGTAATCGGCGAACGCCAGCGTCCGCGCGTCCACCATCTTCAGGAAGCCGCGCGGACCGCCGCGATGCTGCACGTAGGGCCAGCCGGTCTCCGAAACCGTCGCCAGGTAGAAGCTGTCGCGCCCGGCGATGAACGCCGCCTCGTCTTCGGTGAAGCGGTCGAAGGCGCGACGCCCTTTCAGGCCATTCCACAAATCTTCGCTGCCCATGGCCGCCTGCGCGGCGCGGACGCTGGGGGTCACGGCGATGTCGAGGAAGCCATGGGACATGACGGTTCTCCTGCGCTGCGAAAACGAGGGCCGCGGCCGGGGTGCTCCGCGGCCCGTCCGGACTCAGGCGGCCTCGCTGGCGCGCACCACGGGGAAGTCGATCTCGGTCTTCGCCACCTCGTTGAGGAAGTTCGTGAAGCTGTTCACGGCGACGAGCGCGACGATCTCCACGATCTGCGCGTCGGTGAAGCCGGCCAGCCGCACCGCGGCGAGGTCGGCATCACTCACATGACCGCGCTCGCGCGCCACGCGGGCGGCGAACTGCACCGCCGCGTTGGCCTTGGCGTCGCCCGAGGCGCCCCGGCGGTTCAGCGCGATCTCCTCGGCGCCGAGCTGCGCCAGGTTGAGGCCGAGGTACGTGTGCGCCGACAGGCAGTAGTCGCAGCCGTTCACCTGGGCGACGGCCAGCGCGATGCGCTCGCGCGTCTTCACGTCCAGCGTCTTCGCCAGCGCGCCCTGGAAGCCGGTGAAGGCGGCGAGGGCCGCCGGGCTGTTGGCGATCAGGCGGAACAGGTTCGGCACGACGCCGAGCTGCTGGCGGACGGCGTCCAGCGTCGGCTTCGAGGCTTCGGGGGCGGCGTCAACGGAGGGGATGGCAAGGCGGGACATGGGAATCTCCTTCATGCGAACCGGGATCGGCTCGGCTGAAAGGAGGATGCGCCTTTTCAAGAACAGCCATAATCCAGCAAGATTGGAAATGATCTTGCCAATAAATGGAAAGGCTCATGGACCGTTTCGAAGCCATGACGATGCTGGTGGAGGTGGTGGAACGCGGCAGCCTGTCCGCCGCCGGGCGCGCGCTGCGGGTCCCGGTGGCGACCCTGAGCCGCAAGCTCTCCGAACTGGAAGCCCTGCTCGGCACCCGGCTGCTGATCCGCACCACCCGCAAGCTCAGCCTGACCGACGCCGGCGCGGCCTACGTGGAGGCGGCGCGGCGCATCCTCGAACAGGTCGAGAACGCCGAGCGCGAGGCGGCGGGCGAATTCACCGCCCCCAAGGGCGAACTCATCATCAGCGCGCCGCTGATGTTCGGGCGGCTGCACGTGCTGCCCGTGATCGCCGACTTCCTGGCGCGCTTCCCCGACATCAACGTCCGCCTCCTGCTGTCGGACCACCTCGTCCACCTCGTCGACGATCACGTCGACATGGCGGTGCGCATCGGCACGCTGCCGGACAGCACGCTGGTCGCCACCCGCGTCGGCGCCATGCGCACCGTGGTGTGCGCGAGTCCCGCGCTGCTGGCCGAGCACGGCGTGCCGCAGGCACCGGAAGACCTCCGGCGCCTGCCCTGCGTCACGGTCGAAACCCCGATGCCGTCGCTGGGCTGGCGCTTCCAGCCCGGGGGCTCGACCACGCCCCTCGACATCCCGATCGTGCCGCGCCTGTCGGTGACGACGACCGACGCCGCGGCGCAGGCGGCCATCCGCGGCGTCGGGGTCACGCGCCTGCTCTACTACCAGGTCGCCGACGCGGTCGGGGCAGGCGCGCTCCGGATCATCCTCGACGCCTACGAACCCACCCCCGCGCCGATCCACCTCATCCACGCCGCCCGCGGCCGGATGCCCCTCAAGATGCGCCGCTTCCTCGACTTCGCGGCACCACGCCTGAGGGAGACGCTGGAGCGGTTGAGTGCCGGCGCGCCGGCCGGGGCGGCCGGTTAGCGGCGGTGGGTGTGGTATCGGTGGGGTGTTGGTGTTGGAATTTGCGGGCGAAGCCAAGTTTACGTGTTAAAAAATAATGCCGCGATCCTTCCGTCTAACATTCGAACTGATTTTCCGCTGCACCCTTGCCATGTAGCCGATCGGCGGTTACTTTCCGGAAAGCTCTCAGTGGATGTCAGCGTGATTAGACGACCGATAGATTACTCTATTTTTAGTTAGGCTAATAAATATAAAGGAAAAGCAGATGTCGACAGACAACCAAAGAAATAAACCATGTCCATGCGGCAGTGGGAAAAAGCATAAAAAATGCTGTTTAAACAAAAAACCAAGAATGTCATCTATCACGATGGACATGGGGGAACCCATGACTGTAAATGGCGTAAAAATTTCACCAACAGGCTCTATTGAGTTATTAAAGGACGGAATTCCCCTAGTGCCAATCAATGCATATCACGATGTCAGCTTTGATAGAACAAAGGGGCCAAAAACATTAAACAAAACACCGCTTGACCCTAACAAGCTAATCCTCAACCCAAACCATGCGCTAGAGAAATTTGATAGGGTTTTTGCAATTGACACGAACACCAAAACAATCAACGATGAAAGCATTTCTGTTTCTTGTGTAGTTCTTTGCAAACTAAGTCGTGATAGAAAAAATTCATTGATCGCGGAATTTTTACCAGTCCACTGCTTAGAGTTTAGAAACACACAAGGCATAACTGAGAACACTGCCTGGAGGAAAGCAATTCAACTCATAACAGCAAATCCATCCTACAACGCAAACATGAAATTTGGGATTATTGTTGATTCTGATCTGGGGAACATATCCTCCTACAACAACAGATCCAAACCGTTTTATCCCGGACTCTATTTACCCAAAAACATTGAATTGATCTATGCAAGCGCAGATACCGGGAAAGAGTATCTGGCCAACAAACTTATCTCATTATGCGACAAGGAAGCGACAAAGTTACTGGAAGATATCATGTCGAATAAAATTTCAAATGAAAACTTACACGAAGTCAACGATGAACCATATACACATTTCAGACTTTGGAATGCCTAACCATAAACTTGAAATCAACGCGTTTCGTGGCTCAACTTAATTCGGGTGCTGAAACTGTAAAAAAACCCCGCGCTTCTGATTGTGACGGGTAAATCATTCCCCCAAATGTTCATGATGGGAGACGATTGCCCAGCAAAGGCATCAGGCGGTATCCAAGCGGAGGGTTTTTCCGCTCATTCTTCATATCGTTGGATTTTCCTACAACCTCGTCAGGATTCGCGACCGGAGGCCCATTGCCCGCCATCATCTTCGACCTCGACAACTGCCTGAGTGCCGCCGACGCGGTGGGCAGGGAGCTTTATCAGCCCGCCTTCGAGGCGATCCGTGCCGCGAACGATGGCAGCTTGTCCGCCGAAGCGCTCGATCGCGCTTTCGTGGATGCCTGGACTCATCCCTTCGATTGGGTCGCCCGGCGGCATGGCTTCACGCCGGCGATGTTCGAGGCCGGGTGGAACGCGTTTGCCGGGCTCGAAGTCACGCGGCCGATGCGGGGATACGCCGATCTTCCCGGCCTCGCGGCGATCCCTGCCGAGCGCTTCCTCGTGACCTCGGGTTTCCGGCGCTTCCAGCAGAGCAAGATTCGCGCGCTCGGCATTTCGGCGCTCTTCACGGCGATCCGCATCGATGCGATCGACGAGCCGGATCGCAAAGGGAAACGCGGTCTCTTCCTGGAACTCATCGACACATACCGCCTCCCCCGGAAAGAGGTGCTCGTCGTCGGTGACAACCCCGAGTCCGAGATCGAGGCCGGCAACAGCCTGGGGCTGCGCACGGTGCAGATCCTGCGGCCCGGCGTCAGCCGGGGCAGCAACGCGAGCCATTACATCGATGGCCTCGCCGAACTGCTGCCGCTCCTCGCGCCACGCGGGAGCTGAGCGGGCGCTCCGCAAGGCCGAGCGGTCACGGCTGGGCACTCGCCCCCTCCCCCAGCCCGGCGGCGAAGCGGTGCGGCCCGTCGATGCACTTATTAAGTGCATCGATGCACCTTTTTTGCTCATCGATGCAGCTCCGAACTGCTCGCGCCAGGCTCCGAGCTGCAACGGTCAAGCTCGACGCTGCAACGATGCACTTATCCGGTTCATCTATGCACCTATTTGGTAAATCGATGCACTTATTAAGTGCATCGACCGAGCAAAGAACTCCTCACGCCAGGCTCTGAGGTTCATCGATGAGCCTATTCGGTGCATCCGAGCACCTAATAGGTTCATCGTTGCAGCGATTTGCTCGATCGTTGCAGCTCGGCGCTTCGTCGTTCTCACTCCGAGCTGCATCGTTCCCGTTCCGGGCTCAACCGTTGCGCCTCCGGGCGAGGTCGGTGTCGCGACGGGACGCATCGTTCCGACGTCGTTCCCGGTCGGCGAGGCCCGGCGGGTGGCACGTGCGGCGCCGGGTGCGAGCGGTGGCGCGCGCTGGCGCATCGGAACATCGCCCCGCCGCATGCCCCCCTCGAACCGCCCGGCGGCGCCGGCCGGGCGGGCGCCGGCCCGAACCGGCATCATGGGGCCCCCACCCCATCGGGATGATCGAACGATGCGCACGCAGTACTACACGGCGGCGAGCCTCGACGGCTTTCTGGCCACCGAGGACGGCGAACGCGGCGGCGACGGCCGCTCAGGGTAGGCGGGGGGCGCAGGCGCCCCCGGCCCCGGCGGGCGGCAGGTGGGCAACCCAGAACACGGCCGGCGCCTCGGCGGCGTCCCCGTTGCGGGGCACGCTGATCACGCGCTCGTCGGTGAGGGCGGGAAAGCGTGCCCGCAGCCCCTGGAGCAGTGCCTCGTCGTCGGCGTCGTCATGCCGTTCGTGCAGGAACACGGCGCCGGTCCGGCACATGGCGCTCTCGTCGAGCCAGGGATTGGCCTTCGGGTCCCAGCCGAAATACGGCACCGGCTTGTCACGGGCGTAGTCCACCACGCCGGCGACGCTCCAGCGGTCACCGGCAACGACGCGCAGCGGGCGGCCATAGGCGTGCCGCCAGTCCTGCGTGAGCCGCTCCGCCAGTGGCCGGTACGGGAACGTCGCCTGCGTCCACGGGTGCTCGTGGTACTTCGACGCGCAGACGAGGGCCACGACGAGGCACCAGCCGGCCACGGCAGCGGCAAAGCGGCGCAACTGGCGCTCGCTGAGCTCGGGGACGAAGAACAGCACCAGCGCGACGCCGAGCAGCGAATGGAACGGGAAGCCCCAGCTCGTCACCAGGTGGCCGCCGGTGCCGAGCGCGAACAGCAGCGTGAGCAGCGTCGGCCCGGCGGCGAGCGCGAGCACGTACACGTGGCCGAGCCTGCGCGCGTCGAAGCGCCCGTGCCGGCGCGGCAGCAGCAGGAACAGGCCCAGCGCGGGCAGCAGATAGCCGAGCTGGTTCTTCAGGAACAGCAGGGGCTGGTACAGGGCGTGGTGCACATGCGGCTGCGGCTCGGCGGCGAGCGCCGCTGCGTCGAGGCGCCCGAGCGCGTAGTCCACGGTGATGAAGTCGTGCCGGACCAGCCAGGCCAGGTTGGGGGACAACACCCCGACGGCGACCAGCACGCCGGCGTAGAACGCCGGGGTGGCGAGGCTGCGCCGGCCTGCGCGGGTGGCGAGCAGCACGCCGGCCAGCACGAGGAGCAGGATCGCGCTCTCGTACTTGGCGAGCAGCGCGAGCCCCGCCCACAGGCCGGCGTGGCACCAGCGCGGCAGGTCGGGCCTGAGCAGCGCGCGGTAGAAGGTCAGGCTCAGCAGCGCCCAGGTCGGCAGCATCGCCACGTTGGGGTTGAACACGAAGGACGACAGGCTGAACGAGCTGAAGTTGTAGTAGCCGATCCCCTCCAGCAGCAGCACCGCCACCAGCGCCCGGCGGGCGTCGAGCAGGTCGCGCGCGAGCCGCCACACCGCCCACAGCGCCAGCGCCACGCAGAGCTGCGCGGCGAGGTAGATCGGCCAGCCGACGACGCCGAAGGCGCCGGTGAAGGCCGCGCTCAGCCACGGGGCCAGGAAGGGGTGCTTGTCGTAGCCCAGTTGCCACATCCGCCCCCAGGCGACCCCTTCGAGGGCATCCCGCGGCAGCGCGGGGTAGAGCACGGCGGGGAGCAGCGTCCACAGCACGACGTGCAGCGTGCACAGCGCCCCGATCAATGCGGCGGGAGACCACGCCTCGCGCCGCCGCGGGCCGGGCGTGCCCGCGGCGTCGAGGTGTGCGTCGTGGCTCAAGTGGACGGGCTGCGGGAAGCGCATCGGGGACGTCACCGGTTCGGGGAGCGAGAGGGCAGGCGGGGTGCGGCTACAGATCGAACTGCGTGGGCATCATGACCACGTCGCGAATGGTCATGCCACGAGGCCGCGTCAGCATGAACATCACCACCTCGGCCACGTCGCTGGCCTCCAGCAGGCTCCCCGATTCCCTGGCCTCCTGCAGCTTTTCCGCCGGCCAGTCGGCGAGCAGCGCGCTGATGACCGGGCCGGGCGAAATCGAGCCGACCCGGATGCCATGCCTGAACACCTGGCGCCGCACCGTCTGGACGAAGCAGTTGATCGCCCATTTCGACGACGCATAGACCGGCTCCCACGGCGTCGGGAAATGCGCCGCCAGGGAACTGGTGACGATGATGTCGCCCGTCCGGCGTTCGATCATGTGGGGCAGCACGTCGTGCACGTTCTTCATGACGACGTTGACGTTCAGGTTCAGCATCCGGTCGATCGCGGCGTTGTCGTTGTCGACCAGGTCACCGCCCACGTACGAACCGGCATTGGCGTGCAGGATGTCGAGTCGGCCCGCCTTTTCCAGCACGCTCGGCAGCAGCGTCGCGCAGTCCTGCGCATCGAGCAGGTTGATGACCAGCGGAATCACCGCGTCGCCGTAGCGGCGCTGAAGAGTGCCCAGCGCGGCCGCGTCGCGGTCGACCATCACCACGCGTGCGCCGGCGGCCAGCATGGCCTCGGTGCTGGCCAGTCCGATGCCCGATGCAGCCCCGGTGACGACAGCCACCTTGCCTTCCAGTTCTCTTGTCATGATCTCGCTCTTCTCTCGTTGGACGCCTTGAATCGGCATGCGCGCGGGCAGCCCTTACCCCCGCCTTGTGGCACCACGCCACGGGTCGAATCGCTTTGCGCTCGCGGCATCGACGATCGCGAACGCGGTCACCGAAACGGAGCGCCGGTCACCCCATCGGGGACGGTGCCGCCCCCAGGCGCTCCAGGCTCTGGCGGCGAAACTCCCGCGGGGTAATGCCCTTCACGTCGCGAAAGCGCCGGTTGAAATTGGCGACGTTGTTGAAGCCGACGGCATAGCAGATGCTCGAAATCTGGCTCTCGCTGTGCATCAGCAACTCGCACGCCTTGTGGATCCGGACCCGGTTCACGAAGGCGGTGAACGTGCTGTCGGTCAGCTTGCTGAACCAGCGCGAGAAACGGCTCTCGCTCATGTTGATGCGTGCCGCCACCTGGGCGACCGGCATCGGTTCGGGGTAGTGCTCGTTGACGTACTCGATGACCCTGCTGATCGTCGCCGGCGCATGCCCGGCGCCGGTGCCGATCACGGGCTCCGACGACAGCAGGCGATAGTCTTCACAGCGTCGCAGTTGGCATAGCAGCCCGATGAACTCGGCAAAGCGTTCCAGGCCATGGCTGCGCTTGATGCGATGGAAGCGGTCGCGAACGCTGTCGCTCAAGCCGAAGAACTCGACGCCGTGACGCGCCCGCTCCAGCAACGGCCCGACCTCCTCCAGTTCCCTGATCGCACGCATCCCCTCCCGCAGGGGTTCCTCCCGGAACTGGATCACCAGGCTGCGCACGCCCAGGCCGTTCGGCGGGAGATCGGTCGAAATCCAGTTGTGTGGCAATCGTGGCCCCGTGAGCACCAGATGGCCGGGCTCGAAATGGCCGACGTAATCGCCCACGAAGGCACGGCCCTGCCCTGCGACGATCAGTTGCAACTCATATTCATCGTGGCAGTGCCACCGCTCCAGTGGCGTGGGACTGCCATGCTCGACGCAGTGCACGAACCGGGAGGCGTCCCGCGGCTCATAACCAAGCCGGGGGTCTCGAACCAGGTCGTGCTCGAATTCCGGGGTGAACTTCTGGCGGCGGTTTTTCATCGCGGTGGTATTCCCGTGCGCACCGGCATCCGCATGCCGTGCCGATGTCCGACAGGGTTTGAATTATAGGCCGTGACGAAATCGTCGCTGATATGGATCGGGCTCATTCTGATACTTTCCTGCACGTGCACGCACCCGACGGGCACCACGCCTAATTGATGCATCCGCGGGCACCTCGCCGCCGCTCCGCTGGCAGCGGCGTGCGGCCAGCCGCGAAACGCCAGTGACGACGGCGTCCGCCGCGGTACGACATCGATCCAGGTTTTTTATGATTCTTCGAGTTTTCTGACAGTGATTCGGCTTGAGGCGAAAAGGGTTCGTCCCCTAATCTTGCGGCACTGCGAACGGTATCGACACAGGTCTTCGCGGCTTCCCATTAGCATTTCCCGTTGCCATTCCATCACGGCCGATGGTGATTCCAGCCGGCCGGCATTACACCTCCGGGAAGGTGCCGATAGACGAAGCCACCGCATGGGCAGCGTTCCCGTACGGCGAATACCGAGGCGTAATTCCCGTTTCGCAGAAACTCAGGCAACCCACCCAGGATCCGGAATCCCATGGCACTGAAACACGTCGACTCACACCCCGCGAAAACCACCGCCCCGAACGACGGCTGGTGGCGCGGCGGCGTGATCTACCAGATCTACCCGCGCAGCTACCAGGACAGCAACGGCGACGGCATCGGCGACCTGCCGGGCATCACGCAACGGCTGGAGCACATCGCTCACCTGGGCGCCGACGCGATCTGGCTGTCGCCGTTCTTCAGGAGCCCGATGAAGGACTTCGGCTACGACATCAGCGATTACTGCGACGTCGATCCGATGTTCGGCACGCTCGACGACTTCCGTACGCTCGTCGCGCGGGCACACGCACTGGGCCTGAAGGTGATGATCGACCAGGTGTATTCCCACACCTCCGACCAGCATCCGTGGTTCGTCGAGAGCCGCGCGAGCCGCGCCAACCCGAAGGCCGACTGGTACGTCTGGGCCGACCCGCTGCATGACGGCAACCCGCCGAACAACTGGCTGTCGGTCTTCGGCGGCAGCAGCTGGCAATGGGACACGCGGCGGCGCCAGTACTACCTGCACAACTTCCTGACCAGCCAGCCGGACCTGAACTTCCACAATCCGGACGTCCAGGAAGCCGTGCTCGCGTCGGTGAAGTTCTGGCTCGACATCGGCGTCGACGGCTACCGGCTCGACGTCGTCAACATGTACTTCCATGACCAGCGACTGCGCAGCAACCCGGGGCGCGGTGAGCCCGACGGCAGCGACGGGGCGGTGCCCGCGACCAACCCCTACGGCTGGCAGTGGCACCAGTTCGACAAGAGCCAGCCGGAGAACCTGGCCTTCCTGCAGCGCCTGCGCGCGCTGGTCGACGCGTATCCGAACACGACGATGGTCGGCGAGATCGGCGACGACGACGGCCTCGCACGCGTCGCCGAGTACACCCGCGACGGCGACAAGCTGCACATGGCGTACTGCTTCGACCTGCTCGGCGAGGCGCACGATGCGCCGTTCCTGCACCGCGTCCTCACGCGCTTCAACGAGGTCGTCGGCAGCGGCTGGCCGTGCTGGGCGATCACCAACCACGACATCGCGCGCGTCGCCACGCGCTGGGGCGGCGCCCACCCGCCGGCTGCGCTGCTGCGCGCCGCCGCGGCGCTGCAGCTGAGCCTGCGCGGCAGCTCGTGCATCTATCAGGGCGACGAGCTGGGCCTGCCCGAGGCCGAGATCGCGTTCGAGGACCTGCAGGACCCGTACGGCATCGCGATGTGGCCCGAGTTCAAGGGCCGCGACGGCTGCCGCACGCCGATGCCGTGGGACAGCACCGATCCGCGGCTCGGCTTCGGCAGCGCCAGGCCCTGGCTGCCGGCCGCCGAGAGCCACCGCGCGCTGGCGGTCGATCGCCAGGAGGCCGACGGTACGTCGCTGCTGCACTTCTACCGCCAGCTGCTCGCCTGGCGGCGCGGCCAGCCCGCGCTGATCCACGGCGACATGCACCTGTTGCCGGTGCACGACCAGGTGCTCGCCTACGTGCGCGAGCACGCCGGCGAACGCGTGCTGTGTGCGTTCAACTTCAGTGGCACGCCGGCGAGCTACGTGCTGCCGGCCGGCACCGGCACGCCGACCCCGCTCGACGGCAGCGGCGTGAGCGGCGCCAGCGCCGATGCCGCCGGCCTGCACTTCGCCCCCTGGGGCGTGGTGTTCGCGCGCCTGACCTGACCTACCCCCGTAGCGCCTTCGGCGCTCCCCCTCAAGGGGGCGCCACCAGCGGACCGGCGCAGCCGGATCCGCGGTGGCCGCTGGGGAGAGGTACGCGCCGAGGGTGCTGCTGGCACCGTGAAGAACTGATGTGAGGACGACATGACGAATCCCGATCCGATTGCGGTACCGCTGCCCGGCTGCACCACCGACGACCCCGCGCCCGGCGCGCGTGCGCTGAGGCGGGCGCGCTGGGCGACCCGCGGGCTGTTCGCGTCGCTCGGCGTGCTGGCCGGCGCCTGGGGCGCGCACATCCCGTCGGTCCAGGCGAAGTACCAGCTCGACCCGGCGATGCTGTCGACCGTGCTGCTCGCCGCGGCCTGCGGCGCGCTGCTGTCGCTGTTCTTCGCCGGCCGCCTGATCGGCCGGATCGGCGTGCGCCGGGCCGCGCCGCTCGCGGCGCTGGTGATGGGCTCGATGCTGGCGCTGGCGCTGACCTGGCCCGGGCTGGCGCTGCTGCTGCCGGCGATGGTCGTGTTCGGCGCGGCGATGAGCCTGTTCGACGTCGCGATCAACGCCGAGGGCACCGCGCTTGAAAGCCTGAGCGGGCGCGCGGTGATGAGCAACCTGCACGGCATGTTCAGCGTCGGCGGGATGGCCGGCGCGGCGCTCGTCGCGGCGCTGCTGCGCGCCGGCGTCGCGCCGCTGGCGCAGCTGGCCGGCATCGGCCTGTTCGTCGCGGCGCTCGCCGTGGCGGCGTCGCGCGGCATGCTCGACGCCCACCCGCACGACGACGAGCCGAAGGCGCATTTCGCCTGGCCGCGCGGGCTGTTGCTGCTGATCGGGCTGCTGATCTTCGCCGGCATGACCGCCGAGGGCGTGATGTACGACTGGTGCGTGCTCTACCTGAAGCAGGAAGTCGGGATGCCGCAGGCCCAGGCCGCGCTCGGCTACGCGACGTTCTCGGCGGCGATGGCGCTGGCGCGCTTCGGCGCCGACGCGCTGCGCGCGCGCTACCCGGAGCGCTGGCTGCTGTCCGGCGGCGCGCTGCTGTCGGCGCTGGCGATGGCGGTCGTGCTGCTGTCGGGGCACCCGGGCGTTTCGCTGGTCGGCTACGCGCTGGTCGGCGCCGGGCTCGCGCCGGTCGTGCCGATCCTCTACAACGCCGCGACCAAGGTGCCGGGAACCAGCCGCGCCGCGGCGATCGCGTCGGTCTCGTCGATCGGCTACGCGGGCTTCATGATCGGCCCGCCGCTGATCGGCAGCATCGCGCAGGTGGCGTCTCTGACCGCGGCGATGGCGGTCGTGGTGGTCGCGGCGGTGCTGCTGGCGCTCGGCGCGCGGCGCGCGGCGCCGAACTGACGGCCGGCCGCGGGGCAGGGTGGCCGGAGCGGCGTCCGCCTCGCGTCATCCGGCACTTGCCATTCAACAAACCTCGGCGCCGCCCGCGATCGCGGGCGGCGCCGCCGCCTCCGACCCATCAACCCGCACATCCCTCAAGGAAACATTCATGGCATCCGCAAACCCCCAATCAGCCGCCGACTGGTGGCGCAGCGCCGTCGTCTATCAGGTCTACCCGCGCAGCTTTGCCGACGGCAACGGCGACGGCATCGGCGACATCGCCGGCCTGCGCCAGCGCCTGCAATACCTCGCCGAGCTCGGGGTCGACGCGATCTGGATCAACCCCTGGTACCCGTCGCCGATGAAGGACGCCGGCTACGACGTCTCGGACTTCCGCGACATCGAGCCGACCTTCGGCACGCTCGCCGAAGCCGAGGCGATGATCGGCGAGGCGCATGCGCTGGGCCTGAAGGTGCTGCTCGACATCGTGCCGAACCACACCTCGGACCAGCATGTCTGGTTCCAGCAGGCCTTGCAGGCCGGACCGGGCTCGCCGGAGCGCGCGCGCTACATCTTCCGCGACGGCCGCGGGCCGAACGGCGATGAGCCGCCGAATGACTGGATCAGCGTGTTCGGCGGCGAGCCGGCCTGGACGCGCATCACCGAAGCCGACGGCAAGCCGGGCCAGTGGTACCTGCGGCTGTTCGCGGCCGAGCAGCCCGACGTCGACTGGGAGCACCCGGAGGTGCGCGCCGAATACGAGAGCGTGCTGCGCTTCTGGTTCGACCGCGGTGTCGACGGCTTCCGCATCGATGTCGCGCATGGCCTGGTGAAGGCCGACGGCCTGCCCGACATCGGCGAGCGCGCGCTGCCGCAGAACGAGGACCCCGACCACCCGCACTGGGACCGGCCGGGCGTGCACGCGATCTACCGCGCCTGGCGCGAGCTGGCCGATGCGTACGACCCGCCGCGGGTGTTCGTCGCCGAGGCCTGGGTCAGCCCGCCGGAGCGCCTGGTGAAGTACGTGCGCGCCGACGAGCTGCACACCAGCTTCAACTTCGACTTCCTCGTCTCGCCGTGGCAGGCCGCCTGGCTGCGCGCGACGATCGACCGCACGATCGAGTCGCACGCCGGGGTCGGCGCGCCGCCGACCTGGGTGCTGTCGAACCACGACGTCGTGCGCGAGGTGTCGCGCTACGCGCGGCCCGACGTCGCCGACACGACGCACCGGCTGTCGGACCTGCTGAAGCTGCGCGCCGACTTCGCGCTCGGCCTGCAGCGGGCCCGCGCCGCGGCGCTGCTGATGTTCGCGCTGCCCGGCGGCGCCTACGTCTACCAGGGCGAGGAGCTGGGGCTGCCCGAAGTCGAGGATCTGCCCGACGAGGTGCTGCAGGACCCGACTTTCGTGCAGACCGGCGGCGAGCAGCGCGGGCGCGACGGCTGCCGCGTGCCGCTGCCGTGGTCGGGCCAGCAGGCGCCGTTCGGCTTCAGCCCCGACGGCGCGACGCAGGCGCCGTGGCTGCCGCAGCCCGCGTCCTGGGCCGGGCTGACCGCCGAGGCGCAGCGCGGCGTGGCCGGGTCGACGCTGGAGCTGTTCCGCGCCGCGCTGCAGTTGCGCCGCAGCGAGCCGGCGCTGGGCGACGGCGAGCTGCAGTGGCTGCCGTCGCCGGACGGGGTGCTGGCGTTCAGCCGCGGCAATGGCTTCGTCTGCATCGTCAACGTCTCCGCCGAAGCACTGCCGCTGCCGGCCGGCGCGACGCTGCTGCTGGCGAGCGAGGCGCTGGACGGCGACTGGCTGCCGACCAACGCCGCGGCGTGGCTGCGGACGCAAGCCTGAGCCCCTGGACGGCGGACGACGCGCGATCGCTGACGCCTCGGGCGGGCGCCGGCATGGCAGCGGCGTGAGCGGCGCCAGCACCGACGCCACCGGCCTGCACGTCGCCCCCTGGGGCGTGGTGTTCGCGCGCCTGGCCTGATCGCGCGAGCCTCGTGACCCTGCGCCCGGCTGCCTCGCGGCCGGGCCACGGAAGCGGTGAGGCCGGGCGCCACCGACAGGGCGACGGCCACGGTGAGCCGTCGCCGCGCAGGCGCGCGGCTACCGGCCGCTCACCCGGCCAGCGCCTGCAGTACCAGCTCGGCGACGCGCCCGGAGGACTGCGGGTTCTGGCCGGTGACGAGCGTGCCGTCGCGCACCGCGAACGACTGCCAGTTCGGTGCCCCTTCGAAGCGGGCGCCCAGCTCCCGCAGCCGCGACTCCAGCCTGAAGGGCACGACGTCCGCGAGCCCGACCTCGTCCTCTTCCGCGTCGGTGAAGCTGTTGATGCGCCTGCCGTCGACGATGGGCCTGCCGTCGTCCCGCCGCGCCGTCACCAGGCCGGCGACACCGTGGCACACCGCGGCGATGACCTTCTGCTGCCGGTAGGCCCCCTCCACCACCTTCGTCACGCCGGCGCTGGCGGGCAGATCCCACATCGTGCCGTGGCCGCCGGGGAAGAACACCGCGTCGAAGTCGTCGATGGCGAGTTCATCGACGTGGCGCGTGTGCTCGACCGCGCGCAGCAGGGCGTCGTCGCCCAGCATGCGCTCGACCGCCGGCTCGTTCTGGCCGCGCGCCTTGAGGCTGCCCGGATCGATGGGCGCGCGACCGCCGCGGGTCGACGCGAGGGTGATGACGGCGCCGGCGTCCTGCAGCGCGTAGTAAGGCGCGGCGAGCTCCTCGGCCCACAGCCCGGTCGGCTTGCCGGACTCGCCCATGCGGTCGTTCGAGGTCAGCACCATCAGGATTCGCTTGTTCATGTCGTCTGCTCCCGGTTGAAGCGCCGGCACCGCCGGCATGGGGCGTACTGTATTGATGTACCTCCGGCGCATAAACTGCCCTGCAAGAACATCACTCTTGACACCGTGGAACAGGACATGGCGCGCGCCTTCGAGCCGGTGCATCTGGGCAGCATCGAGGTGTTCTGCAGGGCGGCGGAGCTGCGCAGCTTCAGCGCCGCGGCCGAGGCGCTGGGGCTGACGCCGGCGGCGGTGAGCCGGACCATCGCCCGGCTGGAGGGGCGCCTGGGGGTGCGCCTGTTCGTCCGCACCACGCGCAGCGTCAACCTGACCAGCGACGGCGAGCTGTACTTCCGCGAGTCGCGCCAGGCACTCGAACAGATCGTCGAAGCGGAGCGGGCCATCACCGGCAACCAGAGCACGCCGTCGGGCCTGCTGCGCGTCAGCGTCCCGACCACCTACGGCCACTACCGCCTGCTGCCGCTGCTGCCGGCATTCCTGGCGCGCTACCCGAAGGTCGACATCGAGCTCGACATCTCCAATCGCAACGTCGACTTCATCGAGGAGGGCTACGACCTCGCGATCCGCCACGGCCAGCTCGCCGACTCGCAACTGGTCGCCCGCACGCTCGAAGACGCCCGCTTCGGCGTCTTCGCCGCGCCGGCGTACCTGCGGGCATCCGGCACGCCGCGGACGCTCGACGAGCTGGCGCGGCACCGCTGCATCCAGTTCATCCTGCCGAGCACCGGCCGGCCGATGGCGTGGTCCTTCCGCCAGGACGGCGCAGACGTCGAATGGCCGTTCAGCAGCGGCCTGCGGGTGGGGCACGACGTGCTCGGCTGCGTGAACCTCGCGAAGGCCGGCGCCGGCCTGTGCCAGAGCTACCACTTCATCGTCGACGAAGCCCTGCGCCGCGGCGAACTGGTCGAAGTGCTGCAGGACTACGGCGGCAGGACACGCCCGTTCTCCGTGCTCTACCCCCAGAACCGCCACCTCTCCGCCCGCGTGCGCGCCTTCGT
This sequence comes from Plasticicumulans lactativorans, assembly GCF_004341245.1. Lineage (GTDB taxonomy): Bacteria > Pseudomonadota > Gammaproteobacteria > Competibacterales > Competibacteraceae > Plasticicumulans_A > Plasticicumulans_A lactativorans. The sequence continues at coordinate 140,189 of NZ_SLWY01000005.1, read as the reverse complement.
CGACTTCGTCAGCGGGGCGGTGGGGGGGCGGGCCCCGTAGCCCACGGGGCCGAACCCGGGGCAGCGGTCCGGAATTACGAGCCGGTGGGCTTTGGTCGAGCGTTTGCCATGCACGCTGCGCGGTGTCTGGCGCAGTCCCTCGTGACGGAGGCGGCGCAGATCACGTCAGTAGTGGTAGCGCAACTGCGCGATCAGCAGGGCATCGCCGTCGATGCGGTACACCATCCGATGTTCGTCGGTAATCCGGCGTGACCAGAAGCCCGCGAGGGCGTGCTTCAGGGGTTCAGGCTTGCCGATTCCTGAGAAAGGCTCCCGCCGCACCTCCTGGATCAGCTTGTTTATCCGTTCGAGCGTTTTCCGATCCTGCTTCTGCCAGTACAGGTAGTCGTCCCACGCTTCATCGGAGAAAACGAGCTTCACTCTACGAGTTCCCGCTCCGTGCCCTTGCCCTCGGCCAGTTGGGCCACGGAAGCGAGCAGCCGCCTGGCATTGGCCGGGCTGCGCAGCAGATACGCCGTCTCCTCCAGGGCCTTGTAATCTTCGAGCGAGAGCATGACGACCGATTGTTCGCCATTGCGGGTGATGATGACCGGTTCATGGTCTTCGCAGACACGGTCCATGGTCTTGGCAAGGTTTGCACGCGCGGCGCTGTAAGAAATCGCATCCATCCCAAAGCCCCCTCTGTACATGTACGCACTACTGTACAGACAGAGATTGACATCTCGCAATGCGCTGAGGCCCATCCGGCCAAGGAAGGACATAGCGCGGCTTGCCGCGATGCCCGCCCTCCTCCTCTCCGCCCGCGTGCGCGCCTTCGTAGACTTCGTCAGCGGGGCGGTGGATGGGCGGGCCAGGTAGTTCAAGGAAACCGAATCCGGACAGTGACATGGACAGGTGCCGAAAGAGACCCTGGAAGCCACTCGAAATTAGCTGCGAACGTGCGCTGATCAGGAAATGTCATCCATGGTAATGGCTTCCCGAGCAAGCCAGGATAGCCAGTCGGTTTGCTGCCATAACTCGACACTAAGCTGTCGTGCGTGCTCTTCGGCCCCGTCGGTAAAGCGCTGGTTGGTAGCCGCAACGAGCGTGAAGGTCACGTTCGGATGTTGCCGTCGGTAGACCTCGGCTCCAGCGACGACATCGCGAACGGCTTCCCAGCCAAGCCTCGGTTGTCGGCTGCTCGATTTGCATTGCACCAGCACACCGGTTGCGCCCCGGAATGCAACGACATCGATGCCGCCATCGCCACTCTTGGGCGTCAGGCTCGCCATATGTCCATCGCGCACCAGCCGTAGCCGGCACAGTCGCTCGAAGGCCTCAGACTGTAGGCGTGTGAGCAGTTCGGGTGTCAGAAGCAAATCAGTCGCAATGGAATCTCCGTCCGGCGTCTGCAGGCCGCGCCACTCGGACGCATCAAGTTCACCACTGCCATTCAGCATGTCTTGGGCAAGCGCCCGTTTGCCTGCAAGCAGACGGTCGAGCTTCGCCTCGAAGGTAACGAAATCCTTTGCGTGAACTGTCGGGTAGTACACGTGCACTGGCCGGGTTTGACCTATGCGATAAGCGCGGTCGGTGGCTTGATCCTCCTTGGCTGGATTCCAGGCACGGGTGAAATGGATCACATGGTTTGCAGCCTGAATGTTCACTCCAAATCCAACCGCCGTCGTCGAAAGGATGATGACGCCGAAGCCCGGCCGGCGCTGGAAGGCATCGATACGCGCCTGCCGCGAGCCATCACCGGCCTCGGCGCCAACCTTCGTGCTGCCGTTGATGATCTCGACCGGGATGCGGAAGTGTTCGCACACGCGATGTTTCAGCAATACCTGCAGGTCGCGAAACTCGGTGAACACGATCGCCTTCTCTCCGTGCGCGCGGATCGCTTCCAGTCGTGCAATCAACCAATCGAGCTTCGGCGACAGCCGGCGATGTTCAGCCAGCGCCTGACTGCGGGCGGGTTCGGTGCCGGATTCGCGAGGGTCAGCACAGATTGAGCGCAACCGATGCAGCAGGCCGAGAATCGGATTGCCGCGCCCGGCCGCACTGCTTACGGCCTCTTCCTTTTTACGCTGCGCGGCGTGGTAAGCATGCGCGGCCTGTTGATAGAGCGTGCGCTGGTAGCTTGATAGCGGCAACCTGCGACATTCAGCGTCCTCGTGCTTCGGCGGCAATTCGGCGACTTCGGACTTCATGCGCCTGAGCAATTGTGGCGCGATCAGCCGCCGCAACTCGTCGAGCTTCGCATGCTCCTCGTCAGTATGCGTTTCGATCGGCCGCCGATAGGTACTGCAGAACTGCCCGAGCGGCCCGAGCAGGCCGGGTTGCAGGAAGTCGAACAGGCACCAGAGGTCGGCAAGGGTGTTCTCGACTGGCGTGCCCGTACAGGCAATCTTGAAACGCGCGTTCTGTGCTTTCACTGCGTGCGTCATCAGCGCGCCTGGCGTTTTGATCTTCTGCGCCTCGTCGCAAACCATGATCGACCAGCGTTCGCGGCCGAAACCGAACTCACAGTCACGCAGCGTCTCGTAGGTGGTCAATACCAGTTTCGCATTGCCACGCCAACCGGGCCGCAACAACCCTTTGACGCCGCTCATCACGGTTTCGTGATCCATCTCATCAGCACGCAACTTGCGCGCACGCAGCACATCGCCGTACAGCGGCAGCACCGTAGCAGCCAGCGAGTCGGCAAAGAATCGCCGCAGTTCCACCTGCCAGTTGTCGAGCAGCGAGACCGGAGCAACGACCAAGGCGGATTCGGCATCGTCGCCTGTCGTCTCCAGATACCAGGCGATGAAAGCGAGCAGTTGCAGCGTCTTGCCAAGCCCCATGTCGTCAGCGAGCAGCGCACCGCGGACACCAAGCCCTTCCTGCGCTGCCCACAGGTGCTGTAACCACGCAAGTCCGACGTGTTGATGTGGCTTTAATGCGATCTCCGCACGAAGCGTGGCAGGGAGCACTGGGGTAGCCGCATCGGTGTTGAAAGCGAGCCCCTTAGCGCGCGCTTCGAGGTAGTCGAGTTTGTCCACGTTCTGCTTGATTAGCAGCACGTTCTGATTGATTGGCAGAGTGGGTGGCTTTGGCGCGTCGTCACCTTCTTCTGGATCAGAGTTCGATGAATCGTCACCCGGCGAATCGGCAGTAGGCTCGCGGATTGCCTCTTGGTAGGTGCTGACCAGCGCAGCAGCCTCTGCCGACGACAGATCCGCCGGCCAACCGTCCGGCTTGTATCGGGCATCGGTCGCGGGCTTCGTTGCAAGCCAGTCCTTCAGTTCCGCGATGGCCGCCTCGTGGATCGGCATCGTGATCCGCTCGCCTGTAGCCGTGACATGGCTGACGACGAACTCCAAAGTTCTCCGGCACCCAGCCCTGCCCGTCATCCTTGCGTGCCAGATACGGCACGTACCGCGGTTGATGCGCGCCAATGCCGAGCACGCGCGGAGCGTAGTTGGACAGTTCGGCCAGTTCGCCGTATGTCAGCGTCGGCTCCCCCGACCACGGTTCGGCGAGCCAGCCATACAGGCGCTGCAGCGTTTCCGCCGCGTCGCCGCGCAGCTCCAGCGTCTGCCGGCCCCAGCGGAAGCATGGCTCACTGCCGTCGAGTGCTGCAGCAAGCGCATTCATGAACGCATGGGCCGTGGCACGACTCTCTAGCCGTAATGCGGGCAGCACGGCAGTCTCGTCGTCGGCAATTCCGATTTGCACACGCACGGCTACGATACGACCATCACCGTCGCGCTCGGCGGCACAGTAGAATTCGTAGAAGCGCACACCAGCCTGCGCGCGGGCCGCTTCAAACCGCTCGGGCGGTACGACATTTCCCATCGACTCTCCGAGTAGAGCGTAGGGATTGCGCAGGAATGCCTCAGCACGTCGCCCGGACACACGTCGGCCCGGCATACGTTTGATTTCTCGCAGTACTGCGGCTGCATCCGGCTCGACGATCACACGGATGCGCCCACCCTCAGCCGTCGTCAGGTCGTAATGCGGCTGTACATCGGCATAAGCATCAAAGCGGTCGAGCCAAAGCTCCGGCGGCGCCCCCGCGATCAGCGGCGCGACCTCGACGACATCGGTACCGGACACGTCGACGTGGCGTAGCGCAAGATCGAGTTCGGCAGCGGTGAGAATCACCGTGCGCTCGAGATAAAGATCGAGCCGGGCACCAGCGGCCGTCGCAAGCTGCCGAATGTGTGCCCATGCCCGCTCCTGCTCGGCCTGGGTGCGCTCTTCAGAGGCACGACGGGCGAAATCGCGCACGGCAACCACGAGCCGCCAAGCAGCGGCTGGCAGCAGACGCGGCACGCCTCCAAGCACCGTTACCGCGCCGGTGCGCTCAAGTGCAACTGGGCGCGCATCCGGCGCCAGCCAGCCGAGACTGAGTTCAAAGCCGGGATCGCCAACGCTTCCGCTCGCATGCAGCATCGGCGCGACCGCAGCCAGCTCGGGCAAGCCGAGCAGCGCATCACATCCGCGATATTCGGCTGACTCACGGAGTTGATACGCCTCGCCCCACCCGAGCAGTAGTGCATCATCCATCGCGACCGCGTAGCCTTCTTCCTCAATCTGCGCGAGCAGCGTTACACGCTCCCATTCAGCAAAGGACTCAGGCGTGCGCAGCCAGTCGACCGCGACGACCGGCACACCGTCACCGGCGGCGCGATATTCGAGGCCGCCTTCAGTAAAAGCCTCATGCAGCGTGACTTTGCCATCGGTATCGGGTTTCTTGCGACCGCGGAGCCAGGAGAACATGGGTTATTTCTTCCACCAGCCGCGATTCTGAACGTACTTGAAGCCGAGCCGTGCAAGTTGCTCCGCAAATGAATCGGTAAATCGGTCATGAGCAACCCACAATGCGCCGCCTTTGTTCCGGTTATCCTCAATGCCGATTGCCTTGGCCTGCGCATGAGCTATGACATCTGCAACACTCCACAATACGACCTGATTCTGATCCGGATTCCTTGAAGATATCGTGTCCACGTTTTTACCCGATGCCGGACCGGGCTGACCCGTTTGAATCTGGTTTGCGCCTGCTCCCGATCGGCCAGACGGGGAGCCGACCGGATGCGATGTTCGGCGCTCCTTGTCTGGAACGATCCCCAACTTTTGCAGGTCATAAGCGAATCCATGTTCCCATGCACCATTGTGTATGAGGCGGGCTACTATCTTGCTCTTGTCCTTGAGTTGATCCGTTGACAATTTCCGCATGTTCAGACTGAAAGGGATGTTGTTCTCCGGATAAATATACGTCGCGCCGATCCCGCCGAATTCGACGACGTAGTAGCCATTGATTCTGAAAATGAACGCATTTCCGGATGTGCTTGCATCGCGGAACAAACTGATGAGTTCGTGGTATTTGCTGCGAAATTTTTTATAGTCAAGGCTTTGACTGTGATACGTCTGCGAATTCAGGCAGAAATGAAACAAATCAATTGAACTCTTGTATCTAAGCCAGAATTCGAGTCGACGCGTATCGGCCGCCCGGTCTTCCTGCAACAGCATGAAGAAGGTTTCAAGCGCATCGACGACCAGCCAGGTGCGCACCATCTGGTGAGCATCAGGCGTAGTGAGCGCCCAGCGGGTATTGCGTTCGAGATGTGGACTGCCCCAGGCATCGCTAACTGTATCGCGCAACACCGCATGCACCTGGGCACGCCGTCCGGACGCGGCGTAGCGCTCGAGCAGGGCGGCGAGTCCGTGATCGCGTATCGCAGGCCGTTCGGTGACGCGGCTCAGCAGTACGTCGAGATGAGCGAGGAAGCCGGCATCGTCCCGTGCCGTCACCACGCGCACCTGCGCCAGCAGCAATTCACTCCAGAACCACGATGTTTCCGGAATCTGCAGATCGGTACGCAGTTGCGCAAGCACCGGGTCGGTGGCATCGAGCGCGGCCGCGCCGTAGCGTGTGCAGGGTTCGTCGCCGAGCAGGTTGGCGTGTTCGTGCAATCGTTCGAGCCAGGTCGGACGGAAGCGTGCTCTGGCGTACAGCGGATCGAGCGTGTCGGCGAGCAGCGTGCGCAGCTGCAGCCAGTTGTCGCGTCCGATCGATTGCCCGGCAGGGGGAGCGAAGCGCAGATAGGCGTCGAGCAAACCGCGCCAGACGTTGGGACGCAGCAGCGCGTCGCCATATGCCTCGCGAAGCACGGCAAGCGTATTCGGTAACAAGTGCTGCTCGTCGAGCACCCGGCGCGACGGCGTGCCCGCAGGCTCGCACAGTGCCCAGCACACGTAGCGCACATGGCTGCGCAATGCGACTTCCGGACCGCGGGTACGCAACAGGTTCAGCGCTTCGGCGAGACGGTCGCGGTGCTGCGCCGGCGAGTTGTCGCCACCGACTCGCTCCGATATTTCCGCGACCGCCTGCTGCAACGGCTGCAAATTCACAAAGATCGGCTGTCGGGCCTCAATCGACTTCAGGCGATGGTGCAATTGTCGGGTCAAACGCTCGAGCATCAGTTCAACTGACATTTGCCAGTCTCCACGGGCGGCATGGCAAGCACGGCTTCGGCTACCCGGTCGCTGTCGTCATCCTCAGCCGCGTAAAAATCGAGTCGCAATTCGACGCGACGGCTTTCTTCTTTCGAAGCACGCGCCGAGTTGAACGAAAAACCGCCAACAACGAACAACTCGCGCACTCGGCGCTGCTGCTCGCCACTGAGGGGCGCTTCGCCATTGCCGCCACTCATCAGCGCACAGACCACGCTCTGCGCGCGCTTCATGCTGAGATCGAGATTGTAGAGATACGAACCAACCCTGTCGGTGAAGCCTTCAACGATCACACGCCGAAACCATTGGCGGCCCGATCCGGCATCGACTGCGCGGCCCGATCCGGCATCGACTGCAGCGAGCAGTTCCTGCACATAGCCGCGCAGCAATATCGCGCCTTCGCGCGAAAGGCGATGGTCGCCGCTGCCGAAACGTGCTGCCTCGCCGAAATCCACGATAAGCCGGTCCCGACTGACGCTGACCCGGCCGCGGTAGGCATCGGTACGGGCGGCGGCCTCTAACCGGTCAAGCACCTCGCCGATCGCATCCGCCCGTGCCTTCCGGCGTGCCTTGAGGGCGTCGATCTGTTTCTTCGCGTCCTCGAGTTCCTGCTTCTGCGCTTCGAGCACCTTCTGGCGCTCCAGCAATTCCTGCGTGATGGTCAGCAGCGACACACTCATGACCACCAGAAACAGCACCATCAGTGCGCTCATCAGGTCGGAATATGAAATCCAGAACGGCTTCTCACCTTCGTCGCGCGCACGACCGGCGGCAAATAGACGCAAACCGAGCATGAGCCCTATCTCCGACTCGCCGCAGCGCGTACGAGTTGATCGAGCGCTGCCTCCAGGTCCTGGATTTGGCTGGAGATCATGCTCACGGCGGTGGAAAGACCGCTGGTGATTTCACCAAACACATGATGCAAGTCGTCAGTCACCGCATTCAAGTTGTCAGTCACCGCATCGCTGAAACGGTTGAAACCCGTCTCCAACACACCGCCGATACCCTCTACAAAACGCCTGGAATCATCTTGCAGCGTGCGCGCCTGCTCGACCATGCGCTGCATATCGGCGACCAGGTTGCGGCTGACGCCGGTACGCGCTTCTGCATCAGCGACAAGCTGACGCAGCGTCCCGACCAATATGTCGATCTGCTCACGCTGGCGCGTATAGCCAGCGACGATCTCGCGCAACCCATTCGTAGCAGTAGTGAGATCGCTTGCCGCGCCGGCAACGTGGCCGTGCAGTTCTGCGCCGCGGTCGAGTACTTGCGCGATATGCTGGCCCGCGCTGCCCATGTCCTCAGCCGCGGCGCGGACCGAGCCGGCGCCGCGTTCAAGGCTTTCCGAGCCGGTGACGGTGATCTGTGCGAGCCGGTCGACGGTCGCGCGCAGCGCACCGACGCTCTGGTCGACCGCCGCGCCAAGCTGCTCGGTGCGAGCGGCCAGCGCACGCAGCAGCTCCGCGGTCTGCTGTTCGAGCTGCCAGCGGCGCTCCAGCTCCGCCGCGGCCCGTTCCTGATCGCTGCTGCGGGCGCGGGTTTCGGCCTCGGCGAGCTGCTGCTGGATGGCGCCCAGTGCCTTGCCGAGTCCGGCCTGCACCGCCGCGAGGTTGTCCTGCAGGGCCTCGCCGGTCCGTGTCTGGCGTTCGGCCTGATCCACCTGCATGTGCTGCACGAGCGTCAGCACTTGCTCACCGAGTTGTTGCTGACGCCGTTCAGCCTCGGCGAACAGGCGCTGCAATTCCTGACGGTACAGTTCACCTGCCTCGTGTGAAGATGCCCGCAACTGCTCAACAAGCGCGCCCAACCCAGTCTTCAGTTCATCTAGCGACTGCCGGCCGGCTTCACCCATCGCCTCGCGTTGCGTAGCGAGATCGCGCAGCAGGGCGTCGACACTGGCCCCGATGGCGGCGACCGATTCGGCGAGCTTCGCGGCGCTGTCACGCTGACTCTCGGCAACCGAGGCCTTGACCTGTCCGAGCAGTTCGATCATGGCCGCATTCGTCTCACGTTGGCGCCGGTCGACATCGTCCATCAGTGTGCGCAGATGATTTTCAACGGCTGCCGTGGTGTCGGTACCCGCGCTCGCAAGCCGCTCGACCAGTTCACCGAAACGGGTCTGCATGGACTGCATTGCCGAAGCGTTGCTGGCCATCAGATCGTTGAGGCCACTCATCTGGCCACCGAAAGTCGATTCGATCTTGCCAATCAGTGCCGACATCAAATCATTGATTGCATCACCCTGATGACCTCCAACGGTTTCGGCAACGCGGGTGATCTGCGCCATCGGTTCACGGAGGCCCTCGGCGATGGCACCGGAGATGCTGCCGGACAGTCCAGTTTCAGGATGAATCAGCCGATCACCGTGAGCGCGCAAACCCTCGGCAATCGACGTCGAAATCGTGTGCGAGAAGCTGCCGAGCAGTTCTTTCAGGTCGTTGACCAGGGCATCCTTGAGCAACCGGGTCTGTGCAGCGCTTTCCTCGGCCGAATTAACAAGCCGCGACAGATACTCCTCACCGGCACCGGCCTCGTAGCTACTGTCGATCGTCTGTGCCAGTGCCTCGGCACGGGCGTAACAGCGGTTCAACAGAAGCTTTTCGAGAAAGGTCACGACCATGGCAGCACCGATGGCACCGGCCGAGGCGATGAAAGCCTCGCGCACACCGTGCATCAGTTCGGCGAGGCTGGTCTGCAACTGCGTGGAATCGGTGCCGACCTGGAAGTTTTGCAGACCCGCCAGCAAACCGAAGAAAGTTCCGATGATGCCGATACCGGTCAGGATACCTGGTAGATGCTTAAAGAATTCGGTCCTCAGTGGCGTATCGACCAGAACACTAGGGCTGAAAAACGCTCCGGCAGGGACTGTAGCGCGTAGTTTCACGAGCCGCCGCTCGCCCTCCATGACGTCGTACTGCGGGTGCAGCGTTTCCGAGTACTCGGTCCAGGCATGGCCCAATTTTCCCCAATGCGCGAACACCGCCTGCATAGCTTCAGTTGTCACTACACCGCTGCGGTTGCGCAGCTTTTCAACCCCAACGTGCGCACGCTTCAGTCGCCCCTCAATACCCAGAGCGGGCAGGACATACAAGGCGAGAAAACCGACGAAAAGAAATCCTACGAAACCAAGCACGACCAGCGGCGGCCAAGTGAGAGAGGAGAGATCGATGGGCATCTGGAAGTACTTCGATCAGAAAAACGCTGGGAAACCGCCATCAATTGATGGCAGCGCTGATTTGGTGTCATTGCACGCGGATACTCGCCCTCCCTGGCAACGCTGGGCATCACCTTGGCCGCGGCTTCCATCGAACGGGGATACGGCACCAGCGCATGGCGACGCCGTGTACGGTGCGCCGTGATGCCAAAGGTCCATTTCGCCTCTAGCGAAGCGCTCAAGAGTGATGTCGCGGTGCTCGGGCAGCACAGCAGCGTAATCGCGGTGCTTCCCATTGATCCTGAGCACAGGTCATTTTTCCTTGTTGTTATTGTTTGAAGGTAAAGCCGATGATGCGTCGAACGCCGTTATGCGTAGATGCAGATACCTGCTAGTACCTGTTTTGTCCAGAGCATCAGGTTTCGTGTGACCAACAAGCTCTGCCGCCTTGCGTTCGAGATTCGGGGCGCGCGCGCAGCGCATCTCGTGACACCGTAGCGGTGATCGCGCTCAAAGGCTCATGATCGACATCGATACGCAGAGAATCAGCCGGCTACAGCAAGAACTGGCCCCCATCTCCGCTCGCATTCACCCCCGCCGCCGCGCCTCGATCACGTTGGGCAGTTGCACGATCTTGTCGAGCAGGCGCGAGAGCTGGGCGACGTCGCTGATCTCGACGGTGAGCGTCATCCGCGCGGTGCCGGCCTGTTTGTCGGAGAGCGTGTTGACGGCGATCACGTTGATCTTGTCGTTGGCGAGCACCGAGGTGATGTCGCGCAGCAGGCCGGTGCGGTCGTAGGCGTCGATCTGCACGTCGACGCAGTAGCGCGCCTGGGTCTCCTCGCCCCAGGCGACCTCGATCAGGCGCTCGCGGTGATGGGCGGCGAGGTCGAGCAGGTTCGGGCAGTCGGCACGGTGGATGGTGACGCCGCGGCCCTGGGTGATGAAGCCGACGATCGGGTCATAGGGCACCGGACGGCAGCACTTCGCCATCTGCATCAGCAGGTTGCCGACGCCGCTGATCTTCACCTCGCCGCGCTCCTCGGGCCGCGAGGGGCGCGCGATCGGCAGCGGCGGCTCGACCGGCGGCGGCGGCAGGATCATGTCCTGCGCCACCGACACCACGTGCATCGCGGTGACGTCGCCGCGGCCGACGGCGGCGAAGAGGTCGTCGGGGCGGGGGTGGCCGAGCTTCTCGGCCAGGCGTTCGAGGTTGACGTTGCGCACGCCGAGGCGGGTGAGCTCGCGCTCGAGCGTCTGCCGGCCGCTCGCCAGGCTGTGCTCGTGGTCGAGCTGGCGGAACCACGCGCGCACCTTGTCGCGGGCGCGGCCGCTCTTCAGGTAGCCGAGGTGCGGCGACAGCCAGTCGCGGCTGGGCGCGCCGGTCTTGGCGGTGAGCACCTCGATCTGCTCGCCGTTCTTCAGCTCGTAGTTCAGCGGCACGATGCGGCCGTTGACCTTGGCGCCACGGCAGCGGTGGCCGACCTGGGTGTGCACGTGGTAGGCGAAGTCGAGCGGCGTGGCACCCTGCGGCAGCTCGACGATCTGGCCCTTGGGAGTGACCACGTAGACGCGGTCCTGCAGGGCCTCGGCCTTGAAGCGGTCGAGGAAGTCGCCGGCGTCGCCGTCCTCGTCCTTCCAGTCGAGCATCTGGCGCAGCCAGACGATCTGCTGCTCGAAGGCGCTCGCCGGGGTGGCGGCGGTGCCCTCCTTGTAGCGCCAGTGCGCGGCGACGCCGAGTTCGGCGTTCTGGTGCATCTCGCGGGTGCGGATCTGCACTTCGAGGGTGCGCCCCTCGGGGCCGATCACCGCGGTGTGCAGCGAGCGGTAGCCGTTCGGCTTGGGGTTGGCGATGTAGTCGTCGAACTCGCGGCGCACGTGGTTCCAGCGCGCGTGCACCGCGCCGAGCACGGCGTAGCAGTCGGCGACGCTGTCGACGATGACCCGCACCGCGCGCACGTCGAAGATCTCCTCGAACGGCACGCGCTTGCGCGTCATCTTCTTCCAGATGCTGTAGATGTGCTTGACGCGCCCGGAGACCTCGCCGTGGATGCCGGCGCGCGCGAGGTCGGCGCGCAGGCTGTCGACCGCCTCGCCGATGTAGCGCTCGCGCTCCTGGCGCTTCTCGTCGAGCGCGCGGGCGATCTCGCGGTAGGTCTGCGGTTCGAGGTGGCGCAGCGCCAGGTCCTCGAGCTCCCACTTGATGCGGGCGATGCCGAGGCGGTTGGCGAGCGGTGCGAACAGGTCGAGGGTCTCGCGGGCGATGCGCACCTGCTCGTCGACCGGCAGTTCGTCGAGCGTGCGCATGCGCTGCAGCCGGCGCGCCAGCGCGAGCAGCACCACGCGCACGTCCTGCGCCATCGCCAGCAGCATCTTGCGCAGGCGTTCGAGCTCGGGCCCGCTCGGTTTGCCGTGCTGGTGGAAGTCGCCGATCACCGCGACGCGGCGCACGCCGCTCACCAGCCCCGCCACCGCGGCGCCGAAGTCCTCGCGCAGGCGCTCGGCGGCGTGCGGACCGTCGACGTAGCCGGGTTCGAGCAACGCGGCGGCGACCACCTCGTGGTCCATGCGCAGCTCGGCGAGGATGTCGGCGACGGCGAGCCCGGCCGGCGGCTCGGTGCAGTCCGGCGGCACCGCCAGCGCGTGCGCGCGCCGCACCAGCGCCGCCTGCTCGGGGGTCCAGCGCACGGCGTGCCCGGCGACCCAGGCGTCGAAATCCAGCGGCAGAACGGTACGGCTGTTGGGCGCGACCACGCGAGAAGCCTCCCGGGGTGCGCCGGTCGGACGGGCCGGGTCCGGCCGGCGGTGGACGTCAGAGCAGGTTGCGGAACTCGGGCGCGCACTCGGCGACGCGCTCGCGCACGTCGTCGAGCACGTCGGGTTCGAGCCGCGCCTGTTCCCAGGCATCGGCCTCGACGGCGATGTCCTCGTCCGCGGTGCCTTCCGGCGCGCTGACGATGCGGGTCGCGAGGTGCAGCACCGCGGCCTCGACCGGGCAGTGCTCGGCGCGCGCCGGCTGGTGCTGGCAGGCGATCGGCTCGACCAGCGCCTGCGGCATGCCCCACAGCCCGAGCAGCTCGGCGCCGAGTTCGGCGTAGCTGAAATCGAACGCGGCGACCTGGCGCTGCCAGTCGCACGGGCCGTGCTGCTGGCGTTCGACCTCGGTGGCGAGCGTCGGCATCTGCTGCGCGGCGGCGAGCCGGCCGACGTCGTGCAGGATGCCGGCGACGAACAGCCGGTCGAGCCCGCGCACGCGCCCGGCCCGGCCCAGCTCGCGGGCGTGCAGCGCGGTCAGCACGTTGCGCCACCAGTAGGCCTTGAGGTCGAGCACGGTCGCCGGCAGGTCGCTGAACATGCCGTCGAGCGAACCGACCAGCGCGAGGCTGCAGAGTTCGTCGGTGCCGATCAGGTTGACCGCGCGGGCGATGCTGTCGACCTTGCTCGACAGGCCGTAGAAGGGGCTGTTGACCAGGCGCAGCAGGCGCGAGGACAGCGCGGCGTCGGCGCTGACCACCTCGGCGAGGGCACCGACGGTGGACGCCGGGTCGTTGGCGAGACGCCGCAGGCGCAGGTAGATGTCCGGCAGGGTGGCCAGATCCCGCACGCTCGCGGCAAGTTCATGCACGTTCATCGAAGGCCGTTCTCCTGTGGCACGCGTCGGGGCGATCGGGCCGCACCGCCCCGGCATTCTCGGGGACGCTATCTAAGCACAGCCGCGGGCGACCTCGAAATCCGCGACGGCTTGCGTTACATAGGAAGCCCCCCGCGAGCCGCCACCACCACCGAGGTCCGAGTGGAGTTCCTGCCCATCTTCCTGAACCTGCGCCAGCGCCCCGCCCTCGTCGTCGGCGGCGGGGAGGTCGCGCTGCGCAAGGCCGGCCTGCTCACCGAAGCCGGCGCGCAGGTGACCGTGGTCGCCCCCGAACTCTGCCCCGCGCTCGCCGAGCGCGTGCGGGACGGCGCCTGCGCGTGGCGGCAGCGCCGCTTCGAGGCCGCCGACCTCGACGGCGTGCACGTGGTGATCGCCGCGACCGACGATGCCGCCGTCAACGCCGAGGTGTCGCGGCTGTGCCAGGCGCGCGCGCTGCCGGTGAACGTGGTCGACCAGCCGGCACTGTGCGGCTTCATCATGCCGGCGATCGTCGATCGTGCGCCGGTGCTGATCGCGCTGTCGACCGGCGGCTCGGCGCCGGTGCTCGCGCGGCTGCTGCGCGGGCGGCTCGAATCGCTGATCCCCGCCACCTACGGGCGCCTGGCGACGCTCGCCGCCGAGTTCCGCGCACGCGTGCAGGCGCGGGTGCCGACGCCGCGGCGGCGCGCGTTCTGGGAGCGGGTGCTCGGCGGTGCGATCGGCGAGGCGGTGCTCGCCGGGCGCGAGGCCGAGGCACGCGCGCGCTTCGAGCAGGCGCTCGCCGACGCCGACACGCCCGCCGACGCCTGCGGCGAGGTCTACCTGGTCGGCGGCGGCCCGGGCGACCCGGACCTGCTGACCTTCCGCGCGCTGCGCCTGATGCAGCAGGCCGACGTGGTGCTGTACGACCGCCTGGTGTCGCCGGCCGTGCTCGAACTGGTGCGGCGCGATGCCGAGCGCATCAACGTCGGCAAGGCGCGCAGCGACCACACGCTGCCGCAGGAGGACATCAACACCCTGCTGGTGCGCCTGGCGAAGGCCGGCAGGCGCGTGCTGCGGCTGAAGGGCGGCGACCCGTTCATCTTCGGCCGCGGCGGCGAGGAGATCGAAACCCTCGCCGCCGAGGGCATCCCGTTCCAGGTGGTGCCGGGCATCACCGCCGCCTCGGGCTGCGCGAGCTACGCCGGCATCCCGCTGACCCACCGCGACCACGCCCAGGCCTGCGTGTTCGTCACCGGCCACATGAAGCACGGCGTGCTCGACCTCAACTGGACCGCGCTGGCGCAGCCGCGCCAGACCATCGTGTTCTACATGGGCCTGCACGGCATCGAGCAGATCCGCGACGGCCTCGTCGGCCACGGGCTGTCGCCCGACACCCCGGCCGCCGTCGTCGAGCAGGGCACCACGGCGCAGCAGCGCGTGCACGTCGCCACCCTCGCGACGCTGCCCGAGCGCGTGCGCGATGCCGGCATCCGCCCGCCGTCGCTGATCATCGTCGGCAGCGTGGTGAGCCTGCATCACGCGCTCGCCTGGTTCTCGCCCACCGCCAGCGCCGAGCGCGGCACCAGCGGCAGCCCGAACAGCTCCTCGGCCGAGCGCGGCTCGCTGACGTAGTAGCCCTGCGCGTAGTCGATGCCGAACTCGCGCAGCAGCGCCAGGGTGTCGGCGCTTTCGACGTACTCGGCGACGGTGTGCTTGCCGAAGCCGGCGGCGATCTGGTTGAGCGCCTTGACGATGATCTGGTCGTCGGGGCTGCCGGCGAGCTGGCGGATGAACGAGCCGTCGATCTTCAGGTAGTCCACCGGGAAGTGCTTGAGGTAGGAGAACGACGAGAAGCCGATGCCGAAGTCGTCGAGCGCGAAGCGGCAGCCCAGGCTCTTGATGAACAGGATCATCGAGGTCGCCTGGGCGAAGTCGCCGACCGCGGCGGTTTCGGTGATCTCGAAGATCAGCCGCGAGGTGTCGACGCCGCTCGCCTCCAGCTCGCGCTGCAGGTGCGCGAGCAGGTCGGCATCGTTCAGCGAGTGCCCCGACAAATTGAGCGAGAAGCTGACGTCGATGCCGCGGCGGTTGATGTCGGCGAGGAAGTGGATCGCCTTGCTCAGCACCACGCGGTCGACCGCGTGGATCATGCCGGTGCGCTCGGCGGCGTCGATGAACTGCCCGGCGGCGAACACCGTGCCGTCGTCCTCCAGCAGGCGCAGCAGCACCTCGTAGTGCGCGATGGTGCCGTCGGCGATGTGCATGATCGGCTGGAAGTACAGCACGAAGCGGTCTTCGGCCAGCGCCTGGGCGACGCGGTCCTTCCAGTACACGCGGTTCTGCAGCTGCTCGCGCGAGCGGTCGGCCTCGGAGAACACGTGCCAGTGACCGCGCCCGGCCTCCTTCGCCTGGTACATCGCCAGGTCGGCGTTGGCCAGCAGTTCCTCGACCGTCTGCCCGTGCTCCGGGAACAGCGCCACGCCGATGCTGGCGGTGATGCGGTGGGTGCGGCCGTCGACCTCGCAGTTGACGCCGCTGACGATGGCGTTGATCTCCGCCGCCACCCGCGCCGCGCCCTCGGCATCGACGTCGCGCACCAGCACGCCGAACTCGTCGCCGCCGAGGCGCGCCACCAGCTCGGCCAGCATCAGCTCCTTGGCCAGCGCGCTGCCGATGGTCTTCAGCAGGCGGTCGCCGCTCAGGTGGCTGTCGGCCTCGTTGACGTACTTGAACTGGTCGAGGTCGAGCAGCAGCAGCGCGCCGACCCGCCCCTGGCGCTGCGCGGCGTTGAGCATCAGCTCCAGCTCCTCCTGGAAGCGGCGCCGGTTGGGCAGCCCGGTCAGCGTGTCGTGATCGGCCATCCACGCCAGGCGCGACTCGGCGCCGCGCCGCTCGGTGTTGTCGAGCCCGACCGAGAGCACCACCGGCCCGCCGGCGGCGCCGGGGCGCAGGCGCGAGTGGTACCAGGTGACGTTGCGCAGCGAGCCGTCGCGGTTCAGCACCAGCGACTCGTGGCGCAGGTGGCGCTGGCCGACCGCGATCACCTCGGCGAGGCGCTGGGCGCCGTCGCCCGCGGCCTCGGGCAGCAGCAGGTCGGTGAAGCGGCGGCCGAGCAGGTCCTGCGGGCGCTGCCCGGTCAGGCTCTGGGTGAACGGGTTGGCGCGCAGGATCTGCCCGTCCTGGTCGAGCGTGAGGATCGCCACCTGGGCGGTGTCGAGCAGGCTGGCGACGAAGTCACGCTCGGCGGCGAGCTCGTCCATGCGCCGCGACAGCGTCTGCGTGCGCTCGGCGACCTGGCCTTCGAGCTCTTCGAGGCGGTCGGCGAGCGCCACCGTGGTGCTGTCGAGGATGTCGATCTCGTCGGCCGGGCGCAGCGGGCGCTCGGCGCGCGGGCGGATCGCGCGGCGCACCGCGCCGAAGGCGCCGGTGGCGAGCAGCGGCAGCGTGCGCGCGGTGACCCGCAGGCGCGACATCGGCGCCCACAGGCTGCCGAGCAGCAAGAGCTCGGCGAGCCCCCAGCCGATCGCGCTGGCGGTGGCGCTCTCGCGCGCCGCGTCGCGGATCGCCGCGAGCGCATCGCCGATGTCGGACACCACCACCAGGCGCACCGGGTGGGTCACCTCGACCCCCGGCAGCGCCGACACGCGCACCTCGCAGGCCTGCTGGCCGCTCTCGACCAGCACGCCGTCGGCGGCCTCGTCGAGCGTGTGCAGGGCCGCGGCGCGGCGCAGCACCGGCAGGCTCTCCAGCGGCCGGGTCAGCGCCGAGACGTCGGCGTTCCAGTCGCTCAGGCGGCCGAGCTCGGCGGTGCGCGCGCGCGGCGGGCCCATGCGCAGCAGGCCGATGTCGGTGCCGGACACCGCGGCGAAGTTGCGCACCAGGTCGGCGAGGTTGGCGCCGAGCACCACCACGCCGACACTGCGCCCGCCGGCGAGCACCGGCGCGGCGAGGTACTGCACGCATTCCGGGTCGCAGTCGAGCAGGTAGGCCGGTGCCTCGGTCTCGCGCGCGCGCACGATCAGCTCGCCGAAGCGCGCGTGCGGCGGCAGGCGCCCGGTCTCGACGTCCCAGGCCTGCAGGAAGCCGCCGTCGGGGCCGTAGAAGGCGATCAGGTCGATGCCGAGGTCGAGCTGCAGCGCCGGCCACTGGCTGTCGAGCACCTGGCCGAGGCGGCGCGCGTCGCGCGCGGGCAGCGCGCTCTGCACGCCGGGGATCGACGGCACCATCGCGGCGAGCTGGCGCAGGCGCTCGAACGACTGCCCCATCAGCGCGTGCACCTCGCGCAGCCGCGCCGCGCCGGCCTCGCTGCGCTGCTCGCGCAACTGCTCGATCAGGTTCTGGTAGCTGACCCAGGCGCTGCCCATGGTCATCAGCAGCAGCACGCTGCTGGTGAGCAGCAGCGCGCGCCACTTGAGGCTGAAGAAGCGCATCGTCGGTCGGCTGGTGTCGGTGTCGTTGTCCATGCTTCGCGCCGGGGCGGGCGGAACCGCAGCCGCTGTCCGCAGTGGCCGCGGGCGGTGCGCTGCCGCAGCGGGGCGCCCCCGGTCGACTGAGGATAGCCCCCCGTCGCCGGCGCGGCGGCGCGGCACCGCCCCGGACGGGGGGTGAGACGGTATCATGGAACGCCGGCAGGCCCGAATGCCGCAACCTGCAACGGCCCCGCCGCCCACGCCCCCGCCCCGACCAGCCACGGATCCCGCGCATGAACCCACCCCGCATCGTCGTCGGCCTCTCCGGCGGCGTCGACTCCTCGGTCGCCGCCCTGCTGCTGCACGAGCAGGGCTTCGAGGTGCACGGCGTGTTCATGCGCAACTGGGAGGACACCCCGGACACCGGCCAGTGCAGCGCCGGCGAGGACCTGCGCGATGCCGCCGAGGTCTGCGAGACGCTCGGCATCCCCTTCCACCAGGTCAACTTCACCGCCGAGTACCGCGAGCGCGTGTTCGCCTACTTCCTCGCCGAGCATCGCGCCGGGCGCACGCCCAACCCCGACGTGCTGTGCAACAAGGAGATCAAGTTCCGCGCCTTCCTGGAGCACGCCGGGCGCCTCGGCGCGAGCGGCATCGCCACCGGCCACTACGCACGCTGCGAGGCACGCGACGGGCGCCTGCGGCTGCTGAAGGGGCTCGATCCGGGCAAGGACCAGAGCTACTTCCTCTACACGCTGGGCCAGGCGCAGCTCGCGCCGACGCGCTTCC
This sequence comes from Plasticicumulans lactativorans, assembly GCF_004341245.1. Classification (GTDB taxonomy): domain Bacteria; phylum Pseudomonadota; class Gammaproteobacteria; order Competibacterales; family Competibacteraceae; genus Plasticicumulans_A; species Plasticicumulans_A lactativorans. The sequence continues at coordinate 121,744 of NZ_SLWY01000005.1, read as the reverse complement.
CGGTGGGCGCGCTGCCCAAGCGCGAGGTGCGCGCGATCGCCGCGCGTGCACGCCTGCCGACCCACGACAAGAAGGACTCGACCGGCATCTGCTTCATCGGCGAGCGCGACTTCCGCGAGTTCCTCGGCCACTACCTGCCGCACACGCCGGGGCCGATGCTGACCCCCGAGGGCGAGGAGGTCGGCACCCACGTCGGGCTCGCCTTCTACACGCTCGGCCAGCGCCAGGGGCTGGCCATCGGCGGGCGCCGCGGCAGCAGCGGCCGGCCGTGGTTCGTCGCCGGCAAGGACCTCGCCCGCAACGCGCTGCTGGTGGTGCAGGGCGACGGGCACCCGGCGCTGTACGCCGGCGGGCTGCGCGCCGGGGCGCTGCACTGGGTCGCCGGCCACGCGCCGGCGCTGCCGCTGCGGGCGAACGCCAAGGTGCGCTACCGGCAGGCCGACCAGCCCTGTACGATCACCGCCCTCGACGCCGGGGCCTGCGAGGTGCGCTTCGACACGCCGCAGCGCGCGGTGACCCCGGGACAGTCGGTGGTGTTCTACCAAGGGGACGAGTGCCTCGGCGGCGGCGTGATCGACGCCGTCCTCGCCTGAGACGATCCACACACCAGAAGGCCCCCCGGCCTCGCGGGAACGGCATGCAGAAAACCGATCGGGAACGCGCGATTGCGCTGGCGGGCATCTTCCAGGCGACCGCGCTGGTGCGCGACGTCGCCTACAAGGGCCAGGTGGCCGAGGCCGACTTCGCGGTGTGCCTGCAGAGCATCATGTGCCTCGACGCCCCGGACGTGGAGTCCGTCTACGGCGGACTCTCCGGCCTGCGCCGGGGGCTGACGCTGCTCGCCGACGAACTGCGCACCCCGCGCGAGATGGAGCTGGCGCGCTACACGGTCAACCTGCTGGTGCTCGAACGCAAGCTCAGCGCCGACCGCGCGCTGCTGCAGCGCATGCGCGAGGGCATCGGGGCCATCGCCGGGCGTCTCGACCACTTCGCGCTCACCCACGAGAACATCGTCGCCGCGCTCGCCGAGCTGTACAGCCAGACGATCAGCAAGCTGACGCCGCGGATCATGGTCAACGGCGACCCGGCGCACCTCAACCGCAGCGAGAACGCCGACCGCATCCGCGCGCTGCTGCTCGCCGGCATCCGCTCGGCGGTGCTGTGGCGCCAGGCCGGCGGCGGGCGCCTGACGCTGCTGCTGCGGCGCAACGCGCTGCTGCGCGAGGCGCGGCGCCTGCTCGGCAGCCTGCCCCACTGAGGCCGCGCGCGCGGCCTCAGCCGGCCGCCCCCGGCGCTTCGAGGTCGGCGACGGTCTGCGCGATCAGGTCGTCGACCACCGCGCGCAGCGCGGCGGGGCGGTCCTGGCCGGCGGCGAGCGCGGCCTCGAGCACCGCGATCTGCCGCGTGGCGCTGGTGCCGCGGCCGCGGATCGTGCGCAGGTGCGCGAGTTCCGCGGCGCAGCCGAAGTGCGCGGCGTCCTCGGCGGTGAGCTCGATCATCTCCTCCAGCAGTTCCGGGTAGGGCACGATGCGGCCCTTGCCGAAGTCCACCAGCCCCGCCTCCATGCCGTAGCGCTGCGCCCGCCAGCGGTTCTCGTCGATCAGCATGCGCTTGTAGATGCGCCAGCGCTGGTTGCCGCGGCGCAGCCGCCAGAGCATGCGCAGCAGGCAGCGGAACAGCGCGGCGACGGCGATGGCGTCGTCGAGGCGCGTGCAGACGTCGGTGATGCGCAGCTCCAGCGTCGGGAAGCGCACCGAGGGGCGCAGGTCCCACCACAGCTTGCTGCCGTCCTCGATCAGCCCGGCGCCGACCAGCGCGTTGACATGGCGCGCGTACTCGCCCCACGAGGCGAAGGCGCTGGGGATGCCGGTGCGCGGCAGCTCGTTGAACACGCTGATGCGGTAGCTCTTGAGCCCGGTGTCCTCGCCGCGCCACAGCGGCGAGGAGGTGGTCAGCGCCAGCAGGTGCGGCAGGAAGTACGCCACCTGCCCCATCAGGTCGATGCGCAGGTCGTCGTCGGGAATGCCCACGTGCACGTGCATGCCGCAGATCAGCAGGCGCCGGCCGACGCCCTGGAGGTCGCGCGCGAGCAGCGCGTAGCGCTCCTTGTCGGTCGGGCGCTGGTCGTGCCAGCGCGCGAACGGGTGCGTGCTCGCGGCGATCGGCGCATACCCGTAGCGGCCGCTGACCTCGGCGAGCGTGGCGCGCAGCTCGGCGAGGTCGGCACGCGCCGCGGCGATCGAGGTGCAGATGCGCGTGCCCACCTCGACCTGCGCGCGCAGGAACTCGGGCGTCACCCGGTCCTGCAGCAGGCGGTTGCAGGTCTCCAGCATGCCCGGCGGCACCTCGGCGGCGAGGTCGCGGGTTTCGCGCGAGACCAGGAAGTACTCCTCTTCGATGCCGAGCGTGAACGGCGGCTCGGGCGCGACCACGGCGGACATCAGAAGTGCTCCACCCGGGCGAGTTCGGGGCGCTCCAGCAGCGACTGCAGCGCATCGCCGATCACCCCGGCCCAGTGCGCGCAGCCCTCGGCGTCACCGATCAGGTCCTGGCGGATCTCCAGCACCACGTGCGGCAGCCCCGCGGCGGCACCGTGTGCCTCCACGGTGTAGCCGGTCTCGCGCCCGGAATACGGCTGGTTGTCGCCGACGCACAGGCCGCGCGCGCCCAGGGCTTCGAGCAGCGGCAGCGCGAGGCGCGGGTCGTGGTTCCACAGCACGCCGAGCTGCCAGGGGCGGTCGTGGCCGTTCATCCGCGGCGTGAAGCTGTGGACCGCGACCAGCACCGGCACCTGGCCGCGGTGCTGGCGCGCCGCCACCGCCTGCATGATCGCGTGGTGGTAGGGCCAGAACACCGCCTCGATGCGCGCGTCGACCTCGGCGTCGCTGAGCCCGGTGTTGCCGGGCACCGGCGTGCCGTCGCTGTACGGCGGAATCGAACTCGCGTCGCCCGGCGCGCGGTTGCAGTCGATCAGCAGCCGCGAGTAGGTGGTGAACAGCGCGCAGGCGTCGAAGCGCCGCGCCAGGCGTTCGGTGACGTCGGCCGCGCCGATGTCCCAGCCGATGTGGCGCAGGCGCTCGGCCGGCGGCACGCCGAGGTCGCCGACCGCCGCCGGCAGCGCCGGACTGGCATGGTCGCAGAGCAGCAGCAGCGGGCTCGGCGCCTGCGGGTTCAGCACCCGGTACGGGGCCGGTTCAGTGGCCGCGAGCAGCGGGGAAGGAACGGACATGTCGGGACTCCTCCGGGTCAGGGGCGCGTGCCGCGCAGCGGCCAGCGCACGTTGATCACCGCGACGCCGGCGAGCGTCATCAGGCCGCCGACGACGAGCTTCCAGCTCAACTGGTCACCCCACAGGGTGACACCGAAGATCACCGCCAGCACCGGCGACAGCAGCATCAGCGGCGCGGTCACGCCGACCGGGTGGCGCTTGAGCAGCCAGTAGACGATGCCGTGGCCGACCAGCGACGAGCCGATCGCCGAGTAGGCCGGCGCGCCCCATTCGAGCCAGCTCGCGGTGGCGATCGCCTGCGCCTGGCCGTGCTCGAAGAGCAGCGTCAGCGGCGTCAGCCCGAGCACCGCCGCGAGCGCGATCCACGCCTGCATCGTGAACACGCCCACGCCCTTGAGACCACGCATCAGGATCGATGCTCCGGCGAAGGCCGCCGAGGCGCCGGCGATCAGCGCGAGCGCGAGCGGGTGGAGGAACACCACCGGGTCGAAGCCGATCACCAGCACCCCGGCGAAGGCGATCGCGGTGCCGAGCAGGCGCCGCGGCTCGGGGCGCTCGCCGAGCCACCAGATGCCGGCGAGCACCGACATCGGCACGTACAGCTGCGTGGCGATCGCCACCGACGAGACGTCGCCCGCCGCGGCCAGCCCGCCGAAGATCATCGAGAAGTGGATCACCCCCATCACCACGGCGATCAGCAGCACGCGCCGCATCTGCCCCGGCACCGGGCGCAGCCACGGCAGCAGCAGCAGCACCAGCAGCGCGAAGCGCAGCGTCGTGAACAGCAGCGGCGGAAAGTGCGCCACCCCGGCCTTGCCGGCGATGAAGTTGAAGGCCCAGGCCGCATTGGCGATCAGGGCGAGCAGCAGGTGGGTGAACGGCATGCCGGCTCCAGAGTGAAGAGGCGATGCGAGCGCAGCGCCCGTCAGTCGCGCCGCAGGCGATCGTTGACCGCGATCGGCGTCGGGAAGGTCCGCACCACCAGGTACGACGACAGGATGAAGGTGAACAGCGTCGACGCCTGGATCAGGTACGACGCCTGTGCGTCGATCACGCCCGCCTGCAGCGCCAGCACCGCGATCAGCAGCGAGAACTCGCTGACCTGGCCGAGGCGCATGCCGATCTCGTGCGCGAGCCGGGGCTTCTCGCCGGCGCGGCGCAGCAGGCGGCTGAACACGCGCGGCTTCAGCCACAGCATCGCCGCCGCCAGCACCGCCGCCGGCAGCAGCACCGCGCCCAGGCGATCGAGCTGGAAGCTCGCCCCCACCGAGAAGAAGAACATGATCACGAAGAAGTCGCGCAGCGGCTTCAGGCTCTCGGCGATGAAGTTCGCGATCGGGCTCGCGGCGAGCGCCACGCCGGCGACGAAGGCGCCGATCTCGAACGACAGCCCGAGCGCGTGCGCGAGCTCGGCCATGCCCAGGCACCAGCCGATGGCGGTGAGGAAGATGTATTCCTGGATCACGTCGAAGCGCTCGATCAGCTTCACCAGCAGCCAGCGTTCGAGCGCCAGCGCGAAGCCGAACAGCAGCGGCAGCGCGAGCAGGCGCGCACCGAGCGCGAGCCAGTCGGTGCCGCCGCCGTCGCCCTGCAGCAGCAGCAGCATGAAGATCGCCAGCACGTCCTGCAGCAGCAGCACCGAGATCATCACCTCGCCCATGTGGCGCTGGTGCAGCGCGGTGGTGGGCAGCAGCTTCAGCCCGATGATGGTGCTCGAGAACATCATCACCGCGCCGACCACCGCCGCCTCGCCGAGGCTGTAGCCGAACACCAGCGTGATCGCGCAGCCCACCGCGGCGAACACCGCGGAGCTGATCGCGGTCACCGACAGCGCCTCGCGCAGCATCGGGATCAGCTTCTGCGGGTGCAGGTGCAGCCCGAGCAGGTAGAGCAGGAAGATGATGCCGATGTGCCCGATCTGCTGGATCACGCCGGCTTCCGGGACCAGGTTGAAGCCGGCCGGGCCGCACAGCCCGCCGAGCACGATGTAGGCGATCAGCAGCGACTGGCGCGCGAACAGCGCCACCGCGGCGAGGACCGCGGCGCCGGTGAAGATCAGGAAGATCGAATAGACGATGGCTTCGGACTGCATGGCACCGATCCCGGGCGCTGGTTGCGTGGTCGGGTTACGAGTGTAACCGCAGCCGCGCGCTCAGGTCGGCTCGCGCGGGAGGGTCGCCGCGAACGACGGCCGCGCGGCGATCCCGGCGTACCAGTGCGCGAGCCGCGGGCGGCCGTCGCGCCAGTGCGCCGCGACGTTGCGGAATTCGATCCAGCCGAGCGCGCAGCCGATGGCGATCTCGCCGAGCGTCGGCGCGGCCGGCAGCGCGTCGGCTTCGCTCTCCAGGACGTCGAGCGCGCGAGTGACCGCATCGAGCTGGAAGCCGATCCACGCCGGCCAGCGCAGCGCCTCGGGCCGGCGCCCGCGCTCGACGAACACCAGCACCGCGGCATCGAGCAGGCCGTCGGCGAGCGCCTGGCGACGCAGCGCCGTCCAGCGTGGCGCGCCGGACGCCGGCAGCAGGCGGCCGCCGGCGAGGGTGTCGAGGTACTCGCAGATCACCGGGCTGTCGTACAGGCATTCGCCCGAGTCGAGCAGCAGCGTCGGCACCTTCGACAGCGGGTTGTCCCGCACCAGGTCGGTCGCCGGGTCCCAGCCGTTGGTCGGCACGCGGGTGATCCGCGCGTCCAGGCCGAGTTCCAGCGCGGTCACGGTGACCTTGCGCACGAAGGGTGAGGTGGGCGAATAGCGTAGGCGCATGAGCGTTCCTCCGTCGCCGGCCGGGCGCCGGCAAACGCCGAGCCTAGCGATTCGCGCCTCCCCTTGTCGCCGGTCAGCGCATCAGGCTGCCGGCGAGCGCGCTGAACCCCAGGTCGAAGAAGGCCGACACGCCGAGCACCGCGAACAGTGCCGCCGCCACGTAGCGCACCCAGCCGAGCGCGAAGCGCCCGCCCGCCGCGTGGCCGACCAGCACCGCCGGCACGTTGGCGAGCAGCATGCCGAGCGTGGTGCCGATCACCACGGCGACGAGTGCATCGAAGCGCGCCGCGAGCGCCACCGTGGCGATCTGCGTCTTGTCGCCGATCTCGGCGATGAAGAACGCCACCGTGGTCGCCAGGAAGGCACCGTAGCCGCTCGGCGCCTGCACCTCGTCGTCGTCGATCTTGTCGGGGATCAGCGTCCACGCGGCGACGGCGAGGAACGACAGGCCCAGTGCCTTGCGCAGCAGTTCGGGGCCGAGCCAGCCGGCCACCCAGGCACCGAACGCGCCGGCAGCGGCGTGGTTGGCGACGGTGGCGACGAAGATGCCGAGCACGATCGGCAGCGGCCGGCGGAAGCGCGCGGCGAGCAGCAGGGCGAGGAGCTGGGTCTTGTCGCCGATCTCGGCGATGGCGACGGCGACGGTCGAAACGAGGAGGGCTTCCATCACGGTACTCGGGGGTCGGGCGGCGCTAACCGATGGCATGAAGCCCCCCGCCCGACCCGGGTGCGGAGCTCGATGCCAAAGGTCTCGCCAAACCGATCGGCCACATGCGCCATGGGGCGAACCCCAAGTCTGTTGACGCATGTCCCTCTCGCACTGGAGGGCGGCTACTCCCCTAAGGACGGTCGCACGATAGCCGTCCATGCTGCACCGCGTCAATCACCACGATGGCCGCCGGCGCGGGATCGTCACGGAATCGTTACACTGGCGCTCCGACCCGCCGCTTCACCGCATCCGCCATGCCCGACCGCCCCTCGCCGCCGCCCCGTCCCGTCGAGCCGCACCCGCTGGAATGCTGCGGCCGCGGCTGCCAGCCGTGCATCTTCGACGACTACCGCGCAGCGCTGCGCCGCTGGCAGGCGGCGACCGCCATCGCTCAGCCGGCCGGATGCGCCGACGCGGGGCCGCCGGGCGGTGGCTGAACGCGGTTCCACGGCATCTGCCCGAGCAGCGTGGCCATGCCGCAGAAGCCGGTGACGCCGGCGAAGACCAGCCCCGCACCGACGCAGCCGGCGAGCGCGAACCAGGCCGGCCCGAGCAGGAAACCGAGCACCACGCCGAAGAGCACCAGCGAGCCCGCGGCGATCTGCACCTGGCGCATCAGCGGCAGCGGCTGCGAGCGGTCCTCATGCACCGGCAGGCCGGCGCGCCGCCAGGCGTCGAGCCCGCCGGCGAGCGCGCAGGCCTCGGGGAAGCCGCACGCGAGGATGCGGGCGGCGAGCTGCGCGGTGCGGTTGCCGCTCTGGCAGTGGAAGACCACGGCCTTGTCGTGGTCGCGGTCGAAGTCGTGCGCGTCGAAGCCCGACACCGGCACCAGGCGCGCGCCGACGATGTGCTCGCGCGCGTGCTCGGCCGCCTCGCGGATGTCGATCAGCACCGCGCTGCCTTCGGCGAGGCGGCGCTGCAGTTCGTGGGGCGTGATGGTCGGCAGCATGTTCAGGTATCTCCGGGGACGTCGGCGGGCGCGCAGAAGATGTCGTAGAGCGTGCGGATGACCCGCGCGGCGGCATCGCTGGCGATCGAGTAGTAGATGGTCTGGCCGTTGCGGCGGTTGCTGACCAGCCCGTCCTTGCGCAGCAGCATCAGGTGCTGCGACACCAGCGCATCGCGTGCCCCCAGGAGCTGTGCGAGCTGGCCCACCGCCTTCTCCCCTTCCAGCAGCTGGCAGAGGATCTTCAGCCGCCACGGGCTCGCCAGCGACTTCAGCAGGTCGGCGGCCGCCATGGCCGATTTGTCCATCTCTTCAATATTCATGTTTGCGAATATACGAATTCAGAAATATGATTGCAAGCACGCAGGCGGACCGCTGCGCACGCCCTGACGACTTCGGGAAGGCCTTCGGCTCCGGCCGTGCCACTCCCGTCCCGCATCCCGAACGATGGAGGTACCCGGCATGAACCTGAACAAGAACGTCGGCCCGCTCGACAAGACCCTGCGCATCGTCGCCGGGCTCGTCCTGATCGTGCTCGCGCTCACCGGCACCATCGGTGCCTGGGGCTGGATCGGCGTGGTGCCGATCGCCACCGGCCTGCTGGGCTGGTGCCCGGCCTACACCCTGCTCGGCATCAGGACCTGCCCGGGCGGCGGCGCGCCGAAGTGACGCCCCGATAACGCACGAGCCCCGCAGGCGCGGGGCTCGTCTTCATCAGCCGGAACGCCCGCTGCGGCGGCTCACACCCAGCTGTCGCCGCCGTCGCTGAAATCCCCGCCGTCGGCCCAGCCGCCGCCGTCACCGAACGGGCTGTCGCCGCTGCCGAGATCGGGCACGCCCTGCCCGACGACATCCTGCACCAGCAGATCGCCGCCCGGCGCCAGGCCCGGCAGCGAGGCCGGATCGGTGGTCGGATGGCCGTGCTCGTCGGTGAACAGTCCCTGGATGCCCTGGAACAGCAGCGCGCCGCCGGCCACGCCGGCCGCGGTCGCGAGCGCCGAGCCGAGGAAGCCCGAGAACGCCGAGGGCTGCCCCTGCGCACGCCAGGCGTTGCCGGCGCCGCCGCCGAAAGCGCCAGCGCCGCCGAAGGCCCCGCCGGCCGGCGGACGGCCGAGCCCGGCCGCCAGCGCGCCCGGCTGGCTGCCGGGAATCGCCCGGGTGTCATCGTTCCCCCAGCCCCCGCCAAGGAAGCTGCCGCCGCCCGCGGGCGCACTGCTGCGCGCGGCGTCGAGCTCGCGCGTGAGCGCCTCGATGCGCGCCTGGGCATTGCGCAGCGCCACCTCCTGCAGCAGCGTGCGCTGCACCAGCAGGTACACGGCCTCGGGCTGGCGCACCGCGGCGCGGCGGATGAGTTCGTCGGCCTCCGCGTCCTTGCGCCCGACGCTCGCGGCGACGAGGCCGTCGAGCAGTTTGGTGAGCATGTCGCGTTCCTGGGGATTCATGGCGGGTCTCCGGTGAGCGGACCGGGTTCGTGCACCCGGTGGGCAAGAGGTGGTGGCGCCGGCGCGACGCTTCAAGGGCGGCGGTTCAGGCGCGGGCGATGCGCACGCCGGCGAAGGAGCGCGTGCCGTCGGCGGCGACGCCTTCATCGAGCTCGTCCGCCGCCACGGCCGCCTCGCGCTCCGGCACCAGCCAGTCGTGGCGTGGCGCGCTGCGCGCGCCGAGGCCGGCGAAGTCGAACAGGGCGGGGTCGGCGAGCTGCGACGGCGCGACGTTCTTCAGCGCGGCGAAGATCGTCTCGACGCGCCCGGGGAAGCGCCGGTCCCAGTCTTCGAGCATCTGCCCCACCGCCACGCGCTGCAGGTTCTCCTGCGAGCCGCACAGGTTGCACGGGATGATCGGGAAGCCCCGGATCTGCGCGTAGCGCGCGATGTCCTTCTCGCGGCAGTAGGCGAGCGGGCGGATCACCACGTTGCGCCCGTCGTCGGAGAGCAGCTTCGGCGGCATCGCCTTCAGGCTGCCGCCGAAGAACAGGTTGAGGAACAGCGTCTCGACGATGTCGTCGCGGTGGTGGCCGAGGGCGATCTTGTTGAAGCCGTGCTCGGCGGCATAGTTGTAGAGGATGCCCCGGCGCAGCCGCGAGCACAGCCCGCAGGTGGTCTTGCCCTCGGGGATCACGCGCTTGACCACGCTGTAGGTGTCCTGCTCGATGATCTCGAACGGCACCCCGAGCGCGCCGAGGTACTCCGGCAGCACGTGCCCGGGAAAGCCCGGCTGTTTCTGGTCGAGGTTGACGGCGAACAGCTCGAAGCGCACCGGCGCGGATTTCTGCAGTCCGAGCAGGATATCGAGCATCGTGTAGGAGTCCTTGCCGCCCGACAGGCACACCAGCACGCGGTCGCCGTCCTCGATCATGTGGTAGTCCTGGATCGCCTCGCCGACGGCGCGGCGCAGGCGCTTGGCGAGCTTGTTGGCGTTGATGCGGTCTTTGTCGGTCTGGGTCGGCATGGTGCGGTTCCGGGGGCGGGCGAAAGTCCCGCGCGAGGCGGGGAAGTTTAACGGGGATAGACACTTGACGACACCACACGGGCAAGCCAGCGGGGCCGCCGGGCGCCCCGCCGCGCGCCTGGCACGGCGCCTCGCGGTGCTGCTGGCGCTGTTCTACGTGCTGCCGCTCGGCGCCGCCGGCTGCGCCTACTGGTTCGGCGGCGCGCCGTCGCACTGGTCGACCGCGAGCCGCACCTCGGCCGGCATCGCCCCCGACCCCGCCGCCACGCCGGAAGCCGTGGTCCAGGTGTACGCGGCGCGCGCCTACGGCTGGCGCGGCATCTTCGGCGTGCACACCTGGTTCGCGCTGAAGCCGGCAGGCGCGCGGGGCTGGGAGCGCCTGGAGGTGATCGGCTGGGGCGTCGAGCGGGGCCGCCGCGCGGTGCGCGCCGGCCCCGGCATCCCCGACGGGCGCTGGTACGGCAACCCGCCCGTGCTGCTCGCGCAGCTGCGCGGGCCGGCGGCCGCGGCGGTGATCCCGCGGCTGCGCGCGGCGGCCGCGGCCTACCCCTACCCCGACCGCTACACCGTGTGGCCCGGCCCGAACAGCAACACCTTCACCGCCCACCTCGCGCGCCAGGTGCCGGAGCTGCGCCTCGACCTGCCGGCCACCGCGATCGGCAAGGACTACCCGGTCGACGGCATCGTCGCGAGCACGCCGAGCGGCACCGGCTGGCAGCTGTCGCTGGGCGGCCTCGCCGGCATCGCCGTCGGCGTCGAGGAAGGCGTCGAGGTCGACCTGCTCGGGCTCGGCGTCGGCATCGACGTCGTCCCGCCGGCGCTGCGCCTGCCGGGCTTCGGCCGCCTCGGCTTCGACTGAGCCGCGCACGGCCTCACGCGCTGCCGAACACCTCGGCGAGGCGCACCGTGGAGCGCCGGCCGAGCGCACGGCGGTGGGCGGCGAGCCAGGCGTCGGCCGCCGCCCGCCCGCCGGCGTGCAGGGCCTGCAGGAAGTCCCAGTCGGCGTTCAGCTTGGTGAGCTGCGCGCGCTCGGCGAGTCCGGCGTCGGGCGTCAGCAGGTGGAAGCGCGTGCCGCGCAGGGTGCGGTCGCCGCTGCTCTCGTAGCGCGCGAGCCACTGCATCTCGCGCAGGAACGCCGCGTTGAAGCTGATCTCGCTCGCCCGCGCGACGATCTCGCGGGCGCTGCGCAGCTCGCCCTGGCGCTCCAGCGGGCTCAGCAGCAGCAGCATCACGTCGCCGCAGTGGGCGAGATCGACCAGCGGGTAGACCACCGGATTGCCGCAGTAGCCGCCGTCCCAGTAGTCCTCGCCGTCGATCGTCACCGCGTGGTGCAGCGTCGGCAGGCAGGCCGAGGCCAGCAGCGCCTCGACCGACAGTTCGTCGTTGTCGAACACGCGCAGGCGGCCACTGCTGACGCGCGTCGCGGCGATGAACAGGTCGGGGCTCGCCGGGTCGCGCAGCGCGGCGAAGTCGACGTGGCGCTCGACGATCTCGCGCAGCGGGTTGAAGTTGAGCGGGTTCAGCTCGTAGGGCGAGAACACCCGCGTCAGCGCCAGCAGCCCGCCGAAGGTCGGCGACCACTCCAGCCCTTCGTCGCCGAGCAGGTGGCCGAGCAGCCCGGGCTGCGCCGGCGACAGCCGCGCCGCCGCGCCGACCGCCTCCCAGAATTCCGCCAGCGCCTCGCGGGCGCCATGGCGCCCGCCGCGCACCAGGCCCTGCGCGCACACCGCCGCGTTCATCGCCCCCGCGCTGGTACCGCTCAGCGCGCTGATCTCGATGCGCGGCTCTTCGAGCAGGCGATCGAGCACGCCCCAGGTGTAGGCGCCGTGCGAACCGCCGCCCTGCAGGGCCAGGCCGAGACCGATCCGCCCGCGCCGCGCCCGTTGCAGCCAGCGCCCGCAGCGGGCGAGTGCCGTATCGAGTACCGCCATGAAAACCTCCCACGTGTCCGGCCGGTGGCCGGCGTCGTTGATGCTGCATTGCATCATTAGGCCGATGCAAAGGCGAGAGGTTCCGTAAACCCGCCCGCGCCGCTGCGGCGCGACGGGTGGCAGGCGTCAGCGGGCGGGGCGGCGGCGCGCGGCGGCGGGCGCCGGCGCACGTTCGGCGGTGAAGGCGGCGAGCTCGGCGAGGACGCGGCCGGTGGCCTGGTTGAAGGCGGCCGCCGCGCCGGCGGCATCGTCGCTGGCAACGGGTTCCTCGGCCTCGATCACCCGCGTCGCCCGCACCGCGCGCGACTCCACGTCGAGCAGGGTCGCGCGCAGCGCCACCCGCACCGTGCCCGGCGGGGCGAGGTCGTGGTGGACGAATTCGAGCAGTTCGAGCGCCAGGCGCTGGTCGGCGCGCACCGGCGCCGGCGCCGCGAGCACCGCGGCCCACGCCCCCTGGCGTTCGAGCGTGCGCACGACCAGCGGCGTGAGCAGCCGCGCCGGCGTGTCCGCCCATTCGCTGCGGCTGTAGTAGTCGAGCTGCTGCGGCGCGCGCGCATAGGCGATGCGCGGCGTCGCGTAGCCGGGGGCCGCCGCGGGCACGTCCACCAGCAGCACCGCGGTCGAGCGCCGCAGCGCCGCCGGCAGCGCCGGCACGGCGTCGAGCACGTAGGTGGTGCGCGGTGGCGTCGGCGTGCGCAGATCGACGGCGCCGCAGCCGGCCAGCAGGCAGGCGGCGAGCAGCGCGGCACGGCGCCGGGCACGGAAGTCGGGCATCGGTCGGGGCTCCTGCATCATCACTCGCCCGGTCCCGGGCGCTCGGAGGGCTTGCCGAACAGCAGCATGCGCGGCTCGCGCTCGAGCTCGCCACCGACGCGCTGGATCACTTCCACCAGCCGCCGCGACTCGGCGAGCAGCGCCGCCACCTCGGGACCGACGCTGCCGCTGAACTGCTGCACCTCGCGGCGGGTGTCGAGCACGACCCGCTCGACGCTGCGCCCGGTGGCGCCGAGGCTGCGCGCCGTGTCGCCGAAGGCGGCAACGGTACGGTCGACGCCGTCGAGCGACTTCTTCGCCCGCGCACCGAGCGCGGTGATCTCCTGCGCCGCGCGCCGGGCCTCGTCGAGCGTAGCCCGCGAACTGTCGAGCACGCCGTCGCCGTTGCGCGCCAGCGCGGCCGACAGTTGCGCGAGGTTGGTGACGAGTTCGCGGAAGGCCGCCTGGTTGTCGTCGCCGAGCAGGCGGTCGAGCCGGTCGGTCAGCCGCCCGGCATCGCCGAGCAGCTTGTTGAGCGCGTCGTCGAGGCGCTTGACCAGCGACGGCCCCGTTGCGATCACCGGGTAGGGCTCATCGCCCTGGCGCGTCAGCGGCTTGGCGGCACGGCTGGTGCCGGTGAGCTCAATGCTGGCGAGCCCGGTCAGGCCCTGGGTGGTGAGCACCGCGCGGGTGTCGGTGCGGATCGGGGTGCCGCGCTCGATGCGCAGGTTGACCTCGACGCGCTCCGGGTTGTCGGGGTCGAGGGCGATGTCGGCCACCTCCCCGACCGCGACGCCGCGGTACTTCACCGCCGCCTTCACGTTGAGCCCGGCCACCGATTCGCTGAAGTACACGCGGTAGAGGTCGTAGGTCTTCTCCTGCGTGCCGACGGCCAGCCACAGCACGGCACCGATCAGCACCGCCCCCAGGCCGAGCACGAAGGCGCCGACCAGCGCGTAGTTCACCTTCGATTCCATGCGCCCTCGCCCGCCCCGCCCCGGGGCCCCGGCCGATTATGCCGCGCCCGCCCCGGCCCGGCACCCGGCACCGCCGCGCTCATGCCTGCGCCGCCGCCGCGGCGCGGGCACGCGGGCCGGTGAAGTAGGCCCGGATCAGCGGGTGCTCGCTGCGCGTCAGCACCGGCATCGGCTCGCAGGCGAGCACGCGGCGCTCGCCGAGGAAGGCCACGCGGTCGGTGACCCGCCAGAGGGTGTCGAGGTCGTGGGTGACGATCACCACGGTCAGCCCCAGCGTGTCGCGCAGCTGCAGCACCAGTTCGTCCAGCGCCGCCGCGCCCACCGGGTCGAGCCCGGCGGTGGGCTCGTCGAGGAACAGCAGGTCGGGGTCGAGCGCGATCGCGCGCGCCACCGCGGCGCGCTTGATCATGCCGCCGGAGAGCTGCGCCGGGTAGCGTTCGGCGGCGTCGGGCGGCAGCCCCGCCAGCGCGATCTTGAGCTCGGCGATGTCGTCGATCAGCGCCGCCGGCAGCCGCGTGTGCTCGCGCAGCGGCACCGCGACGTTCTCGCGCACGGTGAGCGAGGAGAACAGCGCGCCGAGCTGGAACATCATGCCGAAGCGCCGGCGCAGCGCGAAGGCGGCGGCCTCGCCGATGCCGACGGTTTCCTCGCCGAACAGCCGGACGCTGCCCGCGCTGGGCGCGTCGAGCATCGTGATCTCGCGCAGCAACGTGGTCTTGCCCGAGCCCGAGCCGCCGACCAGCGCGACGATCTCGCCGCGGCGCACGCTGAAGTCGAGGTCCTCGTGCACCACCTTGAGGCCGAACTGCGTGCGCAGGCCGCGCACCTCGATCACCGGCGTCGCCATCAGACGCGCAGCGCGCTGAACAGCACGGAGAACGCGGCGTCGACCACGATCACCAGGAAGATCGCCTGCACCACGCTCACCGTGGTCTGCCGGCCGACGGCATCGGCGCCGCCGCTGACCTTGAAGCCCTGGTAACAGCCCACCAGCGCGATCAGCAGCGCGAACACCGGCGCCTTGCCGACGCCGACCAGGAAATGGCGCAGGCTCACCACCTGCTCCAGGCGCTGCAGGAATTCGGTGAAGCTCACGCCGAACATCAGGTCGGCGATGAACATGCCGCCGAACACGCCCATCATGTCGGCGTACACGGTGAGCAGCGGCAGCACCAGCACCAGCGCGAAGATCTTCGGCACCACCAGCAGGTCGAGCGGGCGGATGCCGATGGTGCGCAGCGCGTCGATCTCCTCGGTGACGCGCATCGTGCCGATCTGCGCGGTGTAGGCTGAGCCGGTGCGCCCGGCGACAATGATCGCGGTGAGGATCACCGCCATCTCGCGCAGCATCGTCAGCGTCACCAGGTCGACCACGAACAGCGACGCCCCGTAGGTGCGCAGTTGCTGGCCGCCCTGGTAGGCGATGACGATGCCCATCAGGAAGGACAGCAGGCCGACGATCGGCAGCGCCTCGAAGCCGGCGCGCTGCACGTTGGCGAGCAGCGGCGTGAGGCGCAGGCGGTGCGGCAGCAGCAGCGCGCGCCAGCAGGCCACGCAGGCCTCGCCGAGAAAGGCCAGGATGTCGCGCGCCTCGGCGAGGCGCCGGCAGGTGTCGCGGCCGAGCAGCGCGAGCACGCCCACGGACGCGGCGTCCGCGTGCGGCGCGGCCGCATGGCGGTGGCGGCGCACCAGGTCGAGCAGCTCGGCGTGCTCGTCGCGCAGCCCCTCCCACGCCACCGCCCCGGCGCAGCGGCCTTCGGCGTGCACCAGCAGCAGCGCGCCGGTGGTGTCGAGCGCGCCCAGCGCGCTGGCGTCGAAGCACGTCGGCAGCTCGCCGGCGGGCAGCGGGTCGCCGTGCGCCGACAGCGCGGTGACGGTCCACGCGCCGGCGAGGCGCACGCGCCCGGCCTGGCACTCGGCGAGCGGCGGGGCGAGGGGTTCGGGCGGGGCATCTGGCATGGTCGGCGAGTCTTCCACGCCCCCGCCGCCGCCCGCAACCGCGCTACAGCAGCAGGTCGTCGCGCGGCAGCAGCGGCGGCGGCAGCGCGGTCTCGCCGAGCGCCTCGCGCAGGTCGATCTCGAGGGTGCGGCAGAAGGCTTCGAGCGGCAGGTCGTTGGGCAGCTCGCCGAAGGGCTCCTCGATCTGCTCGCCGATCGCATCGAGGCCGAAGAAGGCGTAGGCGAGGAAGCCCACCACCAGCGGCGTCGCCGCGCCGGCGGTCGCCACCAGCCCGAACGGCAGCAGCAGGCAGTACAGGTACACGGTGCGGTGCAGCAGCAGCCGGTACGGATAGGGAATGGGCGTGTTGGCGAGGCGCTCGCAGCCGGTCATCGCCACGGTCAGCGCCCGCAGCTCGCCTTCGAGCACCGGGATCAGCACCGGCTCGACCAGCCCGCCGCGGCGCGCCTCGGCGCAGGCGCTGCCGAGGGCGGCGAGCAGCGCGGCGGGGGCGTGGCGCGCCGCCACGAAGGGGCGCGCCTCGGTGCCGAGCAGGCGCTCCAGGTCGGGCGCCGCGCGGCTGCCGCGCAGGTGGTGGCGCAGCGCATGGGCGAAGGCGATCACCCGGTAGAGCAGCGCCCGGCGCCAGGCGTCACTCGCCACCACGGGCGCGCTCAGGCTCGCGCTCTGGCGCGCGAGGTTGCGGGCGACGATCAGCACGTCGCCCCACAGCCGCCGCCCCTCCCAGAAGCGCTCGTAGCTCACGCTGTTGCGAAAGCCGAGGAAGATCGCGAGCGCGATGCCGATCAGGCTGAACGGCGCCACCGTGAGCCCGTCGGCGAAGGGCCACAGCCCGTCGTGCACCACGGTGACCGCGCAGGCGATGCCGACCGTCGCCAGCCACGAGCGCATGATGTAGGGGATGATCGAGCCGCGCAGGCGGAACAGCAGTTCCAGCCCGGTCGGCGTGTCGAGCACGATCATGCGTGTACTCCGCTGCCTGCTGCGCGCCGTCAGCGCGGGTTGAGATGGCGCCAGGTCCACGGCGCCTGCTGCGCCCCCGGCGTGGCCCAGACGCCGAGCCGCGAGGCGCGCGCGGCGGCCTGCGCCGCCTGGTAGACCGGATCGCGGTTGTAGCGCGTGTACACCGCCGCGCGCCCGGCGCGCACCAGTTCGAGGCCGAGGTCGCGCGTGCCGGTCCACAGCCGGCCGACGGTGCGCCGGTAGCTGTCGGTGTCGAGCACCTCCAGGCGCACCGGCGTCTGCGGCGGCAGCATCACCGCGAGCGCGGTGCGCGCGAGTTCGCCCCACGGCACTTGCGCGAGTTCGGGGGCGTCGATCCCCCACACGCGCACGCGCCGCACCGAGCGCTCGCAGCGCAGCGTGACGGTGTCGCCGTCGTGCACCTCGAGCACGCGGCAGTCCAGCGAGCGGCCGGCCGCCAGCGCCTCGGCCTGCGGCGGCGCGCCGGCGAGCAGCGCGTAGCCGAGCACCGCCACGCCAGCCAGCGCGAACGGCGCGGGCCATCCCCGCAGCCGCCGCCGCTCGCCGCCGATGGCGGGGTAGACGCGCCGCTGCAGGCGCTCGAGCCAGGGGCGCAACGCCGCCTCAGCCGACCGCCGCGAGGGCCTGGTCGAGATCGGCGAGGATGTCGTCGATGTGCTCGATGCCGATCGACAGGCGCACCATGTCCTCGCTGACGCCGGCCCTGGCCAGCTCCTGCGGGTTGAGCTGCCGGTGCGTGGTGCTCGCCGGGTGGCAGGCGAGGCTCTTGGCGTCGCCGATGTTGACGAGCCGCGTGACCAGCTGCAGCGCGTCCTGGAACTGCGCGCCGGCGGTACGCCCGCCCTTGACGCCGAAGGTCAGCAGGCCCGAGGCGCGGCCGCCGAAGTAGCGCTCGACCAGCTCCCGCGAGGCATGCCCCGGCAGGCCGGCGTAGTTGACCCACTCGACCCTGGCGTGGCCCTGCAGGAACTCAGCCACCGCCAGCGCGTTGGTGCAGTGGCGGTCCATGCGCAGCGCCAGCGTCTCGATGCCCTGCAGCACCAGGAAGGCGTTGAACGGCGAGATCGCCGCGCCCATGTTGCGCAGCGGCACCACGCGCGCACGGCCGATGAAGGCCGCGGCGCCGAGCGCCTCGGTGTAGACGACGCCGTGGTACGACACGTCGGGTTCGTTGAGGCGGCGGAAGCGCGCCTTGTGCTCGGCCCAGGGGAAGCGGCCGGAATCCACCAGCACCCCGCCGATGCTGGTGCCGTGGCCGCCCATGTACTTGGTGACCGAGTGCACGACGATGTCGGCGCCGTGCTCGAACGGCCGGCACAGGCAGGGCGTCGGCACGGTGTTGTCGACGATCAGCGGCACGCCGTGGGCGTGCGCGACCTCGGCGAAGGCGGCGAAGTCCACCACGTTGCCGAGCGGGTTGCCGATCGACTCGCAGTACACCGCCTTGGTGCGCGCGTCGATCAGCGCCGCCGCCGAGGCCGGGTCGCGGTGGTCGACGAAGCGCACCTCGATGCCGTACTGCGGCAGCGTGTGCGCGAACAGGTTGTAGGTGCCGCCGTACAGCGTGGCGGTGGCGACGATGTTGTCGCCGGCCTCGGCGATGGTCAGGATCGCGTAGGTGATCGCCGCCTGCCCCGACGCCAGGCCGAGCGCGCCGATGCCGCCTTCGAGCGCCGCCACGCGCTGCTCCAGCACCGCGGTGGTCGGGTTCATGATGCGCGTGTAGATGTTGCCGGCGACCTTGAGGTCGAACAGGTCGGCGCCGTGCTGGGTGTCGTCGAAGGCGTAGCTGGTGGTCTGGTAGATCGGCACCGCGACCGCCTTGGTGGTCGGATCGGGGCTGTAGCCGGCGTGGACTGCGAGCGTTTCGAGCTTCATCACGGGGTTCTCCAGGGCAGGCAGACGCGGGGCGCACGCGCGCGACCCGGCGGGGCGACGTCGGCGCGCCGGTCGTCAGCCCAGCAGGGCGCGGCCGGCGTGCAGGGCGGCGGCAGCATACACGCCCGCCAGCAGATCGTCGGCCATGATGCCGAGCCCGCCGTGCACGCGCGCATCGAGCACGCGGATCGGCCAGGGCTTCCACACGTCGAACAGGCGAAACGCCGCGAAGCCGGCGAGCAGCGTCCACGGCGCCGGCGGCAGCGCGGTCAGCGTCACCAGCAGGCCGACGATCTCGTCCCAGACGATGCCGCCGTGGTCGTGCACGCCGAGCGCCCGCGCGGTGCGCCCGGTGAGCCACACGCCGAGCGCCGCCAGCAGCAGCGTGGCGAGCAGGTAGGCCGGCAGCGGCAGGCCGGCGAGCAGGAGGTAGACCGGCACGCCGGCCAGCGTACCGAAGGTGCCGGGGGCGACCGGCGCGAGCCCGCTGCCGAAGCCGAGCGCGAGGCAGTGGCCGGGATCGCGCAGCAGCCGCGCCGGGATGCGCGCCGGCCGCTCAGCCGAAGTGCTCATAGCCGCCACGGGCGAGCGGGAGCAGGCTGCCGTCGGCGCGCCGCAGGCGCAGGCCCGGCGCGGCCTCGATGCGGCCGATCACGCTGCAGGCGCAGCCGCCGGCCGCGGCCGCCGCGGCGAGCCCGGGCAGGCGCCCGGGCGGCAGCGTGAAGCACAGCTCGTAGTCGTCGCCGCCGGCCAGCGCGGCCTGCAGCGCCGCGTCGGCGTCGGCGAGCGGTGGGCGCGGCACGCGCTCGACCTCGACGCTCGCGCCCACCCCGCTCGCCTCGAGGATGTGGCCGAGGTCCTGCGCGAGGCCGTCGGAGACGTCGATGCACGCCGTCGCCAGCCCGCGCAGCGCCCGCCCCAGCGCCACGCGCGGCTGCGGCCGTTCGAGCCGCTCGAGCGCGGTGGCGGCGAGCGGCTCGGGCAGCTCGGTGCGCCCGAGGCACCGCGCGAGCCCGAGCGCGGCGAAGCCCGGCGTGCCGCTGACGCAGATCAGGTCGCCCGGGCGCGCACCGGCGCGGGTGAGCGCCGCGCCGGGGGCGACGAAGCCGTGCACCTGCACGGCGATCGCGAGCGGCCCGCGCGTGGTGTCGCCGCCGACCAGCTCCACGCCGTGCTCAGCCGCGAGCGCGTAGAAGCCGCGACAGAAGGCGGCGAGCCAGCCCGCGTCGGCGGCCGGCAGGGTCAGCCCGAGCGTGACCCAGGCCGGCTCGGCGCCCATCGCCGCGAGGTCCGACAGGTTCACCGCGAGCGCCTTCCAGCCGAGCGCCTCGGGGGCGACGTCGGGCAGGAAGTGCACGCCGCTCACCAGCAGGTCGAGGCTCACCGCGAGCTGCATCCCCGCCGGGACCGTCAGCAGCGCGCAGTCGTCGCCGACGCCGAGGACGACGTCGGCGCGCGTGCCGGCACGCTGGAAGTGCTCCCGGATCAGTTCGAATTCCGCCAGTGCCATGCCGCGCTCACACGTCCACGTCGGCCAGCCCGAGCTGCCCGGCGAGGGCGAGGCTCAGTCCGTGCGGGGCGAGCGCCGCCTCGAGGCGGACATCCGGCAGCGCCCCCTCGCGGCGCAGCAGCGCGGCGGCCGCGAGCAGGTTGGCGCGGAACAGCAGCCGGCCGAAGGGCATCAACATCTCGGGCGGAGTGCCCCGCGCGACCCGCTCCTGGTCGTGGATCGCCAGCGGCACCGCGGCCTCCACGCCCCACTGGCGCACGATGTTGGCCGCCAGCACCAGGGCGTGGCGCTGCATCAGGAGGCGGAACACCGCGGCGCGCGGTTCGCGCCGCGGCGCGGTGCGGGCGAAGGTGTCGGCGGTCTGGCGGAACAGCGCGATGCGCCCGACGTTGAGCGCGAGGCCGGCGAAATAGGCGACGAAGGGGTCGCAGTCGTGCTCGCGGGCGAGCGCGCGGCAGGCCACGGCGGTCGCCATCGCGTGCTCCCACAGGCGCTTGCCGAAGCGCTCGAAGTAGTCGGGGCGGATGCGCAGCAGCGGCTTCATCAGCAAGGCCACGACCATGCTGCGCAGGACCTCCTGGCCGACCAGCCGCAGCGCATGCTCGATGCTCGACACCGGCTGCGTGCCGCTGCGGAAGGCCGGGCTGTTGGCGAGGCGCAGCAGGTCGCCGGCGAGCGCCGGGTCGCGCCGCACCAGCTCCTCGATCTGCCGGGTGCCGGCGTCGTCGCGGTTCAGCTCGCGCATCAGCTGGCTCACCGTGGCGGGCAGCTTGGGCAGTTCGCCGGCCGGCAGTTCGTCGCGCACGCGTGCCTCCACGTGGTCGAGCACCCGCTGCTCGAGTTCGCTCAGCGCGCCGCCGATGGCGTCGACCTCGTCATCGAACAGCACCGCATCGAAGGCCTGCAGGAGCTCGCGGTAGGCGGCGGGATCGGGCGCCACCGCGACGACGACGGGGGCCGGGGCCTGCGCTGGCGGCGGCCCTGCGCGCCGGCTGGTCGACGCGGGCGGGTTGCTGGAGCTCCGACCGAACAGCAGGGCGAACAGGCGCTTGACCATGATGACGACTCCTTCGAAGAATGGGCGCGGCGGCCTGGACGGGCCTGGTGCCGGGCAGCGGGCCCTGGCAGCCGCCGCGTATACTACGGCAGCCCAAGCAGCGACCGCGACCGCTCCCACCGCCACTCCGGAGGCCCCGATGCCCGCCCTGCCGCCCCCCGTGCTGCTCGCCCCCGAAGCGCTGCCCGAGCTCGCCGCCAGCGCCGACGTGCTGCTGCTCGACATGCGTGAGCCCGACGCCTATGCCGCCGGCCACCTGCCGGGCGCCGTCAACCTGCCCTACCTCACGCTGGTCCGCGAGGCGCCGCCGGCCGCCGGCTTTGCGCCCTACCCCGACGTGCTGGCCGACTGCCTCGGCCGCGTCGGCTACTCGCCGCAGCGCTGCGTGGTCGGTTGCGACGAGGGCATCAGCGGCAAGGCCGGGCGCCTGCTGTGGACCCTCGCCGCCATCGGCCACCCCGGCGGCATGGCCCTGATCGACGGCGGCGTGCCCGCAGCGCTCGACGCCGGGCTGCCGCTCGCCGACGACTGGGTCGAGGTCGAGCCGCGCACGCTCGAACTCGCCTACACCGCGGGCGCGCGCGTGATGGCCGATCGCGAATGGGTGCTCGCGCACCTCGGCGACCCGTCGGTGCTGCTGCTCGACACGCGCACCAGCGGCGAGTACACCGGGCAGGACCGGCGCGCCGCCCGCGGCGGCCACATCCCCGGCGCGGTGCACCTCGACTGGACGCGCGCCTTCGATCCGCAGACCGGCCGCTGCAAGCCGGAGGCGGTGCTGCGCGCGCAGTTCGAGGCGGTCGGCGCGACGCCCGACCGCGAGATCGTCGTCTACTGCCAGACCCACCACCGCTCGGCCCACACCTGGGCCGTGCTCACCCACCTCGGCTACCCGCGCGTGCGCGGCTACGCCGGCGCCTGGTCGGAGTGGGGCAACACGCCGGGCCTGCCGATCGAGACCTGAGCGCCCAAAAAAAGATGCCCGGCCTGGCAGCGCCTGCCGGGCCGGGCAAATCCCCTCGCACAGGGTTCGGGTGCGGCGACGACCGGGTCAGTTGGTCGTCGCGGCCTTGTTCTTGTCCGTCGACTCGGTGACCGCCTGCTTGGCGGCGTCGTAGCCGCTGCGGATCGCCTCGCCGGCCTGCTGCGCCGCCTGGCGCGTCGCCTCGGTCGCCTGCTCGGCGGTTTCGCGGGTGGCCTCGGCCGCTGCCGCGCCGGCCTGCCTGGCGTTCTCGGTGGCGGCCGCGGCGCCGTGGCTCACGGCCTGGCCGGCCTGCTCGACGGCCGTCTTGGCGGAATCGGCCGCGGCACTGGCCGCGCTGCGGGCAGCGGCGGCGTCCTTTTCGGCCTGCGCATTCGGTGCATCGTCGCAGGCGGCGAGCACGAACAGCGACGCGGCAAGGCCGAGGGCGGTGAGGGTGCGGGACGAAATCGCGTTCATGACTGCCTCCATCGTCGGTTCCAGCGGGGCTTCAAGCCCGGTGCCAAGGACTTAAGCAGTGTCCGTGCCAGCTCCTGAAACCGGCTTGACGATCAGCAGCTTGCAGCCACTCTGCAGGTACGCGGGCGGGCCGCGCCGGGGCGGCGGCGTCGGGCTGCGGCGACAGTGCCGGGCATCCGGCGCCAAGGACTTGAACGGAAAGGAAAGAATCTGTCGCCGAATGACGACAGCGTGGTGCCGCGGACGGACGCAACCGCCTGCGGCACCAGCGGCCTGGCCTCAGGGCGTCACGAACAGCCGTTCGCGGTAGAAGCGCAGTTCGGCGATCGAATCGCGGATGTCGTCGAGCGCCAGGTGGCTCGACTCCTTGCTGAACCCCTTGACGCGCTCCGGGTACCAGCGCCGCCCCAACTCCTTGACGGTGCTGACGTCGAGGTTGCGGTAGTGGAAGAAGGCTTCGAGCTGCGGCATGCCGCGCGCGAGGAAGCGCCGGTCCTGGCAGATGCTGTTGCCGCACATCGGCGAACGTCCGCGCGGCACCCAGGCCTCCAGGAAGGCGAGCGTGGCGCGCTCGGCGGCCGCCTCGTCGACCGTGCTCGCCCGCACCCGCGCGAGCAGCCCCGACCTGCCGTGCTGGTTGCGGTTCCAGTCGTCCATGCCGGCGAGCACGTCCTCCGGCTGGTGGATGGCGAACACCGGCCCCTCGGCGAGCAGGTTCAGCTCGCTGTCGGTGACGGCGGTGGCGATTTCGATGATGCGGTCGCGCTCGGGCACGAGTCCGGTCATCTCGAGGTCTATCCAGATCAGATTGTCGGCCTGTTGCGGCATGGGGGCCTCGGTGGTGCGGTCGCGGGTTCGGTTGCGGCCCCCGGAGCCGACCGCTACCCTGCGCCCGCTCCTGGAGTCCGCCCTCATGCAAGCGCACGATTTTACGCTGATCTTCCTGACACTGCTGGTGCTCGGCACGGCCCTGCAGCTGTGGCTGGCCTGGCGCCACAACCATCACGTGGCGCGTCACCGCGACCGCGTGCCGGGCGCCTTCGCCGCCAGCGTGAGCCTCGCCGAGCACCAGCGGGCCGCCGACTACACGCGTGCGCGCACCCGCCTCGGCGCCGTCGAACTGCTGCTCGGTGCGCTGGTGCTGCTCGGCTGGACGCTCGGCGGCGGCCTCGATGCGCTCGACCGGCTGTGGCGGGGCTTCGGCCTCGGCTCGATCGCGACCGGGGTCGGCGTGATCGTCAGCGCGCTGCTGCTCGGCGGGCTGCTCGAGCTGCCGCTGCGGATCTACCGGCAGTTCGTGCTGGAGGCGCGTTTCGGCTTCAACCGCAGCCCGGCGGGCCTGTTCGTCGCCGATCTGGCCAAGGGCATGCTGGTGTCGCTGGCCTTCGGCGTGCCGCTGACGGCGCTCGTGCTGTGGCTGATGGAGGCCGGCGGTGCGCGCTGGTGGCTGTGGGTGTGGGGCGTGTGGGCCGGTTTCAACCTGCTGATGCTGTGGGCCTACCCGACGCTCATCGCGCCGCTGTTCAACGCCTTCACACCGCTCGCCGACACCGCCCTGCGTGCCCGCATCGAAGCCCTGCTGGCGCGCTGCGGCTTCAAGGCCTCGGGGGTGTTCGTGATGGACGGCTCACGGCGTTCGGGCCACGGCAACGCGTACTTCACCGGCATCGGCAAGGCCAAGCGCATCGTCTTCTACGACACCCTGCTCGACCGGCTCGCGACCGACGAGGTCGAGGCCGTGCTCGCGCACGAGCTCGGCCATTTCCACCACCGGCACGTGCTGGCACGCGTGGTGGTGCTGTTCGCCACCAGCCTGGCGGCGCTCGTGCTGCTCGACTGGCTGCTCGTCCAGCCGTGGTTCTTCGCCGGGCTCGGCGTCACCCACCCCTCGCCGTACCTGGGCCTGCTGCTGTTCCTGCTCGCCGCGGGCAGCTTCTTCATCTTCCTGCAGCCGCTCGGGGCCTGGGTGTCGCGCCGCCACGAGTTCGAGGCCGACGCCTACGCCGCGGCCCAGAGCGACGGCGCCGCGCTGGTGCACGCGCTGGTGCGCCTGTACCGGGACAACGCCACCACGCTGACGCCCGACCCGCTGCATTCGGCGTTCTACGACTCGCACCCGCCGGCACCGATCCGCATCGCCCATCTGGAGGCGCTGCTGCAACGCCCGCGGGCCAGCGCATGAGCGGGCGCCGGCTCACGCGGCGCCAGATCGAGCGCATCCGCGACAGCCAGGCACAGCGACGCGAACGCGCCCGCGACCGCGCCGGCGACGCCGCCGAGGCGCTGCTCGACGGCGACCTGGAGCCGCCGCAGGCGGGGCGTGTGGTCGCCAACCACGGCGCGTCGCTGATCGTGGCCGCCGCCGATGCGAGCCTGCACCGCTGCCTGGTGCGGCAGAACCTCGGTGCGCTCGCCTGTGGCGACCACGTGCTGTGGCAGGCGGCGCGCTCGGGCGACGGCGTGGTGGTGGCGGTCGAGCCGCGCCGCTCGCTGCTGTCGCGCCCCGACTACGGCGGCCGGCTCAAGCCGGTGGCCGCGAACCTCGATCAGGTCGCCGTGGTGATCGCGGTCGCGCCCGATTTCAACGAGTTCCTGATCGACCGCTATCTGGTGGCGATCGCCCTGATCGGCGTCGAACCGCTGATCGTCGTCAACAAGATCGACCTGCTCGACGACGCCGGCCGCGAACGCGTCGACGCGCGCCTCGCGACCTACCGGCGCATCGGCTACACGGTGCTCCCCGCCAGCACCCGTGCCGCCCACGGTCTCGACGCCCTGCGCGCGCGGCTCGGTAGCCACACGAGCATCCTCGTCGGCCAGTCGGGGGTGGGGAAATCATCGCTGGTGCAGGCGCTGCTGCCCGATCTCGACATCCAGACGCGCGCGCTGTCGGCGGCCACCGGGCACGGCACCCACACCACCACCACCACGATGCTCTACCACCTGCCCGGCGGTGGCGAACTGATCGACTCGCCCGGCGTGCGCAGCTTCGAGCTTGCCGAGGTCAGCCCCGGCGAACTCGAGCGCGGCTTCGTCGAGTTCGCGCCCTACCTCGGACATTGCCGCTTCGGTGACTGCAGCCACCGTGTCGAACCGGGCTGCGCGCTGCTCGCCGCGGTGGCCGAAGGCGCCGTCGACCCGCGCCGCTTGGCGGCGTTCCACCAGATCCGCGACAGCCTCGCGGCACGTTGACAGGCGCCGGCGTACGCACTTGTGCGACTCCACCGCCCCGCCTAAGATGCGGCCCTCGCCGGGCTGCCCGCAATGGCCCGGCACCCCAGCCCCGCCGTCGTCAGCTTCGCCCATGAGGTCGCCCGCACGGTGGCGGTGCAGCGCCCGCCCTGGTTCCGGAGACACCATGAAACGCATTGCCCTGCTCGGCCTGCTCGGCCTGCTGCCCTTCACCTCGTTCGCAGCCGATAAGGATGGCTCTTTCGCGCCCAAGGGCGCGGGCATGCTGTCGTGCGAGGCCTTCGTCAAGATCGCCGAGTCGAAGGGGCCGGATGCGGCACGCCTGATCGGATGGATCGAGGGCTATATCACCGCGGTCAACCAGACCGCTACCGACACCTATGACATCGCTCCCTGGCAGCCCCCTGAACTGCTCGGCGAACTGATCCTCAACCACTGCCGCAAGAACCCCAAGGACTCGGTGTTCGCCGTCAACCGTGCGCTGATCTCCAGCATGGCGAAAGAGCGCCTGACGGCCAAGTCGGAGATCGTCGAGATCAAGGAAGGTGACAAGAAGGGTGCGATGTACGCGGAAACCCTGAAGCGCGCGCAGCAGTCCCTGAAGGACAAGGGGGTGTTCAGCGGCACGGCCGACGGCAAGTGGGGCGGCAAGACGCGCGACGCCCTCAAGGCCTTCCAGAAGAAGGAGGGGCTGCAGGAAACCGGCCTGCCCGATCCGATCACCTTGGCACGCCTGTTCCAGCCGTCCAACGGTGGCCAGTCGGCACCGAAGTAAGGCGCGCTACCGCGCCCCCTTACCCGAGACCCCGCACAGGCGGGGTCTTTCGTTTCAGCGGCAGAAGCAGCCGCCCCTCAGCCCGGCGGCCACTTCATGCGCCGCCCGCCGAGCAGGTGCAGGTGGAAAACGTCCTGCCCGCCATCGGCGTTGCAGTTCAGCACCAGCCGGAAACCCGTGCCGTCGACGACGAGGTCGCGTGCGAGTTTCTGCGCCGTGAGCGTCATCGCCCCCACCAGGCCCGCGTCGTCGGGAGCGAGATCGTTGAGCGTGGCGATGTGGCGGCGCGGTATCACCAGGACGTGTACCGGCGCCTGGGGGCTGATGTCGTGGAAGGCGAGCACGTGCTCGTCCTCATAGGCGATGCGGGCGGGGATCGCTCCCGCCACGATCTTGCAGAAGATGCAGTCACTCATCGGCGTCACTCGGTGTGCTGGTCAGGGTGGATGAATCGAAACGTGAGATTGACGCGCGGCCCGACGACGCCGGTGCGCTTGGGCAGGCAGTGCTCCCAGTGGCGCTGGGTGACGCCGTGCATCAGCAGCAGGCTGCCGTGCGCGAGCGTCAGGCGCTGCAGCGGTAACCCGTTGACGCGACGGGCCCGGTGGCGCAGCAGGAAATCGCGTTCGGCGCCGAAACTGAGCGAGGCGATCACCGGCTCCGCCCCCAGTTCGGGTTCGTCGTCGGCGTGCCAGGCCACGCTGTCACGGCCGTCGCGGTAGAAGTTGAGCAACACCGCGTTGAAGGCATGGCCGGTCGTCGCCTCGACCTTCGCCCGCAGCGTGGTGAGGCCACGGTTCCACGGCAGCGCCTGCATGGCGATGCCCGAGTAGGCGTAGTCGCGCCCGGCGTCGCCGTACCACGCGGTGAGGCGCGGCACCGGTATCTCACGGCCCTGGATGCGGATCACGTCGCGGCGCCAGGCGATGGCGCCCGGCTGCAGCAGCCAGGCGAGGCAGCGATCGGCCCGCCCGGCATCGAGCCACGCGGGCCAGTAGTCCCAGGCGCCCCCCGGCAGCGCGGTGCGCTCGCAGGTAGCGGTGCTGGCGAACAGGTCGGCCGTGATCACGGTCGTCGCGACGCGCCTCAGACCTCGCGCCGGCCGGAAAAGGCGTGCGCGAGCGTGCCGCCGTCGATGTATTCGAGTTCGCCGCCCATCGGCACGCCGTGGGCGATGCGCGTGCTGCGGATGCCGCGTTCGCGCGCGAGCATGGCGAGGTAGTGCGCCGTCGCCTCGCCTTCGACGGTGGGATTGGTGGCGAGGATCAGTTCACGCACCTGGCCTTCGTCGAGCCGGGCTTCGAGCCGATCGAGCCCCAGTTCCGAGGGACCGATGCCGTCGAGCGGCGACAGCCGCCCCATCAGCACGAAATACTGGCCGCGGAAGCCCGTGGCCTGTTCGATCGCCAGCACGTCGGCCGGCGTCTCGACCACACACAGCAGGCTGGCGTCACGTGCGGGATCCGCGCACACGCTGCACAGCTCGGCCTCGCTGAGGTTGCGGCAGCGGCGGCAGTGGCGCACCCCCTCGGCGGCGGCGAGAAGCGCGTGGGCCAGGCGTTCGGCCCCGACCCGGTCGCGCTCGACGAGATGAAAGGCCATGCGGCTCGCCGACTTCGGCCCGACGCCGGGCAGGCAACGCAGGGCCTCCATCAGTTGTCCGAGCAGGCGCGGGTAGGCGGCCACGGCCTCAGAACGGCAGCTTGAGGTCCGCCGGCAATCCGAGCCCCGCGGTCATGCCGGACAGGCGCTCCTGGCTCACGCGCTCGACCTTGCGCACGGCATCGTTGAAGGCCGCCGCGACCAGATCTTCCAGCATGTCCTTGTCGTCGGCGAGCAGGCTGGGATCGATACTCACCCGCCGCACCTCGTGCCGCCCGGTCAGCACGACCTGCACCAGGCCACCGCCGGACTCCCCCGAAATCTCCATCGCCGCAATCTCGGCCTGCGCCTTCTGCAGGTTTTCCTGCATCTTCTGGGCCTGCTTCATCAGGTTGCCCAAGCCGCCTTTGATCATGGCAGTTACTCCTCGCTGACTGAATCGGATGGGATCGCGACCGGTACGGGCTCGCTGTCGAGCGGCGTGATCGATCCGGGGCGCAGCTTTGCCTCGAAGGTGGAAAGCAAGGTGCGTACCATCGGATCGTCACGAAACGCACGTTCGGCCGCCGACTGCCGCTCGTCCGCCCGGCGCCTGGCTTCCGCCGCCGGCGTCCGCAACGGCGCGGCACTGGTATCGATCTGCAGGCGCAGGGATGTTCCAAAATGCCGCGCCAGGGCGGCTTCGAGGCGCTCTTCGGCTTGTGGCGTGCGCGCGCGCGCCATCGCGGGATCCAGCCAGAGCGTGACCCGAGCGCCGTCGCGATGCCCCCACGAGCAATGGCGTGCGAGCTCGAGCGTCAGGCCGCGCAGATCCAGCACCGCGAGCAACGCTTCCCAGTCGACCGCCGCGGCTGCCGGGGTCGACGGCGCCGGCGCACGCGGTCCGCCGCCCGCCACGGATGGCTCGACCGCCACCGGCGGCGCAGGCGGCGGCGCCGCTTCGGTGCACGCGACGACTTCCTTGCCCTGAGTCGGTGCCTGAGGCTCGCCGGCAGGGACGCGTGTGTCCGGCCGTGGCACCGCGACGATTCGCTCCGTCGCCGGGGTGGACCGCTCCGCAGCGACGACGGTCGCGCTCTCCGAACGCCCGCCGAGTGCCGCCGACAATGCCGCCGCCCCACGCCGCCGGCCGCCGGTCGGCCCCGGCGGCGCCCCCGCGCCGGGCGGTGGGGTCTCGTCGCGCCGCACGGGCGCCGCTTCGGTGGCCGGACGGAAACACAGCATGCGCAGCAGCCCCATCTCGAAGCCGCCCCGCGGGTCCGGGGCGAGCGGCAGGTCGCGGCGGGCGTGCAAGCCGATCTGGTAGTAAAGCTGCACGTCTTCCGGCGACATCCGCGCCGCGAGCCCGGCGACGACCTCGGCATCGAAATGCTCGTCCAGCGGCGCGCCCGGCACCAGCTGCACCACCGCGACGCGCTGCCACAGCGCGAGCAGGTCGGCGAGCACGGCCCCGTAGTCCGGCGCCTGGCGGTCCAGTTGCTCGATCGCGGCGAACAGCGCCTCGGCCTCGCCGTCCGCCAGCGCCGCCGCGAGGTGCAGCACGTGCCGGCGGTCGATGGTGCCCAGCATCGCCGCGGTGTCGGCGGCGAGCACGCGGCCGTTGCCGAAGGCGATGGCCTGATCGAGCAGGCTCAGCGCATCGCGCATGCTGCCGTCGCCCGCCCGGGCGATGAGGTCGAGGGCGGCGACCTCCGCGCTGATGCCCTCCTCGCCCAGGATGTAGGCGAGATGCCGCGCGATCGCCGGGCTGGGCAGGCGCTTCAGGCTGAACTGCAGGCAGCGCGACAGCACCGTGACCGGCAGCTTCTGCGGATCGGTGGTGGCGAGCAGGAACTTGACGTGCGGCGGCGGCTCTTCGAGCGTTTTCAGCAGCGCATTGAAGCTGTGCGCCGACAGCATGTGCACCTCGTCGATGAGGTACACCTTGTAGCGGCCGAGCGTGGGCGCGTACTGGACGTTCTCCAGCAGCTCACGCGTATCCTCGACCTTGGTACGCGACGCGGCGTCGACCTCGATCAGGTCGACGAAGCGGCCCTCGTCGATCTCGCGGCAGGCCGTGCACTCGCCACAGGGCGTGGAGCTGACGCCGCGCTGGCAATTGAGCGACTTGGCGAGAATGCGTGACAGCGTGGTCTTGCCCACGCCCCGCGTGCCGGTGAACAGGAACGCGTGGTGCAGACGGTCGTGATCGAGCGCGTTACCGAGTGCCCGCACGACGTGCTCCTGGCCGACCAGTTGCGCGAAGTTGCGCGGCCGCCACTTGCGGGCCAAAACCTGGTGACTCATGGGCGCCTGGAGGTTCTCGGGAGCGGGCCGACACTATATCGGAACGGCATCGGGGGTGGCGACCCGTGCCAGCCACACCCCGGCGCCCGATACAGCTGCTGCCGCTGCTCCCTTCCGGGCCTGACGGGGTTCACAGCTTCTCGTCGCGAGGGGACCGGCACGGGCCACCATAGCAACCGGTGTACAAGCGCGAAGCCACCTGATCAGGCGGCTTCCGACAAGATCATTGGCGGAGAAGGAGGGATTCGAACCCTCGATACGGTGTTACCGTATACACGATTTCCAGTCGTGCGCCTTCGACCACTCGGCCACTTCTCCGGGATCCTGCTGGAACGGCCTCCGACCCTGAGGCGCCAGCGGCGCGCGAGAATAACCGCTTGCCGCCGGGGCCACAAGGTCGCGCCGGAACGTCAGTCGACCGACTTCATGGTGAGGCGCACGCGCCCCTGCTTGTCGATCTCCATCACCTTCACGCGCACGGTATCGCCCACGGTGAGCTTGTCGGTCACCGCCTGCAGGCGCTCGTCGCAGATCTGGGAGATGTGCACCATCCCGTCCCGACCCGGAAGGATGCTGACGAAGGCGCCGAAGTCCATGATGCGGACCACCTTGCCTTCGTACACCGTGCCGACTTCGACGTCCGCGGTGATCTGCTCGATCCGCCGCCGGGCTTCGTCGCTGGCACGCTTGTCGACGGCAGCGATCTTCACCGTTCCGTCGTCTTCGATGTCGATCGTCGTCCCGGTTTCCTCGGTGAGGGCCCGGATCACCGCACCGCCCTTGCCGATGACGTCACGGATCTTGTCGGGGTTGATCTTGATGGTGACGATGCGCGGGGCGAAGGCCGAGATGTCGGCGCGCGGCGCGGCGATCACGGCGTTCATGCAGCCGAGGATGTGCAAGCGTCCCTCGCGCGCCTGGGCGAGCGCCGCCTGCATGATCTCCTTGGTGATGCCGTCGATCTTGATGTCCATCTGCAGCGCCGTCACGCCGCGCTCGGTACCGGCGACCTTGAAGTCCATGTCGCCCAGATGATCCTCGTCACCGAGGATGTCGGACAGCACCGCGAAGCGCTCGCCTTCCTTGATCAGCCCCATGGCGATGCCGGCGACCGGCGCCCGCACGGGCACGCCCGCATCCATCAGCGCGAGGCTGCTGCCACACACCGAGGCCATCGAACTCGATCCGTTCGATTCGGTGATTTCCGACACGATGCGCACGACATAGGGGAACTTCTCCATGTCGGGCATGACCGCTTGGACGCCGCGCTTCGCCAGCCGCCCGTGACCGATCTCGCGGCGCTTCGGGCTGCCGACCCGGCCGGTCTCACCGACCGAGAACGGCGGGAAGTTGTAATGCAGCATGAAGGGCTCGCGGTACTCGCCCTCGATCGCATCGATGATCTGCGAATCGCGGCCGGTGCCGAGCGTGGTGACCACCAGGGCCTGCGTTTCGCCACGCGTGAACAAGGCCGAACCGTGCGTGCGCGGCAGCACGCCGACACGGATGTTGATGGGACGCACGGTGCGGGTGTCGCGCCCGTCGATGCGCGGATGCCCGTCGAGGATGCGATCGCGGACGATGCGGTACTCGAGGTTGGCGAAGGCATTCCTGACCGCCTCCGCCGGATACGCCGGGCTGTCACCGGCCGCGAGGCGCTCGAGCGCCGTCGCGCGGACTTCACGCACGCGGCTCTGCCGGTCCTGCTTGACGGCGATCTGGTACGCGTCCACCAGCGCCCCGCCCGCAGCATCGCGCACCGCGGCATCCAGATCGGCGTCACCCGCCGGCGGCGTCCACGCCCAAGGGGCGACACCAACCGCGGCGACGAGCTCGCGAATGGCGTCGATCGCCGCCTGCATCTGCTCGTGGCCGAACACGACGGCCCCCAGCATCACGTCCTCCGACAGCTCATGCGCCTCGGACTCGACCATCAGCACGGCGTTCGAGGTACCTGCCACGACCAGATCGAGCTGGGATTCTGCAAGCTCGGCATGGGTCGGATTGAGGAGGTAACGACCGTCCCGATAGCCCACGCGGGCTGCACCGATGGGGCCGTTGAAGGGCATGCCCGACAGGGCGACGGCAGCGGAGGCGCCGATCAAGGCCGGAATGTCGGGATCGACCTCGCTGTTCACCGACAGCACGGTCGCGATGATCTGGACCTCGTTGTAAAACCCTTCCGGAAACAGCGGTCGCAGCGGACGGTCGATGAGGCGCGACGTCAGGGTCTCCTTCTCGGAGGGTCGTCCTTCGCGACGGAAGAACCCCCCGGGGATGCGACCTGCCGCATAGGTTCGCTCCTGGTAGTCGACCGTCAACGGGAAGAAATCACGACCAGGAGCGGCTTCCTTGGCGCCGACCGCCGTCACCAGCACCACGGTGTCGGCCATGCTGACGATCACCGCACCGTCGGCCTGACGCGCGATCTCGCCGGTTTCGAGCGTGACGGCATGATTGCCGTACTGAAAGGTCTTACTTACTGCTGCCACGGAACCATCCTAGAAAACTTGCGGAAAGGCGAAAGACACCGGAGGTTCAGCGACGCAGTCCCAAGCGGGCGATCAGTTCCTGGTAGCGCGGCGCATCGTTGCGCTTGAGGTAATCGAGCAGCTTGCGGCGCTGGTTGACCATCTTCAGCAGCCCCTGGCGGGAGTGATGATCCTGCTTGTGCGCCGAGAAATGCGGCTGCAGCCCATTGATGCGGGCGGTCAGCAGGGCGACCTGTACTTCGGGCGAGCCGGTATCGGCGGCCGCGCGCTGAAACTCCTGCACGACTTGCGCCTTGTGTTCGGTGCTCAGAGACATGGGTGAAACTCCAGATTCGGTATGGTGCGTTGAACGCGAAATTGTAACGACGCCCCAAGGGCGTCACAAGCAAGACCTCGCCGGGCTGCGCACGTCACGCCCCCGCTCCCGGCAGCAGAACACGACGCGGTGCGACACGACCGTCGTCGAGAACCTCTCCCAGCCCCACGAAACGGCCACCGTCGGCATAGACGCGCACCCAGCCCTGCCGCGGCGCCGTGCGTGTCTGCACGGCGTTGCCACAGACGAAATAGTGCGCGGCATCCGCGCCCAGGCGGACCTCGGGCCAATCGACCAGGGCCGAATCGATCGGCAGCAGCCATGCATCGAGGGCCGCATCGCCCCCGTTCTCGGCGCATTCCCGCAGCGCCTCGAGCGTCACCATCCGCGTCGCGTCGTAAGGTGCGACCTCGGTGCGGCGCAAGGACACGACATGGGCACCACAACCCAGTGCGGCACCGATATCGACGGCGAGGGTGCGTATGTAGGTGCCCTTCGAACAGCGCACATCCGCGGTGAAACTCGTGTCGTCCCAGCCGAGCAGGGTCAGCGCGTGGATGGTGACGGGACGGGGCTCCCGCTCGACCTCCACCCCCTTGCGCGCCAGGCGATACAAGGGCTGCCCCTCTCGCTTCAGGGCCGAATGCATCGGCGGGACCTGCAGGATCTCGCCACGGAAGCGCTCGAATACCGTCTCGAACACCGCCCGGTCGTAGCGTTCGACCGGCCGCTCCTCGAGGACGGCGCCCTCGGCGTCCCCCGTGCTCGTCGTGATACCGAGGCGTGCGGTGAAGCGGTAGCCCTTGGTCGCCTCCAGCAGGCGCCCCGACACCTTGGTGGC
This sequence comes from Plasticicumulans lactativorans, assembly GCF_004341245.1. Taxonomy (GTDB): domain Bacteria; phylum Pseudomonadota; class Gammaproteobacteria; order Competibacterales; family Competibacteraceae; genus Plasticicumulans_A; species Plasticicumulans_A lactativorans. Next base: position 87,656 of record NZ_SLWY01000005.1, on the reverse strand, counting down.
CTCACCGAACAACAGCGGCAACAGGCCGGTCGCCAGCGGATCGAGGCTGCCGCCGTGCCCCGCCTTGCGCGCCCCGTAGATGCCCCGGACGATCTGCAGGGCCAGGTTGGACGACAGCCCTGCGGGCTTGTCGAGCAGCACGATGCCGTGGACATCGCGCCGCTCCCGACGGCGCCGCGGTGCGTCCTGCTGCACCATCATTCAGTCGGTCTCGTCGTCGCTGCGATGCCGGGCGGCATCGGCCGCAACGGCAGCATCGATCAGGGATGACAGGCGGGCGCCGCGCTCGATGGATTCGTCATAGGTGAAGACGATGCGGGGTACGGTGCGGATGCGCATTTCGCGACCGAGCAACTGCCGCAAGTGCGCGGCGTGCTCGGCGAGCAGGCGCATGACGTCGGTACGTGCCTGCGCATCGCCGAGGAAGGTGACGAACACCTTGGCGTGCGCGAGATCCCGCGAAACCTCGACCCCGGTAATCGACACCATCAGCACGCGCGGATCGCCGATCTCGCTGCGGATGAGCGCGGCGAGATCGCGTCGAATCTGCTCGCCGATGCGGCGGGTACGCGAGAACTCCCTTGGCACGGGTCAGCCCCTCACAGCGTGCGCTGAACTTCGATGCGCTCGAAGACCTCGATGTGGTCCCCTTCGCGCACGTCGTTGTAGTTGCGCACGCCGATGCCGCATTCAAAGCCCTGGCGCACCTCGGCCACGTCATCCTTGAACCGGCGCAAGGAATCGAGTTCGCCCTCGAAGATCACCACATGGTCACGCAGCACGCGGATCGGTGCACTGCGCTTGACGATACCGTCGATCACCATGCAGCCCGCGATGGCGCCGAACTTCGGGTGGCGGAATACCTGGCGCACCTGTACCAGCCCGATGATCTGCTCCTTGACTTCGGGCGACAGCATGCCGGACAGCGCCTTCTTGATCTCGTCGATGACGTCGTAGATCACGCTGTAGTAGTGCAGATCGACGCCTTCCTCCTCGATCACCTTCTTCGCGGCGCTGTCGGCACGCACGTTGAAGCCGATGAGGACGGCCTCCGAAGCGACGGCCAGATTCGCATCGGACTCGTTGATCGCGCCCACGCCGGCGGACACGATCTTGACGCGCACCTCCGCCGTCGACAACTTGGTGAGGGCGTCGGAGAGGGCTTCGGCAGAGCCTTGCACGTCCGTCTTGAGCACGACGTTGAGCGTCGCAACGGCCCCCGCTTCCATCTGGCTGAACACGTTCTCCAGCTTGGCCTTCTGCTGGCGCGCCAGCTTGACCTCGCGGAACTTGCCCTGCCGGAACAAGGCGATCTCCCGCGCCTTGCGCTCGTCGCTGACCACCACGACTTCGTCCCCGGCATTCGGCGTGCCCGACAGGCCCAGCACTTCGACCGGAATCGAAGGCCCGGCCTCGTCCACCTGCTGGCCGTTCTCGTCCAGCATCGCGCGCACCCGCCCGTATTCGAGGCCGGTCAGCAGGATGTCGCCCTTGCGCAGCGTGCCGCTTTGCACCAGCACCGATGCGACCGGGCCACGCCCCTTGTCCAATCGCGACTCGATGACCGCGCCCTTGGCCGGTCCGTCGACGACCGCCTTGAGTTCGAGCACCTCGGCCTGCACCAGAATCTTGTCGAGAAGGTCATCGACGCCCTGCCCGCTCTTGGCCGATACGTAGGCAAAGAGCGTGTCGCCGCCCCACTCCTCCGAGATCACCTCGTGCTGCGACAGTTCGCTCTTGACGCGCTCCAGGTCGATCGAGGACTTGTCGATCTTGTTGACGGCCACCACCAGGGGCACGCCGGCCGCCTTGGCGTGCTGGATCGCCTCGACCGTCTGCGGCATCACGCCATCGTCAGCCGCGACGACCAGCACGACGATGTCGGTGACTTTGGCACCGCGGGCGCGCATGGCGGTGAACGCCGCATGGCCCGGGGTATCGAGGAAGGTGATCACCCCCTTCGGAGTTTCGACGTGGTAGGCACCGATGTGCTGCGTGATGCCGCCCGCCTCCCCGGCCGCCACCTTGGTGCGACGGATGTAATCGAGCAGCGAGGTCTTGCCGTGGTCGACATGGCCCATGATCGTGACCACGGGCGCACGCGGACGTTCTTCGTTATGGCTCGCCCCCGTTTCGGCGGCGAGTTCATCCTCCAGCGCGCTCTCCGACAGCAGCTTGTACGGATGCCCCATCTCTTCGGCGACGATCGCAGCCGTTTCCTGATCCAGGACCTGGTTGATCGTGACCATGGTGCCGAGCTTCATCAGCGCCTTGATCACCTCGGTCGCCTTCACCGCCATCTTCTGCGCAAGTTCCGCGACCGTGATCGTCTCGGGGATCGCGATCTCGCGTGCGACCGGCGCCACGGGCTTCACGAAAGCCTGCTTGTTCTCCGCGACACTCGCCAGACGCCCGGCCTTGCCCCCCTTGCGACCCTTCCCCCGACGATCGCTGTCGGACTCGAACTTTCCACCGCGCTCCTCAGCCCCATCCCGTCGCTTCCCGCGCGTGTCGTCACGCCGCCGCCCGGCCCCGGCATCCGGCGCCGGTGTAGCCGTCGTCACTACCGCCGTCGCCTCCGCTGGAGCACTGCGCCTGCGCGTCTCATCACCCCCGCGAGGCGAGGCTGCCGTGGACGGCACGCCACTGCGCTCCGGGCGCTCACTGCGCGCGGGGCGGTCGGTACGGGCCGCCGGCGCCGGCGGCCCTCCTTCCGGTCGTGCAGGCCGACGGGCAGGCGCTGCGGCGGGTGCCGCGGGCGCGGCTTCCTCGCGAACCTGCTTCTTCGAAATGACACCAACGACCTTCGGCCGAAGCTGCGCGTCGACAACCTCCGCACGCAGCACCGGTTCGCTCACGTCACCGCGCGGCCGCGCCCCGAACTCCTGACGCGGGCGCGCCAGCACCGCCGTCGAGCGCGTAATCGCCGGACGCGGCGCCACGGGCGCCGAGGGCTTCACGTTCGCTTCAACGGGCACAGCCTCCTCGAGCGACGATTTCTCGTCCGCTGCAGAGGAGGCGATGGCAGCAATTTCCTGGAATTCGCTGTCATCCCGATGGGCTTCGGCAGCCTCGAACAATTCCTGCTCGTGCTCCGCCACGACCTGGCCGATGTCGGCATCGGGAGCAATCTGAGGCTCCACACCGACCGACACCTCTCCAGCCTCTGCAGACGAGGTCAACTCCGCAGGCGTCTGCCGCTTGACATAGGTGCGCTTCTTCCGCACCTCGACGCTCACCGTCTTGACCTGCCCTGGCGCTCCCGAAACCTTGATTTCGCTGTGCGTCTTACGCTGCAGCGTAATCTTGCGCGGCTCCGCGATGCTCAAAGACTCCTTCTTGCCGTGGCTCTTCCGTAAATGAGCGAGCAGATCGAGTTTCTGCTTGTCAGTAATCGTCGCTTCCGCGCCGCTGACGACAATTCCTGCTTCCGCCAATTGGACCAGAAGCCGCTCAACGGGCGTTCCAACCACTGCTGCGAACTGCCTAACCGTGACGTCTGTCATGTATTCTGTGCCCCGCCGTCGCCGGCTACGCCTGCTGCTCGTTGCTAAACCACGGTGCGCGTGCAGCCATGATCAGCGCAGCTGCGCGCTCTGCGCCAAGCGCAGTCATATCGATGAGATCGTCGACCGACAACTCCGCCAACGCCTCCTGCGTAGCAACGCCTTTGCCGGCCAAGAGATATGCCAGTTCCTCGTCCATGCCTTCGAGCGCCAGCAGATCACTCGCCGGCTCGGCATTTCCCACTTGCTCCTCTGCCGCGATCGCGCGCGTCAGCAAGGCATCACGCGCCCTGCCACGCAGCTCGTCTACGATGTCGGCATCAAATTCGCTGATCTCCAGCATCTCGTGTGCCGGCACATAGGCGATCTCTTCGAGACTTGAAAAACCTTCCCGCACCAAGATGACTGCTACTTCCTCATCGACATCGAGCGCCGCCATGAACATCTCCTGCAGCGCCTGAACCTCAAGGCCGCTCTTGGCCTCAGCCTGAGCGACCGTCATCACGTTCAGTTCCCATCCGGTCAGCTCACTCGCCAGCCGGACATTCTGCCCGCCCCGGCCGATCGCCTGCGATAGTTTCTCCTCCGCCACGGCGATGTCCATACTATGGCGATCCTCATCGACCACGATGGAGACGACTTCTGCCGGAGACATCGCGTTGATGACGAACTGCGCCGGGTTGTCGTTCCACAGGACGATATCGATGCGTTCGCCACCGAGTTCGTTCGAAACACTCTGGACGCGTGAACCTCGCATACCCACACAAGCACCTACCGGATCGATGCGTTGATCGTTCGTCTTCACCGCGATCTTCGCCCGCACCCCGGGGTCCCGTGCCGCACCCTTGATTTCGATGACGCCCTGACCGACTTCCGGCACTTCGAGCTTGAACAGTTCGATCAGGAACTCAGGCGCCACCCGCGTGAGGAACAGTTGCGGACCACGCGGCTCGTAATGCACATCCTTCAGGTAACCGCGAATCCTGTCGCCATTACGGACCGGCTCGCGCGCAATCATGTCTTCGCGCACCACCAGGGCCTCGACATTGCCGCCCAGGTCCACGATCACGTTGCCGCGCTCCACCCGCTTGACCACGCCGCTGATCAACTCACCCTTGCGGTGCAGGTAAGCATCCACGATCTGCGCGCGTTCGGCCTCGCGAACCTTCTGCACGATCACCTGCTTGGCCGTTTGTGCAGCAATGCGGCCGAAGCCGGCATTTTCGAGCACTTCGTCGATGAAGTCCCCCACGGCGGCGCCCGGCTTGATCTCGCGGGCGCGATCAAGCGTCAACTGACGATCGACCTCACTGATCTCGTCGCCGTCGCCCACCACCGCCCATCGACGAAACGTCTGGTATTCGCCAGTCTTCCGGTTGATTTCGACCCACACATCGGGATCGCCTGCATAGCGTTTCTTCGCAGCCGAAGCCAGGGCCGCTTCGATCGCTTCGAAAATGACAGCCTTGCTGACACCCTTCTCATTCGAGACGGCATCAACGACGCCCAGAATTTCTTTACTCATATCCGACGCATCCCCTATCCGATCAGTTATTCGGGAACCAATCGAGCCCTGTCAATCCGATCGAGCGGGATGGTGACCTCGCCCTCTTCGCAAATCAGAGTCACCGCACCTTCACGCAGGCCGCCCAGTACCCCTCTGTATTTCCGCCGCCCATTCAGTGGAACGCTAAGCTGAATCTTTGCCTCACGCCCCTCGAACCGCTGGAAATGCTCGACGGTAAACAACGGCCTGTCGAGACCCGGCGACGAAACCTCCAGCGTGTACCGGCTTGGAATCGGATCGGCCACATCAAGCACCCCACTGACCTGGCCACTGACGCGCTGACAATCGTCGAGGGTTATGCCATTGCCATGATCGATATAGATCCGCAGCAGGGCGTTCACCGAGTTAGGATGAAACTCGATCCCAACCAGTTCGTAGCCCATCCCCACGACAACGGGACCAAGCAATTCGTGCAGTTTGTAATGATCCGCCCGCATCTGTCCGCCAAAACTAAAAGTGGGCCGATGGCCCACTCTCGACGATCACCGATTTCAACCCTACCATACGCATAATCGCATCGTGATAAGGTATCAATACAAAAAAAGCCCATGAAGGGCCCCGTCTAAAAACCAACATCCACATTCAGTTTGTCACCTTACCACTCAGGGGTGACACTGACAAGCCCTCGCCTTGATTCCTTGGGCAAACCATACAAGCATCAACACAAGCCTAAAACCTGCTTAATACGCAACGACAGGGAGGATGCGAGGGATCCTCGCATCTCACAGTCAAATTGTACCGCCGCAGCTTCTCACTCCCTCAGGACACTCCCCTGTGTCTACTCTCTGGTTTAGTTCGAGGCTGCCGGTCGGTTGGCTTTGCCACGTCTGCTTAGACGCAGCGACGTAACTTGCTTCAATTAATCTGAAGCGCGATCCACCAGCTCAACATAAGCCATCGGAGCGTTGTCTCCGGCACGGAAACCACACTTCAGAATGCGCAGATAACCACCGGGGCGAATCTTGTAGCGCGGCCCGAGCTCTCCAAACAATTTTGTCACGGCATCCCTGTCCCGCAAGCGGGAGAACGCCAACCGACGCCCGGCGAGACTATCCGTTTTCGCCAGGGTAATAAGCGGTTCAGCCACCCGTCGCAGCTCCTTAGCTTTCGGAAGCGTCGTCTTGATCACCTCGTGGGTTATCAAAGACGCCGCCATATTTCGAAACATCGCCTGCCGATGACTGCTCGTACGGTTAAGCTTACGGCCTGATTTATGATGACGCATCTAGAAACTTCCTTAAGAAGTTAAACCAATACCAGCCGCGAAGCGTGCCCTGCACTTCGCCGACCTCGTCCAGGGCTGTTACGCCGTCGCGCGATCGTCGTCACGCCCAGACAGCCCCACGGGCGGCCAATTTTCGAGCTTCATTCCCAATGACAGGCCGTGCGATGCGAGGACATCTTTAATCTCGGTAAGAGATTTCTTGCCCAAGTTTGGAGTTTTCAACAACTCCACCTCAGTGCGCTGAATCAGGTCGCCAATGTAGTAAATGCTCTCGGCCTTGAGGCAATTCGCAGAGCGAACCGTAAGCTCAAGATCATCGACCGGACGCAACAAGATCGGGTCGATATCAACCTGTTCCTGCAACGGCTCGACCTCTTCCTTGCCCTTAAGATCAACGAACACTGACAACTGATCCAGCAGAATACGCGCAGCGCTACGAATCGCCTCTTCGGGATCAATGGTGCCATTGGTCTCGATGTCGATGATCAGCTTGTCCAAATTCGTCCGCTGCTCGACACGAGCGCTTTCTACCTTGTAGCTCACCCGACTAATCGGACTGAATGACGCATCCAGTTGCAGCCTTCCGATTGGCCGACTTTCACCTTCACCCAAATGCCGCTGGGTCGCCGGTTCATAGCCACGACCACGGGCAACCTTCAGCCTCATATTGAGTTCGCCACTCTTCGTGAGAGTTGCGATCACATAGTTCGGCTCAATGATCTCAACCGCGTGCGTTGCCTCGATATCACTGGCCAATACCGGGCCTGGGCCCTTCTTGCTGAGCGTGAGGGTCGCCTCGCTGACACCGTGCATCACCAGCGAAAGACCCTTCAAGTTCAAAAGAATATCAATGACATCCTCTTGCACGCCCTCTATTGACGAGTACTCATGAAGGACGCCTTCAATCTCGCACTCTACAACAGCTGCCCCGGGAATCGACGACAGCAGAATCCTGCGCAGCGCATTCCCGAGTGTGTGCCCAAAACCCCGCTCCAAGGGCTCAAGCGTGACACGTGCACTCTTTTCACCGATACGCTCCACATCAACGATGCGCGGCTTAAGAAAATCGAAAGAGCCCGACATCTGCGATGTCCTCCCGGCAATTACTTGGAGTACAACTCCACAACCAGAGCTTCATTGATGTCGGCCGGAAGGTCTCCGCGATCCGGGACCCGCTTAAAGACCCCCGACATCTTGGAGGTATCGACATCCAGCCACTCGGCAAAACCACGCGACTGCGCCAGCGCCAGAGACTGCTGAATGCGGGCTTGATTGCGTGACTTTTCGCGCACCGAAATCACGTCTTCGGATTTGAGCGCATAAGACGGAATATTGGTCGTCGCGCCATTGACCAAAACCGCCTTGTGCGAAACCAGCTGGCGTGCCTCTGCACGCGTCGCCCCAAAGCCCATGCGGTAAACGACGTTATCCAGTCTCGACTCCAGCAACTTCAGCAGGTTCTCACCCGTGGAGCCTTTACGGCGCGCCGCTTCTTCGTAGTAACGCCTGAACTGCCGCTCCAATACACCATAGATACGGCGGAGCTTCTGCTTTTCACGCAGCTGCAGACCATAGTCAGACAAGCGCGCACGCTTCGCGCCATGCTGGCCAGGAGCGCGCTCAATATTGCATTTCGACTCCAACGAACGAGCCGACGACTTCAGCCCCAGGTCGACGCCTTCGCGACGACTCAGCTTGCATTTTGGACCAATATACCTTGCCACGACCGAAACCTCACTTAAACCCGACGCTTCTTCGGCGGACGGCAGCCGTTATGAGGAATCGGCGTGACATCCATAATATTCGTGATCTTGAAGCCTTGGGCATTCAGAGCCCGAACAGCGGATTCCCGCCCTGGACCCGGCCCTTTAACATTGACTTCGAGATTCTTTAAGCCAAATTCCTTGACCACCGATCCGGCACGCTCCGCGGCAACCTGTGCTGCAAATGGCGTACTCTTGCGCGACCCGCGAAAGCCCGACCCACCCGAAGTCGCCCACGCAAGCGTATTGCCTTGGCGATCGGTAATGGTAATGATGGTGTTGTTGAAGGACGCATGGATATGCGCCACGCCATCAACCACGTTCTTCTTAACGCGCTTGCGCGTTTTAGCGGCAGGTTTTGCCATTACATACACCTAGTAGCAATGATTGTTGAGAACATCGCGCTCAACCGCATCACTTCTTGATCGCCCGACGCGGACCCTTGCGAGTACGAGCATTGGTGCGAGTGCGCTGCCCGCGTAACGGCAAACCACGACGGTGCCTGAGACCGCGGTAACACCCCAAATCCATCAGGCGCTTGATGTTCATCGAGACTTCACGACGCAAGTCGCCTTCGACAACAAACTTCGCGACTTCCGCCCGCAAGACTTCGACCTGCGCTTCGACCAGATCCTTGACCTTGGTTTCGGGAGCGACGCCCGCATTTGCACAGATCAAGCGGGCGCGGGTTGTCCCCACCCCATAGATCGATTGCAATGCGATCACCACATGCTTGTTGACCGGAATGTTGATGCCAGCGATACGGGCCATCTAAATGAACTCCCAAAAAACCGTCGTGCGTAACCGTCATCGCGGAAAAGCGAAGGATTCTACACATTCAGCATGAGCTTGGCAACAATGCCTGATTTTATCCCTGCCGCTGCTTGTGTCGGGCATCTTTGCAGATCACCCGGACGATACCCTCTCGCCGCACGATCTTGCAGTTGCGGCACAGCTTCTTGACCGATGCACGTACTTTCATTTCGCTCTCCTACAGCGACTGTGTTCTGAGTTTCGAACCAGCGCCATAATGATTCAGAAATTCCGACTTCTCACTCGACCGCTTTGCCAACTCAGCGCAGGGTCGTACCACCAGGCTTGAAATTGGCCTTTTTCATCAAGCTGTCGTACTGATGCGACATCAGATGCGCTTGAACCTGTGCCATGAAATCCATGACAACCACGACGATGATCAGCAGCGATGTCCCACCGAAGTAAAACGGCACCCTCCAATACAGGATCAGGAACTCCGGAAGCAGACAGACCGCAGTGATATAAACCGCACCAGCGAGCGTAAGCCGCGTCAGTACCTTATCGATATATCCCGCCGTTTGCGCCCCTGGTCGAATCCCCGGGATGAAAGCGCCCGACTTCTTCAACTGCTCTGCCGTTTCCCGCGAATTGAACACGAGGGCCGTATAAAAGAAGCAAAAAAAGATAATCAATGCAGCATACAAGACAACGTATAGCGGCTGCCCCGGCGAAAGCATCGAGCTTATGTCCCGAAGCCATGCCATGCCGGGAGCCGAAGAAAACCAGTTACCAAGCGTGGCAGGAAACAAGATCAGGCTCGAGGCAAAAATGGGTGGAATGACACCCGCCATGTTCAGCTTGAGAGGTAAATGGCTCGACTGGGCGGCATAAACTTGGCGGCCCTGCTGGCGTTTGGCATAGTTAACGGTTATACGACGCTGTCCTCGTTCCACAAAAATGACGAGAGCAGTAACCGCAACCGCAATGACCAGCAAGGCGATGACCAGAATCGCGTTCAGCTCCCCGGTGCGAGCAAGTTCGAGCGTCCCGCCCAAAGCGCCGGGCAGGCCTGCCACGATACCGGCGAAGATGATCATGGAAATTCCATTACCAATTCCGCGCTCCGTAACCTGCTCACCCAGCCACATCAGGAACATGGTGCCTGCCACCAGCGTGACCGCGGCGATCGAAATAAAGCCGATTCCCGGGTTGGGCACCACGTGCTGACCTGCAGCAACCTGGCTCTGCAAGGCAATGCTGACACCTACCGACTGAAACGCGGCCAATACCAGCGTCAGATAACGCGTGTACTGTGTAATCTTGCGCCGCCCCGCATTACCTTCCTTTTTCAAATGCTCCAGAGACGGCACGATCACGGTCAACAGTTGAACGATGATCGAAGCCGAAATGTAAGGCATGATGCCCAAGGCGAAAATGCTCAACCGCGACAAGGCACCACCCGAAAACATGTTGAACATGTCCAGGATGGTTCCTCGCTGCTGCTGAAAGAGGTTTGCCATCGCATGCGGATCGATGCCCGGCACCGGTATATGCGTTCCAATACGGAACACTACAAGCGCCCCGAGCAGAAACAGCAGGCGCTGTCGCAGCTCCGTCATCTTTCCCATCGAAGGCAGCGATGTCGACATAGTCTCTACTCTTCGACCTTACCGCCGGCAGCTTCGATTGCTGCACGCGCCCCTTTGCTAACGTTCACGCCGCGGACAACGACAGCACGCACGAATTCGCCGGACAAGATTATGCGTGCCCTGGTAGCGAACTGAGGAACGACATTCGCAGCCTTCAAGCTGACCAAGTCGATCGTATCGCCTTCGACATAGTTGAGTTCGTGCAAACGAACCTCAGCGGTAGCATGATCATTCGGAGCCCGGAACCCGTGCTTGGGAAGGCGCCGCTGCAGTGGCATCTGACCACCTTCGAAGCCGACCTTGTGGAAGCCGCCCGCACGCGAATGCTGCCCCTTATGTCCCCGGCCGCAGGTCTTGCCCAATCCCGAGCCCATTCCGCGCCCGACCCGCTTAGCGGCCTGGCGAGCGCCAGGAGCAAACGTCAGTGAATTTAGGCGCATGATCAGACTTCCTCGATCTTCAGCAAATAATGCACCTTGCTGATCATGCCGCGGTTCTCCGGCGTGTCGAGCACGATGGAACTATGATGCATCCGGCGCAGCCCCAAACCGCGCACGCATGCCTTGTGAGCAGCGAGCCGTCCGGCGGTGCTCTTGACCAAAGTCAATCGAACCTGCTTAGGCATCGACATACATCAGCCCCCAATTTCAACAACGGACTTGCCGCGCTTAGCGGCAATGTAATCCGGTGAAGCCATTAGTTTTAATCCATTAATGGTGGCACGAACCACGTTTACCGGATTGCGCGAACCGACGCATTTCGCCAGCACATCCTTCACACCCACCACCTCGAAGACGGCGCGCATGGCACCTCCGGCGATAATGCCGGTACCTTCGGAAGCCGGCTGCATAAACACTCGTGCTGCACCGTGTTCCGCCGACAACGGGTGCTGCAAGGTGGTCCCTGCCAGCGTCACATTGCTCATGTTCTTGCGCGCCTTTTCCATGGCTTTCTGAATCGCTACAGGCACTTCTCGCGCTTTGCCGTAGCCGAAGCCAACCCGCCCCTGACCATCACCAACAACGGTCAGCGCCGTAAAACCGAACTGACGCCCGCCTTTGACGACCTTGGCCACGCGATTGACGGCGATGAGCTTTTCATGCAGACCATCGGTGCTCTGCGAAGACTCAACATTGCTTGCCATTGGCTAACCCCTTAGAACTGCAATCCGCCTTCGCGGGCCGCATCAGCCAAGGCCTTGACGCGGCCATGGTACTTGAAGCCGGAGCGATCAAAGGCCACCTCGGTGATACCCTTGCTGGTCGCTTTCTCGGCGATGGCCTTACCTACTGCGCGCGCGGCATCGATATTCCCTGTCGACTTCAGCGCCCCGGCTATGGCCGACTCCAAGGTCGAAGCGGCCGCCAGTACCTCGGCACCATTCGGAGCGATAATCTGCGCATAAATGTGCCGAGGCGTGCGGTGAACGCACAGGCGCACGGCACCCAACTCGCGGATCTTGGTCCTGGAACGCAATCCCCGGCGAATACGGGCAGCTTTCTTGTCCATTGCGGCAACTCTCACTTCTTCTTGGCTTCTTTGAGGACGATGACCTCGTCCGCGTAACGCACACCCTTGCCCTTGTAAGGCTCCGGTGGACGGAACGCCCGAATTTTGGCCGCAACCTGACCGACTTGCTGCTTGTCCACGCCTTTGACGATGATGTCCGTCTGGCTCGGCGTTTCCACGCTCACGCCTTTCGGAACTTCGAAAGCGACGGGGTGAGAGAAACCGAGTGTCAGATTGAGAACTGCACCCTGGGCTTGTGCACGATAGCCAACGCCGACAAGTTGCAGTTTGCGTTCAAAGCCCTGGCTTACGCCCATCACCATGTTCTGGAGCAAAGCCCGCATGGTGCCCGCCATGGCCCGGTGATGCGCCTCTTCCGATGCCGGGACAACCTTGACTTGGTTGTTCTCGGCGACCGCCTGCACGGTGGGATGGAGTTGGAGCTCCATCGTTCCTTTCATGCCTTTTACCGTCACCTTACCGGCATCAAGCGACAAGCTAACGCCCGCGGGAATGTCGACCGGTTTTTTCGCTACACGAGACATAACGAAGATCTCCTAGCGATCAGGCGACGATGCACAACACTTCGCCACCGTGCCCCGCAGCGCGCGCCGCACGATCGCTCATGATGCCATGTGACGTTGATACGATCGCCACGCCCAGTCCACCCATCACTTTCGGCAGATCGGCGCAGCCCCGGAATATACGCAGTCCAGGACGACTTACCCTTTGAATCGTCTCGATGACGGGGCGCCCCAGATGATATTTGAGCACAATCGTCAAGATCGGCTTGCCATCGGCTTCACTTACCGAATAGGCAGCAATATAGCCTTCATCCTTGAGCACCTGGCAAACCGCGACCTTTAGCTTTGAGGAAGGCAGCACGACCTGTGTTTTACCGGCAGCTTGGCCGTTGCGGATTCGGGTCAACAGATCCGCAATAGGATCACTCATACTCATAATGAACTACGCTCCGTCATGGTCAGTGTCAGGGCCGCGCTTGGTTCGTGCCCATCGACTTAAAGACTGGAAAAACTTCTTTACCAGCTCGCCTTGCGCAGGCCGGGGACGTCACCGCGCATTGCCGCTTCACGCAGCTTATTTCGCGAAAGGCCAAACTTGCGGTAGAAGCCGTGAGGCCGACCGGTCAACCGGCAACGGTTGCGGATACGGACCGGACTGGCATCACGCGGCATGGCCTGCAGTTTCGCCTGAGCCTCTCGCCTCGCCTCGTCATCACTTCCCGGATTGCTGATCACAGCTTTCAGTTCGGCGCGCCGCTGGGCGTATTTCTTGACCGTAGCAATGCGTTTGGCTTCGCGATTCTTCATTGACAACTTAGCCATGACCGAACTCCGGATCAGTTGCGGAACGGGAAGTTGAAAGCGGCCAGCAATGCCCGCCCTTCTTCATCCGTACGTGCCGTGGTGGTAATGGTGATGTCCATGCCACGAACGGCATCAACGCGATCGTAATCGATCTCAGGAAACATGATCTGCTCCTTGAGACCCATGCTGAAATTGCCACGCCCGTCGAAAGCACGGCCGTTAATTCCGCGGAAATCACGAATCCGTGGCATGGCAATGCTGATCAGTCGGTCGAGGAACTCGTACATGCGCTCGCGACGCAGCGTCACCTTGCAACCGATCGGCCAGCCTTCGCGGATCTTGAAACCAGCGATTGACTGACGGGCCAGCGTCACCACCGGCTTCTGCCCGGCGATGGCTGTCATATCACCGACCGCGTGCTCAATCACCTTCTTGTCGCCCACGGCTTCACCAACCCCCATATTAAGGGTGATCTTGGTGATGCGCGGCACTTCCATTACATTTCTGTAACCGAAACGCTCGGTAAGTTGTTTTACCACCACGTCACGGTAGTGGTCATGCAATCTTGCCATCGGAATCTAGCCTCAGACGTCCACAATCTCGTTGTTGGACTTGAAGTAACGAACCTTGCGGCCATCATCGAGGATTCGGAAACCGACGCGGTCGGCACACTTGGTCGCAGGATTGAACAGCGCCACATTTGAAACGTGGAGAGACGCTTCACGCTCAATGATGCCGCCCGCCACACCACGGGTGGGATTCGGCTTCGCATGCTTCTTGATCATGTTCACGCCTTCGACGAACACACGCTCGTCGGCGGTAACACGGATCACCTTGCCAGTGCGGCCTTTATCTTTGCCGGCGACGATGATGACTTCGTCACCCTTTCTGATCTTGCGCATCGCTTGACCCTTTCCCTACTCAAAGCACTTCAGGTGCCAGAGAGATGATTTTCATGAAGCGCTCGCCGCGCAACTCACGCGTCACCGGTCCAAAGATACGGGTACCGATGGGTTCAAGTTTGTTGTTCAGCAGAACCGCCGCATTTCCATCAAAACGGATCAGCGAGCCATCAGCGCGGCGCACACCCTTGCGGGTACGCACCACCACCGCATTGTACACATCGCCCTTCTTGACCTTGCCGCGCGGAATCGCTTCCTTGACGCTGACCTTGATGACATCGCCAATCTGCGCGTAGCGCCGGTGGGAGCCACCCAGCACCTTGATGCACATAAGGCGACGGGCGCCGCTGTTGTCAGCGACATCCAAGCTCGTTTGCATCTGAATCATGACTTATTACCGCATGTACTGCGTGGACTCACACAACCAGCTTATCCGCAGTTGTTGCTGCGGGGGCTGCCCTTCATTCAGTAGCTCGCGACTCGATGCGAACCAACTTCCAAGCCTTGGTCTTGGCGAGCGGGCGGCACTGTTCGATGGTCACCACGTCTCCTTCGCGGCACTGGTTCGATTCGTCGTGTGCATGGAGCTTGCTCGAACGGCGCACGTACTTGCCGTAGACCGGGTGCTTAACGAGCCGCTCGACCACCACGGTGATCGTTTTGTCCATCTTGTTGCTGGACACCCGCCCGGTAACGGTGCGCGATACCTTGCGTTCGTCACTCATGCCACACCAGCCTTCGCTTTCTCATCAAGAACCAATTTCACCCGGGCGATATTGCGACGCGCCTGCCGGAACAGATGCGGCTTGTTCAACTGTCCGGTGGCACGCTGCATTCTCAGGTTGAACTGCTCGCGCAGCAATGCCAGCAGTTCCTGCTTCAGCTCATCCGCACTCTTTGCGCGAAGTTCGTTGGCATTCATCACATCACCGTCCGGTTGACGAACGTGGTTTGCACGGGGAGCTTCGCGGCAGCGAGGCGAAAAGCCTGGCGTGCGATCTCTTCCGACACGCCTTCGATTTCATACAGAACTTTTCCGGGCTGCACCTTCGCCACCCAGTACTCGACATTGCCCTTGCCGCTACCCATACGAACTTCCAGAGGCTTCTGAGAAATCGGGACGTCAGGGAAGACGCGGATCCATATCTTGCCGCCACGCTTGACATGGCGACTGATGGCACGACGCGCGGCCTCAATCTGCCGGGCGGTAATGCGCGCACGGCCAACACACTTCAACCCGAACTCGCCGAAACTCACCTTATTGCCGCTGGTCGCGAGTCCGCGATTGCGCCCTTTGCGCTGCTTGCGGAATTTCGTTCTCTTCGGCTGTAACATTTTCTTTCCCCGTCAGCTAAAAAAGAAACTCCGCGCCTACCACGCGGAGCTCCTCGGAGTCACCAGCATGAAACGTCAGGCTGCAGACGCCCGATCGGACTTGGATTCCGTCTGACGCTCAAGACCGAAGACCTCGCCCTTGAACACCCACACCTTGATACCAATCACGCCATACGTCGTACGCGCTTCGGCGAAGCCATAATCGATGTCGGCACGCAAGGTGTGAAGGGGAACACGACCTTCCCGGTACCACTCACTCCGGGCAATCTCGGCGCCGTTCAGCCGGCCAGAAATATGTATTTTAATACCTTGTGCGCCCAAACGCATAGCGTTCGTGACCGAACGCTTCATCGCGCGCCTGAACATGATGCGTCGCTCAAGCTGCTGCGCGACACCCTCGGCAACCAGCTGCGCATCAAGTTCCGGCTTGCGGATCTCTTCGATATTGATGTGCACCGGCACACCCATGCGCTGCGACACTTCCTTGCGCAGCGCTTCGATGTCTTCGCCCTTCTTGCCGATCACCACGCCCGGACGCGCCGTATGAATGGTGATGTGAGCGGTACGGGCCGGACGCTCGATCTGAATGCGGCTCACCGATGCGTGAGCCAGCTTCTTCTTGAGAAAGCTCCTGACAGCGAGATCCTGCTCAAGAAAATCGGGAAAATTCTTCGAATCCGCATACCACTTCGACGTCCAGTCCGAGGCGATGCCGAGGCGAATTCCCGTAGGATGTACTTTTTGACCCATGTCGGCCTCCTGAATTACTTCTCGGCAACCGTGACCGTGATATGGCTGGTGCGCTTGACAATCCGGTTACCGCGGCCTTTCGCACGCGCATGCATGCGCTTCAGGACAGGGCCCTCGTCCACGCAGATTGCGGAAACCTTCAGTTCATCGACGTCGGCGCCCTCGTTGTGCTCGGCATTGGCAATCGCCGATTCGAGCACGCCCTTGACCAGATGGGCCGCCTTCTTGTTGCTGAAGGTCAACAACTGCAATGCACTGCCGACCGGAAGACCGCGCACCTGGTCAGCCACCAGGCGCGCCTTCTGCGGCGAGATGCGCGCATGCTTGAGCTTTGCATAGGCTTGCATGACGTCTGCCCTCACCTGGACTTCTTGTCGGCGACATGACCCTTGTAGGTACGTGTCGCGGCAAATTCGCCGAGCTTATGCCCGATCATGTTCTCGGTGATGAGAACGGGCACGTGCTGGCGGCCGTTGTGAACGGCGATCGTGATGCCGATCATGTCCGGCAACACCATGGAGCGACGCGACCAGGTCTTGATCGGCTTCTTGCTATTCGTGGCCACCGCCTCCTCCACCTTCTTGGCGAGGTGGAGGTCGACGAACGGCCCCTTCTTGATCGAACGTGGCACTGAACGATTCCTCTCGAATTACTTCGTGCGGCGGCGGACGATGAAGCCGTCGGTGCGCTTGTTGGCGCGGGTCTTGTAGCCCTTGGTCGGGACACCCCAAGGCGTGACGGGATGACGCCCACCGGAAGTGCGCCCTTCACCGCCACCGTGCGGGTGGTCGACCGGGTTCATCGCCACACCGCGCACAGTCGGCCGAACCCCCAGCCAGCGTTTCGCCCCCGCCTTGCCGAGGGAGCGCAGGCTGTGCTCCTCGTTGCCAACCTCACCGATCGTGGCCTTGCAGTCGACGTGGACCTTGCGCATCTCACCGGAGCGCAAACGCAGCGTCGCATAGGAACCCTCGCGGGCCACCAACTGAACACCGGCCCCGGCACTACGGGCAAGCTGTGCCCCCTTGCCCGGCCGCATCTCGACGCAATGGATCGTCGAGCCGACGGGTATGTTGCGCAGGGGCAGGGCGTTGCCGACCTTGATCGGCGCGGAAGCCCCCGAAACCAGCACAGCCCCTGCAGCGACGCCGCGCGGCGCGATGATGTAGCGGCGCTCGCCGTCGGCGTAAAGCATCAGCGCAATGTGCGCGCTGCGGTTCGGGTCGTACTCGATGCGCTCGACCCGCGCCTGGATGTTGTCCTTGTCGCGCTTGAAATCGATGAACCGGTAGTGCTGCTTGTGTCCGCCACCCTGATGGCGGGTCGTAATTCGGCCGACATTATTGCGGCCGCCGGACTTGGTCTGCTTCTCGACCAGCGCAGCAAAGGGACGCCCCTTATGCAAGCCCGGCGTGCTGATCTTGACCACAAAGCGACGCCCCGGGGACGTCGGTTTGGTTTTGACAATCGCCATGTTCGTTGACCTCGATTTGGTGTGTTGGCCTGGACAGGATCTTCCGTCTCGCCTTACTGGCCACCCAGGAAGTCGATTTCCTGGCCGGCCTCCAGCGCGACATAGGCTTTCTTCCAGTCCGAGCGCACACCGAACCGCGCGCCAAAGCGCTTGCGCTTGCCTTTGACGTTGGACACGTTGACCGACTTCACCTTGACGTTGAACAACATCTCAACGGCGCCCTTGATCTCGGGCTTGGTTGCATCGGCCGCAACCTTGAAAACAACCTGACTGCCAGACTCCGCGACGCCAGCGCTCTTCTCCGAGACATGCGGCGCAAGCAGCACTTTCAACAAGCGCTCCTGGTTCATGCTAGCCACTCTCCAACTCGCTTCACCGCTCCGACAGTCATCACCACACGGTCAAATCCGATCAGGCTGACAGGATCGAGGCTTACGACGTCGCGCACGTCGACCTTGTGCAGATTGCGGGCCGACAGATAAAGGTTGAGGTCGATGTCTTCCGTGACGAACAAGGCGCTATCGGTCCCCAGATCCCGCATGCGGGCCGCCATCAGCTTGGTCTTGGGCTCGGCGATCGACAGATCGTCGACCACGACCAGGCGGTCCTGACGCACCAGTTCGGAGAAGATGGAGCGCATCGCCGCGCGATACATCTTCTTGTTGAGTTTCTGCGAATGATCCTGGGGGCGCGCCGCGAACGTCACGCCACCCCCACGCCACAAGGGACTGCGACTGGTACCCGAACGCGCCCGGCCGGTACCCTTCTGCCGCCACGGCTTGATGCCGCCGCCACTGACTTCCGAACGCGTCTTCTGCCCGCGGGTGCCGGCCCGACCGGCAGCCATGTAGGCGACGACGGCCTGATGGACGAGCGTCTCATTGAACTCCCGCCCGAAGGTCTCATCGGCAACGGTGAGCACCGCTCCGGAGGGCTGACCGCTGACGGTCTTCACTACGAGTTCCATAACCCCTCCCCTCAACCACGCGACTTGATGGCTGGACGGACGATCACGTCGCCACCCTTAGAACCCGGCACGGCTCCCTTGACCAGCAGCAGGTTGCGCTCGATATCCACGCGCACCACTTCGAGGTTCAGCGTGCTGCGCTGGACGGCACCGAGATGCCCGGACATGCGCTTGCCCTTGAAGACGCGGCCCGGTGTCTGGTTCTGACCAATCGAACCCGGCGCCCGGTGGGAGACGGAGTTACCGTGGCTGTTGCGCTGATGATGGAAGTTGTGGCGCTTGATGCCGCCGGCAAAGCCCTTGCCGATCGACGTGCCCGTGACATCGACCTTCTGCCCGGCGGAAAACAGGTCCACTTTCAGTTCGGTACCGACGGCGATGTCGGTCCCTTCGTCACCGGCGAGCCGGAACTCCCACAGCCCGCGACCGGCGAGGACGCCGGCACCCGCATAGTGGCCGGCGAGAGGTTTCGTCACGCGACTGGCGCGACGCTCACCGGTCGTCACCTGGAGCGCCCGATAACCATCGACGTCGTCGGTCTTGATCTGAGTGACGCGATTGGGCTCGACTTCGATTACCGTGACCGGAACCGATACGCCCTCGTCGGTGAACACGCGAGTCATGCCAGCCTTGCGGCCGATCAATCCAATTGCCATATCTAGGAACTCCCACGCAAACCACGACGCGCCAGAGGAGGAGTGGCAAACTCCTCATGGCGCGGAAAGCCCGACAGTTTAGTTAAGTTTGATCTGGACGTCGACACCCGCGGCCAGATCGAGCTTCATCAACGCGTCGACCGTCTTGTCGTTGGGATCGACGATGTCCATCAGGCGCTTGTGTGTACGCAACTCGTACTGATCACGCGCATCCTTGTTGACGTGCGGCGAAATCAGGACGGTGAAGATTTCGTTCTTCGTCGGCAGCGGAATCGGCCCGCGCACCTGCGCACCGGTACGCTTGGCCGTTTCGACGATTTCCCGCGCCGACTGATCGATCAGCCGATGATCAAAGGCCTTGAGGCGAATACGGATCCGTTGATTGGCCATGCTGGTTTACTCGATCACCTTGGCGACGACACCGGCGCCGACGGTGCGACCGCCTTCGCGAATCGCAAAACGCAAGCCCTCTTCCATCGCGATCGGGGCAATCAGGCTCACCACCATCTTGATGTTGTCGCCCGGCATCACCATCTCGACGCCTTCCGGCAACTCGCACGCGCCCGTCACGTCCGTGGTGCGGAAGTAGAACTGCGGCCGGTAGCCCTTGAAGAACGGCGTATGACGGCCGCCCTCCTCCTTCGACAGCACGTACACCTCGGCTTCGAACTTGGTGTGCGGCTTGATCGTGCCCGGCTTGGCCAGCACCTGGCCACGCTCCACGTCCTCGCGCTTGGTGCCGCGCAGCAGCACGCCGACGTTGTCCCCCGCCTCGCCCGAATCCAGCAGCTTGCGGAACATCTCGACGCCCGTGCAGGTGGTCTTGGTCGTCGCGCGGATGCCGACGATCTCCACTTCGTCACCCACCTTCACCCGACCGCGCTCGATGCGCCCGGTCACCACGGTGCCACGCCCGGAGATCGAGAACACGTCCTCGATCGGCATCAGGAACGGCTTGTTGACCTCGCGCTCGGGCTGCGGGATGTAGGTGTCCAGCGCATCGACCAGCTTGATGATCGACGGCACGCCGATCTCGCTCTGGTCGCCCTCGAGCGCCTTCAGCGCGCTGCCGGTGATGATCGGAGTGTCGTCGCCCGGGAAGTCGTAGCTCGACAGCAGGTCGCGCACTTCCATCTCGACGAGCTCGAGCAGCTCGGGATCGTCGACCATGTCGGCCTTGTTCAGGTACACGACGATGTAGGGCACGCCCACCTGGCGGGCCAGCAGGATGTGCTCGCGCGTCTGCGGCATCGGACCGTCCGCGGCCGAGCACACCAGGATCGCGCCGTCCATCTGCGCCGCGCCCGTGATCATGTTCTTCACGTAGTCGGCGTGGCCCGGGCAGTCCACGTGCGCGTAGTGCCGGTTCGGGCTCTCGTACTCGACGTGCGCCGTGGCGATCGTGATCCCGCGGGCGCGCTCTTCCGGCGCCGCGTCGATCTGGTCATACGCCTTGAACACGCCACCGAACCGCTCCGCCCCCACCTTCGTCAGCGCCGCCGTCAGCGTCGTCTTGCCGTGGTCCACGTGACCGATCGTGCCAACGTTCACGTGCGGCTTCGTACGCTCGAACTTCTCTTTAGCCACTTTTGCTTTACCTCATGAATTCCAGGAAGCCGTCTCAGGACGACGCCTTCTTGATCACGGCCTCGGCGACGTTCGCCGGGGCCTCACTGTACTTGGAGAACTCCATCGAATAAGTCGCGCGCCCCTGCGTGGCGGAACGCAGCGAGGTCGCATAGCCGAACATCTCGGCGAGCGGCACCTCGGCACGGACGATCTTGCCGGAGGGAGAATCGTCCATCCCCTGCACGAGGCCGCGCCGACGATTGAGGTCGCCGATGACGTCGCCCATGTAATCCTCGGGGGTCTCGACTTCGACGTTCATGATCGGTTCGAGCAGGACAGGCTTGGCCTTGCGCGCACCTTCCTTGAAGCCCATCGAGCCGGCAATCTTGAACGCCATTTCATTGGAGTCGACTTCGTGGTAGGAGCCGTCGAACAGCGTGACCTTGACGTCCACCACCGGGAAGCCGGCGATGACGCCATTTTCCATCTGCTCCTGGATGCCCTTGTCGACGGCCGGCACGTATTCGCGCGGGACGACGCCACCAACGATGCCATTGACGAACTCGTAGCCTTTCCCCGCCTCCTGCGGCTCGATCTTCAGCCACACATGGCCGTACTGACCGCGACCACCCGACTGGCGCACGAACTTGCCTTCCTGCTCGACCGACGCCCGGATCGTTTCACGGTAGGCCACCTGCGGGGCACCGACATTGGCCTCGACCTTGAATTCGCGCTTCATCCGGTCGACGATGATTTCGAGGTGCAATTCGCCCATGCCCGAAATGATCGTCTGCCCGGACTCTTCGTCGGTATGCACCCGGAACGACGGGTCTTCCTGCGCCAACTTGTTCAGCGCAACACCCATTTTTTCCTGATCGCTCTTGGTCTTGGGTTCGACCGCAACCGAGATCACCGGCTCCGGGAACTCCATCCGCTCCAGCACGATCACCCGCTCCGGGTGACACAGCGTGTCACCCGTCGTCACGTCCTTGAGACCGACCGCAGCGGCAATGTCGCCGGCACAGACTTCCTTGATTTCCTCACGCGAATTGGCGTGCATCTGCACGATGCGACCGATGCGCTCTTTCTTGCCCCTGACCGAATTGAGCACCGAGTCGCCGGAATTGAGCACCCCCGAATAGACGCGGAAGAACGTCAGCGTGCCAACGAAGGGATCGGTCGCAATCTTGAAGGCGAGCGCCGCGAAGGGCTCCTTGTCCGAGGGATGACGTTCCGCCTCCTCGCCGTTCTCCAATGCGCCCTTGATGGCCGGGATGTCGACCGGCGCCGGCAGATAGCGCACCACCGCATCGAGCATGGCCTGCACGCCCTTGTTCTTGAAGGCGGAGCCACACAGCGCCGGGACGATCTCGCCGGCGATGGTGCGCGCGCGCAGCGCCGCATGCAGTTCGTCCGCGGTCAGCTCCTCGCCTTCGAGGTACTTCTCCATCAGGGTTTCATTGGCTTCGGCCGCGGCCTCGATGAGCTTCTCGCGCCACTCCTCGCACTCCGCCTGCAGATGCGCCGGGATGTCGCGCAGCTCGAAGGTCGTGCCCTGGGCCGCGTCATCCCAGTAGATCGCCTTCATCGAGATCAGATCGATCACGCCCTCGAAGCCGTCCTCGGCGCCGATCGGAATCTGCAGCGGCACCGGATTGGCGCGCAGACGATCCTTCATCTGCTGCACGACCCGCAGGAAATTGGCCCCCGCGCGATCCATCTTGTTGACGAACGCGATGCGCGGAACCCCGTACTTGTTCGCCTGCCGCCACACGGTTTCCGACTGCGGCTGCACGCCGCCCACCGCACAGTAGACCATGCACGCACCATCGAGCACCCGCATCGAACGCTCGACCTCGATCGTGAAGTCGACGTGACCGGGCGTATCGATGATGTTGATGCGGTGCTCGGGGAACTGCTGGGCCATGCCGTTCCAGAAGCAGGTGGTCGCAGCCGACGTGATCGTGATGCCACGTTCCTGCTCCTGCTCCATCCAGTCCATCGTCGCAGCGCCGTCGTGAACCTCGCCGATCTTGTGGTTCACCCCGGTGTAGAACAGGATGCGCTCGGTCGTCGTGGTCTTGCCGGCATCGATGTGGGCGCTGATACCGATGTTTCGGTAGCGCTCGATAGGGGTTTTACGCGCCACGGTCGGGCCCTCGTTGACTACCAGCGGTAATGCGCGAACGCCTTGTTGGCGTCGGCCATGCGATGCGTGTCTTCACGCTTCTTGACGGCGGCACCGCGGTTCTCTGCAGCATCGATCAACTCGCCGGCCAGTCGGCGGGCCATCGACTTCTCGCCACGCTTGCGCGCGGCATCGATGATCCAGCGCATCGCGAGGGTGTTGCGACGCACCTGGCGAACCTCCACGGGCACCTGATAGGTGGCGCCACCCACACGGCGCGACTTGACTTCGACGGCAGGCCGCACGTTTTCCAGCGCCTGCTCGAGCACCCCGACCGATTCGCTCTTGCCCTTCTCGGCGATCGCGTCGAGCGCGCCGTACACGATCTTCTCGGCCACCGACTTCTTGCCGCGCTCCATGACCATGTTCATGAACTTGGCCAGCATTTCGCTCCCGAACTTCGGATCCGGCAAGACGGAGCGCTTGGGTACTTCTCTTCTTCTCGGCATGAGATCTACTCAAATCTGCATCAAGTGACAGACGTCCCTGGCGGGCCGCCCGACGATCAGGACTTCGGCCGCTTCGCGCCGTACTTCGAACGTCCCTGGCGGCGCTTGGCCACGCCCGAGGTATCGAGACTGCCGCGAATGGTGTGATAGCGGACACCGGGGAGGTCCTTGACACGCCCCCCGCGGATCAGCACCACCGAGTGCTCCTGCAGGTTGTGCCCTTCGCCACCGATGTAACTCGTCACTTCCATGCCGTTGGTGAGGCGCACGCGAGCAACTTTACGCAGCGCCGAATTCGGCTTCTTCGGCGTCGTCGTATACACGCGGGTGCACACACCGCGCTTCTGCGGGCAGCCGTTAAGAGCCGGAACGGTGCTCTTTTCGGCCTTGTGGGTACGCGGCTTGCGCACCAACTGGTTGATGGTTGACATCGGCTTGATTACTCCGGAATTCGCGCTGAACCTTCAAACATGAACGACAGGCCGCTCGCCGACCCGCAGCCTCACGAAGGCGCGGGATTCTAGGCGGGTGCCCCCAGGGTGTCAAGCTGAGCGGACGGGAAGGCCCTGTAAAGTCAAGACCTTCTCCGACCCGTTCACCCAGCGTTTCGAACGTCGCCCCCGTCACCGCACGGGGTTCGCTCAGGCATCGCTCTCCGTCTCGGCGCCGAAATCGGCGGTGCCGAACTCGGCCGTGCTGAACTCGGAGTTGAAGCTCGACGACGACGGCAGCGGCATGGTGCGCCCGCCACGCCGATCGGCGTGGTAGGCCAGCCCGGTGCCGGCGGGGATCAGGCGTCCCACGATCACGTTCTCCTTCAGCCCACGCAGATCATCGCGGCTGCCGCGCACGGCCGCCTCGGTGAGCACCCGCGTCGTTTCCTGGAACGACGCGGCCGAGATGAACGATTCGGTCGCCAGCGACGCCTTGGTGATGCCGAGCAGCAGCGGCTGCCACCTGGCCGGCACGCCGTCCTGCCCCTTCTCGGCGAACACGCGGTCGTTCTCCTCGAACACGCGGGTACGCTCGACCTGCTCGCCCTTGATGAAACGGGCGTCGCCCGGGTCGTTGACCTCGACCTTGCGCATCATCTGGCGAATGATCACCTCAATGTGCTTGTCGTTGATCTTCACGCCCTGCAGGCGATAGACGTCCTGGATCTCCTTGACCAGATAAGCCGCGAGTTCGCGGACACCGAGCAGGCGCAGGATGTCCATCGGGTTCGGTTCGCCATCGGCGATGACCTCGCCCCGCTGCACGAACTCGCCCTCGAACACGTTGACGTGCCGCCACTTCGGGATGAGCTCCTCGTGCGTGTCGCCATCCTTGTCGGTGATGATCAAGCGCTGCTTGCCCTTGGTGTCCTTGCCGAAGCTCACCGAGCCCGAGATCTCCGCGAGGATCGCCGGCTCCTTGGGCTTGCGCGCCTCGAACAGGTCGGCCACGCGCGGCAGACCGCCGGTGATGTCACGCGTCTTCGACGACTCCTGCGGAATACGGGCGATGACGTCGCCCACCGCCACCTCGGCGCCGTCGGCCAGGTTGACGATGGCGCCGGCCGGCAGCGGGTACTGCGCATTGAGGTCGGTACCCGCGAGCTTGAGTGCCTGCTCGGCGGCATCGACCAGCTTCACGGTCGGACGCTTGTCCTTGCCGAGCGATCCGCGCAGCTTCGGATCCATCACCTCCAGGCTCGACAAGCCGGTGATGTCGTCGGTCTTGCGCTGAACGGTGACGTTCTCCTCGAAGTCGACGAAGCGCACGCGCCCCGCCACCTCGGTCACCACCGGATGGGTGTGCGGATCCCAGTTGGCGACGATCTGGCCGGCTTCGACGCCGTCGCCGTCCTTGATGCTCAGCACCGCGCCGTACGGCACCTTGTAGCGCTCGCGCTCGCGCCCGAACTCATCCATCACCGTGATTTCGCCCGAGCGCGACACGGCGACCAGATGACCGTCACGGTTGGTGACGTGCTTCAGGTTGTGCAGCCGGATCGAGCCCTTGGCCTTCACCTGCACGCTGCTGACCGCGGCCGCCCTCGACGCCGCACCACCGATGTGGAAGGTGCGCATCGTCAGCTGCGTGCCGGGCTCGCCGATCGACTGCGCCGCGATGACGCCGACGGCCTCGCCGATGTTCACGCGATGTCCGCGCGCGAGGTCGCGGCCGTAGCAGGCCGAGCACACACCGTAGCGGGTTTCGCAGGTGATCGACGAGCGCACCAGCACCTGGTCGATGCCGTTCGCCTCGAGCTCGTCCACCCAGTGCTCGTCGAGCAGGGTGCCGGCCGGTGCGACCACCTCCTCGCTGCCCGGCCGGCACACGTCGACGGCGACCACGCGACCGAGCACGCGTTCGCGCAAGGGCTCGACCACGTCGCCACCCTCGACGATCGGGGTCATCAGCAAGCCCTCGGTCGTGCCGCAGTCGGCCTCGGTCACCACCAGATCCTGCGCGACGTCGACCAGACGGCGCGTCAGGTAGCCCGAGTTCGCCGTCTTCAGCGCGGTGTCGGCGAGACCCTTGCGCGCACCGTGCGTCGAGATGAAGTACTGCAGGACGTCGAGGCCTTCGCGGAAGTTGGCGGTGATCGGCGTTTCGATGATCGAGCCGTCCGGCTTGGCCATCAGGCCACGCATGCCGGCGAGCTGGCGGATCTGGGCGGCGCTACCGCGCGCGCCCGAGTCCGCCATCATGAACACCGAGTTGAACGAGGGCTGGCGTACGGTCTTGCCTTCACGGTTGACGACGCTCTCGGTGCCGAGATTGTCCATCATCGCCTTGGCAACCTGGTCGTTGGTGCGCGACCAGATATCGACGACCTTGTTGTAGCGCTCGCCGTTGGTCACCAGGCCGGACGCGTACTGCCCCTCGATCTCCTTGACCTCGGCCTCGGCGCGCTCGAGGAACTGGCTCTTGTCCGTGGGGATCACCATGTCCTCGAAGCCGATCGACGACCCCGAACGCATCGCGTAGTGGAAGCCGGTGTACATCAGGTGGTCGGCGAAGATCACCGTGTCCTTGAGCCCGAGCCGGCGGTAGCACTGGTTGATCAGCTGCGAGATGGTCTTCTTCTTCAGCACCTGATTGGCGAGCTCGAAAGGCAGCCCCTCGGGGAACACCTCGAACAGCAGGGCGCGCCCGACGGTGGTCTCGACCCGACGCCTGATCTTCTCGCGGCTGCCGTCGGCGTGGATCACGGTCTCCTCGATCCGCACCTGGATCCTCGCCTGCAGTTCGACCTGCCGCGTCTCGTACGCCCGGTGCACTTCCTTGACATCGGTGAAGAGCATGCCTTCGCCGGCGGCGTTGACCCGCTCGCGGGTCATGTAATAGAGGCCCAGCACCACGTCCTGCGACGGCACGATGATCGGCTCGCCGTTCGCCGGGCTGAGGATGTTGTTGGTCGACATCATCAGCGCGCGCGCTTCCAGCTGCGCCTCGATCGACAGCGGCACGTGCACGGCCATCTGGTCGCCGTCGAAGTCCGCGTTGAACGCCGTGCAGACCAGCGGGTGCAACTGGATCGCCTTGCCCTCGATCAGCACCGGCTCGAAGGCCTGGATGCCGAGGCGGTGCAGCGTCGGGGCGCGGTTCAGCATCACCGGGTGCTCGCGGATCACCTCTTCGAGGATGTCCCAGACCTCGGCGCTCTCGCGCTCGACCATCTTCTTCGCGGCCTTGATGGTCGTGGCGATACCGCGGCGGATCAGCTTCGAGAAGATGAAGGGCTTGAACAGCTCCAGCGCCATCTTCTTCGGCAGGCCGCACTGGTGCAGGCGCAGAGTCGGGCCGACCACGATCACCGAACGCCCCGAGTAGTCGACGCGCTTGCCGAGCAGGTTCTGGCGGAACCGCCCCTGCTTGCCCTTGATCATGTCGGCGAGCGACTTCAGCGGGCGCTTGTTGGTGCCGGTGATGGCGCGACCGCGGCGGCCGTTGTCGAGCAGGGAATCGACCGCCTCCTGCAGCATGCGCTTCTCGTTGCGCACGATGATGTCGGGCGCCGACAGCTCCAGCAGGCGCTTCAGGCGGTTGTTGCG
Source organism: Plasticicumulans lactativorans (assembly GCF_004341245.1). Lineage (GTDB taxonomy): Bacteria > Pseudomonadota > Gammaproteobacteria > Competibacterales > Competibacteraceae > Plasticicumulans_A > Plasticicumulans_A lactativorans. Next base: position 60,023 of record NZ_SLWY01000005.1, on the reverse strand, counting down.
GTTGATGACGCGACGGTACAGGTCATTGAGATCCGAGGTCGCGAAGCGCCCGCCGTCCAGCGGCACCAGCGGGCGCAGGTCGGGCGGCAGCACCGGCAGGACCGTCATCACCATCCACTCCGGACGGTTGCCGGACTCGAGGAACGACTCCATCAGCTTCAGGCGCTTGGAGATGCGCTTGAGCTTGGTTTCGGAGGTGCAGTCGACGAGTTCCTCACGCAGCCTGGTCGCCTCTTCCTTGAGGTCCATGGTCTTCAGCAGCTGGTGCACGGCCTCCGCGCCCATGCGGGCGTCGAAGTCATCACCGTACTGCTCGATGGCATCGAGGTAGGTCTCGTCCGTCAGCAACTGCCCGCGTTCGAGCGGGGTCAGACCCGGCTCGATCACGACGAAGGACTCGAAGTACAGCACGCGCTCGATGTCGCGCAGCGTCATGTCGAGCAGCAGGCCGATGCGCGAGGGCAGCGACTTCAGGAACCAGATGTGGGCGACCGGGCTCGCGAGCTCGATGTGACCCATGCGCTCGCGGCGCACCTTGGCCAGCGTGACCTCGACGCCGCACTTCTCGCAGACCACGCCGCGGTGCTTGAGCCGCTTGTACTTGCCGCAGAGGCACTCGTAGTCCTTCACCGGGCCGAAGATCTTGGCGCAGAACAGCCCGTCGCGCTCCGGCTTGAAGGTGCGGTAGTTGATCGTCTCCGGCTTCTTGACCTCGCCGAAGGACCAGGACCGGATCATGTCCGGGGAAGCGAGGCCGATCCGTATGGCATCGAAATCGTCCAGCGCTTCGGTCTGCTTGAACAGATTCAGTAGGTCTTTCATCTCGTGACCGCTCGTGGGTTACCGGTCTAAACGTCCGCGTGCCATCTGAACCGAGGGCATGGCGCCTCAGTCCCGATCAAGCTCGATGTTGATGGCAAGCGAGCGGATCTCCTTGACCAGCACATTGAAGGATTCGGGCATGCCGGCCTCCATCCGGTGATCGCCGTCGACGATGTTCTTGTAGACCTTGGTACGGCCGTTCACGTCGTCGGACTTCACCGTGAGCATCTCCTGCAAGGTGTACGACGCCCCGTAAGCCTCCAGCGCCCACACCTCCATCTCGCCGAAGCGCTGGCCGCCGAACTGCGCCTTGCCACCCAGCGGCTGCTGGGTGACGAGCGAATACGGACCGGTCGAACGCGCGTGCATCTTGTCATCGACCAGATGGTTCAGCTTGAGCATGTACATGTAGCCGACGGTCACCGGACGGTCGAAGAGGTCCCCGGTGCGACCGTCGATCAGCCGCGTCTGCCCGCTCTCCGGCAACTCGGCGAGGCGCAGCAGATGACGCAGCTCGTCCTCGGAGCAACCGTCGAACACCGGCGTGGCCGTCGGCACGCCACTGCGCAGGTTGATCGCGAGGCGCACGACCTCCTCGTCGCTGAACTGCTCGAGGTCGACCGACTCGCCACCGGTGGTGTTGTAGACCGCGTGCAGATAGCCGCGCAGCTCCTCGAGCTTCGCCTTGGCATCCAGCATGCGGCCGAGCTTCAGGCCGACCCCCTTCGCCGCCCATCCCAGGTGGGTTTCGAGGATCTGGCCGATGTTCATACGCGACGGCACACCGAGCGGATTCAGCACGATGTCGACCGGCGTGCCATCGGCCATGTACGGCATGTCCTCTTCGGGGACGATCATCGATACCACGCCCTTGTTGCCGTGGCGGCCGGCCATCTTGTCGCCCGGCTGCACCCGACGCTTCACCGCGAGGTAGACCTTGACCATCTTGAGGACGCCCGGCGCGAGATCGTCGCCCTGGATCAGCTTGGCGCGCTTGTCCTCGAAGCGCCGGTCGAACTCCTTGCGCTGCTGGCGGATCTGCTCCTGGATCAGTTCGAGCTGCTCGTTGGACTCGTCGTCCTTCAGGCGGATCTCGAACCAGCGTTCGCGCGGCACCCGGGAGAGGTAGGCCTTGGTCAGCTTGGAACCGGACGCGAGCCCCTCGGGGCCGCCTTCGACCGCCTTGCCGATCAGCATCCGCTCGACGCGCAGGTAGGTGTCCTCCTCGAGGATGCGCAGCTGGTCGTTGAGGTCCTTCTTCACGCGCGTGAGTTCGGTGGCCTCGATGCTCTTGGCACGGCTGTCCTTCTCGACGCCGTCGCGGGTGAACACGCGCACGTCGATGACCGTGCCGTCCATGCCGGTCGGCACGCGCAGCGAGGTGTCCTTCACGTCGGACGCCTTCTCGCCGAAGATCGCGCGCAGCAGCTTCTCTTCGGGGGTGAGCTGGGTTTCACCCTTGGGCGTCACCTTGCCGACCAGGATGTCGCCCGCCGCGACCTCGGCACCGATGTAGACGATGCCCGCCTCGTCGAGCTTGGCCAGCGCGCTCTCGCCGACGTTCGGGATGTCGGCGGTGATCTCCTCGGGCCCGAGCTTGGTGTCGCGGGCCACGCAGGTGAGCTCCTCGATGTGGATCGTCGTGAAGCGATCCTCCTTCACCACGCGCTCGGAGATGAGGATCGAGTCCTCGAAGTTGTAGCCGTTCCAGGGCATGAAGGCGACGAGCAGGTTTTGCCCGAGCGCCAGTTCGCCGAGGTCGGTCGAGGGGCCGTCGGCGAGCACGTCACCGCGCTCCACGACATCCCCCAGGTTCACCAGCGGCCGCTGGTTGATGCAGGTGTTCTGGTTCGAGCGCGTGTACTTGGTGAGGTTGTAGATGTCGACGCCGGGCTCGCCGGCGACGGTCTCCTCGTCGTGCACGCGCACCACGATGCGCCCGGCATCGACCGAGTCGATCACCCCGCCGCGCTGCGCGATCACGCACACGCCGGAATCGCGCGCCACGGCGCGTTCGATGCCCGTCCCGACCAGCGGCTTCTCCGCGCGCAGCGTCGGCACCGCCTGGCGCTGCATGTTCGAGCCCATCAGCGCGCGGTTGGCGTCGTCGTGCTCGAGGAAGGGGATCAGCGCCGCGGCCACCGAGACGATCTGCTTCGGCGACACGTCCATGTACTGGATCTGCTCGGGCGAACGCAGCGTGAACTCGCCCTGCACGCGGCACGACACCAGCGAGTCGATCAGCGCCCCGTCCTGGTCGAGCGTGGCGTTGGCCTGCGCGATCACGTACTTGCCTTCCTCGATCGCCGACAGATAGTCGATCTGGTCGGTGACGCGGCCGTCGAGCACGCGCCGGTACGGCGTTTCGAGGAAGCCGTACTCGTTGGTGCGCGCGTACACGGCGAGCGAGTTGATCAGGCCGATGTTCGGGCCTTCAGGGGTTTCGATCGGGCACACGCGGCCGTAGTGCGTGGCGTGCACGTCGCGCACCTCGAAGCCCGCGCGCTCGCGGGTCAGGCCGCCCGGACCGAGCGCCGACACGCGGCGCTTGTGGGTGACCTCCGACAGCGGGTTGTTCTGGTCCATGAACTGGCTGAGCTGGCTCGAACCGAAGAACTCCTTGATCGCCGCCGCCACCGGCTTCGCGTTGATCAGATCGCGCGGCGTCAGGTTCTCGCTTTCGGCGAGGCTCAGGCGCTCCTTGACGGCGCGCTCGACACGCACGAGGCCGACGCGGAAGACGTTCTCCGCCATCTCGCCGACGCAGCGGATGCGCCGGTTGCCGAGGTGGTCGATGTCGTCGACGCTGCCGTTGCCGTTCTTGATGTCGATCAGCACCTTGAGGACATTGATGATGTCCTCGCGCGAGAGCACGCCCGGGCCGACGTCGCTGTCGCGGCCCACGCGGCGGTTGAACTTCATGCGCCCGACCGCCGACAGGTCGTAGCGCTCTTCGGAGAAGAACAGGTTGTTGAAGAGGTTCTGCGCGGCTTCCTTGGTCGGCGGTTCGCCCGGACGCATCATCCGGTAGATTTCGACCTGCGCGTCGAGTTCGGTACGGGTCGGGTCGATGCGCAGGGTCTGCGAGATGTACGGCCCGCGGTCGAGATCATTGACGAACAGCGTGCGGAACTCGCGCACGCCGGCCATCGCGATCTTCTCGAGCTGCTCGATCGTCAGCTCCTCGTTGGCCGTGAGGACGACCTCGCCGGTCTGGGTGTTGACGACATCGTGCGCGAGGATCTTGCCGAGCAGATACTCCGGCGGCACCTCGAGCTCGCTGATGCCGGCCTTGCTGAGATCGCGGATGTGGCGCGCCGTGATGCGGCGCCCGGCCTCGACGATCACCTGCTCGCCGACGCGGATGTCGAAGCTCGCCGTTTCGCCGCGCAGGCGCTCGGGCACGAGGTCGAGCATCACCTGCCCGTCGTGCAGACGGAAGGTGTTGGTCTCGAAGAACATCGACAGGATCTGCTCGTTGCCGTAACCCAGCGCCCGCAGCAGGATCGTCACCGGCAGCTTGCGGCGACGGTCGATGCGCGCATAGACGATGTCCTTGGCGTCGAATTCGAAGTCGAGCCACGAACCGCGGTAGGGAATCACGCGCGCCGAGAACAGCAGCTTGCCCGAACTGTGTGTCTTGCCACGATCGTGATCGAAGAACACGCCGGGCGAGCGGTGCAGCTGCGAAACGATGACGCGCTCGGTACCGTTGATCACGAAGGTGCCGTTCTCGGTCATGATGGGCAGCTCGCCCATGTAGACGCTTTCCGGCTCGATGACCTTCTTGACGGCCTTGTTGTCCGACTCCTTGTCGAAGATCACGAGGCGCAGCTTCACGCGCAGCGGGCGCGCATAGGTGAGCCCGCGCAACTGGCATTCGCGCACGTCGAATACCGGCTCGCCCAGCTCGTAGCTGACGTACTCCAGCGCCGCGTTGCCCGAATAGCTCGTAATCGGGAACACCGACTTGAAGGCAGCATGCAACCCCATGTCGCGCCGCGCATCCAGCGGACGCTCGGCCTGCAGGAACTCGCGATACGAATCCAGCTGAATCGCGAGCAGGTAAGGCACCTCGAGAATGCTCGGGCGTTTACCGAAGTCCTTACGAATGCGCTTCTTTTCGGTGAAGGTGTAGGCCATCGGGGGTCCTCTTCAACGGTTCGGGCCACGGACCGGGGGTAGTGCCGTGGTTCCCTCTCCAAGCACCGCTACATGGCGTGCGAGCGGTGACTGGGTGCTACGCAACTCACTTTCCTGAACAGGGAAAGGCCGGTGGCCTCGGCCACCAGCCCTTCCTCAAACACCTGCAGCGGGACGGAGCCCCGACTGCAAGCGGTCGCAGTTACTTGACTTCGACCTTGGCGCCGGCTTCTTCCAGATCCTTCTTGATCTTCTCGGCATCGGCCTTGGACACCGCTTCCTTGACGATCGACGGCACGCCTTCGACCAGGTCCTTGGCTTCCTTCAGGCCGAGGCCGGTGATCGCACGGATCACCTTGATGACGTTGACCTTGTTCTCGCCGAACGAGGTCATCACGACGTTGAACTCGGTCTGCTCCTCGACCGGGGCAGCCGCGGCGGCGGCGGCGGCGGGGGCGGCGGCGACGGCAGCGGCGGCGGACACGCCGAACTTGTCTTCCATGGCCTTGATCAGATCGACGATCTCGATCACGGTCATGTTGGCAATGGTGTCCAGGATGTCTTCTTTGGAAACGGCCATTCTGATAGCTCCCTACAGGAATTCAGTAACGTGACGGACGAAAGCGCAGGCCGGTCAGGCCGCCTCGGCCTTCTGGATGCGGATCGCTTCGACGGTGCGGACCAGCTTGCCCGGCACTTCGTTGAGCGTACGGGCGAACTTCTCGACCGGTGCCTTCATCACCGCCATCAGCAGGCTGATGGCCTGATCGCGGGTCGGCATGCTCGCCAGCGCGTCGAGGTCTTTGGGACCGAGCAACTGCCCGCCGAAGGCAAGCGCCTTCACGACCAGCTTGTCGTTGTCCTTGTCCTTCAGGAACTCCTTGATGACACGGGCGGCGGAGCCCGGATCTTCCTGCGAGAACGCCAGGATCAGCGGCCCCACCAGCGCGGGCGAGATGCACGCGAGACCCGTGCCCTCGACCGCGCGGCGCGCGAGCGAGTTCTTGACGACCCGCAGATAAACGCCGTTCTCGCGTGCCTTGACCCGCAGCGCTGTCAACCGCGCCACGGTGATCCCGCGGTATTCCGCAGCGATCACCGAATGCGCAGTGGCAGCCACTTCGGCAACCTCGGCGACGACGGCTTGCTTCTCTGCCAGATTCAAACTCATATAACTACCCTCTGAAGCGGAGCGGCGTGATCGAGCCTGCATGGCCACAATCCCCCGGGCGCCGACCGGCCCCCTCCCGCAACCGCCAACGGTAGATCTCCAACCCCAGCGCAAGCGCGGGGATCGTCCCAAAACGGCAGCCTCGCCAGGTCACCAGAACCGGTAAGGGCTACGCCGTCTGCGCAGGCGGCACCGACGCACGTCGGACACCGATTAAGCCTCGCGGCACCTGCGGTCTTTGACGACGGCCGCTCGGCTGAACGGCCGCCCAAAGTTCCTGCATCGGTGCGGGCTCAGCCCGCACTCACGCTCGCGACATCGACGCTGAGGCCCGGCCCCATGGTGGTCGAGACCGTGATCTTCTTCACGTACACGCCCTTCGAGGTCGAAGGCTTCATCTTCTGCAGGTCGGCCATCAGGGCGGCGAGGTTCTCGCGCAGCTTGGCCGGCTCGAAATCGAGCTTCCCGAGCGTGCAGTGGATGATGCCCGCCTTGTCGGTGCGGTAACGCACCTGGCCGGCCTTCGCATTGCGCACGGCACCGGCGACGTCGGGCGACACCGTCCCGACCTTCGGATTGGGCATCAGGCCACGCGGGCCGAGGATCTGGCCGAGCTGGCCGACGATGCGCATCGCATCGGGCGAGGCGATCACCACGTCGAAATCGAGGTTGCCGGCCTTGACGCTCTCGGCCAGATCTTCGAACCCGACGACGTCGGCACCCGCCGCCTTCGCAGCCTCGGCGTTGGCCCCCTGGGTGAACACCGCCACCCGCACGGTCTTGCCGGTGCCGTTCGGCAGCACGGTGGAACCACGCACCACCTGGTCGGACTTGCGCGGATCGACGCCGAGATTCACCGCCACGTCCACGGATTCACGGAACTTGGCGCGCGCGAATCCCTGCAGGGCACCGAAGGCCTCTTCGGCACCGTACACCTTGCCGGGCGTCATCGCCGCGCGGATCGCCTGCATACGCTTGCTGAGCTTGGCCATGGCTTACATGCCCTCCACGACGAGGCCCATCGATCGCGCGCTTCCCGCCAGGGTGCGCACCGCCGCATCGACGTCGGCAGCCGTCAGATCCGGCGCCTTCACCTTGGCGATGTCCTCGAGCTGGGCGCGGGTGATCGTGCCGACTTTCTTGGTATTGGGGTTGGAACTTCCCGCGGTGATCCCCGCCGCCTTCTTGATCAGATAGGTTGCCGGCGGCGTCTTCATGATGAAGGTGAAGCTGCGGTCGCTGTAGACCGTGATCACCACCGGAATGGGCATACCCGGCTCCATCTGCTGGGTCTGCGCGTTGAACGTCTTGCAGAACTCCATGATGTTGACGCCGTGCTGACCGAGCGCGGGGCCGATTGGCGGACTCGGATTGGCCTTGCCAGCGGCCACCTGCAACTTCACGTATGCAGTGACTTTCTTTGCCATGATTCACTCCAAGCGGGTGCAAACGCCTCGCGGCTCCCCATGATGAAAAAAGGAAATCGCCCTGCCAGGGGTGGCGGGCGATTTCCGCTGCAATCCGGCGGCTCAGCTCTTTTCGACCTGGCCGAACTCAAGCTCGACGGGGGTGGAGCGTCCGAAAATGAGGACGGCGACCCGCAGGCGGCTTTTCTCGTAATTGACCTCTTCCACCACACCGCTGAAATCGTTGAACGGCCCGTCGATGACACGCACGACTTCGCCGGGTTCGTACAAGACCTTCGGGCGGGGCTTGTCGGTGCCGTCCTGCACCCGCTGCAGGATGATCTGCGCTTCCTTCTCGCTGATCGGCGCGGGCTTGTCGCTCGAACCACCGATGAAGCCGAGCACCTTGGGCACGCTTTTGACCAGATGCCAGGTGTCTTCATCCATGAGCATCTGCACCAGGACATAGCCCGGGAAGAACTTGCGCTCGCTCTTGCGGCGCAAGCCATCGCGCATTTCGACCACCTCTTCGGTGGGCACCAGGATCTGGCCGAAGCGCTCCTGCAGACCTTCGCGCTGGATGCGCTCCTCCAGCGACTTCCGTACCTGATACTCGAAACCCGAATAGGCCTGAACGACGTACCAACGCATGCTCATGCCGTCACCCTCCCTGGCCGGTCAGGAGGCGCACCCCCCACAGGAGGAGCATGTCCAGAAGCCACAGGAAAATCCCCATCACCAGCACCATCAGCGCCACGGCAAGCGTCGTCTGCAGGGTTTCCTGGCGCGTCGGCCACACGACTTTCCGCAACTCGACGCGCGAGTCACTCAGATAGCCGATCGCCTCCTGCCCCAGGCGCGTCCCCCACACGAGAGCGAGCGCGATCGCGAACGCAAGCAGCACCCCGCCGACACGCACGACCAGCAACTGCTGGGCAAAATAGTGATAGAGGCCGATTGCAACGATGACGATCGCAAGCGCGGCAGACCACCTGAGGGTATCGAACCTGGAAACTTCAGCTTCAGGCTTAGGGTTCATCGCCGAACGTCACACTCCGGAATTCTGGGGCGCATCGCGCCCCGGATAACAGCAACAGCATCCCGGACTGCACACACTGGGAAGTGGCAGGCCAGGAGGGACTCGAACCCCCAACCTGCGGTTTTGGAGACCGCTGCTCTGCCAATTGAGCTACTGGCCTGTTGCTGAAACGCTTGGCGGGAACGACGATCCATTCCCGCCGGCTTAACGCCCTGTTTACTCGATCACCTTGGCGACGACACCGGCGCCGACGGTGCGACCGCCTTCGCGAATCGCAAAACGCAAGCCCTCTTCCATCGCGATCGGGGCAATCAGGCTCACCACCATCTTGATGTTGTCGCCCGGCATCACCATCTCGACGCCTTCCGGCAACTCGCACGCGCCCGTCACGTCCGTGGTGCGGAAGTAGAACTGCGGCCGGTAGCCCTTGAAGAACGGCGTATGACGGCCGCCCTCCTCCTTCGACAGCACGTACACCTCGGCTTCGAACTTGGTGTGCGGCTTGATCGTGCCCGGCTTGGCCAGCACCTGGCCACGCTCCACGTCCTCGCGCTTGGTGCCGCGCAGCAGCACGCCGACGTTGTCCCCCGCCTCGCCCGAATCCAGCAGCTTGCGGAACATCTCGACGCCCGTGCAGGTGGTCTTGGTCGTCGCGCGGATGCCGACGATCTCCACTTCGTCACCCACCTTCACCCGACCGCGCTCGATGCGCCCGGTCACCACGGTGCCACGCCCGGAGATCGAGAACACGTCCTCGATCGGCATCAGGAACGGCTTGTTGACCTCGCGCTCGGGCTGCGGGATGTAGGTGTCCAGCGCATCGACCAGCTTGATGATCGACGGCACGCCGATCTCGCTCTGGTCGCCCTCGAGCGCCTTCAGCGCGCTGCCGGTGATGATCGGAGTGTCGTCGCCCGGGAAGTCGTAGCTCGACAGCAGGTCGCGCACTTCCATCTCGACGAGCTCGAGCAGCTCGGGATCGTCGACCATGTCGGCCTTGTTCAGGTACACGACGATGTAGGGCACGCCCACCTGGCGGGCCAGCAGGATGTGCTCGCGCGTCTGCGGCATCGGACCGTCCGCGGCCGAGCACACCAGGATCGCGCCGTCCATCTGCGCCGCGCCCGTGATCATGTTCTTCACGTAGTCGGCGTGGCCCGGGCAGTCCACGTGCGCGTAGTGCCGGTTCGGGCTCTCGTACTCGACGTGCGCCGTGGCGATCGTGATCCCGCGGGCGCGCTCTTCCGGCGCCGCGTCGATCTGGTCATACGCCTTGAACACGCCACCGAACCGCTCCGCCCCCACCTTCGTCAGCGCCGCCGTCAGCGTCGTCTTGCCGTGGTCCACGTGACCGATCGTGCCAACGTTCACGTGCGGCTTCGTACGCTCGAACTTCTCTTTAGCCATCGAGACACTCCCGGTTTGACAGATGAAGCCAACCCATTCCTGACGCCTAACGATCTGGAGCCCATGACCAGATTCGAACTGGTGACCTCGTCCTTACCAAGGACGTGCTCTACCGACTGAGCTACATGGGCCAAAAAATCCATTCATGGAGCGGGTGATGGGAATCGAACCCACACCATCAGCTTGGAAGGCTGAGGTTCTACCATTGAACTACACCCGCTTTGCTGACCTTCCAGCCATGAGCACCTTGCGGGGACCGCTCCGAGCGGCTGCAGCGCGCTCGCAAAAAACTGGTGGAGGGGGAAGGATTCGAACCTTCGAAGGCTGAGCCGGCAGATTTACAGTCTGCTCCCTTTGACCGCTCGGGAACCCCTCCGAAAAACGAGACGCGCATTCTCTTTGACGGACCTGGCGCTGTCAAGCACCGCCAGAGTGCACCAAGCGCCGGAAGGTACGTCAAAAACCATAAATCATTCATCGCCTTAAGCGATCCGAGCAGATCGTGCGCATGCGCGTCGATGCGATCGCGCCGACAGCGGAAAAATCGACCCGGTGGTGCTGACGGAGGGAATCGAACCCCCGACCTGCTGATTACAAGGCAGCTGCTCTACCGACTGAGCTACGTCAGCGCCGCGGAAACCGGACGCGGAAGTCTATCGCAGCGGCATGCGCCCGACCAAGCGCCCCGCTAACCCGCGGCGATCCGCCGCAAGCCCTCGAACAGCAGGTCCGGGTGCAACTGGTAGTCGCCCCCCAGCACGGCAGCGAGGGCTGGCCCGTCGCCACCGGTGATGAAGCAGTCGAGTGACGCTCCGACACGCACGCGGGCACTCTCCACGACGCGACCGATCCCGCCCGCGACCGCATGCTGCACACCGGCCGCCACACAGGACGCGGTGTCGTGACCGAGCGGCGCCACCGGCGCGGCGCCCACGGGCTCGGCGGGAATGCGCTGCGTGTCACGGTAGAGCGCCAGACGCATCAACTGCAGCCCCGGGAAGATCACCCCGCCCGCGTGCCGCCCCTGTGCCGACAGCACGTCGACCGTCACCGCCGTGCCGCAATCGATCACGCAGCATGCCCCCTGGGTCAATCCGCGCGCGGCCACCATCGCGACCCACCGATCGGCTCCCATGCGGGTCGGCTCCGCGTAGGCGTTCACGACGCCGAAGCCGCTGGCACGGCTGTGTACGAACTCGATCGCAAGCCCCCATTGCCGCTGCACCCATTGCGTCAATGTCGAGGCCATGCCCTCCCCGGCGACGCTGACGACGAGCACGCGCGCCGGCAGCGGCAGGTCGCTCCAGGCCTGCTGCAGCAGCACCGCGAGGTCGCCATCACGGTGCACGAAGGCGCCACGCACGGGCACCCGCCCAGCGGCCTCGCCGAGCCACTTGAGGCGCGTGTTGCCGATGTCGACGTACAGGATCACGTCGCCAACCGCAGGCTGAGCTCACCGACGGCGAAGCTCCTGCACGTGCCGCCGGCCTCGAGCAGCACGGCACCCGTTGCATCCACGCCGCGCGCCACGCCCTCGACCGCGTGTCCGGGCCACGACAGCCTCACCGCCTGCCCCATGGCGATGTCGTAGCGCTGCCACTCGGCAGCGAACGCCGCGAAGCCGCTGTCCGCAAAGCGCCGGCAGGTGGCCGCCAGTTCGCCGATCAACATCGCCGCCAGGCGGTTGCGCGAAACCGCGCCGCCACCGAGCGTCGCGAGGTCCGTCCACGGCTGATCGATCGCCGTGACGGCACTCGCCGGCATGTGCAGATTGATGCCGATGCCGATGACGACATGGCAGGGTCCACCGGATTCGCCGCCGAACTCGAGCAGCACTCCACCCAGCTTGCGACCACCCGCGACCACGTCGTTGGGCCACTTCAGGCCGATGTCCGCCACCCCGAAGCGCTCGAGGGCGTGGACGACGGCCACGCCGACCGCCAGTGACAGGCCGCTGAGCTGCGCGGGTGCGAAGCCGAAGCGCCACAGCAGCGACAGGTACAGGTTAGCGCCGGCCGGCGAGTGCCAGTGCCGTCCGCTGCGTCCGCGGCCCGCGCTCTGCGCTTCGGCGAGACACACGGCGCCCGCAGGCGCCCCCGCCTTGGCGCGGGCGGTGAGCCAGGTATTGGTGGAATCGACGCTGGGCAGCACGTCGATCGTGTCGATCGAATCCACGGCATCTCCGGGGAGCGCAGCGCGGATGGCCGCGGCGTCGAGCCATTCGACGGCACTGCCGAGGCGGTAGCCGCGCCCCCGCACGCTGTGAACGTCGAAGCCGCGCGCCTGCAGGCCACGCACGATCTTCCATACCGCCGCGCGGCTGGTGCCGATCGCCCGGGCGAGATCCTCGCCGGAGTGGAAGGCGCCATCGGCCAGGGTGTCGAGCACCGCTCGTTCACGCGTCGCTTGTGCCATTCGGTCCGCCGTCACGGCCTCGGAAAACGAAAACGGCCTCCGCGGAGGCCGTGTCCCGATGCGTCGAGGATACCCGCCGCGTCAGAGGATCACCGAGAAGAAACTGAGCCACGCCAGCAGGATCAGCGCGATGATGACCACCATCGGGAAGTTCTCGAACGTGAACATGGAGCGGCCGTCCCAGCAGACATTTAAGTGGCCGAATGGTAGTTCAACGGTCATGCTCCTTCAAGGAAGGCTCGTCGAGCCGCTCCTGCGGTGGCCGCGGAATGCGCGGATCGTCGTCGTCCATCAGGATGCGGTGTGCAGGCCCTTCGAGGTCATCGAACTGGCCGGACTTGACCGACCACACGAACGCCCACGCCGCGACGATCATGATGATCACCGCCAGCGGAATCAGCAGGTAGAGGATTTCCATCACCGTCCCTCAGCGGCGACCGTCGGCGCGCAGCCGCAGGGCATTCAGTACCACCAGCACCGAACTCAGGGACATGCCGATGGCGGACATCCAGGGCGTGATCCAGCCGGCCGCCGCGGCCGGCAGGGCCAGCACGTTGTAGATCAGCGACCAGGCAAGGTTCTGGCGAATGATCGCGAGCGTGCGTCGTGCCACCCGGATGCCCTCGGCCAGCTGCCGCAGGCTGCTCGCGAGCAGCACCATGTCGGCAGCTGCATGCGCGAGCTGCGTGCCGCTCCCCATCGCGATCGACACATTGGCGGCAGCCAGCACCGGGGTGTCGTTGATGCCGTCACCGACCATCGCCACCACCGCCCCCTCGCGCTGCAGGGCACCGATGCGGGCGAGCTTGTCGGCCGGCAGCAGGCCACCCTCGGCATGCGCGATCCCGACTTCCGCGGCCACCGCGGCCACCGCCCCGGGGCGGTCGCCCGACAGCAGCAGGATCTGCAGGCCGAGCGCCCGCAGCGCCGCGACGGTCTCGGCGGCATCGCCGCGCAGGCGGTCGGCGAACTGGAACCAGGCGAGCACGCCCGCCTCGCCGGCGAGTTCCACCCAGGTACCGTCGTCGCCCTGCGCGGCCGCGGGCAGCCCCTCGGCCTGCGGCTTGCCGATGCGATAGCGCTGCCCGTCGAGCATGCCGCTCACCCCCTGCCCGGGGACGTTGGCGATGTCGTGGGCCTGGCGGCGGTCGTCCGTGGCCTCGACCAGCGCCCGGCCGACCGGGTGCTCCGACCCACGCTCCAGCGCGGCCGCGATCGCCAGACATTCCGCCTCTGCCAGCGCGCCGGCGGGAACGACCCGGACCAGCCGCAGCTTGCCGTGGGTGAGCGTCCCGGTCTTGTCGAACACGACGTGGGTGGTCCGCGCCAGGGTTTCGAGGGCATGGCCGCGCGTGGTCAGCAGGCCGTTGCGGGTGAGGCGACCGGTGGCCGCGGTGATCGCGGCCGGCGTGGCGAGGCCGAGCGCGCACGGGCAGGTCACCACCAGCACCGCGAGCACGATCGGGAAGGCGCGTGCCGCGTCGTGCTGCCACCACCACCAGGCGACGCCCGCGCAGATCACCAGCAGCGCGGCGACGAACCCGCCGGCGATGCGGTCGGCGAGCGCCGCGATCCGCGGCTTCTCGCTCTGCGCGCGATCGAGCAGGCGCACGATCGACGACAGCACGGTCTCGGCCCCCACCCGCTCGACGCGCATCACCAGGGGGCTCTCGACGTTCACCGCGCCGCCGACCAGGGCATCGCCGAACCCTTTCGCGAGCGGCAGGCTCTCGCCGGTGAGCAGGGACTCGTCGACGCTGCTCGCGCCTTCGAGCACCTGTCCGTCGGCCGGTACCGTTTCGCCCGGGCGCACCAGCACCCGGTCCCCGGGAGCGAGTTCGGCCACCGCGACCACCGTCTCGGCCCCCGTCGGGTCGAGCCGGGTCGCCGTCGACGGCAGGATGCGTACGAGCTCCTCCGAAACCTGGGCGGCGCGGTGGCGTGCGGCCATCTCCAGGAAGCGCCCCGACAGCAGGAAGAACACGAACATCGTCGCCGAGTCGAAGTAGATCTCGCCGCTGCCGGTCACCGTGTGCCACGCGCTCGCCACCGTCGCGAGCAGCACGGCGGCAGCGATCGGCACGTCCATGCCGAGAGCACCGCGGCGCAGGTCGCGCCAAGCCGCCTGGAAGAACGGCGTGGAGGCGTACATCAGCACGGGCACGGTGATCACCAGGCTGATCCAGCGCAGGAAGTGCCGGATGTCGGCGTCTATGCCGTAGTAGTCGCCGGCGTACAGCGCGACCGCCAGCATCATCACCTGCATCGAGCCGAGCCCGGCGATCGCGACGCGGCGCAGGGCCTGCGCCCGCTCCTTCCGCTGCAGCGCCTCCTGGCGACCGGGGTCGAAGGGGTGGGCGACGTAGCCGATTGCGGCGATCGTCTTGAGGATCCGCGATAGCGGGACGCGGGCGTTGTCCCAGCGCAGATGCGCGCGGTGCGTCGAGTAGTTGACACGAAACTCGAGCACGCCCGGCACGGCGCCGACGTGGCGCTCGTTCAGCCACACGCACGCTGCGCAGACGATGCCTTCGAGGATCAGCGAGGCCTCGCGCACCGTGCCCTGCTCCGCCGCGCGCACGAAACTGCGCTGCAGATCGTCGCGGTCATAGAGTTCCATCTCGCGCAGTTGCGCCGGGACGAGATCCTCGGCGCGGCGCGACGGCGCCGTGCGGTGGCGGTAGTAACCCGTCAGCCCGGCGTCGACGATCGCCCGCGCGACGGCCTCACAGCCGTGACAGCACAGCCGGTGCGGGCGGCCGTCGACGACGACGTGGAAGCGGGTGCCGTCGGGAATCGGCAGGCTGCAGTGAAAGCATTCGCGCTCGGCTCCGATCCCGGCCTCGGTCGCAGCCGGCAAGGTCTCGACGCGCTCCATCGCGCTCACTCGCGGGCGGCAACGGACGTGTTCGCCCGCACTTCGTGCATGTCCTCGCCCCTGCGCACCAGCAGCACCAGGTTCCACATGCCCGGCGCCGGCAGCGCGATGCGCGCGCGGTAGACACCGGCCTCGCCCTCGTGCATCTCGAAGCGGGTATCCAGGCGGTCGTCGGAGGGGCGCAGGAACTCGCCGCCGACCTCGGCGCCACTGACCGGGCGGCCGTTGCGGTCGCGCACCACGACCTGGAAGTCCGTCTCCCGGCCGGCGGCGGGCTCGCCGAGCCAGCCCTTGTGCACCTGCCAGCCGCGCTCGCGCTGGCGCTCGACGCGTTCGAGATAGGCGTTGTAGAGCGCCTCCTTCTTCTGGAAATCGTGCGACACCACGCCGGGAAAGGCGGAACTGGCGGCGCTCTCGTCGACGGGGCGCGGCAGCAGGCGGCGTGCGAGATCACTGGAAAGGCCGTTCTGCGCGACCATCACGAACACGGTGTCGACGGCGACCAGCACGACGAAGAAGCCGATGATCGCCGCCGGCCCCAGCATGAAGGCGCGCTCGCCACGGTCGGCGCCACGACCGAGCACCAGGGCGCGGTCGCGGGCGCCGGCGATGACTCCGAACAGGCACGACACCACCAGATAGAGCGCCAGGTGGATCGCGAACACGTCGCCTCCCGGCCAGTCACGCAGCGCCAGGGGCACGTAGACGATCACGGTGAGCGCCGCCACCAGCAGCGCCACGCGCAGGCCGCCCCAGCGGCTGAAGCGGTACAGCAACAGATTGGCGGCCGCGACCAGGGCGGTTCCGAGCGCCAGCGAGAGCAGCAGATCGTTCATCGTCAAGGCCCGTGGAAAGTCACCGGCAAGCGGATCGGTGCCTGTCCCAGCGCACCGTCCGGGGTCAGCACGAACTGGAACTCGCGCCGCCCGCCGCTGCCGCTCATCGTCAGCTTGATCTTGGCCATGACGCGCAGGCGCTGCTCGGGGTCCAGCGTGACGACGTCGAGCCCGCCCAGATCGAGTTCGGCCCCGTCCAGGCCGCTGATCGCGATACGGACGCGCCCCGGGGCGGTGACCTTGCTGTTCAGCTTGATCTCGTAGCTGTTCTGGATGCGGCCATCGGACAGCGTCACCGACAGGGGCTGTCGGACCTGCTCGACCGATACGTCGAGGGGTTCGCGGGTCGCCACGCTCCAGCCCAGGGCGACGATCGCCGCGGCGAGCGCGACACCGTATCCGAGGGTCTTGGGCTTGAGCACGCGCGTCGGCTTGCCCTGCTGGGCGTTGTCGGAGGTATAGGCGATGAGCCGGCGCGGCCAGCCCAGGTTGTCCATGATGCTGTCGCAGGCGTCGACGCACAGCGCGCACGAGATGCACTGCAGCTGCAGGCCCTTGCGGATGTCGATGCCGACGGGGCACACCTGTACGCAGTAGCCGCAGTCGATGCAGTCGCCGATGCCGGCGGCGGCCCGCTCCTCGCGGGTTTTCATCTCCTTGGTGATGCGGGCGCGGCCGGCCGTTCCCTCGCCGCGCTTCTGGTCGTAGGCGATGATCAGGGTGTCGCGGTCGAACATCACGCTCTGGAAGCGCGCGTAGGGGCACATGTAGGTGCACACCTGCTCGCGGGCGAGGCCGGCCATCACGAAGGTCGTCGACGTCAGCAGAAACGTGGTCGCGTAGGCCGGGAACGGCGCCGACAGGGTCAACATCTGCCACACCAGCGTCGGTGCGTCGGCCCAGTAGAGGGTGAAGGTCAGCCCGGTGAGGAACGAGGTGGCGAGCCACAGCCCCCAGGTGGTGAGCATCTTGCGCCGCTTCTCGGCATCCCACGGCTGCTTGGCCAGGCGCAGCCGCGCCGGGCGCTCCCCCTGCACCCAGCGCTCGATCAGCACGAACACATCGGTCCACAGGGTCTGGAAGCAGAAATAACCGCAGAACACGCGCCCGGCGACCCCGGTGACGAAGAACAGCAGCATCGCCGCGATCACCAGCAGGCCGGCGAGCCAGAAGATGTCCTGCGCCTGCACCACCAGGTCGAACACGTAGAACTTGCGCCCGGGAATGTCGAATAGCAGGGCCTGGTTGACCCCCATCGGGCGCTCCCAGCGCACCCAGGGCAGCAGGAAGTACACGCTGTAGGCCAGCGCCAGCACCGCGTACTTGATGTTGCGGAAACGCCCCTGCACCGATCGCGGGTGGATGGGGAGGCGCTTCTGATAGAGCTGGACTTCAGCTTCGGCCATGACGGCACCTTGGAGGAAGGTCGATCCGGGCGTCACACGGCAGGCGATCGGATCGACGCTTGGGACCGGGGGCGCGGCGCATCAGCATGGCGCGCCGCGCCCCCGGCCCGCCCGGCCGCGTGGGGCGACCGGCTGGCGGGGAGCAGTTACTGACCGCCACCCAACTGATGGACGTAGAAGGCGAGCAGCTTGATCTCGGCGTCCGACAGACGATGGCCGAACGCTGGCATCTGGCGACGGTTCTGCACGCCGTTCCAGATCACCGAGCGCACCAGCGCATGCTTGTCGGCGACCGTCGCGGTGGCGTTGACGTCCACCAGCGTCCAGATCTTGTCGCTGAGATTCGCCGCACCCATCGACTTGATGCCCTTGCCGGCATCGCCGTGGCAGTAATAGCAGCCCCCGACGCTGCCGTGGAAGATCGCCTTGCCGCGCTCGGCGGCCTCGTCGGGCTGCACGATGCCCGACAGCGTGAGCACGTACTGGGCGACATCGTCGGCCTGGGCCGGGGTCAGCGCCTCGCGGAATGCCGGCATGAAGCCGTTGCGCCCGCCGATCAGCGTCCTGCGGATGTCGTCGACGGTACCGCCCCACAGCCAGTCGTCGTCATTCAAGGCCGGGAACTGCCCGATCACGCCCTGGCCGCCGCTGCCGTGGCAGGCCGCGCAGTTGGTGCCGAACAGGACCTTGCCGGCCTGCCGCACGAAGTCCTGCATCTTCGGGTCCTGGCGCACCTGCTCGAGGTCCGCGCTCGCGATCTTCTGCAGGTACTCGCGCTGGCGCACCGCGCCGGCGCCGCTGTCGAGGTCCTGGAGCAGTTCGCTGCGGGTGTTCCAGCGCATCGTCTGCTCCTTGCCACCGACCGAGAACGTCGCGCTGGCAAAGCCCTTGGTCCACGACCCGCCGACCGGCCAGGCGGGGTAGACGAACCAGTAGCCGATCGCGAACACCACCGTCGCGTAGAACGCCCACAGCCACCAGCGCGGCAGCGGATTGTTGAACTCCTGCAGATCGCCGTCCCAGGCATGGCCGGTGGTCTGTACCGCGGTCGGCTTCTGCGGATTAGTCGTCGTGTTGCTCATTATCCTTCACCTTGCTGGGCTTGGCCTCGGCACCGGGCGGCGGTGGGGTATCGTCCAGAAACGGGATGTTCTTGTACGACTCGAGCCGCTGCCCGCGGCGGCGGTTGCCGAACACGTAGACCAGGATCCCGCAGAACGCCGACAGGAACAGCACCAGCGAAAGCATCTTGCTGTTGTCGAGTCGGGTGAACCACTGGAACCAGTCGAACATCACACACTCCTGGCGGGTCGCCTGCCGCCGACCAGCCGGACCGATGAGCCATCAACGGAATTCGGCGAAGTAGCCTTCGTCGTACTTGCTGAAGTCGACCATGGTGCCGAGCACCTGGAGGTAAGCGACCAGCGCGTCCATCTCGGTGATGCGATTGGGCAGGCCGTCGTAGTTCCGCCCGCGTGCCTGCTTGAGCAGATTGTCCTGCGCCTGGCTGATGTCGAGCTTGTCGGCGACGTCCTTGCCGAAGGTCTTGACGTTGGCCTCGTACTCGGCCTGCGTCAGCGAGTACGGCACCCCCGTGCGCCGCAGCGCCCTCATGCGGTCGCCGACATCGGCGTAGCTGAGGTCATTGTGCAGCAGCCACGGGTAGTTGGGCATGATCGATTCCGGCACCACCGACGTCGGCTTGAGCAGGTGCTGGACCTGCCACTGGTCCGAGTACTTGTTGCCGACACGCGCCAGGTCCGGACCGGTGCGCTTGGAGCCCCACTGGAAGGGATGGTCGTACTTCGATTCCGCGGCGAGCGAATAGTGGCCGTAACGCAGCCATTCGTCGCGGAACGGGCGCACCATCTGCGAATGGCAGAGGTAGCAGCCTTCGCGGACATAGATGTCGCGCCCGCGCAGTTCGAGCGGCGTGTACGGACGCACGCCGTCGACCTTTTCGATCGTCTCGTTGATGTAGAACAGCGGGACGATCTCGACCAGTCCGCCGATGCTGATGACCGCCAGCACCAGGGCGATCATCAGCCCCGAGTTGACTTCGATGTGCTCGTGACGCATGCGAGTGGCTCCCGGGTATCGATCAGGTACGCGCCAGCTTGGCGGCCAGCTTGGCTTCGAGCGCCGCCTGTTCGCGCCGTGCGGCCAGGACCGTCATCGCCACGTTGAAGCACATCAGCACGATGCCCGAGACGAAGAAGGCTCCGCCGAGGGCGCGCCAGGCATAGGGCTTGTGCAGGAACACCACGGATTCGACGAAGCTGTAGGCCAGATTGCCGTAGTCGTCGAAGGCCCGCAGCATCAGCCCCTGGCCGATGCCGGCGACCCACATCGCGGTGATGTACAGCACGATGCCGATGGTCGCGAGCCAGAAGTGCACGTAGATCAGGCGCTGGCTGTACATCTTGGTGTCCCAGAGGCGGGGCACCAGGTGGTAGAAGGAGCCGAAGGTCACCATCGCGACCCAGCCGAGCGCGCCCGAGTGCACGTGGCCGATCGTCCAGTCGGTGTAGTGCGAGAGCGCGTTCACGCTCTTCAGCGACATCAGCGGGCCTTCGAAGGTCGACATGCCGTAGAACGACAGCGAGGTGATCAGGAACAGCATCACCGGGTCGGTCCGCAGTTTGTCCCACGCCCCGGAAAGGGTCATGACGCCGTTGATCATGCCGCCCCACGACGGCAGCAGCAGCAGCACCGAGAAGGTCGCCGCCAGCGTCGACACCCAGTCGGGAAGCGCGGTCCAGTGCAGGTGGTGGGCACCGACCCACATGTACAGGAAGATCAGCGCCCAGAAGTGGATGATCGACAGGCGGTACGAGTAGACCGGCCGCCCCGCCTGCTTGGGCACGAAGTAATACATCATTCCGAGAAAGGCCGCCGTCAGGAAAAAGCCGACGGCGTTATGGCCGTACCACCATTGCGTCATCGCGTCCTGAACGCCCGCGAACAGGCTGTAGGACTTGGTCAGCGAGATCGGCACCGCCAGGTTGTTGAAGATGTGCAGGATGGCGGTGGCGAGGATGAAGCCGAGGTAGAACCAGTTCGCCACGTAGATGTGCGGCTGCGACCGGCGCACGATCACGGTGATGAAATTGAAGAAATAAACCACCCAGACCACGGCGATGGCGAGATCGATCGGCCATTCGAACTCGGCGTATTCACGCCCCTGGCTCATGCCCGCCATGTAGCTGACGATGCCGAGCAGCAAGCCGAGGTTCCAGCCCCAGAACGTGAAGTCGGCGAGCGCGTCGCTGAGCAGTCGCGCCTGGCAGGTGCGCTGCACGACATAGTAGGAGGTCGCGAACAGGGCACAGCCGCCGAAGCCGAAGATCACCAGCGTGGTATGCACCGGGCGCAGACGTCCGAAGGTGATCTCGGGAATGTCGAAGTTCAGGAACGGCCACGCCAGTTCGCAGGCGATGTAGAGCCCCACCGCCATGCCGAGCACGCCCCAGACCAGGGACATGATCGTGAACTTGCGCACGATGTCGTAGTTGTACTGCTCGGCTGACGCTGCTGCGCTTATAGCCATGACGCGATCTCCTTGCAGGATCGGTGGCTGGTGGGACATTCGGGGCGCGCACGCCGACGCCGCTGAGACGCACGCGCGACCCGTCCGAAGATACAACCGCTCATTCTAGGGGAGCCGGACAAAAGCGCTCAATCAAAAGTGCGCCCTCTCATGGTGCACCACGCCGACGCTCACGGACCTCATGCCAGGAAGCCGCGCAGGTAGTGGTCGAGCATCAGCGCGCTGAACAGCCCGAACAGGTACACGATCGAATAGCCGAAGACCGGCATCGCCAGGCGGTCGTCGGCGCGCGCGTACAGGCGTCCGGCCAGCCACAGGAAGCGCAGGCCCAGGCCCACGGCCCCGGCGAGGTACAGCACGCCGCTCATGCCGGTGAGGAAGGGCAGCAGGCTGACGATGAACAGGATGATGGTGTACAGGAGGATCTGCAGGCGGGTGAACGCGAGCCCGTGCGTCACCGGCAGCATCGGGATCTCGGCGCGGGCGTAGTCCTGGTGGCGGTGGATCGCCAGGGCCCAGAAGTGCGGCGGCGTCCACACGAAGATCAGCAGGAACAGCAGCAGCGCCCCCTCCTCCACCGTGCCGGTGACGGCGGTCCAGCCGAGCAGCGGCGGAGCCGCGCCGGCCGCCCCGCCGATGACGATGTTCTGCGGCGTCGCCCGCTTCAGGAACATCGTGTAGATCACCGCGTAGCCGATCAGCGACGCGAAGGTCAGGGCCGCGGTCAGCGGGTTCGTGCAGGCCAGCAGCACCGCCATGCCCAGCGCGCACAGGCCGCCCGCGAACGCCAGCGCCTGCGCCCCGTAGAGCTGGCCGGTCGGCAGCGGCCGCTGGCGGGTCCGCAGCATCAGGCCGTCGATCCGCCGGTCGACCACGTGATTGATCGCGGCCGCCGCGCCCGCGACCAGGGCGATGCCGGCCGAACCGCCGAGCAGCACATCCCACGGCACCATGCCGGGCGTGGCGAGGAACATGCCGACCATCGCGGTGAAGGTGATCAGCGCCACGACCTTGGGCTTGGTGAGTTCGAGGTAGTCGCGCCAGCCGGGCCGCGCGACGGTGAGGGAATGCAGGCTCATGTGACGTCCTTCGGTCGCAGCATGTGTTGCAGGGTGACGAGGGCGAGCAGCAGCGCGGCCGCGCCGGCATTGTGGGCGACCGCCACCGGCAGCGGCAGGTGCAGGGCGACGTTGGCCAGGCCGAGGCTGATCTGCGTCGCCAGCAACGTGGCGAGCACGCCGCCGAGCACTCGCAGCGGCCGCTCGGCCGCCCGCAGCAGGCGCCACGCCAGCCCCCCGATGACGCCGCCGACGACGATGGCCCCCAGGCGGTGCGTCAGGTGGATGGTGACGCGGGCGGCATTGTCGAGCACGCCGCCCTCGTAGGAGCGGCCGAGCCCGTGCCACAGGGTGTACGCGGTGCTGAAGTCGGTCGTCGGCCACCACTGCCCCTGGCACGTCGGCAGGTCGGGGCAGGCCAGGGCCGCGTAGTTGGTGCTGGTCCAGCCGCCGAGCGCGATCTGGCCGACCAGCAGCAGCAGCGCCAGCAGCCCCCAGCCGCGCCAGGAGCCAGCGGGGCTCAGCGTCGGCACCAGCGGCGCGTGGCGCAAGGCCAGCCACCACAGCAGCGCCAGCGTGGTGAGGCCGAACAGCAGGTGCGAGGTCACCACCAGCGGCTTCAGCAGCAGCGTCACCGTCCACATCCCGAGCACGCCCTGGAACACGACCAGCGCGACCAGCGCCAAGGGCAGCACCCGCGCCTGCCCCGGTACCTGGCGCTGGCGCCACGCGAGCGCCGCGAGGACGACGATCGCAAGCCCCAGGCCGCTCGCCAGGTAGCGGTGCAGCATCTCCTTCCAGGCCTTGGCGACCTCGACCGGACGGTCGGGGAACGCGGCATTGGCCGAGGCGATCAGGTGCGGTTCGTCGGGCACGTCGAGGCGGCCGTAGCAGCCCGGCCAGTCCGGGCAGCCGAGCCCGGCGTGCGACAGGCGCACGTAGGCACCGAGCACGACCACGCTCAGGGCGAGCACGGCGGCGAACAGCGCGAGGCGGGCGAATGCGGTGCGCGGCATGGACTCACCCGATCTTCGACAGTTTCAACAGGCGCTGCAGGTCCGACAGGATGCCCTTGGCGTCGACATCGGCCGGATAGCGCAGCACCAGATTGCCCAGCGGGTCGACCAGGTAGATCCACCGGCCAACCGCGCCTCCCGCCGGCCACGCGGCCGTGAAGGGCTGCAGTTCCCCGGCAGCGGCCTCGGCGCCGGCGAGGCCGGCGTGCTCGACCGCGAGCCACTGGCGGGTCGCCGCGTCGGCCGGCTGGAGCCACAGCGCCAGCCGCTGCACGCGGTCGATGTCCTTGCCGGTGGCGAGGCGCACCTGCCGGAGGCGGTACAGCGCCCCGCGGCACGCCGCGTCGCACCCCGGCCCGGTGGCAAGGTAGACCAGCGTCCAGCGACCGTGCAGCGCGTGCGCGGTGATGAACACCTGCGGCAGCGGCCGCGCCGGCACCAGCAATTCGCCGTGCTCGGCACTCCCGGACGGGCGCCAGTGGCCGACCAGCACCCAGGCGAGCACGAGCGGCAGCAGGAACAGCGCGATCAGCGCCACCAGCAGCGTGCGCTGACGGGCCGGCCGACCGGCCGCCGTTGCACGCAGACTCATCGACGACATGCTTCTTTCTCCTTGCCGAGCGCCGCCCGCCGGCGCCACTCGAGCACTCCCGCCGTCACCGCCACGGCGACGGCCAGGCTGAACCACTGCACCGCGTAGGCCCGGTGCCGGTCGGGGCTCAGCGTCACCAGGTTCACGGCCCACTCCCGCCGGTACCCGCCGGGCGCGGCGGGATCGAGCAGGATCACCGCCCGCTCGAGCGGATGGCCGAGCGCGTGCTCGGCGGCATCGAAGTCGAACCAGGGCACCACCGCCGGCCAGGACGGCTGCGCCGGCCAGTGGCCGAGCCGCACCCCCGGTTCGGGCGGCTGCGACAGGCGCCCGAGCACCGTGACCCTGCCCTGCGGCGCGCTCACCTCCGGCAGCACCTGACGCGTCTCCCCCTGCGCCACCCAGCCCCGGTCCACCAGCACCCACGCGGCCGCGCCGCCGGGGTCCAGCGGCGTCAGCACGCGGTAGCCGGGCTGGCCATGCTGCAACTGGTTGTCGAGCAGCCACTGGTGCTCGGCGACGTAGCGTCCGCTCACCCGCACTTCGCGGAACCGGTTGGCGGGGTCGGCGGGGTCGAGCTCGGCGAGCGCCACCGCCGGCGCCCGGCTGCGCACCTCGAAGGCCGCGATCAGCGCGGCCTTCTCGTCCGCACGCCGCAACTGCCAGACACCGAGACCGACGAATCCGCTGCCGGCGACCACGGCCAGCAGCCACGGCGCCAGCCGCCGCCAGCGGCGCTGCGCCACGACCGAAGCGCCGGCGCTAGCCATGGGCACGGTGGCACACACCACCGTCCGCGGCGGCGGCGCCGACAGCGTCGCGCCCCGCGGCGGCTATACTCGCCCGCCCCCTTTTCCACGGAGCACGATCCATGACCTTCAAGCTGCTCGTCGTCGTGGCTCTCCTCGCCATCGTGGCGAGCCTGGCCTCGGGGCTGTACTTCCTGGTGCACGATCGCCAGCGCAACGACCGCACGGTACGCGCGCTGACGGTGCGCATCGGGCTCTCGGTCGCCCTCTTCATCATGCTGATGCTCGCCTACATGACCGGCCTGATCAGGCCGCACGGCCTGTGAGGCCCCTCAGAGCCAGTAGACGAACACGAACAGGCCGAGCCACACCACGTCGACGAAGTGCCAGTACCACGCGGCCGCCTCGAAGGCGAAATGCTTCTCGGCGGTGAAGTGCCCGGCGATCGAGCGGAACAGCACCACGCTCAGGATGATCGCGCCCATCGTCACGTGCAGGCCGTGGAAGCCGGTCAGCATGAAGAAGGTGGAGCCGTAGATGCCGGTGCTGAGCTTCAGGTTCATGTGCTGGTAGGCGTGGCTGTACTCGATCGCCTGCAGCGTGACGAACAGGAAACCGAGGGCGACGGTCGCGGCGAGGCCGATGATCAGTTGCCGGCGGTTGTTCTTCAGCAGCCCCCAGTGCGCCCAGGTCACCGTGACGCCGCTCGACAGCAGGATCAGCGTGTTGATCGCCGGCAGACCCCAGGCGCCCATCACCTCGAAGCTGCCGCCGACGAACCCCGGACCGTTCGTCGGCCAGTGCGTTTCGAAGTTGGGCCAGAGGAACTCGTGGGTGCCGAACTTCGACTCCGCGCTGCCACCGAGCCACGGCAGCGCAAACTCGCGCGCGTAGAACAGCGCCCCAAAGAACGCCGCGAAGAACATCACCTCGGAGAAGATGAACCAGCTCATCCCCCAGCGGAACGAGCGGTCCATCTGCGCGTTGTAGAAGCCGCCCTCGCTCTCGCGGATCACCGTCCCGAACCAGCCGAACAGCATCACGATCATGATCGACAGGCCGATGATGAACAGCGTGTTGGAGTGGCCGTTGAGCCAGTTGGCTCCGCCGAGCATGGTCGTGAACAGGCCGACCGAGCCGACGATCGGCCACACGCTGCTGTGCGGGACGTAGTAACTGCCGTGGTGAACCTCGCTCATCGCGTCCTGTCTCCCTGCGCCTCGATCGGGCGCGTGGTGGTCTCGTTGTCGGCGCTCAGCCGCCCTGCCCCTCGGCCCGGAACAGGGTGTAGGAGAGCGTCACGGTGCGGGTGTCGGCCGGCAGGGCCGGATCGAGCCGGAACGTCACCGGCATCTCGCGGCCCTCGCCGGCGGCGAAGGCCTGCCGGTTGAAGCAAAAGCATTCGATCTTCTGGAAATACGTGGCCGCGAGGCCGGGCGCGACGCTCGGGATCGCCTGCGCCACCAGCGGCCGGTCCTGCAGGTTCCGGGCGTAGAAATGCGTCTGGTAGAACTGGCCCGGGTGCACATCCAGGCGCACGACGTCGGGGCGGAACTCCCACGGCGCATCGGCGTTGACGCTGGCGACGAATTCGACGGTGACCGTGCGCGAAGCGTCGACGCGCACCGGCGCGGCGTCGGCGACGCTGTTGCGCGTCTTGCCGTTGAGCCCGGTGATGTCGCAGATGACGTCGTAGAACGGCACCATCAGAAAACCGAAGCCGAACATGCCGACGACCACGGCGAGCAGGCGCCGTACCGAGCGGCGGTTGGCCGCGGCCGTGGTGGCCAGCGGTTCCGTGGACTCGGTGCTCACGGGCGCCCCGCCAGCCAGATGAAGCCGAGGTAGAACACCACCGCGGTGACGGTCAGCACCCAGGCGGTGCGACGCACCGCCGCCCGCTGCCGGCTGGCAGCCTGTGTCAGGTCTTGTTCCACGAGCATTCTCCGCGGTTCAGGGCCGCCCGGTGCGTCATGCGCAGGGCGGCGCGCCTGCTGTCAGCTGTGCGCCTCGGCTTCCTTGATCTCGGGCGGCGTCTGGAAGGAATGGTGCGGCGGCGGCGACGACAGGGTCCATTCCAGGCCGTGCGCACCTTCCCACACCCGGTCGCCCGCCGGCTCGCCGCCGCGGATGCACTTGATCACCACGTAGAGGAAGATCAGTTGCGAGAAGCCGAACATGAAGGCGCCGACCGACGAGATCATGTTGAACTCGGTGAACTGCAGCGCGTAGTCGGGGATGCGCCGCGGCATGCCGGCGAGGCCGAGGAAGTGCTGCGGGAAGAACAGCACGTTGACGCCGATCGCCGAGCACCAGAAGTGCAGGCGGCCGAGCTTCTCGTCGTACCTGTGGCCGGTCCACTTCGGCAGCCAGTAGTAGGCCGCGGCCATGATCGAAAAGATCGCGCCCGGCACCAGCACGTAATGGAAGTGCGCGACGACGAAGTAGGTGTCCTGGTACTGGAAGTCGGCCGGGGCGATCGCGAGCATCAGTCCGGAGAAGCCGCCGATCGTGAACAGCACGACGAAGGCGATCGCGAACAGCATCGGCGTCTCGAAGGTCATCGAGCCGCGCCACATCGTCGCCACCCAGTTGAACACCTTCACCCCGGTGGGTACGGCGATCAGCATCGTCGCGTACATGAAGAACAGTTCGCCGGCGAGCGGCATGCCGACGGTGAACATGTGGTGCGCCCAGACGATGAAGCTCAGGAAGGCGATCGAGGCCGTCGCGTACACCATCGACGCATAGCCGAACAGCGGCTTGCGCGCGAAGGTCGGGATGATCTGCGAGACGATCCCGAACGCCGGCAGGATCATGATGTAGACCTCGGGGTGGCCGAAGAACCAGAAGATGTGCTGGAACATCACCGGGTCGCCACCGCCCGCGGCATTGAAGAAGCTGGTGCCGAAGTACTTGTCGGTGAGCAGCATCGTCACCGCGCCGGCGAGCACCGGCATCACCGCGATCAGCAGGTAGGCGGTGATCAGCCAGGTCCACACGAACAGCGGCATGCGCATCAGCGTCATGCCCGGCGCGCGCATGTTGAGGATGGTGGCGATGACGTTGATCGCGCCCATCACCGACGACACGCCCATCATGTGGATCGACAGGATCACGAAGGGGAAGGCCGCGCCGGTCTGCAGGCTGAGCGGCGGGTACAGCGTCCAGCCGCCCGCCGGACCACCGCCGTCCATGAACAGCGTCGACAGCAGCAGCGTGAAGGCGAAGGGCATGATCCAGAACGACCAGTTGTTCATGCGCGGCAGGGCCATGTCCGGCGCGCCGACCATCATCGGGATCAGCCAGTTGGCCAGGCCGACGAAGGCCGGCATCACCGCGCCGAAGATCATCACCAGCGCGTGCATGGTGGTCATCTGGTTGAAGAAGTGCGGGTTGACGATCTGCAGGCCGGGCTGGAACAGCTCGGCACGGATCACCAGCGCGAAGCTGCCGCCGACGAAGAACATCGTCAGCGAGAACAGCAGGTACAGCGTGCCGATGTCCTTGTGGTTGGTGGTCGTCAGCCAGCGCATCAGGCCGCGCGGCGCGGCGTGATCGTCGTGGTGGGTATCGTGGGCGGTGGTCGCGCTCATGGGGTTCACTCCTAGCGCAGGGCCTTGATGGCGGCGGGCTGGACGACGTCGCCGAGGTCGTTGCCCCAGCTGTTGCGGATGTAGGTCAGCAGCGCCGCGACTTCGACATCACCGAGTTGGGGCCCGAAGGCGGCCATGGCCGTGCCCGGAATGCCCTTGAGGATGACGGCGGCCTGCTGTTCCACGCTGACGGCGGCAATGGTGTTGTCGGCCGCGAGCAGCCCGCGCTCGCGCAGCGGCTTCAGCATCTCCTCGGAGCCGCTGAACGGCTTGCCCTTGACCAGCGGCGGGAAGACGCCGGGCAGGCCCTCGCCGTTCGCCTGATGGCAGGCCGCGCAGGTCTGGTAGACCTCGGCGCCCTTCTTCATCAGTTCGGCCCTGTCCCAGGTGCGGTTGGCGCTGTCGGCCTCGGCGGCGAGGCTCGCCTTGGTGTCGGCCAGCCACTTCGCGTAGTCCGCATCGTTGAGGGCGACGATGACGATGGGCATGAAGCCGTGGTCCTTGCCGCACAGCTCGGCGCACTGGCCGCGATAGGTGCCGGGGGTGTCGATGCGCGTCCACACCTCGTTGATGAAGCCGGGGATGGCGTCCTTCTTGATCGCCAGCGCCGGCACCCACCACGAGTGGATGACGTCCGCCGCGGTGGTCAGCAGGCGCACCTTCTTGCCCACCGGCAGCACCAGCGGCTTGTCGACCTCGAGCAGGTAGTGCTCGCCCTTCGGCGCCTCGCCGTGCATCTGCTGCGCGCTGGTCTTGAGGTTGCTGTAGAAGCTGACGCCGTCCTGCAGATACTCGTAGCGCCACTTCCACTGGTAGCCGGTGATCTTCACCGTCAGGTCGGGATTGCTGGTGTCCTCCATCGCGACCAGCGTCCTGGTCGCCGGGATGGCCATGCCGACGAGGATCATCACCGGCACCACCGTCCAGGCGATCTCGATCGCGGTGCTCTCGTGGAACTGCGCCGGCACCGCCCCGCGCGACTTGCGATGGTGGTAGATCGACCAGAACATCACCCCGAACACCACCACGCCGATCGCCACGCAGATCCAGAAGATCGTCATGTGCAGGTGATAGACGTCGCGGCTGACCGCGGTGGCGCCGGGCGTCATGTTGAGCTCGAAGGCCGCCTGCGCGACCGTCCCCCACAACAGCGAACCGGCAAGGGCTGCACGGCCGCATGCGCCCGCGACTCGACGACTGGCTGACATGCCTTGATCTCTCCTCAGGTATCGGCCCGCCTGTTCCGGGCCCTTTTCCGGGGCACCCCGGAGGGTTTTCTTGTCCGTTCTAATGCCGGGCCGCCGCGCTCCCCACCCAGCCGCGCAGCGCTCGCGCCAGTTGCTCGCGCTCCGCATCGGTCAGGAAGGCACCGATCTCGACACGCCGTCCGTGCGACGCGAGCACCAGTCGACTCGGCCGCCAGGCGCGCGCGTCGCGCCAGAACTCCACCTGCGCCCAGAGGCGCGGCAGGCTGACCGCCGCACCGTCCGGCGGACGGCGTTCGATGGTCACGCGCTCGCCCGTCACGCAGACGCGTTCCGCCCGCTCGGCCTGCCGCGCCACCCAAGCCAGCGCCACGCCCAGGGCCAGCAGCTCCAGTCCGGCGAAGGGCAATACCGGCCACAGGCCGACGCTCGCGAAGCCTCCGGCCACCCCTGCGGACACCGAGCACAGACTGGCGTAGAACAGACCGAGTGTGCGACGTGAGGCCGAGCGATTCGGACGCAGCACGAAACACACGAGGGTGTCGGCACTGCCGGGTTGCATGTCGACCATCGACCGCCGGGCGCACTCGGTTCACGGGTCAGCGGGAAGTCTCGCTGCCGCGCCGGGCGGAGCCGATGCGGCGGATGTGCGGCAATCGACGCGGGGCGCGAACACCTCGGCGATCCGCGGCGAACCTTGCCTTAACCCCCGCCCGCATTGCAAGCGCCGATCGCGCGCCGGGCGGCGCTCACGGCCACGGCGCCGGGCGCTCGAGCCAGAACTCGGCGCTCGCGCTGCGGCCGCGGGCGTCGATGACGGTGGCGCGCACGCGGCCGGCACCGTCGGGCAGCCAGACGCTGCTGCGGCGCAGCCCGGCCGGCGCCAGCGGCACGCCGTTGACGAGCCAGCGCAGCGGCCGCTCGCCGCCCTGCGCGACCAGCGGCAGCTCGGCGCCGGGCGGCGGCAGCGGCAGGCGCGAGCCGTCGAGCGGGAAGCTCACCGCGAGCGCGCTGCGCGCCGCCGGCGCGGGCCCCAGGCGCTGCCAGCGCGCCGGCAGGCGCGCGGGCGCGTCCGCCTGCGCCACGGCCGGCGCATTCGGCCGCGGCGCCGCGGGCAGCAGGTCGAACACGCGCCACAGCAGCGGCGCCGCGGTGTTGCGGCCGAACTGCCCGGGGCTGGGCGAGCCGTCGGCGCGCCCGACCCAGACGCCGACGGTGTGGGCGCCGTCGAAGCCGATCGCCCAGGCGTCGCGAAAGCCATACGAGGTGCCGGTCTTGTACGCGATCCGCCGCGGCTCGCGCTGCGCCTCGGCGGCAACCGCCTCGGGCGGCGGCGGCGCGTCCTCGAGGATGCGGGCGACCTGCCCGGCGGCGCGCGCCGACAGCAGGCTCACCGCCGCCCCCTCGGGCGCATCGGCGAGCAGGCGCAGCGGCCGCGCCTCGCCGTCCTCGGCAAGCGCGGCGTAGAGCGTCACCAGATCCCACAGGCGGGTGCCGACGCCGCCGAGCACCAGCGGCAGCCCCGGTTCGGCGCCCGCCGGCAGGCGCAGCTCGATGCCGGCGGCGCGCAGGCGTGCGGCGGTCCGCGCCGGCCCGACCTGCTCGAACACCGCCACCGCGGGGACGTTCAGCGACCACTGCAGGGCCTCCCGCGCGCTGACCTCGCCGTGATAGCGGTCCTGGAAGTTCGCCGGGGCGTAGTCGCCGAAGCGCGTCGGCACGTCGTCGATGCGTGTGCCCGGCTGGATCACGCCGTCCTCGAAGCCGAGGCCGTAGACCAGCGGCTTCAGCGTCGAGCCCGGCGAGCGCAGCGCGCGCACGAGGTCCAGCTGCCCGCCGCGGGCCGGATCGCCGGTGTCGGCGGCGCCGAGGTAGGCGAGCACGCGGCGCTGGCGGTGGTCGACCACCAGGATCGCCGCGTTGACCCGCGGGCCCCAGGCCTCCAGCGCGCGCGCCGCGAGCCCGGCGACGCCGCGCTGCAGTTCGCGCCGCACCGAGGTGGGGAACGCGCTGCCCGCCGGCCGTTCACGCTGCAGCACAGCGGCGAGGTGCGGCAGTTGCCGCGGCAGGGGCAGGCGCCGGCTCGGCACCGGCTCGGCCAGGGCCTCGGCGAGCCGCCCGGGGGCGAGCCCGCCGTGCGCGGCGACCCGCCCGAGCACCTTGTCGCGCGCCAGGCCGGCCGCCCGCGCGTGGCGGTCGGGACGCAGCCGGCTCGGCGACTGCGGCAGCGCCGCGAGCAGCGCGGCCTCGGCGGCGCTCAGCGCGCGCGGCTCCTTGCCGAGCCACACCAGGCTCGCCGCGCGCAGCCCCTCGACGTTGCCGCCGTAGGGCGCGAGCGTCAGGTACATCGAGAGGAGCTGCCGCTTGTCGTAATGCCATTCGAGCTGCAGCGCGCGCGCGATCTCGACGAGCTTGGTACGCAGCGTGCGCGGGCGCGGTTCGAGCAGGCGTGCGAGCTGCATCGTCAGCGTCGAGCCGCCCGACACCACGCGGCCGTGGCGCAGCCACTGCCCAGCGGCGCGCACGAGCGCGAGCGGGTCCACGCCCGGATGCCACCAGAAGCGCCGGTCCTCGAAGGCGACCAGGGTGTCGACGAAGCGCGGGTCGACGGCGTCGAGCGACAGCGGCAGGCGCCAGTAGCCGTCCGCCGACAGCTGCACGTGCATCAGCACGCCGTCGGCGTCCAGCAACTGCACCGACACGCGCTGCAGACGGCCCAGGTCGGGCGGGAACAGGTGGTCGAGCGCGAGCAGCGCACACGCCGCGAGTACCAGCAGCCGCACGCTGCGCCACACGCCCCTTCGCGCCCCCGACACGACCATGCCCCCGTACCGCGCGCCGCGCGCCACCGGCGTTTTGCGCCTGGGTGGTGCGCGCAGGCACGGAGCAACGCTTCAGCGCTGCATCACGCAGTCGACGAAGTACTCGCTGCGCCCGTCGACGGTCTCGCGCACCAGGCCGTGGATGTCCGCCTCGAAGCCGGGGAAGCGGCCGTTGAAGTCACGGGCGAACTGCAGGTAGCGCACGATCGTGCGGTTGAAGCGCTCGCCGGGGATCAGCAGCGGGATGCCCGGCGGGTACGGCGTCAGCAGGATCGCGGTGACGCGCCCTTCGAGGACATCGATCGGCACGCGCTCGATCCGGCGGTGCGTCAGCGCCGCGTAGGCATCGCTCGGGCGCATCGCCGGCTCCATGTGCGACAGGTACATGTCGGTGGTCACGTGGGCGATGTCGTTGGCCTTGTAGACGCCGTGGATGCTGTCGCACAGCTCGCGCAGGCCGACGCGCTCGTAGGCCGGGTGCTTGCCGACGAACTCGGGCATCACGCGCCACAGCGGGCTGTTGCGGTCGTAGGCGTCCTTGAACTGCTGCAGCTCGGTGACGAGGCTGTTCCAGCGCCCCTTGGTGATGCCGATCGTGAACATGATGAAGAACGAGTAGAGCCCCGTCTTCTCGACGATGATCCCGTGCTCCGACAGGTACTTGGTGACGATCGCCGCGGGGATGCCCGAATCCGCGAAGTCGCCGTCGACGTCGAGCCCGGGGGTGATGATCGTCGCCTTGATCGGGTCGAGCATGTTGAAGCCGGCGGCGATGTCGCCGAAACCGTGCCAGCGCTCGCCGGCGCGCAGCACCCAGTCGGCGCTCTCGCCCATGCCCTCGTCGGCGAGCCCGTCCGGTCCCCACACCTTGAACCACCACGAGCCCTCGCCGAACTCCTCGTCGACCTTGCGCATCGCGCGGCGGAAGTCGAGCGCCTCGGCGATCGACTCCTCGACCAGTGCGGTGCCGCCGGGCGGCTCCATCATCGCCGCGGCCACGTCGCAGCTCGCGATGATCGCGTACTGCGGACTGGTCGAGGTGTGCATCAGGTAGGCCTCGTTGAACAGGTTGCGATCGAGGCTGCGCGTCTGCGAGTCCTGCACCAGCACCTGCGAGGCCTGGCTGATGCCGGCGAGCAGCTTGTGCGTGGACTGTGTGGAATAGACCACCGCCTCGCGCGGGCGCACGCGGTTCTTGCCCATCGCGTGATAGGTCCCGTAGAACGCATGGAAGGCCGCGTGCGGCAGCCAGGCCTCGTCGAAGTGCAGGTTGTCGATCCAGCCGTCGAGCAGCCGCTTGATGGTCTCGGTGTTGTAGAGCACGCCGTCGTAGGTGCTCTGTGTCAGCGTCAGGATGCGCGGGCGCACGCTGGCGGCGTCGACGTCGGCGAGCAGCGGGTTGGCGGTGATCTTGCGGCGGATGGTCTCCGGTGCGAACTCGCTCTCGGGGATCGGGCCGATGATGCCGTAGTGGTTGCGCGTCGGCGTCAGGAACACCGGCACCGCCCCGGTCATGATGATCGCGTGCAGGATGGACTTGTGGCAGTTGCGGTCCACCACCACCACGTCGCCCGGCGCGACGGTGTGGTGCCACACCATCTTGTTGGAGGTCGAGGTGCCGTTGGTGACGAAGAAGCAGTGGTCGGCGTTGAAGATGCGCGCGGCGTTGCGCTCGCTCGCCGCCACCGGCCCGGTGTGGTCGAGCAGCTGGCCGAGTTCCTCGACCGCGTTGCAGACGTCGGCACGCAGCATGTTCTCGCCGAAGAACTGGTGGAACATCTGCCCCACCGGGCTCTTCAGGAACGCCACGCCGCCCGAATGCCCCGGACAATGCCACGAGTACGAGCCGTCGTTGGCGTAGTGCACCAGCGCGCGGAAGAACGGCGGCGCCAGCGAGTCCACGTACTCGCGCGCCTCGCGGATGATGTAGCGCGCGACGAACTCGGGCGTGTCCTCGAACATGTGGATGAAGCCGTGCAGCTCGCGCAGGATGTCGTTCGGGATGTGACGCGTGGTGCGCGTCTCGCCGTGCAGGAAGATCGGGATGTCGGCGTTCTTGAAGCGGATCTCCTCGACGAAGGCGCGCAGCTGGCCGATCGCCGAGGCGGCGGCCTCGGCCGAGCTGAGCTCCTCGTCGTCGATCGACAGCACGAAGGCCGACGCGCGCGACTGCTGCTGCGCGAAACTCGTCAGGTCGCCGTAGCTGGTGACGCCGAGCACCTCCCAGCCTTCGGATTCGATCGCCTGCGCCAGCGCCCGGATGCCGAGGCCGCTGGTGTTCTCGGAGCGGAAGTCTTCGTCGATGATGACGATGGGAAAGCGGAATTTCATGGGCGTCTCCCGAACGGGTAGGAGCGGCGCGGTGGGCGGCTGGGGCCCGACCGATGGAAAGCGGCGGACTCTAGCACGTGCGCCCGGGCGATTTCGTGACAGCCGCGCGCCGGCGCGCGGCGCGGGCCGGACGACAGCCTCAGGTGGCGTCGAGCGCCGCCAGCAGGGCCGGCAGGACGGTTCCGGCCGGCCCCGGCAGGCGGAAGTCGGCCGATGATGACAACGGCGTGGCGTCGGGGTTCACCTCGACCACGCAGGCGCCGCTGCGCTGCGCGGCGAAGGGCAGTTCGGCCGCCGGGTAGACCACGGTCGAGGTGCCGACGCACAGGAACACCTCGCAGGATTCGGCTGCCGCCTGCGCTGCCGCGAGCGCCGCCCGCGGCAGCGCCTCGCCGAACCACACCACGTCGGGGCGCAGCGGCGCACCGCATGCCGGGCAGCGCGGCGGCCGCTCGCCGGTGTCGTCCCAGGCACCGACCTCGCACCGCTCCACCGAGCACACGCTGCGGGTGATGTCGCCGTGCAGCTCGATCACGCGCCGGCTGCCGGCGCGCCGGTGCAGCCCGTCGACGTTCTGCGTGATCAGCGTGAACGCCGCCACCCGCCCTTCCAGCGCCACCAGCGCCCGGTGCCCGGGGTTGGGCTGCGCCTGCGCGACCCGCTCGCGGCGCCACGCATACCAGTCCCAGACGAGCTGCGGATCGCGCGCGAACGCCGCCGGCGTGGCGAGGTCCTCGGGGCGGTAGCGCGCCCACAGCCCGGTCTGCGCGTCGCGGAAGGTCGGCACCCCGCTCTCGGCCGAGATGCCGGCACCGCTCAGCACGGCGACGCGCCGCGCCGCGCGCAGGCGCGCGACCAGTGCCGCGGGGATCGCGACCGCGTTCACGCGCCGTGGCCGCCGGCGGCCACGGCCGGGCTCCCGACGTCTTCGCCGGCGTGGTGCACGCGCCGCACCAGCAGGCTGTAGAACGCCGGCACCACGAACAGCGTCAGCAGCGTGCCGAGGGTGAGCCCGCCGACGATCACCCAGCCGATCTGCTGGCGTGACTCGGCGCCGGCGCCGTGCGCCAGCGCGAGCGGGATGGCGCCGAGCACCATCGCCGCGGTGGTCATCAGGATCGGCCGCAGGCGCAGCCGCGAGGCCTCGACCACCGCTTCGCGCGCCGCCATGCCGGCGCCGCGCAACTGGTTGGCGAACTCGACGATCAGGATGCCGTTCTTGGTGATCAGCCCCACCAGCATCACCATGCCGATCTGGCTGTAGACGTTCAGCGTGCCGCCGGTCAGCAGCAGCGCGCCGAGCGCGCCGGTCATCGCCAGCGGCACCGTCAGCATGATCACGAACGGCGACACGAAGCTCTCGAACTGCGCGGCGAGCACCAGGTAGATGAAGGCGAGCGCGAGCGCGAAGGTCACGTAGAGCGTCGCCCCCGATTCGCGGAACTCGCGCGACTGGCCGTCGAGCGCGGTCGACCGGGCCGGGCCGAGCACCTCGCGGGCGATGCCATCGATGCGATCCAGCGCCTCGCCGAGGGTGTAGCCGGGCGCGACGTTGGCCGAAATCACGCTCGCCCGCAGGCGGTTGAAGTGGTTGAGCTCCTTGGCGGCGACCGTCTCCTTGACCTCGACCAGGTTGGAGAGCTGCACGAGCCTGCCGCCCTCGCCGCGCACGAAGATCGCTTCGAGGTCGGCCGGGGTGACGCGATCGCTGGCGCCGAGCTGCACGATCACGTCGTACTGGCGTCCCTCGCGCTTGAAGCGCGTCACCTGCCGGCCGCCGAGCAGGGTTTCGAGCGCGCGGCCGATGTCGTCGACGCGCACCTGGACGTCGGCGATCTTGTCGCGCTTCAGCTGCACCGAGAGCTGCGGCTTGTTCAGGCGCAGGTCGGAATCGACGTTGGCGAGCCCCGGATACTGGCGCAGCCGGGCGAGCATCTGGTCGACGTTGCGCGACAGCTCCGGGTAGCTGTTCGCCTGGATCACGAACTGCACCGGCGGGTTGCGGAAGCTCTGGCCGAGCGAGGGCGGGTTGATCGGAAACGCGAGCACCCCCGGCAGGCCGAACATCTTCGGCGCGAGCTCCCGGGCGATGTCCTGCTGGCTGCGCGTGCGCTCCTCCCACGGCTTCAGGCGCACGAACGACAGCGCGCTGTTGACCGGATTCGGCCGCTCCAGGCCGGGTGCGACCACGGAGAAGTAATTGTTCATCTCCGGGATGCCGCCGAAGAAGCGCTCGATCTGCCGCGCATAGCCGTCGGTGTAGGCGAGGGTGGCGCCCTCGGGCGCCACCACGACGCCGATGATGAAGCCGCGATCCTCGACCGGCGACAGCTCCGACTTCATCTGCGTGAACAGCCAGGCGCACGCGCCGGCGGTGACGGCGAACACGAGGAAGACGATCCAGCGGGCGCGCAGCGACGCCGCGAGCAGCCGGGCATAGCCCTCGGTCATGCCGACGATGACGTTCTCGACGGCGTTGAACAGCCGCCCGTGCGTCGTGTGCGGGCGCAGGATCTTCGAGCACATCATCGGCGTCAGCGTCAGCGCGACGAAACCCGAGACCAGCACCGCCGCCGCCACCGCCAGAGCGAACTCGGTGAACAGCCGCCCGGTGTTGCCGGTGGCGAAGGCGAGCGGCGTGAACACGGCGGCCAGCGTCAGCGTCATCGCGATGACCGCGAAGGCGATCTCGGCCGAGCCCTGCAGCGCGGCACGCAGCGGCGTCAGCCCCTCCTCGATGTGGCGGTGGATGTTCTCCAGCACGACGATCGCGTCGTCGACCACCAGCCCGATCGCCAGCACCATCCCCAGCAGGGTCAGCACGTTGATCGAAAAGCCCAGTGCGTACAGGAAGATGCAGGCGCCGACCAGCGACACCGGGATGGTCACGAAGGGGATCAGCGTCGCGCGCACGCTGCGCAGGAAGACGAAGATGACGAGGATGACCAGCACCATCGCCTCGACCATGGTCCGGTACACCGACTCGATGGCCTTCTCGATGAACACGGTGCTGTCGAAGGCGATATCGACGCGCATGCCCTCGGGCAGGCCGGCGCGGATCGTCGGCAGCAGCGCCTTGACCGCCTGCGCGACCGCCAGCGTGTTGGCGCTCGACTGCTTGACGATGCCGAGGCCGATCGCGTTGCGGCCGTTGAAGCGCAGCGCGTTGCGCTCGTCGGCGGCGCCGAGTTCGGCGCGGCCGACGTCGCGCAGGCGCACCGGGTAGCCGTTCGCCTCCTTCAGGATCAGCCGCTCGAACTGCGCCGGCGAGGCCAGGTCGGCGGCGGCCAGCACCGAGAATTCGCGCTGGCTCGACTCGATGCGCCCGGCCGGGATCTCGACGTTCTGGCGCTTCAGCGCGTCCTCGATGTCGGCCGGCGTCAGGTCGTAGGCGGCGAGACGGTCGCGGTCGATCCACAGCCGCATCGCGTAGCGGCGCTCGCCGCCGATGATCACCGAGGCCACCCCCGGCAGCGTCTGCAGCCGGTCCTTGACGTTGCGGTCGGCGAAATCGGTGATCTCCAGCGCCGAGTGCTGATCGCTGGAGAACGCGAGCCACAGGATCGCCTGCGCGTCGGCCTCGATCTTGGCGATGACCGGCTCGTCGATGTCGTCCGGCAACTGCGAGCGCACGCGCGACACCTTGTCGCGCACGTCGTTGGCGGCCGCGTCGATGTTGCGTTCGAGCTTGAACTCGATCGTGATCTGGCTGACCTCCTCGCGCGACACCGACTTCATCTGCTTCACGCCCTCGATGCCGGCGAGCGAATCCTCCAGCACCTGCGTGACGCGCGACTCGACGATCTCGGCGCTCGCGCCCTTGTAGACGGTGCGCACCGACACCACCGGCGCGTCGATGTTCGGGTACTCGCGCACCGCGAGCCGCGTGTAGGCGATGAAGCCGATCAGCACGATCATCAGGCTCATCACCGTGGCCAGCACCGGCCGGCGGATGGACGTATCCGGCAGGAACATCGCTCATCCCCCCGGTTGCGGCGCGGGCGGCGCATCCATCAGCCGGACCGCCGCCCCCGGGCGCAGCTTCATCTGGCCGTCGGTGATGACCAGCGCATCCGCCGCGAGTCCACTGCGCACCTCCACGCGACCGGCCTGGCGCAGGCCGAGCTCGATCGGCACGCTCTCGGCCTTGCCGTCCCTGATCACATAGACCAGCGTCTGGTTGCCGACGGGCCAGACCGCCTCTTCCGGGATCACCAGCGCCTGCTCGCGGCGCGCGAGCTCGATCTGCACGCGCGCGAACACGCCGGGGCGCAGCTCGCCCTCGGTATTCGCCAGACGGGCGCGCACCAGCACCGTGCGCGTGGTCTCGTCGAGCGTGGGGTCGATGGCGAAGATCTCGCCGTGGAACGTCTCGCCGGGGTAGGCGTCGACACGCGCCTCGACCGTCTGCCCGGGGCGCAGGCGCGCGAGGTAGATCTCGGGGACGCGGAAGTCGAGCTTGATCGGGTTCAGGCTGTCGAGCCGGGCGATGTCCTGTCCCGGCGACACGTAGGCGCCGGGGCTCACCGCGCGCAGGCCGACGATACCGGCGAACGGCGCGTGGATCACCGTCTTGTCGAGCCGCACCTGGTCGAGCTGCAGCTTGGCGCGCGCCTGATCGAGCTTGGCGCGGGCATTGTCGAGGTCCTGCTGGCTCGCGAGCTTGCTGCGGTCGAGGTTGCGCTGGCGCTCGTAGTTGAGCTCGCTGACGGTGACATCCGCCTGGCTGCCGGTGACCTGTGCCTTGTACTCGGCCGGATCGAGCGTGACCAGCGGCACGCCGGCCACGACCGGGTCGCCTTCGCGGAAGTGGATGGTCTGGATGCGCCCGGCGATTTCCGGACGGATCAGCACCGACTCGTTGGCGCGCAGGGTGCCGACGGCGGTGATGCTCTCGATCACGGTGTCGCGCTTCACCGCGACCGCCTTCACCGGCAGCGCCGGCGGCCCGCCGGCCTGCTGCGCGCCCGCGGGCCCTGCCGCGCCGACGATGACGGCGGCCAGCAGCCCGCCGCGCACCCAACTCCTACTGCATCGCATCATCACTCCCGCGTGGCCGGCGACCGCACGGGGCGGTCGGCACGGCGCTCGACTGTGCTTGCATCTTCGAAATGGATCGCGCACGGCCCCGGCGCCCGGCCGGGCCGCTGCGCCTCAGGCTTCCTGCACCCGCGGGCGGATCACGATCTCGCCGACGTTGACGTGCGCCGGGCGCGTCACCGCCCAGGCGATCGCATCGGCGACGTCCTCGGCGGCGAGGATCGCCGTGTCCGGCCCGTACAGCGCCCCCGCGGCGCTCACCGCGGCGCGCACCGGCCCGTAGTGGATGGTGTCCGGCAGCTCGGTCGCGACCGCGCCCGGCTGGATGTCGGTCACCCGCACGCCGAGGCGGATGCCTTCCTTGCGCAGGGTGTCGGACAGCGCCCGCACCCCGAACTTGGTCGCGCAGTACACCCCCGAACTCGGAAAGGTCACCTGCGCCGCCACCGAGCTGACGTTGACCACGTGCCCGCCGCCGCGCGCGGCCATCCCCGGCAGCACCGCCGCCAGGCAGTACAGCACCCCCTTCAGGTTGACGTCGACGACGCGCTCCCACTCGTCGACGCGCACCTTCACCAGCGGCGACAGGTGCATCACGCCGGCGTTGTTGACCAGCACGTCGACGCCGCCGAGGGCGTCCAGTTCCGCCCCGGCGCGCTCGACCGCCGCGCGCTCGGCGACGTCGAGCGGCAGCACGCGCGCGCGGCCGCCGGCGACCTCGATCTGCGCCGCCACGGCGGCCAGCCGCTCGGCGCGCCGCCCCGACAGCACCACCTCCGCGCCGAGCGCCGCCAGGCGCGCCGCGGTGGCGGCGCCGATGCCGCTGCTCGCGCCGGTGATCCAGGCGCGCCTGCCGTCGAGTTCGCTCATCGTGCGTGCGCCACCGGCTCAGAAGGGGAACATGCGGCCATTCTCGACGCGCTCCTGGCGCTGCATCTCGCTGTACTCGCGCGCCACCGAACGCTGCGTGGCGACGTGGAAGGGCACGTCGGGGTTGGTGCGGCAGAAGTCCTCGAGCCACTCGAAGTAGGTCGAGGTCTTGAAGTTGTCGAAGTAGTTCAGGTTGCCGATGCCGATCACCGCAGCGGTGCTCGGCGCCTGCACGTTGTAGGCCGTCAGGTAGCCGAGCAGCCACTGCCGGTAGGCCTCGCGCTCAGGGCTGCCGCGCGCGGTGGCGTTGAAGCGCGCGCAGGTGTCGGTGCCGAGCCCGATCACCTTCCAGTACGGCACCGCGTTGCCGGGCGGATAGCCGGGCGCAACCGGCCCGCCGACGCAGGCGGCGAGCAGCGGCAGTACGGCGAGACAGAGCGATGCGGGGCGGATCATGGCCTGGACCTCCTCGTGAGCGGCGGGTGAGCCGGGCACCGCTTGGACACTGTAGGACGGGCGGCGTGCCGCAGCGAGCGTCACGGCCACAGCATGCGCACGCCGACCACGCCCAGGAACAGCGCGAACACGCGCCTGAGCAGCGGCATCGGCAGGGTGTGCGCGAGCCGCGCGCCGAGCGGCGCGAACAGCATGCTCGCGCAGCCGATGCCGAGCCAGGCCGGGCCGTTGATGTAGCCGAGGCTCCACGGCGGCAGCCCGGCGGCGTCGAGGCCGGTGACGACGAAGCCGAGCGTGCCCGCCAGCGCGATCGGGAAGCCGCACGCCGCCGACGTCGCCACGGCGTTGCGGATGCCGACGTTGCACCAGCCGAGGAAGGGCACGGTCAGCGAGCCGCCGCCGATGCCGACCACCCCCGACACCGCGCCGATCAGCGCACCGACGCCGAGCAGGGCCGGCCGCCCGGGCAGGCCGCGGTGCGCGGCGGGCTGGCCGGCGAACACCATCTGCGCGGCCACGCTGAGCAGGAACACGCCGAAGATCAGCCTGAGCGTCGCCGCCGGCAGCAGGTCGACGATCTTCGCACCGATCCAGGTGCCGACGACGATCCCCGGCGCCAGCCGCCGCACCACCGGCCACAGGATCGCGCCGCGGCGCTGGTGCGCGCGGATCGACGACAGCGAGGTGACGACGATGGTCGCGAGCGAGGTGCCGATGGCGACGTGCATCACCAGCGCCGGCGTCACGCCCTGGGCGAGCAGCGCCCAGGCGAGCGCCGGGACGATCACGACACCGCCGCCGACGCCGAGCATGCCGGCCATGACGCCCGCCGCCGCACCGATGGCGAGGTAGAGCGCGGGGGTCAGGACGACGTCGGGCACGGTGGGGCTCCTCGGTGGCGGTGCCGGCGCGCGGCGTGGCGGCCGGTGCCGTGTGCTAGAGTTCGGCGCGGTCGCGGGGGCTGCGCGCAAGCGCGGTGCCGCTGCGGCCTTCGACGCCGCGGAGTGTAACGGGCGGACCGGCGCGCGTCCTGCCACCGCGGCGTCACGGCGGGCACACCGTGATCGCCCCGACCGGCGCGCGCCGGTGGCGCGGGGCGCATCGCCAGGCGGCGCAGACCGCCGGCCCTTGGTCGCGATTTCAGGCTCTACAGGAAAGCCCATGAACGTACAGAGCGTCTGCGTACTCGGAGGCACCGGATTCGTCGGTCGGCACTTGGTGACGCGCCTGGCCAATTCGGGCCGCCAGGTGACCGTGCTCACCCGCCACCGCGAGCGGCGCTGCCGCGAGCTGCTGGTGATGCCGAACGTCGAGCTGGTGGAAGCACAGGTCGGTGACCGCGCGGCGCTGCTGGCGGCCTTCGCCGGCCAGGATGCGGTGATCAACCTGATCGGCATCCTCAACGAGGACACGGCCCAGCGCTTCGACGACGTGCACGCCACGCTCCCCGGCCGGGTCGCCGACGCCTGCCGCGAGGCCGGCGTGGCGCGCCTGCTGCACATGAGCGCGCTCAACGCCGACGCCGTGAACGGCGCCAGCCACTACCTGAAGTCCAAGGGCATCGGCGAGGACGCCGCCCACGCCGTCAGCGGCGTGGCGGTCACGAGCTTCCGGCCGTCGATCATCTTCGGCGGCGACGACAGCTTCTTCAACCGCTTCGCCCGGCTGCTGCGCCTGGCGCCGGCGCTGCCGCTCGCCTGCCCCGGGGCGCGCTTCCAGCCGGTGTACGTCGGCGACGTCGCCAACGCCTTCGTGCGCAGCCTCGACGCCGCCGACAGCGTCGGCCAGCGCCTCGAACTCGGCGGACCCCGCATCTACACGCTGCGCGAACTGGTCGAGTACACGGCACAGCTCATCGGCGTGAAACGCCTCGTCATCGGCCTGCCCGACGGGCTGGCGCGCCTGCAGGCGGCGATCTTCGAGCGCCTGCCCGGCAAGCCGTTCACCACCGACAACTACCGTTCGCTGCAGGTCGACAGCGTGGTGCGCGGCACCGACGGCTTCGCCCTGCTCGGCATCACGCCGCGCTCGGTCGAGGCGGTGATGCCGCGCGAGATGAAGAGCCGCAACTACCGCGGCTCGTACGACGGCTATCGCACCCGCGCCGCGCGCGACTGAGGCGGCCCGCCCGCGCTAACGGCGGGCGCTGCCGGCGCCCCCGCCGGCGGGCCGTCCGGGCGCGCGAGCAGGGCCGCGAGATAGGCATCGCGCGCTGCCGGCGGCAGCGCCGCGAGCGCCTCGACCGCGCGGTGCAGCGCGGCGAAATCCCCTCCCAGCAGCCGGTGAATCTCCTCGAAGGCCGGCGCCAGGCGATGGTAGGTGGTCACGCCGACGAGGCGGGCGTTGTTCAGGTCCTGCCCGAACCAGTGGTCATAGCCGGCGTAGCCGCCCCAGGCCGCACGCAGGCGCGCGTAGTCGGCGCGCAGCGCGGCGAAGGCGCGTGCCTTGCCGGCGCGCCTGGCCTCGTCGTCGACCGCGCTCGCATACAGCGCCGCCAGCGTCTCGCGCGTCGCCAGCACGCGCTCGACGAACTGCTGCTGGCGCGCCAGCGCCTGCGCGTAGTCCGCAGCCGCGCCCGGCGCGCCCTGCGCGGCGAGCCAGGCGCGCGCGCCGAGGCGCCCCACCGCGGTGGCGTAGGCCTCGTTGAACGCCGGATCGCCGGCGACGTAGACGCGCTGGTGCGCGAGCTCGTGGAACATCAGCTCCGCGAGCCGCCCCTCGGGCAGCTCGATGAAGGTGTCGAGCAGCGGGTCGTCGAACCAGCCGAGGGTCGAGTAGGCCGGCACCCCGGCGACCATCACGTCGTCG
Source organism: Plasticicumulans lactativorans (assembly GCF_004341245.1). Lineage (GTDB taxonomy): Bacteria > Pseudomonadota > Gammaproteobacteria > Competibacterales > Competibacteraceae > Plasticicumulans_A > Plasticicumulans_A lactativorans. The sequence goes on along the minus strand of NZ_SLWY01000005.1, from coordinate 16,407 downwards.
CCGGCGGCACGCCGTTCGGCGGCGAAGGCCTGCGCGGCGGCGGCGTCGAAGTAGCCGCGGTAGTTGACGCAGCCGGCGATCGGGAAGCACCACTCGCGCGCGTCGAGCGACAGCGGCGGGGTCGCCACCACCAGCCACACCGCATGCGGGCGCCCCAGCGCGGCGAAGCTCCGGTAGCTGCCGTTGTCGGGCAGCGCCAGCGCAGCGACGGCGAAACGGCGCATCGCCTGCGCGCGTTCGAGCCGTGCGCGCAGCGCCGCCGGGGTGGAGGGCGCGGCGGCGAGTTCGGCGACCGGGCGGCGCGCCGCCAGCAGCTCCACCTGGCCTTCGAACGCCTGGCCGTAGTAGGTGAGCTCCGCACAGCCGCCGAGCAGCAGCACGGCGGCCACGGCGCCTGAGCCGCGTGCGCGCACCTCAGCGCGGACGCCGTCCCGCACCGGTGGTGCGCGTCCGCCCGGTGCTCACACCGCCACGCAGCGGTTGCGCCCGCCGCGCTTGGCGGCGAGCAGGCCCTGGTCGGCGCGCTCGAAGCAGCCGCGCGGCGTGTCGCCCTCGCGCAGCAGCGTGAGGCCGCAGGAGACCGTCACCGCGACGTCGCTGCCGGTGACCGGGAAGTGCGTCGTCGCGACCTCGGCGCGGATGCGCTCGGCGATGCCGCGGGCGCTGTCGAGGTCGACGCCGGGGAGCAGCATCACGAACTCCTCGCCGCCGTAGCGGGCGACGAAGTCGCCGCCGCGCAGGCCGCTGGCGAGCCCCCGCCCCACCCCCACCAGCACCTGATCGCCGATCGCGTGGCCGAGCGTGTCGTTGATGCGCTTGAAGTGGTCGATGTCCCACACCAGCAGCGCGAGCGGCTGGCCGTGCGCCTGCCAGTGCACGAACTCGCGCTGCAGGCGCTCGTCGTAGGCGAAGCGGTTGTTCAGGCCGGTGAGCGGGTCGCGCTGCAGGCGCTCGTCCTGCTCGGCGAGCAGGCCGCGCAGCGCCCGGGTTTCCTCGTGCATCGAGCTCAGCTGCGCCGACAGGCTGCGCACGCGCTCGTCGATGCGCGCCAGGCGCCCTTCCTCGGCAGAACGGAAGGCCTGCAGGTGGCGGTCGATCTGCTCCACGCGCGCCAGCATGTTGCGCTTGAGGCTGTCGAGGTCGCGCGCCCGCTCCACCCCCTCGCGCATGCCGCGCATCTCCGCGCCCACCGCGCCCTCCAGCGCGGCGCGCCCGCCGCGCGCCTCGACCACCCCGGCGGCCTGCTCGCGCAGCAGCGCCTCGAGCGCCAGCAGGCGCTCGGTCACCTGTTCGAGGAAGCGTCGCAGCTCGTCGCGCTCGCCGCCCAGCTCGGCCACCGCGCGGTTGACCAGCTCGACGCAGGCGTCGAGCGCGGTGTGCCAGCCGGACTGCTCGATGCCGGCGGCGAGGCGCTGGCGCAGCGCCTCGCGCGCCTGTTCGAGCGGCGGCGTCCAGGCGAGGCGGATGCCGTCGAGCAGCTCGGCGAGCGTACTGCCGAACAGCAGCTCGGCGCTGCGGGCGGGGTCGGCGGCCGCCGCGGCCGGTATCGCTGCCGCCGGCGGCGGCGCGGCCGCGGTCGGCGGCAGCAGCACCTGGTTCAGCTCGACCGCGATCGCCTCGATCAGCGCCTCGCGCGGCGGCGGCGTCTGCCGCAGCCGCACCACGAGGTTGTCGACCGCCGCCTGACGCGACGTCGACAGCCTGAGCAGCCCGAGCAGGCGCACCAGCTCGTCGTCGAGCCCGTTCTTGCCGAGATCGCGCAGCTCGTCGAGCAGCTGGGTGATGCGGCCGAGGTCGGCGCGCAGCCGCGGCGGGTCGAGCTCGCCGCGCAGGCCGGCGCGCAGCGATTCGAGGTGCGGATCGAGGCGCGTGTCGAGCCCCTGCGCGAGCAGGCTGAGGCGGCGCACCGCGAGCGTCAGCAGCTCCTGGCCGAGGCTCCAGTCACGCTCCTTGCGCTCGAGTTCGCGCAGTACCTCGAAGTACTTGCGCTTCCACTCGGTGGCATCGTTCGCGGCGTTCATCGGCTCGCTCCGGCAACGGCTTCGACCGGGCAGCATGCGGGGCCCGCGGGGTGCGCGCAAGCCGGGGCACGACTGCGCTATGCTCGCGCGCCGCGCCGCCGTCGAGCCCCCGCCCCCGTGCCCCGCCCCCTGGTTTCGGTCGTCCTGCCGGTACGCAACGGCGGCGCGCTGCTGGCGGCCGCGGTCGCCAGCATCCTCGGCCAGACGCTGCGCGCGCTCGAGCTGCTCGTCGTCGACGACGGCTCGACCGACGGCGCCGTCGCCGCGCTGCCGGCGGACCCGCGCCTGCGCGTGCTCGCCAACCCGGGGCGCGGCCTGGTCAGCGCGCTCAACCACGGCATGCAGGCGGCGCGCGGCGCCTTCCTCGCGCGCATGGACGCCGACGACGAGAGCCTGCCGACGCGGCTCGAACGCCAGCTCGCGCTGCTCGACGCCGAACCCGGGGTCGGCATCTGCGCCGCGCAGGTGGAGATCGTCACCGCCGACGGGCCGCCCGCCGCCGGCAACCGCGCCTACCAGGACTGGCTCAACGCCCTCACCCGCCCGGCCGACATCCGCCGCGAACTGTTCATCGAGAGCCCGCTGCCGCACCCCAGCGTGGTGCTGCGCCGCGCGGCCTGGGAGCGCCTGGGCGCCTACCGCGACGGCCCCTGGCCGGAGGACTACGAGCTCTGGCTGCGCGCGGCGGCGGCCGGCATCGGCATGGCCAAGCCCGACGGCATCCTGCTGCGCTGGCGCGACCACCCCGGGCGCCTCACCCGCACCGACCCGCGCTGCACCCGCCGGCGCCTGCTCGAACTCAAGGCCGACGCGCTCGCCCGCGACGTGCTGCGCGGCCGGCCGGTGCTGCTGTGGGGGGCGACCGACACCGGTGCGCTGCTGCATGATCGCCTGCTCGCCCACGGCGTGGCGGTGCGCGCCTTCGTCGACCTGGACCCGCGCAAGGTCGGCGGGCGCAAGCGCGGCAGGCCGGTGCTGCCGGTCGCCGCCGCGCGCGCGCATGCCGATGCCTTCATCCTCGCCACCGTGTCGCAGCGCTCGGTCAAGCCGGCGATCCGCGCGGACCTGGCCGCGCTGGGCCGGGTCGAAGGCGAGGACTGGCTGTTCGCGACCTGAAGAGGAACACGCAACGATGGAGATCTACCTGGTGGGCGGTGCGGTGCGCGACGAACTGCTCGGGCGCGCGGTCGGCGAGCGCGACTGGGTGGTGGTCGGCGCCACCCCCGAGCAGATGCTGGCCGCCGGTTTCCGCCCGGTCGGCAAGGACTTCCCGGTGTTCCTGCACCCGCAGACGCACGAGGAGTACGCGCTCGCCCGCACCGAGCGCAAGACCGCGCCCGGCTACCGCGGCTTCGCCGTGCACGCCGCGCCCGAGGTGACGCTGGAGGAGGACCTGGCGCGGCGCGACCTGACCATCAACGCCATCGCCCGCGCCGCCGACGGCCGCCTGACCGACCCCTGGGGCGGCCTGCGCGACCTCGACGCCCGCGTGCTGCGCCACGTTTCGCCGGCCTTCGCCGAGGACCCGGTGCGCATCCTGCGCCTGGCGCGCTTCGCCGCGCGCTACGCCGGGCTCGGCTTCACGGTCGCCCCGGAGACGCTCGCGCTGATGCGCACGATGGTCGCCGCCGGCGAGGTCGACGCGCTGGTGCCCGAGCGCGTCTGGGCCGAACTCGCGCGCGCGCTCGGCGAGCCGTGGCCCGGGCGCTGCATCGAGGTGCTGCGCGATTGCGGTGCGCTGGCGCGGCTGCTGCCCGAACTCGACCGGCTGTGGGGGGTGCCGCAGCCGCCACGGCACCACCCCGAGGTCGACACCGGCGTGCACGTGCTGATGGCACTGGCGCAGGCGGCACGCCTCGGCGCCGACGTGCCGACGCGCTTCGCCACCCTGCTGCACGACCTCGGCAAGGGCACCACGCCGGCGGCCGAATGGCCGCGCCACATCGGCCACGAGGCGCGCAGCGCGCGCCTGGTCCGCGAGGTCTGCGCCCGCCTGCGCGCGCCGGCCGAGCACCGCGACCTCGCGGTGCTGGTCGCCGAATTCCACACCCACTGCCACCGCGCGCTCGAACTGCGCCCCGACACCGTGCTCGCCACGCTCGAACGCCTCGACGCGCTGCGCCGCCCGGCACGCTTCGCGCAGTTCCTGCTCGCCTGCGAGGCCGACGCGCGCGGTCGCACCGGCCTGGAGGAGCGCCCCTACCCGCAGGCGGCGCGCTTCGAGCGCGCGCGCGCCGCCGCCGCCGCGGTATCGGCGCAGGCGCTGGCCGCGCAGGGCTTGAGCGGCACGGCGATCGCCGCGGAACTGAAGCGCGCCCGCGTCGCGGCGATCGCCGCGGCCGGCTGATGCGCGCGCCTCTGGCGGCACCCGGCCGGGAGGCCTAAGCTTCGGTGGCGACAAGCCTTTCCGGAGGGCGCCGCGATGCAGATCCCGCCATTACCCACCGTCCCGCCGGCAGTCACGCCGGCCACCCCCGCCGCCGATCCGACCGCGGCGCAGAAACGCTTCGACGAGGCGCGCGAGCGCGAGGAGCAGACCGCGGCGCTGCGCGAGCGCGAGGCCGCACCGCCGCCCACCCGCGCCACCGATGCCGACCCGGAGCGCCGCATCGGCCGCGAACTCGATGTGCACGCATGAGCGTGCGCCGGCTCAGAGCCGGCGGCCCTGATCGAAAAGCGCGAAGCCGCAGGGCCGCAGCGCCAGCCCGCGCAGGAAGCCGATCGCCTTGAAGCGCTCGCCCATCTCGCCGGGCAGCGTCAGGCGCTTCACCTGCTGCGCGAGGGCGAGGTAGCGCACGGTGTCGGCGGGGTCCGTCTCGGCCACCAGGGCTTCGAGCCCGCAGCCGAACAGGAAGTAGGCCTGCGTGGTGTAGCCCGCCAGCGCGAAGCCGGCGCCGACGCCGGCGTCGGCGACCGCGGTGAAATCGACGTTGGCGGTGAGATCCTGCAGGCCGGGCCAGAGCAGGACCTCCTCGTGGGCGCGGTGCCGGTAGTGGCAGATCAAGGTGCCGCGCGTGCGCTCGGGGTGGTAGTACTCGCGGCGCGGATAACCGTAGTCGAGCAGGATCACCGCCCCGCGCGCGACGGCGGCGGCGAGGCCGCGGAACCAGCCGTCGAGGTAGGGGTTGAGCTCGGAGTCGTAGCCCGGTGGCAGCGGACGGCCGAGCGCCGTCTCGATCGCGGCGACCGCCGCGGCGAGGGTGGCGTCGGCGGGCAGCTCGACCAGTTCGAGGTCCCCCCCCTCGCCCACCGCCACGCCGACCTCATGCAGCCCCGCGGCGCTGACGCGGAAGCGCCGCACCGGCATCGCGTCGAGCACCTCGTTACCGAGCACCACGCCCTCGAAGCCGCCGTCCGGCAGGCGCTCGAGCCAGTCCACGCGCGCGAGCAGGTGCGGCACCCGTGCCGCGAGCGTGGCGTGCTGGCGTGCGCGCAGCTCGGCGCTGGCTTCGAGCACCCGGTAGCGCCCCGGCAGGCACCCCGCGGCGTCGAGTTCGGCGAGGATGTCGGCGGCCATCACCCCGGAACCGGCACCGACCTCGAGGATGTCGCCGCCGCCGAGGGCGTCGAGCAGTTCGCGGCACTGGCGCGCGAGGCAGCGCGAGAACAGCGGCGACAGTTCGGGCGCGGTGACGAAGTCCCCGGCGGCACCGAATTTCTGCGCGCCGGCGCTGTAGTAGCCGAGCCCGGGGGCGTACAGCGCGAGCGCCATGTAGCGTTCGAACGGGATGGCGCCGCCCGCCGCGGCGATCTCGGCGCGGATACACTCGACCAGGCGCGCGCTGTGCGCGGCCGCCTCGGCAGTGGGCGGGGGCAGGCGGTCGATCGATACGGACGGCGGGCGCATGGGCTTACGGTCGGGCTGCGCGGCCAGCCGGGCGTCGCCGACCATCACCGCGGGAGGAAAGGGCCGTGGAGCATATCACCCTGAACGGGCGCGTGGCCCTGGTCACCGGCGCGGCGCGGCGCATCGGCGCCTGCATCGCACGCACGCTGCACGCGGCCGGCATGAACCTCGCGCTGCACCACCGCCACTCGGCGCCGGCCGCCGCGGCGCTCGCGGCCGAACTCACCGCGCAGCGCCCGGGCTCGGTGACGCTGCTCGCCGCCGACCTGCAGGACGCGGCGCGCCTGGCCGGGCTCATCGACGCCACGCTCGCGGCCTTCGGGCGGCTCGACGCGCTGGTCAACAACGCGTCGAGCTTCTACCCGACGCCGATCGGCAGCACCACCGAGGCGCAGTGGGACGAACTCTTCGCCAGCAACCTGAAGGCGCCGTTCTTCCTCGCCCAGGCGGCGGCGCCGGCGCTGCGCGCGACGCGCGGCGCCATCGTCAACCTGGTCGACATCCACGCCGGCCCGCCGATGCCGCGCCACACCGTGTACTGCATGGCCAAGGCGGGGATGGCGATGCTGACGCGCTCGCTCGCGCTCGAACTCGCCCCCGATGTGCGCGTGAACGGCGTCGCGCCCGGCGCGATCCTGTGGCCGGAGGCGGGCGCCGGCAGTGCCGCGCAGGCCGCGATCCTCGCCCGCGTGCCGCTGGGACGCCTCGGCAACCCCGACGACATCGCGCGCACGGTGCTGTTCCTGCTGCGCGACGCGCCCTACGTCACCGGGCAGGTGCTGGCGGTCGACGGCGGGCGCAGCCTGTCGATGTGACGCCGGCCGGGCGCGGTTGGGCGGGGTCCGGGGCTGGGCTAGAATGGCCGGCCATCCGCTACAGACCCCCCGCCGCCATGCGCCTAACGCTGCTTGCCCTCATCCTCCTCACCCTGCCGCTGATCCCCGTCGTCGAAGCGAAAACCGTCCGTTACGTCGCCGACACGCTCGAAGTCCCGCTGCGCGCCGGGGCCAGCCTGCGCCACAAGATCGTCCGCATGCTGCCGAGCGGCACCCCGGTCGAGGTGCTGGATTCCGGCGACGACAAGGGCTTCACGCTGGTCAAGGCCAGCGACGGTGGCGTGCAGGGCTGGATGCCGAGCCAGTACCTGATGGAAACGCCGTCGGCGCGCGATGCGCTCGCGCAGTCGCAGCTCGAACTCGAACGCGTGCGCTCCGAGAACGCGAGCCTCAAGCAGCGCCTAGACACGCTGGCCACGCAGAAGGGCGACGTCGAATCCAGCGTCAGCCAGATCTCGGCCGACAACCATCGCATCACGCAGGAGATCGCGCAGATCCGCCGCACCGCCGCCAACGCGATCGCGATCGACCAGCAGAACAAGGAGTTGCAGGAACGCGTCGTCACGCTCGAGCGCAACCTGCAGATCGCCCAGCAGGAAAACCAGTCGCTCGCCGATCGCAATCAGCGCGACTGGTTCCTGCTCGGCTCGGGGGTGCTGCTGAGCGGCATCGTGCTCGGCCTGGTCCTGCCGCGGCTGCGGGTGCAGCGCCGCTCGCGCTGGGGCGAACTCTGAGCGCGCGGCGCGCTCAGGTCGGCGCCGACGGCTCGACGCGCCGCAGCCCGGCGTCGGGCACCGCGAAGCGCGCCCACAGCTCGGCGAAGCTCAGCCCCAGCTCGGGGTGGCGCCGCTCGCCGGCGAGATCGGCGAGCGGGCGCAGCACGAAGGCGTAGCGGGTGATCTCGTCGCGCGGCACGTCGATGCCGTCGCCGTGCTGCACCAGCGCGTCATACAGCAGCAGGTCGAGATCGAGCGTGCGCGCGGAGAACTTCGGCAGGTCGCGGCGCCGGCCGTGGGCGAACTCGATCTCGCGCAGCCGCGTCGCCACCTCCCGCACCGCCAGCTCGGTGTCGAAGCCGACCACGAGGTTGTAGAAGTCGTCGCCGCTGAACCCCACCGCGGGGCATTCGTACACCGGCGAGCAGTCGATCGCGCCGAAGGCCCCGCGCAGGGCCACCAGGCACGACGCGACGTTGGCCTCGCGGTCGATGTTGCTGCCGATGCTCACGTAGACACGGGCCATCTGCCGCTCAGCCCCGCACGCCGCGCTCGATGATCACGCCGACCGAGCGCGAACCGCGCACGGCGCCCGGCTTGTTCAGCGTGAGCCGCAGCCAAGGGACGTCGAACTCGCCCATCACCAGCGTGGCGATGCGCTCGGCGAGGGTTTCCACGAGCATGAACTCGGACTCGCTGACGAACTGGATCAGCCGCTTCGACACGGCCTTGTAGTCGAGGGTGTGCTCGATCGCATCGGCCCCGGCCGCGCGCCGGATGTCGGTGCCCATTTCCAGGTCGAGGCTGATCCTCTGACGGATCTGGCGCTCCCAGTCGAAGATGCCGATGACGGTCTCGATCTCGAGCTCGCGGATGAAGATGATGTCCATTCACAGCCTCGTGGGAATTTTGCCAGACTATAGTCGAATCGCCGGGAAGCGAACCACGCTTCCGCCCGCCCCTCGCCTCCCCACCCGCCAGCGTGAATACCCCATGCTCACCGCCTTCGTCTGCGTCCTGATCGGCTACCTGTGCGGGTCGGCGTCGACCGCGATCATCGTCTGCCGCGCGCTGAACCTGCCCGATCCGCGCAGTACCGGTTCGCGCAATCCGGGCGCGACCAACGTCCTGCGCATCGGCGGCAAGAAGGCCGCACTGCTCACGCTGATCGGCGACTTCGCCAAGGGGGTGCTGCCGGTACTGCTCGCCAAGGCGCTCGACGCGCCCCCCGCGGCCGTGGCGCTGACCGGCTGCGCCGCCTTCCTCGGCCACCTCTATCCGGTGTTCTTCGGCTTCATCGGCGGCAAGGGCGTGGCGACGGCGTTCGGCGTGATCCTCGGCCTGTCGTGGCAGGTGGCGCTGGCCGCCCTCGCGACCTGGCTCGCGATGGCCTTCATCTTCCGCATCTCGTCGCTGGCGGCGCTGACCGCCGCCGTGCTGGCGCCGCTGTACCTGTGGTGGTTCGCGCTGCCGGGCGCCTACGTGGCGGCGGTGCTGGCGATGGTGCCGCTGCTCGTGTGGCGCCACCGCAGCAACATCCGCAAGCTGCTGGACGGCACCGAGGGCCGCATCGGCGAGAAGAAGAAGTCCGACGCCGGCGCGGGGCCGGGCACGCCCGGCTGACCCTCAGCCCGCGGCCGGGGCCTCGAGCCCGTCCAGCGGCCAGCGCGCCGTGGCCCGGATGGCGAGGTCCTCGGCCTGCCCGGCCGTGAGGCGCAGGCAGCCCGCCAGCGCGATCATCGCGCCGTTGTCGGTGCAGAACGCCGGCCGCGGGTAGTAGGCGCCCCCCCCCAGCTCCTGCATCAGTTCGGTCAGGCGCACGCGCAGGCGCCGGTTGGCGCCGACGCCGCCGGCGACCACCAGGCGCCGCGTGCCGGTCGCCTTCACCGCGCGCCGGCACTTGATCGCCAGCGTGTCGACCACCGCGTCCTCGAAGGCGCGGGCGACGTCGGCGCGGTCCTGCGCGCTGCCCGCGAGCCCGTGCAGGGTGTTCAGCGCGAAGGTCTTGAGCCCGCTGAAACTGAAGTCGAGCCCGGGCCGATCGGTCATCGGCCGCGGAAAGCTGAAGCGGGCCGGGTCGCCGTGCTCGGCCAGCCGCGCCAGTTCCGGCCCGCCCGGGTAAGGCAGCCCGAGCAGCTTGGCGGTCTTGTCGAAGGCTTCGCCGACGGCATCGTCGACCGACTCGCCGAGCACGCGGTAGCGCCCCACCCCGGCGACGTCGACGAGCAGCGTGTGCCCTCCCGACACCAGCAGCGCCACGAACGGGAACGCCGGCGGCTCGGGCTCGAGCAGCGGCGCGAGCAGATGCCCCTCCAGGTGATGCACGCCCAGCGCGGGGACGCCCCAGGCCCAGGCCAGGCTGCGTCCGAGCGCAGCACCGACCATCAGCGCGCCGACCAGCCCCGGGCCGGCGGTGTAGGCCACGCCGTCAACCGCGCCGCTGGCGAGCCCGGCCGCGCGGAACACCTCGCGCAGCAGCGGCACGGCCTTGCGCACGTGGTCGCGCGAGGCGAGCTCGGGCACCACGCCGCCGTACTCGGCGTGCAGCGCGACCTGGCTGTACAGCACGTGCGCGAGCAGGCCGCGGTCGTGCGCGTACAGCGCCACGCCGGTTTCGTCGCAGGAGGTTTCGATTCCGAGAACGATCATCTGCAGGTGTTCCACCACGGCGGGAGGCCGTCAGCACGTGCTTTGCTTTGCCGACGGTGAACGCTTAGAATCGCGCGCTTGCCGTGATCCGCGCAATTCTCATTGAGGTACAGGTTTAATGCCCGTTGTCAAAGTGAAAGAAAACGAACCGTTCGACATCGCACTGCGCCGCTTCAAGCGCGCCTGCGAGAAGGCCGGGGTGCTCGCCGAGATCCGCTCGCGTGAGTTCTACGAGAAGCCGACCCAGGAGCGCAAGCGCAAGGCGGCGGCGGCCGTCAAGCGTCACCAGAAGAAGATGGCGCGCGAAGTCGCCCGTCGTACGCGTCTGTACTGAGCCGCAACGGCGCTCCGGACGTACGACATGTCGCTGAAACAGCGCCTGCAGGACGATGTGAAGGAGGCCATGCGGGCCAAGGACAAGGACCGCCTCGGCACCCTGCGCCTGATCCTGGCGGCGATCAAGCAGCGCGAGGTGGACGAGCGTATCGAGCTCGACGACGGCCAGACGCTGCTGGTGCTCGACAAGATGCTGAAGCAGCGGCGCGAATCCATCGCCCAGTTCACCAGCGCCGGCCGTGAGGACCTCGCCGCCAAGGAGCAGGCGGAAGTCGGGGTGATCCAGGGCTACATGCCGGCGGCGCTGTCGGCCGAGGAGATCGACGCGCTGATCGAACGCGCCGTCGCGGCCAGCGGGGCCGCCAGCGTGCGCGACATGGGCAAAGTCATGGCTGCGATCCGCGAACAGGTGCAGGGTCGCGCCGACATGGCGCAGGTCAGCGCGCGCATCAAGGCCCGCCTCGGCGGCTGAGCCGCCGGGCCTCCGTCCGCCGCACGCGAGCGCCCGGCCCATCCGGGCCTCCCTGCCATCCCCCGAAGTGCGCAGCACATGGCCGGTCGCATTCCCCAGGATTTCCTCGACCAGTTGCTCGCACGAGTCGACATCGTCGAGGTCGTCGACAGCCGGGTGATGCTGCGCAAGTCGGGACGCGAGTTCGCTGCCTGCTGCCCGTTCCACAACGAGAAAACCCCGTCCTTCTACGTCAGCCCGACCAAGCAGTTCTATCACTGCTTCGGCTGCGGCGTGCACGGCAATGCCATCGACTTCCTGATGGCGTACGAGCACCTCGCCTTCCCCGAAGCCGTCGAGGAACTCGCCCGTCTCGTCGGCCTGGAGATACCCCGCGAGGCGCACCCCGCGCAGGAACGGCCGGACGACGACCTGCTCGCCTGGGTCGATGCCGCGGACCGCTGGTTCCAGCGCCAGCTGCGCGCCCACCCGGAGCGTCAGCGGGCGATCGATTACCTGCGCGGGCGGGGCCTCAGCGGCGAGATCGCAAAGGCCTACGGCATCGGTTTCGCCCCTCCCGGACGCGACGCGCTGTCGACGGCGCTGCGCGCGCGGGGGGCTGCGCTGCGCGCGCTCATCGCCGCCGGGCTCGTCGCCGACCGCGAGGGCGGCGAACCGATCGACCGTTTCCGCGACCGCATCATGTTCCCGATCCGCGATCGCCGCGGCCGCACCATCGCCTTCGGTGGACGCATCCTCGGCGACGGTCAGCCCAAGTACCTGAATTCGCCCGAGTCGCCCGTGTTCCACAAGGGCCAGGAGCTGTACGGCCTGTACGAGGCGCGCACGTCCCTGCGCAGCATCCCGCGCCTGCTGGTGGTCGAGGGCTACATGGACGTGATCATGCTGGCGCAGCACGGCGTGCGCTACGCCGTCGCGACGCTCGGCACCTCGACGACGTCCGAGCACACCGAACGCCTGTTCCGCATCACGCGCGAGGTGATCTTCTGCTTCGACGGCGACCGCGCCGGCCGCGAGGCCGCCTGGCGCGCGCTGGAGAACGTGCTGCCGCACCTGCGCGAGGGGCGCCAGGTGGGCTTTCTGTTCCTGCCGGAGGGCGAGGACCCCGACTCGCTGGTTCGCCGCGAAGGGCGTGAAGCCTTCGAACGGCGCCTGGGCGAGGCCGCGCCGCTCGGCGATTACCTGGTCGCGCATCTGGAAGCCCAGGTGGACAACCTCGACAGCGTCGACGGTCATGCGCGCCTGCTCGAACTCGCCAAGCCACTGCTCGAACGCATGCCCGATACGCCGCTGCGCGAAATGCTCGTCCAGCGCATCGGCGCCGGGTCGCTGGTGCATCGCTTCACGCGCCTGCAGCAGACGGCGCCGGGGGGCGGCACGCCCGCCGGCCGGGTCGACCACCGCAGGACGCCGGTCCGGCACGCCATCGCGCTGCTGCTGTCTCACCCCGAACTCGCCACCCAGGTCGATGTCCCGCCAGGGCTCGAACACGCCCCGCTGCCCGGCATCAAGCTGCTGACGGAACTGCTTGAAATGCTGCGCGGGAACCCCCACCTGCCCTTGGGCGTGCTGCTCGAACGCTATGATCGCGGAACGACGGAGCGGCACGTGCTCGAACGACTCCTCGCCTGGCAGCCGGAGGTCGCGCCCGAACACTTCGATTTCCTCGGCGAGTTCCGGGACACGCTCGCCCTGCTCCTCAGCCGGCAGAGCGGACCCAAGCCCCTGATCGACAAGCTCGCGCGCGGCGAGCCCCTCAGCGACGAGGAGAAGGACGCGCTGCGCCGCGGCGGACGCCCGGCGGAGTGAGGGGACGAGCAGGTGGGAAGCCTTGTGTTAAACTTCCGAGTTTGTTTTAGCCCGCTTCACTCTAACAGTTGGGTGCGATAGTAAGGTCATGAGCGAACAGCAACAGTCGCAGTTGAAGAAGTTGATCGCCCGCGGCAAGGAACAGGGCTTCCTGACCTATGCGGAGGTCAACGATCACCTGCCGGACGATATCGTCGACCCCGAACAGATCGAAGACATCATTTCGATGATCAACGACATGGGGATCGAAGTCCACGAGTTCGCCCCGGACACCGATACCCTGCTGCTCAACGACAGCTCCGTCACCACCGACGATGACGACGTCGCCGAGGAGGCCGCCGCCGCCCTCGCCGCCGTCGACAGCGAGTTCGGCCGCACCACGGACCCGGTGCGCATGTACATGCGCGAAATGGGCACCGTCGAACTGCTGACCCGCGAGGGCGAGATCCTGATCGCCAAGCGCATCGAGGAGGGCATGGCCCAGGTGCTCTCGGCGCTCGCCAGCTATCCGCTGACGGTGTCGGAACTGCTGAAGGAGTACGCCCTGGTCGAGAGCGGCGAAGCGCGCCTGGCCGACATCATCAGCGGCTTCGTCGGTCTCGACGAACTGCCGGCCGAAGCGGCCGCCGTCGAGCACGAACCGGACATCGACGCGCTCTCGGTCAGCACCGACGTCGCGGTGGGCGACGACGACGACGAGGCCGACGACACGTCCGAAACGGCCGACACCGGCCCCGATCCCGAGGAGGCCGCCCGCCGCTTCGGTGAACTGCGCGAACTGCACACCGCCGTGCTCGCGAGCATCGAGGCGCATGGCCCGCAGCATGCCGCCACCGTGACGCTGCGCACGCAGATGGCCGACCGCTTCATGGAGCTGAAGCTGGTGCCGAAGGTGCTCGACATGCTGGTCGAAACCCTGCGTGCGCTGGTCGACCGGATCCGCGCCGAAGAGAAGATCGTCATGGACTGCTGCGTCTACAAGGCCGAGATGCCGCGCAAGATCTTCATCGCCTCGTTTCCCGAGCACGAAACCGACCCCGACTGGGTCGACGTGCACATCCGCGCCGGCAAGAAGTACTCGGCGGCGCTGGAACCGCACCGCGAGACCATCCGCGCGGCGCAGGGGCGCCTCGCCGGGATCGAACGCGAGACCTCGCTGGCGGTGCTCGACATCAAGGAGATCAACCGTCGCATGTCGATCGGCGAAGCCAAGGCCCGGCGCGCCAAGAAGGAGATGGTGGAGGCCAACCTGCGCCTGGTGATCTCGATCGCCAAGAAGTACACCAACCGCGGCCTGCAGTTCCTCGACCTGATCCAGGAAGGCAACATCGGGCTGATGAAGGCGGTGGACAAGTTCGAATACCGCCGCGGCTACAAGTTCTCGACCTACGCCACGTGGTGGATCCGCCAGGCCATCACGCGTTCGATCGCCGACCAGGCGCGCACCATCCGCATCCCGGTGCACATGATCGAGACGATCAACAAGCTCAACCGCATCTCGCGCCAGATGCTGCAGGAGATGGGCCGCGAGGCGACCCCCGAGGAACTCGCCGCACGCATGGAGATGCCCGAGGACAAGGTGCGCAAGGTCCTCAAGATCGCCAAGGAACCGATCTCGATGGAGACCCCGATCGGCGACGACGAGGACAGCCACCTCGGCGACTTCATCGAGGACACCAGCGTGATGTCGCCCCTCGAGGCCGCCACCATCGAGGGGCTGAAGGAAGCCACCTACGAGGTGCTCGCGAGCCTCACGCCGCGCGAGGCCAAGGTGCTGCGCATGCGCTTCGGCATCGACATGCCCACCGACCACACCCTGGAGGAGGTCGGCAAGCAGTTCGACGTCACCCGCGAGCGCATCCGCCAGATCGAGGCCAAGGCGCTGCGCAAGCTGCGCCACCCCAACCGCTCCGAGCAGTTGCGCAGCTTCCTCGACATCGAATGACACGGCTCGCACCGCCCGGCCCGCGGTGCGTATACTCCACCCCCGCCACGGGCCCTTAGCTCAGTCGGTTAGAGCTGGCGACTCATAATCGCTAGGTCGCAGGTTCGAGCCCTGCAGGGCCCACCATAAAATCAGGGGCTTACGCGCGAGCGTAGGCCCCTGCCCTTTTCCAGTGTCAACCAAGTGTCAACCCGGCCAGCGGGTTGAGCCGTGGGCTGCTGCCGGTTTCGAGGACACCTTGTTAAGGTGCAAGACGAAACCGGAGGTGGTTCATGGGGACGAAACGGCAGTTCAGCCGGGAGTTAGGGAAGGGACACCCGGTGACGGGATGCAGCCGAGGGAAAAGGATGGAACAGTACGATCACGTCCGACGCAGAGACATCGATCGCCGCTTGGAAAGCAACCGAAGCCCCTGGCAGTGGTGCCTGCCGATCGCGGTCGCAATCATGCTCGGAACACTGGCAGCCGACCTGATCCGGTGGACTGCGAGCATGTACATCGCAACCAAGATGATCGAGGGATTCGGCAGCAGCGTATCGCGATCATTGCAACGAGCACTGCCACCAGCACCACAGTTCACGCCGCAGCAATACACACCACCACAAGCCCCTCGGCGAGCACCAGCCACCACACCGGAGCAACCGCCACAGGACCAAGGCATATGGTGGAGCAAGCCTTAAATTAAACCCGAAGACGAGGCAGAAGGAGACAGCCCGCCAATGCCGAAACCCCGCAGAACACGAGCGGAACGTGAACGCTCGTACTACTACCCCTCGGTGAAGGAAGACCAGGCGAAGGAGCGCAGTTGGCGAGACAGCGCGAAAAGTATAACGCCCCGCCTGCTGAGAGCCGGAATCATGGCAGCCGTGATAGCCATCGTCGGACAGACAGTCGTCTCGCAAGTAAAGACCTCTCTCAACGAGCAAAAACGACAAACCGCCGCACAGATACAGGCAATCCTGAAACCGACTCCACCACCCGCCCCGGTGCGGACAGCGCCGATGCCCGAGCCGACGGTACGCCAGCCACCCCCATCACCGCCGGCAACATCCAGACCGACACCACCTGCACCGAGCACACCACAGAAAACGCCGGCCCCGGTGCAAGCACTCTCAAGCGCGCCACGCCGCCCCCTTCAGGAGTGCATGGCGCCCGGTTCGAACGAAATCAACGCAAAGGTGCTGGCGTGCATGAACGGCAAGTAGCGTCAACGCCGATAATGCCCATGCCACAGATCGACGCCCTAAGCGCCGCTAACAAAACCCTTCCACGGCCTGCGACGCCGTGCTTTAGGCGCGGGCCGAGCGAAGCGAGGCCCGTCGGCTGGAAGCATTTTATAGACGACGCTTACTCAGCGCTGCCATCTCCATCTTAAGCATCGTTGTGCGCTTCGTACTCCGGAGCATGACCCTCAGCATTCCGACAATCAGGAATAGTCCGGCGATAACCGAAGCGACAAATTGTGGGACTTCGCCGTCTGGAATGAATGGTCGGTCTACCCGAGCAGACGGTGATAGCAAAACTGAACCAAACGTAAGAAGCAGTCCGACCAAGATCAGAGCGCCATCAAACCATAGGAACCTCTGATCAGATCCATTCCCCATTCACCCGCCCCCGGACCGGTCATTTTCTGACCCGCTTCCGGCGCCGAATCCGGAAATGGGTCAGTCGCCCTGCGCCTGCAGGGCCGTTTTAGCCACTGCAGGCGGATGGCAGGCGCACTCAGGCCATGAGTGGTTTCCTCGCCTGATACAGGTTGACCAGGGCAAACAGCGT